>JAQYWC010000044.1 GCA_030145245.1 Desulfobacterium sp.
CAGCGTTCATTCTGAGCCAGAATCAAACTCTCCAGTTAAATTCTTTGAATATCTTTTACGTGCTTTCAAAAGCACCCAAAAGACACGCTTCATCTTTATATGTCACTAACCAGTTTTCAAAGATCAAAACAAAAAAAATCCCCGTGAGAGAGAAACTCCCGTCTCACAAAGACTCAGCGAAACTACCTGACTTTCTAACTTCTGTCAAACGTTTTCTTAAAATAATCTTCGTTTTTTTACTGAACCATTTTCAAAAACCCTTTCCATGAGGAGATAAACTGTTGATTTGACAAACATTACTCACTCAGGCGTCATTCCACTTGAGTGGATATATTTTTGTTCCATTAGGGGACAGACTTTAAATCTGTCCCCTAATATAGGTCAATCCAGAAGAAGAAAGCTGTCCATGCGGTCCATCATATCCTCATAAAGGGGATTATAGGTGAGCCGCTGGAGAGTTTCATATTTTTTGCGACTTTCGGGATCTTTGGAACCCTTCTCCCCCAATACCAAAGCCTTGCCACTAAGACAGATTCGCCGTTCTTCCGAACTCCGCCCGTAGTGGAGGCAGTTTCTGTACTCCCCCTGGTTCCCGTAGTGGGGATCATGGGGCGGCAGGGTAATGGAGGTGTGGGCAAAATTCACGATCGGCCTTCCGTCCTCCTTGTCAACACGACTATTGAGCAGCTCGACCCTGGAATTGCCGGCAAGTTCAGGCAAAGGCCTGCTGGTATAAAGCAGGACCCGGCTTTGGGGATGGGTCACATAGTTCTCGAAAAATTTAATATAGTATTCGGCATCAACTGTGGCATCCTCATGGCTCAGGGCGGTAAATACGGGGATGGACAGCCGCTTCCCCTTCTCTTCTACCAACTGATCAATGGCTTGGGTCAATTTATAGATCTGGGCACCTGCGTTGGTGGTAAAGGACTCGTACTTGGCAAAATCAAGATCATCCTCCTTGCCAAGCCAGGTCTTTACGAAGGAGACCAAAGGAGCCAGGAACGCCATAGGGCTCTTGACTGCCAGGGCGGGAGAAAAAAGAAGCAACCCCTGAATGTCGTCATAAACAAGGCTGTGGTAAACCCCAAGAGCGCCGCCGGTGGAAAAGCCTGCCACAAAAAGTCGCTCCACCCTGGGAGCCATGCGTTGGACACCGTAGCGGACAGCCTTGATCCACTCCTCATACCTGACGGAAATCAGATCCCCGGGCACGGTGCCATGCCCCGGAAGCAGCATGGCCCTGACCAGGAACCCCTTGTCCCGAAGATGGTTGCCGATCTGGCGCATGTGATAGGGGGAATCCGACAGGCCGTGGATCAGGAGAACACCATTGGCAAATTTCCCATCATCGTTTTGGGGATACCATGCAGGGTCGGGCACCAGCTCAAACGGTGTGTTGGCCCCAATGATTTCTGCCCGGCCCGGCCCGTTCAGGTCCTCCAGGTCCTCCCGGGTCTGTTCCACCATCTGCCGTGTTTTTTCCATGTAGGCGTCAAAGGGCAGCTCTGAACTATGGGGAAACGTTGAATTAACCTGGGACTCCTTCAGACGAACAGGCGTCGGCTGGCAACCGCAGGCAAAGACGATAAAGGAAACCGTTACGATCATCAGGCGATGGATTCGTCGTTTCATAGGCACCTCCAAAGGCTATAATTTACTTTGTTATGGGTTGAGATTCCATACCACGCCAAAAAGACTAAAACAACAAATATCAGAACGCCGTTCCTTGCTGCGAATTATTGTTGATTAATCAGACCAGGTAATGTAGAGCAAATAGAAAACACCATGGACAAACAAAGGAATGGATGATCATGGAACAACCCTACCCACGCTATAATGTAACCTTCAGCAATTCAGGCGACACCATAACCGTATCCATTGATGAAATCGAAGCTGCCATTGTCGATTTTTTGGAAAATTTCACAGCGGAAAATCTCCTGGGACCTTTGTTCTTTGACCTGATCTCCCGGGGACCGACCCCCTCTTCCTACGACAACCTCCTCCACGCAACAGGATTTGCCAGGGACAGCCATGGTTTCCTCCGGGAGATGCTCAGCCAGATTGAACAGGCCGATTCAACCGCGGTCAATCCCGTTACCATCAACGGCATCCCTTTTCCTGGCATGGTTCTTCTGCCCATCCTTGAACAACTCATTCCGGGGGCAAACTGCATCACCGTCCACCATGCAGACCAGATCGAAACCATTGCCAACCAGATCATCCCAAAGAGTGATACCGACGCCATCAACCAGGTGATAGACACCTACCCCGTGCGATTTTCCATGCACACCATCCGCCAGATGCGGATCTCGAGAAACGTGGCCTGTCAATACCTACCTTTTAAAGAGGAGCTCAACCCGGTGGGCCATACCAACACCTGGATCGGCCAGTTCCACCAGGGGCTTTTGGAGCAGATGTACCAGAACCGGGTGATTTTCCTCCTCAACATGTCCTGCCCGGTCTACTGCAGGTTCTGTTTCAGGAAGCACAAGGACTCAAGGAACGAACAAAATCCCGGCATCAACGATGTCATGGATGCAGTTGAACACGTCAGGAACTCACCTCTTATAAAGGAGATCGTGATCACCGGGGGCGACCCCTTTCTCAACCCCAGCAACATGGAGCATGCCATCGACGGGTTGGAAACCATCGACCATGTCCAAACCCTGAGGCTTGCCACCCGGTCCGTGGCCTACTATCCCGATCTCTTTTTAAAGGATAACGCCCGCTGGCTCAACTACCTCAGGACAAAGAACCTTGAGCTCATGCAGGCGGGAAAGAGGATCGAAGTCGCCACCCACTTTATCCATCCGGACGAAGTCTCGGTCCGGAGTCTCTCCATCATCTCCGAACTCGTGAAAGGTGGCATTGCCGTTTACGTCCAGACCCCGTTTCTTGAAAACTGCAACGACAAAGGCCCAGAACTTGCCAGGTTGTTTCAGCTGCTCAGGGGAGCCGGGGCTGAACTCCATTACATCTACATCCCCTGCAGCCCCATCCACGGCAACAGCGTATACTGGTCCCCCCTATCCAAGGGAATCGAGGCCGGCCGTTATCTTCGTGCCCATGTGTCAGACAGAAGCATTCCCAGGATATGTACGGCAACCCCCATCGGAAAGATGGACTGGAACACCAGCGGCTGGGTCGTTGAAAAGGACCGGGACAATCCCGGTTTCCTCTGGCTCAGAACCCCCTACACCCCGGATTACTTTAACCGGTTCGCCCCGGTTGCCAACGACCTTGAGATGATCCGGGTCAACGAAGAGGGCACCATTGACGTAAGGTACATGGCGACCCTTGGCGACGACTCCCTGATCCTGGGTTCCCGCCCTGACCGGTCCAAACGCCGAAAAGCCCACGAATTCGAACCGGAAAGATATGTAGCTGCGAAAGCTGCCCTCAAGGCCCACCCAGGCCTTGGCCGCTCCCTGGCTTCCCTGGACTCCGCCACCCTTGCCCGGGTCCACAAAACCCGGGTGGAGCTTGAAACCGATTACACGGACACTGACATCCATTACATAAAAGCCAACCGGGAGATCACCGATGTGGTGCTTGTGTCCAAAGGGAAGGACCCCGGAAAATCAGCCTCAAGAATAAAACTGCTGGTCCATGGGTTAAAAGAGATCCAACACGTCAACTGCCTGAGAATCCGGTCCCTTGATCTTATCCATGATCCAGCCACCTTTACCCATGGCCTTATCGGGACCCTTGGCACCCTGAACACCCTTTCCGTTGCAAATCCATTGCGGATCGAGGTTGAGACCTGGGTCATTTGCGCAAAAGAGCTGACCCCAAGACAGCAGGAGATCACCCAGGCCCTCTACAGAAAAGGGATCACCACCTATTTCAATGTACCGTTGGTCACCCAGGTCAATGACAACGAGAATGAAATCCAGGCCATCGCCCACAAAAGCCGTAGCTACGGCATGCAGTTCCACCACATCTATGTGGCGGGCCTTGCCCTCCAGCAGTCGCTGAACTGCGACATCAGGGTTGACACGGACCATGTGGTTGACATCGCAACCCGGGTAAGAAGAGACGGCTCGGGACGGGAAATCCCGGCCTACATCATCCAAACCGACACGGGCGAGATCGACTTCGAATACAGGAGAACGCCATGCACCGGGGAAAAATAAACCTGTCGGCCAAAATGATCACGAGATCTGGGTGGAGTACCCATAAGAATGTTGGGGACGGAATGTTGGGGACGCCCATAAAATTATAAGTTTCTACTATTTCAGAAGCGAACAGCCCATGGCCCTGGCAATGGCTTCGCCCCGGCGAACACTGATACTTACTGCGGGCTGGGACTGGTTAAGCTCTCTGGCAAGGCTTGTCATGGTATGGCCGAGTTCATGGACCCCCCAGTAACAGAACAGACTCCTTGCCCTGACCTTTAACGGCTGTTTGCCAGGCTTGAATATCTCCTCCGGGGCAATGGATAAGAGTTCCCCAACCCTGGCTGCGAGCTGGTCAAGGCTGAAATCCACAGATTTGAGAGCATGCCGTCGCTCCATGGATTCGTTGGCACTCCGCAGCACCTGTTCCACGAAATCGGAATCCCCCAGGATGCGTTCATCGCTTTTCAGGTGCGCCCTTTCCTTGCCCATGCTTTTAACAGCAGCCCACCCACCGCAGCTCCTGACAAGGCCCCCGCCGGTCAGCTCCGGTCGCCTGCCTGCGTTGAGCCCCTGTTCCACAAATTGCCGGTAGCCGTGGCGCGCAAGGGAAGGCTGGTCTGCAAACAGCATCAGCACATGGTCGATGTTCTGCCATCCGTTAGAAATACTCCCCATGATTGCAGCGTGACCGGCAAAAGGATAGGAATCCAGGGCATTGAGGTCCGGAATCACATTTGCCCGGATCGGGTTGAGGTGGATATAGCGCAGCAGCTCCCTGAGGTATCCCTCCTCCTGGCAGAGGATCGATTTATACCGGTTCTGGAATAGCGTCCCACTTCGCTGGTGACGGCGATTAAAAGCCATGACGTGGCCTGTCAACAGACTGCTCATCACCGAGGATATGGGGCGGGTGCCTGTTCTGAGCAGGAGATGGAAGTGGTTTGGAAGCAAAGCCCATGCAAAACAGCTGGTCTGGGAAATCAGAAGCGCTTTCCCAAGCCGGACTATAAAATTCTCCATATCCAGATCGTCATGGAAAATCCTCCTGCACTCTATCCCCCGTGCGATAACATGGTGCAGAGCTCCGGGAGCATCTATTCTAGCTTGTCGTGGCATGGAGGGACTATACCATAAAATCGCCCACGAACAAACGGAAAATCCCTTAAGTCAGAAGCTGCCCCCTGCCACGCCCCGCCCTACGGAGAAACCAATAATTTTATGGGAGTTCCCTTAACAAACGGCAGTTTTCCGGGTCCACCGCGATGGTGACGTCGTCGCCCCGCCTGAAGGGATTTCGCTTAACAAGATTGATCACGTGGATCACCTCGCCATTGGCGAGTTCCACATAATAACTGACCTCCCCGCCCATGTAGTTTCGCTCCCGGATACGGCCGGACAGGACGTTCATGCCGGCAAGCTCCCCTTGGTCGGATCGATGGTTGATCGCAAATTTCTGGGCCCGGATCACGATATCGGCCCGGTCGCCGGGGTTGAATGTTTCCGAGGGGTTGGTCAAAAAGCTGCTCCCATCGTCGAGGCGGACCCTGATTCGCCCGTTTTCCGGAGCCTCCACAGTGGAACCGATGAAATTGGAGTGGCCCAGGAAATCGGCCACAAAATGGTTGGCGGAGTTGTTGTACACCTCAATGGGTGTTCCCTCCTGCTGGACCCGCCCGTCCTTCATCACCACGATCTTGTCGGACATGGAAAGGGCCTCCCGCTGGTCGTGGGTGACAAAAATGGTGGTCACCCCCAGGTCCTGCTGGAGCTTGTCGATCTCCCTTCGCATATCCTCCCTTAAATTTTCGTCCAGGGCGGAGAGGGGCTCATCCATGAGAAGCACATCCGGTTCGATCACAATGGCCCGGGCAAGGGCGATGCGCTGCTGCTGCCCGCCCGAGAGCTGGGACGGCATCCGGTTTTCAACCCCTGGAAGCCGCACCATCTCCAGGGCTGCCAACACCTTATCTTTCATCACATCCCTGGGAATCCCCCGGTACTTGAGACCAAAGGCCACATTGTCAAAAATGGTCTTGTGGGGAAAAAGGGCATAGTTCTGGAAGATCATGCCGAGATTCCGCCTGTGGATGGGGGTGTCGTTGACCCGTTTTCCTTTGATGATGATATCCCCATGGGTGGGACTCTCAAGACCTGCAAGCATCCTTAGAAGGGTTGTCTTGCCGCAGCCGGACGGGCCCAGCAGGGTCACAAGGGCCCCCTCCGGAATATCGAGATCCATGGCTTCGACTGCAGTGACCTTTCCAAAACGCTTCACGATTCCCCTGAATTTAACGAACGCGGGATCCTTCTCTTTCTTCAACATCTCTCTCCAAGCAAGGTTAATACACAACTTCCGGACTTCAGCTTTAATGGACCGAATAAGCTAATAAGCTAAGCCTGACCCCATTGATTGTTAAGCTAAGCCTTGAGAAACGGGGGCAGGCTTTTGTAATTGTGCACAATAAGGAAAGCCTGACCCCATACAATAAGCTAATAAGCTAAGCCTGACCCCGGGAATCAGCCGGCCCGGACCCTGTCCCATTTCTCGGCCCACTCCACCTGGTGACCATTCCAATAAGCGGGATCGGCAAAGAGAAAACCGTCGAGTTTTCCCGTGGGATCATATGCGGGTAGCTGCTGTACAGACTCGGGCATGGGAACCTTTGTGGGATCCAGGCTCGAGGGATAGCCCTGGGCCTCGGCAACGGCGATGGAGCAACTGGGCTCCAGCATGAAGTTGAGGAGGCTCTGGGCCACCTCAAGATCGGTTCCCTTGAGCACATAGATGTACTCCATCCAGGAATAGGTATTGGGGACAGCCATGTATGCAATGGGATGTCCCTGCTTCTGGAGGGTGGCCACCCTGCCGGAATAGGCGGTGGTGGCGTAGATGTCGCCGTTGGCCAGGAGGCTCATGAGCTCAGCCCCGGACTCCCAGTACTTTTTCACAAGCTTGCGCTGTTGTTTCAGGGCGTTCCATACGGCATTGAGGTCTTTGATGTTGTTGGGATCCTGGCCCGTATACAGGGCGGCATACCAGATGTTGGTCCTGAAATCAGCCCCCCAGCTTGAGATCTTTCCCTTGAGGGTCTTATCCCACAAAAGGGCTGCACCAAGCTCTTCAGCCTTTTCCTTGGAAATCATGTTTGTATTGTAGGCGATGCCGGTCTGGCCCAGATCATAGGGAACGGCGGAAAGGGTACCCTTGGAGATGTCCCGCAGGGTATCGAGCATCTTGGGCATCACCTTGGCAAGGTTGGGAATCTTGGCTTCGTCCAGCTCCACGCCGAACCCGAGATCATTGTACCGGGCATAGTCGAACACCGCGCTCAAATGGGCAAGGTTGAACTCTCCCCCCGGAGGAATGGAGGCCTTGACCTGGGTCAGAAAAGCATCCATGCCGGTGAAGGCCGCACTCACCACATTAACGCCGCTGGCCGTAAGATAGGGGTCAAAAGCATGGTTCCTGAAGGCTTCGGCCACGGTGCCGCCCCAGCCGTGGAAGGTGATGGATTTTGAAGCAAAGGCGTTCCGTACCGCGCCAAAGGGGCCGCCCACAAGGCCTGCTGCAGCTCCTGCCATGCCGAGGTATTTTACGAATTCCCGCCGTGAGATCTTTTTCTCGTTAAACGCTTCATGAACCGTATCAAGATGGTGCTTAACCTCGTTTTCCATGGATGGAGCCTCCTTGTTAGGGTATTAAATCAATGGGCCCGTCACACCGTGTTCCAGGCCGTCAACAGGTCTCTAAGCTTGGCTGCCCCTGGCAAACCTGCGGGACACATAGCCCGCAACAAGGGGAAGGGAAACCGTGAGAACGATCATCACGGCCCCAAGTGCATTGATCTCCGGACTGATGGAGTTTCTCAGCATGCCGAAGATCTGAACAGGCACGGTCTGATTCCTGGCCGTTGCCCAGAAAAGGGTTGCCGTCACATCATCAAAGGAGATGGTGAAGGCAAAGAGCATGCCCGCAAAAACCGCCGGGGCAAGCAGGGGAAAGGTGATCTCCCGGAATGTCTGGAAGGGGCTGGCACCCAGGGAGAGGGCCGCCTCCTCGTACTCCTTCCGTATGCCCACAAGCCTTGCCTGGACCACCAGCAGCACATAGGGAAGGGTGAGCACCACATGGCCGATGACAAGCAGAAGAAAACTCTTGGGCTGCTGGAGCCAGCGGAGAAAGAGAAGCAGGGCAACCCCCAGGACCACTTCGGGAATCATGATGGGTGCCAGAAGCAGGGTGTTGATAGCCTCCTTGCCCCGGAATTCATACCGCACAAAGGCCATGGCCGCAGGAATTCCAATGGCCGTGGCAAGAACGGAAGTGATGGACCCCAGCACCAGGGAATTCTTGAACGCCGTGAGGATGGTGGCATTATGGGCAAGCTTCACATACCACTTGAAGCTGAAGCCCTCCATGGGAAACGACCCGAACTGCTGGGGATTGAAGGAGAGGAGGACCACGGCCACAATGGGAGTGAACATCCATACATAGACAAGGAGGGTGTAGGCCCGGATAAGGGACCATCCTGAAAACAGTTTCATGGGTCTCACCTCAGGCTCTTGAAGATCTGGTTAATGCCCAGATAGCGGTTATAGGTGTATACGATGACGCCGAGCAGCCCCAGAAGCAGGGTCGAGATGGCTGATCCGAAGGGCCAGTCCAGGGTGCCGATGATCCGTTTGAAGATGAGGTTTGCGATCATGTCATTCCCGGGGCCCCCAAGGATCATGGGAGGCAGGTATGTGCCGCAGGTGAGAACAAAGACAAGCAGGCAGCCGGCGCTCACCCCGGGCAGGCTCAACGGCAGGGTCACCTCCCGGAACGCCTGCCACTCGGTGCAGCCGAGGCTTGTGGCAGCTTCCGTGAGACTCTTATCTATCCCGTCCAGGCTCACGTAGATATTGAGAATCATGAAGGGAAGCAGGTACTGGAGAAGCCCCATGAGCACGGCGCCCTCGTTGTATAGCATGGAAAATGGAGAGGAGATGAGCCCTGCTTTCAACAACAGATGGTTGATCAGGCCTGAATCCCCAAGGATGTTGATCCAGCTCAGGGTTCGGATGATAAAGCTGATCCAGAAGGGAAGCATGATCAGGATCATCAGCACCGGCTTGAACCGTGATTCGGTCCGGTAGAAGAAATAGGCCGGCACATACCCCATGACCAGGCAAAGCACCACCGTCTCCAGGGCCACCCGGATGGTCCTTATTAATAGGGAGGGGTAGAAGAAATCAGCAAAGAACTTGGCATAGTTTCCCCACTGGAATGCCGGGATGTCGCCGCCGCTGGGGGCCCTGAGCCAGAAGCTGTACACCACCACAAAGCATACGGGGATCACCAGCAGCAGAAACACTGCCGAAAGGGATGGAGAGAGAAGCGCCCAGGGTTTCCACGATTTTCCGTTCGTCATCCATTCATCCGATCGCCTGGGTTCAGGCGCTTAGAGGTTAAACTATTTCCAACAGGGTAAGATCGCCCTCCCCTGGCCGGGGACGGGTCAGCTTCCATTACGCGAATAGACGATCCTCCCGTTGAACACCGTCAGATCCACCCGGACATCCGCAATATCAAGGGGATCCATGGCATAGATATCCTGTTCAAGCACGGTCAGGTCCGCATACTTTCCCTGGGTGATACTCCCAAGACAATGATCCTGGCAGGAAGCAACGGCAGGGGCAATGGTATAGCCCTTCACCGCCTCGTCAACCCCCAGGGCCTGCTCCATATGCCATCCCCCCACAGGGGTTCGGTCCATCCGGGTGCGGTTCACGGCGGAAAAGATGCCGGAAAGGGGCCTTGGATTGCACACCGGGGCATCCGAGCTCAGGATCAGGGGAATGTTGCTGTCCAGGATGCCCTTGAGCATATAGGTGAAGCGTCCCCTTTCCCCGACACACTGGTCCACCATGGAGATGTCGAGACTCAGATTGTTGGGCTGGCAGGAGGCTGTCACGTTTTCAAGGGCGGCAAGTTCCTCAAGGTCAGCAGGCTCAATCATCTGCACATGCTCGATGCGGTGGGGAACCCTAACTGAGAATCCCCCGCGTTCCCGGATCCGCTTGAGCAGGGCCACCACCTCATGGTTGGCACGGGTGCCGATGGCATGGACCATCACGCTCAACCCAGCCCTGTCCGCCCTTTGGATCTTCTCTTCCAGCTCGGCAACAGGGGTGAGGGGCATGCCCGATTCCGCATCCAGGTAAGGCTGGTTCATCCAGGCGGTCCTGGCCCCCATGCCGCCGTCGGCAAAAAATTTCAGATGGCCGATCCTGAGCAGGTCATCCCCCATGCCGGTTCTCAATCCCAGGGCAACGGCCTGGTCGGTCATCTCCCCGGGCAGGGAGACATGGCAGCGGATATGAAGGCGCTCCTGCTCCCTGAGTTTCTGCCACGCCCTGAGGGAGGCGGCCCCGTCAAGCCCCCCCATGAGCCGGATATCGTGGATGGCGGTAATGCCAAGGGAGTGGAGAATCCTGAATCCCTGCTCCATGGTCTGAAGCAGGACCTCCTCGGTCGGTTCCGGGACCACCTGGCGCACAAGGTTGGGGGCAAGCTCCCTCAGCACCCCGGTGGGCACCCCATCCCCATCCCTGTCAATCACCCCCAGGAAAGGATCCGGCGTGTCAGGGGTGATGCCGGCAAGGTCAAGGGCCATGGAGTTGGCAACGGCCAGGTGGAGGTCGCACCGCCAGATGCATACGGGATTATCCGGCGCTGCCCGGTCCAGGTAATGGCGGTCCGGGATCCGGTTCTCGGGCCAGTCGGTTTCGTTGAACCCGTTGCCGATCACCCAGCCGCCCGGTCCTGCGGCCCGGGCCTTCCCAGCCACCATGGTTGTCATGCCGGTAAAGGAGGTCGCAGTTGAGAGGTCGATGCTGTCTGCGTTCAGGGCCCAGTCAAAATAGTGAAAATGGGCATCGGTGAATCCCGGGACCATGAGCCTTTCCCCGAGATCCACCACCCGTGTCTGGTTTGATGCCATGGCGTGTATGGTTTCCGTATTTCCAACGGCAAGGATGCGGTCATCCTTTACGGCAACGGCCTGGACAACGGGATTGTCAGGATCCTGGGTCCTGACAATGCCGTTGATGAAGACAATATCCGGAACGGGCGGCTGTGTCATCAGAGCATAAATCCTTGTTGAAAGGGGTCATCAGGATCGACCATAAACCTGTGCACCCCGGTTATCTGTGCATTTCCCCTGATCCGGACCACAACGGCGTCAAATTCGCCCACCCGTGTCAGGTCGACGATCTCTCCCTCAAACGCGGTGTTCAGGGGACTGTAGTTGGTCAGGGCCTGGTTGATTTTTATCTTTCCGTAGTGGTGAAGAAGGGCCAGCTTTGCCGTGGTTCCCGTGCCGCAGGGAGACCTGTCCATGTGGGACTCACCATAAATCACCACGTTTCGCCCCTCCAGGATCTCGTGCATATGGGGATCATAGAACTCGGCCACATCCACGGTGGAGACGCCTGATCGCAACGGGTGACTTACCTCAAGCTGGTCATTGGCGGCGTCGATGATCTTCATACCCAGATCCGTCAGTTGTTTTCTGTTTTCCACCCCAAGGTCCATGCCCGTGTCACCGGACGACACCATGGCAAAAAAACCGCCGGCATAGACAAGGTCCACGGAAAGCGGGCCGAAACCCGGCACCTCAATGGTATTGGCAGTACTGTGGACAAAGGCGGGGACCATGGTGACGGCAACGGACGTAACCTTCTGATCCCTGACAAATGCAATGGCGGTCATGGGACCGGAGGGGGTATCGATGGTGATGGGATTTTCGCCGTCAACCACCTTGAGGATACCGGTTCGCACCAGGGTGGCAACGGCACCCATGGTGGCGTGACCGCAGAGATAGGGATAGCGTTTCGCATCCATGTAGATGAGGCCGAAGTCAGCGCCTTTACTCACCCCCCCGGTGACCATGGCGGCAAGCACACCGCTTCCACCCCTGGGTTCCTGGGTGAGCAGACACCTAACGTGATCAAAATCCCGCTTGAAATTCGCAAGTTTCTCCGCCATGGTCCGGCCCGGAACCGGCCCGACACCCTGGAGGATAAGGCGGGTGGATTCGCCGGCGGTGTGGGAATCTACAGTCAGGATCTCCTGGGAGGCATCCAGCGTGAAATCAACAACAGATCGAGAAATCATCATATATTTCAATCCCGGGTCAGGTTAACAAACGTTGTAGAAGTACTTTGAATAGCATCATAGTTGCCACAAGATCAAGGGGACAGGGGATTTTTTTCTCATAAATTTTACTACCCGGGAAAAAAACGCTTGCAAAAAATCACCTGTTATACCTATTGTGAACATCGTTCACCCTCATTAAACAAGCAGAGATTCCCATCGTCGTCAACAACGAAAGGAGATCCCTTTACAATGAAGCGAAACACGTTTGATTTCTTTTTTCCCCTCCGGGTTCGATATTCTGAGATCGACGCCCAGGGCGTGGTGTTCAACGCCCACTACCTCACCTATTTTGACACGGCCCTGACCGAATATCTCAGATTCCTTGACTACGATTACATGGGTGCCGTCAAGTCAAAGGGCATCGATTTTCACCTGGTAAAGTCAACCATTGAATACCTGGCCCCGGTCTGTTTTGACGACCTCATTGAGATCGGGGTTCGCGCAAAACAGATAGGCAACACCAGCATCACCTGGGAGCTGGGCATTTTCCGGGAGAAAAGCGACCGCTGTCTCACCCGGGGAGAGATCATCTGGGTCTGTGCGAGACCAGGAGGAAACTGCTCCTGCCCCCTGCCCCCGGAGCTTGTGGATCGGCTCTCCGGAATTTAAGCAGCAACGATAATCCGCCAGCCTGAGCAAAGGTTGAACCAGCACAATTGGTTCAACCTTTACACAGATATTCCAGCCTGCGATCCCGTTTGAGCCCCCAACAGCCAGCCTCACTCCATTTCATACAAACATTGAAAAATCAGTCCCCCCATGGTAATGGTTGAACCAATTTTGATTATAATGACGATTTCACCCATGTGGAGATCAAAGATGAAACCCTATCGTTATGAGACCATTGTGGAGCAGATCCGGGAGCTGATCAGCCAGGGAGAGCTTTCCATCGGAGACAAACTGCCGCCGGAACGCACCCTTGCCAAGAGATTCAAGGTATCCCGCAACTCGGTGAGGCAGGCGGTCCAGGCCCTGGCGGAAAAGAACCTGGTTGAGAGCCGCCAGGGGGACGGCACCTATATCTGCGACAGAAACAATGCCCTTTTGGTGGACTCCCTGGCCCGGGCCATCGGAGCCGAGAAAACAAGAATCAGGGAGATCCTGGAGTTCCGGCAGTGCCTGGAGCCCCAGATCGCCCGCCTTGCCGCATCCGCCATCTCCCCTGCCCAGCTGGACCGCCTGAAGATCATCGTGTGCGACCAACAGCGGAAACTTCTCGCACACGAGGCGGACGACCTCCTGGATCAGGAGTTCCACAGCCTGCTTGCCCAGGCCTCAGGAAACACGGTGATGCAGGAGGTATTCGCAAACCTCAACAATCTGCTGAACGAGAGCCGGTCCGAATTTCTCCAGAGCAACACCCGGAAAAGGGTCTCCATCACGGGCCACCTTAAGATCATTGATGCCTTAGAGAAGCGGGATCCATCCATGAGCCAACAGGCCATGGAATCGCACATCCTGGACATTGAACAAACCGTTTTAAATTAAAGGAATCTTTTAATGCTGACCGTAATTATTGTCTATATTGTCCTGGGACTTTTTGCCGGGATTCTCTCGGGACTTCTCGGAATCGGCGGGGGACTTGTGATTGTTCCCATGCTGGTCGCAAGCCTGACCTGGCAGAAGATACCCAATGAGTTCATCATGCACCTGGCCCTTGGCACCTCCATGGCCACGATCATCTTCACCTCGGTATCGAGCTTCATGGCCCATCACAAACGCGGGGCCGTACACTGGAGCATTGTCAAGCGGGTCATCCCGGGCATTCTCATCGGCACCTTCCTCGGTTCCTGCCTGGCAGCCCGGCTCTCAGGCCCCTTTCTAAAAGGTTTCTTTGTAGTGTTTCTCTACTACGTGGCAGCCCAGATGCTCACCAACAAAAAACCCAAACCGTCCAGGGAAGTTCCCGGAAACGCAGGCATGTTCGGGGTCGGCAACATCATCGGCGGGGTGTCGAGCCTGGTGGGCATCGGCGGGGGAACCCTGTCCGTGCCCTTTATGATGTGGTGCAACGTCCCGGTCCACGAGGCCATCGGCACCTCGGCCGCCATCGGCTTTCCCATCGCCATTGCCGGCACCTTCGGGTACATCTACAACGGCTTACATGCAGCCGGCCTGCCGGCCTACTCCCTGGGTTATGCCTACCTTCCGGCCCTGGCAGGCATTGTCTCGGCAAGCGTACTCACGGCTCCCCTGGGGGTTCGCCTGGCCCACAGCCTGCCGGTCCCAAAGCTCAAGCGGGTATTTGCCGTGCTGCTTCTGGTGGTGGCCACCCGGATGCTGATCAGCCTGATCTAAAACAAGGAAAACCGTGACCATGTCAAAGTGTGCCTGCTCTATAACAAAAGGAGCAGGCACCATGGCATTGCCTACCCGAGATGCAAAAAATTCTGGATGCCGGTAAAGATAATCTGGGCCGCAATGGCCGAGACAAAAAGCCCGGTGACCTTGGGCAGGATCAACAGCCCCTGCTCGCCGATAAGTCGCTTCACACCGGATGACAGGTAGAGGAGCCCCCCCACGGTGAGCACCGCACAAAAAAGAGCCGCACCAATGATGAGCTTTTCCGTGTAAGAACCGGCTTCAGCACCAATGACGAGCAGGATCCCGATCACACCCGGTCCCACCGTAATGGGCATGGCCAGGGGCACAACCGCAATATCCCTGTTGTCTCCCTGGCTTTCCGTATCCCCGTTGTCCGAAATCATGGACAGGGCCGAGAGGAACAAAATGGTGCCGGCACCGATCCTGAAAGCGTCCAGGGTGATCCCGAACAGCTCAAAGATATACTTTCCAAACAGATAGATCACAAACGAACAGACCATAACAGCAACGGTCACCTTGACGGCGATCTTCTTTTTCTCAGCATCCTGGACCCCCCGGGTCAGGGAGATAAATGCCGAAAGCACAAAAAACGGTGTAAGAATAAAAAAAAGTTTCAAATAAAAATTGATGAATGTATGTAAGGCCACGATGATGTTCCATTAATTATAGGGTTGTTGGATATTCCGGGACATATACCCAACAACCCCATGACGGTCAAGGAAAAATTTTGTCCGGCCCAATGTTTTTTTTGCATTGACCCCATGCAGTATTATTGTTTGTAATTCCGAATAAACCTCCCTAAATTGCCATGGCAAAACAGTGAAAAACACCACAAATACCGTAGAAGTCAAGCTCCTGACCCCATTGGAAGGCTTTGGCTTGTTCCCCAACTGGTGCAGCTGGCGTCCCAGGGCCATCTGCCCGGCCCACAACCTGCCGAAACCCAAAGCGAAAAGTACAATTTCATTTATCTTGTTGCTTTTATGAGCATAAAGGCATAAACCCCAATACCGAGACTTATAAGCCTTTACCATGGTCCCCGATAGGGTCTCTGTGATTGAAAATTAATTGGACTTTTGATTTTAAGGGGGAGATGTTTCCATTGATTAAAGATTTGAGCATTAAAATAAAATTATGGACCTTAACCGGCTTTTTGATTCTGTCCATTCTCGTAGCCGGAGGTGTCTCCACAGTTCTCATCAACGCCATACTGCAAAACAGCCACAACGTTTCCGTTGAAGCCGGGTACAACGCGGAGATCCTGCACAGGGAGATCGATCATCTTAAATGGGCGATTCAGATAGAAAATCTTTTCTCCGACAACGATAAAACCCTTGATGCTCAACTGGATCATACCCAATGTGCCCTGGGGAAATTTCTGAACAGTGACGATGCCAGGCTTCTATCCAGCCTGAATCCTGAAATGGCAGATATCCTTGATAAAATCAAAGCCCCCCATAAGCGGCTCCATGAATCAGCCGGGAAGATTAAGGATCTCTGGCGGCAGAACCATCCCGGGTTAAGCCTTGAGTTGTCCCACAGGCTCGCAGATCATTCAAAATGGGTGCAGGAGGTTTCTAAAGCAATCGTAAACGCCTCTGAACTTGAAGTCGAGACAGATCATACAAAATGTAAGTTTACCCAATGGTTAAACTCCGGGAATGTCAGGAATATGATGAGGGAGTGGCCTGAATTTACTGCTGTGATTAAAAAAATAGCGTCCCCCCATGAAAAGCTACATGCATCCGCACTGGCAATAGCCACGGCTCCCACCCCGGCCGAAAAAAATGAAATATTCACAAGCCAAACGGTTCCAGCCTATGAACGTCTTGCTTCATTGTTTGAAGCGCTTGAAACCTTGGAATTTGAACTTGAAGGAGCTCAACACAAGGCTGAAACAGTGTTTGACCAGGAAACCATGCCGGCATTGAAAACCACGACCGCCACACTCAAACAGTTAAGGGATCATATTGAAGCCCATGGGCATAAACTGGAAAAAGAGATGGCAACCGATGGAAAGACAGCTAAACGTACCCTGATGATCATCATTACTGTGGCCACGGCCATAGGAATCCTGTTCAGTTCCCTGATCATTCAATTGATCACTAAGCCGATCTCCCAGGCCGTTGACCTGGCAGACAGCATGGCCAAAGGCGATTTCACCCAAAGCCTCGACATTCAGCAAAAAGATGAAGTGGGCCTGCTTGCAGACTCATTAAACAACATGTCAACGACGTTAAAAAAGATGCTCAACGACATCGCAACCGGAATTCAGACCCTGACATCTTCATCCACAGAGCTTTCAGCCATTTCAGAGCAGATCAGCTCAAACTCGGAACAGACTGCTGAAAAATCCAATACCGTGGCTGCGGCTGCCGAGGAGATGAGCGCCAACATGAACAGTGTGGCTGCGGCAACAGAGCAGACCACCACCAATATTCAGATGATCGTTGCTGCATCGGAAGAGATGACATCAACCATCCAGGAGATTTCAAACAATACGGCAAAGGGAAACACGACCACCCAAAGGGCGGTGGCACAGGCCCGGCAAGTCTCGGGCAAGGTGGACGAACTTGGCAAGGCCTCTGCAGAGATCAGCAAGGTAACGGAAACCATTGCTGATATTTCCGAACAGATAAACCTATTGGCTTTGAATGCAACCATAGAAGCTGCAAGGGCCGGAGAAGCCGGTAAGGGGTTTGCTGTTGTGGCGGAAGAGATCAAAGCTCTTGCGCAACAGACAGCCCAGGCAACAAGTGAGATCAATTCAAAAATTTCAGGGATCCAGGGCACAACTGCGGAATCTGTGACTGCGATCCAGACCATTGTGACCGTCATCGATGAAATAAACGATATCGTGACCACGGTTGCCTCTGCCATTGAGGAACAGTCCGCAACCACCCAGGAGATCTCAAGCAATGTCAGCCAGGCAGCGTCCGGGGTCCAGGAGGTCAACGAGAACGTAAATGAGACCTCCACGGTTGCCGGCCAGGTCACCCGGGAAGTTACAGAAGTAAGTCAGGCGGCCGGGGAGATGAATTCAGGCAGTCAGCAGGTCAACCTGAGCGCCCTGGAACTCTCCAAACTTGCCGAAGAGCTGGATCAGATGGTCAAGCAATTTAAAATATGACAAACAGTGCCTGCCACGGCTTACTGCAGTGGCAGGCACGTTGACATCCTCCCCTGCTACCGGATCAGGTTCGGCAGGAATGTGGCAATGGAAGGAAATGCGATCATGATGGCCGTTCCCACAAACAGGGCTATGAGAAAGGGAATCACGCCGATGAATATCTCCTCCAACGGCACATCCTGGTCAAGCCCCTTGACGATATAAACGTTCACCCCCACGGGCGGGGTGATGATGCCCATCTGGGTGATGAGCACGATGATCACGCCAAACCAGATCAGGTCGTAACCAAGGCTTTCCACGATGGGATAAAAGATCGGAATGGTCAGGGTGATCAGGGCCAGGGCGTCGATGAAACAGCCACCGATCAGGTAGATAAAGCAGATAAAGGTGATGATGGCCCATCCCGGCCAGTTCAACGTCGCCACCAGGTTGGCCCCCTCCATGGGTATCCGTGTCAGGGCAAGGAAATGACCGAAAATGGTCGCACCTGCCACGAGCATGATCACCATGGCCGAGGTCTTGAGGGTATCGTAGACAGCATTCTTAAAGTTCTGCCAGGAGAGCTTTCTCTGGGCAACTGCGATGACAAGCAGGGCAAACGATCCCACAGCTCCCGCCTTGGTCGGGGTGAAAAAACCGAAGAACATTCCCCCCATGACCACAAAAAACACCACCCCGGTCTCCCAGATCTCCAGCAGGGCACAGAGCCGCTCCCTCAGGGTGAAGTATTCTCCCCTGGCCCCCTGCTCCGGGTACATGGAACAGTAGACCACAATGGCCACGATAAAGAGCGCGGCAATGAGAAAGGCGGGAATGATGCCCGCAATAAAGAGCTTGCCAATGGACAGCTGGGTCAGGATTCCGTAGATGATAAGGATGACGCTGGGGGGCATGAGTACGCCGATGCCGCCGCCCGCTGCAACACAGCCCGTTGCAAGCCGCTGGCCGTAGTTGTAGCGCTTCATCTCAGGCAAGCCGATGGTGCCCATGGTGGCGGCTGTTGCCGTGGTGGATCCGCAGATCGCCCCAAAGGCGGTACAAGCGGCCACGGTGGCCATGGCAAGCCCTCCCCTGACCCGGCCCATGCACCGATAGGCCACATCGTAGAGCTTTGCGCTCACCCCTGAATAATAGGCAATGAACCCCATGAAAACAAACAGGGGAACCAGGGCAAGGCTATAAGAAGAAAACACGTCATACATGTCCCTGGAAAGCAGGGAAACGGCAGCCGTGAAATTTGTCAGATACCAGTACCCGGCAAATCCCACCACGGCCATGGCATAGGCCACGGCAAGCCGGGTAAAAAAGAGCAACAGCAGCACAGCGATGCCGATAAGTCCGACCATTACATACTCACTCATGGCGACCACCTCCTACAATGCCTGCCAGCTGGGCCGCCACCACAAGGGTGAGGGCGCCACAGCCAAAGGCAACACCATAGATCACATAAAAGGTAGGAATCTCCAGAATGGCAGACACCTGGCCGATCCGCTTAAGTTCAGCACCGTAGTTGCAGCACTCCCAGGTCATGAGTCCGAAAAAGCCGACCATCAGGACCGACAGGATTGCGTTGTTGATCCGCTTAATCTTTGGCGGTAACTTCATGTAAATAATATCCACCCCAATATGGGCTTTTTCCCCATGGGCTGCGGGAAGCACAAAGGCAATGAGAAGGGCTGCCATAAGAGAAACGATCTCTTCGGATCCCAGCACCGGCATTCCAAAGAAATTGCCCACCACATCTGTGCAGGTGACGAGCATCATGGCAACCAGCATAATCCCGGAGACCATTCTCATAAACCCTGATAACCTGTTAATCATCAATCTTTCCTTATAAAACAGTCGGACAGTCCCCCAACCCGCAACAGGCCGTTCAACCTGCAACATATCAAACCATGTTGTTGGCTCGCGGGTTGGGAACCGATTTTTAATGAACGCTTAGAGGTAACTGCTCTCGAACTTACCTTTGGCGTTATCGTCCAGGCGGTCGTTGAGGAACTCCAGGGCTCCTTTGCCGTCAACCCCTCGTTTCTCAGTCTTCTCAAGGTAGGTGTCAAACACGGGGGTCACGGCCTTTTTCCAGCGAAGGGCCTCATCCGGATCGATGCCGATCATGGAATTACCAAGACCAAGGGAGAACCCAGCCCCTTCATAATCGCTCTCATCCCAGGCAGCGCCGTGCTTTGCCGCCCACTCACGGTTGATCCCATTGATGGCAGCCTTTGCGTTATCGGACAGGGCGTCCCATTTGCGCTGGTTCATGACCACAAAAAACCCGACAGAATAAGCCGTAGGGTAGCAGGCAATGGTGTAATCGGTAACCTCACCCATTTTCCATCCCTTATTGGTCTCCTCAGGATAGACAGCACCCTCCACGACGCCCTTTTGAAGGGCCTGGTAAACTTCAGGCATGGGCATGGATACAGGCGTCGCCCCCAGGGCCTTGATCATTCCGGCAACCGATCCCGTGGACCGGATTTTCAACCCCTTGAGATCCTCCAGGGTCTTGACCGCCTTGTGCTGGGTGTGGATAAATCCGGGTCCGTGGGCATGGAGAAACATCATCTTTGTATCAGAAAGCTCGGCCGGTTTGAATTTATCGTAAAGCTCGTTGACCACGGCCGTGGCAAAACGCCCGCTGGGGTTGCCAAAGGGAAGGTTGATGGCGTCCATCAACGGAAATCGCCCCCGGGTATAAAGGAGACATGACATGCCGATGTCGGTCCTGCCGGTCACGACGCCGTCATAAATCTGGGCCGCCTTGACCAACGTATTGCCGGCAAAATAGGAGATTCTGACCTCACCGTTGGTTCGCTTCTCCACCTCCTTGCACCATGACTCTGCAAGTTGACTCTGGACATGGCTGGGGGGAAAAAAGTTGCTGTAGGTCATGTTGACCCCCTTGGCCGATGCAGTTCCGGAAAGAACCGGAACCGCTGCAAGAAAGAAGGCTCCAAGGACAAGGGAGACGATCGATGTTGACACCGGTTTCATACGAAATTCCTCCTCAAGGATTTTTGCCGCAGGCGTTATGCCGTAAGCTTTAATAAGGTTAAATCTTTGTACATATACCGTCGTCACCCGTATGTCCAGTGGCAATTGACAATCATTCAAATTAAGTAATTGTAAACTCAGATCGCCCCTTCATCAACACCGTGGAAGGTGAGCGAAATATTTCGCTGGGAAAGAAGGGCCTTGAACTCGCGAATAAAAACGCCCTGGCCGTTGACCAGCTTGAGGGCGTCGACCTGGGGGGCGAGGGTCTCCATGGAGCTGATCTCACCGCCGGAAAACCCGGTGCAGGTCTGGTTGACACCGCAGCTGGGACTGCCGTCCACCCCGATGACACAGATGATCTCGTAGCCTGCACTGTAAAACGCCTGGATCTCGGCAAGGGAGGGCTCGAGGATTCTGCGGCAATGGTTAACATACCCGGGATTGTCGTACTGCTCCACGGTCATGCCCCAGCGTTTCATGCCAAGATAGGTGGTTTCGGGACAGGGAAGCTGGACAAGGCCCGCCCCCTGCTTAAGGTAGGGAAGAATGACCTCCTCCTTGATGCCGGCATAGTTGGCAAGGGGGTGGATCTTTGCATTTGCATTCAAAAGACAGTGGCACACGACAATAATCTTCTTGCTTCGTTTCATGGGAGTCTCCTATTTTCAGCTCTGTTGGTCAGGGCGGCAGGTTTGTATTGAGTGGAGCTGTTCCAGCAACAGCTCCTCTTTCCAGGGGATGGGGTCAAGGCCCAGTTTCTGCCCGAGCTGCCACACCTGGGGTGGAACGATGCCTCCCCGGGTCAGGAGGTCCGGATCACTAAACAGCTGTTCACAGGTGCCGTCCATGATAAGGCGTCCCTTCTCCAGCACAATGATCCTCTCAAAAATGTCGGCACAGAGATCCATGTCGTGGGTGACGGCAACAACGGTTTTGCCCGCCCGTTTCTGTTTATGGATGACGGATGCGATCCGCTGCTTGCCCGCAAGGTCCTGCCCCATGGTGGGCTCGTCAAGGACCAGGAGGTCTGTGTCCATTGCAAGCACCGAGGCAAGGCAGAGCATCTTTTTTTGGGCAAGGGACAGATCCAGGGGATTGACCTTCTCCATGCCGTTTAGCCCTGTGGCGGCAACGGCATTTTCCACAAGTTTTTGGATTCCTGCGGAGGGAAATCCAAGATGTTTCGGCCCCCAGGCAATCTCCTGCGCCACCGACCTGGAAAAAATCTGGTCGTCCGGGTTCTGGAATACGAAACCGGCCTTCCGGGAGAGTCCGGCCACGGACACCTTTGCGGTATCGAGGCCGCAGGTCACGACCCTTCCCCCGTGGGGGTGCAAAAGGCCGTTCATGTGCTTTACCAGGGTGGTCTTGCCGGCCCCGTTCCTGCCAACAATGGCCACGGCCTCACCCGGATGGATCGACAGGGAGACATCTTTAAGCACAGTTTGGCCGGAGAATTGATGGGAAAGGGAGGTGATTTCAACCAAGGGGTCCATTTACGAATCCTTTTTCAACGCCGTCAAGGGAGATGGGCAGGGTGTCGCCATGGAAGAGGCCCATGGCCCGGGCCTTTCTTGCAATGGTGGTGACCCTGGGCACCTCCACCCCGTGGTCAGGCATCTTCCGGGAGGTGAGGACGGCCCTGGGTGAGCCTGTGGCGACCACCTTTCCCCGGTCAAGAACCACAACAGTGTCCACAAGATCCGTGAGATTTACCATGGCCTGCACGGCCATGACAATGGTGACGCCCCGGTGGTTCACCTTTTTAATAAGCTGCAGAATATCCCTGGCTCCGGCCGGATCCAGCTGGGAGGTGGGTTCATCCAGGACAAGGAGCTCGGGTTCCATGACCAGGATGGATGCAAGGGCGACCCGCTGGGCCTGGCCCCCGGACAGGGTGGAGGGGTCCCTGTCCCTGATATCTTTAATATCCACCAGGGCCATCACCTCCTCGATTCTTGTTTTCATGGTCTGCCGGTCTGTTCCCAGGTTCTCCATGCCAAAGGCCAGCTCCTCTGCAACAGTGAATTTTGCACCGGAGAACTGGTTGACCGGATTATCAAACACAAAACCGGGTCTGACGCGATCCTTGCCCGGGCCGATCCTGACCCGGCCGGTCAATTCACCGCCAAAGACCCGGGGAACCAGTCCTGCGATCACACGGCAGAGGGTGCTTCTGCCGGCACCGTCCCTGCCCATGATCACCGTAAAATCGCCTTGATCGATCCTGAGGTCAACACAGTCAAGGGCGGGACTCTCTCCCAGGGGATAGGTGTAGGAGAGGTTCTCTATCTCAACATAAGCCACAACCGCCCTCCTGCAGCCAATGCAACCATTACAACACAGATCCTGCGGACCAGGGGTTCGGCCCTGCCCTCTTTTTGAAGGATGTACCGGCTCCTGGCACCGGTTGCGTTAAACGCCCTGACATCAAGGGCCGCCGCCCGCATTTCCGCATCTGCCAGGGTGGCGTAGAGAAGGGGAATCAACAGGGGAAAAAGCGCCCTGATCCTGACGATAAAGTTACCCTGGGTCTCAAGGCCCCTGGACCGCTGGGCATCGAGAATGGATGCGGCCCTCTGCTTCAACCTTGGTATGAGGGTTAAAGCGGCAAGGATCATATAGCAAAGATAGTGGTGCACCCCATTATGGGCCAGATCTTCCATCAGCCGGGACGGTTGGGTGGTCATGAAAAGGGTCGCCAGGGCAGACACCAGCACCAGCACCCGGGTTCCGATCTCCCATGCCGTCAGGAGGCCTTCCCTATTGATTGGAATGGAGAGAAAAAGGACCTCCCTGCCTTGTGAAACAGGCATTAAAAATCCATAGATAACAAACAGGAAAAGGAGAAAGGGAGCCATGCTCTTCAACAAAAAGTGACAAAGGTCGTTGAAGACCTTACCCGTTATCGCCATGGGAACCACAAGGCAGAGAAAAAGGCAAGTGGAAGCAGCCGGCCCGGGCAGAAGGAATGCCAGGGCGATGGGGGTGGCTGCAACCACAAGCTTTGTAAAGGGCGCGACCCGGTCATGGAGCGGGCTCTTCCTTGCCCGGTACAATGGCTGGGCCGGAGACTCCCCCATCAGCGGGCGATCTTGGCTGCCATGGGAAACTTTGAAAGGTAACGCTGGGACATGCCCCTCACCACGGCAAAGGCGATCAACGCGGTGGGTATCTTGTCAACCGGCTCCACCATCAGGTTCTTGTAGAAGGCGGCTGAACTGATCTTGACACCGGATTTAACGAGGATGGCTGTGATGAGGGAGGCACCGCTGCCCTCGACACCGCCATAAACACAGACCACAATTGGGGTGGCAACAAAGGGGGTGGTAAGGGCCACCACAAGGCCTGCGATAGCGGCCTGCCACCAGGTTGAGAAGAGACCGTACCGGGCACATAAGCCCGCAACAAATCCGATCCATGCCGCCACAGGGATAAAGGGAAGGGCTGAGGGCGAAAAGAGTCCCCACACCAGGTTCGAGAGGGCTCCGGTGAGGGCCCCGGCAAAGGGACCGCAGGTGATGGCCACAAGGACCGTACCCATGCAGTCCATGTATACGGGAAGCTTCAGGACGCTCACCATCTGGCCCACGGCGATGTTGAGGGCAATGGCCACCGGAATCAAGGCGATTGTTATCAGTCCGAACTCTTTTTTCATGGGCTTCATCTCCTTTATCTGTTGACGCTGCTGTCAAAAAGTAATTGAGTCCTATAGGAATCATCAACCAGGGTCAAAACGATAATTCCGATGAACTTTTAAAACTTTATTGAGCGTCTCTATTCAACAAATCAGGAGGGGTCGGCTCACTTCACCAGGTTGTCCTCCTGGGTGAACCTGGCAAGATAGCGGGTGGACATCCGCTGGACCGCGATAAAGGCGATGGTTGCCGATAGCGCCTTGTCAGCCGCCTCGACCATGAGGTTTTCCAGAAAAGGCATGGAAGCCATGCCGGCAAGGGAGGTTCCCAGGAGTTCCAGGACAAGGGCAAATCCCGTGGCATTGACATTGCCATACACATAGGCGGCAATGGGAGCGTTGAGAAAGGGGATGGTGAGGCCCACCATGAGCCCTGCGACGCCAGCCCTGTACCAGGTGGACAACCCGTTGTGACGGGCCAGGATCCCAACGACAAATCCAAGCCAGGCTGCCACGGGAAAGAACTGGGCGGCATAGGGGGAGAACATGCCCCATAAAAGGGTGGAGGCGATCCCGGTAAGGGCGCCTGCCCAGGGCCCGCAGAGAAGGGCGACAAGGATCGTTCCGATGGAATCCAGGTAAACGGGCAGGCCAAGGAAATCGGCTGCCTGGCCTGCGGCAATATTGACGACCATGGCAACCGGTATCAAAGCGATTACAACGGTGGTGAAATTATCTTTAATTGTGGTCATACTCTTCTATAGCTCCTATATAATGGTTAAACGGAGCAGAAGAGTAACGGGAAGCTGAACCCGCGTCAACAGGATTTCCGGCAAATCCGACTGAAACGATTAAATTGCGTTAAAAGATTCATGAACCGATCCAATGAACCGGCGTTATGCGACGCTTGGATAAACCGAGACCAGGCGGTCTCCCAGCATCCCTGCAACCCTCTTGAAAAAGAGAGCCTCACTCTCGGGAACCTTTGCAAGTCCCTCAAGAAAGCTGTCTTTCCCAACCTTTACCATCTTTGTCGGCTCAACACAGGTTGCCTTGGCCGAATAGAGATCCCTGCCGAGCAAGGTGGACCAGCCGATCACCTGACCGGGATCCTTTGCGATATAGACGATGGGTCCCTCGCCTCCGATGGTGAGTTTGATTCTCCCCTTGATCAGGATGTAAAAATGATCTGCAGCATCTCCTGAGTCAAAGAGCACCGCGCCCTCGTCATAATTTTTTTTCTCTGTTTCATCCATGACCTGTTTGACAAAATTACTATCCATACCCCAGAAAAGGTCTCCCTGTTTTAGCTGCATAATATCCCCCTTCTCAGTCTGGATCTGCCGGATGGTGAAAAAACGTTCGATGAGATTGAAAGGCAAGACAGGAGGGCTTGAATACGGGTAACACGAACGCGCCTCCTTGAATTTCATTATAGAGAATCACCTCACGATGTCAAGGGATAATAGAGAGTTAGTAATGGACCCGGGGCTTGGCAGATAGTCCCATCGTCACTGCTGCCCGTAAAAAAGACTTGCAAAAAATAGTGAATCAACGGAAACATAGGAGGTTCGATCACATGGCAGACATTTATGTATTACACGACACCCAAAACCCTTTAGAACAAAAGAAATCAAAGATGAAACAACAGATATACCTTATAGATGGAAGCGCCTATTTATACCGTGCCTTCCACGCCATACGAAGCCTGTCCACATCCGCGGGGGTCCCCACCAATGCGACCTTTGGATTTACCCGGATCATCTTAAAATTGCTCAAGGAGAAACAGCCCGAACATGTGGCCGTGTTCTTTGATGTCAAAGGCCCCACCTTCCGCCACGACATGTTCGAAGATTACAAGGCCAACCGGCCTCCCATGCCAGAGGATTTGAGACCGCAGATCCCCCACATCAAGGAGGTGGTCAAGGCCCTCAACATCCCCATCGTGGAAAAGACAGGGTTTGAGGCGGACGACCTCATCGGCACCTATGCCCGCATTGCAGAGGAGAAGGGATTTGAGGTGGTCATGGTGACCGGAGACAAGGATTTCATGCAGCTTGTCACCGACAATGCCGTGGTCTGGGACCCCATGAAGGAGGAGATCATCGACAAGGAGGCGGTTTTCAACAAACTCGGCCTCACCCCGATCCAGGTGATAGACATGCTGGGCCTTGCCGGAGACACTGCCGACAACATCCCCGGCGTTCCGGGGGTTGGGCCCAAGACGGCCCAGAAGCTCCTCGTTGAGTACGGGAACGTGGAGGGCATCTACGAAAACCTTGAAAAGCTCCGCTCAAAAAAGAGCCTTTACGCAAAACTGACCGACAACCGGGAACAGGCGTTCCTGAGCCGGGACCTTGTGGTCATCGACCGAAACGTTGATGTTGACACCTCCCTGGAGGAGTTCAAGATCTCCCCCTTTGACGATGAACGGCTGGCGGAAATTTTCAAGGAGCTTGAGTTCCACAAGCTTTATCAGGAGTTCAGAAAAAAGCAGGAGCCCGTGGAAAAAGAGTATCTCCTGGTGACAGAGATAGACAAGCTGAAAGCGCTTGTGGCAGACCTTGAAAAGGCGGGCATCTTCAGCATCGACACCGAGACCACCTCAGTACACCCCATGCGCGCCGAACTTGTGGGCATCTCGGTTGCATACAAGGAGCACCAGGCATTTTACATTCCCGTGGGCCACATCAACAGTGCTGACCAGCACGATCGTGCCGAGGTGCTTGAAATCTTAAGGCCCCTCCTTGAAAACCCGGAAATCAAAAAAGTGGGCCAGAACATCAAATACGACTATATCGTATTTGCAAGACACGGTGTTGAAATGCAGGGTCTCTGGTTCGACACCATGATCGCCTCCCATCTCCTGAATCCTGCCCAGCGGGGTCACAGCCTGGACAAGATCGCCATGGACCTTCTGGACCACAAGACCATCAAGTACGAAGATGTAACAGGAAAGGGAAAGGCCCAGATCGGGTTTGAAGAGGTGGAGATGGATATGGCCCTGGACTATGCGGCAGAGGATGCCGACATCACCTTCCTTTGCTACACCATCCTGGAGAAACAGCTCCGGGAGGCCGAGCTTATCTCCCTGATGAACGATGTTGAGATGCCCCTTGTAAGGGTTCTTGCGACCATGGAGATGCACGGCATCAAGGTGGACACCGACGAGCTGATAGCGCTTTCCAAGGAGTTCGACCAGGAGCTTTCAACCCTTGAAACCGATATCCATGCCCTGGCAGGGGAAGAGTTCAACATCAACTCCTCAAAGCAGCTTGGCGTCATCCTGTTTGAGAAGCTCCTGCTGCCGGTAAAGAAAAAAACCAAGAAAAAAACCGGGTACTCCACGGATGTGGAGGTGCTGACCCAGCTTGCAGAGCTCCATGAACTGCCCGAGAAGGTCCTGAGATACAGGTCCATTGGAAAGCTCAAATCCACCTATTCCGACGCCCTCCAGGAACTTGTCCATCCTGAGACAGGCAGGATTCACACCTCGTTCAACCAGGCAATCACCGCCACAGGACGTTTATCGAGCTCAGATCCCAACCTCCAGAACATCCCCATCAGGTCGGAAGAAGGGAAAAAAATCAGGGAAGCATTTATACCCAGGGAAGGGCATACCCTGATTGCGGCCGACTACTCCCAAATTGAGCTGAGGATCCTTGCCCACTGCGCCGACGACGAGATTCTCATCGAGGCGTTCACCAACGACGAGGATATCCATACAAGGACGGCCTCAGAAGTGTTCCAGACATTCCCGGAGTTCATCACACCGGATCTGCGGCGCCAGGCAAAGGCGATCAACTTCGGTATCATCTACGGCATGAGCGCGTTCAGGCTCGCAAAGGAGCTGGACATCTCACGAAAGATGGCACAGACCTATATCGACTCTTATTTTGGAAGGTATGCAGGGGTAAAAACGTTCATTGACGATACCATTGAAGGGGCAAAAGCGACCGGAGAGGTGACCACCCTCCTTGGCAGGAAACGACGCCTGAACGACATCAACTCTTCCAACACCAACCTGAGAAATTTTGCGGAACGGGCAGCCATGAACACACCGATCCAGGGCAGTGCCGCAGACCTGATCAAACTTGCCATGATCCACATGGACAGGCTTCTGACCGAAAAGAAGCTCAAGTCAAAGATGCTCCTCTCCGTACATGATGAGATCATCTTTGAGACGCCCCATGAAGAAAAGGAGGAGCTCATGGCGCTTGCCAGGTCAACCATGGAGAGCGTGTTTGACCTGAAGGTCCCACTGAAGGTAAACATCGACGCAGGTGATAACTGGGCCCAGGCCCATTAAGGGTCGGTTACTCTTCCTTGGAGGAGGCTTTTTCCACGCTGGTCTTGACCGTCTCAGAGATGGTTGAGTGTATGTCCCTGAAGGATTCATGCACGCTTGCAGGAGAGAGCCTTCCCAGCTCTATAAACTTCACCACTATCTCTTTGGTTGCCCGTAGTATTTGTTCATCCATTGATTTCATGGGTGAGGAGATATCACACAAGGGTTGACAAGGTCAATGGCTGTCAATTATTTTGTTGCCATGTTTATCAGAATGATTATATTCGGTTCCTTGCTGAACCAACCAATAACCCCTAACGTCGTAAGGATAAATCCTGAATGGATAATTTAGAAGCCACGGATCACGAGGTGATCGACCGCATCTCCTGCAACGGGAAAGAGATAATTTTAATCGGCACGGCCCATGTCTCCAAAGAGAGTGCCAAGCTTGTCACCGATGTGATCGAAAAAGAACGTCCGGATACCGTGTGCGTAGAACTCTGCGAAACCCGGCTTCGATCCATCAGGAACAAGGAAGAGTGGCGCAACATGGACATCGTCAAGGTGATCCGGGAGAAAAAAGCCCTGCTGCTGCTCATGAACCTCATGCTTGCCTCGTTCCAGAAAAGAATCGCAACCAAATTCGACATCAAACCGGGCCAGGAGATGATCAATGCCGTTAAGGCCGCCGAAGAGATTGACGCTTTGGTTATTCCGGCCGACCGTGATATCCAGACCACCCTCACCCGGGTGTGGAGAAGCATGGGGTTGTGGAAAAAGCTCAAGCTGATCTTCCAGCTGGTATTCTCCCTTGGCAACTCCGAAGAGATCACCGAGGAAGAGATCGAGCAGATGAAGCAGGAGGATATCCTCAAGACCCTGCTCTCGGACATGAAACGCTCCCACCCGATCCTGGAGAAGGCTCTCATTGACGAGCGGGACCAGTTCCTCACCGAAACCATTCGAACAGCCCCCGGAAACACCATAGTGGCCGTTGTAGGCGCAGGCCATGCCCCCGGCATCAAGCGCTACATGGCAAACAACACTCCCATAGACCTGGCTGAACTGTCTCAGATCCCCAAGGCCGGAAATTTAGGTAAAGTCATGAAGTGGCTCATCCCATCGGCCATCGTGGTGCTCTTTGCTGCGGGATTCTTCATGAAAGGGAAGGGTGTGGGAACCGACATGATCTGGCTCTGGATCGCAGCCAACGGTATTTTTGCAGGACTTGGCGCCCTTGTAGCCCTGGCCCACCCCTACACCATCATCACTTCGATCCTTGCCGCTCCCCTGACATCCCTCAACCCCATGATTGCAGCCGGATGGGTGTCCGGCCTGGTGGAGGCCGTCTCGAGAAAGCCCAAGGTAAAGGATCTTGAATCCATCCCGGACGACATCCTCTCGGTACGGGGATTCTGGCGCAACAATGTCACCCGGATTCTTCTTGTGGTGGTGTTTACCAACCTTGGCAGCTCCATCGGCACCATGACCGCCATCCCACTCATGCTAAAAATAATGCATTAAAAAAAGGGATCACAAATAACGACAATAAGCTAAGCCTGACCCCAATTAACGGGGCCAGGCTTTTCTTATTGGTTCAAACGAAGGGCGTCTCAGCTGGGGTCAGGCTTATCTTATTGCTTGAAACACAGCCCCCTCCACAAATAACGACAATAAGGTAAGCCTGACCCCATCGATTCGTCACCAAGCCTGACCCCATTGCTTCTAAGCCTGACCCCGTTCCTCGGCAAAGCGCTGGATGCATTCGGGAAAGAGTTCCCATTCAAGAGCAAGCCCCTTTTTCTTTACAATTTCAAGGGTATCGTTCTCCTCGATCTGAAACGCCTTCTGGCCGAGGATGGGACCGGTGTCTTCCCCGTAATCGATGAAGTGAACCGTGCACCCTCCCACCTTGCACCCGTACCGGAAGGTGTCTCCGTAGCCGTCTGTTCCGGGAAACGCCGGAAGAAGCGCCGGATGGATGTTCATGATCTTCCTGTGGCCGGTATTAATGCGGTCGATGAAATAGGGGGTCAGGGTGCGCATGAAGCCGGCCAGGATCAAAAGATCCACATCATAGGGAAGGATCCTGTCCAGAAGGGCCCGCTCCGCAATGGCCCGGGAGGTCAGGAATCTTTCAATTTTTTCATTCCCGGCAGATTCCGGTAGGAGATTCTGCTTTGCCCGGATCTCCTCCATGTCAAAATCACCGGGAAGCACCACGCCATCCGGATCGTTCTTCACCTGTTGAATTATGGTCCGGTAATCCACCACAAAGGTGTCTATTCCTGCCCGTTCCGCCCGCTCAAGTCCTTTGACCCCGGGGGTGTCCGATCCGGTAAACACGATCTTTGCATCGATCTTATCCTGGGCGCAGGAATCTATGATCGCCTGCAGATTTGTACCGCCCCCTGAGATAAGGGCCCCGGCCTTTATTTTTTTACCCATGTTGATTCCTCCTTATTTTTTGGGTGATAATGCGAAAGTCGTACCCGGATGTCAAGCAAAAGGAGCGGTGCATCGTATTGACAAAGCTATTTTAAGAACATATATTTACCAGACATTTTGAATCAACCCAAACATAAAGGAATAAAAATCATGTCAAGCATTTTTGAAATAGATGACGACGCTTTTGAGAAGGAAGTATTGGGCTCAGCCAAGCCCGTAGTTGTAGATTTCTGGGCCCCGTGGTGCGGTCCCTGCCGGGCCATCACCCCCATTATTGAAGAGCTTGAGGTGACCTACGGCGACAAGATCAAATTTGTCAAAGTAAATGTGGATGAAAACCCCCTCACCCCCAGCAAATACGGAATCAAGGCCATCCCAACCCTCATCTTTTTCAAGGATGGAGAGATTGCAGACCAGATAACCGGCATGGTGGCAAAGGCAAAACTCGAAGAGACCATCAAAGCCCTTTAGGCTTTGTAGACATCTGCAAAAAAGGAGAATGTGTCCATGCCACAAACCGATTATGATATCGTCATCATTGGTGCAGGGCCTGCGGGGCTGACTGCGGGCATCTATGCCGCCCGGGCGAGAATGAACGTCTTGCTTTTGGAAAAGGCTGCACCAGGAGGCCAGATCATCATCACTGACTGGGTCGAAAACTATCCCGGTTTCCCAGAGGGAATCAGCGGGTACGACCTTGGGGAAAAGATGCTGATCCAGGCAAAGAACCTGGGTCTTGAGATCTCTACCGAAGAGGTCACAGCCATGGAGCTGTCACCCGGCGTAAAGACCCTCCATCTGGGAGAGAAGACCCTCACAACCAAGAGCCTCATCATTGCCTCCGGGGCCTCACCCAAAAAGCTCAACGTGGGCGAAGAGAAGTTCATGGGCAAGGGAGTCTCCTTCTGCGCCACCTGTGATGCCCCGTTTTTCAGGGACAAGACCGTTGTCGCCGTTGGCGGCGGAGATACGGCCGTACAGGAAGCGATCTTTCTGACCAAGTTTGTCAACAAGGTCTATCTCATCCACCGACGGGATGAGCTCAGGGCAACAAAGATCCTCCAGGAGAGGGCGTTCAGCAACGACAAGATCGAATTTGTCTGGGACTCGGTGGTAACGGGTATGGACGGTTTCTTTGGCGTTGAGAACGTTCATGTAAAAAATGTTAAAACCGATGAGACAAAAACCATCAAAGCTGACGGCTGCTTTGTCTGGATCGGTACCGTCCCCAACACCGACTTCCTCACCAACTCCCTGGAACTTGACGAATGGGGATTCATCAAAGCTGACAAACACATGGAGACCTCGGTACCCGGCGTCTTTGCAGTGGGTGACGTTAGAGACACTCCGTTGCGGCAAATAGCCACAGCCGTTGGGGACGCTGCAATTGCAGCAGTCTCTGCCGAGCATTTTATAGAGAATTTAGCCTAATGAAAAAGATTACCCCTGTTGTATTATTGATACTTCTCTTCTCTGTTTCCGGCTGCGCCTGGTTCCAGGACAATAACGAAATGGAGAAGAGTGCCGCAGTGCTGGTACAAGAAGGCTCCTCCCAGTTCAGGGACCGGGACTATAAGGATGCCATCCACTCGTTCACCACCCTCAAGGACTGGTATCCGTTCAGCAAGTACGCAATCCTTGCGGAGCTGAAGATTGCCGATGCCCAATATGAACTGAAAGAGTACGATGAGGCGATCTTTGCCTACCAGGAGTTTGAGAGCCTCCACCCGAAAAACGAAGCCATCCCCTACGTGATTTACCGTACAGGGCTCTGCTGGTTCGACAGAATCGACACCGTTGACCGGGACCAGAAATGCTCAAGAAAAGCCCAGGCCGAATTCACCCGGCTGATCGAGCGATTCCCTGACTCTCCCCAGGCAGCCAAAGCCGTTAAGCACATTGAACGCTGCATCTCAAGCCTTGCAGGCCATGAGCACTATGTTGCCCAGTTCTACTTCAAGGCAGAACAGTACAAGGCGGCCCTGAAACGTTATGAATACCTGTTTGCCAACTATCCCGACACCAAGGAGGGAAAGGAAGCGCTAAACAATATTGCACTGTGCCAGCAGATGATTGACCAGACTGGAACAGACAAACAATAGCGCGTTTATCCTGAATTATCTTTACAACATCAACCATTTGATGTATTAAGCATTGTTTCAGGTTATATGATAATTTTTTTGTCTTTAAGGAGAAAAGATATGTCCAAAGAATGTAAGATATGCGGTAAAAAACCCATGGTTGGAAACAACGTCAGCCATGCACACAACATCAACAAAAGAAGATTTAACCCTAACCTTCAGCGGGTCAAGGCCCTTTTCGAAGGCCAGGTAAAGAAGATCGATGTATGCACAAGCTGCATCAAGGCCGGCAAAGTTGTTAAAGCGCCAGCCTCGACGTATGTAAGCCCTGCCAAAGAGGCTTAATCGTTTGGCACCATCCGCTTGACATCCTTGACCTGTTTTACCTTTCTGATCTCACTCATGATTTTTCGGAGTCGTTCGGTACTTTCGACGGAGATGGTAAAATAGGAACTCACAGCGCTGTACTCGGATGTCTCGGTACGGGCATTGATGATATTCGCCTTGTTCTTGGTGATCGTCGATGCCACATCAGCCAGAAGACCAAACCTGTCGGTGGAGCGAACCCTTATTAATGCAGGGTAAGACTCTGTAGAGTCACCGCTCCACTCAACTTCAATCTGCCTTTCAGGGGTCATCTTCTGGGCGTTGATGCAGTTCTTCTGATGAACAGTAACCCCTTGTCCCTGGGTAATATATCCGATTATCGGATCCCCGGGCAAGGGGTTGCAGCATTTTGAAAACCGGACGAGGATATCGTCCACCCCTCTTACAATAACCCCCTCCTTACTCTTCCGCCGTATTTTCGAACGAACAAGCCTATCCAGTATGGAAGGATCCTTCTGTTCAACCTCCAGATGGGGCATGGCCCTGTTAAGGATCTGCAGCGGGGTGATCTTACCGTATCCCACATGGGCGATCAGGTCTTCCACATTCTTAAACCCGAAGGCGTCAGCCACCTTCATGACCTCCCCTGACTTCACCAGGGTGTTGAAATTCAGGCTCTTTTTCCTGAACTGCTTTTCACACATCTCCCGGCCCAGGGTGTAACTGCGCTCCTTTTCCCTGGTCCTGATCCACTGGCGGATCTTTGTCCTGGCCTTGACCGTCTTCACAAAATTGAGCCAGTCGGCACTGGGATGGGATCCCTTGGTGGTAAAGATATCCACGGTATTTCCGGTCTCAAGCCGGTGGGTCAGGGTAACGAGCTTGCCGTTCACCTTGGCGCCGGTGCACTGCTCCCCCACCTCGGTGTGAATCATATAGGCAAAATCCACCGGAGTTGCCCCGCTGGGCAGGGTCTTGATATCTCCGTTGGGGGTAAACACATAGATCTCGTCCGGATAGAGGTCGATCCGGACATTCTCCAGGAACTCGTCAGGATCACTGAAGTTCGCCTGGTTCTCCACAAGATTTCGAATCCAGGCAAGGGCCTCGCCGGTCTTTTCATCAAAGCTGGCACCCTCCTTGTAACTCCAGTGGGCCGCAATGCCGGACTCGGCAATACTGTTCATCTCATAGGTTCGAATCTGGATCTCGACCCTGTCACCCACAGGACCGATAACCGTGGTATGGAGAGACTGGTACATGTTGGGCTTTGGCACCCCTATATAATCCTTGAACTTATAGGAGATGGGCTTCCACATGGAGTGGATGAGCCCCATCACCTCGTAACAACGGGGAACGGTATCAAGAATAATCCTGAAGGCGACGATATCATAGAGCTCATCAAACTCCAGGTTCTGGGACATCATCTTATGGTAGATGCTGTAGTACTGCTTGTACCGCCCCTTTACCTCAGCCTGTATGCTGGCCCCACCAAGCTTCTCCTTGAGTTTTCTGTTGACCGTGGAAATATAGCTCTCCCTGTCATCCTTTGCCTTGTTCACCAACTGGTCTATCTCAGCATACTCTTCGGGATGGGTGTAAAAGAAGGCTATATCCTCCAGCTCCTGCTTGATCCAGAAGATGCCGAGCCGGGCGGCAATGGGGGAATAGATGTCCAGGGTCTCCTGGGCGATGAGCCGCTGCTTCTCCGGGCGCTTGTGGAACTTGAGGGTTCTCATGTTGTGGAGACGGTCGGCAAGTTTGATAAGAACAACCCGGATATCGTCCGCCATGGCAAGGATCATCTTCCGAAGGCTCTCGGCCTGCTGGGCCGCCTTGGTGGAAAAGGTGAGCTTGGAAATCTTGGTGACCCCGGAGACGATGTGGGCTATGCCCGGGCCGAACATCTCCAGGATATCCTCCTTTGTTGCATGGGTGTCCTCGATAACGTCGTGGAGCAGTGCCGCAGCAATGCTCTCCACGTCCAGCCTCATGTCGGCAAGTATGGCTGCCACCTCAAGGGGATGGGAGAGGTAGGGCTCGCCGGAAAGGCGCATTTGACCTGCATGAACCCGGGCCGAGTAAACATAGGCCCGGTCGATGACATCAAGGTCAGCTTCTGGATTGTACTCCACGATCTTGTCGAGGATGTCGGTTATTCTTATCATCTTATCTTATTACCTGATCAATAGGCCTTTGAAAAAAGCACCCGCCGTCCGCTGGCGTTGCCGCAGCAGATACAGCTGCCCTGCTCTGTCTTTGAGTCAAATGGAATACAGCGAATGGTCACGGAGAGATCCTCCTTGATCTTGGCCTCACATTCTGCCGACCCGCACCAGTGAGCCATGGCAAAGCCGCCGTGGATAACGTTCTCTCCCGGAGACTTAAAGTACGCTTTAAACGCATCAGAATCATCAATATCAACGGTGTTGTCCTTTCTAAATGCAAGGGCCCGGTTGAACAGGGTGTCCTGGATCTCGTCCAGCACCTGGTCGATGGTGTTGATGAACTCTTCGCGCTTTAAGCCGACCTTGTCCCTGGGCGTTAAATCCCTGCGGCCAAGGAACACTGAATCGTTGGCCATATCCCTGGGTCCGATCTCCGCCCTCAGGGGAATACCCTTCTTGATCCACTCCCAGGCCCTGGCACCGCCGGTATCCCGGTCGTCAATCTCGACCCTGATCCGGCTGCCGTGGTACATGCGGCTCTCCAGGGCATCGGCAAGGCTTCTGGTGTAGTCCATGATCTTCCGCCTCTCCTCCTCTTTCCGGATGATGGGAAGAAGCACCACGTGGGCCGGAGCGACCCTGGGAGGCATGATGACACCGTCGTCATCCGCATGGGTCATGATCATGCCGCCGATCATCCGGGTGGATGTCCCCCATGATGTCGTCCAGGCAAATTCCTCTTTCTTGTCAGCGTTCTGAAACTTGATGTCCGAGCTCTTGGCAAAATTCTGGCCAAGAAAATGGGAGGTTCCAGCCTGGAGTGCCTTTCTGTCCTGCATCATGGCCTCGATACAGGTGGTGTCAACGGCTCCCGGGAACCGTTCAGAAGCGGTTTTCCGGCCCCTGATCACAGGTATGGCAAGGTTTTCCTCAACAAATTTCGTGTATACGTCGAGCATCATCATGGTGCGGTCCCGGGCCTCGGCCTCAGTGGCATGGGCCGTATGCCCCTCCTGCCAGAGAAACTCGGTGGTCCTGAGGAAGATACGGGTCCGCATCTCCCAGCGCACCACGTTGGCCCACTGGTTGAGGAGAATGGGAAGATCACGGTAGCTCGTGGTCCATCTGGACATGGACTCTCCGATAATGGTCTCGGAGGTGGGACGGACGACCAGGGGCTCGGTAAGTTTTCCGGCCGGGACAAGCCCGCCGTCATCGCCTGCTTCAAGCCTGTGGTGGGTGACAACTGCGCACTCCTTGGCAAAGCCCTCAACATGCTCGGCCTCTTTTTCCAGATAGCTCAAGGGTATGAACAGAGGAAAGTAAGCATTTTTAACCCCGGTCTCCTTGAACATCGCATCCATCTGGCCCATGATATTTTCCCAAAGGGCATATCCCCAAGGCTTGATAACCATGCAGCCCCTTACCGGCGATTTTTCCGCCATTTCAGAGGCCTTGACCACCTCCTGGTACCACATTGGATAATCTTCTTCCCGGGTGGGAGAGATTGCGCTTTTTGCCTGTTTCCCCATCTATATTCCTCCGAATTAATTTTTAAAATTTTCTATTTCTTTTAGCAGGACATCCACAAGGCTGTCCTGATCTATTTTTCTGACGACTTTACCTTTTTTAAAGAGAATGCCCACACCGTCACCGCCTGCGATGCCGATATCGGCCTCTTTTGCCTCACCGGGACCGTTCACTACACACCCCATGATGGCGACCTTTAGATTCAGAGGGCAATCGAGCAACGCCTGTTCCACCTGTTCGGCCACGGTGAAAAGATCGATCCTGCAGCGCCCGCAGGTGGGGCAGGAGATAATCTCGGGTCCCCGGTGGCGAAGGTCAAGCGCCCTCAATATTTCCCAGGCCGTTCTCACCTCTTCCACGGGATCCCGGGTGAGACTCACCCGGATGGTATCGCCGATACCTTCACTGAGAAGCATGCCAATGCCGATGGCCGACTTGGTGATGCCGGCAAAAAGGCCGCCGGCCTCAGTGACCCCCACATGGAGGGGAACGTCTGTTTTCGATGCAATGAGCCTGTAGGCCTCAACGGTCCGTTGAACATCGGACGCTTTCAGGGAAACCTTGATATCGTGGAAATCGAGGTCTTCCAGAATTTCGATATTTTTAAGAGCGCTCTCTGCCATGGCCTGGGGCGTAGCGCCCAGCCGCTCTACAATATCCTTTTCCAGGGAACCTGCGTTCACACCCACCCGGATGGAAACACCCTTGGATCGCGCGCAGTTTGCGACTTCCATGATCTTGCGGCGCTCACCGATGTTGCCGGGATTGATCCTGAGCCCGTCCGCTCCCGCCTCCATGGCGGCAAGGGCGAGCCTGTAGTCAAAATGGATATCCGCTATCAGGGGAATGGCAATCTCCCGCCGGATCGCAGCCACAGCCCGGGCAGCCTCCATATCCGGGATGGCGACCCTGACGATTTCACACCCGGCCTGGGTGAGCCGTTGGATCTGGGCCACTGTGGCCGGCACATCCTCTGTACGGGTGTTGGTCATGGACTGTACCGCCACCGGCGCATCGCTTCCGATGGCCACACTACCCACATTTATCCTGCGGGTCTCTCTTCTCTCTTGAACCAGGGACATCCCCAATAACTCTCCTTGATGTCTAAAAATATCAATCAGGCCAAAAAAAATAACGGTGAGGGCGGCGCACAAGGCATCACTCCGTACCGTTACCCCTATTGTACAAACTGCTAAAGCAATATGTTACCGGAAAAGAATACCACCTAAACCCCCTGATGGCAAACCCTTTGAAACGCGGGAGCCCCACACGGCCTCACGCCTACATCCTTATTAATCGAATACCATACTAATGATTTAATATTCAAGGAAATTGTAAGGGCCAGGATCTTTGACAGGAAGGCGTATCCTTGCAAATTGCACTTGTAGAAACTTGGATTCCCTGATACTGTAACCTCCGAATTCCAATGCATACAGGGGTGGAGATTGAACACAAAAAGAAAAGATGTCATCAGGGTAGAGTCACTCTACAAAAAATTTGGTCAAATGGAAGTGCTCAAGGGGATATCCATGGAGGCTGGCGAAGGAGATGTCATCGCCCTCATCGGTTCCAGTGGTTCCGGCAAGAGCACCTTTCTTCGCTGCATGAACCTTCTTGAGATTCCCACCGCAGGCGAGATCTTCGTGGGTGGCGAGCAGATCAAACTTAAACAAAATCGTCAGGGCCAGATGGTGCCCCAGGACCGCAAGCAGGTGGACAGAATCAGAACCCGCCTTGCCATGGTGTTCCAGCACTTCAACCTATGGTCCCACATGACCGTGCTCGAAAACATCACCGAGGCGCCGGTGCATGTGCTCAAACGCCCGAAACAAGAGGCAAAGGATATGGCCATGGCACTCCTGGAAAAGGTCGGCATTGCCCATCGCGCCAACTACTTCCCCTCCCAGCTTTCCGGCGGACAGCAGCAGCGGGCAGCCATTGCAAGAGCCCTTGCAATGGAGCCGGATGTCCTTCTCTTTGACGAGCCCACCTCAGCACTTGACCCCGAACTTGTGGGCGAGGTGCTCAAGGTGATGCAGGACCTTGTCAAGGAGGGACGCACCATGATCATTGCCACCCATGAGATGGGTTTTGCAAGGGAGGTTTCGTCCAAGGTTGTCTTCCTTGACCAGGGGGTCATCGAGGCCCAGGGTACTCCCGACTATATCTTTGGCTCACCGGATTCTGAGCGGTGCAGGCAATTCCTGGCAAATCTTATATAGGTTATGACCTTTTATTATTAATTTTAACCGTTAAGGAGAAAAAATGAGAAAAGCGTTAATCGTATCTGTTGTCTTATGTCTTGCCCTGGTTGCAGGCACTGCGTTTGCCGGTAACATCACAAAGGTTCGCATCGGCACCGAGGGTGCTTACCCTCCGTTCAACTATGTGGATAAAAACGGAGACCTCCAGGGGTTTGACGTGGACATTGCAAAGGCGATCTGCAAGGCTGCCGGCGTTGAGTGCGAATTTGTCATGCAGGACTGGGACGGTCTTATCCCCGGACTTCGTGCCAAGAAATTCGATGCCATCATCGCCTCCATGTCCATCACCCAGGAGCGCCTGAAAAAGGTCGACTTCACCAACAAATACTACCTTACCCCTGCAAAGTTCGCCTGCAAAAAAGGGTTCCAGGTGGAGATTACTCCTGAGGGACTCAAGGGAATGACCGTGGGCGTTCAGAGGGGAACCATCCATGACAACTTTGTCAGGGACAAGTTCGGCAAAACGGTAAAGATCAAATCCTACGCCACCCTGGACGAGGCAAACATGGATCTCATGTCCGGACGGATCGACCTTGTATTTGCTGACAGCGTGGCCCTGTCCGACGGATTGCTCAAGTCTGAAGCAGGCAAGAACTATAACTTCATCGGCCCCGGCTTCACCGACAAAAAATGGTTTGGCGAGGGAATCGGCATTGCCGTCAGAAAAGGCAGCGCCGATCTTGTCACACTCCTGAACAAGGCCATCCTGGATATCCGTGCCAACGGCGAATACCAGAAGGTGAATGCAAAGCACTTTGATTTTGATGTTTACGGCGAATAGTCGATAACCATAAACAGGAAGCCTGCATCCCCGGGCTTCCTGTTTTTTTTTAAGCCTTTTTTTTAGGATGCCACACTGTGTTTACTCTTCAAGGATACGGCCCGCTTCTTCTCAAGGGTGCCAAACTTACCATTATCGTCGGAGCCGGGGCCATGATCATCGCGATCCTGCTCGGGCTTGCGGCAGCGTTGTGCAAACTCTCCAGGTTCAAGGTTGCGGCCATGCTGGCAGAGGTATACACAACGGTCATCCGGGGAATTCCGGAACTTGTGCTGATTCTTCTCGTCTACTACGGCGCCCCCACCCTGATCCAGGACTTTGCCGCATTTATGGGAAAAGAGGTCTATGTTGAGATCAAGCCCATGGCGGCCGGAATCCTCACCATTGGATTCATCTACGGCGCCTTTGCCACCGAGGTGTTCAGGGGCGCGTTCCTTGCGGTTCCCAAAGGACAGATCGAAGCGGCACATGCCTGCGGCATGGGACCGATCCTCACCTTCAGGCGGATCCTTCTGCCCCAGATGTGGCGGTTTGCCATCCCGGGGTTAGGTAATGTCTGGATGGTCCTGATCAAGGCAACGGCGCTGGTATCGGTTATCCAGCTACCGGAACTGATGCGGAACACCGATCTTGCTGCAAGAAACATTCACAAACCATTTACCTGCTACTTTGCGGCCTCTCTTCTATACCTTGCCATCACGATCCTCTCCCTGGTGTTTCAGCAATGGGCGGAAAAGAAGGCCAACCGAGGCGTGAGGAGGGAGAGTTAACCATGGAAACCGCTATCATCATCGAAAGCCTGCCGAAATTTTTAGACGGCACCATCGTGACCCTTGAGATCACCGTCCTGAGTGTCATCCTGGGCTTTATCCTGTCAGTCCCCCTCTCCATCATGCGGGTGTCAAAGAACCCCTTTATCAAGACCCCGGTCTTCTGCTTCAACTTCTATTTCCGGGGCACCCCGCTCCTGGTTCAGATCTTTCTCATCTACTACGGAAGCGGGCAGTTTCAGTCGTTCCTGACCGATGTGGGACTGTGGCATTTTTTCAGGGAGGCCTACTTCTGCGCCGTACTTTCCCTGACCCTCAACACCGCAGCCTACACCTCCGAGATCTTCCGGGGCGGCATCGAAGGCGTTCCAGTGGGTGAAATCGAGGCAGCCCGGGCATGCGGCATGTCAGGCCCCCTGCTCTACCGGCGGATCATCATGCCGGCGGCCCTGCGGATCGCGTGGCCGGCCTACACCAACGAGGTGGTCTTTCTGCTCCAGGCATCATCCCTTGTTTCCATCATCACCCTCATGGATATCACCGGGGTTGCACGGGTGGTTTCGGCACGCTCCTTTGCCTTTTACGAGCTCTTTCTTACGGCCGCAGGCATCTACCTGGTCCTGGTATACGGTCTCATATTTGTTTTCAAGCGGGTGGAAAAAAGGATCACGGCCCACCTGAACCCGAATCTGCTGATCTCCTGACAGAACAAGGGATAGAGACCCTGGTCTCTATCCCTTAATGATCCTCGGCAATATCATCTGGTGAAGCGGACAGATCGATTTAGGATTCTGGTAGGCACTCCCGGCAAATGCCTTCATGTACTTTCTCAGATCAGTCATGGCAACAAGCTCGTCCACAAGACCTGTCCTTGCACAGAACAGGGGCCTTGATTTCTCGTGGTAGGATTGGGCAAGATCATTCATCTTATCCACCACGGGCTGAAGGTCGTTGCCCGCCTCTTTTTCCTTCACAAGCCGCCTTGCATAGGTCGCAACGGCAGCGGTTTCCCCATGCATCACATAAATTTCGCTGGCAACGGTCCCCAGGGTAAAGGCGTTGTGCCTGTTGGCTGTGGGCCCGCCCAGGACATAGTGGGCAGCGGCAGACCCTTTTCGCAAAACAGCCAGCATCATGGGAAGGTCGGTCTGCTGAATCGAATAGATCAACGACTGGCCAAGCCCCAGAAGCTCCGCCTTTTCCGCCTCATCCCCCACGTCAATCCCAGAGGTATCCTGGAACCAGATGATGGGAATCCTGTCCCTGCCGCAGAGGGTGACAAACTCGTTCATCTTGATCAGCCCCTGGCGGTACAGCTTACCCCCGATGCCGGGATAGTCGGCATACTCAGGATAGCCCTTGCCCAGGTATCCCTGGCGGTTACCGATACATGCCACAAGGAATCCGTCCACCTTGCACAGCCCCGTATAAACCTCAGGCCCGTACTCCTTTCGGAACTCCATGTGCTCGCCCCCGTCCACCAGCCTTGCCAGGACCTGATCAAAGGAATAGACGCTCTTTTGATCCATGGGCAGAAGCCGTGGAATATCGTCGGGAGAGAAAGGTGAATCCGCGGCTTCAGCTACCCTGAAGAACTTTGGATCATAGGCGGGGATCGCCTTCATGTACTCCTTGAGGCCGTCCAGCACCCCCTCCTCTTCATCGAACACATATTTGAAGAATCCGGTTTCATCGTAATGGACCCTGACCGATCCCGGCGGTTTGGCTGTGTGATCCCGAGCCCGGTCCACCAGGGCCTCGGCCATCTCCACATTAAACCCGCCCTGGGGGGCCATGCCGCTGACGATGCCGGCCCCTCCCACGGCGATATTGCAATCCTTGTGGGCAAAAAGCACCGTGGGACTGATGCTCTGGTAGCCGCCGCCTGCGGGGTTGGTTCCGTAGATCCCGGCAAGCACGGGGATTCCCATCTGGTTGAGCTCCGCATGCCTGAAGAAAGGAGTTCCGGCTCCCCTGCGGTTGGCATAGAATTTCTCCTGGTCGGGCAGTTTGGCGCCGCTGCAGTTCACAAGCCAGACCAGGGGAATATTAAGACGTTTTGCAAGGTCGGTCACCCTGAGAATGTTTTCCGACTGCCCGGGCAGCCAGGCCCCGGCCATCACCTTGTTGTCAAACCCGATCACCACGGCCCAGCGTCCGGAGATCCTGCCGATGCCGTCTATGACGTTGGTGGTCTGTTCCGGGTTGTCGCAGGGGTTGTAAAGGGTATGCAGGGGACACCAGGTGCCCTCGTCCACCAGGTAATCCAGGCGCTGCCACACGGTCATCTGGCCCCTGGCATTGATCTTCTCCGTTGAAAAGCCTGCGTTCCGGACTGTTTCAACGGCCCCAAGGATCTCCTCTTCAGCCGCTAGGACCGCCTCAAGGTTGACCTGGGTCCGTTTGATCTCACCCTTTTTAAGTTCCCGTCCCAGGGGGTCCATGGTCGTGAAATAAGGTCTCATGATGGTTTTGCTCCTTGATTTGCCTATTCAATGACAGCGATCAGGTCATCCTCTTCCACCTCATCCCCCTCCTTCAGCTTTACCTGGACAATGGTTCCGTCGCAGGGAGCGAACACCGGGGTCTCCATCTTCATGGCCTCTATCACCAGGATCTCCTCATCCTCTTCAACCACGGTTCCTGCCTCCACATGGAGTTTTACGATCTTTCCGGCCAGGGGAGCAAGTATCTCTTCGGACATGGTCTGTCTCCTTGTTTCAAGTTGTATGTAAGGGAATCTTTTCCCACCATTGAATAGTTCCATTTTGTTGTCAAGCCATTTTTACCGGAATCCGGCGAGGATAAAGCCACAGGAATGGGGCACAAAATGTCATGGATGAAAGAGGATGGAAGCCCACAGAAAACCTTTCACCAGCCACCCAGGCAAACAGCCCTTTGACACCATTGAGGTCCATGGAGAGACCCATATTCTCTGGCCCCCCCACTGTGTCCAGGATAGCGGGAATGCGGAAATCCTCATCACCAGCAACGACCTGTAGCGGTCAGATTCTGCCCATGATTCCCGGCAGGTACAGGGCGATCTGGGGATAGAGGGTCACCAGGATCACCACGCTGAAGATGGCGAACAGGAAAAAGATCGCCCCCTTGAAAACCACCTCCATGGGCACCTCGGCCACCCCTGCGATCACAAAGATGTTTAATCCCAGGGGCGGGGTGATCAGCCCTGCCTCCATCATGAGAACGGATATCACGCCGAACCAGATGGGGTTGAATCCAAGCTTGAGGATGGTCGGAAATATCACCGGCAGGGTGAGCACCATCATGGAGGTGGCATCCAGGAAGCAGCCGAGCAGCAGGTAGCCTGCGAGCACGATGGCAAGGATCAGGTATTTTGAAACCGCCATGGAGCTCAGCCAGATGGAAAGATTCATGGGGATCATGGTAAGGGCCATGAAATAGGTAAACACATAGGCGCCGGCAAGGATCATGAAGATCATCACTGAAACCTTTGTGGTTGCGGCCATGGCCTCAACCAGGGCAGCCCAGGTGAGCTTTCGCCTGAAAACGGTCACAACAAAGAGAAAGAACGCCCCCACGGCCCCGGCCTCGGTGGGTGTGAAAAATCCAAGATAGATCCCCCCCATGACAAGGAAGAACACGACAATGAGCTCCCACACCTGCTTCAGGGCCATGAGCTTCTCCCCAAGGCTCACCTTTTCAGGATTCATGGGAGCCGCATCCGGGTGGATCAGCACCCATACCACCACGATCAGGACAAAGGCAAGCACCAGCAACGCCCCGGGCAGAATGCCGGACACCAGCAGCTTTCCAATGGACTGCTCCGTGAGGATGCCGTAGACCACAAACCCGATGCTCGGGGGAATCAGAAACCCCAGGGTTCCGCCTGCGGCAACGCTTCCCGTTGCAAGATGAATATCATAGTTATACTTTCGCATCTCCGGCAGGGCCACCCGGCCCAGGGTCGCAGCCGTTGCCACGGAAGATCCGCAGATGGCGGCAAATCCGGCACACCCGCCAATGGTTGCAATGGCAAGCCCCCCCGGAAGCCTTCTCAGCCACTTATCGGCAAGGGTGTAGATACCCTGGCTTAAGCCCGACACCGAGGCCAGTTCCCCCATGATCACAAACAGGGGGATCACAGTAAAGGCGTAGGTGGTAAAGGTACCGTTGAAAGAGCGCAGCAGGGTGGGCAGGGCAACGGCGATATCCGTGATCAGGGAGATGCCCCAGAACCCCACAAATGCCAGGGCAAACCCGATGGGCATGCCAATGAGCAACAGCAGGAACAGAACGCCGATGCCTATAAATCCAATGGTTTGGGGATCCATATCAGCGTCCTCTATCCCTTGTGTCTGGTTTGAAATACATTATTGACGGACTCGCAAAGGTTGACCAGGATCTCAAGCCCCAGGAACAGGGCCCCCAGGGCCATCAGAAATTGAAGGGGATAGAGGGGGATGGCCAGGGTGTCGGTGGTGGTCCTTGCGTGGAACTCCTCCACCCCCATGACCATGCCGTACCAGGACAGCACCCCCACCACCTGGAGGGTGAGGAGAGACGTCAGAATATCCAGAAGGCTTGCAGCAACAGGGGGCAGCACCCGGGTCACCATGGTGACCCTTACGTTGGCCCCCTTCTGGTGGGTATAGGCCATGCCAAGCATGCCGAATATCCCAAGCATGAAAGAGCTCATCTCAATGGCGCCGGGCACGGGCTTTGAGAAGAAATATCGGCCCGCCACATCCACGGTGGTAAGCACCATCATCACCACCACCCAGCCCATGCCAAGGTTCAGGGCCCAGCCGGTGAGACGGTGTATCCAGCTTTTCAACCAGGGAAACAATCCCTTAAAACGGACAGGCATTGAACCCTACACCCACCTTGCCAAGCTCCTCCTTAAAGGTGGTCAGGGCCTTTTCAGCAGGCAGTCCCTTTGCCTCAAGCTCCCCGGCCCAGGTGGCAAGCATGCCGCTGAAACGTTCATCCCAGCGCTTCTGCTCGGCGGAAGAGAGTGGGTTGATCTCCATGGTGGTTTTGAATTCCGCCATGATGGAGTCATACCAGTTTTCGTCAAAAATCCCTGCGATCTTGTAGGCATCCCTGCCCACGGATTCGATCACAGGTTTGAGGTCGTCCGGCACCCGGTTCCAGAACCGCTTGTTGACAAACAACCCCTCGGAAACACAGCCAAAAGATGTGGGCACACCGTAACTTGCCACCTCATTGAGCTTAAAGGCCTTGACCAGGGCAGGACAAGTAACGATACCGTCGATCACCCCGGTCTCCATGGAGAGGTAGACATCCCCCAGGGGCATGAACACGGGGGTGGCACCCAGGGCCTGGATCGCCCGGGTCTGGAGCCCGCCCGGACTTCGGATCTTCATCCCTTTCATATCCTCAAGGGTTGTTACCTTTTTGGTGGTCCACAGGTGGGCCATGACGCAGTTGTTGATATGAAGCACCTTCACATCCTTGAACTCCGGGCTCAACATTTTGTCATACATGGCCATGCCCGCCTCGGCACCCTTCCACTTGGCAGGACAGACAATGGGGGATGAGAGCACGTCGGTCAGGCGGAAACGGCCCGGGGTCCAGCTCAGGGTGGCATAGCCCATGTCGGACAGCCCTGTCTTCACGATATCAAAATGGTCCGGCCCCTTGCCAAGGGCACCGCCGGAATACATTGTATAGGTAATGCGGCCGTTGCTTCTCTTTTTCATCTCCTCGAGCATGGGGATCCACAGCTTCTGAACATCGGCCCCTGCGGGGACATGCCAGGTGCTGAAGCGGATGTTGATCTTTTTTTCCTTGGCAGACAAGGGGGAGGAGACCAGGCCGACCATGAGCATTGTTAATATAATTGTTACAAAAAATCTCCCCATTCGATCCTTGCCAGTCATTATTCAACTCCTCGATTTACTCGATTTAATAGATTAAACCCCATGCAGATTCCAACCATATTATCGGGGCATACCCAATAAATACCAGCATCCTTGCTCAAAAGCACGTATTTTTTTATGCCGGCAACGTCTAACGGTTTGCCTTTCTCACCCCAAGTCGGTTGCCGGCATCCGGAGGGGCGTTGCCGCCTCAACCGTTGTCAGGCAAATTGCCTTGACAAACCCCCTGCCCTGTGTGAAGTTTTCCTACAAAAAAAGCAACTGTTCAGCTTTGTATTTGTCTTCACCGTGAAGGGTCACCCAAAAAAACAGCAGAACTAAAAGGGGCGCAGACATGGATGAGAAAAAGGCGAAAAAACGCACTGCAGAAACGGCAGCACTCTATTTCAGCACCGTAAAGGACGAGGACAAGCCCTATGCCCTGTGGAAAGAGTTTGACCCGGAGTTAGCCCGGGACATGTCCCTTTACATAACCGGAACCATGTACGCAAGGGAAAAGATTCCCCACACCACCCGACAGCTTGTCACCATCGCTGCCCTCACAGCCATGGGCAAACCTGAGGAGCTCAAGCTACACATCCACGCGGCATTCAACGTGGGATGCACCCGGGAGGAGATCGCCGAAACGATCTTCCAAACCAGCATCTACGCAGGCGTTCCCGCCACCAACACGGCTCTCAAGGTTTTAAAGCAGGTCCTTGGGGAGAGGGAAACAAGCTGCTGAAGATTATTGGCCCCATGGAACGTTTTTTCTATTGCAATCCTGGAGAGAGCCTGCGATATTGCTTATTTTTTGGATCTATCCGGTATTTCAAGGAGTAAAATGGAACAGCGTAACCGTCGGCTCATCACCATCATCAGCCTGCTTCTCACCGCAGGATTTCTGGGCATAAGCATCACAAGCTACCTTGTATCAAGTTCCTCCCTGAAGTCCCACATCACCCAGAATGAGCTTCCCCTGACAGGCGACAACGTCTATTCCGAAATCCAGAGGGATCTTCTCAGGCCGATCTTCATCGCATCCCTCATGGCAACGGACACCTTTCTCCGGGACTGGGTGATCCAGGGAGAAAAAGGCACGGAAAAGATCTCCCATTACCTTGGAGAGATAAAAGAAAAATATAATACCTTTTCAAGCTTTTTTGTCTCCGATGCCACAAACAGATACTACTACTCTGACGGCATACTCAAAACCGTCAGCAGTGAACAGGACCGGGACCAGTGGTATTTCCGCATCAAGGAGATGGACACGGACTATGAGATCAATGTTGACCCGGACATGGCCAACAAAGACACCATGACCATTTTCATCAACCACAGGGTCCATGACTACGATGGCAACTATATCGGGGCAACCGGAGTGGGGCTTGCCATCTATGCCGTAAAGAGCCTGATCAACACCTACCAGGAAAGATACCAGCGAAGCATCTACTTTACGGACAAAAACGGAAGGGTAACCCTCCATGGCCAGGACTTTCCCAAAACCCGGAAAAACATCTTTGACATCCAGGCCATGGCCGAACACAAAGGAGAGATTCTCAAGGGCGACCCCCTGTCGTTTGAATACCAGGATAACGGCGAAACCGTCTATGTGAACAACCGGTACATACCGGAGTTCGGCTGGTATCTGTTTGTTGAACAGCGGGGAGATGAGGCGATCGAGAAGATCCGTAACACCCTGATCGCCAACCTGTGTTTATCCTTTGTCATCACAGCCATAATTCTCGTGGCCACCAACCTGACCATCTCCTCCTACCAGAAACGGCTCACACGGATGGCCTCAACCGACAAGCTCACCGGCATTTACAACCGCAGGGCCTTTGACATCATCATCAACCAGACGTTAAAGGATGTCCCAAGGGATCAAAAGCCCTTCTCCCTTATCCTGTTTGACATCGACCATTTTAAAAGGATCAACGACACCCACGGCCACATGACAGGGGATTGTGTCATACAGAAGGTGGTGGCAACCACCGGCAAAACCATCCGCAGCAGTGACGTTCTGTGCCGGTGGGGCGGGGAAGAATTTCTCATACTCCTCAAGGAGTGTACCCGTGAAGATGCCCTGGCAACAGCAGAAAAAATCCGCAGGGCCGTGGAAGCCGCTCCCGCCTTGTGCCAGGAAAGAGCAATCCCTGCCACCATCAGCATTGGCGTAACCGAACAGGTCCACATGGATACCCGGGAAAGCATCCTGAAACGCGCAGACAAGGCACTTTATGCGGCAAAAGCAAACGGACGGAACCGTTGTGAGACGGCCTTCTTGCCCCCGCCTGAGGATAAAAACGGTTAAAATTCAATGCCCTTCTGGGCCATGATTCCGGACTTATAAGGATGCTTCACCTCCTTCATCTCGGTCACAAGATCGGCCGCATCGATGAGGGTCCTCGGGGCGTCCCTCCCGGTTACCACCACATGGTTTTTCCTGTTTTTATCCGATAAAAAGGCAACCGCCTCCTTGGTATCGATGAAATTAAAGGTCATCAGATAGGTCAGCTCGTCCAGGATCACCACCTTGTACTCCCCGGATGAAATGATCTCCTTGGCCCTGTCCCAGGCATGCACGGCGGTTTCCCTGTCCTTTCCCAGGTTATCGGACTGCCAGGTAAATCCCCTTCCCATCACATGAAAATCCAGGTTGTCACCAAAACGGTCGGCAGAGAATAATTCACCATACTCCCAGCTTCCCTTCATAAATTGAATGACGCACACCTTGTAACCGTGGCCCAGGGCCCTCATGGCAAGCCCCAGGGCTGCGGTGGTTTTTCCTTTTCCATATCCCGTATTAACGATCAGTAAATCACTTTCCATGGTAGATCGACATCTCCTGTATCAACCGTCCTGCCGGGGAGACGGGAATTTAAAAGATTTAATCAACAAGCTCAAAGTCAGGCTCGCTGCCACGGCCCTCCAGATGATTTTCCGTGCGATAGAGTTTTCCATCCTTTCCAAACTCATACTCGGGCAGCCTGCCCATGCCGTGGAGATGATATTTTGTTCGATAGAGCTTTCCATCCTCTCCCAGCTTGTAATCCGGATGCTCCGACCACCCCATGGGATGGGCAACGGTTCTATAAAGAAAACCGTCCCTCATGGTGTAAATGGGGAACGCGCCCGTTGCAGTCCCCGTGGCGCAAGCCCGGTTAATCTTCAATACATGGTCACTGTTCATGATTTACTCCTTGTTTATGTTCCGGAAATGGATTTGTGGAACTCAACCTTCGGCCTTCAGCTTTGAAGGACAGGGGCAGGCTTGTTTTAAAGAAAGCCTGCCCGCGTCTGTAAGCTATCCCTATAGATGCGCAACCGCCTGGGTCAGGTGCTTGACCCAGATGGCGACCATGTTATCGTATTCTGCGGTTCCCTTGAGAACCGTCTTGCAGTCAATGCCCGCTTTAGTCAGGATCGACTTCCAGGAATCGTCCTCGTCGCCTGCCATGTCGTTTCTTGCGTGGTCCCCGGCAACGGACATGAACGGAATGAGATAGGCGCTCTTGACATTGTTTTTCTTCAGCATGGCCTGGATATCGCCAATTTCAGGCGAACCCTCAACCGTACCCACATAGATGTTGGGGTCGATCTTCTGGAGGTTGAACATCATGGCCGCATAAAAGGCGTTGGAAGGATGGGGAGTTCCGTGTCCCATGAGAACCACGGCCTCTCCCGGTTTTCTATGTTTGGGAATGTTGCTGACCACGGCCTGGGCCACGGCTTCAATATCCTTCTGGCTGGAAATCATTGGCGCCCCGAGCACAATATGCTGGATCCCATTAGGCATGCCTTCAAAGGCCTTGGCTGTCCGGGCAAGATCGTCATACTCCTCCCCCCGGATGGTGTGGAGGGACTGTACGGCCACCTGGGTAAACCCATCGTCGGTCATCTTTGCAAGGGCCATGGCAACGCTGTCGAGCACTTCACCCTGTTTAGCAAGCTTGTTCCGGATGATGGCCGAGGTGTAGGCCCATCGGACAGGCATCCCCTGGAAGGTGGCCTTGACGGTTTTATCGATATTCTCAAACGACACCCGGGCCTCGGGGACACTGGAACCAAAGGCAACCAGCAGGATGCCCTTTTTCTCGGGACGGTCATGGCCATGGGCAAGGGCAAGGGCAGGCAGCAGCAACAGGACGATGAAAAGAAACGAGATAATTTTTTTTTGCATTGGTTTTCCTCTTTGTGAAACGATTAACCCAAAACGTTCGAGGCAATAAAAAAACCCCGAACCGATTACAATCGATTCAGGGTATCCCTTTTCTTATCCTGAAAATCTTGATGCCATCCCTGATCCACGGGGAAACACAAATCCGTCAGGTAGGTCTTCTGACTCTTGGATCATCCTAATTACCGCGTCTTCCCCCCGGTTTACACTCCGAAAGTGACATCCTGCGGCGTTCGTCCCCAATTACAGCGGCGGGCCCGTTCCGGAGTTTCACCGGATTCCCTATTATGCTCGTTAAGAGCGCCTGACCTGTTCTACATAGATAAACCCAGACCCAATGTCAAGTGGGAAATGGACCTGGCCCGAAACCTGAGCTTTCCGGAAAAATATGAAAATTCTTCTTACCATGGAAAGCGTTTGCGGATATACTTTGGGAAAATTTCCGTCAAAACCCCAAAGCCCACCAAAAGAGAGGCGCTTTATGAAGAAAGCCAAAATTGCCATCATCGACGAGACCTTGAGGGAAGGCATGCAGCACAGGGGAATCGTCTTCTCCCCGGACCAGGCCCGAACCGTGCTCGAGTTCCAGGCGGCCCTTGGCATGGACATCTGCCAGGCAGGCTATCCCCCGGCCCATGAATCGGAACAGCAGAAGTTGAAACAACTGATCCATTTTGTCCAAAAACGTGGTTTTACCACCCGGGTTGCCGCCATGGGACGGGCCTGCCCGGAGGATGCGAGCATCCTGGTCCGGACCGGCACCATGGATTTCCACCTCCATGCCCATGTACGGCAAAACGACTGGAACAAGGATCCGGGCCAAATCTTTGAAACAGTGGCAGGGTCCCTGGAACTGATCAGAAAGCACTGTCCCGGTGCATGCATCTCACTTGCCATTCTGGACATCGGAAGGACGGATCCCGGTTTTCTCGCAAAAGCTGCGACCTACCTGATCAAGGAACTCTCCATTGACATTCTCTCCCTGCCCGACACCTCGGGTATCATGGCGCCAAACCAGATACATGGGAGCATTCTCCCCATCTCCCGCATTGCCCAAGGGTCTGACACCCGCCTCAGCATCCACTGCCACAACGATCTTGGCATGGCATCGGCCAACACTGTCATGGGCGTTGTTGCAGGCGCGACCGTGGTTGAAGCCTCGGTGTTCGGCCTGGGGGAAAGAAACGGGCTTGCCGACCTCTACACCACGGCAAGGGTGCTGAAGGACCAGGGGTATGCCCTCGGGCTCAACCTGGAGGATGTGGATACCTTCAAGGCCTATTACCAGTACATCGACACCATTTGCAAAGAGCAAACCGGCCAATCCCTTCTCACCTACAACACCCCCTTTTTCGGTGCCGGGGTAAAAACCCATGTGGCCGGCACCCACGGCGACGGGGGCTTTGGCATCAGGCGGGAACAACGATTTTTCATCAATGTCCTGTGCGGAAAAAAACTGGTAAACCAATACCTTGACCAGAAGGAGATACCGTACGCCCCCCTGGCAATCGATGCCATCACCCAACGGATAAAGAACAACAGCGCCCGGCTGAACCGCAGGCTTGAAAAACACGAAATCCAAGCCATTGCAGACGCCTGCTCCAACCGAAATGATATTGACACAACCAGCCAGATGAAATAGACAACACCATTTATCGGTCATAAAGAGATGACTGCTCCCGACTTTGGAAAGCCGAGAATACTTACAGCAGAAACTTGAAAACAGGAGAGTCTCCATGGGTGAAGTAATATCACTGTTAAAAGAGCTGATGCGGTTCAAGACCATCGCATCAAGACCGGATGAGTTGAACCGGTGCGCGGATTTCATCGAAACATTTCTTACCAGCCTCGGGGTGAGCTACAAGAGAATTGACAACAACGCCATCCCCTCGATTCTTGTCACCCCGAAACCCGGTGTTGCCCCGGTGCTTCTCATGGCTCACTTTGACGTTGTGGACGGGCCAGATACCATGTTCGAACCGGTTGAACGGGATGGAAAGCTCTACGGCAGGGGCAGCGTTGACGACAAATATGCCGTGGCCCTCAGCCTTGTCCTTTTGAAACAATGGATGGCAAAGCTTGGGAAAAACGACCTGGGCCAGGAGAGCCTTCCCTTTGGAATTCTCCTGACCGGGGATGAGGAAACCGGGGGATATGACGGGGCCAGGCACACCCTGAAAAGCGTTCAAGCTGATTTTGCCATCGCCCTGGACGGCGGGGAGCCTGAAAAGATCATCACCAAGGAAAAGGGAATTCTCGATCTCAAGCTCACGGCCCAGGGAAAAGCGGCCCATGGTGCCAAGCCCTGGCTCGGAATAAATGCCATCGACATCCTGGTGGACGACCTTCAAAGGGTGCGAGCCCTGTTTACGGAAGACGCTCCCGGCCACTGGCACAAGACCCTGAACACGGGCATCATCCAGGGCGGCAAATCGGTAAACCAGGTGTGTGAAACAGCCCATGCCGTACTGGACATACGGTATACCGAAAACGACGACCCGGATGCCATCCTGGCAGAGATCGACAGGATCACGACATCCACGGTTACCATCGAGGAAAAAGAGCCCCTCTTCAGGGGTGAAGACTCACCCTACCTTCAAACCCTCCTCTCCCTTGCTCCGGGAGCTGTGACAGGGTATGAGCACGGCGCAAGCGATGCCCGGTTCCTGAGCGATCACGGGATCCCCGGCATCATCTGGGGGCCCCATGGGATCATGACCGCCCATGCGGAGGATGAACATGTGGATATCGAGAGCATGCTTCGGGTGATGGATATTCTGGACAGGTTCATGGACCATGTGTATGAAAACGGGAAGGATCAGAAGCAACCCTAGGAAAAGGCTGCCTTAAAAATATAACGGTTTCGGCCCTGGACGTCCAATGCCAGGGCCGGAACCGGTCGGTCAATCGGTCAATCAGTCACTGATCTTAATTCGTCGTCTCACAAGAACAAGCGCCCCCGCTCCCGAGCCCAGCAGCAGGATCCCCGCCGGAAGGGGTGTGGCATGGGTCGACACATTGGTGATGGTGATATCATTAAGGTCGATTCGGCTGAAGACCTTGTCCCGAGCGGCATAGGACATTTCATAAACCGTCCCCAGAGCCCCACCTTCGGCCAACTGGCTCAACCCATTGTAGAAATCGCTAACATAGAGGTTGGCATTGGCATTTCCGGCAAACACATCAGTCCTGTTTCCGTAGTCATGCACGTAGTTGTTCATTGCGTCGTTCTCGGGATTATAGGAAAACCCGCCAAGGATACCCTTCTCAAGGGATGAAAAGACACTATCAAAGACCTGGATTGTCCTCCCACCAAGGGTGTAACTTCCCTGAACATCGGAATCAACGGCCACCACATACTGGACCGTATCGCCCATATTTACCCCGGCAGATTCAGCGTGTCCTGCCCCGTCCCAGATAGATGACACGGTCCCCTCAATGGTAAAATAGACAGGTGCCGCAGCAACCATCGCCGGTGCTAAAAAGGCCACCAACACAACAAACATAAAAGAAAAACGCTTCATCATCACTCCTGATGTTTTTACAGACCCGGTTTCAAAGGAAACCGGATCTTAAAATTGAAAAAAGTCGTTTTTCTACATGTAAGCGAATCGCTTGTCAACAAAAGAATAGGAAGGCCCCATCCTACAATGGCTACACTTTAAACCGGCCGACAAGCCGGCTCAGCTCAAGCGCCATGGCACTCAGACCCTCTGCACTCAATCTCACCTGGCCGCTGGCACTGGAGATCTCTCCGGCCTGGGAATCGACCTGGGTGATGTCGTGGGATATCCCGTCCACCACCTGGGAAGACTGGGCAACATTTTGATTGACCTCCTGCACACCCTGGGAGACCTGGCCGATATTATCCGCAATCTCGTTTGTGGCAGAAGACTGCTCCCCAACTGCAGCGGCGATGGTGGCAACAATCTCGTTGACATTGTTGATCACATTGGAGATCTCCTGGATCTCGGAATTGGAGATCGTGGTGGAGTTCTGAACCCCCTCGATCTGGGTCCTGATATCCAGGGTTGCCTCGGCCGTCTGCATTGCCAGGGCCTTGATCTCGTTGGCCACAACGGCAAACCCCTTGCCTGCCTCCCCTGCCCGGGCCGCCTCGATGGTGGCGTTCAGGGCAAGAAGATTGGTCTGCTCGGAGATATCGGTGATGGTTTCCGTTACCCTGCCGATGGCAAGGGCAGCCCGCCCAAGTTCCGACATCCTGTCCGCAGCGCTCCTGGAACGCTCCACCGCCTCCACCGTTATGTTCCTGGCCTGCTCGGCATTTTTTGAAATCTCGGTGATGGTGGCGTTCATCTCCTCTGCTGCCGAGGCCACCATGGCCGTATTGGTCGTGCTCTGTTCCATGGCCGCTGCAATGGTTGCGACACTGCTACTCATCTCCTCTGTGGCTGTGGCAACCGTGTTTGCCCGGGTTGCCGTGTTATCGGCTCCGGAGGAGAGCTGGACGGCAATGGCCGACAACTCAGTGGAAGACGTTTCCACATGGATCGCATTCTCCTTGATCTGCCCGATGATGGCCTGGAGCTTTTCAAGAAAAATATTAAACCAGGAGGCAAGCTCACCGATCTCATCCCGGCTGGTCACCCCAAGGCGCATGGTAAGGTCACCTTCGCCTTCGGCGATGTCCTTCAAGCCTGCAACCGCAGAATTAAGGGGTTTTGCAATGGCCCTGGCCATGAAAAAGACCAGCACAACAGTAAGGGCAATGGAACAGAGCCCTATAACTATGGTGAAATTCCGAATGGAGTGTGCCGTGGCCAGGAACTCACTGGCATCCTGGGTTGCCCCCACATACCAGTCATTCATTTCAACCGGAGCGTACCCCGATATCTTCTCCTCTCCCTTGAAGGAGTAGGCATAAACCCCTGTCTCGCCGCTGAGCATTTTGCTGGCAAAGTTCTCCTGTCCCTTGATCCGGGTTATGTTCAGGGACAAGATATGCTTTTTAACGGGATGGGCCACAACGGTTCCCTGCTTATCAACCATGAACCCGTATCCGGTGGCACCGATTTTTCTATCGGAAACAAGCGCGATAAGATAGTCGGCCTTGATCACAAGGCCGAAAATTCCCAGGAACTTCCCCCCGGGGGAGGTGATGGGAGCCGCAGCCACACAAACAAGGTTATTGGTACTTTTAGACCGTTCCATGGCTCCCATGGCAGCCTTCCCGGTACCCTTTACCGCCTTAAAGTAGTCCCGGCCGGCCACACTGAAATCGGTATATTCCATCCCTCCGGCCCTGACCCCAGTGAAGACGTTTCCCTTGGAATCGGTCACAAAAAAACCTTCGTAGTTATTCCCCATATGACGGCGGGTCTCTTCAAGGTTGGCGTGAAGATCGTCAATGGCATAGGACAACGCGTCCGTATCATCCCGGTTTTCAAGAAGGGCGGCTTCAACGACCTGGCGCTTTGCAGCCAAAATCTTTACCAGGGTAAGATCGGCATCGAGGAGATGCCTGGTGAGGCTTGCAAGATCCGTCGCCATGTCCCTGGCCCGGACCTTGGAAATATTCATGAGAGCGTTGGCAGACTTAGTGGTCGAGATGGTCCCCACAATCAGCAGGGGAATCATCACAGCCAGGATCCCCCCTGCAACGAGCTTAAAACCAATGGAATGGAACTTCTTCATATACTTTTCTCCGTTTTTCTAATGTTTTGCCCAGGGGGCCATGGCCCGTTATTAATCAAATACCATGCCAGCAGGGCAAATCCTGGATAAGCAGTTGAAAAACCATGAAGAATCAAAACAAAAGAAGACGAACAGCAACAGGGACAAACGGGACCGTTCGCCCCCACTGCCACAGGAGAAAAGAGATATAAGTTACTAAAATCGTACAGAAGATTGCACCATGGGAACGATCACTCCCATTTCAGGAACCATCGAGCCCATATTTTTTTATCTTCTTGAACAGGGTCCTGCGGTTGATCTTCAGGATGGCGGCAGCCCTGACCCGGTGCCAGCAAGTGCTCTCCAGCACCTTCAGAATCAACTGTTTTTCAAACTGCTCCACAGCCTCACCAAGCGGCTGTTCAGAGACCTGGGCAGTCAACAGCTCCGGGGAATCCCCCGGGTGGTTTTTGAGAATATCGATTCCCGGTTGACCGGAGATATCCAATTTCCCAAGGGTCAGGTAGCGGTACAAAACGTTTTGAAGCTCCCTGACGTTGCCGGGCCAGTGGTAGGCCATGAGCTTGTCCATCAGCCCCTCCGGGAATCTGTCGTCAAAATCGGGAAATTTGAATTTTTCCCTGCAAAAATACGCCACAAGCAAAGGAATATCCTCTTTTCTCATTCTCAAGGAAGGCAGATGGATGGGCAACACATTGAGGCGAAAATAGAAATCTGACCGAATCAGCCCCTTCTCTATCAGGTCGGGCAGATTCCTGTTGGTGGCGGCAACGATGCGGATATCGGGTCGTATGAGTTGATTGCCCCCCACCGGGGAGTACCCGCCCCCTTCAATGGCCCGCAACAACTTCACCTGGAGCTTCAGCCCGATATCCCCTACCTCGTCCAGAAACAGGGTGCCCTTGTCTGCCATATCGAGGAACCCCTTTTTATCCCTGTCCGCACCGCTAAAGGCCCCTTTTCTGTAGCCAAAGAACTCACTCTCGATAAGCTGCTCAGGGATCGCCCCACAGTTGACCGTAATAAAGGGCTGGCCCTGGCGATGACTCATGTCATGAATGGCCCTTGCCACAAGCTCCTTTCCCGTTCCTGACTCCCCGTGGACGATAACACTGGCATGGCTTGCCCCGGCCATGGGAATGAACCCGTATACGTTCTGCATGGACGGACTCTTTCCCACGATGTTGCCAAAGCGACACCTGGACTTCATCGCTTTTTTCAGCTGAAGATTCTCCTGTTCAAGCCGGCTCTTCTGTTCAAGCAGTTTCTCTTCCGCACGCTTGCGCGCAGTGATGTCGATGACGGTCGCCCGCTTCCGCACCACCCGGTTTTCCTTGAACTCAGGGCTGTTCAAACTATAATACCACCGGCCGTCTTTAGGGCTCTTCACCTCCTGGGCGATGGACTCCCCCTGGAACACCCGGTCGCTGACGCACCAGGGACAGGGAGCGTCAAGGTTATGCAACACCTTGTAGCAATGTCCCCCCCTGCCGTTATACCCTGTCCGTTCGATCAGGGCATTGTTCATGAACTCGATGGTGTAATCACTGGAGGAGACATAGATGAACCCGTTAAAGGCATCCACCAGGCTGGCAAGCCTTGCCTCGTTATCGGCAAGGGCCATTGCGGTATTTTTCAGAGAGGTGATATCCATGTAAGAGACAATGCTCTTGCTTGTTTCCGGGATCATCCCCACCTTAATGCTTATATATTTTTCAACGCCCTGGCTGGAAAGGGCCCGGCACTCATACTCCCTGGGAGCCCTTGCCGAAGGCTCTCTCCTGGCCCGGTGGTAGCCCTTCATCATATCGAGATCATCGGGATGGATAAATTCCGACCACTTCATCGTTCCCTCAACCATGGCCCTGGGATAGCCAAATGTGGCGGTAAATTGCCCGTTCGCCTTTGAAATGGTCATGTCGTCCTCCACCACAAAGGTAGCCGTGCCCGTATTTTCAAAAAGGCATTGAAGCTCCTGCTCCACCTGTTTACGCTGGGTGATGTCCACCAGATAGGCTTCAAAATAGTAGTCCCTGCTGTCACAAGGCCGGATCAGAAAAATGTTCACATGGGCATAAAAAGCAGATCCGTCTTTTTTCCTGAACTCCTTTTCGATATTTTCAAGATGTCCGGTTTCCAGCACCAGATTCACCCTCTCCCGTCGCGCCCCAGGATCGAGATTCACAAACCAGTCAATATTGAGATCATTTTCAAGGCAATATTCAGGAGAGTCATATCCAAAGATCCTGGCACAGGCGGGATTAAGGGCCACGATCTTCCCCTCCTTGCTTACGATGACAACCCCCATGGTAGAGTCTTCAAAAAAACCGACCCCCTCTTTTCTGCCGTCAAGGAGAGTCCCTGATCCCTGTCTTTGTGTTTCCATTATACACTTCAATTCAAATATTTTTGTTCTCGTTTTCAGCATGGCAAGGGTCTCTCCCCTGTTCAACCGGGCGGCCATCGTATACCAGTCATACTCCCGGGTCAAACCGGAACCCTGTTTTTTTGGAAAGAGATGAAAGACGGGAAAAAATCTAATTCCCCCGGGGAAGGCTCACGCTGAACTTGCTGCCACGGCCCAAGGTGGATTCAACGGTCATGAGACCGTTGTGGTCGTCGGTAACAATAAAGTAGGCAACCGAGAGTCCAAGACCGATGCCGGTCTTGGTGCCCTTGGTGGTAAAAAACGGTTCAAAGACCCGTTTTCGAACACTTTCGTCCATTCCCGGACCGGTATCCGCAACCTGGATCACCACGTGACTCTCTGTTTTTTTGATACAAAGGGTGAGTACTTTTTTCCTGGAAGGATTGGCCTGGTCCGCCATGGCATGGGCCGAGTTGATGATCAGGTTGAGAAAAACCTGCTGCATCTTGATCGCGTCACAGGCAACCAAAGGGAGATTTTCTTCATATTCCCGAACAATGGTGATCTTGGAAAAATCATACCGCTCCTTGAGGCTGTAGTCGCTCCCGGCCAGTTCCACACAGGTCTCAACCAGCTGTTTCATGTCATGGAGTTCTGTTTGGGACGCGCTCTTACTGTAGAACGAAAGCATGTTTGCAACGATTTTGGCGGCCCGGTGACCCGCCTCTCCCACGGATTTCAGCATAAACGGGATGTTGCGCATCTCCATGTAGAGGCTAACCTGGTCCATGGTGATGCCGCATTTCTCAGCTGCCTCCACATTTTTAGCCATGGATTTGCCGATCCTGTTCCGGATCACCTGCATGCTCTGAATGATGCCGGCAAGGGGATTGTTGATCTCGTGGGCCATTCCTGCGGCAAGCTCGCCCACGGACACCATCTTCTCGGTCTGGGTTATGATCTCGTGCATCCGCACCTTTTCCGTTACATGGTCGATCCGGATCACGGCCCCTTTGATACGGGTGCCGGCAAAAGGAACGATATCCATTTCAAAATACCGGGTCTCGTTTCCGACAACCACCTTGATCCTGTCCACATGCCTGGGTTTCCCCTCCTGGATTACGGAGGTGAGATCAAGGCTCTTGGGAAAAAAACGGGGCATACACCGGTCTATTTTTCCACCCTCAACCGGTGCGATATCGCCCATGTCCCCCGGGACGGAATTCCACTCCATGATATTTCCAGAGGCATCCACACTGACGAGGAAGGATTCCAGGGAATTGAACACTGTCCGGGTGTAGTTCCTGGCATTGATGAGCTCCTCCTCCCGGCTCTTGACCGCTTCTGTCATCTGCTTGAAATTTTCCGACACTGCCTGAACCTCAAGATAGGTTTCATCTTCAAACGCATAATTGTAATCGCCCTGGGCGACCTGTTTGGTATTTTCCGTAAAACGGGAAAGGGGTTTCAACGCTTTCCGGATGTTAAAAATGGCCAAAAAAACGGCCAGGCCAGTTGCCAGAACCGCACCGGCACCTATGACGACCCAAATTTTTCTCAGGGGTGCAAAGGCCTCTTTGGAAAATTGAAACACAGCCACCACCCAGCCGGTGTCGGCCATTTGGGTGACACTGCCGATCTGCTGATCCCCCTTGTAGGAGAATTCCATGGAACCGGCGAATCCGCCAAGGCCCTCTTTGATGACGCGCAGGTGCCTGACGTTCACCTGCTGGACCACGAACTCCCGAACCGGGTGGGCGATATACGTGCCGTTTTTATCGACAATGGAAGCATGGCCGTGGCTTCCGATGGCGATTCTGTCGGTGATGGAGGACAAGGCCTTAAGGTTGAGATACCCCACCAGCACACCGTTCTTAAATGGCAGGGCAAGGGCAAGGGTGGGATACCCGGAATAGATGGAGATAAAGGTGCGGGACCAGAAGGGCCGGTTAGTTTGTTTGACGGCCCTGTAAAACGGATGACCGGTCATATCGATGCCCACAAGTTCCTGTTCAAAGGGGGCGATATGGCTGACCTTCCCCCTGTCATCCAGGATCCTGATCATTTCAAAGGTATGATAATGGCGAAGCACCGAAACAAGGTAACTGTTGATATTTTCCGGGGAGATCAGCTTTTCCGTTTCGATCATATCCAGGATCTGAACCAGGATTCGTTCCGGCTCCTTTAAGAAACGTTCAACCTCCCCGGCAACGGCCCGGGCAAGAAGAAGATTCTTGCTGAACACCTCCCCTTTGATGCTTTTGTTCAAGATGTTGAGGCTGACAATCCCCAGGACAATAATGGGCAAGATTGCTGCAATAACGAAATTTACGGTCAAAAGCCGTTTCAGACTCTGCTTAAACACCATCTATTTTGTCCTGTTTACCATGCCGAAATCATAACTTGTCAATGGTTACGAACCTGCCGTTCCGAACAACAATAAGATTGGACCGATGCAGTGCCTCCCCGAATTGATCAAATTTAAAATCTAACTGGAGCCCTCGGAATGATTCAATATTCTTGATCCGGTCTTTCAGCTCCTGGTCATCACGGCCCTTGCCCAGGGCGGTAAAGAGCACCTGAGCCGCGTCGTAGGCATTGACAGCCCCGAAATCGGGTTCCCTGGCAAACCGTTTGACAAAGGCCTTTTTTAAATCAAGATAACGGGGCTCCTGGCTCATCCTGTCGAATTTCTGCACAAACATGACCCCCTCCACCGAAGCCCCACCGTGCTCAACCAGATCCCTTGTCAATGCCCAGCCGCTTGAAAATATCGGAATATCCCCCCCGAGTTTTCGAAACTGCTGGCAGATCATTGCCGTGTCGACCGCATTTCCAGCGATGACAAGGCAATCGGCCCCATGGCGAAGTAGCTGCCGGGCCAGCCCCAGATAGGGGCTATCCGCCCTTGGATCAAATCCCGTTAAGGTTATGTTCCGATTCGCCGCCGCTTCAAAGGCAGCCGTAAAAAAGGAGCTCCAGCTCTCGGAAAAGGACGTATTGGTGAGGTCAAAGAGGCAGACCGGTTTTCTAAGCCCCAATTTTCCCACGGCATAGGCACCTAACTTTCCCGCCTCGTATCGATTGGAGTTGACCACACGAAAAAAGTAATCATCCCTGCCCGCAAGCTCCTCGGAACTGGCGGTCGGCGAAATCATCACGATTTTTTCCCGGTTGATCAGGGGCAGTGCAGCCAGGGTCGTGACGCTTGTCATGTGCCCGACAATAGCGACAACTCCACTATCTATCAGCTCCCGGTCCACCTCAAGAACCGTTGACCAGTCCGACCGGTCATCCCCCACCACAAGCTCCACCGGGAGGCCGTTGATCCCGCCTTTCTCGTTTATCTCCTCCACGGCCAGCACCACGCCGTCCCTGCCATCGATTCCAAGGGCTGCGAACCTGCCGGTCAGGCTTCCGGCAAACCCTATTTTTATACTCTTCTCCCTGTCACACCCGGCCACGCAAAGGAACATCAAACAACAAATCACTGTGACTAAAATTCCATGGAACCAGATTATTCCCGTCTTAGAAGAGCCCATCCTGCCTCCGTAACAAGGTCCTGTTTTGTAAGGCCGAGCCGTGGTTTATTCCATGGTCACGAATCTGCCGTCCCTGACCGTGATCCTGTAATAGTTCCGCTTGGCATCCCCATGGGAATCAAGCTCAAAATCCCCCTGAAGCCCCGGGACCACCCGGTGCTCAAGGATTGTCTGTTTAAGATTTCCAGGGTTGTCATCAATTCGAAGGGCGCGGATCAGCATGGTTGCGGCATCATAGGCGCCCATGGCCGCAAATCCCGGCTCCTGTCCATAAGCGTCAAGGTAATCGTCCCTGAAACCAAGGTAGTTGCTCTTTTGACTGTTCAGATCAAAATAATGAAAGAATACCATCCCCTCCACCGCCCTGCCGCCCTGGAGCAGCAAATCCCTTGTCTGGGCCCAGCCGGAAGAGAACACCGGTATCTTCGACCCTTTTTTCCTGAGCTGGTGACACACCATTGCCGTGTGAAGGGCGCTTGCAACCAGGAGCAGGCCCTGGGGATTTGACTCAAGGATCTCATCAACGAGATCTCCGTAGGCGACATCCCTGGTGGAGGTGAAGGTCACCGGAACCACCCTGCACCCCTGGTGTTTCTCAAACGTTTCCTTGAAGCTTGTAAACCAGGCGTTGGAAAAGGACCTGTTTCCCAGATCCAGGAGGCAGGCCACGGTTTTAACATCGGTCCGGGTTGCGATATGATCGGCCATGAGATTGACCCTGGCCGTGCTGGAACCGATCACCCGGAAGAAGTAATCGTCAATGCCGCTCAACTCATTGGAACTAACAGTGGGGCCCACCATGACCATCTTTTCACGGTTGATCAAAGGAAGGACTGCAAGGGTCATGGAACTTGTCATGTGGCCGATGATGGCGACCACCCCCTGGTCGATGAGTTCCCTGTCTGCGGCAACGGCTGTTTCAGGATCGTGCTTGTCATCCTTTATGATCAGCTCCACAGGCCGGCCCTGGATGCCGCCGGCCTTGTTGGCCTGTGCCACGGCCAACAGGGCTCCGTTCCTCCCGGCCGTACCCAGATCGGAAAGCCGCCCGGTCAAGCATCCGGAAAACCCTATTTTAAAAGGATCCTGTTTGTCGCATCCACAAAGACTCATGATTAGAAAAAGCGCAGCAGCGGTTGCGGTTGCTAAACCAAGAAATGTAGCCTTTTTTTTCATGGCCCCCTCCCCTTAGGCAGGCGTTGGATGTCACCATGTGGCTGAAACGTCCTCTGGTCAGTGAATGGATCTTTTGATCCTATCGGTTGCCCCTTGAGGTGTCAAGGCAAAACAGGCGACCGGGGCAGCGATACCGCCCAGGGGAAGGGACGATTTTTTATTGCAAAACCCCGGTATATTTATCAGTGGCTTTTTCCGCAGCAGGAGCCGGGACCGGCACACCCGGCATGGCCGGGGGACGATCCGCAGCAGGCGGTGTCCCCGGCGCCGGGCATGGAATTCCCCTTGGGCCCGGACAGGGATGAGGGGGCGGAGATAAGTTTCTTTAGATTCTTTCCCTGGCATGAGGGACACGGGATATCCCCGTCTGAACCGGTCACGAGTATCTCGCTTTTCTTGCCGCAGTCAAGGCACAAATAATCAAAAATAGGCATGGTGCTTCCTCCCTTTAAATGGTTTCAAACGATCCATTTTCATATTTTTGCCATTTGCTTGTCAAGCGGATTTCCTTTGACCGGGTTTTATGATACTTTCCTCTCCAGGAATCAATGGTTTTACAAAGATGGAGCAGCTAAATTGAAGTCAGATCATGCAGTCGTTTTAAAGGATGTCTCGTTCTCCTACAACCGGGGCCTTGTGCTTGACAATGTCTCACTCAGGGTCAAGAATAAGGATTTTGCAACCATTGTGGGCCCCAATGGCGGAGGAAAGACAACCCTGCTGAAACTGCTGTTAGGGCTTCTCAAGCCGGACTCGGGAACCGTTGAGATCCTGGGCCGGTCCCCGGAAAAAAGCAGGCTCAAGCTGGGATACATGCCCCAGTATTCCCATCTTGACATGCAGTTTCCGGTCACGGTCATGGATGTGGCTCTCATGGGGCGTCTTGGCAGCAACTTCTGGGGCAGGTATTCCAAACAGGACAGAATCGAGGCGGAAAAGGCCCTTGAAGAGGTGGACCTGAAGGAGCATACCAACAACCACTTCAGCCAGCTGTCCGGGGGACAGAAGCAGCGGGTCCTCATTGCAAGGGCCCTGTGCAGCGATCCCGAACTGCTGCTTCTGGACGAACCCACCTCAAACGTTGACCAGGAGTCGGAACTTGCCCTGTTCTCGATCTTAAAGGAGCTCAACCACCGGATGACCATCCTGCTTGTCTCCCATGACCTGGGCTTCACCTCCCAGGTGGTGAAAAGCGTCATCTGCGTCAACCGCAAGATCAAAATCCACCCCACCACCACCATGGACGGCACCCTGATCAAGGATATCTACGGCGGTGACCTGAAGATGATCCGCCATGACCACAGATGCACTGAAGAGGGGCATTACCATGATTGATTTTTTCCACGCCCTTGCAGATCCGGACCTTGCGTTCCTCAGGAACGCCTTTATCGTCGGCATTTTCGCAAGCATCTCCTTTGGCGTCATCGGCACCTACGTGGTCACCAAGAGAATCAGCTATCTTGCCGGCGCCATCTCCCATTCAGCCTTTGGCGGAATCGGTGCTGCCCTCTACCTGAACACGGTCCTGGGCCTCTCCTTTATCCAACCCATCCACGGGGCCATTGTCTCGGCCCTTGGCGCCGCAGTTATCACAGGCCTTGTCAGCCTGTACGCAAAAGAGAGGGAAGACACGGTCATCGGAGCCATCTGGGCCGTTGGAATGGCGGCAGGTCTCTTGTTCATCGATCTCACCCCGGGCTATTTTGAAATATCGAGTTTTCTGTTCGGGGACATTCTCCTCATCTCCTCCCATGACATCACCATGGTGATCTGCCTTGACACCGTTATCCTGCTGACATCGGTGCTTTTTTTCAATAAACTGCTGGCCGTCTGCTTTGATGACGAGTACGCCACCCTCAGGGGGGTCAACGCGTCACGATACTATATTCTCCTTCTCTGCCTCACCGCCCTCACCGTTGTTCTGCTGGTGAGAATCGTAGGCATCGTCATGGTCATCGCCCTCCTGACCCTGCCCCCTGCCGTGGCCGGAAAGTTCACCTCCAGCATGGGAAAGATGATGGTGCTGTCCGTCTTTTTCTGCATGGTGTTCAACGGTATAGGCCTTGGGGTAAGCTATTCCATGGGGCTCTCAACAGGTCCTGTCATCATCGTCATTGCCGGGGTCACCTATCTTGGCGTTATCTCGTTAAAGCGGATCAAGGCCCTGGTAAAAAGCAGCTGAACAGATTTTTTTACCGGGCAGATCCTGCCGCCCGGGGGGTGCCGGCCATGGAGATCCTCCATGGCGCCTGCATCCTCTGGGGAAAACAGGGCCTCCAACCCTGGGGCTCGACCAGAATCCTCCTTATCCTAACAACCATGGCACATAATATGCTTATCTTGCGGGGAAAGATGGTTTACTGAACAATTTTTAAGGAGACGATTTCATGGTAAGTATCAACAATACCGAGGCATACAGGACCAATGACCTCTATAGCAACAACAACAAAAGCGTCATAGAAACAACAGACACCGCCAAAACAACCGGGACCGATAAAGCTGATCCCACGGAGAGTCCGGCCATCAAAAAAGATACGGTGACCCTCTCAAAGGATGTACCCGTTGCAAGGCTGCGGGAGGCCATGGGGCTTGCCCCCACTGGCAGGCTCTCCAGGGAAGATTTTGAAACCGTGGTTGATGCCGATGAGAAAACAGTTAAAGAGACCCTGGAATCTGCAATGGAGGGACTTGGCATCGATAAGGATCAGAAGGTATCCCTCTCCTTGAACGCCAAGGGAAAGATCGTCATCAAAGAGAAATTTGCGGCAAAGACAGATCTTGAAAAACAATTGAACAATGACGAAGGGTTCAAAGCCACCTTCAGCCGCCTGGCAACAAACAGTGAGTTCCTCGATTTTTCGACAAATCTCCAGACAAAGTCCCACAGCATGAGCCTTGTGTCTTTCATGAACGGTGATTCGGATGAATCGGACTGGAACCACCTGTTCGAACTCGCCGACACCTATAACCAGCTGAAATCCAGCAAGGACCCCCTGGAGACCATCTCCATGGTAAGCCACAAGGAAAACCCCTTTGAATTCGTCCATGCCCCCAAGGAGAACACGGCCCAATAAGCCCTGCTCACCCGGAGGCATTTGCAACCCCAGGCCCCACCGTGGAGGATTTTACCGAAAGCCAACAGCGCGTAGAAAGCATCCTGCGCGCCGTTGGGCATTTCAGGAAGCGGCCCGAAAAGGGTTATGCCTTGATATCGCCGGCCCTGACAGCCTTTAGATAGTTCATGCAGAAGTTATCTTCCCCCTTAAGCATCTCGGAGGTCCTGAGCACGGCCATAATATCCCTGTCAAGGGGATCCATGATGGCGGCGTCAAACCCGTGGGCCATCATCATCACAAGAAAATTCCGGTTGATGATCTTGCGCTGGGGCAGACCATAGGAGATGTTGGACAAACCGCCGGTGGTGTGAACCCCTTCAATTTCGGTCATGATGGCCTTTACCGCCTTCATCACCATCACCCCGTTCTGGCTGTCCACACTCATGGGCTGGATCAGGGGATCGATAAAGATATCCTCCCGCTTCATCCCGATGTTCTCAAGCTCCTGGACGATGCTCCTGGCCCGGCCCACAATATCCTCAAAGCTTTTGGGCATGCCGGAGTCATCCATGCAAAGGGCAATGATCTTACACTCCTTGCCTTTCAGAAAGGGTATCATGGCATCAAATCTCTCCTTCTCCAGGCTGATGGAGTTGATCATGGGGGTCTTGTCAACCATGCCATAGGCCATCTCCAGGATGGCCGGATCCGGACTGTCAAGGCAGAGCGGCAGGTCTGTCGCCTCCTGGACCACTTTCAGGAGCCAGCGCATATCCTCCTCTTCATGGCCGATCCTGGCCCCGGCATTGACATCGATGTAGGTGGCCCCGGCTTCGGTCTGTTGTTTTACGTCATCCTTTATGTAGTCGGCGTCCCTGTCTGCAACGGCCGCCTGCACCTTTTTAAGGGTGGTGTTGATTCTCTCTCCAATTACTGTAAACATCGGTTTCCTCCGTTAATATTTTTGCTCCCCGCGGTTGAACAGGGCCCATCCTTGCCATCATAAGTAATACGGACATCAATTCGAGTGTCAGGCAAGAAGGGCCTTGGCAAGCTTGCTTGCCGAACCTGCATCAGGCGCATAACCGTCCGCACCGATCTCATCGGCATAGCTCTGGTTCACCGGCGCACCTCCCACAAGAATCTTGACCTTGTCCCTCAACCCGCTCTCTTCAATACTCTTGATGGTCTGGGCCATCATGGGCATGGTGGTGGTCAGGAGGGCGGACAGGGCAAGGATGTCGGCATCGTTGTCCTTTATGGCCTGGATAAAGGCATCCGGATCGATATCAACCCCCATGTTGACCACCTTGAATCCTGCACTCTCCATCATCATGGAGACCAGGTTCTTGCCGATATCGTGGAGGTCTCCTTTCACCGTCCCAAGAACAATTGTGCCCCCCCCTGCGGCATCCTCATCGGAAAGAAGAGGTTTCAGGATTTCAACGGCCCCCCCCATGGCCTGGGCAGACATGAGCACCTCGGGAATAAACATCTCCCCGGACTCCATCCGTGCACCCACGATGTCCATTCCGGCGATCAGTCCCTGGTTGAGGATCTCCTTTGCTGAAAGCCCGGCATCTAGGGCTGCCTGTGTAAGCTCTGCAACCTTTTCCCCGTCTCCTGTCAACAGTGTCTCTGTGATTGTTTTTAGATCAGACATGTGTACTCCTCCGTATTAAATATTTTTCTTGATTGGTTTGTTGTGCGTAAAAAGATCTTTAATCGTTGACGCAAGCAACATGTACATAACAAAGATAAATGGAAATGCACCGACAATGGAAGCCGTCTGCAGCGCCTTCAGCCCTCCGGAATAGATCAGCACCACGGCCAACCCGCCAAGGAGAAGGCCCCAGAAGATGATAAGCCGCTGGCGTACTTTCCTGTTCTCGGCTCCCCTTCCGCCGGTGGAGAACCCGGTGATCACAAAGGTGGCCGAATCTGCAGATGTGATGAAAAACGATGCGATCAGCACATTGGCAAGGAAGGCCAGTGCCCCGTAAAACGGGAGGTGTTTCAAGGTTTCAAACAGGGCCACCTCAACGCTTTTGCTCACGATCTCTCCAATGGCGATGCCCTGGAACAGCTCCAGATGGATGGCTGTCCCCCCGAGGAAACTTGCAAAGATAAAGGAGAAGATCACCGGAACGATCATCACCACCAGCACAAACTCCCGGATGGTCCTGCCCCGTGAGATGGTCGCAATAAAAGCCCCCACAAAGGGAGCCCAGGCGATCCACCAGGCCCAGTAAAACACGGTCCAGGTTCTGGTCCAGGCAGGGTTCTCAAAAAGCGTGAAGCTCGTGGACAGGGGCAAAAGCTCCCTCAGATAATCCCCAAACCCCAGAAGAAAGGTCCGGACCAGGTACCCAAAAGGACCGTACAGGGCAAAAAATCCGAGCATCATCAGCATCAGGGTGACATTCAAAAGGGAGAGAAACTTGATCCCCCGCTTCACCCCGCTCAGGGCCGAGACAATGAACAGGATGGTGATCACGGAAATAATCACCGTGGTGGAAAGAATGGTCCCTGGAATCCCGGCAGAGTGGGCAAGCCCGCTTGTGATCTGTAGCGCACCTAAGCCCAGGGAGGTGACCACCCCCATGATGGTTGCCCAGACCGCAAGGATGTCCACCAGGGTTCCGGCCTTGCCTCCCAAAGCGCCTCCCCCGCCAAACAGGGGGGCGATGCACTGGGAGATCACCCCAGGCTTTCCCCGGCGGAACTGGAAATAGGCAAGGGGAAGCCCCACGGCCACGTAGGTGCCCCAGGCATGGAGCCCCCAGTGGAAGAAGAAGATCTCAAAGGCCAGCCGGGCAGATGCAGGAGAGCTACCCGTCCCCATTGGGGGTCCTGTGAAGTGGTAGATGGGCTCGGCAATGGCCCAGAACACAAGCCCGATGCCCATGCCTGCGGAAAAGAGCATGGAAAACCAACTGATTCTGCTGTGTTCGGGCTTTTCATCGTCCCTGCCCAGACGCACCTTCCCAAAAGGAGAGAGGGCGAGAACCAGGCATACAAGGGCAAAGAAACTTACACTCGTAAGATAGAGCCAGCTCCAGGATTGGGTCAGATAGCCAAGCACCCTGTTGGAGACGGCTGCCATGGAATCAGGGAAGAGCCCCCCCACAAGGATGAAGGGAAGCACAAGAAGGGTTGCACCGTAAAAGACCCGGATATCCAGGTGGTTGCCCAGTACTTTCCTGATCACACTTTCCATCTGCTTCCCGCTGCCCATACGATCTCCTTTGTAATGTAAGGTTTCAAGCCCTGCTCTTTAGCCTCTGACCCTTTCTCCTAACCGTTTTTCTTTGCCGCAACATAGGCGGTCAGATCCTTCTCGATGCCGGGATCGATATCCGGCCGCTCATAGGCTGCAAGGCGCTGGCTCACCTTGTCCTCGGCCACCTGGTCGATCCGTTTTTTACCCGCCTTTGTCCAGGCATCGTAATTCATGCGGCTCATGAGATCGGTCATGTACAGCTCGGTCCTGCAGAGCTTAAAGGTCTTTGGATGGGTCAGGTACTGGCCGCCGATGCCAACGCTCTTTATCATCTCCGCATCAATGGAGTCATCGCTGACGGGAGTGGGCCTGAACATGTGGCGGATCAGTCCGCAGGTCTCCTCGTCCAGCAGAAACTTTTCATAACTCATGGCAATATAGGAACCAAGGATGCCGCAGGAGTGAAGCATGAAGTTGATGCCGTTTCGTGCCGCGGTATAGAGCGCCAGGGCAGACTCGATCCCTGCCTGGGCGTCCGGGAAGAGAGAATCTGTCAATCCGCCCCCGGAGCGGGAGGGCATGTTATAGAACCTTGCCATCTGGGCTGTGAACGAGATGTTCATGGAGAGCTCCGGCGCTCCGATGCTCAGGGCGCCTGTCCGCATATCCATGGCCGAAGAGGTGGAGCCGTAAATAACAGGCGCCCCCTGGCGCACCAGCTGGGACAGGGTGACACCGGCCAGTATTTCTGCGTTCTGAAGAGCCGCAACCCCGTCCAGGGTCACGGGTCCGGAAGCGCCGGCCATGATCAGGGAGGCAATGACACACGCTTGTCCGTGGCGGGCAAGCTCAATGAGAGAGCCAGCCATCTCATCGGAAAACTGCAACGGAGAGAGGGAGTTGATCAGGGAAACCGAGACCGGCTTGTCCATGATCTTCTCTTTTCCGCCCCAGGCAATGGCTGCCATCTCAAGTCCCTCCACGGCGCCTGCTCTTGACACGGGGCTTCCCATGAAAGCCTTGTCACACAGAAGGATGTTGGAGAGATTCAGGTCCAGGTGCACGGTCTCGTGGGGCATGTCCGAGGGCTCTACCATCATCCAGCCGTTCATGTTGATGTGCTTTGAGCTGTGAACCAGCTTGCAGAAGTTGTCGTAATCCTCCATGGTGGCCTCACGCTGATCCCCCTGTGGAGTGATCACGTAGGGAGCCCCATAACCGGGAACAAACACAAAATCGTCCTCCCCGATCTCAACATCTTTTTCAGGATTCCGGGCATACACCCTGAACCGCTTAGGCACGGTCTTGAGGGCCTGCTCCACATCCTTCTCCTCAAAAAAAACGATCTTTCCGTCGATCCTGAAACCGTTTTTTTTGAAGATCTCCAGGGCCTCCTCTTCATTAAAAATCACCCCGGTGTTTTTCAGGATATCCATGGATGCATCGTGGATCCTGGTCATCTGTTCTTTCCCTAGTTCCTGCATTCTATCGTACATGGTGTTCTCCTTATTTATTAATATGGCCTATGGTTTTTCATTGTCGGCAATGGACCGGTTCAACCCCCGGAAGACTCCAAACAGAACCAGCAGCAACAGAAACATCAGGGGAAACGCCGTTGCAATGGATGCGGTCTGGATCGCCTTGAGGCTTCCCGTGCCGGAAAGAACGGCGGCAACGGCACCCAGGGCGATACCCCAGAAGGCCCTCAGGTTCCTGCCGGGGGTCTCATGGCCCGAAACAAACATGGCAAGGGAGAGGGCCGCGGAGTTTGCGCTTGTGAGGAAAAAGGTACCGATGAGAAATATCAGCACCACGGCCAGCAGTCCGCTCATGGGCAGGTGCTGGGCAATGGCAAAGATGGCGCTCTCAACCCCGTGCTCCTTTAATGTACCGGTGACGTCAAAGCTGATTCCCGAGCCCCCCACAACCCCGTACCAGAGAAAATTACCCAGGGTCGGCAGGATCAGGGTGGCGGCCACGGTCTCCCGGATACTTCGACCCTTGGAGATTCTTGCAATGAACACCGCGACAAAGGGAGCCCAGCTCATCCACCATGCCCAGTAGAACACGGTCCAGCTGCCGATCCAGTTGCCCTCATACCCCGGGGCGGTAAAGAGACTCATGGGAATGAAGTTGAGGAGATATTGGCCGATTGCGTTTGTGGTAAGGTTGATGAGAAAAATCGTGGGGCCGAACACAAGGATGAAAAACCACACCCCCACAAACACCCACATGTTGATGTCGCCGATGAGCTTGATCCCCTTTTCAAGCCCGGTATAGACGGAAAAGGTGAAGATGGCGGTGAGAATCCCGATGATGATGTAGATGCCGGCACTGCCAAGCTCAATCCCGTACTGAAACTTGAGCCCTGAGGAAAGCTGCAGCGCCACAAGACCCGTGGTGGTGGCAAGCCCCCCAAGGGTTGCAAACACGGCAAAAATGTCCAGAACCTTACCCCAGGTGCCATGGATCCGGTCGCCGATCACATAGTAAAAGGCACTTGAAAATCGCAGGGGAAGGTTATTGGTGAAGCAGGCATGGCCCAGGGCAACGGTGAGCATGGCATAGATGGCCCAGGCGCTCAGGCCCCAGTGAAAAAAGGAGTAGGTCATGGCATTGGCCCCTGCCGCGGGGGTAAGTGCCTCTCCCCCGAAATAGGGGGGCGGGCTCATGTAATGGTAGGCGGGTTCTGCGGGTCCCCAGAACACGATGCCCGCGGCAATGGCAGACCCGAACAGCATGGCAAACCAGGAGAAATTGGAAAACTCGGGGCGATCGTGGGCCAGCCCCAGCTTAATGGATCCGTATTTCCCCCCCATGAGGATGAAACAGCCCACCACCAGGAGAAATGCAGTTAAGAGATACAGCCATCCCCAATAACTGGTGGTCCAGCCAAACACGGCATTGATGGTTGACCCCATGTTTTCCGGAAACAGGATCGACCAGAGCACAAAAAGAACGGTTACCGAGGCCGAAACCCAGAAAACCATTGGATCAAAGGGTTTAGAATTGCTTGTGGAACTGGACATTGAACTCTCCTTTTAATGAACTGTTTAAGTCGTAAATCAAAAGGCCTGTATGTTGCGATGCCGCGTAAACTGCTTTACTACAGGGGCAACAGCGCAAAAAGACCAGGCAGAACACTCCAATGGCGACAACTATCGCAAGTTGCATACCACGGGAATGCCTGCCTGGTTTTCTTCAAGGAGGATTAGCAGATAACATACTGATACCGTAGACAAAAAAAGACGGGGGATTTTTCAAACAAGAAAAAACTGTACTGATTTTCAGGAAAAAAAGAAAATTTCTTTTCGCCGCCCCCCCCTGACTAGAAAGGTTTTTTTCGCCCTGAAAAATTATTGTCAGTTGGGATTACAGAATTTTTTCCTGACAAGGTTGTATTTTTTGAGCTTGTAATGGAGAAGCTGGCGGGATAGCCCCAGCTCCTTTGCGGCCTGGGTGACGTTGCCCCGGGTGGAATCCAATACCTGGCTGATGGCCTTCTTCTCCTGCTCGGCCTGTACCTGGGCCAGACTTTTTCTCCCCGGCTCGGGCCGGCTTCCCATGATATCTGAAAAGGGCACCTGGATTTCGGTCATCTCCTGGAGTTTGGTCCGCCTCCTGGAAGCGGTGTTTTGTCCGGTCCTGATGGATACCCCTGCCTGTTTTTTGTGGGAATCGTCCATCAGCACGGGGGTGGAACTGATATTATCAGGTTCTATTGACCCAAGGCCCGATGAAAAATGTTTGACATCCAGCACCTTTTCATGGCCTACCATGTTCATGGCACCTTCGAGAAGGTGCTCCAGCTCCCGGACGTTACCGGGCCAGCGGTACTCGTTGAACAACGCCATGACCCTGTCAGAGACCCGGGTCACATGGGTTCCCAACACGGAATTCAGCTTGAGGATAAAGTGGCTCACAAGCTCTGTCATGCCGGTAAGCCTTTTGCGCAAGGGGGGAATCTTGATCAGAACCACCCCCAGCCTGTAGAAAAGGTCGATCCTGAGCTGATTATTTTTAATGGCCTCCCGGGGATCGCTGCTCACCGAGCTTAAGATCTTGACATCTACAGCCTGCTCGTTCAGGGACCCCACCCTTCTGACCGTCTTCTCCTGGAGGACACGCAGGAGCTTTGCCTGGAGGTCCACGGGCATGGCAAGGAGCTCGTCAAGGAAGATGGTTCCATTGTTGGCCGTCTCAAAGAGCCCGGGCTTGTCCAAGGCACCGGTAAAGGCACCTTTGCAGGTGCCGAACAGCACCCCCTCGAGAAGATCCTTGGGAATGGCGGCACAGTTCACCGCAACATAACGGTTGCAGCTCCTGGGGCCGTGGTTGTGGATGGACTGTGCAAACAGCTCCTTTCCGGTTCCGGTTTCACCAAATAGCATGATGGGCGAGGATGAGGCGGACGCTTTCCTTGCCGCACGGACAGACCTCTGAAAATTGGGACTGTTTCCCACAAGATCAGCAAAGGTGAACCTTGAACCGTTACCAATATCCGGCTTGATATCGGTGATGGACACCATGGGGGTGGATCGCTGGAGCAGTTCGTAATCCTTGACAAAGCAGACGGCACCTGTCACCTCATTGTTTGTGAACAAGGGATAAACAGAGGTGATGGAGTTGGCAACGATACCCTTGATGGTGCGGTAAAAAAAGGTGCGGTTCTTGAGGGAGCATTCACGCTTGATGCACTGGATGATCATGCTTGTCTCATCGGTCAGCTCGTAAATATCACTCACCTTTCTTCCAAGCACCTCATGGGGTTCGAACTTGTCGATCTTTGACTGGGAAAGGTTGTAATAGAGAATCACACCGTCCCTGTCCGTTATGATGACCCCATCATCCAGCCTGTCCAGGACGGAGAAAAAATCGATGTTGTTCAAATCAAAATCGCCGAAACGGTTTCTGTCGTCCTGAACTGCCATGGGTCATCCTCCACCTGCTGAGATTCTAAAACATGATACCAGTTTATCCCCGATCTTCCAACACCTTAACTGTTCGCGGCATTTCAGATCCGGATCAGGGACCTCCTTGCAAACGCCCCCACAAGCCCGGTTGGTATAAAACGCCCGTTTTTTGGATCCACGGCAAGCTTTGACACGGAATAAACCGGATCGTGGGTATAGAAGATCCAGGCATTTTCTTCGCAGACCTCTTTGAACACACGCTTTTTCTCGTTGATAAGCTCTTCGGGAAACCTGTCATACCCCATGGTGATGGGAAGGTTGACCCAAAAATGGCCGGGGGCGATATCGCCGGCAAAGACAAGGCTGCCGTCATCACAGCTGATGTGGGAGAGCATCATGCCCGGGGTATGGCCGTTGCTCTCCATGAAGCGGATATTGACACCATCGACATTCAAAATATCCCCATTGTCTTTCAGGCAGAGGCGGTTGCTCTCTTCAAGGAGACGGTTGAGCTCCGGGATAAATGATGCCCTGTCCCTGATGTGGGGAGAGCAGGAGCGCTCCCAATTGGCCCGCCCCGTAATAAACTCTGCGTTGGGGAAAAGAAGTTCCGCCTCACTGCCCTCCTGCCAGGTGGCAAGCAGTCCCCCGGCATGGTCAAAATGAAGGTGGGAAAGCACCACATGGGTGATATCCCCATGGTCAAGGCCAAGATCGTTCAGGGAATCCAGGAGCTGATGGTTCTCCCCCTTAACCCCGAACCGCTGTTTCATGGCAGGGGACAGATAGGCACCCACACCGGTTTCAAAAAGAATCCTTGCATTGCCGGTTTCCACCAGGAGGCACCGGGAGGCGATATCGATCATGTTGTTGTCATCGGCCGGCGTCCACCGCTGCCACAACGCCTTGGGAGCATTCCCGAACATGGCTCCTCCGTCAAGTCCCATCATGTTCCCGCTGACACTGCTGAATCGTATCTTTCCCACAGCCCCTCCTTGCTCACCGCTATTTTCAAACAAAACATGCCGAATCCAACCCATATTAGGGTTGACACCAAGCCTGATTAAATGACATAACCCCGGCGAACAGTAAACAAAAGAATGAAGAATACCCGAAATATGGAGTCCCCATGAAATTTAACCAGAAAATATTAATGGATTACCTCGCCATCACCCTGGGCTGCCTGCTGCTTGCGGCGGGAATATCGATCTTCACCATCGATGCCAGGATCATACCCGGCGGGGTGAGCGGCATCGCCATTGCCCTGAACTTTCTCACCAACGGCTGGATCAGTGTCGGCCTTGCCATCTGGATCATGAACCTTCCCCTCTACCTCTGGGGGGTAAAGGTCCTGGGCAAGGAGTTCGGCGTGCGAACCTTCTTCGGTTTCAGCGTAAGCTCCCTGTTCATCGATCTCTTGCGGGGGGACATCCCGGGAATGGCGTTTATCCGCTGCCAGGACATTCCGACCATCCAGAACATGCTTGCCAACGATTTTTTGCTCTACATCAGCACCGGCGCCATCCTCATGGGAATCGGCCTTGGCATCGTGTTCAAGTTCAGGGGAACCACCGGAGGCGTCGACATCATTGCCGCCATCGCCCAGAAGCGCTTCGGCCTGAAACCGGGCCAGGTATTCATGTCCATGGATTTCTTCATCGTGGCCCTTGGCGGGGTGATCATCCACATCAAGGATCTTTCCCCGGACAGACCCGTATTTACCCTCTGCCTCTACTCGTTTATCCTGATCGTGGGATCGTGCAAGCTTGTGGACAGCATCATCGACGGGTTTGATTATGCCAATTCAGCCGTCATCATCTCCCAGCGGTACGACGAGATCTCAAGGGTTATCATGGAGACCATGGACCGGGGTGCCACGGCCCTCCACGGGAAAGGGCTGTATATGAACGTGGAGCGGGAGATCCTTTTCACAGTGGTCACCAGAAGAGAGGTGCCCCTGCTGGTGGAGACGGTCAAAGGGATCGACCCCCATGCCTTTGTCATAGTAAACAACGTCCATGAAGTGCTTGGGGAAGGATTCAGGCCAAGAATATAAAGGCCGGGCTATCCCGGGGTCTCGCCCCGGGACAGCCCGACCCCCGGTTTAAAGACTATACCTCTTCAAACTTGAACATGGGACATCCCTTGCAGGCGTCAAGGCCGGGCCAGGACTGGGAGCCCTTACCTATGAGGGAAGCACCCTCACCCTTGTCGACCCGCATCTTCTGCTGCTCGGCAACGGCGTTGATCTGGTCGCCGGGAATAAAGACGTTCACGTAGTTCATCTCTGTCTTTCCGGAGGTCTTGGAACCTGCGCACATGGTGGTCATGTTGGCGGTATTGTTTACATAGGAGTAAACGGAACCGGAGCAGACCGCTGAGTTGGGGGTGTGGCAGAACTGGAGGTTCGGTTTCTTCATGGCACCCATGTAGTCGTTGAGCATGTGGTATGCCTGGTAGGGGGTGGCGACAAAGAAGACAACGCTCGGGGCAAGATCCATCTTATCAAAGAAGTCAAGGGGTGCCATGTAGATACCGATGCAGCCCTTCTCAAGCTTTGCCTTCTGAAGGGGAGCTTCCCAGGCCAACTCCTCATCCTGGAGATATTTCATATGCCGTTTTGTATCAGCCTCTTTATCAAGATCCCTGAAGCTGAACACGGGGTGGGCGTTCTGGCAAAGAAGCTTCTTAGGCTCCATGAACAGGGCGGAACGCTGCTGACGGGCGGCGGTCAGGAACTGACAATAGGTGATCTTGGCCTTTGAGCGGTGGGTCACGGGCAGCTTCTCGATCTCAGCCTCGTCATAGACATAGCGAATTCCGACGGGGTCAAAATCAAGCCTTACATTCCAAATAAACTGTTTATGCATTTCTGTAAAATTCATTATTACCTCCTTAAGGTTTTTGTAAACATATCAGGATCAACAAAGTGTTTTCCATGATCAACAAATTCATGTGGTGGTCCTAAAGCAAGATCCATACCGGGTTATCCTGCAGTTCCACAAAGGACCCCGAACCGCTGTTCTATGAACAATTGCCCGTTTGACAGGCCTTGACAAAGGGAGGGGCAAATGGGCTATTTCTCATTTCCCACCCTGTCAAAGGAGCCAATTGCAATAAAACAATTGCAGTGCAAGAAAAAACCACCACCCGATCAACACTCTGAATTAACAAAGAATCCATCCACACCAAATTATGGTGCAATATTTTCACTGCGCCTGTTTCCCTCAAAAAACAGGGTCCATGGAGGCCAACTCCCCGTCTTGCCCGTCTTGATCGAAAACCCGGAACAGTCCCCCCAAAAATATTCTCTATAAAATCAAGCACATAATATTTTTTCATCTTTTTTATCCCTGACCCGTGGCCCAGGGGCATACAGTTTGCTTTGGGCTCATTCATGAAATTTTGTTTTTAACAGGGTCGGAAAAACGATCCCTGTTAGCGGTTTATAGGATTTGCGCCCTGGCTTCGGCAAAGCAACCCCGAACAAGGGCGCATTAATTATTTTTTTTAAGGAGAAGAGATATGAAACAAATTGTTAATCGATTATTTGTTTTTTCAATGGTTCTCTTGTTTTGCGCCATGCCTGCCATGGCTCAAAACACGGGCACCATTTCCGCATCCACCTACAGCGCGGGTGATGTGGTAACAATCAGCGGAACCATCGCACCCGGCGCAGACCTGTTTTTGACCATTGCAGCCAAAGACAGATTCGCCCCCAAGGACACCGACGGAAAGACCGAGGTAAAGAAACTTGCCAAGGATGCCAAGAAGAAAGGGTTCACCACGGACACCAGCATCCCGGTCCTCTACTACATGCTGACCTCAAATCCTGGAAAATTTGGTAAGGTTGTCGATAAGAAATTCGGCGGTCCCTCCTTCTTCACCCAGAAGGGGAAAAGGGGTCTCTACAGCACCACCATGTTCAAGCTCAACAAGTGGAAGGACCTGAATGACGTAACAAAAAGCATGCTTGGCGCCATCAGCAACGAAGCCGAGTGGAACTTTTACAAATACGCCCATGAGTCAAGCTACGGTATCAACACCATTACCAAAGAGCTGACCCGTGTGGGCAAGGTGACCATCTTCTCCAGAAGCGTTCTCACCGACCACGGAACCTCCGGCAGCTACTGGGACAAGGGCACAAAGATCGACCTTGACAAGACCACCGGTAAGTTCACCGCATCCTTCAAGACCTACCGCCACACCCCGCCTGACACTGAGTTCAACGTGTTTGTAAACGGCGCTGCCGCAGGCGACTACAAGCTTGAGCCCAAAGGCTTCTGGCTCGACAAGGGCGGTCGCTACATGAACCCCCTCTGGATCATCATCGGCGCCATCCTCGTGGGCGCCTACTTCTCCATGATCGGCGCTGCCGGCGGAATGCTCATGGCGGCCTTCCAGGTAATGGTCGTGCAAACGGCAGGTCCCGTTGGTATCAATGCGGCCAACGTTCTTCGGCCTTCCAACATCGCCCTCACCCTGTTCTCCCCCCTTGGATCCTTCTACCGCTTTGCCGTAAAAGAGCGCAGGGTTGCATGGCCCGTAGGTCTCTCCTTTGGTGTGGGTATCTTCATCGGTTCCGTATGGCTTGGCCAGTACGCCATCGAGTACCTGCCCATGAAGACCTACAAAGAGTGGCTCGCCATTCTGGTTGTACTCATGGGATTCAAGACCCTCCAGGAGCTCACCCCCAAGGCCATGGAGAAGAGAAAGAATATCAAGGCCATGGTCCAGAAGTTCAACGCAGCTGTTGCCAAGGCCAAGACAGACGGCTCTGCAGCAGAGATGGGTTCCATCGAGCCTGTCAAGGGCAGCCTCACAGACTACAGATTCAAGTTCTGGGGTGAAGAGTTCAGGATCAATCCCCTTCTCTTCGGAATCCTCGGCCTGGGTATCGGTATCGTCTCCAGAAGTTTCGGTATCGGCGGTGGTTTCCTCCTGGTACCCGCCATGACAAGCCTTGGCGCCCTTCCCATGTACGTTGCCGTTCCCATCGCCCTTGTAGGTACCTGCTTTTCAAGTATCGGTTCCTTTATCGGTTACCTTCTCAACGGCTACCTTCCAGATCTCTGGCTGGCCATCTCCATCATCATCGGTGGTTTTGCCGGCGGTATGCTGGGAAGCCGTCTCCAGACCCTGTTCAGCGAAATTCAGCTCAAATGGGTTCTGGCCATCACTCTTTTCTTCCTGTTCTTCCGGTTCTTTAAGATCGAGATCTGGATCTAACGGTGATGTGTAGCGCAAAAGCCATCACTCTTTTCTTCCTGGTCTTCAGTTTTTTTAAGATTGAGATCTGGATCTAATGATGATAGAGTAGCGCAAAGTTTAGAGTAAATGACAGGGGTGTTGCGAAAGCAACCCCCCTGTCTGATTTTGACCACCCGCAACATAAGCAGGCAGACAAAGGTTTTATACGATGGACAGCCTCCTTGACACCCTCTGGGACCAGATCTTAATTTACAGTCTTAAGACAGCCGCCCTGTTAGACACCCTTTTAACCCCCCTTCACCCCCTGGGGCCCACAGCCATAATATTCCTGCTCGCCTTTTCCATGGTTCTGTTGTCCGGCGTTTTCCGTGCCTCCTACACAACCAAACGCCACCAGCAGCTGGAAAAGGACTTTCAGTACTGGTACGGCATCCGCCAGGAAGCGGCCAACCATGCGGACAGGGAAAAGGGAAAAGCCATGGCAAAAAACATCGACCAGGCCAAGCTCAACCGGGCTTACTACGACTACTTTTTCGAAGGATTGATGAAGACCCTGATCACCACCTGGCTGCCCCTCCTCCTGATGCTGGCCTATGTCAACAACGCCTTCAACCCAGCTGCCCTTGCCCGGGTCTTTGGAAGCGAAACCCTGTTTGAGTTTCACACGGTAAAGGCAAGCGCCGTGTTCTGGTACTTTGTCTCGGCCCTGTTGTCGTTTATCGGCATTGCCATTGCCAAGTACCTGTACAAGAGAAAGAGCCATAGCCATCGGGGACAGATTTGAAATCTGTCCCCATTGCACAAAATCTGTCCCCATTGAACACCAGGCCGGAAGAAAGTAGATGAAACACGCCTCAAAGCAATATACAGCCCTGGTTGTCACGGCTTTTCTCGGAATTCTCATCCCCGACATAGCCCATGCAACCCAGATGCACTCGGGCTCCGAGGGCATCATCGTCCACCAGCTCGGGCACCTTTTTTTCCTCCTCTCCATGGTGACCCTTATCCTCACCATCAACGGCCAGGGGCTTGACCGGGAAAGGGGATGGCGGTTAATCCAATACTCGGCCCTGTTTTTCATCCTCTGGAACCTGGACGCCCTGGCGGTTCACTTCCTTGACAACCAGATCGCGGCCGTGGATGTCAAAACCCTGTCCGTGTGGCAGATCCAAATAGATCCCGCAAACAACAGCCGGGCCCTTGCCAACTTCTATTATATCCTGAAGCTTGACCACCTTTTATGCGTCCCGGCCATCGCCCTGTTCTACCGGGGACTCTCAAAGCTTCTTGCCGGGGAGGAGGCATGATATTCCCTTACACCCCCATCCTGGCCGTGGATGTCCTTGGCTCCTTTGCCATGATCATCATCTCCACCATCTCCCTGCACAAGGCAAGGATGCTAAGGGAGAAGCACCCAGCCAACATGGTTTACCTCTATCTCATGTGGATCAGCTCGGGGTTCACCATCTTTGCCCTGTCCCGGTCCTTTGGCCACATCCTGAAGCAGCTGCTCGTCCTCTCGTCCAACGGTGAAATCTGGCATACCATCGGCCCCTACTCCGGCACCATCAACACGGTTTCGTTCATGCTGGTGGGGCTGATAACCCTCTTTTTCAAGCAGAGCTGGAACATAAACCGGAAGATCCTGAGCAGCCGCAGGGCCCTTGAAAAGACCCACCTCAAACTTGTTCACCTGAACCAGAACCTTGAACAGCAGGTTATCGAGCGCACCGAAATGCTCACCGCCAGCGAACACAAATGCCGCAGGATCTTTGAACAGTCCCTGGACACCATCCTGGTAACGGACAGCCAGTGGAAGATCATCGAGATCAATCCTGCCGGCATCCCCATGACCGGCTACACCAAGGAGGAGATGGTCACAGGCGAGATGCACATCAAGATGCTCTTTGCCGACGGCAGGGAATGGGAACGGATCCAGGGCCACATCAACGCCCATGAATTCATCCTCAACGAAGAGACCGCCTTTGTCCGGCCCAACGGAGAGAACCTGCTGGTGATGATCACCTGCGGGGTCGACTACGGCGCCTTTGGCTGTGCCAGGACCTACCACTTCATCATCAAGAACATCAACGAGAAAAAGATGATGGAAAAACAGATGGCCCAGGCCGAAAAGCTTGCCGCCCTTGGGGAGCTCTCCGCAGGGGTCGCCCATGAGATCAACAATCCCCTGGGCATCATCCTTGGCTATACCCAGCTTCTTCTCAAGCAGGAGCCGGAAAGCGTCCAGACCACCCACGATGATCTGAAGATCATCGAAAAGCATGTCCACGCCTGCAGAAACGTTGTTTCCGACCTGCTCACCTTTTCCCGGAAAAACTCGGTGGACGATGACCGGATCAACATGAACCAGGTGGTGGACGACGTGGTGAAATTTCTAATCAACCATCCCGACCTGAGGCAGATCGAAACGGACCTCAACCTGTGGAAAGGCCGGCAGCTTTTGGTCACGGGCAACGAGCAGGAGCTGCGGCAGGTGATGATCAACCTCCTGATCAATGGGGGCTACGCCCTGGGAAAAAAAGGGACCATCACCATTACAACCACCGAAAACAACCACAACCAGGTTCTCATCGCAGTCAGGGACAATGGCCCGGGTATCAGCCAGGAAACCCTGGAAAAAATATTCAACCCCTTTTTCACCACAAAACCGGTGGGAAAAGGAACAGGCCTTGGCCTTTCGGTGAGTTACGGTATCATCGCAAACCATGGCGGAGACATTACCGTGGAAAGCAGCCCTGGCCAGGGCACGGTATTTACCATCATGCTTCCCAGGGCTGAGGAAAACGGAGAGGTCGAATGATAAAGGGCAGGATTCTTGTTGTTGACGATGAAAAAGACATGACAATGCTCCTTAAACGGATCCTGGAACCGGAACTCGATTGCACGGTCACGGCCGCATTTTCAGCCGAGATGGCCCTCACCATCCTGGGCCAGGAATCCTTTGACCTGGTCCTGTGCGACATCCGCATGCCCGGCATGGACGGCTTTGAGCTCCTCGACCATGTGGTGGAACACTATCCCGGTCTCACCATGGTCATGATAACAGGCTTTGGCAGCATCGACGTTGCCGTGGACGCCATCAAAAAAGGAGCCTATGACTTCATCTCCAAACCCTTTGACCAGGACGAGATCATCTTCCGGGTCAGGAAGGCCCTGGAGCGCAGCCTGCTCTTAAAAGAGAACCAGAAGCTCCAGAAGGAGAAAAAGGGCTCCTTTGGCAAGCTCATCGGAGAAAGCCCGGCCATGGAGGCGGTGTTTCAGAAGATCTCCATGGTGGCGGAAAGCAACGTGACCGTGCTGATCACAGGGGAATCCGGCACGGGCAAGGACCTGACCGCACAATCCATCCACTACCTGAGCCAGCGAAAAGAGAACTCCTATATCCCCATCAACTGCCCCACGGTTCCCGAACATATCCTGGAAAGCGAGCTGTTCGGCTACAAAAAAGGGGCCTTCACCAATGCCACACGGGACAAGAAAGGGCTGTTCCAGGAGGCGGACCAGGGGACCCTGTTCCTCGATGAGATCGGCGACATCAGCCCCACCATTCAGACCAAGCTCCTCCGGGTCCTCCAGGAACGGGAGATAAAACCCCTGGGAGACACGAAATCGGTCAAGATCGACGTAAGGATCATCGCCTCCACCAACCGGAATCTCCATCAGAAGATCTCCGAGGGGGAGTTTCGCGAGGATTTCTTCTACCGGCTCAATGTGTTTACCATTGAACTGCCCTCGCTAAGGGAGAGAATCACCGATATCCCGGGCATTGCCCGGCACCTGGTCACCAAGCACTGCAAGAACCTCAACCGGCCGGAAAAAAGGATCTCCGAGAAGCTGATGACCCGGCTCATGCAGCAGGCCTGGCCCGGAAACGTGCGGGAGCTTGAGAACGCCCTGATCCAGGGCATCCTCTCCGCCGAATCAGACACCATCACCTGCTCGGACATTCCCCTGGACGCCACCGGCCCCCAGGCCCTGTCCCTGGATCACCTGGACCAGGACACCCTCCACAAGCTGCCCTACAAAGAGGCCAAGGAGGAGATGCTGACCCGGTTCAACCACAACTACATCGGCGCCATGCTGTCCCTGTCCGGGGGCAACGTCACCAAGGCGGCCAAACGGTGCAGACTCGAGCGCCAGGCCCTGCAGCAGATCATGAAGCGCTTCAAAATAAGCGCCGACAGGTTCCGATAGCCCCGGCCCCATTGACCATGCGGTTTTCTAACCGGATGGTGCTGACTTCTCTTGACAAAGCACAGATTTTCATCTAAATATCGCCCGAAAATAATTTTTTGTACAAGGGTTAGGAGATAGTCCCAAAATCTGACGACCCCCGAATCTGGTGCGTGTATCACCCACGTTCCCACCCGTAAAAGGATGTTTTTTAAATGCGCACCCCATCAATACCTGCGGACAACAGGTATCCCATAATCGGATGGAAAGAATGGCTGTTTTTTCCCGACCTGGAGATACCCGCCATTAAAGCCAAAATCGACACAGGCGCCCGAACTTCAGCGATTCACACCTTCAGTATCGAGGAGTATACCGTCCAAGGGCAGCTGATGGTACGGTTTGGCGTCCATCCGTTGCAGAAACGGCGTGATGTCGAACTGTTCTGTGAAGCACCGGTGGTGGACCGCCGTCGGGTGAAAGACTCGGGCGGGCACACGGAGATGCGCTATTTCATTGAGACCACGGTTGTTCTGGGAGAGAGGAAATGGCCCATCCACATGACCCTGACCAACCGGGATCGTATGATGTTCAGGATGTTGTTAGGTCGAACCGCCCTGGAAAAACGGTTTATCATCGATCCGGGCCGGGCGTATCTTGGCGGACGCAAACTTGAAAAAGCCTATAAATAAAAGGCTTTAATTGGAGAACGAACAACTATGAAAATTGGTATTCTCTCCCGGAAGGCAGAGCTTTATTCCACTCGCCGACTGGTTGAAGCCGCAAAAGAACGCGGCCATGAAGTGCATGTCATCAACCCCCTGCGCTGCTACATGGACATCACCTCCCACAATCCGGCCATTCACTATAAAGGGGAAAAGCTGGAAGGGTTTGATGCCATTATCCCGCGCATCGGTGCTTCCATAACTTTTTACGGAACTGCGGTGGTCCGCCAGTTCGAGATGATGGGGGTTTACTGCGTGAACGAATCGGTTGCCATCAGCCGCTCCCGGGACAAGCTTCGCAGCCTGCAACTGCTGGCACGCAAGGGCATTGGCCTGCCGGTCACCGGGTTTGCCCACAGCACCAAGTTTACGGATGATCTGATCGCCATGGTGGGCGGCTCTCCCCTGGTGGTGAAAATGATCGAGGGCACCCAGGGCGTTGGCGTGGTGCTTGCCGAAACGAAAAAGGCGGCCCAGAGTGTTATCCAGGCGTTTAGAAGCCTGAAAGCCAATATTCTGGTTCAGGAATACATAAAGGAATCCAACGGCAGTGATATCCGGTGCTGGGTCATTGGTAAAAAAGTTGTGGCAGCCATGCGGCGCCAGGGTCCGGAAGGGGAATTCCGGTCCAACCTCCACCAGGGGGGAAAGGCGACAAATGTGAAGATTACACCTGAGGAGCGCTCAACCGCCATGCGGGCAGCCAAGATAATGGGCTTGCGGGTCGCCGGTGTGGACCTGCTGCGGTCAAATCACGGGCCGGTGGTCATGGAAGTCAACTCATCACCCGGTCTGGAAGGCATCGAAACTATCACAGGGATTGATGTGGCCGGCATGGTGATCGATTTTATTGAAAAAAATGCCTGCCCCGGCAAAACCAGCACCAAAGGCAAGGGATAGCATGGAACGCCCCCATGGCCATCGCCGGACCATGGGGGACCGGGAGGTATAAAGAAAAGCCGAGAAAGAGGTCCAGGCCAATCGCCCCCCACGCCCCAGTGCTGGTGATCCCTCCCATGCCGCCTCCTCCCATGATTGATGTTAAAACCAAAATTATTCATACAGCTCTTTCATAAAAGCTTGCGGTTCTGCGCCAGAGGGATAAAATGGACAAGCGTGTCATAAAAAATCCGTAGACGTAAACAACACATGGATGAGCCCGATGAATACAACCGTTAGATCCCCTGATACGGAGAGAACAGGTCCGCCGGCCGGACTCGGCACCTTTGCCGGTGTTTTCACCCCCAGCATCCTCACCATTCTGGGCATTATTTTATTCCTGCGCCTGGGATATGTGGTCGGCAGTGCCGGCCTGGGCCGGGCCCTTGTGATCATCGCCCTTGCCAATGCCATTTCAATCCTGACCAGCATCAGCCTGTCGGCGGTGGCAACCAATCTCAGGGTCAAAGGCGGGGGGGACTATTACCTGATTTCCCGGACCCTTGGGGTGGAATTCGGCGGGTCGATCGGCCTTGTGCTGTTTTTGGCCCAATCGGTTTCAATCGGTTTTTACTGCATCGGTTTTGCCGAGGCTGCGGCGGCGTTTTCGCCGGATGCGAGCGCGCTGACCACCCGGTTGATAGCGTTCGGTGCGGTGTCATTCCTTTTTATCTTTGCCTGGCTTGGCGCAGACTGGGCCACCCGGTTTCAATTTGTGGTCATGGCCCTGCTCCTGGCGGCCCTGGGGTCCTTTTTCTGGGGCGGGTTCATTCACTGGGATCCGGCATTGCTGAAAACCAACTGGATTCCCCCGGAAAGCGCGGTTCCGTTCTGGGTGCTGTTTGCGATTTTCTTTCCCGCAGTGACCGGGTTCACCCAGGGAGTCAGCATGTCCGGTGATCTGGCCGATCCGGGCAAAAGCCTTCCCCTGGGCACCTTTCTTGCCGTCGGTATCTCCATCATCGTCTATTTGGCCACCGCCTTGATTTTTTCAGCCAGCCTGCCCAATGCTGAACTTACCGCCAATTATGGGGCCATGAAAACCATATCCAGATACGGCTTTCTCATCGACGCCGGTGTGGTGGCGGCCACCCTGTCCTCGGCCATGGCCTCATTGATGGGAGCGCCCAGGATTCTCCAGTCCCTGTCAGCCGACCGGGTATTCTCTTTCCTGAAGCCCTTTGCCAAGGGACACGGCCCTTCCCAAAATCCGCGCCGGGGCGTTTTGCTGTCCGCAGCCATCGCGATTCTGGTCATTGCCCTGGGGCAGCTGAACCTGGTGGCCCGGGTGGTCTCCATGTTTTTCCTGATCTCCTACGGCCTGCTCAATTATGCCACTTTTTTCGAAGCCCGGGCAGCCAGCCCGTCCTTCCGGCCCCGGTTTAAATGGTTCTCACCGCACCTGAGCCTGCTGGGATTCCTGACCTGTGCCGGGGTCATGCTGGCCATCGATCCCCGAACCGGGGCAGCCGCCATTGCGGTCCTGTTCGCCATCCATCAATATCTCAAGCGGACGGCCGGACCGGCAAGATGGGCGGACAGTTCACGGGCATATCATATGCAGCAGGCAAGGAACCACCTGTTGGAGGCAGCCAAAGACCCGGCCCACGACAAGGATTGGCGGCCGCGTCTCCTGATTCTCGATCATGGGGAAAAGAGAAGAGACCCCTTGCTCACCTTTTCATCCTGGATTGAAGGAGGGGCCGGGTTCGCCCTGGCCGTGCACATTACCGAGGGAGAAGGGGCTGTTGCCAAAAAAACACGCCAGGATCGGCAAACGGAACGGGCCGGTTTCATCATGGAGAGAGAATTACCCATTTTCCCCCTCACCGTGTGCGCCCCGGAGTTTTCCGATGCATTGGAGGTGGTGCTCCAGGGTTCGGGTTTCGGCCCCACAACGCCGAATACCGTTGTTCTCAACTGGTTCAGCAAACCCGGAGATACCATTCCCGGCACCAACCGGTACCATTATGTTCAACAATTAAGAACCATGTTCCGTTTCGGCTTTAACATCGCTGTGCTGCAAACAACCCCCGACACCTGGCGCAACGCCCGGGAAACCCCTGTTGCGGAGCGCCGAATCGATGTATGGTGGCAAAACGATGCCACCAGCCGCCTGATGCTGCTCTTTGCCTATTTGATGACGCGAACCGCCCCCTGGGGCGAGGCCGCCATCCGGGTCCTGACCAAGGGGAGCGGGGCCAATATCAATGATGAAAAAAAGGCCCTGAACCAGATTCTCGAAGATGTCCGCATCGAAGCGGAAGCCTTTGTCGTTCCGTCGTTTGAACCGGGAACCGTTGTGGAGAACTCCCGGAACACCACCATCGTCTTCCTGCCCTTTACCCTGAAGGCCAACCGGTTGACGGACGCAACGGGACACTCTTTTGACAAATCCTTACCCCAATTGCCCATGTCTGTCCTGATGCTTGCAGCCGAGGACATCGATCTGGATTCAGAACCCGAAGAAGGGTCGGCCGCTCTGATCGCAGGGGCGGAAGACGCCCTTGAGGCTGCCAGGGAAAAAGCCGCAAAAGCTGAAAAGCATGCAGACATTGCCCGTGAAACAGTCGAAAGGCTCAATCACAAACTTGCCAGACTTGAAACTGATAGGTCCGGGGAAATCCCCCCGGAGAAGCACAAAGAGCTGAGGAAAAAAGTGGACACCGCAGAAAAAGAGGCCCAGGACGCGTTCCGGCGGGCAGCCAAAGCCAAGACAAAAGCCAAAGACGCGGAAAAAACCGCTGAAGACGCTATCGGCCCCCCCAATTCAAAGAAACCGCCAGGGAAAGGGCAAAACCAATAATTGACAAAACCTGCCCCAAATTATAAAAAACAGGCGTCAACCAAGTTTTTTATAAACCGAGGTACCAGGAAAAAACAATGGATATACGAACAAAAGAGCCAAAAAGAATCGGAGTCGTGGGAGCAGGCAGCTGGGGTACCGCCTTAGCTAACCTCCTTGCAATAAAAGGATACATCATCGACCTCTGGGCCTATGAAGCCGAGGTAAAACAGGATATTCTGGAACACCGGGAAAACAAATTGTTTCTTCCCGGCACCACCCTGTCCGACCGTATCGTTCCATCCAACGATCTTGAAGAGGTGGTGAAGAATAACGAAGTTATCCTCATCGTCGTACCCTCCCACACCATGCGGAGTGTGGCCGAACAGATGGCACCCCACATCTCCAGGGATACCATCGTGATCACGGCCTCCAAGGGGATCGAAGACGGAACCTACCTCACCATGTTCGGGGTCCTGGAACAGAGCCTTCCCGTCCTGGATTCGGACAACCTTGTGGTCCTGTCCGGCCCGAGCTTTGCCAAGGAAGTCGCCGACAAGGTACCCACAGCCATCAGCATTGCCTCGAAAAACATCGAAGTGGCAACCCTTGTCCAGCACATTTTTGCCACGGACTATTTCAGGGTCTATGTCAATGACGATCCCATCGGGCTTGAGCTCGGGGGGGCCGTGAAAAACATAATCGCCATTGCCGCGGGCTTTGTGGACGGCATGGAGCTGGGCCTCAACACCCGGGCGGCCGTCATCACCCGGGGACTTGCCGAGATCAGGCGGCTTGGCATGAAAATGGGGGCCAATCCCCACACCTTTTCCGGGCTTTCAGGGGTGGGTGACCTGATCCTAACCTGCACCGGCGACCTGAGCCGGAACTACACCGTGGGCAAGGAGCTGGGACAGGGAAAAACCATTGCCGAAATCCAGGCAAAAAGACGCACCGTGGCCGAAGGTGTGAGGAACACCAAATCGGTGTATAACCTTGCCAAAAAGCTCGGCATCGATCTTCCCATCATCAATGAGGTGTACAAGGCACTCTATGAGGGTTCCACCCCGGAGAAAGCCGTGAAAAGGCTCATGACACGACCCTTGGGCCACGAAACAAGCGAACTTTTTTAGAAGGTGAAACGATTTGACGCCCACTGCCACCTCCAGGACAAGCGCCTGGCCCGGCAGCTTCCCCGGATCATCCAAACCTGGAACAGCTCCGGCGGTGGGTTTCTCGTCTCCTGCGGAACACAAGAAGCGGACTGGGAGGATCTCATTGCCATTGCCGGGAAGGCAGACACGGTTCTCCCCTGTTTCGGTGTCCACCCCTGGTATGTGAACACCCTGTCCTCCGGCTGGGAAGAGACCCTTGGGCACTGTTTAGGGCGCATTCCTTCCGGGGTTGGCGAAATTGGCCTCGACTTCACCACCGACGCCCCGGACCGGCAGTTGCAGGAAGCCGTGTTCATCACCCAGCTTACCATGGCACAGGCCTTACGTCTTCCCGTATCCATTCACATCCGAAAGGCCTGGGACAGCTTCATCCGAATCCTGAAACAGGTGGGCCCCCTGGCCGGAGGCGGACTCATCCACTCCTTTTCCGGATCCGGTGACATGGTTCCCCTGTTCGAGCGCCACAATCTTTATATCTCGTTTTCAGGGGCTGTCACCAACCCCCACAACAAAAAGGCCGGCAAGGCCTTAAAGGCAGTCTCTCCGGACCGCCTTCTCATGGAAACGGACAGCCCGGACCTTCTGCCAAGGCTGCCTGTCCCGGCAAAGGACAAGATCAACACCCCGGCAAACCTCCTGGTGATCGCAGAAGCTTCAGCAAACATCCTCAAGATCCCCACCAAGTCCCTGGTTCAGCAGACCTTTGACAACGGGACCCGGCTGTTCAATCAGCTTATCAATCCCAATTGATGCTCCCCCCGACCCGCAGCACCTTCCGGTCGAATTTTCCAATGCCGGTCTTGGGTATCTCGTCCACAAACTCAACTATCTCCGGCACCTTATAGGCGGCAAGCTGGCGCCGGCAATGTTCCCGTACCTGGTAAACGGTGAGGGAGGTTTCCGGCTTGAGCACCACATAGGTTTTCACCGTTTCGCCGGAGGTCTCGTGGGGAACACCCACGGTGCAGGCCTCCTGGATGCTGGACAGCTGGTAGACCACCTCGTCGATCTCACGGGGATAGACATTAAAACCGCCCCTGATCACCACATCCCTTTTACGGTCCAGGATATGGACAAAGCCCTCCTCGTCCATGCACCCGATATCCCCGGTATAGAGGTACCCGTCATCGGTAAAGGCGATCTCGGTTTCCGAAGAATTGTTCCAGTACTCTTTCATGATCTGGGGGCCTTTGGCAACAATCTCGCCGGGCTCGTCCACGGGCACTTCGAACCGGCCGCTCTCGATGTCAACGATCTTCACCACGGTGTTTGGCAACGGCAGCCCAACACTCCCCTCCCTGGTATTGCCAACCGGATTCATGGTGATGAGGTTGGTGGTTTCCGCAGACCCATACCCCTCCATGACAGGCGCACCGGAAAGCGCCTTGAGCCGTCTCATCTCCTCCAGGGGAAGGGCGGCCGCCCCGCAGAAAAAGCCCTTGATCTTGTTGAGCTTTGAATCCGGGGTGTCCGGGTGGTTGATCAACAGGTTGACAAGCCGGGGCACGGTGCACCAGATGGTGGGTTCGTGGCGGTTGATATTGTAGAGGATCACATCGGGATCCGGCTTTGCCACCAGGATGATGGTGCCCCCGCCAAAAAGGGTCAGGTTCACGTTGGTGTTCCACCCGTACACATGGAACAGCGGGATCACGCACAGGTTTCTTACCTCTTCCGGGGGACAGGCACCGGCGATCCAGGTACCGTACTGGCGGCACATGACCATGATGTTGCGATTGGTCAGGCAGCACGCCTTGGAGACCCCGGTGGTCCCGCCGGTATACTGAAGCATGGCAACGTCGTCGGGAGAGATCGCCCCACCGGGTTCCGCAGCTGACGCATTCGAAAGGAGGGTGTCAAAATCAAACACCGATTCGGTCTCCTCCACGGGTGCTTCACCCACGGGAGTCACCACGACCACGGTTTTCAACAGGCAGTCGGGGTCATTCTGAAGATCAAAGGCCTTTTGGGCAACCCGTGTGTAGGCAATGAGGATGGTTGCGCCGGAATCGTTGATCTGCTGCTTCAGCTCCGGCACCGTATAGAGCGTGTTCAACCCCACATTGACGGTTCCGGCCTTGTACCCTGCCTGGATGGCAATAACGTGCTGGGGCACATTGGGCATGAGAAAGGCGATCCTGTCGCCTTTTTTGGCCCCCAATTGTTCAAGGCCGTTGGCCAGCCGGCAGGCAAGCTCGTTGACCATGGCGTAGGAGAGGCTTTCTTCATTGAAGATCAGATAGGGTTTGTCCGGAAACCGCCCCACGTTTTCCTTGAAAAAGTCTCTTACGGGCCTGTCGGGAATCTCGATGTCATGGGGGATCCCCTTATCATAACTCTTGAGCCAAAACCTTTTCTCATACTGTGACATGACGCTCTCCTTTATGACTTCAATGGCAAAACTAGAAATTTAAGGACTGCTATGTTCCTATTAATATACATTGTTCAAGTCAAGGAAAAAAACTTTTTCTAAAATCTATTGTCAGAACCCTGTTCAACTGCTAAAGCTTCTAATTTGTTTTTAAACGTTTGAATCAACAACCCCCATAGAGGAACCGACTATGAAGAGTACAACACCTGTCTACAAGGAGATTGCCGCAAGACTCCAAGGCCTCAGGGACGCTGTGGACATCACCACCAAGGAGATGGCCGAAAAACTTAACATGACAGAACAGAGTATCATCGACTATGAATCCGGCACCATGGATATCCCGGTCAGCTACCTCTTTTCCGTTGCAAAAACCTTTAACATGGACCCCACCGTGCTCATGTCAGGGGATGAATCCCATCTTCACAACTACTCCCTTGTCAAACAGGGAAACGTGATGGCAGTGGAGCGGCGCAAGGACTATGACTACCACAGTCTTGCCTACCGGTTCTCAGGCAGAAAAATGGAGCCCTTCCGGGTGATTGTCCCCCCCAAGACCAAGGAGGAGCTCACCTTCAACGACCACCCGGGACAGGAGTTCATCCATCTTCTGGAGGGCCGTCTTGAGGTGGTTCTGGGGGAGGAGACCATTATAATGGAACCCGGAGACAGTCTCTACTTCAACTCACACATTCCCCACGCCATGCGGGGACTTGACCAGAAAAACGCCACATTCCTGGATGTGCTTGCATAACCCAACCAGGACAAGCCAGAACCAAAAAAGCTTTCTGATTCCCTTGCCAAAACAACGCGAGAATCAAAGCTAAGTAGCTGAAAATATCGACCAAGCACCCTATGGAGATAGAAAGCCCCGGTCTAATCAATTTTTAACATGGAGTTAATCTTGTATGAAAAAACTAAAGCCAGAAACCTATGACGAGTTCGTCCGGGACTATTCGGTAGATGTACCGGAAAATTACAATTATGCCTTTGATTTCATCGATGAAACAGCAAAAGGAAACCCGGGCAGACCTGCAATGATCCACGTTGACAACCAGGGAAACTGCCGCAACTTTGACCTGGAATATTTTTCAACCACCTCGGCAAGGCTTGCCAACGCCCTGACAGACCAGGGCATTGCCAAGGGCGACAAGGTGATGATCCTCCTCTATCGACGGGTGGAGTTCTGGGTAACCATGCTTGCCCTGCACAAGATCGGGGCCGTTGCCATCCCCTCCCCGTTTCTCCTGACCGAAAAGGATATCAAATCCAGGGTCAACTTTGCCGGCATCCGGGGCATCATTGCCGAACACACCCTCACCCCCACCGTTGACAAGGCCAAAGCGCACTGCCCGGGCCTGGGCATCTTCCTGGAAGTGGGCAAAGAGACCCCCTCCCCCGGCTGGGATTGCTACGACACCCTGGTTGCCAACGCCCCGGACACCTTTTTGAAGCCAGCCGATTGTGCAGGCGGAGACGATCCCCTTCTCATCTTTTTCTCCTCAGGCACCACGGGCAACCCAAAGATGGTGGCCCACGCCCACACCTACCCCCTCGGCCACGTGCCCACAGGATCCTACTGGCACGACCTTGAACCCGGAGATATCCAGCTCACCCTGGCCGATACCGGATGGGGCAAAGCGGTCTGGGGAAAATTCTACAGCCAGTGGATGGCTGGGGCCACGGTCTTTGTCTACGATTTCAGGGGGAAATTTGACCAGGGAAAACTCCTTGAGATGATGGCCGAGCACAAGGTGACCACCTTTTGCGCCCCGCCCACGGTCTATCGTTTCATGATCCAGGAAGATCTCGCGAAATACGATCTCTCACACCTGAAACACTGTACCACCGCAGGCGAGCTGTTAAACGACAGCGTGTTCCACACCTGGAAAAAGGCAACAGGCCTGTCCATCTATGAGGGCTACGGCCAGACCGAGACAACCCTTCTGCTGGCGACCTTTCACTTTATGGAGCCTAAACCCGGTTCTGTGGGCCGTCCGGTGCCAGGCTTTACCATAGATCTCCTGGACAGGGACGGAATGGTCTGCCCCCCCGGCGTCGAGGGCGAAATCTGCATCAAATTAGACGGGTCAAGACCCATTGGTCTTTTCAACGGCTATGTCCAGGAAGAGGAGAAAACCGCCAGGGCATGCAGGGACGGGTACTACCACACCGGGGACAAAGCATGGATGGATGAGGACGGCTACTTCTGGTTCCTGGGAAGGGTGGACGATCTTATCAAGAGTTCCGGCTACAGGATCGGTCCATTTGAGGTGGAAAGCGCACTTGTGGCCCATGATGCAGTACTGGAAGCGGCCGTCACCGGTGTTCCGGACGATGTCAGGGGCCAGGCGGTAAAGGCGACCGTGGTTCTCAACGACGGCTTTACCCCTTCGGATGAACTGACAAAAGAGCTCCAGAACTTTGTAAAAAAGGTCACCGCGCCCTACAAATACCCCCGGGTCATCGACTATATAGACGAGCTTCCCAAAACCATCAGCGGAAAGATAAAACGGGCCGAGATCCGGGCAAAAGACAACGCCTGATCCTGACCGGCACCATTGCCGTCCGGGTCCGAATAACATCGGGCCCGGATGGACCATCTTATATGGCGCTGTACTGATATTTCAATGGATTAGAGAGCCTGATTCCACTCTTCAGAGAATCTTCCAGGAAGGGATCTCAGGCCCGGCAGGATGGTCCGTGACCCCTACTTGGGAATTCGGATGACGCGTTTTTCCGTTTCCCTGTGCTCACGGTAGTAGATGGCAACATGGCCGATGAGGCCGGCAAGAATGGATGAAGTTGCCGTTTCGATCTCCTGGGCAAGGGCTGTCTTGACCTTCTTCTCCTTGTAATCGACAAACTTGACCTTGATCAGCTCGCAGGCGTCAAGTGCCTCGTTTACCTCGCGGACCAATGCGTCCGTAAAACCCTTCTGTCCGACAAAGGCAGACGGCTTAATGTCGTGGGCAAGTCCCCTCAGGTATTTCCTCTGTGATCCTTTTAATTCCTTCACTGTTTCCTTATCCTTAAAGTTAAACACAATATAACGATTCTAAACTTATATAAATAGTATAATCTTGACCAAAGAACAACACTATTCTGCACCGGGGCCCAATAAATTCCATCCAGCCCACTACCGCCCCCCTCCGGGCCGGTTGCTTTTTTAAGAATCCTCCGCTAAAGTGCTCTGCAGGGCAAGGGATATCCCAGGTGACAGCAACAACAGGTGAGGATTCAATGGCAGAGGACAAAGGATTCGATATCATCACGGTTCCGTTTCTTTCGACCCGTAAACTCCAAGGGCTCAACTTTCTGAGGACGCCTGCAACCTGTTGCTTCAGGCGACACTTCCGGGGAGGCCTGCGCTCCCACATCTTTGAGCTGATCCTGACCAGGGATCTGGAGACAGAACAAACAGGAACGCTCAAGGACAACATCCGGCAATTCCCCAGGGCCAGGCCCACGCGGATGCTGAGGGTGCTTCGAACCCGGTTCGACTCTCTGGACCAGGCCCTCAGGGAGATCAAAAGATACAGACTCCTCCTGAAATTCCTTGGCCCAGGCCTTGTTGCAAAAAGCGAGGAGTTCATTGTCGAATACCGCGCATACGGCCAGAGGGAGATCCTGCTGTGCGGGCTCCAGGAGTATATCACAGGAACGATCCTCGATCCCTGGCACCTTGCCGGAAAAGAAGCGCTCAAACACTTTTACAAACCCAATGCCACCACCCCATGCCACGGATTTGTCACCCGGGCGGTAAAGGAGATCAAAACATTTGTTGGGGCCGTGCGGGCCATGATTCAAGCCACAGGCCATATTCCGGACCTTGCAGGTGTCGGTAACCTCATGCTGACCCCTGAAGGCGGGTTAAAACTTGTGGACATCAACAACATCATTGAAATAAAGCAGGATTCAACCATCCACCTGGACGACAGGGGCTACCCCTGCTGCGACAAATCCATGGAGGTTCTCTTCATTCTTGAGCAGAAAATTCTTCAACAACCGGTTTCCATGGACGACCCGCTCTATAAGCAATTCTTTACCCCTGAAAGAAGAGACCGGGTCAAAACCCTTGAACAGGCCTTTTTCAAGCGCCTCAATAATGTTCCATGACCGAGCACCACCGCTCATACTCGGTTGCAACCGGAAGGCCCTGCTTTGCCATGGCCGCCACCAGGAAGGGATGGTTAAACCGCACATAGGGATTGACCTTGAACTCATCCGCCAGGGTGGACACCACATGACCGGGATCGTAATTATCAAGGTAGTCGTCAATATGGGGGTTATCCGGTTCAATGGTCCTTGCAAAAGCCATGGACTGCCTGACATAATCATGGCCGGCATAGATCAAACTCTCCCCGGGAAACGAGGTCAAAAGCTTGATGGAACGAAAAAACCCCTCCAGATCCCCGGAAAAACAATTGCCCACGGTTCCGTTGAACAGGGTGTCGCCGGTGATAAGACGGTGACCGGCCTTGAAACTCAGACAGTCGTCCATGTGTCCCGGGGTGTGAAAGACAAGCAGGCGCTCCTTGTCGATTTCAATGAACCCGCGCGCTTTCAGGTCACGGCAATCCAGGAACTTCGCCCCGGTGAGCTTAAGCATCTTTTTGTTTCCCTGGACATGGTCGTAATGGGAGTGGGTGTTGGTCACAATCTCAATGGTCACCCCCCTGGCATCGGCAAAGGCGACCATCTCATCCACGGCACCCGGGTCGATGGCAACGGCATGCTCGGTCCCGTAGACAAGGTAGCCCAGGTTGTCTGACGAGTAGAAAAACTGTTGAACCTCCATGATCATCCTCCGTTATTTTCTTGCATTTCCAATTTAAACAGGGTATCTGCCCCAGATCATGATTATAAAGACCATCTCCGGATTTCAGGAATACCATGGAACCGGTTCAGAAACAAACATTGTAGAATATGAGGAACCAATGAAGTCAATTTGCGTGTTCTGCGGGTCAAGCCCGGGAAGAGAGCCCCTGTATGTTGAAACCGCGGTCAAACTTGGAAAGACACTTGCCCAGCGAGATATCCGGCTCGTATACGGCGGCGCAAGTGTCGGCACAATGGGAGCCACTGCGGTTTCCGTTCTGAAAAACGGCGGCAGTGTCACCGGGGTGATCACCACACAGCTCGTTAACATGGAGGTGGCCAACACCGATCTGACCGACCTGAGAATCGTTGACACCATGCACGACAGAAAGGCCATGATGGCAGAGTTGTCCGACGGGTTCATCGCCCTTCCGGGCGGATTCGGCACCATTGAAGAGCTGTTTGAGGCCATCACCTGGGCCCAGCTCGGCATTCAGAAAAAACCCTGCGGCATCCTGAACGTCGGCGGCTACTACGACAAGCTTCTGGAATTCATCGATCATATGATCGACCACGAATTTGTCAAATCGGATTACCGGGAACTCATCAAGGTCGATGATACCCCCGAAGGCCTGATCGAACAATTTAACGATTACACCCCCGTGACCGTGGACAAAGCCAAGTGGGTGCTGTCGGCCACCAGCCCGGTTTTCCAATAGGGTAGCCCAATTCGTCCCTGCCCATCATGACATGCTGTTGAAGGGCAGGGGCAGCGCCTCCCCAGACTCCCCAAACACGGCCGGACAAAAATACAACGCTGGTTTCATAAACATTCACAGGGCATGTTTTTTTTGTTTTGACACACTATTTCGGCTGGCGTACAATCAAAGCTGTTTAATTTTCAAACAACGAATTCCCATCAGTTGAATCAACAAGAGAGACGGGTTACGATTTCTGACGATTCAATTCTCTTTTCTATCGACTTTACTTAAAGAACACCCCCAGACTTTCCCCTTGAAAAATGTCTCATTTTTTTTGCAAGTGCGGGCTTTTCATTGCGATGAGAAATACTCATCAACCCTCACCTTTTTCCTATACATAACAACCATAAAGAGGAATCAAAGGAGGAACAATGGGTTATCTTAATGCTTTGTTGTCAGATATAGCAAAAAAGAGCACGAGAATTCTGAAAGCAAATTTGAGCATCACAATTCGATATGACGATGCGAAGGAAGAGTTGAGAACGCCTGGGAAACAAGATGATGAAAAAGCCCCCGAATACGACAGCAAAATTGAGCTCGGACCGGATCCCAGCGTCCGTTCCAGCCTGTACATGCCCGTGACAACCAGAAAAGGAAAAGAGCTGGGTACCATAGAGGTATTCAATAAAAAATCAGGTGAGCCGTTTACCGAAGAAGACAAAAACGTGTTGGAAAAACTTTCCAGAGAAATTGGGGGTGTTATCGACACCTCCAACAGGTGGAGTTCTTGCATACCGGGGCTCTGCCTGGTAGGAGGAATAATTCTGTTCAGCACTCTCATTCACGGGCTGCTCCCAGGCGATTCAAAAAAAGTAATCGGCGATGTCTTAATTGCCCTTCTCCTGGGTTTACTCATCAACAATTGTTTTATCATCCCCATTAAAATGATTCCCGGAATACGGTTTGCCCTCAGACAGATGCTTCGCCTGGCCGTTGTTCTTTTAGGATGCCGCCTGGCCTTCACCCAGCTCATCGCCGTTGGTGGCAAGGCCGTCATCATGGTGACAATCTTAATATCAGTCGCACTGGCAGTATCATATTTCCTGGGACGAATTGCCAAAATCCCGCCAAAGCTGGCAATACTTCTCGGAGTAGGAACAGCAGTATGCGGCAATACAGCCATAGCGGCCATCGCCCCAGTCATAGATGCGAAAGGCAATGATTTCACTTTTGCTATTGCCACCAATACATTGATCGGAACGGCAGCAGTCTTTGTCTTTCCTATAATTGGGCATTACCTTGGATTTTCCGATGCACTCTTTGGCACCTGGGTGGGCACGGCAGTAAATGACACCTCACAGGTTATTGCCACTGGATTTTCCTTCAGCCAGCAAGCGGGAGAGATGGCCACAATAATCAAACTGACCCGGAATGCCATGATGGCATTTGTACTTGTAGCAATGGGAATGATTTACGCCCACTCCACAGAAAACCAGACAGAAAAAAAGACGCTGTCGTTAAAAGAACGCTTCATCAAATCGATCCCCATGTTTGTCCTGGGATTTTTGGTGATGGCGCTGTTAAATACTTTCGGCGTTTTCACCTGGGTCTCGGAAGTGATCAATTACGATGTCCAATCACTCATCAAAAAGGTCTGCAAACTTCTGATCCTGGGTGCCATGGCCGGCGTCGGATTGGGAACCAGTTTTTCCCAAATGCAAAAAACCGGAATCAGACCGGTTCTTGTGGGGGTTACCACGGCACTGACAACGGCTTTGCTAAGCCTGTCATTGATATATTTCCTGGGCCCTGCAGGACAATAGCTTCAAGAACCCACCGGATTAGGGAAAGCTACAGCATCCATTTTTCCAAGATGGGGGACAAGGGCAAATGGATGCCGTAGCTTTCGTTCGTCATCAGACCTTGAATTTATCCACAATCCCGGAGAGCTGGGCCGACATCTCTGTCAGATTTTCCGCGCTCAGCCGTACCTGGTCGCTTCCGTTGGACATTTCGTTGGCCTCGATATTAACCTGGGCGATATCTTTGGTGATCTCTTCTGCCACGGAAGAGCTCTGGTTGATGTTCTCATTGACCTCCTGGATCCCCTGGGAGGCCTGGTTGATATTGGTTGAAATTTCCCTTGTGGCCGTTGACTGCTCTTCCACCGCCGCTGCAATGGTGGCAACAATGTCGTTGACCCCGTTGATCACATTGGAGATCTCATCAATCTCGGTAAGGGATACTGCGGTTGAGTTCTGAACTTCTTCGATCTGGATCTTGATATCAAGGGTCGCCCGGGCCGTCTGCAGCGCCAGGTCTTTAATCTCGTTTGCCACCACGGCAAACCCCCTGCCCGCCTCCCCTGCCCTTGCCGCCTCAATGGTTGCATTCAGGGCAAGAAGATTCGTCTGCTCCGAGATATCCGTGATGGCTTCCGTAACCGTCCCAATGGCCTGGGCAGCCTTACCCAGTTCCGCCATCCGGGTTGCGGCGGTCCTGGATTTATCCACGGCTTCAACGGAAATCCCCCTTGCCTGCTCGGCATTCTGGGCAATCTCATTGATGGTGGAGGTCATCTCTTCCGCTGCCGCAGCCACCATGGTCGTGTTGGTCGAGCTCTGCTCCATGGCCGCTGCCACGGAATTGAGGTTGGCGCTCATCTCCTCGGCCGCAGTTGCAACACTGTTGGCACGGGTTGCCGAGTTCTCGGCCCCCGAGGACATCTGGATCGCAATGCCAGAAAGTTCGGTGGAGGAGTGGTCCACCTGTCCTGCGTTCTCCCCGATCTGTTTGATGATCAGTTGAAGCTTTTCGATAAAGGTGTTGAACCAGGTGGCAAGCTCACCGATCTCATCTTTGCTTGTCACAGCAAGGCGCATGGTCAGATCCCCCTCACCTTCGGCAATGTCTTTTAGTCCTGCCACAGCAGAGTTGAGGGGTCTTACGATGGTCCGGGACAGAAGAAGCACCAGGACAACGGTCAGGGCAATGGAGATCGCCCCGATAATCAGGGTGGCGTTCCGGATGGAGTGTACGGCGGCCTGGAACTCCTCGGCATCCTGGGTGGAGGCGACATACCAGTCGTTGAGCCCCACCGGGGCATATCCTGAGATCTTGTCAACGCCCTTAAAGGTGTATTCATCCACCCCACGCTTCCCGGATATCATTTTTTCTGTAAAATCGACCATCTCCTTGAGTTTAAAAACGTTCAGGGACAGGATATGCTTTTCCTCGGGATGGGCCATTATCGTACCCTGCTTGTTTACCATGAACCCGTAACCGGTGTTGCCGATTTTCCTGTTTGAAACAAGCTGGGTAATATGCCGGGCTTTGATAACAAGGCAGAAACTGCCCACCAGATCGCCATTGTAGGAATTAACAGGGGCGCTTATGACGCAGATCAATGCCCCGGTTGACTTGGAACGTACCATATCGCCAATGGACGTCTTCCTTGTGTTCACCATCTCTTTAAAATATCCCCGGTCTGCCACGCTGAAGTCAGAGTAGGCTCCCCCCCCTTCCCTGACCCCGGAAATCGCATAGCCTTTGACATCGGTGACAAAAAAACCTTCATAGTCATTATTAAACTCGTTAAAGGTGTTCCTGAGGTTCCGGGTCAGAGCGGAAACAGCCTGGCCTAATTCATCCTCATTTCCCTGGTGTTTCAGGGTGGCCGCCCTTATCACCTGGTCCTTTGCGGCCAGGGTCTTTGCCAGGGTGATATCGGCCGAAAGAATATGGTTGGTCAGGCGTGCAAGATCTGTTGCAACATCACTGGCCTGATTTTTTGACAGGGTTGTGAGAGCCCTGGAGGCCTTGTTCATGGAGATCCCGCCCACAATCACCAGAGGAATAAGAACAACAAGGATTCCTCCGGCAACAAGCTTAAAACCAATGGATTGAACTTTTTTCATAATCGTACCCCTTTGTTACTGGATCGTTCTGCAACGCAATGGCAATGATCCGGTCTGCGTCATACCGCTGATCCCTCACCAGAACAGCGACAATAGAACTAAAGACCATTCATAAAGGCAAAAAGTATACCTCCTGCGATACAAAGCTTGTAAACAACTGGATTTAAGGGGATTATTTCAAATACAGACGATAACTGCTTCCCGGGGGAAACACCTCCAAAAACGGGGAACAATTCCCCATTCAAGGGGAATGTTTTACGACAACCCGCTGAAACAACGTTTTTTTGCAACAATTGGGGAATTATTCCTCAATTTGCGGACAGATCCCCCATGGTCATTCCCGAATCAATCCGTAGGATTTTATCTTTGCTCCAAGGGTTTTCCGATCGATTCCAAGCAGGGATGCCACCCTGGTCCTGTGCCATTGATTTTTTTCCAGCGCATCCAGGATCACCCGCTTTTCAAGCCTGTCCACCATGGTTCTGAGACTTTCACCGGACGGATCCCCGGGAAGCGGAACCGTTTTCCCTGCCTCTTTCCTGCCATTTTCCGATTTTTCCAGAAAATCGAGGACGTTCAATGTATGGTAGCGTTTTAAAACATTCTGAAGCTCCCTGACATTGCCGGGCCAGTGGTAACCATGGAACCTCTCAAGGATATTTCCGGGCAGGGAACAGGATTCAGGCATTTTATCGCAAAAATAGTCGACGAGTAAGGGAATATCTTCTTTTCTATCCCTCAGGGGGGGCAGGTGAATCGAGAGCACATGGATCCTGAAATAAAAATCAGATCGCATACGGCCCTGTTCAACCAGCTGTAAGAGATTTTTGTTGGTGGCCCCGACAATCCGAAAATCGTTCTTTTTCACCTGGGTGCTTCCCACCGGAGAGTAGCCACCGCCGTCAATGGCCCGGAGCAGCTTTCCCTGGAGGGTCAGTCCGATGTCTCCGATTTCGTCCAGAAACAGTGTCCCTTTATGGGCCACATCGAGAAAACCCTGCTTATCCCGGTCTGCATTGGAAAAGGCCCCTTTTTTATAGCCGAAGAATTCGCTCTCGATCAGATTTTCGGGTATGGCGCTGCAGTTTACCGGAACAAAATTGTGTTCTTTTCTGTCGCTCAACTCATGGACGGCCCTGGCAACGAGCTCTTTTCCCGTTCCTGATTCTCCTTGTACGATCACGCTGGCACCGGTTGCCCCAGCCTTGGCAATGAGACTGTACACGGACTGCATGGCAACGCTTTTTCCCACAATGTTACCAAAACGATAGGTCTGTCCCACGGCCTTTTTAAGGTAGAGATTCTCTTTTTCCAGAAATGCCTTATGCGCCAGAAGATTCTTTTCCCGGCGTTTACTATCCGTGATATCGATGAGGGTTGAACACTGCCTTTCAACCCGGCCGTTCTTCAGCTCCGGGCTGGTCATGCAGTAGTACCACCGGCCGTCCAGGGGGCTTTTTACCTCCCATGAGAGGGTCTTCCCCCTGAAAACCCCATCCATCCTGCACCAGGGACAGGGACGCTCAAGCCCGTGGAGGACTGAGAAGCAAAACTGACCTGTTGCATCATGGCCGGTTCGCTCAACCAGGGCCCGGTTCATGAAATCAATTTTATACTCCCGGGTGCTGGTATAGACAAATCCCTTAAATGCATTGACAAAGGCTCTCAGCCTGGCCGCCGTCTCGGCCAGTTCCGTCTCTACCCCTTTACGGTGGCTGATCTCTTCAATAATGCCTTCCACATGGGGAAGATAACCATTAAAGCCAGTGTTCAGGACAAGGCTGACCCTGGCAATAAAACGGGTCCCGTCCTTTTGAGTAAACTCTTTTTCAATGAAACCATGCCCTGTTTCTTCAAAAAATCCCTCGGGTCCAGCCCCGCTCCCATGGGAAGTGTCACAGAGAACCCGGGTAAGGCCCAGGTCAAGGTAGATGCACTCGTCTGGAAGATCATACCCGAACATCCTGGCGCAGGCAGGGTTTAGATCGAGGATCCTGCCGGAAACATCAGCCCTGAATATGCCCACGGAAGAGTCCTGAAACAGCTTTGGGTAACCGCTGCCCCGGGCTGGAAAAACACGTTTTCTTGTCATTGATAAGTCAGGCACGGGTTAATTTTGGTTATCCATTGGTTTGTACTGGGCTATCTGCCTGGAAATGGCGACAAGCTCCCCTGATTCGTCCCAGAGTTCACCATCCTCTTCCAAAAGGCCGTTGTTGATGAACCGGGTTCTGAAAATGCACTTAAGCCAGTCGCCCTTTGGCAGATTCCGGGTGTTGACCGAATATTCAAGGGTGGGAACCCAGGCAACAAGCCCCTGACTTGAGATAACAGGGGGCGGAAACGTGTCTGCGATAAGGAGTATTGACAAGAAATCAAAGGGTCTCTCCTCCCTGAACCTTGCCCATCCCTTATGCTCTGATTTTGAGTTATTTGTATTGCCCGTCATCCAGCCCGTGCACCCAGGATCCAACCGGATATCGACCTGGTTGTAGACGGTGTACTCGGGCATGGGGGGAATTGGAACGCAGTCAGCCAGATCAGCCAGTTCCGGCGGCCCGGTTTCATATCGACGGGCACTATTGGTTTGCCCGGTTCTGGAAAAAGTGCCAAAGGCCCTGAGCCGCTCAATACCATCCTGGGTCAAACTGGCCTGGAACCGGTCGAACTGTTTTGAGCTGGCAATTTTTTCAACTGAAATATCAGCCTTTCCGGGTATGCACCTGGAGATAAAATTAACCGTAACGATGGGGGCCAGGTGGTGTCCACCGGCCTTGATCATGGCATTGGCCATGATCGCCGTGAGATAACCGCCATTGGCAATTCCATTTACCCCCCAGTTGGAAGCAATGGTTGTACTGAAACAGGAAGGTGCCTGTTGAACAAGGGATATGTCTTTGTCAAATTGATGCATGGCTACTCCTATAGGATAGGAGGCTGCGCTTTGTCAAGAACAAGAATATCCGCCATTTTTTCCCCATGGGCGGCTGTGACGGCGCCAAGCCTGGCAGGAACTACTACACCGAGTTCGCCCAGAAGGTCCCGGATGACTGTCTCATCCTTCACCTGGCCTGCGGGAAGTTCCACTTCTTCGACATGGACATGGGAGATATCCGTCTCGGGCCGACGCCATATGGACAAGGATGGATTCCGCTGAAAACAAAAAGGGCCGGCCCCCTCCATGGGAAGGAACCGGCCCGCTCTTTTCAATATACCGGAACCAGGGAATACCCTTTTTCCTGATAACCGATTGAAGCAATCCAGCCATTGGGCACATGAATTAATTCCCTGGGCAGCGATGAGGGATCCACACCGGTGATATTCACGGCAAACATGCATATTTCAAGACGGATGCCATCCTTTGACATGGCTGTTATGACCTGATCAAACTCTTTGAGCATCTTTTTGTGTTCCGCTGAAAAACCCGCCCTGTTCTTTGACAGGAGCTTTACCGAACTATCCATAAAAACGACCACAAATTCAGGTTTGTCTGCTACAGCCCTGATCGCTTTGTCCATATACGTTTCGTGAACCAGCTTGAGATGAACCAGCGCTCTTTCGGGTATTCCATCCCTGAAGTCAAAAATCGTATTCACTGATGAAATGCCCTTCAAGGATGCATAATCTTCAGATGCCACCGGCGCTACAACCACCAGTAAAAACATCATCGAAAACAAAAAAACGGTTATGATTTGTTTTGATCTTAAATTCATTTTCATATCTCCTTATTTTGGGGGTGAATAATTGGTTTCAGAAACAACCCATCATACGATCCTCCCACACAGGGAGATCAGGATGTAAGGGTCGCTAATGCCGTCGCAACGCGCAGTTGCTGCTCTTGTGTCGTCAACTTTTCGAAAAGAACCTTGAAACGCGGGTGCTCAACCCCGGAGAAGATATACTGCCACCGGTATGCCCCGAGAATCCCACCCTTGATGCCATCGATTTCGCCCTGACTAAATAAACGACTGCAGATTTTCAGAAAGTAATCCACATCAGCTGAGCTCTGTTGCTGCAGAATGCCGTCCACGTCGACAACAAGCCCGATCAATTCATCAATTGCCCGATCACGTTCCCCAGGTGACAGCTTGCTGTCTTCACGGGGCCACTCCATCTCGTCCATCATGGCATGGGTGCTCTCTTCTTTCCAATGAAACAGGAATATATCCTTGTATAGTTCGGAAAGGTTCTCTTCCGGTTCGATGCTTTGCTTATAATGTTCCTGGGTGAAAAGTTCGATTTCCAGGGTGAGCGCCAACACGGCCCACGTGGATTTTTTCAATACAGCCGCTGCAACCGTGTCAGGATCGGGGAGGAATTCATACCCCCCGGGCATGCCCTCGGCCATCATCGCCTCTATCCGCCGAAACAACTCCTGGTGCTTCAATTCTTCATCACTGAAACGAATCAAGGCTTCCAGCACCGTTTGATTCCCCAGCCAATGGTCCCGGGTAATTTCAAGAATCTTTGCCGTGATAAATCGTTCCACGAATCCAAACATGTTGGCGTAGGTGCGCCCCTGGATCTGGCTGAGCAGTCGTTGCTCGTCGTTGCTCAGAAAATCAAATTGATCGATTCTGGAAATACCGTCGGGAAGGAATTTTTGCGAAAAATCAAAGCTTCGACCGCGTAAAACATCCTCATCGATATCCCACCGGACACGCTTTGACACCTCTATGCATTTAGCATAGCGATCCACATTAATTGGATAGGATTTTTGTTCCATCTCACCACCCTCCTTTGTTTTATTACAATAAAATTGGTAAGAAGTTACGCTTTGTCAAGACAAGTACAGAAAACCAAACTTAACCATCTCAAGATCAGTAATGTTAACGAAATCAAGAAAGGTTACCGCCGGCCCAGGAGGGCCGGCGGCAGGTACGATCAGGATGTTTTTAACTTACTCTCACCTTTTCTTTTTTATCTTTCAGCTTGTCCAGGTACTTGTTGGTTTCAGAGACGATGACCCCGCTCAGGCCAATGAGGCCGATAAGGTTGGGTATGATCATCATGCCGTTAAAGCAGTCGGATGCGTTCCAGAGAAGATCCAGCTTGGCAACGGCGCCCACCGGAACCAGGATGATCCACAGAATCCTGTAAGGAAGAACCGCCTTGATTCCGAACAGGTACTCAAAACATTTTTCGCCGTAATATCCCCATCCCAGAATGGTGGAGTAGGCGAAAAAGATCAGGCCAAAGCTGACGATAAACCCGCCCCACGCCCCGGGCAGGCCGATGCTGAAGGCATTTCCGGCCATGGTCACCACCTCGGCTCCGGAGTTCCATACGCCTGTGACGATAAGGACCAGGCCGGTCAAGGTGCAGACACAGATGGTGTCGATAAAGGTGCCGGTCATGGAGACCAGGGCCTGTTCCACGGGTTCCTTGGTCTTGGCTGCGGCCGCGGCGATGGGGGCGGTACCCAGGCCAGCCTCGTTGGAGAAGACGCCCCTGGAGATTCCTTTCCTGATGGCAAGCATCACGGCAGCCCCGGCAAATCCGCCACTGGCGGCGGATCCATTGAAAGCACCGTCAAAGATCATGGCAAAGGCCTGGGGAATCTGGGATGAAAAACGGAAAAGGATGATCAGGCATCCTAAAACGTAGACAAAGGCCATGGCAGGGACGATGTAAGAGGTGATTTTTCCGATTCGCTTGACACCACCCAGGATCACGGCGGCGGTGGCAACTCCGCACACCATACCAGACCAGATGGGCTCAATTCCCAAGGCTTTCAGGTTTCCTGCAATGGCGTTGGCCTGGATCATGTTTCCGGTTCCAAGGGCCGCGATGCAGGCAAAAGCCGCAAAGGCAACCCCCAGCCATTTCTGTTTCAGACCCAGTTCCAGATAGTACATGGGCCCACCGTTCATTTCGCCGTGTTCATCCTGAACACGGTATTTAACCGCCAGGATTCCCTCTCCGTACTTGGTAGCCATGCCGAAGAAGGCGGCCAGCCACATCCAGAAGAGTGCGCCGGGCCCGCCCCAGCAGATGGCCGTCGCCACACCGATGATGTTTCCGGTCCCGATGGTGGCTGCCAGCGCCGTCATCAGGGCCTGAAAATGGCTGATATCTCCTGGCTCATCGTCATGGTTTCCAAACATCATGCCCAGGGCATAAAACAGTTTGTGGACCTGAATTCCCCTTAATCGAACCGTTAGAATAATACCGGTTCCCACGAGTAGTGCCAGTACCGGCACGCCCCAGACCATTCCACTCAGGGTGGAAAAAAAGCTGTTCAGTTGCTCTATCATGATTTCTCCGTCACTCTTGAGTTATTTTTCGCATTGATCATTTTTTTTTGGAAAAAAATATACGTGAATATTTTTTTGACCACATATAGGGGGATTATGAGGAATCTGTCAATAAATTTCTTATGAATATTGGATATACTAAAATAAAGTGAAGCAAATTGACCAAACCGACTATCATCCAAAAAAAATATCGCAATTTATAACGATCCTGGTCGAGCCGGAATCCAGATCGGTTCCGGGTGCAGGTGCAGGTCCGTTCCAGGGCAATTTTCCGGTACTGTATGATCGAAAGGAAGGTGAAAAACCAATAAAATTGTTGAGTATGCTTCCCAATTAGATTATAAATTGTGGCAATAAACCCATAAGACAGGAAAAAAATACCATAATTATAGGGATTGTAAATCATGAAAATCTTAAAAACAGCGATATTTACCTGCCTTACCCTTTGCTTTATTTCAACCGGAGCCATGGCAACCATTGTGAAGAATTATTCTAATCTGACAAGCAACGGTACAACATATGATCAGTTAACTCATAAGAATGGGCTGACTGATACGGTTTCCCTGTCGGGTCTCGGGTTGACAGCTGGTGACGCTCTGGAAATAACGGCCAGTTTCACGGGTACCCAGGCCGGAGAAATCTGGAGCCTTTATACCGGCGAAAAAAAAGTCGGAGATTTAAACCCATGGAGCGGTACTGATCCTTTTACCTCCCAGGTATTTACCCTGCTACCATATAATTTCTCTTTGGACAGCATCACCTTGGGCCTGGTTTCTTCCGGGAAGAAACCCGATGCCGGAATGAAAATCGACTATTTTGAGATCAGCAAGGTATCGTCCGTTCCGGCTCCCGCCGCGTTCTGGTTGTTCGGCTCGGGTCTGTTAGGACTGGCCATGTTCAAACGAAACAGACAGGGATAAACCCGCTTCAATACCTAAGAACGTATTCAAAAAGGCAGTGCCCCGGGCCGCGCAAAGGCGGTCCGGGGCTTTTTGTTATGGCAATCAGGCGATCAGTTTCTCAATTTTAACCGCACCGACCTTGAACTCAGGAATCTTGGCGATGGGATCAAACGCCGTTGAGCTGGTCAAGGTATTGGTGGGGTTCTCGCCAAAATGGATGGGAAGAAAGACGTTATTTGGGGGCACGGAATCGGTAATCTGTGCAGGCGCCTCGATCTCTCCCCTGCGGGAGGTCAAAAGAACCATGTCGCCGGAAGCGATGTTGAGCTTTTCCGCGTCCGCGGGATTGATATCCACATAGCCGGTCTTCTGCTCGGTATCGAGGCTGTTTGAAACCCGTGTCATGGTGCCGGTGTGGAAGTGGGCAAACATCCTTCCCGTGGTCATCATCATGGGATACTCGGCACAGGCAGCCTCGGCAGGTTCCTTGAACTCGATGGCATGGAACATGCCCTTGCCCCTTGTAAAGGTCTCCTTGTGGAGATAGGGGGTGCCGGGATGATCCTTGGCCAGGCAGGGCCACTGGAGCCCGTCGATGCCGATCCGGTCATAGGTCATTCCCTGGTAGCTCTTGGTGAGCGATGCCATCTCGTTGAATACCTCTTCCGGGGAGTCATAGGACATCCCATGGCCCAGGGCCGTTGCAAAACGTGAGATGATCTGCCAGTCCGGCAAGGCGTTCCCCACCGGCTCCACCGCCTTCTGGGTGAGCATGCAGCGCCGCTCCGTGTTGGTGAAGGTTCCCTGCCGCTCCCCAAGGGCGGCCGAGGCAAAGACAACATCGGCCACCTGGGCGCTCTCGGTGAGGAAGATATCCTCCACAACAAGGAAATCAAGCTTTTTCAAAACATGGTCCAGATGATTCTTGTCCGGATCGCTGAGCTTGGGATTCTCGCCGATGACGTAGAGACCCTTGATTTTGCCCTCGTCAATGGCCGAGATCATGTCGGTGATGGTCATGCCCGGGGTGTCGGAGAGCTCTCCGCAGTTCCATGCACTGGCAAACTTCTCCCGGACCTCTGGATCTGCAACGGGCTGGTAGCCGGTGAACACGTTGGGCAGCCCGCCCATATCGCAAGCGCCCTGGACATTGTTCTGGCCCCGCAGGGGATTGACACCCCCGCCTGGAACACCCAGGTTGCCGCAGAGCATGGCAAGGTTGCAACAGGACTTAACGTTGTCCACGCCCGTGGTGTGCTGGGTGATGCCCATGGCGTAGAGCAGGGCTCCGGGGGCGTTGGTGGCATAAAGCTCGGCCATCTGTTCTATATCCCGGGCGGCAATGCCGGTGATGGCCTCCACCCGCTCGGGGTCGTAGGACGCCACCGTCTTTTTGAGCGCTTCAAACTCCTCGCACCGTTTTTCCACATACTCTGCGGCGTGCCAGTCGTTCCTGATGATCACATGCATCATGCCGTTGAGCAACGCAACGTCGGTTCCCAGGCGCTGGTGAACGGCGAGATCGGCAAACTTTGTGAGCTGGATATTCCGGGGATCGGCAACGATCAGCCGTGCCCCGTTCTCCTTCGCCTTGATGATCCGGTTGGCGATCAGGGGATGGCATGCGGTGGTGTTGGACCCGATGACAAAAATCACCTTGGAGTCGGTTTCAAACTCGGCAATGGAGTTTGTCATGGCTCCGCTTCCAAATGCAGCGGCAAGACCTGCCACTGTAGAGGAATGTCACAGCCGGGCGCAGTGATCCACGTTGTTGGTCTTGAGGGCAGCCCGGGCAAGCTTCTGGGCAAGGTAGTTCTCCTCGTTGGTCACCTTGGCAGACACCAGGACACCGATGGAATCGGGACCGTGCTCCTCCTTGATCCTATTGAAATTCCTGGCGGCATGGTTGATGGCCTCGTCCCAGGTCGCCTTTTGAAACCGTCCCTCCTCCTTAACAAGGGGCGCCTTGAGGCGCATGAAACTGTTGATATATTCATGGAGGTTCCACCCTTTTATACAGAGCTTTCCCTGGTTGACCGGGTGGGACTTCAAAGGCAGGGTTGAGTTGATCTTTCCATCGATCACCTCGAAAAGAACCCCGCACCCTGTTCCGCAGTACGAGCAGACCGATGGTACAAACTTGCAGTTCATTGTTCGTCTCCTATTTACTTACGCATCCATGGGCTTGGGTTCCAATGTGACCTTGTCCCCGATGATGGTGAAGGGGGATTTCTCAATGCCCTCTCCCGGATTGTAGCCAAACACATCCCCGACAATCTGGTTCATCTGGCGATAGAGAAACCGCAGGGGAATCTCGGCTGGACAGGCATCCTCGCACAATCCGCAGTCCACGCACCGGCCGGCCATGTGGGTGGCCCTGACCAGGTGGAAGATCGGCACCTCCGGCGGAAGGGCCCCCGGCTCGATGAGATCGGGATTCTCAAGGCTGCATTCCGGGCAGAAGCAGACAGGGCAGACGTTCCTGCACCCATAGCACTTGATGCACTTGCTGAACTCGTACATCCAGTGGGAGAATCGCTCAGAATTGTCAAACTCCTCCATAAAGGCGTCGGGTTCGGCATTGTAGTCAATGCCGTTCTCTTTCTTGAACCATCCCGTCTCTTTCGGCTCAAGGTAGGAGCAGTCGCCGTGTTTCCGGGTTTTGGACGGGCAGCAGTTGACGTTAAGGGTCTCGATATTATCAGGGTTGAGCTGGTTCCAGGTGTAAAGGATGTTCAACGCCCGCTGATTACAGTCCCTTGCAATGATGCCGATCTTGAGGTCCGGCTTTTTTTCGGCAAGGTGGGTGGCCACCTTTTCCAGGCTGTAGCGGTGCTGACTCACCTTGAGGTTTTCAAGATCTTCCAGGTTGTCCATGGTGTAGCCGTGGGGAATCAGGTGGCCGTAAAGCTCCCTGTAACCGAGAAAGATATCGACCCTGCCCTGTTTGAGCAGCTGTTCAACCTGCCTTGTGATATCCATGGTTCCTCCTTCCCATTTCCTGGTGCTGGATGGCCGCCATGGGGCTGGGTCCCAGGCGCCTTATCTTTTCCGTGAAATCCGTTACCACGCTGGCAAACTTCTGGGCCTCGGCCGAAGAGATCCACTCCAGATGGAGCCGGCCTTCGAGTCCCATGAATTTGAGCATTTCCTGAACAAAGGTGATTCTTTTGATGGTCATGTTATTACCGTACAGGTAATGGCAGTCGCCGATGTGTCAACCGCCCACCAGCACGCCGTCGGCCTTGCTCTGGAACGCCCTCAGGATATGATGGGGACTTACGCTTGCCGAGCACATGACCCGGATGATCCTTGTATTGGACGGATACTGCATGCGACTGACACCGGCCAGGTCGGCAGCACCATAGGTGCACCAATTGCACATAAAAGCGACAATTTTCGGTTCAAATACTTCCTCTTTCACCAGATACACTCCTTTTACAGACCCGGAGACAGAACAGCTCCCGGTTCATCGGTTATACTGTCATGGCACTCTTGATCTGCGCATACAACTGGTCATTGTTGAATCCCATCAGGGACGGCGCTTCCGAGGGACAGGTGGCGGCACAGGCGCCGCAGCCCTTGCACAGGGCGTCGTTGACCACGGCCACATGCTTTGCCGGATCCATGGTGATGGCGTTGTAGGAGCAGACCTCCACACAGCCGCCGCAGCCGGCACAGCGTTCCGGGTTGATATTGGCAACAATTCCGCCCACGTTGATGCTGTCCCGGGAGAGCACGGTCAGGGCCCTTGCGGCCGCAGCCCTTGCCTGGGAGATGCTCTCGTCCACGGGCTTGGGATAGTGGGCCATGCCGCAGAGGAACAAACCGTCCGTGGCAAAATCCACCGGTCTCAACTTCTGATGGGCCTCCAGGAACCAGCCGTCATTGTCCGACGTCACCTTAAAAGCCTGCCCGAGCCGGGTGTTGTCGTTGGGCTCGATGCGGGCGGCAAGGCAGAGGATGTCGGCATCCACGGCCAGGCGCAGGCCAAGGACATGGTCGGTGAACGCCACGGTTACATGGTCTCCCTCCGGGGTCACCACGGGCTTGTTGTCCAGGTCATACTGGAAGAAGAGGATCCCGAGATCCCTTGCCTCTTTGTAGAGGAACTCCCGCTGGCCATAGGTCCTGATATCCCGGTATAGCAGATACACCCCGGTTTCGGGATTTTTTCGCTTAAAGGCAATGGCGCTCTTGATGGAGTGGGTGCAGCAAACCTTGGAGCAATAGGGATGCTCCTGGTCACGGGATCCCACGCACTGGATAAAGACCACGTTCTCGGCCCTGTCCACCACCTTTGAACCCTTTGCAAACCGGGCGTCCAGATCAAGGAGGGTCATGACAGCGTCATGCTCGCCATAACAATATTCTGCAGGCCTGGACTCTCTGGCTCCCGTGGCAAGCAGGGCCACGCCATGCTCCACGATCCGTGAGTCGTCTCCGGTGGCAACGGTGGTCTTGAAATTACCCACAAACCCCTCAACCCCATGGACGCTGGACCCAAGGAGGATGTGGACATGCTCGTCCGCCTCAACCTCGGAGATGAGCTTCCTGACAAAAAGGGAAACCTCCTCGTTCTTGGAGGTCTTGTAGAGCAATCTGCCGTTGCCGCCCAGGGTCTGGTTCTGTTCCACCAGGGTCACGGGGTAGCCCTGGCGGGAGAGGGACAGGGCCGCTGTCATGCCGGTGATGCCACCCCCCACCACCAGTGCCGACTGGGTCACCGGCAGCTGGCTTTCGAACAGGGGCTCCAGGCGAAAGGCCTTGGCAACGGCCATGCGCACCAGATCCCTGGCCTTGGCTGTGGCAAGTTCAGGCTCGTTTGAATGGACCCAGGAATCCTGGTTGCGGATGTTGGCCATCTCAACCAGGTACTTGTTGAGCCCGGCATCTATCAGGGTCTCCCTGAAAAGGTCCTCGTGGGTCTTGGGGGTACAGGCGGCAATGACGATCCGGTTGAGCCCCTTCTCCTTGATCACCTCCACCAACTTGTCCTGGGTGTCCTGGGAGCAGGTGAAGAGATTCTCCTCCACATAGACCACGCCGGGCAGATGCCTTGCATACTCAGCCACGGCAGGAACATCCACGATACCGCCGATGTTGGTGCCGCAGTTACAGACAAAAACGCCAATCCTGGGGGATTCCCCTGCCACATCCCGCTCCCGGGGAGTGGTGACGGCCCGGGTTTTTGAATTTCTTGCAAGTGCCAGGTTCTCGGTGGCAGCAGAGGCTGCCGCGCTTGCCTCCATCACGGATTGGGGAATATCCTTGGGGCCTGTGAACACACCGCAGGCATAGACCCCGGGCATGGAGGTTGAAACCGGCTTAAAGCTGTCGGTCTTGATAAAGTTGGACCGGTCAAGCTCGATGCCCATGGTTGTGGCAAGCTCAAAGCTGTCGGCACTGATCTCAAGGCCGGTGGAGAGCACCACCATGTCGAAGTTTTCCTTCACCATGGCGCCCAGCTCATCCACGTAACCCATCACAAGGTTGCCCTTGTCGTGGTCCGGATACACGGAATGGACCCTGGACCGGACAAACCTCACACCGTTGTCCTTTGCTTTCTCATAATAACGGTCAAAATCCTTACCCTGGGTTCTCATGTCCATGTAAAAAATGGCGCAGTCCAGGGGCTCCTTGCTGTGGTCCTTTGCCATCACCGACTGCTTGACGGCGTACATGCAGCAGACCGACGAACAATAGCCGTTGTTGCAACGGTTCTCGTCCCTGGAGCCCACACACTGGAGCCAGGCGATCTTTTTCGGCTCTTTCTTATGCTTCTTGTCCGAGGGCAAAACAAGATGGCCGCCCTGGGGCCCGGTTGCCGAGAGCACCCGCTCAAACCCCATGGAGGTGACGATGTCGGGGTGCTGACCAAACGAGAGGTGATCCAGCTTTGACGGATCAAAAGACTTGAAACCCGTGGAAAGAACCACGGATCCCACGTTCAGCGTAATCTCCTTCTTTTGATCCAGGTAGTTAATGGCATGGGAGGGGCACACCTTTTCGCAGGTGCCGCACCGTCCCTTTGTGAGATAGAGACAATTGTCCGGATCAATGGAGTACTTCAGGGGAACGGCCTGGGAATATGGCACATAGATGGCCTTTCGCTTTCCAAGTCCCTCGTTGTACTCGTCATCCACCCGTTTGGGGCATTTTTCAGCACACAGCCCGCAGGCGATGCACTTGTCCGTGTCAACATACCTGGGATGCTGAACCAGGGTGGCGGTGATGTCACCCTCCGAGCCCGATATGCCAGTGACTTCGGTTAATGTAAGCAGTTCTATATTGATGTGCCGGCCGACCTCGACCAGTTTGGGTGAGATAATTCACATGGCACAGTCATTAGTAGGAAAAGTCTTGTCCAGCTGGGCCATCTTACCGCCAATGGCCGGCGACTTCTCCACCAGGTAGACATAAAATCCTGAATTGGCGATGTCCAGGGCAGACTGCATTCCTGCAACGCCGCCGCCCACGACCATCACCGACCCCTTGGGATCCGTTGGGGTTAGATCATTTCTTTCCATAAAACAACTCCAAGCACGTTTATTGATCGCTGTTTAACAACTCTTCCACGGCCTTGATCAGTTCATGGTCGGCAAAAGGCTTTGACAAATAGTCATTGGCCCCAAGCTTCATGGCCTTGACCGTGTTTGCGATGGTCGAATACCCGGTGATCACAATCACATACAGGTCAGGCTTTTCCTTTTTCACCCGCGCCAGGATCTCCATGCCGTCCATATCCTTGAGCTTCATGTCCAAAAGCAGCATGTCATAGGGATAGTTCATCACCAGTTCAAGCCCTTCCGCGCCCGACAGGCAATGATCACAGAGGAATTCCTGTTCGTTTAAAACCATTTTACAGGCCTTGCAGATCACATCTTCATCATCAATTATAAGAATTTTTCGTTGATCCATTCCATCGCCTTTTTCATATAAGATCGTTGTTCTCCTCCAAAACAGGCAGCGTCAGCCTGATCAAGGTACCGATTCCCAATTCACTCGAGATATTGATCCTGCCCTGATGATTTCTGACAATTCCGTAGCTGACAGCAAGACCCAGTCCGGTTCCGTTGGACCGGGTGGTGTAAAACGGCTCAAAAATCTTCTTCAAATTATCCTTATGAATGCCGCACCCATTGTCTTCGACCTCCACGACAACGCATTTCCCATCCTCACTCATTCCGGACCGTATGGTGATCAGACCCTTTTCACCGATGGCGTGGACCGCATTGAACAACAGGTTTACCAGCACCTGCTCCAGCTGATCGTCATCCAGAAAAAAACTTCTGATGTCATAGTCAATATCCCGCACCACCTTGATTCTTCTGATGAACAACTCGTTATCCATAAGGGACAGGGATTTTTCGATCACTTTGTTGATGTTTGCCAGGATCTTCTGGGGCTTTTTCTCCCTGGAAAAATCGAGCAGTCCCTGGATGATCTTCTTGCACCGCTGGGTCTCCTGCATGATGATCTCAAGCCCCTCCCTGCAGGGCCCGGGCTCTGCCTTTTTCGACAGGTTCGAGCTGTAAAGGAGAATTCCCGTCAAGGGATTGTTGATCTCGTGGGCAATACCTGCGGCCATCCGTCCCAGGGAGGACATGCGGTCCACCTTGGTGGCGAGCTGGTTGTACTGGATGATGTGGGACTTTATTGCCTCATCGTGGTTGATGGCACAAGAGGTCTGCTCGGCAATGGCCCTGATGAAATCGATCTCATCCTCTGAAAATTCCCGTTTGGCCGTAAAGTAGATCCGGGCAAATCCAAACACCGGGCCCTGATCCTGGCCTTTGATCCGGAGGGGAACATCCACTATCATGCGAATCCCCTCGTCCCAGACCTCCTGGGGATATCTTACCCTTGGCGCCTTGAAAAGATCATCGATGATGTGAATCTCGTCATCGGTTTCAGGCCAGAGCAGCAGCTCCTTTCCGACCAGGGGCTCACGGGAAAGATAGGGTTCGGCCATGCCGTATGAGGAGCGAACCCTAAAATGGCCCACCTCCTTATCCATGACGCAGAGTACCCCACCATTTGCATCGGTCCCCTGAACAATCCGGGAAACCACCAGCCCAAGGACTTCATTGATGTCGCTCTTGGAGTGGACAACCCCACTCACCTCTCTGAAGAGCCGATAATACGTCTTGTATCTTTCTATAGCGGTCATTGACTTTCCTCATGTTTCTAAAAAACATTGACACCCGAATGCGTGAATAGAGTCACAACCTGTCTTCAACGCCAGCCCCACCTGAAAGCGTTACCAAACCTCACGCTCAAGGCGCTTGAACACGTACATGAGCTGCTTCTGGGTTAATTCTCCGACATTCTCGTTGATCCAGGCAAGGTCTCCTGAAGCGATGGCCGCCTTTGCATCGTTTGTGAGGGTGTATTCCCAAAGGGCATCCCCGCCCTTTTCCATGAGGCTGTTCCAGAACCTTTTATCCTCAGTGGTTCGGGTCAACACCTTGAGCACCTCCCGCTTCTGGATCGATATTACAGCCCCATCGGCTTTGGACACCATCCCCATTGCCTCGATCTTGGCCAGGTTTGAAGCAAGGGCGTCGTCGATGGCAGACTTTATCTGCTCTTCGGTAAAGGGCTTTGCAATGAAATCGCAGGCACCGAGTTTCATGGCATCCACGGCAAGGGCGCTTGTGGCATAACCTGTCATGGCGATCACGCCCGTTCCGGGATTGATATCCTTTACCTGCCTGATCACCTGCATGCCGTCGATGTCCGGCAGGCGAAGGTCCGCCATCAAAAGATCGTACTCAAACTGCCCCAGGGCGTCCAGGGCGCCGTGACCCGTGTCCCTGAGATCCACATCATACCCCTCTTCATCCAGAACCATCTTCAATCCCCGGGCAACATTCAGGTCATCTTCCATGATAAGGATGTGGGCAGGGTTGGTCGTTTCAGCCGTGGTCATCTCTTTTATTTCCCCCATGATAAACTCCTTGTTTTCGGTCGATTTCATCGCTTCAACAATAGTTTTTGTGCTGAATCTTGTTAGTGCAGAGATCGTGCCATTTTTTCAGGAGAATAGACAACGAAGCAAATCACAAGGTTTACTCTTTAAATCAAAGAAGTTACACAACAAATCCTTTTTCATCAACCAGCAGGTTTCCGGGCCTTGCCATTAAAATCGCATAAACAAATATACGGCCCACACCTTTTTTTTAAAAAAACGCCCGCCCACAGGCACACACAAACCGCATAAATAAATATACGCCCGGGGCCACAAAAATTATTCACCCCAATGGCACCCGGACACCAATGGAGATCATCCCCTTCAACGGTCAGGGATGGATATCGTTCTTCTTCATCATTGCAGAAAAATTTGACCGCTGCATGCCCACGGTCTTGGCTGCCCTGGTGATGTTTCCGCCGGCCTCCACAAGGGCCCGGGTCAGAAACGAGCATTCGATGGGACCGAAGTTTTCCTCGAGAAAGCGTTTTTTCGCCAATTTCAGCTCGTCGAGACTCATGGGAACCGAGTGGGAGAACTCCAGGGGCTTTACTTCCAGGTTATCCATGAGCGCCCGGTGGTCGAGCAGATCTGTGTCGCACATGATCACTAGCCGTTCAACCACGTTTTTCAACTGCCTGACGTTACCGGGCCATTCAAAGTTCACAAGAGCCCTGAGGGCGTCATCGGAAAACCCCTCTATCTTTTTCTGGGCTTTACGGCTGAAGAGTCTCAAAAAATGATAGGCGATTCCCGGGATATCATCCCGCCGATCCCTGAGGGGAGGAATATGAATGGGAAAGACGTTCAGGCGATAGAAGAGATCCTCCCGGAACGTGCCCCCCTCCACCATTCCTGCAAGATCCCTGTTGGTGGCCGCAACAACCCTGGCATGGGTGTGCCTGATCCGGCTCGCGCCCACAGGTTTGTACTCCCCGGTCTCAAGGACCCGCAAGAGCTTTCCCTGGATATCGAGATCAAGATTGGCCACCTCGTCCAGAAAAAGGGTTCCGTCGCTGGCCGCCTCAAAGATACCGGTCTTGTTGGTGTCGGCCCCGGTAAAGGCTCCCTTGACATGGCCAAATAGCTCACTCTCCATGACAGTGGATGAAAACGTACTGCAGTCAACGGCCAGGAACCGGCAGGAAGCCCGGTTGCTTCTCACATGGATGGCATTGGCAAACAACTCTTTTCCGGTGCCGCTCTCACCGTCCAGGAGTACAGTGCTGTCCATGGGAGCAACCCGTTCAATCTTCTCGAAAATCTTCCGGATATTCGAATTCTCCCCGATGATATTGCTGAAATCGAATTTATCATAAAGCTGCTTTTTCAGGGAGTGGTTTTCCTTGACTAACTTAATGCTTTCAAGGGCCTTGACAACGGCACCAAGGAGCTGCTCCTCGCTAAAGGGTTTGGTAATAAAATCATAGGCGCCGCACTTCATTGCCTCTACAGCGTTGTCCACGGTTCCGTTGCCCGTCATGACCACCGCAGCCACATCAATACTTTTTTGTTTAAGGGTTTTGAGAATATCAATGCCGCTGATGTGGGGAAACTGGATGTCCAGGAGCACGAGATCAAAGGGGGTATCCAACAGCATTTTCAGCCCCTCCCTGCCCGAGGTGGAGACCTCCACTGCGTACCCCTGTTCTGAGAGAATCATCTTGCACCCGCTCACAATGGCAGGCTCGTCATCAACAACCAGAATCTTTGAATTCATCATTTTTTCTCTACCGGGCAATTATTCACCCATTTAAGTAAACCACCTGTTCTTTTTTTCCAGAGCGTTCAAAAAACCGGCTCCCATACTCCCCCCTATAGATTATAGGGCTGCACTGTACAAGGCTATAACTTTTCCGTCAACCCGTGAGTAATCATTTCCTTTGTTTCACCAGAGGGATGACCCTGAGCCCATGGCCCTGTCCGCCCTTCACCATGAATTTGAGAATTTTATTTCCTAATCACACCTCGTTCTTTTGACATTAAGCTGTTGAAACCCTTAGCCTGCAAGGGGTTACCACAGGGTGGTACGGCCGAGGCACAACAATTGCAGAATTCTAAAAAAGAATATCTTGAAACAACCAAATACCTTCGCCGTCAAAAGGTTCGGGAGGTTAACCGTGGGCACAAAAGTGATCAAACACAAATCATATTTCGACAAAATCTGGTTGATATCCAGCGGATGGAAATCATCCCTTGATCTTGAAAAAGCCTTTCCCGGATTCGAGACCGATTCCGTGAGGGAATACAGGATCAGCGATATTGCAAACTATATGATCAACCCCAACCCCATCAAAGTGAACAACCGGCTTATGGGATGCGAAATTATCCACCGGAGATCCGGATGGCAGACGATAAAAAAAAGAATCACTACCCTTTTTTCCAAGAACAGGAGGGACGATCCGGCCAGGACACCGGACCAGGGAGATGTTCTTCTTTCCGGTATCATTCCCAGCTCTTCCGCTGCCGCCGCAACCAAAGAGCTGAACACCCATATCAGCCGGATATACGACCTGCTGATCCCCTTTGACGCCCTGATCCAAAAGATATCCAACCTTGATAATGACTCGGTTCTCGACGTCAACGGCATCTGCGAAGATCTGGAGGGGAACCGCTCGTTCATGCGCATCGCAGGACCTGTGGCGGATAAGATCAACTTTATCATCCACAACCTGTCGAAAGAGACCCAGGTGCTGGTGGAAAAGGCCCACTTCAGCGAAGGGCTGTTTGAAATGCGGGCATTTGACTTCAAGGCATACAACCCGGACAACCACCACCGCCTGGTGAAATTCACTCAAAACGACAAACAAATGCTCTGCACCATAACCCATGACAACCGAGTGAATTATGTGTTGAAAGATGCGGAACTGATTACCTACCTCCAGCTGTTTGAACTTGCCCTCAAGGGAAACGATCCCCTGAAGGACCTGCTATACCATTACTGTGAAGGGTCGGCATTGCCACTGAAAATTCTCTTCAACCAGGAGATCAAGACAGATTACTCCAGAGCGAACCTTCCATTACTCTACAGGAGGATGGAGGAGAGCGGAACCATGGGGCCCCGGGAGAAAATGCTCATTGCCAAGGTGTTGAACCAGAAGCAATTCGGCCTATCCCTCAACTACATTCCACAGCAAGGGGAGTTCAACGAACGGCTGATCACCAGCATCTTTGTGATGCAGAATCTCAAGGCCCTGGATCCCATCAAATCCCTTGCCCCTCAGCTATACTGGACCATCAACAGCAATGCAGCCATTTCCGAGGCCGGAACATTCTACTTAATCGACAGCATAAGAGGGGTCAGGGATGAATAAAGGATATGACACCAACGACTACCAATGGATAAAAGAACTGATGCGCTACCCTGACACCCTGGAAAAGCGCCTGGGCTTTTTCGAAACCACGGCCGACATCGTGCTGCCCGAGGATCCAATAGAGCGGGTCATATTCCAGGCAAGGGCAAAGGTTGCCATCCGAAAAATTGCCCAGAACCGGGGACACATTCTCATGGTCGGAAAGCCGGGGACCGGCAAATCCCTGCTGGCAGAGATGTTCAGACAGGTCCTGGACAAATCCCTGGGAGACTACCTGAGACCCAGGAAGGCCATTGTCGCCTTTCCGGGAAAAGATGACAACCATATCCGCATCGCCTATGAAGATCCCATGGTCATCGACGCCATCGTATTAAGGCTCAAACGAGAGATCGAGACCGCCAAAAACACGGCTCCCCGGTTCTCGTTGTCCACCCAGATCAACGCTGCAAAACGCATGAGGCACTGGCTTGTTGCAGCCACCTGCATCTCGGCCCTGGTGGGGCTTGTTTTCCCACAGGCCTTTATCTTCACCGGTATTGCCGGCATCGGTGCCCTCTTCATGTTCATGCAGGAGAACAACCACGGCGCCCAGGAAAAGATCCAGCAAGTATCCATTCATACGCGCTCGGTCAAACTCAAACAGATCTCAGACCAGGTTCCTGAGGTGCTCTACGACCCCAGAAAGGAGGGGGATCTGATGGCCCGGGTCTCGGAACCGGATTCCCGGAACATGAAGGGCGGTTTTCGCCACGACCCCTACCAGTCGGCAAACCTCCAGACCCCGCCCCACCAGAGGGCCTATCTCGGTGCCCATGCCAAGGCTCCCATCATCTACATCGATGAGCTCAAGACACTGATCCGTGCAGGCTATATGTCGGATATGCTGGAGATCATGCAAAACCGCTCCTATATTCTGGAGGGGGGAAGAAACTCCGGCAGCGGTGCCGCAGACAGATCCGAGGATCCCATCAAGGCCGAGAACATCATCCTTGCCTGTTGCAACCACGATACCCTGTCCTATCTCCAGCAGGAGGGAGAGGGAGCATTCCTGAGCAGAATCGAGGACAAGGGGGAGATCATCCAGATGGAAAGCGTGGTGGCCGAAGATGCCAATACCATCCGCCAGGTTGTCCAATACGTCAAGCAGGAGATCGGCCAACTTGCAAAAGAGTTTGACCTCTCCTGGGGGGACGTCCTGGAAAAGGAGGGATATGAGGGAATCAGAAAACGTACCGAAATCATCATGGGACGCTCCCTTCCAAAAGATTTCAAGCTCGAGGAGAGGGAGTTTTCAAGAAAAGCGATCCTTGAAATCGTCAAGGAGCTCCGGTGCAGAGGCTATGACGGCAAGTTGAGCTGCATCCTCCGCCCCATCAACGGAATCATCAAGGCGGCCGAGTTCAACGCCATCCTGGAGAACTCCCCCCTGGTCGAGCCCCACCACGTGGTCGCAGCCCTTAAGGAGCACCAGGGCATCGAGGGAGAGATCTCAAGGGAGATCACCGACCACAAGAAGAACCTCAAAAAGTACATCGACACCATGACCGACTCCATCGGCTATGCCATCGGCCTTGCCGTGATCTCTTCAAAGGCGAGCGGGCGGATGTACGGCCAGCCCCTGCCCATCCACGGCCAGATCAACATTGGCAACAAGGACACGGTTCTGACTTCGGGACGAACCGGTGAGATTGCCAAAGCCGCGGCCCAGAATGTCAGGGCCTCCATCAAAAAGGTGCTGAAAAAGATCAATGCCCCCAACCTGGGCTTTGAGATGCACGTGGAGTATATCCAGGCCCATGACGGGGTTGAGGGAGACAGTGCCTCGGTGGCCATGGACATCGCCCTTGTGTCCGACTACATCAAACAGCCGGTGAACCAGAAGTATGCCATTACCGGCTCCCTGACCGGTGATATCATTCTCTCCGTGGGCGGGGTGGCCGAAAAGGTAAGATCTGTCATGGATACGACCCTTGGCATGGAGGGAGCCTGCATTCCCTGGCAGAACAAGCACGAGATCGAGCCGTTACTGATCAACCGGGAGATTAACTACGTCGAGAAAAACGCCGTACCCGGCATCAGGATTTACCGTGAGAAGGACCAGCAAGCCCCCTTTGACATATACTTCTGCAAGAACAAGTTCAGCGCCTACGAGATCGTGATGGACCTTGACCGGGAACAGGTGGAAGAACTCATGATCCAACGGAGCAAGAAGGACCTCGCGTTCATGCGAACCTGATCATAGGCGCCTGGCTTGAATCATCCGCTGCTCTCAGGCAGGTTGACCTCCTGAAGATCCTCGCCCAGATGAACCCGCTCGCTCTCCCCCAGGATTCCCAGGGCAAGCCCCAGAATCGTCCATGCATGAACCGCATGGTATCCGCCACCAAAATGTTCACCCAGCTCGTGGATCTGGGCATGGCAGTTGTGGCAGCCCGTGACGCAGTAGTGGGCTTTGGTGGCCTGGATCTGCTCATCCTTGGTCCTTCCGTACAACAACCGCTCCTCCTTGAACCCTGACTGGAGAAACCCGCCCCCTCCGCCGCAGCAGAAGTTGTTGGAGCGGTTGGGAGCCATATCAATGAAGTTTTCCTCTCCCACACAGGCTTTGACCACCAGGCGCATGTCTTCGGCCGCAGGGTCCCCAAAGGTCTTTCTCACGATCTGGCAGGGATCCTGGACCGTGAATTTGATCTTGAGATCGTTGTTCCAGCTGGAATCGGGTTTGAGCCGTCCCTCCCGGATCCACCGTGCATACAGGTTATACATGGTCTCGACCTTGAATTTGTGAGGAATGTTGAATTTTTTCAGTCCTGACAGGACTGCAAATGTAATATGGCCTCACTCGGTATTGAGAAAGGTCTTGCACCCCAGTTCATCGCACTTTTCGGCGCTCCTTTGGGTAAGCTCCTTCCATCCGTCGTCATCTGCCATGAACATGCAGTAGTTTTCAGCGGCCCACCCCACGCTGCCGTAGGTCCAGTCCACCCCGGCAAGGTTGAGGATCTTCCACAACGGCCCCATCTCCTCCGGCTCGATCATGGGTTCCCTGGAATTCTGGTTGATGAAAAATTCGGCCCCCTTCTTGTCAATGGGTGCCACCAGGTTCCGCTCCTCCCATATGGGGTACTCCTCCTTTATCTCGTCCAGGATATCCCCCACCACAAACTCGAAATCCTCCTGGGAGCATCCCATGGCCGAGTTGGTCGGCTTTGAAAGGGCCATGTCGCAGGAGCCGAGGATACCCTTTGGAACCTTATCCCTGGGCGTGAGTTTTCTTGCGTTAAAGACAAGCTGGGGGATGTTGATCTCCATGGGGCAGACATGGACACACCGGGTGCACATGGTGCAGAACCAGGGCCACCGGCTCTCCTTGATCGCATCGTCCATGCCAAGGGCCGCCATTCTCAGGAACTTCCTAGGATCCATGCCGTCAAAGCCAGTTGCCGGACACCCCGAACAGCAGGCACCGCAGGTGAGGCAGGCGTTGAGATTGCCCCCGTCCGGGAGCAGGCCCATGACCATGTCCTTGAACGCACTCTTTCGTTTTCCAGATAGTTTTATCACGTCTTTTGCCATAGGTACCTCCGTTTTTCCCCATGGATAACTCTCCAATGGGGTGTTGTCTGGTCGTTGATCCTTTGACCACCCAAAAAAGAGAAACGATTTTCAACCTAAAGACAAGAGGAGATCAACCCGGAAAAAGAGAGCTCGCTGTGGAACAGTGTCGCCGAAGGCCGTGTTGACTCTTCACCAACAAATTATCTGCTGCATCGGAGAAATTTGGGGGTTTTGCTAAAAACATTGTCAATAATAACAATATATGAACCGGGTGTAAAGCACGGGTAAAAGGAAAGGTAAGCCATTTGCGCACCTTGTAAAAAACCGTGGAAAAAGGTGACGATTCCCTGTATAGTCCGGCTTTTCAAATTTAACCCTAACCTGGACAAGCCAGAACCGAAACGTTTTTCTGATTTTCTTGCCAAAACAACACGAAAACCAGAGATAAAAACCCAATGGAGAAGACCCATGCCAAATACCATCCGTACTGTTCTGCCCGGAAAAACCAAACAGACGGTAACCACCCAGGACGGAACCACCTTGACCGTGCCAGCAGGCTGGGCACTGCTGCCCCCGGGAGATGCTGCCCTGACAAAGCGGGTCAAAAAAACAGGTGTCCACTGGCAGGTCCAGGTCAAGCAAGGACGACGAACCTTTTCCAAGGGCGTATGGGCCCCGGAAGCAAGGATCTGGCAGGCAATGGAATACGTAAAGACCCAAAGGGCAGATCCCGCCCACCAGCGGCAACTGCAACAGGGACGGTTAAGGCGGGAAAAAAAGCAGGCGGCATACTCAATCGATTTTTACGACACCGTGCTGGGGGAGCTCAATTTTCACCCAAGCTTCACGACCCTTGCCCAACGCCTTGCAAGGGCCGTCACCGACCATGCGGTGCCCGTTGGCAGCAACACCGTGGCAAGGACAGAACGTATCCCTGTGGAAGACCGTGCCAGGGCCGCCGTGATTGCCTGGATGCGCCACCACACCACCGGTTACGACACCATGACCATCCCAAGGATCAAGGGACAGCGGCGAAAGGTCCGGCGGCAGCTGGCCCAAGAGTCCCAGCGCCTGTTGGACCGGTACCGGGCCGGCACCCCCGTGGACAAGGAGGTCTGCCCCTTGCAGCTGGCCCTGGAAAGACTTCACACCACCGCCAATCCAAAATAGGAGGCAAGGGCCAGGGTGGCAGGGATTGTCAGGATGCACAACAGGGTGGAAACAAGGATGGCAGCGGAACTTCCAGCCTCGTAGATTCCATAATCCGTTGCGACCATGTAGGCCACCATGGCGGAGGGCAGGCCGGACAGAAGAATGCCCATGATCAGCCAGTCCCCGGAGACGTGGAAGGCCAGGAGAAAAAATGCTGCCAGGATTGGCTGGACAACCATCTTGACAAGATTGACAGAAAGAAGATCCGCAAAAGAAACGGACAACCCGCTTTTCCCGATCACCATTCCCATGGCAAAGAGGGCGCAGGGCACGGACGCCATTCCAAAATCGTGGCAAAAAATCACAAGCGCACTGGGCAGCCCCAATCCAAGGACCGAAAAGAAAATCCCCCCAAAGGAGGCCCCGATGATGGGCGTCCTCATAAGGGAAAAAAAGACTGTCATGAAGGTTCGAAACGGGTGTTGCCCCTTTTCTGCCCTGTGAAACTCGAGTTTTCCAATGGCCAGGACGAGCACGGCCGTTGGCAGCAGAGTAGCAAGGGTCACGGCGATGGCCGCATGGGGATTGCCCTTAAAGATCGACAGCAGGATGGGAAACCCGAGATAGGCGGTATTGGGAAAGCTGGCAGCTGTCGACCGAAGCCCGCCCTCGGTAAAATGGCTCCTGAAGGAACAACAGGAGACAATAAACATGATGAGATAGGCCCCGAGCATGGCAAGGGTGAACCCTGCCATATAATTCCATTGCAGTATCTCCCGGGCGGGGGAGCCGGCCAAAGACCCGAAAATAAGACAGGGAAGCGTGAACCTGTATACAAAGGTGTTAAGAACTGTTGCGCTGGCTTTGGGAAGCAACGCCCTTTTGCCAGCAAGAAAACCAAACCCCATGGTCGCAAATAGCGGCACAAGGGTATTTACCATTATCGTGAACATATCCCTCCGACAGGGGCCGTCCCACGTCATGCAGACGGAAGCGATCCCCTGGAAATCAAATTGCCATGGACCGGACTCTCTGTTACCCTACAAAGGCTCGACAGCCGACCCGATCCGTAAAAACGGAGGCAAATGTAGAGGGTCCTGACCAAAAACTCAACCCATTAATCGTGAACAAGATATTAGAAAAACTAATGAGCCCAAAACTACCCCCACTCAATGCCCTTGTCTTTTTTGAAGCCGTTGCAAAGCACCTGAGCTTCACCGCAGCCGCCCAAGAACTCTGCGTCACCCAGGGAGCGGTGAGCCAGCAGATCAAGAAACTCGAGGAGTTTCTCGGGGTGCAGCTTTTTATCCGGGTGCACCAGGGGCTTTTGCTGACCACCCCCGGCACCGAATATCTTCCGGCCGTGACCGAGGCCCTGGACCGGATCAGGATTGCCACGGCCGCCTTTGTGAGCAAGGTCCCCAGGGGAGTGCTGTCGGTCAACGCAGCGCCCAACTTTGCCAACAAATGGCTGGTTCCCAAGTTCCACCGCTTCTACAAGCGCTATCCCGACATTGATCTCAGGATCAGCGCCACCCCCGTCAGAACCGAGTTCGGCAAGGAGGATATAGACATCGCCATCCGATGCGGACGGGGTCCCTGGTCCGGGGTCGACTCCACCAAACTCACCCCGGAACGGATCCATGCCGTGTGCAGTCCCGAACTGCTCACAGGGGACAGGCCGCTGACCTGCCTGGACAACCTGCACCATTATCCCCTGCTGAGGAATGCAGACCAGAATCTCTGGCCCCAGTGGCTCCAGGCGGCAGACCTGGCCCCCTCCCGGATGCAGTTCGGCCCCATGTTCAACATGCTCTACATGACGATCCAGGCAGCGATCAACGGCCAGGGCGTTGCCCTTGCCAGTTCCACCCTGGTGGCCGGGGACATTGCGGCCGGACGCCTGGTGACTCCGTTCATGCTCCAGGTGCCGTCTCCGACCGCATACTGGTTTGTATGCCCCAGGGCAAAGGCCCTGGAGCCCAAGGTTGCAGCCTTTAAGCGCTGGCTATTTTCCGAGATCGAACAGGAGGCCACGTACCACAATTAATCCCAGGTAACAGACTCGGTCAAACCCTTATGTTATTTTTTGGGGTACAGCAGATCTTTTGGTTGTGCCTGGTGAATCTTTGTTGGCAGAAGCTACAGCAACAAAAAACTTGAATTATGTTTATTTTCAAATTATCATTCGCACTTTCATTTAAACCAAAAGGAGACATAAATGAAAGTGCTTATTGGTATTCCGGCCCGCTATGGATCAACACGTTTCCCAGGTAAACCACTGATTGATATCAGAGGAAAAGAGATGCTGCTTCGCGTTTGGGAAAATGCACAACATGCGGCAAGTAAATTTGAAGTTGGCATGGTTAAATGTGCCGTTGCAACTGAAGATCAACGTATTATGGATTTCTGTAAAGAAAAAGATATCGATTGTTATATGACTTCAGAAGTTTGCGAAACAGGAACTGATCGTATTTTAGATCTTGTTAAAGTCATGGGTGTAAATCCGGAATTTGTTGTAAACCTGCAAGGGGATCTTCCACTTTGCCCACCTTGGTTTGTGGAACAAATGGTTCAAGCTTATTTGAATGACCCTAAATTGGATGTTGTTACCCCTGTTGTTAACCTAACATGGGATGGTGTTGAAAAACTTCGTAAGGATAAAGAAACGACCCCATTCTCCGGCACCTGCGCTGTTGTGGCTTTGCCTAAAGGTGAAAATATGATGTCTCCTATTTTAGAAAACACCGAATTTGATTCCATCTGGTTTTCAAAAAACATCATCCCTGCCCTTCGTAAAGCCGATAAAATGAAAGTTTTAAGCCCTAAGTATTCACCTGTTCTACGTCATATTGGTCTTTATGGTTATACGTTGAAAGTTCTGAAACAGTTAGATGATTTTGAAGAAACAGTTTATGGCAATCTATGTGAAGGCCTTGAACAGCTTAAATTCCTTGAAAATGGTTTCAAAGTGAAAGTGGTAAAAGTTGATTACCGCAGTTATAAAGGTATGAGTGGAGTTGATTCTCCTGAAGATTTATCCCGTGCTGAAGCTATTATTGATGAATGTGGAGAATTGCTTGATGTCGCATAAAACAACTTTATTACTGGCGCGTCACGGCAATACTTTTGCTAAAGGCGATGTTATTTTACGTGTGGGAGGTCGAACAGACCTTCCTTTAACAGAAGAAAAATTAGGCACATCTTTGGGATTATATCTTAAGCGTGAAATCTTGCTTCCTGATACAGTTTTTGCGGCGCCTCTAAAGCGAACCACGCAAACAGCAGAACAAGCTGTTAAAGCCATGGGAATCAATCCAAAAATAGTCAAAGATGATCGTTTGATCGAAATTGATTATGGACCAGATGAAGGAAAGCCTGAAGAGGAGGTAGTGGCGCGTCTTGGTAAAGAAACGCTTCAAAAATGGAATGATGATGCGACTGTTCCAGATGGTTGGAAAGTTGATCCGCAAACCATTATTGATATGTGGCACCAAATTGCCAAAGAAACGGAAGAAAATTATAAAGGAAAACGTGTTCTTATCGTTACAAGTAATGGTATCTTACGTTTTTCTCCGCATTTAACCGGTGATTTTGGTAGTTTTGCGAAAGACCATAAAATTAAAGTTGCAACGGGTGGACTTTGTATTTTTGAAAAAGAAGAAGGTGATACGCATTGGACATGTTCTGATTGGAATCTCCGTCCACATAAGATCTTTGAATCTGAAACATAGATTGAATTAGGTTGTTTTTTGTTTCGCTAACTCATTACAGCCTTTATTCACGGGTCATTTATACTTTCTTCACTTCTATACAGCTTCTTTTTTTATGTAATCACAGGGTTAATGCGGTTTTTTTTACTCAAATAAAATTTTCTATTGAAACGGCATGTCTTATTAAATCTTGAATTTTCCTACCACCTCCTTTAGCTTTGCTGCCAGATCAGATAACTCTTCAGCGCTGATACTCACTTTTGAACTGCTGTCGGAGATCTCGTTGGCCGCCAGGTTGACGCCGGAAATTTCTTCTGCTATGTCGCCTGAAACGCCGGAGCTTTCAGCCACATTTTTGTTGACTTCCTGGATGCCTTGGGATGCCTGCAAAACATTGTCGGCAATTTCCTTTGTGGTAACCGATTGCTCCTCCACTGCCGTAGCAATGGTTGAAACGATCTCATTGACATCCTCAATGACGGCTGAAATTTTTTCCACCTCTGCGACGGTTTCATCCGTGGACAACTGGATGCCGCCGATCTTTTCCTTTATCTCCAGGGTTGCCTCAGCCGTCTGTTTGGCCAGATCCTTAATCTCATTGGCAACCACAGCAAACCCCCTGCCCGCCTCACCGGCCCGGGCCGCTTCAATGGTTGCATTCAATGAGAGCAGATTGATCTGCTCGGAAATGTCGGTTATTGCCTCTGTTACCTTTCCTATATCAATTGCTGAGCTTCCGAGTTCGTTAACCTTGGCTGAGACCACTTTGGCATTGGAAACCATTTCCGTGGTAACGGAGCGGGCTTTTTCGGAATTATTGGCAATCTCATTGATGGTACTGGCCATTTCGTCGGTGGCCGTGGCCACCATGTTTATATTGATGGCGGCCTCTTCACTTGCTGCAGCCACAGAACTCATACTGGAATTCATCTCTTCGGATGCCGCCGCCACCATGCTTGATTTATCGGTCATGCCTATCGCGCCTTCTGACATCTGCATGGAAAGACCGGAAACATCCGCCGATGAGGAGGTCAGGTTGTCGGCGTTGTTTGCAATATCCGTTACAATCAACTGCATCTTTGTGATAAAGGCGTTGAACCAATGGGCCAGTTCACCGATTTCGTCCCTGCTTTTTATCTCCAGCCTCTGGGTGAGGTCTCCTTCTCCTTCCGCTATGTCCTTGAGGCCATGGACAGCCTTGTTGATGGAGACAATCATGCGTCTGACAATAATGAAAAGGATCACCACCGAAATAACGATGGATATTAAAGCAACCAGGATCATACCGTTTCGCAGCTTTTTCAGGGGGGCTTTATAGGACGCTGTCAACAGGGTCGCTATAACAAGCTTGTCGTTTTTCTGTTGAAATGCGCAAAGGCGTTCTTCGCCGTTGAATTTGTATTTGAGCTGACCCTGCCTTTGCCGGACAATTTCTTTTCCCCAGTCAAACCCGGTAACCTTTGTCCCGATTTTTCCAGGGTCGGGATGGGCAATTGTGATTCCTTCAAGGTCCAGCAAAATCGCATACCCTTTTTCACCGACCTTCTGGTTCTTAACAATTGTTTGCAGGTCTGTTTTCTTCATCAGATCCTGGAGCTCCTTGGGCTGGACGCCGATCTGAACCAATCCGGGCTGCTCCCTTCTTGCCACCGTTATATATTGAAACAGCACCTTGTCCGTCCCCCTTTCCTGGGGATCCTGGGCAAGTTCGAAGGATTTTTCTTTCAATCCCCTCAGCAGGGGCCGGGTTTGACCCGTGGTGGAAAAATCAAACCCGTAGAACGTTTGGATATTCCCCCATTTAAGCACGCCATCTTCATCCACAATATGGATCTCATCCACGCCAATATCCCTTGCCAGGCGAATCATATTTTCAGCTGAAAGCATATCAGGGGCGGTTTCGATGATGGCCCTGACGGCCTTTACCTGGCGGAGATAGTTTTTGTTTAAAGCCCGTTTCAACGCATTGATGGATTCTTCAGATTGATCCACACCGGATGCGATCTGCTCCAAGGAGGCATTCACTATATTTATCATCAAATCATTGATAATGCGGTTTTGCTGTCTATATGAGTAAAGCGATATTACCAGTATCGATAAAAACAGCATTAAAACCATGGGCATTAAAATTTGATTTCGGATGCCAAATCGGGAAACTGAATTTTCCTTGCTCATTTTCCTCTCCTTTTTGACAAAAGGTGTTGGGGATAATCCATTGTGCCTGGGGGGAGGTGGAGGAAATTTGATGTTCAGATTGAAAACTCGCTGTTCGAAACAGTCTTGGCTGATACTCCCATTCAGCAGAGACGATATGGATGATATGTATAGAAAAAGTATCAGGGGATTGCCCAAAAGGCAATTGAATTATGATTGTTCGCCTTTAAAATAAGAGAAACAAGCCTCCGTCCGGCGTGCGGATCCGCATGGTGATGAGATCCTTGAGGTTTTTCCGGTCCGCTTCCGGGTAGCGCACCATAACCTTGACCTCGTTCCGGGCGATCTGGAGTCTCAGGGCTTCGGCACCGTAAAATGCACCGCGCACCTGACGGGCCAGGTCCTCCTCGGTGATCCCAAGGGTTCTTGCCCCGGGGGCAGCTTGAGTTTCAGCTCTTTCTTACCCCGGGAATAGGTATCCTCGATGTCTGTGATACCGGGACCTCCCCTACCTTCTTCCACAGAAAATCGGTAATCACGGACACGGGATAATTTCTTCGTTCGCTTTCGGTAAGCAGCAGGAAGATTACCACCACCACCAGGGGAATCGCCTTCATGAATGTCCCCATGGTACCACTGACAAATGGAGTGGTAGGGTATTTGTAGACATTTTCTTGGGATCAGACCGTGCCAATTTACATCTATGTACTTTTGACTTTGATAAAAATAGTTGATAGGTTGCTAATTATCTGCTGGTGCAACTTGAAAAAGGGGCTATCCTGCAAAGAGTTGGAATAATCTGTTTAATTTTCATCTAAAAACTGTTCCGAAAACCACCTAAGTCCGAACTTCGATGATAGTAAAAGGAGAAATGCCATGTTACGCATCATCTTTTATCTGTTCATTACTTTTATTGTTGTTGGCTGTCCCGATATATGCCCAGCGATTCATTCGCAATCAATTGCACGAATTAATCAGGAAAAAAACAAATTAATTCAAGCCGAAACAATAAGGAACCGGGCAAATTCATTATCCGACAAATTCGATCCCGCAATAAACCTGACCGCTGAAGAAAAAGCTTGGCTTGAAAACCATCCTAAAATCACGATTGGAATTATGGATGACTGGCTCCCCGTGAGTTATGTGGATGAACAAGGACAACCCAGAGGGATCGGTGTTGAATTTATCGATAGAATCAACCGCTTAACAGGCAACAGACTCATCATCGAACCCGCTCCGTTCAGAAAAAACTATGAACGGGTGAAGAACAGAGAGATTGACGCCATTATGGACATCTCTCACCACCCAACCCGGGAACCTTTTTTTATTTTCACTAAGCCATATATCATAACTTCACACGTATTCGTGGGCCGAAAAGACAGCCATTATATCCATTCCGCCATGAATCTGAATGGAAAAGTAATAGCTTTAGAAAAGGAGTTTTACAACGTTTTATATTTTAAGGAACACTTCCCGGATATCAAGTTCAAAGAATACGAAACAACTGCCGGTGCCCTGGATTCCGTGGCTCGGGGCGAAACAGATGCCTATGTAGGTAACCGTGCTGTCGTGATGAATCTGATAAAAAAAGAACTGCTCATCAATCTGCAGGTAATGGCACTCAGCAAGCATACCAATTCCATTCTTAGAATAGGAGTCCGCAAGGACTGGCCACAGTTAGCAAGAATTTTGGATAAAGCCCTGGCGACCATTACGCCCCAGGAAAAATTATTGATTCAACAAAAGCATCTTGACGAGGTAGAAACCGATGTGTCGGATTTTTGGTTGACTCCTGAGGAAAGAAACTGGTTTCGAGAACACCCTGCAATCCCCATCGGAACTATGAACAACTGGCCTCCCTTCAATTACCTGGACGAAAATGGCCAACCCAAAGGAATTGGGTTCGACTATATCCAGTTGCTGAACAAACGGCTTGGCGGCAGACTTATCATTAAAGCTGCTCCATTCAAAAAAAACTTCGACCTGGTTATGAACAGGGAACTTGCGGCTTTAATGGACATTACGCAAAAACCGAATCGTGATCCCTTTTTTAATTTCACCAGGCCGTATATTTCAATCCCGCATGTCATCGTGGGCAGGAAAGACAGTCAGTATTTCGAATCTGAAAAGGATCTGGCAGGTAAAGTAGTTGCCCTTGAGGAAGGTTTTTTCAATACTATTCATTTTCAAAAGCACTCTCCGGAAATTAAAATCAGAGAGTATGGATCAACCGTTAAGGCAATCAATGCGGTATCACATGGAAAAGCCGATGCATATGTAGGAAACCGGGTTGTTGTAACGTATCTGATCGAAAAAGAGAAGATTTCCAATCTTCAATTAATGGGCAAATCGAAATTGGTGAATTCCAAACTTCAGATCGGAATTCGCAGGGACTGGCCGGAGTTGGTCGCGATCCTGGACCGAGCCCTGGCTTCTATAAATTCGGAAGAAAAGAATAAGATTCTCCACAAGTGGACCGGGGAAGAAAAACCTGCTCCAATTGAATTAGAATTGACCAAACAGGAAAAAGCGTGGAGATCAAAACATCAGGTGATAAAGGTCAGCAATGAAATGGAATGGTCTCCGGTGGACTTTGTTGCAGACAACCAGCCCCAGGGCTATGCGATCGATCTCATCAACCTGCTGGCTGAGCGCATTGGTATACATGTTAACTTCATCAACGGTTTTACCTGGAATGAACTGGAAGAGTTGTTTAAAAAAGGGGAGTTAGACATACTGCAACCCATTAAAAAAACGGCAGAACATGAAAAAATTGCGATATTTTCCCAACCAATCATTCAATATAAAACCTACTTTGTTACACGAAGTAAAAACCCTTTGGTTCATGATTTCAGCCAGCTTTACGGAAAAAAGGTTGCTGTGGCTAAAGGCTTGCGAATGGAAAATTTCCTGAAACAGAATCATCCCGAAATCCATATACTTGAAGTGGACAACCAGGAAAAAATGATAGAGGCTGTTTATCATGAAAAGGCATATGCGACATTTGGAAATGAAATCGTGGCAAGCTATATTATTCGAAAAAAACGGATGCATGATCTCAGGCTCACCGGATGGGCCAAGGATTATGACGATGGAAAGATTAACCAGCTTCATTTAATGGGCCAGAAAAAGGCGCCGGAATTGATCAGTATGATGAACAAGGCACTGGCCTCAATGACCCCGGGTGAGGTCAAACAACTTGAGGATAAATGGTTTGATCTTCCAGAGCACAGCCAGATGTTATTTACTAAAGAGGAGGAGGAGTGGCTCAAGAGGCACCCTGTCCTGCGCCTGGGAATTGATCCCAATTGGGCACCCATTGAATACTTTAACATCAACGGAGAACTATCTGGAATAACCGCCGATAGCATACGCATCCTAAGGGAAAAAATGGGCATTTCCTCAATAGAGGCGGTCAAAGGTTTATCCTGGATGGAAGTCCTGGAATTGGCACAAAAAGGTGAGATTGATATCGTCTCCGCAATAGTAAAGAATGAAAAACGTGCCGAGTACCTGCTTTTTACAGAGCCCTACCTTAAACTGCCGATAGTTGTCGTCATGCATGAGAGTACACCTTTTATAGAAGGCATACATGATCTGGCAGATACGACTATTGCCTTGGTGAAAGGCTATGTCACTCAAACATACCTGCAGCGGGATTACCCTGAGCAGAAACATTTGGAGTTTGAAACACTGGCTGAGGCTATGAAAGCAGTTGCCTCCGGCAGGGCTGGCGCTGTTATCGAAAATCTCGCTTCAATAAATCATCTCAAAAATGAACTAAAACTGACTCAATTGAGAGTTGCTGCCACAACGCAATACTCTTATAATATTTCCGTTGGTGTACGCAAGGACTGGCCTGAGTTAATTCCCATTATAGAAAAATGTCTTAACTCCATTACTGACCGGGAAAAAGAAATCATCCGAGATAAATGGGTCAATATTCGTTTTAAAACAAAGACAGATTGGCAAATGGTTTTAGGGGTTATATTGGCGGTAGCCCTTGTAGCCGGAACCATAGTGACGGTTATCTCTATATGGAACAGACGTCTGGCAATAGAGGTTATTCAACGCAAAAAAGCGATGGAAGAGGCTCAGGTTGAAAGAATACGAGCTGAAAAGGCACTCGATAAAGTGAAACTTCTTAGCGGGATATTGCCTATTTGTGCTGCTTGTAAAAAAATAAGAGATGATAAAGGATATTGGAATCAGGTAGAATCCTATATAAAACAACACTCGGAAGCTGAATTTAGCCACGGTATGTGCCCTGACTGTTCGGATAAATTGTATGGTAATCAAGATTGGTATATTAAAATGAAGAAGAAAAAGGGAATTAAATGAGGCTTGTGTATACATAACGCCGAAAGCCTTGATCTCTTTTGTTATTGGTCAGTGTTGTCAAATTCTGACCAGTGATCTCACTGGTATTCAAATTGACAACCGGATTGTCAATATTCTGAATAATTGAACAACCCGGCCGGCCGCCCTATTCCCCGTTGACCAACAATTTACGGTACATAATTTCCCTGCTGACACCGCGCATTTCCGAGGCCTGTTTTTCCGAAATCGAACAGGAAGCCCCCTAGCACCATCAGGTGATAGGGACCTCCCGGATCAAACCATTTTTTCCGCCACGGCCGTTCTTTCTTTTCCAGCGAACAGGGCATGAAAATCTTCCAGCACCACATACAGGGCCGGAATGAGAACCAGGGTGATCAGTGTGCTGAAAAGAATCCCGAAACCAAGGCTGATCGCCATGGGAATCAGGAACTGGGCCTGAACGCTGGTCTCCAGAATCATGGGCACAAGGCCGAAGAAGGTGGTCAGGGACGTGAGCAGGATCGGGCGGAACCGTCTCACCCCCGCACTGATGACAGCGGCCCGGATCGGCTGACCCGACCTGCGGTTTACATTGATCTTGTCGATGATCAGTATGGCGTCGTTGATCACCACCCCGGATAGCGCCACCAGACCGAACATACTGAGCATGCTCAGGTTATATCCCATGACCAGATGGCCGAATATCGCCCCCACCGCACCAAAGGGAATCGCCGTCATGATCAGCAGCGGCTGGGTGTAGCTCCGGAAGGGGATGGCCATCAGGGCATAGATGGCGAACAGGGCGAGAAGAAATCCCTCCTTCATGCTGCCGGCCACCTCCCGCTTTTCCTTTGCCTCTCCCACCAGATCAAAGGTCAGGCCGGGATAATCGGCAGACAACCCAGGGAGCAATCCCGTCTTCAGTTCCCCAAGGATCTCCTGGGCGTTGGCCCGGGTGTTGTCCACACTGGCGGTGACATTGATCACCCGTTTTCTGTCCGTGCGGTTGATCTCGGAAAACCCACGGCCCTCGATCATGACCCCGGCCCTGGGCAGGGGCATCTCCCCCCCGTCCGGCGTGCGGATCCGCATGGTGGTGAGATCCTGGAGGTTTTTCCGGTCCGCTTCCGGGTAGCGCACCATCACCTTGACCTCGTTCCGGGCGATCTGGAGTCTCAGGGCTTCGGAACCGTAAAATGCACCGCGCACCTGACGGGCCAGGTCCTCCTCGGTGATCCCAAGGGTTCTTGCCCCGGGGGTAAGCTTGAGTTTCAGCTCTTGCTTGCCCCGGGAATAGGTATCCTCGATATCTGTGACACCGGGATACCGGGCAATACCGTCCCTGATCTCTTGAGCAACCTTTTCCAGGATGGAGAAATCGGTATGGGCCATCTGGATATCGATATTGGCGCCCATCCTCACCAGGTTTGAAGTAAAGGTGAGGCTGTCTGCCCCTGGCACCTCCCCGACCTTCTTCCGTAAAAGCCCGGTGATCGCTGACACGGGATAATTTCTTTTTTCGCTTTCGGTGAGCAGCAGGGCCACGTTGGAAAGGTGGGCGGCTGAGGTGGACTGCCCGCCGGCCGGCCCCCCCCTTGCGATGGTACCGCCGGCAACCCGGTAGATGTGACGGACGATCCCCGCTTCTCCGGGACGGTTTCCATCGATCTCCCCTGCCGTCTCAAGGGCCTTGGCCACGATCATCCGTCCGATCCGGTCGGTCTCGGCCACCGGGGTTCCCGGCGGCATGGCAAGGGCGACGGTGATCACATCCCCGTCCACGTCCGGCATAAACGTAAACTTTAGGAACCCGCCCCGGATCACCCCAACAGAAAGCAACAGCAGGGTCAGGGCCACTGCCACGGTGGAATAACGGTGCTCGATGGCAAAGGTGATGAGGCGGTTATAGGGCCCCCGGATAAACCGCTCCAGCTGCCGGCTAAAGGCGACCCGGACTGTCTCCAGGGTCCTGAGGATCAGGTTGCCCTGCTTTTTTTTGCCGCCATTTTCACCCGACGAAAGGTGGGCGGGCAGGACCAGCAGGGATTCCACCAGTGAGACAAGCAGCAGGGTGATCACCACCATGGGAATCGCCTTCATGAATTTCCCCATGGTGCCGCTGATAAAGGCCAGGGGCAGGAAGGCAGCCACGGTGGTGAGGATGGAGAAGGTGACAGGCACGCACACCTCCAGGGTTCCGTCCAGGGCGGCCTGGGCAAAGGGTTTTCCCTTTTGCCGGTGTTCGAAGATGTTCTCCCCCACCACGATGGCGTCGTCCACAAGGATACCCAGGGCAAGGATGAAGGCGAACAGGGACATCATGTTTATGGACACGTCCAGCATGGGCAGGATAAAAAGGGCACCCATGAAAGAGATGGGAATCCCCAGCATGACCCAGAGGGCCAGGCGGATCTCCAGAAACAGGCCAAGGATAATGATGACCAGGAACAACCCCATACAGGCGTTCTTATAGAGCAAATTCATCCGGCTCTCCAGTAGCTCAGAGGAATCGTTCCAGGCGGCCACGTGGATGGAATCCGGGAATGATAGCTCCTTTTCCATCACATACTTGTTGACAATCTCCGATATCCGGGTGGGTTTCTGGTCTCCCACCCGGTACACCTTGACCATGGCTGCGGGCTTACCGTCAAACCTTGCAAACAGGTCGGTTTCCTCGAAGGTGTCCTTCACCCGGGCGATATCCCCCAGGCGGACCTGGGTGCCGTCCCGGTCCGCCACAATCACGATCTCCTCGTACCCGGTGCCCCGGTAGCGTTTTTCCTTGGTTCTCAGAAGGATCTCGCCCCCCCGGGTACGGATGTTTCCGCCGGGAAGGTCCAGGGACGCCCGGCGGATAATACCGGCCACCTGGTCCAGGGTGAGGTTGTAGCGCCTGAGATTCTTTTCCGGAATCTCAACGGATATCTCATAGGGCCTCACGCCCCCAAGATCCACCTGGGTGATGCCGGGAAAATCCAGGAGCTCCTCCCGGATCGATTCCGCCTGTTCCCGCAGGGTCCGGTCGGTGACATCTCCGTAGACCACCACGGAGATCACCTCCCTGAGATTGAGGATTTTAGTGACCACGGGCTTTTCCGCATCCTCGGGAAAGGTGACGATGCGATCCACCTCACTCTTGATCTCCTGGAGGATCCGGTCCGGGTTTTCACCCTTTGCCAGCTCGGCCGTCACCGTGCCCAGCCCTTCGGTGGCAACGGAGTTGATCTCCTTGATGCCGTCAACACCGGTGAGGTTGTCCTCGATCTTGAGGATAATTCCCTCCTCAACCTCTTCGGGACCGGCACCGGGGTAAGAGACCGACACCTTGATTTTGTCCAGGGTCACTTCCGGGAACACCTCCTGCTTGATGCTCGACGCCATGATGATTCCCCCCACCACAAACACCATCATCAGAAGGTTGGCCGCAACATGGTTTGAAACCATCCATTTTACTGCACTCTTCATCCTTACCCCTCCTGTCTTTCACGGAGTTTCATGCCGTTGGCCGCCCCGGAAATATGGGTGAGGATGATTCTCTCTTCCCCGGCCAGGCCGCTCCCTAGAAGAACCTTTTCCCGCTCTTTGCGGATCACGGAAACCTTGCGGACTTCCAGCTGGTTGTTGGCGTTCATAACCCACACGGTGTTTCCTTCCCTCAGGGTATCTGCGGGAATGGGAATCACCGTTTCAAGACAAGCGCCTGCCATGGTAACATCCACGAAAAGCCCCTCGGAAAGATCAATGGGAGCGGATTTATTCTTCCCGGAAAGCCCGTATGGGTCCTCCACGCCCACCACCAGACGGATCATCCGGCCCTTGGGATCCACCTCGCCCAGGCTCCGGAGAACCTTTCCCTGCCAAGTGATATCATCACCCCCCATGGCGATGGAGACCACGGCAGAAGCGCTTTCCCCTTTTCCGTTTCTCGGCACAGCCAGCCACTTCAATTCCCCCAGGGGAACCGGCACCACAATCTCGGCCATGTCGGTGCCGGTGACCACCAGGGAGGTGGTTCCTGCAGCCACATACTGGCCGAGATCAATCTGCTTTTCCCGGATCCGGCAGTTAAACGGTGCATACACCCGGGTGCGCCTGATATCCAGAAGGCGCTGGGCCAGGTCAGCCCTGGCGGATGTAAGGTTCGCCGTTGCCTCCTTGAGCTGGGGGATATACAGCACCAGGGGGTTGGGTTTCTCCTTTCCATCCATAAGAATCCGGTCCCACTCCATCCGGGCCACCCGGGCCTGGCTCTCCACCTGGGCCAGGTTGTACTCGGCTTTGGCCTGGCTGGCCCGGCTCTTGTCCGCCAAAAACTCGTAGTCCGACGCTTCAATGGTAAAGAGCAGCTCTCCTTTTTTAAAGAATCCGCCGGCAAACAGGGAGTCTGCCAGATGGATCACCCGTCCGCTCACCTGGGGGGCGATCTTTGCCTTCCTCCGGGGCTGAACCGTTCCTGTGGCATGAACGGACACCGGCCATGGGACGGGTTTCACCGTCATTGCCTCCACCAGGGTACCGGGACTCAACGGGACCTCCTTGACGGGCGGAACCTTGGAAAGGGCCATGATCTGCATGCCGGCGATCCCGCCTGCCACGATCAGGAGGGGAAGCATTAATTTTACAGCGATTGTTCTGATTTTCATGGGTCTATCCTTGTGTTGAAGGTTTGCGATCCGTCAGGCGTTTTATCACCTCGGTGTCCATCCAGTTCCCTCCCATGGCCCGGGCCAGGGAGATGCGGTCCGCAACGAGTTGCCTGCGTGCTGCCAGCAGACGGCTCTGGGTGTTGTAATGGGAGCTCTGGGCGGTGAGCACAGGAAGGTAGTCGGAAATCCCGTCAAAGTAACGGTCCTTGGAGAGCCGCAGGGTGGCTCCGGCCACTGTTTCCTCATTTTCCAACCGCCGTATTTTTTCAGCGGTGGTCCGGTTTCTGACCAGGGCATCCTCCACCTCCTGGAATGCGATGATCACGGTTTTCCGGTAGCCTGCCAGGCGCTCATCATACACGGCCCGGGTGCGGTCCACCTCTGCCCTGCGGTTGCCCCCGTCCACCAGGGGGGCTGCCAGGTTTCCGGCAAGATTCCATACCACCCCGGAAAGGGAATTTCCGAAATCGGAACCGCCCGTACCCAATGCGGCCATAAGGTTTACCGACGGAAAACGGTTGGCCATGGCCACACCGATGGAAAGGTCGGCTGCCTGGAGACGGAGCAGTTCCCCGCGAATATCCGGACGACGTTTCAGCAGTTCAGAGGGAAGGCCCCCGGGGAAGGCAGACGGAAGATCGGGAAGAATCGCCATGGTACCGCCCTGGGCGCTGTCAGGGTATCCGCCGGTGAGAAGGGCCAGGGCATGGGCCGTGGTGGTCAGGCGGGCTTCGAAATCCGGCCGCTGGGACCAGGCCGATGCAAGATTCTGCCGGGCCTGGTAAATATCCAGGGAGGGCACCATCCCCTCCCGGAATCGTTGTTCCACCAGCTCCAGGGTCGCCTTTCTCGCCTGGATGGTTTGATCGGTGAGGTCCAGCTGGGCCCGCTGCTCCACCATCAGATAGTACAAATCCGCCACATTGGCTGAAATGGAAAGATACAGGGTGCGGATCTCCTCCAGGGTGGCGGTGCGCGCAAGCTCATCGGCCTCCTTTTGGGACCTGAGCCTGTTCCACAAATCAACTTCATACCCGGCGGACAGGGACAGCTCGTGGCTGCCACCGGTAACGGTGTCAAATCCGCCCAATTGTCTTGACCGTCCAGCCTTGCTGTTCAGATTCAGGAAGGGAGAAAGTGCGGCGCCGCTCTTCCGGGCAACGGCATCGGCCTGGCTCAGCCGGGCATAGGCCTGTTCCAGGTCCAGGTTGCCGGAAAAGGCCGCCCCCATCAGGGCGTTGAGGCGCTGATCCCCGAAGGTCAGCCACCATTGTTCCTGGGGCCCGGGAATCATCCCGGCCGGGGCTTGTTCAAAGGCGTTGGGAATCTCGACATTCAGAACCGGGTCCGTTGGGGTGTGGAGGGAACAACCGGTAAACAGCGCCAGGCCCACGGCCATAAGGGTGACCGCCATGGTGTGAAGGGGCAGCTTCATTTCATACCTCCTCCATTCCTGAAGTAACAAATTTGATCAGCTCTTCGTTGATGGCGGAAAAATCAATATCATCGGGGATTGCCAGATCTTTTTCCCCGCTGTGATCCATCATTTTCAACATTCGAATGGTATGGGCCATGGAACCGATGGTGAACATGAACCGCATGTAGACGACCTCCCTGGAGAGATGGGGAAGCGACCCGCAAAGGGAGTGGTAAAATTTCATCAATGTGGGCTGCATCAGCCCCATGAAATATTTTCTCTGGACCCCGCTGGAATCCATGATGCACCGGTTGACCATCATAAAGAATCCCAGGGATTCCGGCAGATTGCTTATAAACTCCAGGGTGGGTTCAACAAACGCCCGAAGGAGTTCCTCCACACTGGGCTGACGGTTTTCTGCTTCCGCCGTCTCAATCACCCGGCCCATCCGTTCCTCCCGGATCCCATTGAGGGGGGTGATCCGTCTCTCAAGGATCGCTTCATAGAGCTTCTCCTTGGAGCCGAAATGATAATTAACGGCGGCCAGGTTGGCGCCGGCAATGGCGGTGATCTCCCGCAGGGATGCGCGGTGGAAGCCGTTCAGTGCAAAAAGATGCTCGCCGGCATCCATGATCTTATTCCGGGTACTGGGTTCTGGCATGGGGTTCACCCTTTTTAAAAAATAAATTAAACGTTTGTTTGAATTTTAACGGTAATTCAAACAAGCGTTTTAATCAAGTGTTTAATTTAAAGAAGGATGAAGGGCAACGACAGGTGGGAGATCAATCCCAGGGATGGGCGCAGGCGGGGAAAGCCGTTGCCTGGCTAAGGGGCCAGGCAACGGCTGATGAGACTACTCCTGTTCAAGCACCATTTTCTTTCCTGGCAACTCGTTGAAATATTTCCGTGTCTCGGAAAAGACCACCTTGCTCAACCCCAGGAGACCGATGAGGTTGGGAATGGCCATGAGTCCGTTCACGATGTCGGCAAGGGTCCAGATCAGACTCAGCTGGAGGAAAGACCCCGATGCCACAAGCAAAATATAAATGACTTTATAGGGTTTGATCGCCTTGACGCCAAACAGGTACTCGGTGCAGCGCTCGCCATAGTAATTCCACCCGAGGATGGTGGTGAAGGCAAAGAAGATAAGACCCGTGGTCACGAGATATTGCCCAAACCCGGTGTGGAGCCCTTCGTTGAACGCAGCATTGGTCAGGGCGGCACCGGCAAGGGAGGGATCATTCCAGGTGCCTGTCAAAACCAGCACGATTCCGGTCAGGGTGCAGATGATGATGGAGTCAAAAAAGGTTCCGGTCATGGCGATGAGGCCCTGGCGGACACATGAATCTGTTTTAGCGGCGGCTGCGGCAATGGGGGCACTTCCAAGACCTGATTCATTGGAAAAAACACCCCTTGCGATACCGCTTCTCATCACCATGATCACTGAGATTCCAGCGGCACCACCAAAGGCGGCCCTTGGATTGAAAGCACTCTCGATGATCAATGCAACGGCACCCGGGATCTTCCCAAGGTTGAGCAGCATGATGGCAACCGATGCAAGGATAAAAAACACTGCCATGAAGGGCACGATCTTAGAGGCGACCCGGGCAATGCTCTTGATTCCACCCAGGGTCACCATGGTGACCAGGATGGTGAGCACTGCGGCAATGACGGGCACGGGAATGTGAAATGTCAGGTGGGCGGCATCCTTGATGGCGTTGACCTGGGCAAAGGTTCCGATGCCGAAAAAGGCCACCCCGATGCCGAACAGGGCAAACATCTTGGCAAGGAAGCGGTTGTTGAGCCCCCGTTCGATGTAATACATGGGACCGCCGGACATCTGTCCGTTGGCGTCAACCACCCTGTATTTCACGGCCAGAAGCCCCTCGGCGTACTTGGTGGCCATGCCGAAAAAGGCCGCGATCCACATCCAGAAGATGGCGCCGGGACCGCCGGCCTTTACAGCCGTTGCAACCCCGACAATGTTGCCGGTACCGATGGTGGCGCTCAGGGCCGTGCACAGGGCGGCAAAGCTTGACACATCGCCCTGGTAACCTGCGTCATCCTGTTTTGAAAAAACATACTTCAATGCCAGGGGAAGCCGGGTCACCTGGATAAGACCAAGGCCCAGGGTCAGATAGACGCCGGTCCCCACAAGAAGGATCAAGAGGGGCGGTCCCCAGACAAATGAATCAACCTGTTCCAAAAATAGCGCAAAAGTTTCCAATCTGTTCTCCTCTTTAAAAAAAGAATTAAATTTTTAAACTGGATAGGTCGTGGTCTGAAAGAGAAAAACGAGTTAAAACGAGGGGATGGATCGTACTAAAAAATTAGCCGTGATACCGGGGGTAAAATTACTGTAAGGTAATGCCCGTAAATATCTGTTCCACTCTGTCCCTTGTACCTGAGAGTTTCGCCGGCAACATGCCGGTTTGCTCCTTCGGCGCTCATAATGAGACTCTCCAGAGGCTCGTCCGATAGCAGTCCGGTTACCTGAAAGATTTACTTCTTCGGTGCCTTTCCCACGGTTACAAACCATGGGAAAGATCTCTCCTGCTATGTTCATCCGAGTTTTGTTCGAAGCTTAGATACACCCTTGCCTTAAAAATTTCAACCCCATTTTTTTGGCTATGGATATTTTTTCAGGCCGTACCGGGTCATGATCCTGTCCAGGATTCCGTCGACCCTGAGGAGTTCAAGGCCGGCATCGAAGTCGCGCAGCTTCTTTTCCGGGTTGTCTGTTTTTTTTGACACGCCAACATAAAGATTCTTAAGTGCCAGGGGCGGCTCCATGAATTCGACCTCGGTTAAACGCCAGGGAAACCGCTTCACCAGAATATTCTGGGCCACATACCGGTCAATCACAACAAGGTCCACCTCATTCCGGAGCAGCTTGCCAAGGTTCTCGGCATCGGTATCGGCAACGATCTTGGTCAGGAAATCAGCACTGTCAAACTCAGGGGTATTGGCATAGCCCAGCACCACGCCGAACCGATGGGCCTTGAGTTCTCTCAGGGCCAGGGTCTGGTCGATCCGCGGGTCCACACCGTACCGGATGTTGGCTCCCCGCTTGTAAAGAAAACCGCCGCTGGGGGATGGCTGGGCATAATCCTTGATTTTGCACAGCCCCAAAGGACTCTTGGAAAAGGGATTGGAAAAGAGCAGGTAGTTCTCCCTGCCCGCTTCATGGTAAGCGGGAAAAACCCCGTCAGCCCCTCCCGTTTTAACGATCTCAAGGGCCGTATCCCAGGGGTGAAACTCAATGGTCACCTTGTACCCCGCCTTTTTAAAAGCCAAAGTGACGATCTCGGCGGCAAAGCCTTTCCCCGAAATATTTGCGCCCACATAGGGTTCCCACTCCAGGGTCAGCAGTTTCACCTGCCGATCCTGGGCAAAAACCTGAACGGAAAATAGCAAAACCATGATGATAATACTTAAGTATCTTGTTTTCATTTTTTCTCCTAGGGTGTCATCATTTCCTCTTTTTCAAACAGTCTCTGTATTTTTTCCATTCTTTTCCGGTTGGCCCCAAGATCCGAATACCCAACCCGGGATGCAGAACGAAAATGAATGACACGCTCCTGGTCGTTGACATAAAATTCAACATCGTCCACAAACCGGAAAAGTGCGGATGTGAACTCCGCATGGATATACCCTTCTGTCCGGGCAACGATATGAACCCGTTTCATGGCGTTGAGAACAACAACCAGTTTTTCCTCAGCGCCAGTTGCATCTCCATTAAAAAAGAGTGGATCGATCCGGCTTTCGGCTTCAATGCTCTGGGACGAAACACAGTTGGGAGAAGAGGGACAGGGGGCAAATTTTCCATTGGTATGTCCGACCATGGCCTGTCTTCCCGAACACCCCATGATAAAGAGTAAAAAGAGACCCAGCAGCCTGACCGTTTGTTTCATCATTCGTTTTTTTTCCTTGATTGAATGGTGCCAAAAAACCGGATAAAAGTTTATTTGGCACCGGTAGAAGAGAGCTCCATATCTTATCCCCGTATCCTAACCGGGAATGGACATCGGAGCGGATTTACCTATAAAGTCCATTGTCTCGTCATACTTTGACCTCAGATCAACGGTCCCCTCGTCTATATCTTTTTTCTGGGGACTCCACTCGGAAGGACACTCCATTTTAAGCTCATGGATTTTGGCTTCCATGTCCGCAACAATAATTTTAATATCATTGATACTGGTCATTGCTTTTTCCTTGTCAGCAGAACCGAGCCGGTCGGCTTTGCAGATGGAATCAAACAATTTCGCCTTCCAGGCCGTCAATTCTATCTCCATGCTGCTGCAAAAATCCTGTGCGTCCACAGTACCTCCTTTATCAACTTTTTCAAGTTGATTTTAATTTGTTTTTTCAAAACAGACAGATCATGCAAACCCTGCACGGAACATAACGGCATCACCCCTTTCAGTAATATCAGACATTGTTGCGGCACAGCCAGCAAAGGAGAATTGTAAAAAGAGGGGAAAACGATCAAAGGTTAAAACGAATTTAATTTGGCATGTGCTTTATGGATTTACCAGCAGATCCTTTTAAAAAAAGATAAGAGTTCTTGTTTATATATCAACATCTTTCTTACTCTGCAACGGTCCATTTTAAAAAAACAACCCTCATCTTTTTTTCAAATTATCCATCAGTTTCAACACCGCCTTTTCCTTGGCTTTGGCTTCCACTTCAACCGTCAGATCAAGGGAAAGCCAGTCCACCGGAAAATCGGTGATATCAATGTAGTCATGGTGCTTTCGGACATCGGTTCCATGCCATCCGTTAATGGGTGAAGAGATATGGAACAGGGGCTCCCTGTCCCAGGTTTCAAGGGCGAGAACGCTTGCTGCTTCAATGGTTAAATCATCCTGAAGACATCGGTGGTGGTGGATATCGTAAACCAGGGGAATATTCATATCAGCACACAGCGGCAAAAGATCCCGGGGAGTATAACTTCTGTCGTCATTTTCTAGGGTCAACCGTTTTCTGACAGGATCCGCCAGGCGGTCGATCTGCCGGCGCAGGCGCATCAGCGCAGCGGGTTTATCCCCATACACACCGCCGGCATGGACGTTTATAACATCGGCATTGACCCATTGGGCGACTTGGGCCTGGTATTCCAGATCCGCAATGGAACGATGGACCACCGAAGGGGTATCGGACGATAAAACAATAAACTGGTCCGGATGAAAGGTGGTTCGTATATTATTCTGTTGGCTGAACCTGCCGCAGGCTTTGAACTTTTCCACAATTTCATCGCCACGGGGCAGATCCATAATATCATACCCGACTTCCGGGTGTGTCTTGAGGGGCAGAATCTGACTGTTGATTCGGAAATCCCCAATACCATTTCCATGGCAATAGCTCAGGGCCTTCATCAGGTTATCTGCATTGTCCATACAAATCCCGGACAGCCGGCTCAATTGCTCCTGCCTTGAAAACCGGGAGAGGTATTTAGCTGTCGTCCGCCTGAATTTAATCGGCTGCTCCATAAAAATACAACATAAACCGAGCCGTAACATGGTATTCTCCATTGTAAGGTGATGGGACCGCCCTATAAGAACCCTTGGGTCGTATCGTTATTTCTCTTCGTACCAGACTTCAGCTGCAATTTCAATCCATCGGCAACTTGCTCATCCGGTCCAATGGGGCCACCATCATTCTTTTGACGTTCAACACCATTGAGGAGGGTACCGATGATCGAACTAAAAGAAGTCATCTCCGTAAACAGGCCCATTGACCATGTCTTCAAATTCACCAGCAACTTCACCTTTATCGAGCAATGGGATCCGGGGGTGGTCTCTTCGGTAAAACTCAGCCAAGGCCCTGTGGGAGTAGGAACAGAGTACGAACTGGCCTTGTGCTACGGCATCTTCCGGCTGAAGATGAGATACAGAATTATCGAATATGAACCACCGGTAAAGGTGGTCCTGGAAGGGATGGGAAAATCATTTAGCGCCACAGATACGATTCTTTTTTCCCCAACCGAATCCGGCACCCGGATCGAATATTCAGCCCGATTATATTTCTCAAAATTAAATGCCCAATTTGAACGGGTGCTGGCACCTCTTTTGACCTTGTACGGAAAAAAGGCCATGACCGGCCTGAAAAATACCTTTAACCACAAAATCAAACAGACACCGAACGCCGCTCTCTTCCCTTCCGGGTCAGCCCTTCCGGATTTCCTTGCTGACAGGGCCATTTTTCCCGGCATGATCGGATTCAGTCAATTAGGCTACCGTATCAGCAAACAACTCTGGAAACCAAACCCTGAATTGCTCACCGACAAGACCGTTGTCATCACCGGGGCAACATCCGGCATTGGAAAAGCGGCGGCACTGGCTTTGGCTGAACGGGATGCCCGCCTGACCCTTATCGCCCGGAACCGGAAAAAAGCGCTCATCACCCGGCAGGAGATCATGGATCAGACCGGCAATGCCAATGTCGATTTTTGGGTGGCGGACTTGAGCCTGATGACCGACATCAAAAGGGTGGCCCGCGAAATCATCCGAAAAAAGGCCCGGGTAGATGTTCTGATCAACAATGCCGGCGCCTTGTTCAACACCCCCGCGACCACCGGTGAAGGATTTGAGAAGACATTTGCCACCGATCTTCTGGGCGTCTATTTCCTGACCGAACAACTGCTGGGCGTATTATCCGAATCCAGCCACCCGCGGATCATCAATGTCGCTTCCGGAGGCATGTATACCCAGAGGATCAACGTCCACGACCTGCAAAACAGACAAGGACCATACGACGGCAGCAAAGCCTATGCCCGGGCCAAAAGGGGAATGGTCATTCTTACCATGGGGTGGGGCAAAGCACTCGAGCCGAAAGGTTTCTGTGTCCATGCCATGCATCCCGGCTGGGTGGACACCCCCGGCCTGGCCGTGTCCCTTCCCAGATTTCACCGGTTGACCCGACCGATTCTCCGAACAACGGCCCAGGGGGCGGATACCATTGTATGGCTGGCGTCCGCCAGGGAGCCGGGGCTGAGTACCGGCCGGTTCTGGCTGGACCGGCGCCCCCACGAGGTCCATCTGTTTCCCGGCACCCTTGAATCAAAGGCAGAACGCAGATTACTCTGGGAGCAGCTGACCCGGTTGACGGCGAATTTCAAATGACCCCGGAAGGGCCTGGGGGCGGCTGACGCGTTAACACCATTTGAATATCCTGCAAGGCATTGCTCTTAAACCCTGCTTCACAAATAGAAAAGTAGTAGATCCATTTTCTCTGAAACCAACGGTCAAATCCCATCCGGCTGAGCGCCGGCTGACCGCTTTCAAACCGCTGTCTCCAAAGATGAAGGGTTGTGGCATAATGACGACCGATCTGCGCCACATGTTCAATTGCGAAATCTGAATTTTCTTTTACCACGCGACGGATCGAAGAGAGGCAGGGCAGATGCCCGCCCGGGAAAATATGTTTCTGGATCCAGTCCCTCTCCCTGCAATAGGCGTCATAACGGTCATCGGGAATGGTGATGGCCTGGAGCACCATTCGCCCTTCTGGCTTGAGTAAATGGCTACACTGGCTGAAAAACCGGCCAAGGAACTGCTTTCCAACCGCCTCCACCATCTCGATGGAGATGATCCGATCATAGCGGCCGGTGATGCGCCGGTAATCCTCAAGCAAAATCGTAATTTGACCGGTCAACCCGGCCTGCTCGACCCGCTGGCAGGCCAGTCCATACTGGGCCCGGGACACGGTAACGCCGGTGACACGGCATCCGGTCTCCCTTGCGGCAAAAATGGCAAATCCCCCCCATCCGCAGCCGATCTCCAGGAGATGGTCATGGGGACCGATCCGGGCTTTTTCCAGAATCACGCGCATTTTATTGAGCTGGGCGATTTCCAGGGCATCATTCTTATTTTGAAACATGGCACAGGAGTAGACCATGCCCCGATCCAGAAACAGCTGGTAAAAGTCGTTGCCCAGATCATAGTGACCGGCAATATTTTCGCGACTGTTCGCAATGGTGTTCTTGCGCCTGTTATGGTGAACCCGTTCTTTGACCCGGGTCAGAAAGGATGTGACAAAATTGCCATTGGAGAATTGATCCCGGTTGGCGATCAACAGTATGAACAGATTTACCAGATCGGGTGTTTCCCACTCACCGTTGACATAGGATTCGCCCAACCCGATGTCTCCGTCCAGGGCGACCCGTGTGAAAAACCGGAAATCCCGGACTGAAATATGCCCGGAGGATTCAGCGCCGGCAGTTCCAAAAGAGTAAATCCGGCCGTTGGGCAATTCCAGGGTCAACCGGCCTGATTTGATTTTCCTGAACGCGGAAAAGATCAATCCCTGGCACAACCGCTCCCCCCATCCGGGATCATTTCGTAAAATCGTCATCCTGCTGGTGGGCACGGGTTTGTCATGGAATCTGAGTTTCCTTGAGAAGTAAAGTTTAAATGCCTCCCTGTAAATCCTGATGACACTCAGATGGGGGACAAAGGGATGCCGGACCAAGGTCATCATATGATTAAAAGGGGTCATGGGGAGTGCCCGTGCCTTGAGGCCGGCATAGAACACTTTTTGCCCATGGATGACAAGATCGATTCTAACCTCCAATCGCTCGGACAGATCCGAGAAAAAGAAGTCATAGGTTCCCTGGATCCCATTGAACGGGGACACATGAAACTTTTTATCTGCACGATACCGTGCCCGGAAACCGTTCAGGGGAGACTGCGCCTCATTTAAGACATACAGGTGGCGCTCGCCATAGGTGTTGTTGACTTCGGCAACCACACAGGCCAGATCTCCTTCCGGGGAAAAGCAATAGTGAAAATTGACGGGATTGAAAACATAATTGAAATACCGGGCAGAGGTGATCATCACCACCCGGTGGATCGTTTCAGCGATACCATTCTCATCGGCAAGCGCTTTGATTTTCGCCTTTATGCCCATTGGCCCGGTCTGCAGATAATCGGTATCATGAATCGAGGTGGGCCGCAGACGATTATAGCCGAACAGGGGGTATTCCCGGTCAAGTTGAGTCAATTCATCCAGATCAAGGGCATACAGATACAATGGGTAGCTGAGTTCGTGGCGGACGGGATGATGGCGCTGGTGCTCCACATGTCCGATATAGATCCTGGATTTCACAGGTCTATTCCAAATTTTTTTGCCACTGCCAGTGCGGAATTCACACCGTCCTCATGGAACCCGTAGCCGAAATAACTGCCGCAGAAATAGGTGTTTTGCCGGCCGTTAATCTGCGACAGCGCAGTCTGGGTGTCAAAGGCATCAAAGGAGAACCGGGGATGGGTATACGTCATTTTCTGAATCACCTCTTTACCGGATATATGTTTTCCCGGATTTAAGGATACAAAATAGGGCCGGACGGTTTTTAACCGTTGCAGACGGTTCATATAATAGGTCACCATAACCGGCGAACGGTGATCTGAGTCCATTTCCCGGGTATAATTCCAACAGGCCCAGGCCCGTGTATCAGGAGGCATGACCGAACGGTCCGTATGTAGCCAGGTCTCATTACGGGAATATGTCCATGTGCCCAGCAACCGCTTTTCATCCGCATCCGGGTCTTCCAGCAGTTCAAGGGCCTGGTCCCCATGGGTGGCGACCACCACGGCATCAAAGATTTCCTGTCCACCACCCTTGAAATGAAGGGTAATTTCACCGTTTTCCCGCTTTATCCCCCGGACCGGGGACTGTTTAACGGCACGGCCCAGAAACGCGTCTAAAAACGCCCGGACATAGGTATGACTACCGCCCCGGACAAAATACCAGGGGGGATGATTCCGAACCGAGAGTAATCCATGGTTTTCATAAAACCGGGCAAATATATCCAGGGGGAATGCCATCATCTGCCTCCCGGGCCCCGACCATATGGCCGAGGCCATGGGAAGAATAAACTGGGTGACCACCTCCTGGTGAAATCCTTGTTTATCAATATACTCCCCCAGGGTAATCGATTCCAGACGGTTTTCCAGGTAACTTTTCCGCAATTGCCCCAGAAAACGAACGATTTCATAAATAAACCGCCAGTACTTTGGGTTGACTATGTTGGCCCGCTGGGCAAAAAGGGAATTCAGACCCTGGGTGGCATAGTACAAACCAGTGGGTTTGCAGTAATAGCCAAAGGACATGGCCGTGGGTGAAATGGCCACCCCCAGGAGATCCAGGAATTTGATGAAGTTGGGGTAAGTCCTGGGATTGAGGACGATAAACCCGGTATCAACCGGTGTTCCCCTGTCCGGTCCGTCCGGGATCATCACCGTGTGGGTATGACCTCCAAAATAATCATTTTTTTCGTAAAGGGTCACGCGATGTTTTTTTTGCAGAAGATACGCCGTGCAGATACCGGATATCCCGGCACCGATCACAGCGATGTTCAATGGGAAACCGGTGCTGTCTGTTCGTTTGATTGAACTCATCCTGTTCCTCTTTTGACCGGCCTAAAAATAATTTCTCAACTTCAGCTCAAACGGGTGGGGGTTCAAATACGTCTGAACCTCCAGCCAGGGCTGATCGTATTTCATGACATAATGATTTATCAATGTAATGGGAACGATCAGGGGAACATATTCGGACCGGTATTGATCGATGATGTGCAGGAGTTCTTTTTTTTCGCTGCCCGTGAGGTCTTTTTTAAAATATCCCAAAATATGAAGGAGCACATTGATGTTTTTTTTCAAGGTGGTTTTGAGCCCCAGGGACTTTAGCAAAATTTCCTCATAGGTGCCGAACAATTGATCCGGTTCAAGTTTTTTTCCCTGGGCCACAAGCCTGCCAAGCTTTCGGTATTGTTCCTGGCTGTGGGAAAGGATCAACAGCTTGTTCCGGGTATGAAAATCCACAAGCCCGCCCAGGGTCCGGTTGGTTTCAACCAGGTTCCGCCACCGCTGGAAGGAGAACAGGTTTTCAATGAAATTTTCCCGCAGCCCGGGATCATTGAGCCGTCCCGCCTCTTCCACTGGGATTCTGGGAAACCTGTCCGTAAACGCCCGGGCAAAGAGACCACGGCCGGTTTTGCGAACCGATCCGTCGTCACCATACACTTTGATTCGGTGAAGGCCGCTGCTGGGGGATTTACTCCTGAAAATAAAGCCACAGAGATCTTCCTTTTCAAGGTCCTTTAACCGCCCCTCGATCCAGGCCTTCATCTGGTCGGTCTTGTCAACCCCTGTTTCCCGGGTGACAAGCCGTGGATTTTCAGGATTCCCCACCAGCCGGACCGACTCCCGGGGAACGGGCATGCCGCACTCCACCTCCGGGCAGACCGGGACATACTCAGCAAAAAGCCCCAGGGTCTGGGTCAGAAAACGGTCATGGCTGTGATTGCCGTCATACCGCACCCTGTTGCCGAGCAAACACGAACTGATGCCGATTTTAATGGGTTCCAGCATTGGCTCCCCCTGTTCATGATTCATTTGGCTGAACGGTTGAATATCTTTTGAGAAACAGATGAAGATTGACATTGTCGAATTCATTATATAGATCTTAATAGTTATTGAAACCTCTTTTTTATTGAAATACGATTTTTCCCTGATACAGGGTCTGACAACGCCACTGGATGTTCCGCACAATATAACTTTTTGAGTGTTCCTCAAACGGGGGGCCCAAGAATGAGTACACTTGGTCATAGCAAAAATCTAAACACAGAAAAGCCCGTGCTTGTAACCGGGGCAACCGGTTATGTGGCCGGACGGCTCATTCCCCTGCTCCTGGCATCCGGGTACCGGGTACGAACCATGGGCCGCTCCCTTGAAAAAATGGCCGGCCGCCCCTGGGGCGGTCATCCCCGGGTGGAACCGGTCCGGGGGGACATCATGGATGTGGCATCCTTGAAAGGTGCTGTAAAAGGGTGCGGCACCATTTACTACCTGGTTCACTCCATGATCTCCCGGAAAGGCCGCTACAGGCATGCCGACCGGATCGGTGCGAAAAACATGGCCCGGGCTGCGGCAGCGGAAAATGCAGATCATATCATCTACCTTGGGGGACTTGGCGATATCACCCATAAAAACATCAGCCGGCATCTTGTCTCACGAAATGAAGTCGGCGAAATCCTCAAACAGGGCAGCGTTCCGGTAACCGTGCTCAGGGCGGCCATGATCCTGGGGTCGGGCAGTGCCAGTTTTGAGATATTACGATATCTGGTGGAACGGCTGCCGGTGATGGTAACCCCCCGATGGGTGACCATGCACACCCAGCCCATTGCCATCACCAATGTGCTGGGGTATCTCAAAGGCTGCCTTGCGCATCCGGAAGCCCGGGGAAACACCTTTGATATCGGCGGACCGGACATCATCACCTACCGGGACCTGTTTCACCTCTTTGCGGCCAGTGCCGGTCTGCCCAGGCCCCGGCTGATACCGATACCCATATTGACCCCCAGACTTTCAGCATTGTGGATCAACCTGGTGACACCGGTACCGGCAGCCATTGCAAGGCCTTTGACCGAGGGGTTGAGCCTGCCCACCCTTTGCACGGAAAACTCAATTACCCGGATCATTCCCCAGCAGCTCATCGATTGCCCCACGGCCATCCAAAGGGCCCTTGCCCCCATCCGTGAACAGGGGATCGATCCCTGCAAGACAGATCCCGCCACCCTTCCATATCCGGAGTCCCCCCACTGCGGCGATGCGGCGTATTCCGGCGGCACCATTCTGCAATGGGGCGTTCGGGCACAAGCCAAAGGCAAGCCCCCCGACCTGGAGACAATCTTTGGCAGGATAGACCAAAGGAACGGCCACCATGCCCGCCTCCGTATGATTCAACGGATATGGGACAGGATTGTCAACGGCCCGGCCAAGAGCCGAAAAAAGGAAAAGCCCTCTGATTTCTGGCAGGTTTTAAACGTAGAACCACCGTCCGGACTGTGGCTGAAGGATATGACACAGATGCCCGGCAAAGCGTTGCTGGAAATAGGGATTAGCCGCCCTGACCGCAACCGCTCCCAAGTCACAATCGTATATCGTTTTTTTCCCAGGGGACTGCTCGGGATTGCCTACGGGTATCTGCTCTATCCGTTTCATCATCATCTGTTGGCCCATCTGCTGAACGATATCGTAAAGGCAGCAAATCTTGAACTTCTCTCGTCCCCTGAAAGATTCACCGCCAACGAAACCATGTCCTGAAAAAGGACAGACGAACTCCCTGAAGAGGAACGCCATGGAAACCCAACGAGAAAAGGCATTGATCCAGGTCAGAGCATTGTTTGACACCGAAAGTTTATCGGTCTTATCCACCCAGAAGAGCGGTCAGCCCTATGCCAGTCTGGTGGCCTTTGCCGGAACCCCGGATCTTGGGCAGATCATTTTCCTGACCCCCAGCACCACACGAAAATATGACAATCTCACGGCCTGTCCCAGGGTGGCCATGCTGATCAACAATAGCCGGAACACGGCCGGGGACATTTACGACGCCATCTCCGTCACGGCCACGGGCACGGCGGTGACCGCACAGGGCCATGAAAAAGAAAGCCTGTTACCGATTTACCTTAAACGGCATCCCCATCTCAAAGAATTTGCAGCGTCCCCCACCACCGCCCTGGTCTGTGTGGCCGTGGACACTTATATCATGGTGAGCCGTTTCCAAAATGTGATTGAAATAAGGATGAGACCATGAAACCATTCCTGCGCCTCGAAGAGATCAAAGAAAAACCCCCGGATCTGGTCGGCGGCAAAGCATTTTCACTTTCCAGGCTCCATCAGAATGACATCCGAGTACCAAAAACCTTTTGTATTCCCTGCCATGTCTACGACGCATATCTGGCTGAAACCCGGATCAGGCAACGGCTTCTGTTTGAGATGAACCGAAAAGCCTTTGATAAGATGCGCTGGGAAGAGATCTGGGATGTATCCCTTCGCATCCGCAATCTTTTTCTGACCACCCCCCTGCCACAGGGCATTCGTGAGCCCCTTGCCCAAGAGATCACCACCCATTGCAATGGATTTCCTGTTGCCATACGATCGTCAGCCCCGGGAGAAGATGACGCAAAAACCTCTTTTGCTGGGGTGCACGAATCCTATTTAAATATCCGCGGTACCGACACCATATTAAAACATGTCAAGCTGGTCTGGGCCTCCCTGTATTCCGATGCAGCCCTCTTGTACCGAAAGGAGCTGGGCCTGGATATCCACATGAGTTCCATGGCGGTCATCATCCAGGAACTCATTGCGTCAGAGCGGTCCGGCGTGTTTTTCGGGGTTGATCCGTCCGATTCAAACCAGTCGGTTGTCGAATCCGTGTACGGCCTGAACCAGGGCCTGGTTGACGGGGATATCGATCCGGACCGCTGGATGCTTGACCGCTTGTCTGGAAGAATTATCAGCCACAGTGAGCCCGAACGGAATCGCATGGCCACACCGGACAGCCAGGGGGTGAGCATCCAGTCTCTGCCGGAAAGTTTTTCCCTGAAACCGCCCCTGAATGAAAAACAGATCAGACAGGTATGGGAAACAGGGAAAAAAGCCGAAGCCCTTTTTGAACGCCCCCAGGATATGGAATGGACCTTCACCCGCACCGGACTTGTGGTGCTCCAGTCCAGACCCGTTACCAGCAGCGGGTTTAAGGACAGGGACGACAAGCGCGCCTGGTATTTGAGCCTTCACCGGAGTTATGAAAATTTAAACGCCCTTCACCTTAAGATCGAGAATGTCCTGATTCCGAAGATGATTTTCCAGGCAGAAGAGATGGGACAATCCCCTTGCAAAGAGATGACCACCAGGCAACTGGTCCAGACGATCAAAACCCGTCAGGAAATCTATGATGACTGGGTCAGGATATACTGGGCCGACTTTATCCCTTTTGCCCATGGAATACGACTTTTCGGGCAGATCTACAATGATACGGTCAAGCCGGAAGATCCCTATGAATTCATGCAGCTCCTGGAGCGCACCAATCTGAAAAGCATTGAACGAAACCGTATTCTCGAAAAGCTGGCCGATATGGCCCGGCAGGATCCCGGCCTTAAAAAAAGCCTAAAGTCAGGCCAAGAACCCGGACCAAACCATGATTTCATGGCCCTTTTGGAAGATTTTGTCCGAAAATTCGGCGATCTGGTCTGCCAGACCGGCAATGCCAGTGAATGCCACCATGGCAACACCGCCGTCATACGGCTTGTGCTTGAATTGGCCCAGCGGCCGCCCAGACTCCCGTTGCAAAAACCAGCCACGGCCATGGACGCCCTCAGGGAAAATTACCTGGCAGGCTTTCCCCCCAAAAAACAGACCTTTGCCAAAGGGGTGCTGCACCTTGCCAGGGCAAGCTACAGGTTACGCGATGACGACAACATCCATCTTGGCAGAATCGAAGCCCGGTTGTTTGAGGCTGTCCGGGAAGGCCAGGACCGGCTGACAGATCCGGCACAGTCCCCCCGGGATCTGGCGCTCCTTACCTCCCTTCCGGCCCTGTCCCAGACCCCAGAGGGAGACCTAGTGCCGGAGAAAAAAGAACCTCCAGGGGACGTGTCCCCCCTCTGGATAAAAACCCGCCAGATTTTAGGGCATCCGGCCGGGCCCGGCATTGCGAAAGGCCCGGCCCGGATCATCCTGACCCAGGGAGACCTTCTATACTTCAAACACGGAGAGATCCTGGTCTGCCAGGGGGTGGACCCGAACATGACCTTTGTGGTGCCCCTGGCTGCAGCCGTGGTTGAAGAACGGGGGGGAATGCTGATTCACGGGGCCATCATTGCAAGGGAATATGGACTGCCCTGCGTAACCGGGGCCTCACAGATAACCCAACGGATCCGGACCGGAGATCTCCTGACCGTGGACGGCTACCTGGGAATCGTCACCTGCGATACCGGCAGCCCGGACCCATGAGGTCCCATTCACATGCATCCGTTCTTGTTTAGCATGCAGGGCGCATCATCTTCCCGTTCAACCGGTATGGTCGAATGGTCTATGCCGAAACGATCATGCAATTGCTGCTGAATGCGTTTTAGATGAAAAGCACCCGCTTGTTAACGGATAAAACCTTCCTGACCCACTTTAATTTCCAATTCCTGCCTATCGGCGGGCGCTGCTGCCATGACCTGGCCTTCAGCATAGAACTTTTATTTCAACTTGACAAAAAAGCACACAAATAGTTCTATTGCCCGAAGAAATGGAGTCTGAAGTCCTAACGCTCCTTGTTAAATTCGTTACAATACGCAAATTAGAGGTAAAAAATGAAGTTTCAAAATCTATCTTTGAGAAAAAAAATAATCTTTTCAATTACGGGAGCAGTTATTTTCTTCCTGGGGATTTTCATATTCCTTACAATTTTCACTGTTTCAAAGCAAGTTGAAACAGACCAGTATAAAATGTTAAGGGAAACTGCAAGACATTATGCAAACAGAATCAATTCTGGCATGATCGCCAAAAAAACAATGGCACAATCCATGGCTGTTTTCATGTCCAATTATAATAGAGACACTGCCAACCGGAATGAAATCATAAATGTCCTGCAAGATTGGATAAAAAAAGATGAGAATCTTGTTGGTACATTTATCGGGTATGAACCCGATGCGTTTGATGGTAACGATAAAACGTTTATGAATGAAGCCGGACATGATGAGACAGGAAGATTTATTCCGTCATGGTATCGATATGGACAGAATATTGATCTATTTCCTCTGGTTGATTACGAAAAGAGCAATTGGTACACGGAACCCAGAAGGACGAAAAAAGATTATATTAATCAGGCACAGCTTTATGAAAACATATTATTGATGGGGTATATTTCACCTATCATTAAAAACAGTAAATTTATCGGTATTGCCGGCGTAGATGTAAAACTTGATTATATTGATAAACTGGTCAGTGGCATTACAGTCCTTGAGACTGGATATGCGACAATGATGAGCAATGCCGGTTTTTTCATCTCCGCAAAGGACAAATCCCTTATTGGGAAAAAAACCATTTTTGATATTGCAGATGAAACCGGGACAACCATTTTCAATGAAATTGGCAATGACGTGAAAAATGGTAACGCCGGTATTAAAATGACAAAAGATCCAATCACAGGAAAGGATTCGGTCTTTATATATGAACCGGTTCAGACAGGCACGTCCTGCATTTTACTCATTATTCCTGAAAAAGAGATTACAGCCGGGGTGGATACGCTTAGAAACAAATTACTGATCTTCGCAATCATAATAATTTCACTGATGAGCCTGATGGCATATTTAATGGCCAATGGTATTGCTAAGCCTATCGTAAAAATAAGTGATGAAGTTCAAACAATGGCCACCGGCGATTTAACCAAGTCTTTTGAAATCAAACAAAACGATGAGGTTGGAAAACTGGCAGCCTCCCTGAACCAAATGACCTCCAGTATCGGTGAGATGATCAGGGAAGTTGCTTCCGGAGTGAATACCCTTTCATCCGCTTCAACAGAGCTTGCAACCATTTCCGAAGAGATGTCCCAGGGAGCGGATCAAGCCTCAGAAAAAACGGGAACAGTGGCTGCCGCTGCTGAAGAGATGAGTTCAAGCATGGCCTCTGTCGCCACTGCCGTGGAAAATGCGTCCGCGAATTTATCCATCGTCGCCTCAGCTTCTGCAGAGATGACATCCACCATCAAAGAGGTGGCCAAAAATACCGACTCCGCCCATACCATTGTCGCCACAGCCGTTCAAAAGGCTGAAACAGCCTCAAAAACAATCAGTGAACTGGGCTCGGCCGCAGAGGAGATCAATCAGGTAACCGAAACCATCACCGATATTTCCGAGCAGACCAATCTTCTGGCTTTGAATGCGACCATTGAAGCGGCCAGGGCTGGAGAAGCCGGAAAAGGATTTGCAGTCGTTGCCCAGGAAATCAAACAGCTTGCCGAATTGACCGCAGGGGCAACCCGTGACATCCGGGAAAAGATAAAGGGCATACAGACTGCCACCTCGGTCTCTGTGGAGTCCATTGGAGAGATCACTGGGATAATCGATGATATCAGCCGAATCTCCTCAACCATTGCAACGGCTGTGGAGGAACAGGCCGCGACCACCCGGGAGATCGCAGATAATGCAGCCCATGCCTCCCAAGGCATGACAGATATCAACGACAGCATTAGCCAGAGTACCCGGGTCTCTGAAGAGATCACCCAGGACATTGCCCAGGTGAACAGGGAATCTACGGAAATAACCAAAAGCAGTTCAACGGTGAACCTGAATGCAAAAGAGCTCCTCGAACTCGCGGAAACCCTTAAAAACATGGTAAGCAATTTTAAAGTGAAAGGCTAAAAAACAGACCTATCGAGCAAGCAAGCACCCAATCACATGCATCCGTTCTTGTTTAGCATGCAGGGCGCATCATCTTCCCGTTCAACCTGTATGGTCGAATGTTCTATGCCGAAACGATCATGCAATTGCTGCTGAATGCTTGACAGGAACTCTTTGCCCTGTACAGCATCACCCAGGATCAAATGGACCGACAGGGCCACCTGGGTGGTGCTCATGGGCCAGACATGGAGATCATGTATCTGGTAAACATTTTCAAGATCGGTCAGGTATTGCTTGATTCCTGCCATATCAATACCTTCGGGAACTGAATCAATGGCAAGATTCATGGAATCACGGAGCAGGGACCAGGTGCCCACAAGGATGACAGCAACGATGAAAAGACTGATCAACGGGTCAATCATCAGCCAGCCTGTGGCCATGATGATGATCCCCGCCACAACGACCCCAAATGAAACACCGGCATCGGCGGCCATATGGAGAAAGGCCCCCCGGATGTTCAAGTCATGTTTCTGGCCGGAGACAAAAAGCAACGCCGTCACGGTATTGATCACCACCCCAATGGCAGCAACAATGATAACGGTCATCCCCTCAACCGGTTTTGGATCGAAAAACCGGCCAATGGCTTCCCATGTAATGCCGCCCAGGGCCACAAGAAGCAATATGGCGCTGCCCAGGGACGCCATGATGGTCACCTTGCTGAAACCATATGTCCTTTTATCAGTTGCGGGTTTTTGAGCCAGCCAACCCGCCCACCAGGCGAGCAACAGGCTCAGCACATCGCTCAGGTTATGCCCGGCGTCTGCGACCAATGCCAGGGAGCCTGACGCAACGCCATAACCGGCTTCAATGACAACAAAAATAAGGTTGAGCCCAACGCCGATGGCAAAAGCACGATTATAATCACTGATTTGATGATCGTGGTCATGGGACATGTCCACTTCTCCTTGATGAAGTTAACCCAACTGCAGCACTTGTCCCAGTTTATCCAAAAAGCACCCGCTTGTTAACGGATAAAACCTTCCTGACCCACTTTAATTTCCAATTCCTGCCTATCGGCGGGGGCTGCTGCCATGGCCTGGCCGTCAGAATGGACTTTTATTTCAACTTGCACTTCACGGCCAAGGGAACGTATGTTTTCTACCACCACCCGGTCACCCATAAAAAAGGAATCAACATGTTTGATTGACATCTTTTCAACATCCTGGGCAAACAATCCCATGTAGTAAAAAACACCGGATCCCTGATTTGAAACAGCAAAAGGGGCGACAAAATAGATTTGAGACATTGGATCGGCTAAATTCACGGTGGTGATGTTCATATAATCCAACATCACCATCCCCCTCTCTTCCCCAGCCGTGTATGACCCTTTTGCCACCTTCTGGGAACCCATGTCGGCCAGATCAACAAGTTTACATGTTGAACCTGTTTCCGGTACATTCACCATAAAATCATTGGCGGTTTTCATGCTGAAAAGCTTGAGCATCACTTCTGAGGCGTATACCATTTCGTCCGGTTCAGAGGCATCATACTTCACCACCTCGCCGTCTTTGTTGCTCACATAGATATCATCATCGGTAAAATTAAATTTTATTATTCCTGCAATGGCAATCATTGCAACGATTCCCAATACTGCCAATACTATTTTTTTCATTGTACAACCCAAATCAAGTAAATTTCACCCCATCTTAAGCCATGCTGGCATGGGGCACCACTACACCATGCCGGCCTTCCCCCCTGCCCTTACCCCATTTCCAAACCATTGGTCAAGCGATGATCCCTTTAGGTCCGGAACAAACGTTGGCAATTGTTGTCCTGCAATCCTTTCACCCATCGATCGAGTGCAGCCCAGGGATGTTTTTTTTGTGTTGCGGAACCTCTGTTTTTGTGGTTTGTTTCGATGAATGAGATTCATCCAACGAAAACAACCTTCAAAAGAGGGCGTCAAACAACAAGCACCGTTTTCAACATCCTTGAATCATATTTTTAATCAAAACCATGGAACCGCACATTGAATAACAGGAAAAACATATCAGCCATCATTCCCGTGGCCGGTCTTTCCTCCCGGATGAAAGCGTTTAAACCGCTTTTACCCCTGGGAAAAAGATCCATCCTTGAGACAACTATTCATCTGTTCAAGCAGAATGGGATAGCCGACATTATCGTCGTAACCGGCCACAGATCAGCGGAGCTTGAGAATCGCATTACAGCAATGGGCGCCACCTGGATCTATAATCCCGACTTCAAACAGGGCATGTTTTCAAGTATTTTAACCGGAGTCAAAAATTTAAATCATGATTGTGATGCCTTTTTCCTGCTGCCGGCGGACATCCCGGCCATCCGGGCCCATACCATCCAGGAGATGCTCAGGGCCTACCGCACCGGGAAGGCGAAAATCATCTACCCTGTGTTTGACGGCTTAAGGGGCCATCCACCGCTCATATCGACCGAATTTAAGGAACCAATAGAACACTTCACCCAGGGGGGAGGATTAAGGGCGTGCCTTGCGGATTTTGACAGCCAGGCCATGGATCTCAAGGTCTGTGACAGGGGCATTCACATGGATGCAGACACCCGGGAGGATTATGAAGCGGTCCTTGAAAAATCGAAGAAAATCAACATCCCGGAACCATGCGAGTGCATCAGCCTGCTTGAGAACAGCCCCATGGCCGATGAACGAGTCGTGAATCATTGCAAAAAAGTCGCTGAGACCGCAGTCAGAATCTGCGCCCACCTGGATCATCACCCGCCTTTACTTGATATCCATCTCATTGAGGCCGCAGCCCTTCTCCATGACATCGCAAGGAAAGAACCGAAACATGCGGTTAAAGGCGCCGAGCTTCTACGTAATATGGGATTTTGGGAGGTGGCCGATATTGTTTTGGCGCACATGGATTTAAAAACAACGCCCGACACCCCTTTAAATGAAAAAGAGATCGTCTATTTTGCCGACAAACTGATCGTAAATGATCAGCTGGCCCTGGATTTTGAAAAGCGATTCAAAGAAAAACAACAGCGTTACAACACCAATGCCGATGCGGTTGAGGCCATCGGCAGACGGCTTGAAACCGCCTGCATCATCAACAATAAGCTCTCAAGGATTTTAAAGAAAGATCTGATGGAGGTGCTTCAATAAAAGATGATCTATCTACTCAGACACGGTGAAATCACCGGCGCATCCACAAAACGGTTCATCGGACAGACAGATGTGGACCTGAGCCGGACAGGCCTTGACCAGGCTGATTTCTGGCAAACGTATTTTTCAGGGATTCCCCTTGACCAGGTGTTTTCAAGTCCCCTATCAAGGACAGTTCGCACGGCTGAAATCGTATCCGGCCTTGCCCGGGAGGAGATCACCCTGGTGGAGAAATTAAAGGAGATCAACCTGGGTGAATGGGATGGAAAAACCGTTAAGGAAGTAAAAGAAAGTTTTCCCGGCGAATGGGAAAAGAGGGGCCATGACCTGACAGGTTACAGGCCGCCCCAGGGGGAGAGCTTTTCCGACCTTTCCCAGCGAATCCTGCCGGTTTTTCAAAGACTATCAGCCGATCATCCAGGCAACATCCTCATCGTTGCCCATGCCGGGGTCAACCGAATGATCCTGTGCCGTCTGCTGAACAAAAAGCTGGAAGATCTATTCACCATCCCCCAGGCATATGGGTGCCTGAATATCATAGATAATGGGGGAAAAGAACTCCGGGTTCAAGATATCAATCTTAAACCCGGAGCAATCTGAGTTCCATCAACGACGGTGGCACACCGGACGGGGTCAGGCTTTTCTTATTGAGCATTCCATTATCAAACCGACAAAACGACATACGGGGTCAGGCTTTTCTTATTGAGCATTCCATTATCAAACCGACAAAAAGGGCAATAAGGAAAGCCTGACCCCGCTTACGATGACCCCGTTTACGCGTTTACGAGGAAAACCGGGCCTGGATCAGTTCGGCCACAATGCTCACAGCGATCTCAGCCGGGGTCTGGGCCCCAATGGAAAGACCAATGGGGGCATAGACCTGGTCCAGCCGCTCCTGGGTGACGCCCTGGGTGAGCAGGTAGTCATAGATGGTCTTTTTCTTGGATTTGCTGCCGATCATGCCGATATAGGTGGCGTCGGTTTTAAGGGCCTGCTCCAAAATGAGGCGATCGTAAAGATGCCCCCGGGTCATCACCACGATATAACTGCCATGGCCAATGGTAAACCGGTCAAAGCAGTTCTCAAAATTGTCCACCACATGGACTTCAGCCATGGGAAAGCGCGCTTCATTGGCAAACTCCGCCCGGTCGTCCATGACGACGATCTTAAATCCGGTGCCCTGGGCAAGCCTTGCGGTTTCAATGCCCAGGTGCCCTGCCCCAAGGATATAAAGGGTCCCGTTGAACTGGGCCGGCTCCACAAAAAATGTTCCCTCATCGATATTGATCAGACCGGGGGAGCGCATCAGTCCTGCCTGCTCTGACAGGTGGGCAACGGTTTGATCGGTCAGCTTCAAAGCACCGGTCTGGTCCCTGCCTGAAATAATGCAGCGCTCCATCTCAAAACTTGTGCGGTTTTCCTGGCTCAGCCGGCTGACCATGAAGCCGTTCTGGTTCTGGCCAAGCATCGCAAGCAGCTTTGAGAATATCTCAATATTGCCCTCTGTGGCCGGCAGATATTCCAGGAGCAGGGTGACATTGCCGCCGCAGACCATATCCATGTCCGCGTATGCCTTGGAATCCAGGGTGAATTCCCGGATGGAAGCGCCTTTTTTGGTCTCAAAAAATTCCCTGGCAAGCTCCTGCACATGGGCTTCCACCCAGCCCCCGCCAATGGTGCCGGTGATATGGCCATCTTCATGGACAAGCATTTTGGTTCCGGCCGATCTCGGGGCAGACCCCTGCTTACTCAATATGGTGGCCATGACCACAGGTTTTCCCTGGTTCAAACTATTCTGTAACTCTTCAATGTTCTTGCGCATCTTCTACTCTCTTTATTTTGCGTTTTATCGGGTTTGAAAAAAGTTTTTTACTGGAAGGATAAACATCATTCAAGCTTAACACCCCCTGCTCCAATGGCTGCTTCAGACAAGGGATTTCACGGAGCTTCTCCCTGATGGCAAAATCAAGGCCATTGTTAATCCCGGCCCCGGGCACAGACCAGAACCCAATGTTCATGAGGTATCTGTTGTCCTGCCGCTCAATGCTCACCTCATAATCCATGATCTCATCCAGCTGAAAAATCGCCTCATCCATCTCGTCCAGGCGCAGCTCGCCTTGTTCCAGTTTGTACACGCTGCGGCCTTGGACCCTGTCCAGGCGTCTTAAATTTGATCCACAGGCGCACCGTTCAGTGAGAAACCGGGAGACATCCCCGGTCCGGTAGCGGATCAGGGGCATGCCCTTCCGGGTCAGGGTGGTGAGGACGATCTCTCCCTGGCAGCCATCCGGTACGGGCCTGCCCCGGCTGTCCACGATTTCCAGGTAAAGGTCCGCCTCCCGCAGGTGGCATCCCTCCAAAGCCCGGCACTCCACCCCTCCGCCAAGGCCAGTTTCGGTGAGACCGTAATGGTTGAACACAGGGCAGTTCCAGGCCCTGTTGATGGCCCCGATTATGGAGCGGGGCACATAATCCCCACTTAAAAGCACGCTTTTAATTTGGCCCGGAACGATCTTCCCGGACCAGCGGGCAAGGCTTAGCACCTGAACCGGCAGGCCGATGAGGCAATCGATACCCAGGTCATTGATCTTTTCGATCACCTGCCCGGGATCTTCCACCAGGCCGTGGACCACAGCCTCACATCCGATCCGCCCAAGCCCCGTGGACAGTCTTTCCCCCACAGATCCAAGGTTGGGTCCGGGCATGAGCACCATCACCCGCTGGCCGGGTTTTACCAGGGCTTTCATGCCCCGGGCAAAGAAATCAGCCGTCAGCTCCAGGTCGTCCAGGGTAAAGTAGATCCGCTTGGGGGTGGCCGTGGTGCCGGACGTCTGAAGGGTGACGACCCTTGCGATCTCACCCTGGGAGACACAGAGCATCTGCAAGGCCGAGGTTGCAAGATCCCCGGGATAGGTAAACGGCAGGCGGGTAATATCAGCCATGGATTTCAGGGCATGGGGATCCACGTCCTTTAACCTGCGCTGGTAAAACGGGCTCTTCTTCCGTGCCAGGGCCAGGGTCTTGCCCAGCATGGTCAGCTGATAGTCGTGGAGAGTTGCCGCATCCGGCACACCTCCCTTGGGAAGGCCGATTTTTGCGGCCATCCACTCCTCTAACGGGGTCATATCCATGGTCATTGTTTCCTGTAAAGGCTCCTTCCCTGGACATCGGTAAGGTTATACATGCAAAACGGGATCAACCCGCCCTCAGGGGAAAGCACATGGATACAGCAGTCCCGAACCCGTTCCAGATCCAGGTTCCACACATCCTGAAAAGCCATGCAGGAGATGGAAAACATATGGGTCTTTAACCGGCTCAAGAACATGTCCAGATCCAAAGGCTGGCCTGCTCCCGGCGAAGCCGATGCCATGGACTGCAAGGTAAATGCAGGCGTTGGCTGCACCGTGTTTTCCGGTTCCTGCTTTTCACTGTGTCCTGTTTCCGTATGATGTTGATATTCGTTCTCCTTTACCAAAGGAGAGGCCCATTGCCTGGCTGTAAATTCGATGGTTTTGCTTGCGCCCTTGTGACCGTTCTCAAGTTCTGCGCCGGGTTGGTGGCGGGTCAGGGGCTTAAGCTCTCCATCGGGCATAAGCACAAAATTGCCATGGAATGAGCATAGGGCGTTCTCTCAGCCAGGGGGGCGAAAATGCACGGCCCTTATACCAGTCTGGTCTTCCACAGCCTGGATCACCTGGGGCAATGTGATTCGGTCCTTGTCTGCAGGCGGCTTGGGATAGCGGCCGAAATAGCTGACCGGCTGGAAATGCACGCCCCGCACATGGGGACAGTTTTCCAGGCCAAAGCGGATGATATCTCCGATCTGGTGATCGTTTACCCCGGGCACCAGGGTGGGCACCAGCACCACCCCCAGGTTATGGGACCGGCAGTTGGCAATGGCCCTCTCTTTTATGGCCGCAAGTTTTCTGCCCCGGAGTTCAAGATGAACGTTGTCATCCACCCCGTCAAACTGCAAAAACACACTGTCCAGCCCCGCCTCTTTCAACCGGCCTGCAAAATCAGCCTCTTCGGCCAGACGCAGGCCGTTGGTATTCACCTGGATAAAGCCGAATCCCATCTCCTTGCCCATGGCGATGATCTGGGGAAGGTCATCCCGGACCGTGGGTTCTCCGCCGGAAAGCTGGATATTGCACCCTCCCCCGGTAAGGTGCCTGATCTCTTCATACCAGGCCCGGATCCGGTTAAGCCCCGGATCAGCCACAGCATCACCGCTGTCGGCAAAGCAGACCGGGCAGTGAAGGTTACAGCGCCAGGTGATCTCCAGAAGCGCGGTGCAGGTGCGCTGGCGGTGATCAGGACACAGACCGCAGTCAAAGGGGCATCCCTTTTCCACAGCACTTGAATGGATTTCCGGCCCGGCCGGTGTTTTGCCCCGGGTCCAGGTTTTCATGTCCGGCTCGCCCCGCCAGATAATGGTCTCCATGGGTCCGTGCTCAGGGCATTCCTTGACAAGATAGACCCCATCGATCTTCTCGACCCTTGTTGCGGAAAGCTTTTTCAGGCAATAGGGACAGAGACTCTGGGTGTGGGCCGGGAAAGCGAAACTATATTCTTTTTCAGTCGTCATCTCTGGCCTGGCCCGGATCTATGCCATGTTCCACCAAGAGCTGCATCACCTTATCATAGGTGTCGGCAATGAGCTGGCCGCAGCGGGGTGCCATCTCCACGGACCCGGCCTTGTTCTCAGTAATCTCATGGCAGAGGCTGCCCCCATATTCCTTGGTCTGTTCGGCAAACCATTCGTTCAGTTCAGCCAGCATGGGTTTAAACGCTTCCAGGGCCTGCTCATCATCGCCGCCCTTGCCCGCATAAAGGGCCAGGACGCAGGCACCGCCGCCCATGGCACCGCAGGAGCCGGAGGAGTCCCCCAGGCCCTTGGCAAGCCCTGCCATGGCCCGGACCAGCGGGGGATTCTCCCTGCCCTGCTCCTCCAGGGCCATGATCATCATCATCTGGCTGCATGGGTAGCCTTTTGCCTGTAACGGCAGCAGGCGCATTATGGTATCACTCATCTTTTCTTCTCAACTCCTCTCAAACAATTATTCCCGGCTATGATTCTGAAATACCCCGGGCGACTAGCTTTGATGATTTCACAGGTCTTGCGGGCGGATCCACAGTCCTGGCCAAACACCCCGGCCCAGAACTTCTCCAGGGAACCATGGTCAAACACGGCCTGTCCTGCCAGCTGGGTCAACACAGGGGAGAGATCCTCCCATATTATATGGTCAAAGCCGGCCCCGGCCACAAGGGCTTCCATCTCCGCCCGGCCCACAGCCTTGCGGAACCCGCAGGCCAGGGGAATGTTCTTCATTTGGTCACTGTATTTTGTTTCCCGGGGATAGATATCGCAGAGCACCAGGACGCCCCCGGGTTCAAGCACCCGCTGGAACTCGGCCAGGGTGGCTGCCATGTCGGGCGTCAGCGAGAGCACGCACTCACAGAACAGGGCGTTAAAGCTTGCGGACCGGAACGGCATGTTCTGGGCCGTGGCCTGCACGACCGGAACGTCCGAACCCGACCGGAGCAGCTCAAAATCCATATCAAGACCCAGGGAGCACACGGAGAACTCCCTTGCCAGCATCCCGGCTGCCGCGCCATACCCGCACCCCACATCAAGGACCCTGTCTCCGGGTTGAAGCCCGGCTTTTACAGCCGACTCCCGGGTGAGCCCAAGCCCGCCCGGGCGGAGCACCGGCCCGGTCAGATCCCGGAGAGCACGGCGTTTATACAGGGGCGTTGACATCCCGTCCGTCATCAACCTTACTTATCCTCCAGCAATTTTTCCACTTCCAGCATCTTGCCAAGGGCGATCTCCTCCGGCACCAGGACCATGCCGCATTCAGGGCAGCAGGGAAGCTCAACCGTGAAACTGCCGTTCATGTAATCGATCCTCACCTTGTCAAGCTTGAGGAGCGCATCACAAGATAGACATTTCCACTCCTTGTTCTCCTCTATTCCCAGGTTGGTTATCATGCGTTTCCCCCCATGATCTGCATACGATGACAATAGCTGTTATAAATATGGTATCCGTTTTCAGCCAATGAATATTCGACCCAGAAGGTTACCATAAACGGCCGGTGGCTGGCCAGGAAATGACCGCTCTCCCGGCTTTCCATTTTTCGCCCTGTCTCTTCGGCATGGGCAATGGTTTCCCGGATGTCCGAATGCAGGATCCGCCTCTGGTCCAATTTTGCCTGCACCTCCGGGCTGATATGGAGCATGCTCTCCGTTCCAGCTTCCGCTGCCTGGTTCCACACCTGATCCAGGAGGTCTCGCTTGAGCCTGGCCCTGTTTTCCCGGCTGTCCGACAGCCCGGTCTTCACCCGGGCGGCCGGATCAGGCCCCACCGAACCCTGGGGAAAGATGAAATCAAGCAGATGGGCCGTGCGCTTGCCCGCGCCCTTGAGACTCTCCCGGCACATGGCGCAATAGGCCAGATAATCAAGATCACTCTCAGCGGTTCTGCGCTCAAGCTGCTTTTCGGCAAGCGTGGGATTGGCATTTTCCATGAGCCCGCCAAATCCGCAGCATTCGGTCTTTTCCCGGCTAAACTCAAGCTCCTCTATACAGATGCCAAGCTTGACGGCCAGGCTCCTGGCCGCATCCTGGAGTTGGGGCTCATGGCGGGAGGTGCAGGGGTCATGGATCGCCATGGTGGTTCCCACGGGTTTGGCTGCATCCACGGGCAGCTCACACTGATCCATCACCTGCCACAAAGAAATAACATCGATATTGGGCAAATAGCGCCTGAACATATCCAGGCAGGAGGAACAGGCCAGGATCATCCGGGGTTCCCCCATCTTTTGCCAGTTTTCTTCCAGCAGCGAGATCGCTTCCCTGGTTTTTGCCTCGTTCCCGGACCAGTGGGCCGGGGCTGCGCAGCACTGGAGCATGAGACCGGTATCTTCTGCCCAGTTGTTGCGTAAAAAAGAGTAGGTCTGGATCACATGCTCAGGATTTGATCCGCTCAACTGGCAGCCGGGGAAAAATGCAAACCGGCTCGTTTCCTTATCCGGTGCGTGCCGGGCAAGCATGAACGACTCTGAGTTGCTGAACGCCATATCCTGGAGGGCAAATTCATGGGCGGACGGCGGCATTTTCTTGCGTTCAACAAGGTCCCTCCTGGCATCCAGGCAAAGGTCCGCCATGGGGAAGTTCTCCGGGCATATCTCCTGGCACAACCCGCACAGGCTGCACGTATTGACCATGAGATTGGCGGCATGGTTGCCCATGACAATGGCGGCGTTGTTGTAGATCTCCCGGGCATACCGCTTGGGATAGCCCTTAAAATAATCCAGATAGGGACACACCTTCAGGCATTCCAGACATTGGCACTGGATACAGCGTTGGGCCTCGGCCCGGGCCTCGTCAATGGTGTATCCCTTTTCCCCGTTACCCGGCAGAACTTCGGGCAAGGGCTCGATATCTTCAATATTGGTAAAAAGCCGGGTGGGGTATGGTCCCTCGTCCTGGCGGCCCTCCACCAGGCCGACCTTCTGGGTAAACCGCTCCATGGAAAGGGCCGCTGCCCTGCCCTGGAACGCCTGGTTCACCGGTGACAGCCTGCCATGGTCATCACAGGCCCCGCCTCCAAACACGCCATCATTTCCCAGGGCAAATGTCTTGTCAGAAGGCTTTCCCCCCTGGGCCATGCGGGCACCATTGGGGCTGTCCAATCCCAGATAGACGGCGGAGAACTCCTCCAGCAAAGGAACGAGCAGGCCCTGCCCCATCTTCTTGTTTTCAACCTTCAGGCCCAGAGTGCCGAGGATCCCAAGCTCCTGTTCCAGGATATCCTTTGGAAGCGTGGTGTCGGGAACCTCCCACAGACTGCCCCCAAGTTTATCCTGGGAACTGAACAGGGTGACATCATAGCCTTTACGCAAAAGTTCCAGGGCCGCCACCAGGGAACTCAACCCCTCCCCCACCACAGCCATGCGCTCACTTTTCTTCGGCATGGGGATCACCCGGATCCGGGGCTTGGGCTGATTCACGCAGGTTCTTTCCAGCTCCCCCATGCGGATGCCGCCGCCAAGGGTGCTCCTGAGACAGCTGTCTTCACAGGGATGGTCACAGATCCGGCCCAAAATCCCGGGAAACGGCAGGGTCTTGTTCAGGGTTTTCCAGGCATCATTCCATCTCCCCTTACCCACCTGGAGAACAAAGGTGCGTGCATCCACGTGCAGGGGACAGGCAGACCGGCAGGCCGGGGCCTCCTCCTGAATACAGTGCTTTTCCACTTGGCGCAGTGTTTTCTGATCCATCTTTCTCCTCATACGACAAGGGGCGGTTCCGCCATATGCCGGAACCGCCCTTTGTTAATTATATCATGCCCCACGATTCACCATGGGGCATATTGTCGGCAATGCCGGTTACTTGGGCATTGCTGCCAGCACCTTTTCAGGACGGGCAGGAAGATCCCTGACCCGTGCGCCGCAGGCATTGTAGATCGCGTTGATAATGGCCGCATGGGGTGCGGTCAACGGCATCTCGCCCGTTCCGGCAGCGCCAAAGGGTCCGCGCTCACGGGGGGTCTCGATGTACATGATCTCCAGGTTGTCCGGAATCTGCTTGATGTACGGGAAGCCCGATCCGGCCAGGGTGGAGTGCTTTTTGATGTCTTCATAATCTTCGGTCAGCGCAAGGCCGATACCCTGGGCCACACCACCGTAGATCTGACCGTCAACAATCAGCTTGTTGTTGATGGAACCCACATCCGCACCCACGACCATGGACTCAACCGTGGTTTTACCGGTGGCAACGTCAACCGCAACCTCAGTCAGGAACACGCCGTACATGTAGCCTGCAAGGGGATCACCCTGGGCATTCTCATCACCATCGGCGCAGGGCGCTGACCATTTGCCGTGGAACTTGGTCTCAAGACCGTCGGCTTTCATCTCATCATAGTTACGGAATGTGCCGTCTGCCTTCTGGGCGCCATCGAGCAGGGCCTTGCAACCATTGAGGATCGCCTGGCCAATGACCATCTGGGAGCGACTGCCGCCGGCAGGGCCGGCATTGGGGCAGGTGCTGGTATCGTTCATCACCAGCCGGATCTGATCCGGGGTGATCTTCATGGGCCGGAGGGCCTCATGGGCAGTACCCAGAACACCCTGGTCCGCACCCTGGCCATGGTCATGCCATGTGGCAAAAACAGTGACGGTATTGTCATCATTGAGTTCCACATCGATCTCAGCCGTATCCGGGCCGTCCAGACCGGAACCGTAAACACCCACAGCAACACCCACACCGCACTTAACCTCGGCTGTGGAGTCGGCTGCGGCTTTTACCTTAGCAGCTTCATACTTGGGACGGATCAGGTCGATCAGGTCCGGCAGGGAGTAGGCATCCGGAGCACATCCGGTGGGGGTGGTGGCGCCTTCGCGATACACATTGATATATCGCAGCTCCAGGGGATCCATTCCCATCTTTTCCGCCAGCTCGTCAATGAGCACTTCCGAGGGGAACTGGCTTTCAGGTGCGCCGTATCCACGGAACGCAGCACCCCAGCAATGGTTGGTGCAAACCGTACGGCCGTTACCACGGATGTTGGCAATGTCATAGCCGGCACCAATGAACTGGGCGCCGCGAAGGGTGAGCAGATCACCGAACTCGGAATAGGGACCATGGTCAACGGACCAGTCAGTCTCCATGCCCAGGAATTTTCCATCCTTGTTGGCAGCCAGGCGCACATTGGTCAGGAACGGAGAGCGCTTGCCCGTATACTGCTGCTGCTGCTTGTAGGTGTACTCAAGATAGCAGGGTCGGCCTGTGGCCAGGGTTGCAACACCCAGCAGGGCTTCCATGGTGGGGCTGAACTTGTAACCAAAGGTGCCGCCGGTGGGGTTCTGGATCATGATCATATCTTCCGGCTCAACACCGAGACCCGGAGCGATCATGTACATGTGGAGATGCAGACCGATTGACTTGGACTGGATAACCAGTTTTCCCTCATCGTTCATGTAGGCGTACCCGACATCCGGCTCAATGGGCAGATGGGGCTGGCGACTGGTATAGTAGTCGCCTTCCATGACAAAGTCCGCCTTCTCAAAGATGGGAGCGGTATCTTCGCCCTTGGCAACCTTCTGCTCATAGTAGACATTGGGCGTTCCGGGATGGATCTCAATGGCATCGTCTGCCATGGCCGCCGGCGCACTCATGTATTCGGGCAGCTGCTCAAGCTCAACCTTGACCTTGGCTGCGGCAGCGTCTGCGTTTTTCTTGGTGTCGGCGCATACCAGTGCAATGGCGTCACCATACTGGAATACTTTTTCATCACAAAGAATGGGACGATCCCAGCCGTCACCCTTGTTGGAGGCGAAGGTGATGAGCCCTGAGATACGGTTCTTGCCCTTGACATCCTTATGGGTCAGGACACTGTGAACACCGGGCATCTTCTCCGCTTCAGAGGTGTCAATGGAGAGGATGTTTGCATGGGAGACTTCCGCCTGAACCATGGCGATCTTCAAGGTATCCTCAGGCATGAGCACACCCTGATCCGCGCCAAACATCCATGTACCGGTCACCTTTGCAACAGATGAAGGCCGGGGCATGCTGCTTCCCCAGATACGACCGTCCTCAGGGATCTTGAACGCAAGCTCTTCCGCAGTCATTTCGCCGCGAAGCACCTTGCCGGCATCCATGACAGAGTCCACAAGCTGTTTGTATCCGGTACAACGGCATGCATTCTTGTATTTCTGGAACCAGTCCCGGATATCGTCACGGGAAGGGTTGGGATGGGCATCCAGAAGCGCCTTGGAGGAAACAATAAATCCAGGGGTACAGAACCCGCACTGGGCTCCGCCATGGGCGATCCAGGCAAGCTGGATGGGGTGAAGGTTATCAGGTGTACCAATACCCTCGATGGTTGTGATGGCAGCACCCTCAGGCACACGGCTCATCTTGGTGATACAGGAGCGGATCAGTTTGCCGTCCATGATAACATTACAGGCACCGCACTGGCCTGCGTCACAGCCGACCTTGACACCGAGCACCAACAGCTGCTTGCGCAATACAGTGGACAGGGTATCTTTGGAATTTGCCAGAATAGTTCTGACAGTCCCATTAACATTGAGTGTTTTTTTTAACATCCGACGTTTACTCCTTTATGGTTAAAACTATTTTTCGATGGAATCAGTAAGGCCCAATTGCGCTTCTGAACGAAATGAAGATATTTTTGCAACACCACAGACGTCCTAGCTCTTTCCGAAAGGACAGGCAGGGTAGTGACACTCGGGACAGTTTTCGCAGAACCCGCCATGGCCAAGCTCCACGATATCCTGGCGGCATACCTTTTCTCCTGCCACAAGTCTGGGGATGATTAATTCAAAGATAGTGGCTTTGTAATACATGACGCACCCGGGAAGCCCCACCACAGGTACATCGCCCAAATAGGCAAGCATGAACATGGCCCCCGGGAACACAGGCGATCCATAGGTTTCCACCCGGGCACCGGTGGCACGGATGGCCGCCGGGGTCTGGTCATCCGGATCAACGGACATGCCGCCCGTGACCACAACCATATCCGCCCCTTCATCCACCAGATCCCTGATGGCATTAGCGGTCATGTCAACGTCATCCGCAGTCATAATCTGCCGGGTGATGGAACCGTTGAGGCCATCGAACTTTTCCCGGAGCACCGGACCAAAGCGATCCTCGATACGGCCATGGTAGATTTCACTGCCCGTGGTAACCATGCCGACTTTGCAGGCAATAAAGGGCTTCACCTCAACAATGGGAAACGCCTGGCGGCAGATCTCTTCCACCTGCTCGATCTTTTCCTCTTCAATCACCAGGGGCACGACCCGGGTTCCGGCCACCGCACGTTTTTTGCCCACCTGCTGATTGGTATGGAGGGTGCCGAACACCATCTGGTCAATGGCATTGATGCTGTTCAGGGCCTGGACATTAATTTTCAACAGCCCGTCGTTGTCAGCGATAAAGTTGATGCGTCCTTCACTGGGTTCGGTCAGCCGGATCCCGGACCCGGCAGCCGCGATGGCAATGCGCCTGGCCGCCTCGTTTTCATGGACAAACCCGTCGGCCACCTCCCAGACATAGAGGTTCTCTTTGCCGATCTTCAGCAGCGCCTCAACATCGTCTTCCTGAACCACATGGCCTTTCTTGAAGGCCCTTCCCTTAAATTCTCCCGGTACGATACGGGTCAAATCGTGACATAATACCATACCCACTGCGTCCTGGACTGGAACAGTCTTCATGTTCTCTCCTCTACGAATCAATAAACCAACTCTTTCAATCAGAAGAGTCTGTCATGAATTTTCAGGGTCCATCCAGCACAAACCCTATTTTGGCCTTAATAGACCCACGGTTATCGTTTGTCAAACGTTTACTATAGAAACCCGATTTCCAAGACCTAACCAACCAATAATAACCAAAACCAACCCATACCATAAAGATCAGACTTACCAACAAACAATACTGTCCCGTCCTTCAAACCTGAAGTCCGAAAGCGTTCCAAGGCAACGAATTGTAATAGGAGAAAATACCGGCAGGATAGAAACCGGTAATAATTATGACATGAGGATTATGAGATAATGCGGACTGCCCTGTTCTTGAAATGCAGCCAGCCACCCGTCACAGCGATCACAAGCAATAAGCTCAGACCGTATACGGGTTGTGGGGAAGAAATAAAAAGAGGCCAAAGCCAAACAATGCCATAGATTGCAGGCAGCAAAACACTTTGGATGCCCCGGCCCATGAAAACCATTGCGACGATCCCCAGGCCCGACAAAAGAATCCCCAGGAACCATAAAAAATCCGAAATTGATGACACCCGGGCACCCGCACCACCTTCCACCCGGGCCTTAATCCCCATCATCATTCTTCGTTCCATGATGTAATGGCACGGAGTCCCGATCAAAAAAACAACCCTGTCCATCAGGCTTGACAGTTCCCGGCCATGGGTTCGTATGATCAAGCGGGTCTGGGTTGAATTAACCGCCTTTAATACAAAAGCCCCCCAGTCCTTGAGAACAAATGACTTCCCGAGTTCAACAGCCACCACGGGAAATCTATATTTCAATACGCTCTTCACCCTATCCCGGGACTCCAGAACACGACCAACTTTCATCTCTTGAAATTCCGGTACAATCTTACCTGAATTCCCGGTCTCATATCCCAATGCTTTTTCGATAAAAGTGTAGCTGAAGAAACCTCCCCGGTCCGCTCCCAATTGAATCAGCCATTTCCAAACCTCAGAAGCAGGAGCATTTATGACAATGGCCCGGGTGGAACTAATAAATGGCGCGATATCATCGCCCACCAGCGGCATATGAACCTCAGAATCCGATGCCCCCCAGGTTGAAATCACCGGTCGCAGAAAAACCCCATATACGATTATCTGGATGCTGAGAACAGAGATGAGGACCAAACAGGATTTCATAGAACTCAGCTTTCCGAATCAATCGATTTATCAGAGTCTTTCTCTCTCACTTTCTTTCGCAGCTGATAGTTATCTACCGTCAGCCAAATCAAGGTAAAGAGTATAAACACATCAAATGCATGATTGCCAAGATAACTCCAAAACATCCAAGCCAGTATTGACATAACCAGGCCGACAGCCAGTAAGGCAAAACCGTCTTTCATCACACCACCTTCATCCTAGGATATTTACCATCTTATCCTGCATATTTGTGCATATGAATCAGTGCCACCCTCTGTTCATTACGTGACACCCGAACGTCCATATCAACTGGCGTAAAACCCAACTTACGGTACAGAAGCAGCCCAGGAGTGTTGGCATTAAAACATGAAATCTTGACGGACTCAACCTTCAACGTATCGAATGCGATTGTCAGCAATGTTTCCACAAGGTATGAAGCAACGCCCATCTGCCGTATCTCCGGATTAACCACCACATTACCTATGGAGCAGGAACCACCATGTTCAGCATGGATAAAATTGCCGTACCCAGCCAGGGTATCACCAAACATTATAACCGTAGGGTAAAATCGACCTTTTGCTTCCTCAAGCAGAAAATCCGGGTCCAGTGGATACTCAGCTTTCGGAAACATATAAAACAACTCTTCTTCCGATTGAGGAAACTTTGAGATATTTTCCGAATCATATGATTCAAGGGCTCTGTGATTAAACATCATTATAATCCTTCTACATCAAGCGAATTTCCGATTGAGCTTGGCACGAAGATCCCCCTTACCATTCACAATTCCGTCATTTATAGAATGTATATTCACTCTCGTCTGAAAGCACCTGCCCTGTCCAGATTTTATATTCTCTCGATTCTTTTGTCTCAGAAATTTCATAACATGCTTGCAGCGTGAGAGCAATAGACGATCCTCTCTCAGGCAAGGGACTATTTCCCCATAGCATATCATCAAAATCCACTGCAAAAACACGATGATACCCTGGCGGAACAATGGTCCAACATGGAAAATTCTTGTTCCACCTTTTCGGCTTCTTTTTTACGATAAAAATATTTCCGTTCTCGTCTTTCACCCGAAATGACAAATTAAAATACCCCCAACTATTATCTTCCTGCCATACTCGAATCGCTTCTTTACCAAAGTTTGTCATGACAACATAAAATTCATCTAAAGGCTCTCTAAAAAAAATGAACGATGTCCATTCCCGGTTATGGTTGTCGGAACAATTTGGACAGCTATGGAGTTAACTGTCAAAGGCTCAAACGCCAAGCAAGGACATGAAAATACGGCTATAAACAAGCCCAATAGAATGATCTTTATTACACCCATTCCCCTCCGCACGAAAAACATCCGTTTAACCTGCTATAGGTACAAAAAGCGATAATTTAACGTCCGCCGCAATTCATTTACATTCTGAAAACTGATAAATATTCCTACTACCCCGAGCTACTCTATATGACTCCATTCGACCACAATACTGGTAACCGGTAGCTATAAGGTCCTTTTGCATTTTATATGGAATCGCATTCGCCAAAACCAGGCAAAGAATAAACCACACAATAAAAAGCAGGTCGAGATTCCAGTGAAATTCTTTTGTTTTAGCAATCAATGCTACCATCTGAACGATTCTCACCAGAGGGAATACCGAAAATAAAAGCAAATAGTATAACCCCGTGTCAAAAATAATCCGTTCGGAATGGCTATCTATTTGAGAAACAACCAAAAAATGTTCCTGAAACAGAATATAAAACCCCAACAACGCCAAAGCGTCAAAGAGCAAAAGACCGTAATTAGCAGTTTTAGGACTCATCGCATCCCCATACTCAATACTGAAATATATTCTGATTCAAGACACGATTAATCAACCAACGTTCATAGCGATAAACCTCAGAAGTAAGCATGTTTGGAATATCTTTTATGGTCTCAACCGTTTCATCTATACCTATGCCTAATTCTTTATAGGCTTCTATTAGTGCTTTGGTGGCACCTACATTCTCATCAATTTTTTCGAGTATCCACCCCGCTGCAAGCCCCACAGCTATAGCAGCAATTAATGGAGCTGCTACGGAACCACCTATAACAGCGGCAGATCCGACAAAAAGCCCTGTGGTAACAGCCGCAATTGAACTAACACCAATTTTAATAATATCTGAAGTCACCCGACCTAATAATTCAAACAACGTGGCTTCATCTCTAATGAAATAATCAAAAACATGGAATCCTGTGCATAATACAACAGAAAGCACGAAACCACCCTTAACAGACTTAAGAATACCTTTAGGACCAACAGCCATACGGACTACTTTTGGATTTGTTTCCAGATATCGGGTTCCTCGAAAGATCCTTCGGCATCCTGGATATCCTTTCAAAATGATATATGCTTTCCCGCCATACTCTTTAATGACAAGCTTTCCAGTTATCCCAAAGTCCCTTAAGAGCTTGACGGCAGTAATAGAATCCATGGCAGGTGAAACATAATTTACTCCAGTTTTAACAATGCCTTTTTTATTTTCCCACTCTTTTACGAAACCGTCCCATTCTATTATATGAACATTATACTCATTAGCCTTTAATTCTTTCATCAGTTCCTGTTTTGGTGTCATCCTATACCCTCCAGAAAGTATTAATCACAAAAAACAGGCCTGCCGGATTTGAGAAACCATTCATTAGCTTTTTTTTTATTCTTCTTAACTCCAACACCTCTGCAATAGAAATACCCTAGGGTAAATTGCGCATCTTCTTGAGCATTTTGAGCAGCTTTCAAATACCATGTTATAGCACTTTCCAGATCCCGCGGGACAAACACACCAAAATCCAACTGCTGGGCAAATTTAAACTGTGCTTCCGGGTCACCCTTTTGAGCAAGCCCTTTTAGCCTTTCAACCATAGCCAACATTGTCGTTTTTTTTAAACGTTCTGAATCAACCATTTCATAAACCTCATTTTCATAATCAGAACGTTTCTTTGCTTCGGCAAGCCGTGATTTCCTATACCAATCCAATGCATTCAATGGATTTTTAGGCACCCCCAGTCCATTATCATGCATCGTACCTATTTGAAAATAAGCATGATGGTTTCCCCCTTTTCCTGATTTCTCAAACCAAATAATTGCGCGACTAAAATCTTTCTGTGCCATGTAAACCAAGGCCAGATAATATTGAGCTTCAATATTTCCATCTTCAGCTTGAAGTATCAGATTTTTTTCCGCCTCTTTAAATTTTTTTTCATAATAAAATGTTTTCCCTTTCTCAATCGCTGCTGTACCTTTGCCAGAGAAACCATCACTAATTGAGTAATTAGGAACACTTATCACAAAATAAGCAACCATCCATACAAGAACAACAGTAACTCGGACATTAGAGAGACGAAGCATAATTCAATCCTTTCGAACTAAACATTCACAGTTCTTCACGAAACGATGGGCATTAACAGGAATTTATTTTTTTATCAAGAAAAGCACAAGCGGGCCCACCACAACATATTTCTGTTTATCGATTAGTCTATCAACCCGCTGATCACTTTATTTTCGAATTATATCATTTATTGATACCAATATTGGTTATGGATGTAAAGACGTATTTAGATTCGATTTAGACCCCCTGCCTACCCATAAGACACAATAGCCTGCGCCCCCCCGAATCTTCACCGGAGTAGCAATAGATTGTAAGGGAGAAAAAGGAAGATGGTGGCAAACGATTGACTACCACAGCGGAACGTTACACTACCTTTGCGGTGTTTTTTGCCACGAAAATAATGCAGAACAAAGAAGTTGAAGCTATCGTAAAATTGATTACACAGAATAGAACGGAGAGTTGAAATCAGCAGGCGGATCGGTTACAGACGTACAAACGGG
>JAQYWC010000067.1 GCA_030145245.1 Desulfobacterium sp.
AACAACCGGCAGAAAAGAGCCCTCCCCCAAAGGAGCCAGGCGCGGCCATGCCCGCGATAGCCCTGTCCGTGGATCAATTTGCCATCACAAACGGCCTTGTCCGCTACAGGGACCAAGGGCAATCCATTGAAAAGGAGATCTCCGGCATAAATCTGAGCCTTGAGGATCTCAACCTTACCAACCCTATTAAACTCAAGTTCTCAGCCCTGGCTGACGGCCATTCCGTTGCCCTCAACGGCCTGGTCGGCCCCCTTGGAAAAGAGCCCGGCAAGGGAACCATCCCCCTTGATATCACCCTCAATGCCCTGGACGAGATCACCATGACGGTCAAGGGGGTTGTGGTGGATCCCATCCTGGCCCCGAATTTTGACCTCAACCTTGCCCTGCCCCCCTTTTCCCCCAGGAAACTCATGACCGCCCTTGGAAGTGAGAATTTAGTAAAAACAGCCGATCCAAAGGTCCTGGAGCGTCTCTCCCTCAACCTGAATCTCAAGGGAGATCCCGGGAAGGTGGCTGTTTCAGGCGGCGTCCTCGGCCTGGACGACTCCACCATAAAATTCTCGGCCCAGGCCAGGGAGTTCTCCAAACCCGATCTTGCCTTTGACATGGCACTTGACCAGATCAATCTCGATCGCTACCTTCCCCCGGCCCCCCCAAAAGAAAACCCGCCCACGGTTCCGGCCACCGGACCACCGCAAAAGCCTGCCCCCCGGGGCAAGACAGATTACACCCCCCTCAGGAAACTTGTTATCGACGGAAGCGTCACCATTGGATCGCTTGTAGCCAACCGGGCAAAGATGGAAGATCTCCAAATGAAGATCAAGGGGAAAAACGGGCGGTTCGACATCGATCCCCTGGGGCTCAAGCTCTACCAGGGCAACATCGCATCCTCGGCAGGCCTGGATTTCAGGACCGACACCCCAAAACTCAACCTCAACCTTGAAGCCAGGGATATAGAATCAGGTCCCCTTCTCACCGATGTGCTGGAAAAGGAGATCATCCATGGCAAGCTTGAGTCAAGCCTCAAGTTCTCCCTCACGGGCGATACCCCGGATACCGTCAAAAAGAGCCTGAACGGCAACGGGTATCTTAAATTCCTGGACGGCGCCATCGTGGGTATCGACATCCCGGGGATGGTAAGAAACGTGAAGGCAAGCTTCATGGGTGGAGAAAAATCAACGGAAAAGCCCCGCACCGACTTTGCAGAACTCCATGTGCCCTTCACCATCAGCAACGGCCTGGTCAACACCCCGGGCACAACCCTTGTCTCACCCCTTCTCCGGATTACGGTAAAGGGAAAGACCGATCTGGTAAAAGAGACCCTGGACATGCGGGTGGAACCCAAGTTCGTCGCCACCCTGAAAGGACAGGGGGATACCAAAGAGCGCTCCGGCATCATGGTGCCGGTCCTGATCTCCGGCACCTTTGCCAAACCCAAATTCAGCCCGGACCTGAAATCCATGGTCAAATCGGTCATTCCGACCGAAGAGGAGCTCAAAAAAGTCATCAAGGACGGCAAAATTGACAAGGAGGAGCTGAAAAAGACGGAAGAAAAGGTCAAGGAGCTGTTCAAGGGATTTAAAATAAAGTAATCAGCGCCTTGTCAGACCCCCTTACCCGTGGTCAAAAAGTGCGCCCAGTCACTGCGGCCGAGCCTGGCTGCATCCCTGGCAGAACGATGGTGGTCATAGGCAACCTTGATATGCGCCACCATCCAGCCGGCCTCAACTTGTTCAACCATGGCATATGATGCATGGGGGCTAAAGTTCTCCATGGAATGGGGGACAGGGTCTTCATCTGTATAGGCCGGCAGCCCCACACTTCCCGGATTCACAACCAGCTGACCGGTACTCAGTTCAACCGTGCGCGGCATATGGGTATGCCCGCAAATGATCACCTTAGAGGCCTGGCCATTCAGCAGCTCCAGGATTTCAGCATCATCACGCACCCTTGGATAACCGGATTCAACGTTTTCCAGCAAGTAAGCAAGGTCGCAGGCTGGGGTACCGTGGCAAAGATAGATCTCATCGGTCAGCTGGCAATCAAAGGGAAGCGACTTCATCCAGGCCAATGGCTCCTGGCCCAGATCTTCCAGAATAAACTGCAGGGTGGGATTTGATTCTATTTCATGGGGTGTGGCCTCATAAATCAGACGATCCTGGTTACCACTGATTGTGACAACCCCATGGTCCATGAGTTTGTCATAGGTGGCCCTGGGTGCGATGGGCCCATATAGCGTATCCCCAAGATTGACCATGAGATCAGCAGAACGTTTCCTAACGTCATCAATGACGGCCTCCAATGCATACACATTACTATGGATATCAGCCAACGCTGCAATTTTCATCTTAACTCTCCTGACCTTGTTGAAACCTGTTCACGATATTGGGTAATCCGTTCATATATCCCATGCTTTGTCAACAACATTTCCGCCAGTATCGCCCTAGGACTGGGATGGCTCCCTGGCTCCCCGGGTTGTATCGAGTCTCAGCCTGATGGCAGCCTCTGTGACCGGCCCCGGGATGCCATCGGCGACGATCCCTGCGGCAACCTGAAACGCTTTCACAGCCTTTCGCGTGGCCGGGCCATGGCGACCGTCAACAACGAGTTTTGGATCTGCCCCAAGGTCATTGAGGGCCCGCTGGAGCCACGTTACAGAGCCATCCTCCTGACTCGCTTCCCAGGCCTCCTCCGGCTCATCGCCGGCCTTCAGCAACGCCCACACCTTATTGAACCATGCTTCACGGTCGGCGAAACCTATCAAGCCACCGTTGATACGACGGGTAATCGTGCGGATATCATTCTTGTCCGCAAGGTGGTTCAGGTTGTTTGCCGTCCACTCATGCAGGGCTGGTTTCAAGGCGTGTTCAGGAACAATCACCAGATCGGGTTTGCCTTCGAAGTCAATCCCGCAGGCGTCTCCCATGCGTCGGTGATTGTCCCGTCCGGTGGTTTGGAGCACCCCGTTACCCCGGTAGCGAAATCCGTCGCCGGGCTTCGTATTGCCAAGTTCCCTTGCCTTACGCGGGTTGCCGAGGCCATACACCCTCTCGGCGATCGCTTCCGGGTGGCGAACCAATTTATCAGCCTCTGCAACCGTCACCGCAGCGGAATGATGATGGACCCCGAATATCTCAACGAGCCGGGACGCAGAGTAGTTCATGTTCTCCCGCAGGATCGTGAACCCACCCGTCTCATGCAGGGCCTGGGCCAGGAAATGGGCCATGCGCAGGTGGGTAGTAATTCCGTGGGTCTCAAACAGAGAATCGCCTTTCCGGATTGCTTCACGATAATTGTCCCGGGCGTTGGGGGCAAGGCGATTGACAGCGTCCATGGTCTTGCTGGTCATGGAAGGTTCCTCCTTTTTCTTGCATGGATGATTGAATACCTGTCCCCGGGGAATTTTTATCCCCAAAGGAAAGTTTACTGACTACGGTAATGACCAATTATTTTCCATTCGCCCAAAGAAAGCCGAAGCAGCTTTGGACCTTCAAGGAGATCTTGTTCAATCGTTTTTCCTGCAAAGACAAAAGGAATGTAGCTCATATTGTGTATGACGTATGGGAAGCCATCACGACGTTTTTTTTTACCTATGATACCAATGTGAAAATGTATTGTTGATCCAATATCCCAGATAACGATATCCCCGGGTTGCCAGTCCCCGGGTTTATCTATTTTGGTTGAAAGACTTTTCCATTTTCGCCTGAAAAAAGTTTTCAGTATCCACACCCTGCGTTGATCAATATACTTGTCCGGGGTTTTGACTCCATATGCTTTCTTGTTTGATAAAAGGTCCACATGGACTAATTCCTGTAAATCCATACCAGCATTCCGAAGTGCTCTCACAACCAGATCTGCGCATATTCCTTCTTTTGGATTGACGTCACCATTTGGATATACGGGCCTGCCGGTATTTTCCCCATTCCTGTATGTTAGCGGAAAATACGTTTCAAGCATTTCCGTATTATATCTTGTTTCGTTCTCAATCTCATCATAGGCGCCAATCACAATTTCATCATTTACTTGTGCCTGGCAGCTATAAGCAAGAATAACTGACAACCCAACGATTACTAACGCATATTTCATTATAGTGTACTCCCGGCATTGAGGGCGGCGACATTTTGCCGTCGTCAAAAAGCCTGTACGGTTTTGATTTTTCCGGCAGATCCTGGTATGATTCTCGATTTAACCTGCGGCAGTGAGTTTCATGCATCACGTCCTAACGGAGTCTATTTTGGAACAATCCCTTCTCTCAAACTACCACAACCTGGTGAAAAAGATCGACAGTTTCTGCCAGGCCATGGAAAAACGCTACCCAGAGTCCCTGGCCTGCAAAAAAGGGTGCAGCAGCTGTTGCCGCCACATCTCCCTCTTTCCCGTGGAAGCGCTGGCCCTCAGCATGGCCCTGGATACCCTGCCCCTGGAAACCCGGGAAAAGATACGGCACCGGGCCCTGACCACCGATGCCGACGGACCATGCCCCTTACTTGAGGATGGCGCCTGCCTCATGTACCGCCACCGGCCCATCATCTGCCGGACCCACGGCCTGCCCATCCTGGTGACAGCGGAATCCGGCACCCGCCTGGACCACTGCCCCTTAAATTTCACCACAGGGGAACCACCAGAGAAGGCCTTTTCCCTGGATCTGGAGCAACTCAACACCCTCTTGTCCGCCGTCAACAACCTGTTTCTGGAAGAGGCCTTCCCTGAGGAGAGCCTGCCCCAGCGCATCCTCCTCTCAGAGGCCCTGCTCATGGAATGCCAGGTGACCTGCGCCTGACGCCAAAGAATTGTGTCGACCAGAAAAAGTCGGCACAATTCTTAAGGTTCTGATTGCTTATTTATTTTTTCATCACGGGTACCTTTTTTCCATATTCCAGTCTCTGTTTCAAATTGCCTGAACCCAAGAATAATACCGCCTGAACAATGGGCAGCTAAGGAATATATCTCTGGATTTTTCCTGTTCATCATTAAGGGCGGTTGGTGCTGAAACCAATACGGGTATTTTCAAACCCCACTCCTTTTTTTAAAAGATATAAAATTTTGCTATTTTTTCTCCCCACCTTTGCTGATTTGCTTAATCGATTGTGTCCAGAGTGAATTTTCCTTAGAGATAAGCCCTTCGATACGTTCAACCAACACAGAAAACTTATCTTCTGTGTCGTAGGGTTTTATGCCGGTAAGATAATAAAATTTCTCATGTTTTAAATGTTCAACAGTTGTACGATATTGAATCCAATTTTCATGAAATTTAAACAATGATGATGTTGCAGCGGAGACTGCGATTAATACCCCCAACCCCCCAACGATCCAGGTCCCATAGGGGATTTTATCACCCATCCCTGAAAGGAATGGTATAAGGGCTGCGGATATTATTTCAGAGAATCGAAGTCTTTTAAACCAAATTTGGTTGTGCTTGCTTTTATTTCCGTACCATTCAATTTGATTTTCAAGCCGTTCTGAGAGATACTCTTGTTCATTCATGTTAATTTCCTTGTCCTTGAATGATACTCCACCTGTACCATACCACCCTACTAAAAAGCAATTGTAAGGATGGCTCTCCGTTCCAGCGAACCGATCATACAAACCGTATCAGATTTTAAAGCTGCCCACGGCGGCCTGGAGTTTGTCCGCAAGCATGCGCAATTGCTCTGCGCTGACCTTCACCTCTCCGCCGCTGTTTGACATCCTTTGGGTGGAAGCGTTCACCCCGTTGATATCGGAGGATATCCTTGAGGCGGCGTCTGAGCTCTGGTTGACGTTTTCGGTGACATCGTCGATGCCGCTGGCCACCTGGCCGATATTGGTTGCGATATCATTGGTGACCGAGGATTGCTCGTCAATGGAGGTGTCGATGGTTTTTACCATGGCGCTCACCTCTTTGATTGCGGTGGAGATTTCAGCAATATCCCCCACACTGTTTTCCGTGGTGGCCTGGATTCCCTGGATCCTGGATTTGATATCATCGGTGGCATGGGCGGTCTGCCGGGCAAGCTCCTTGATCTCGTTGGCAACCACGACAAATCCCTTGCCGGCCTCCCCGGCCCTGGCAGCCTCGATGGTGGCGTTCAATGAGAGAAGATTTGTCTGCTCCGAGATCTCGTTGATGGTCTGGGTGACCTGGCCGATCTTTTCGGCGGCGTCCCCGAGGCGTTCCATCTTTTCCAGGGCTTTTTCGGCTTTTACTACGGCGGATTCCGTCATCTGCCTTGCATTGTCGGAACTTGTGGCAACGCCCTGGAAGGTTGCGCTCATCTGGTCGGCGGCAGCGGCGATCATGCCGGTTTTCACCGAGGTTTCCCCCATGGTGACGGCAATGGCGCCGATGTTGCTGCTGGTCTGGTCGGTGGCCGTTGCAACGGTGACCACCTTTTCCGAGGTTTCCATGGTTTCGGTCACAAGATCGGAAGCGATGGTGAGAAGGGCTCCGGACGAGGTGCTGACATTTTTGGCGCTGGTGGAGATGTTGGAGACGATTCCCTGGAGCTTTTCCATGAAGATGTTGAGCCAGGAGGCAAGCTCTCCGATCTCATCCTTGCTGGTTACGGGCAGGCGCATGGTCAGGTCGCCCTCACCGGTTGCGATATCCTTTATCCGGTTGACGGTTTCATTGATGGGCTTGGTAATGGTGCGGGAAGAAAAGAAAAGGCAGACGCCGACCCCTGCAACCAAAAGAAGAAGGCTTGCCAGGAGAATGGCGAACAACGCCCCGCTCATATCCCCTAAAAGCGCGTTGGAGGCGGTATCGATCAACTCGGCTTCATTGGCTTCGGCCACGAGATACCACCCCAGTGCCGGCACATACCGGGTCATGACAATGATGCCATCCCCATTCCCGTCTGTCATGGTGAATGAGGCCTGCTCTTTTGAGAGCACCTCCTTGACATGGCCGGCCCAGCCGGGCTTGTCCGCAAGGTTCAGGGTCTGGAGCCAGGCCTGGTTTTTATGCATCTGGACAAGGCCGTTTTTATCCACCATATAGGTTTCGCCCCTGGCACCCACCACCGTGTCGGTCACGCTCTTCATAAAGGCCTCAAGGTTCAGGGACACCGAGGTCAGGCCCAGGAATCGTCCGTTTTTCTCAATTCGCCGGTTGATAAAGGCGGTGGAGCCATACACCTTGTCATTGATGTGCACATTGATCGAGACCATCTCTTTGCTGTCCTTGAACGCCTTGAACCAGGTGTCCTGGTCGGTAAGCTGTTTCAGGGTCTGTTTTGAATCGTGGATATCGTAGTAATTCTGTGTGTCCCACAGGACCACGTTGGCCCCGTTGGTGCTGTAATGGGAGGTCACCCCCTGGAGAAGGGCATACACCGTTTCAACATCCCCCGGGGCTTCGCCGTCCATGATCCACTGGACTAAAAAGGGATTTTCTGCAACGAGAGTAAGGCCCGCTGCCGGTTCCAGGATGTTCCTGTCAACCACGGCTGAGATATTCTCCATGACCGCAGGCATGTGGATGGTCTGGAGCATCTTTCCCATGCAGGAGCGGCCGATCCGATAACTTACCGAGGTCACGATGACGCAGGTAAACAGCAGCATGATCGCTATCAGAATGTTTAATTTTGTTCCAACCCGCTTCAGGCCCATAAAAACTCCTCCCCATGGATAACCGTATCAACATTCAACACCTGCATGACAGACTGGTACATACAAAAATATCAAAAGTTATGCAACTATATTTACTATATAGTACACCGCCTGCGATTACTAGGCCGGCCCCCGGGTGGAGGGGAGGAGTATGGCCCGCTCAGAACCGATAGGTATTCCCGGCTTTCATAACCAGGGTTTCACTGTCAAGCTCTGTTTCCATCCGTGCCAGGGAGCGGTCGCAGGTGTCATGGCCTGAAAGCAGCACCTTCGCGGGAGCAGCCCTGTTGATGGCACCAATGGTGCGGTCGAGATCCGGGTCTGCAATCCGCTGCCAGGGCGGTTTGCCCGTACCCAGGAAGGTCTGGAACCGGATGCCGGCCCGGTTGCCCCGGCCGTCGGAAACAGGAAAATGAAGCCCGCCCCCCACCCCATGGAGGGGATCGTCGCACAAACCAGCTGCCATGGCCAGGATCACCTCAATGGTGGGATGGCCGCAGCCGGTGAAGACCACCAGGCCCTTGTTACGGATCCTTGCCACCAGGGACTGCTCCTCGGTGTAGCCCATCATGAAAAGGCTCCTTGCCAGGGGACCGGTGGTGCCGATGCCAGCGGCAAGCATCCGGGGAGCTGTGACAACCTCGGCCTCAAATCCCGGGGCTTGGCCATTGTCCGGCAGAAAGCAGGGCTTGGGCTCTCGTGGCATGAGATTGTCGGGCAGGGCGACCCGCCTTGACCGCTGGGCGGCAATTCCACCCATGTGGTCGCAGTGGAAATGGGAAATGGCCAGGGCATCGACCTGATCCGGATGAAATCCGAGTTTTTCGGCATTATGGCCAAAGGAAGGACGGGAGGGGCCAAACCCGACGTCAAAGAGCATGGAGCCAAGGTTGGTTTTAAAGAGATAGGAGACCCCGGCATCTCCCATAAAGCCTGCTTCGGCCCGCCACTCCACCAGCACCGTGATCTCAAGGAAATCCAGCTCAGGCAGGTCAAGGGGCTCGGCAGCCTTGATCCGCTGCTGGTTAAGGATGGCAGCCTTTGCCAGGTTTTCCCTGTAACGGCTGTTTTTGATCAATAACCAGGGGGCGATAACAGGGGACGCCAGGACAAGCCCCGGCCACCACAAGGGCGATATTCTGAATGACATGGGGAACCTCGCAAAAAGAGTCTGACGAAACGCGGCTCAATTCCGGGCCGCGTTCCGTTACGGTAACTGTTTATGCCAGCTTTTCTGCTCCTGAATAAACGGCTTCGATTCTCAGTGCTGCTGCGGCATGACCCGGATGCTTGGAAGGATTCCAGGTTTTCATGTCGTCATAGACCTCGCCACTGATCAGGTAATCAAACGATCCCTTGAGCTGAAAGGACTTGTTCTCCTTGGTGATAAAGAGAAGGGTTCCTTTGCTGCCCCCAAGGATGTTGGTTTTTGTCTTGTTAAAATAGTTATCTGCAACCACTACGGTGTCCTTGCCGTAAAGGCTGACACAGGACGCATAGATAGAATTTGGGACTCCGTCCTCACCAACGGTGGTAAGGATAATGGGCCCCTGGCGGTCTTCCCATGCCTGGGCTACAAGTTCCGGTAATGCTGACATTGTTCCTCCTGGAATAATCATTGATTCAAATTGGCATATGCCAATAAGTCAAATACCGCTCCAGGACCAAACTGTCAACAAAAAAACCGGACCATGGCGTGCTAAAGCTAAAGTCCTTTATAAACAAGTGACGAATCAAGCTGGGTTGTCCAGGGAGCACCGGAATTTTTCCATCCGTTCACGGTTCTTTCGCCGTTCATGTCCCTGTCCCCCTCAAATCCGTCGGTGATGGTGTAGACCTCCGTGAATCCGGCCTTGGCAAGCGTGTTGACAGCGGCGGCGCTCCTGCCACCGGACCGGCATATGGCAAGGATGGTATCGTTTTTCCGGAACCGTTCCGTCACCTGGGCCACAAATTTTTCATTGGCCGGCATCACGGGTCTGTTCATCAACGTTACGCCGGGTTTCAGGAACAAGAGGGGAATGTTGACCGCCATGGTGGGATGGCCCACAAACACATACTCTCCAATGGTCCTGACATCGAGGATATGAACCGTGTCCGGATCCTGGGAATATTTCCCATAGGCCTGGCTGGCCGTCACGTATTTGCCAAGCACGGTCCGCTTTTTCCTGGGAAGCGTTGAATCCGCAAAACAGGCCAGGGAGAAACTGAATACCAGAAATTGAGCAAGCACCAGTACGACTAACCTTTTTTTCATGGTTACCTCCTTTTAGCTTCTTAGCTCCGATTTTCGTGTAATTTTGGCAAGAGAATCAAAGAACCTCAGGCTACCAGAACAATCTTTCCGGCAGCCCCATATCCCTTGAGCATTGTCTCGGTGGCACCCAGGTACTCCTCCTCCACCTCAAGGGTGTGGGTGGCAAGTTCGGTGTAAACGGTATCAATTACCCTTGCGCCATGCTCCTTTACGGCGTAGAGAAAGGTATCGTTAAAGGGGTAGGGAACCTCCACCACAAAATGTTCCAGCCTGACAAGCCGGGTGGGGGGTTCAAGGTCGGCTCCTGCCTGGACCGCCCCGGCATAGGCATCGATCAATCCCCGCTTTCCAAGTTTCACCCCTCCGAAATAGCGGGTCACAACCGCAACCACCTGGGTAAGCCCGTTTGTCGCAAGGGTGTTAAGCATGGGCCGGCCGGCCGTGCCCGAAGGCTCCCCATTGTCCGAACAATGGCTCATCTCCCCGGTTTCCCCCACACGATAGGCCCAGCAGTTGTGGTTGGCCTGCCGGTGTTGGGCGGATACAGCCGAGATAAATGCCTTGGCATCTGCAACCGTGGTAACGGGCTCAAGCACACAGATAAACTCGGACCGCTTGATCTTCATGGACACGGTCCTGCCATGGTCAATGGTGTAAAAATCGCTCAATTAAACTCCTTTATCCCTTCTCTTGGCTGCAACATCATTCTCCTTGTTTGAGCGACCACGGTAACAAACCAGGCGGCCTAAGACAATATTTTTCCGGCAGAACAGATCTGCCGCCTTTACAACGGTCAATGGGGACGATAGAGTTATAAAAAGGGAACCCCAGGGAACAACCGTCCATGGACACCACAAAGATCCTCATCGTCGATAACGAGCCCATCATCCGGGAGTCGCTCTCGGGCTGGCTCAAACGGGACAACTGCCATATCCGGACGGCCCCGGGCGGCAAGGCCTGCCTTAAGATGCTGAAAAAGCACCGCTTCGACATCCTGCTGGTGGAGATCACCATGGACGGCATCACCGGCATGGAGGTGCTCAAGCATGTCAAGGAGTTCTATCCCGACATCGACGTGATCATGATCACGGCCTACGGCTCCGTTGCCTCAGCCGTGGCGGCCATAAAGGCCGGTGCCTATGATTATCTTTTGAAGCCCCTTGCCCCTGAGAAGCTGGGGGTGCTGATAGACCGGCTCATGGATCACCAGCGCAGGAAGCAGGAGAACCTCTTCCTGCGGGAGCAGCACCGGGAGCACACCCGGTTTGAGAGCATCATCGGCCAGTCCGCCCCCATGCAGGAGATTTTCAACCTGATCCACGATATCCGGGACTCAAGATCAACCGTACTGATCTCAGGCGAGACCGGCACGGGCAAAGGGCTTGCCGCCAAAGCGATCCACACCAACAGCCCGGCAGGCCAGGGGCCATTTGTGAACGTCAACTGCGGCGCCATCCCCAATCAACTCATGGAGAGCGAGCTGTTCGGCCACCAGAAAGGGGCCTTTACCGATGCAAAAGAGACCCGCAAAGGCCGCCTTGAGATGGCCAACAACGGCACCCTCTTTCTGGACGAGATCGGCGAAATCAGCATGAGGATGCAGATCGATCTCCTCCAGGTGCTGGAGGATAAGATCTTTTACAAGGTGGGCGGCACCCAGCCCATCACCACCAACTTCAGGGTGATTGCCGCCACCAACCGGGACATCCACCTGGCCATGGAGAAAAAAAGATTCAGGAAAGACCTGTTCTACCGCCTCAACGTGATCTCCTTCACCATGCCGCCCTTGAGAAAGAGACGGGAGGACATCCCCCTGCTGGCAGACCATCTCCTTCAAAAATTCGTCCAGGAGACCAACAAGGAGATCCATGGGATCAACCGCAGGGCCATGGACGAACTCATGCTCTATGATTGGCCGGGCAATGTCAGGGAGCTCTCCAATGCCATTGAACGGGCCGTGGTGGTGTGCAAGTGCCCCACCATCGAGGCCTGCCACCTGCCCATGGCCAAGCCCGATGGAAAACATCCCCCAAGGGAGAGCCTCACCCTGGAGGAGATCGAACAGGACCACATCGAGCTTGTGCTGTGCAGGAACCATTGGAATATCGCAAAAAGCGCTTCGATCCTCGGCATCGACCGCTCCACCCTCTACAACAAGATCAGGAGATACTGCCTGAAAAAAAATGCCTGACCCCTCTCTCCCAGTCACTCCCGGGCACACGCCCCCTGGGAGCCTTGCCAAAGGTTGCCCTGTCACCCGCCCCTGTCCCTGTTTCCTGTTCAAGGAAGGCACAGAGACGGTCTGTTTCTCCTTCCATGAACGCCCTTGCCTGCTCCATGAACATGAGGGCTGCAATCTCCTTTCTCAACCCTTTGCAAAACACCCGGACGATCCAGCCATGGGTATAGGGGTGATCATGGGCAAGGGTTCCATCTTTAACAACCTCTGCATTGACGGCCGTGACAACCCCTGTGACAGGAGAGGGAAAGCCGACCCTGACGCCCTTTTTCCCGACTTCCAGGGCAAGCTGCCCCTGGCAAACCTGCTTGCCCACCAGGGGAGCAACCAAGGTGTCCGGGGGCCCCAGGATCTGCCAGGCAAAATCGTCGATCCCGATCCTCACCTCCCCATCCCCCTCGATGCCCACCCAGGTATGGCCCTGGTGAAGATAATAGCCCGAAGGAAGAAGCACCCCCTTGATATTGGCAAACTCAACCGGCCTTACCATTGTGTACACCCGGTACTGGTCGTTGAAATACTGGTCAAAATCGCAATTGATGCACTGAAAGTCCCGGTGACAGGCCCGGAAACTAATCTCCCCCTTCATGTGAAGGACACAGGGCTGTTTGGCCAGGGGCAGCCGGCGTAAACGATCCTTCCAGAAGATAAAGCGTCCCCTCCTGCCACAAGGCTCTCTGCCCCCCTCCCTTGCCCGCTGGTTCTCCCGGCACACCCGGTTCATGGCCCTGTCAAATGGGCAGGCCGCACATTGATACGCCCTGCGGCAGACCTTTTTCCTGACCACCCCCGCCTGCATCCACACACAATAAGGGGGACCGAACCCATATTCCATCAACGGTTTCACCGGAATGCCTCCCTTCAGCTTCAGGTACCAAGAAAGGCCAGGGTCAGCTTCTCCCACCCAAGCCCGGGAAAAGCGCCGAACAGATCCCCTTCTTCAACAGCCAACCGGCCTCCAGCGGTTTTGATCATTCTTTCAAGCCGTGCCACCTCAGTGGCCATCCAGTCAAGGCTCTTTGTGTCATCCATGAGGGATTTGACCGCCGCCTTGGGATCCGGGCAGATAACGGAAAAGAGCCACCCTTCGCCATAGGGATCCGTTCCAACCCTGCCATTGACATCCACGATCACCCCGTCCACCGGAGAGAGGAATTTTGCACGATGGCCGTGGCACTCCATGGCCCAGCCCACGCCCCTCAGGCGGAGCTCGGTTCCCATCAACGGCAGCTCAAGCCTGTCAGGTGCCCCGAACAGTTTCAGGATAAAATCGTCAATACCGACCCTGACACGGCCGCCGCTGTCGATCCTGGCCCAGGTGTGCCCATGGTGGAAATAGTAACCCAAAGGCACCTCAACCCCCTTGACCGATGGCATGCCCAACTCTGCCGTGCTTCGACCCGGGGTCAGCACATCCTCAAAAAACTGGTCAAAATCGCAGTTGACGCAGTGGTAATCATGGGGGCAGACCCGTTTCTCCATGCGCCTTGTCAACGAATGGCGGCACAGCCTTTCCATGCCGCTCTTTCTGCGCATGGCATCCTGCCAGCTCACCTGGGCCCCGGAAGCCACCTTTTTTCCCATTGCAGCATCGTAGCGGCAGGTGGTGCAGCTGAAAAAGTTGTTACAACTCTTCTTTTTCACGGCCCCGGCTGCCATCCACAGACAGGGAGGGGTGTTCCCCCCTGTCTTGTCACTTGTGATCGTCCATACCTTGTTTATTGCCTGTTCCATGGTTTGCCTCCCTTTCAACAATTCTGTCTGACCATGAAACAGCAACATCGATACCAGCACATTTTTTCCACCCACCACCCCCATACAAGCCTGATTTAACAAGGTTTTTTACAACAAGTCATTTTTTTTCACAAACCCGCAACAAAAAAAAGGGTGCTGGAAAATCCAACACCCTGCAGCGATCAACAGGAGGAACAGCCATCCATGCCCAGTAAAGGATTGATCGCATTTCCCAACAACCGATTCTTATTTTTCCACACCCGGCGAATCTGGATCTCCAGCTGCCATCCGTGTTGGTATCGTCTGCACCGGAACCGGCCGAACCTATCAGCACCCGTCCCTGGTTTAACTCGTTTCAGATGGCTGATCAGAAGAAATCCGTTTATCCTTCCCTTTCCCAAGATTGAACTTCTCTGCGATCACATCAATAAGCTTCTCGATCCCCCCGTAAAAAACACGCACACCAACTCCGGTAAAGAATGCGATGGCGTTGGTATCAAATTTCAGGTGTGCTGAATCTAACCCACTCTTTGGGTCATAGATATACGCAAAGATTAAACCGAGTAACCCACCAAGCATGATGCGGATTCCCCACCCACTCCAACGCCGGCTGTCAAAGCATAATTCCGAGGCCCTGTCAGAAAGTCTTTTCATAAGGAAAACGCAAGCGCCTAAAGCCCCCCACCAAAAAGGACTGAAAGAAACGAGAAAATAGCGATGAAGGTAATACAGAAATGCCAGTCCACCACCCGATGCTGAGGGATTTTGGGAAACCCACAGGTCGACGGATGTTGTTCCAACCGCCAAAACCAGAAACAATAATCCCCAGCACAAGATTTTATAAGAGTAACACTTGTATTTGAATTCCGTATCAAGCAGGGTTCTTCCGCTAACACCTTTTGAATCACCGCGAACACCGGCGTATGTCAATTCAGTTAATTTCCCTCCGGATCCATGCCCCGTTCCGCGGCATACCGAATCAATAGAATAACCTCGGCATAACTTACCGGATTATCGGTCCCTTCCTTCGGGTATTTTATTCTTCCGTCTGGCATATAACCCTCAATGAACGGTGTTGAAAACAACACCGTTCTGCGCTTGAATGTTCTAACATCCTTTCATTGGGCATGATGGAGCAGTACTTTAATTCGCACCTTTCAAATCAGTGTTACTGAAATCTGCTCCCCAAGCCATAACCCCATCCTCATCATCACTACCAATATTCAAAAAGCGACGATCTCCAGCAGAGACATCCAATTTCTGCAGTGATTATCCCTGGGCAACACAATCCTGGATAACAGCAATTCTACCTCCTTCCCCGATTTTTCCCTGGGCAGAATTTATAACCAGCCAGGCTTGATAGCACTTGGCGTTTTTCCTTTCATCCTCCCCAAAGAGGACAATTCCAATCATAACAGAAAGTTTCCCTAAATTTTCTAAGTTCTATATAAACGCCCATCTTTTTAGCCCCAATGCCAACCACCCGCACACCCGGTTCTCCCACCCGGTTGCGTGAGTCAAAAAAAACAATACCTCCCCGACGCAGTTCGGAGGTCAACCGCCACAGGTTTTCGGCAAGGCGCTGGCAGAAGACAGGCTTAGAAATATAGTCAAAGGCGTTTATCTCAAAGGCTTGCATGGCATAGTCGTGACAAGCTGCGATAAAACCGATTTTGACGGAATGGCCTGTCAACGTTATAGAACATTTAAATCAAACCAGCCAAGAATGTAGACCGGATACTTGAGTTATGTTAAATCTGTCAAGAGTGTAGACCTGACCCCAAATAGATGAGGAGCCGTTTTGGAAGCATTATTACAGAAATATTTTGGTTTTACCACCTTTAAAAACGGCCAGCGCCAGGTGATCGACACCCTCATCAAGGGAGAGTCCGCAGCAGCCATATTTCCCACGGGCGCAGGAAAGTCCCTCTGCTACCAACTGCCGGCAATGGTGCTGCCGGGCCTGACTTTGGTTGTCTCGCCCCTGCTGTCGCTGATGAAGGATCAGGTGGATTTTCTGCTCTCCTGCAACATCCCGGCGGCAAGGCTCGATTCCACCCTTGACCGGGAGGAATACAACCAGATCATGGCAAAGGCAAAAAACGGTGAGCTCAAGATCCTGATGATCTCGGTGGAGCGGTTCAAGAACGAGCGGTTCCGTTATTTTTTAGGTCCGATAGCTATCTCCCTTCTGGTGATCGACGAGGCCCACTGCATATCGGAATGGGGCCACAACTTCAGGCCCGACTACCTGAAGATCCCGGCCTATCAGCGCCAGTTCCGGGTCGGCCAGACCCTGGTCCTCACGGCCACGGCAACGCCCCAGGTGATCGACGACATGTGCGAAAAGCTCGACATTCCCAGAAACAATGTCACCCTGACCGGGTTCTACCGGAGCAATCTATTCCTCCAGGTCACCCCCATTGCCCAGGCTGAAAAGGCGAACCACCTGGCCGGGCGGATCAACCAGGCCCCCCTTGCGCCCACCATTGTCTACGTTATCCTCCAGAAAACGGCCCAGCAGGTGGCGGCCCTTCTTAGAAAACAGGGAATCCATGCGGCCCACTACCATGCAGGCATGAAAAATCCGGAAAGAGAAGAGGTGCAAAACCGTTTTTTCAAGGGAGATCTCACCTGTGTGGTTGCAACCATCGCCTTTGGCATGGGCATAGACAAGCGAGATATCAGAAGGGTGATCCACTATGACTTGCCAAAATCCATCGAAAACTACAGCCAGGAGATCGGCCGGGCGGGACGGGACGGAAACGACGCCTTTTGCGAGGTCCTGGCAAACCGGGACGCCATCCATGTGCTGGAGAATTTCATCTATGGCGACACCCCGGAACAAGCCTCCATCCATGCTATCCTTGACCGGATCAAAGCCAATCCGGATGAGAATTGGGAAATTTCCGTCCTCACCCTGGCAAACGAGCTCAACATCCGGGTGCTCCCCCTGAAAACCTTACTGGTGTATCTCGAGATCCAGGGCATCATCGCCCCAAAATTTAGCTATTACAAAGAGTACGCCTTTAAGTTCATACGATCGGCCCAGGAGATAGTCCACACCTTCCAGGAGGAGAGACAAGGGTTTGTCCAGGCCATCTTTGACCACTGCCAGACAAAAAAGGTGTGGAGCATGGTCGACATGGATGGGATCATCCAATCCTATTCAACGGACCGCAAACGCATCGTTACGGCCCTGGAGTACTTTGACGAAAACGGCTGGATCCAACTCAAATCCCAGAAATCCATGGAGATGTATGAAATAAAGAGCAAGGCATTTGATACAAACACGCTTTCACTCAGGTTGTACAATCTCTTCACGACCCGGGAGACCCATGAGATCCAGAGAATAAAAAGCATGATCCAATTCTTTGAAAGCAATGCCTGTCTGTCGGCCCGGCTGGCCCGCTACTTTGGCGAAACCCTGGAACAGACATCCTGCGGCCACTGCTCCTTCTGCGCAAGCGGCCAGGCCCGGATAGAACACTCGACCCCGCTTAAGCCCCTCTCTTCCATCGATTTCAGCACAATCACCAATGACTTCATGAACACGGGGCCGGACAAGGCATCTGTGTTGAACCTGACAAAATTTCTCTGCGGCATCCATACGCCTTTGTTAACTCGGCTGAAGGTCAAATCAAGCCCCGGCTTCGGAGCCCTGGAACGCTATCCGTTCCAGGAGGTAAAGGAGTGGATCCAGGACCACAACCATGGGTAGAGAAGAAAAATTATCTTTAGACATTAAGAATTGGGGACAGCCAGGGTTGTTTTACCCAGACGGAACAACCTCCTATGAGCAATAACTCATTTACCCCCAGCACCGTCTGTCAAAGGAATGACGCGGGTTTCAGCTTTTCCTCGACACTCCTGACCAGCTTCCGGAACACCTGATCCACTAGTTTTTAACCTGACTCCCTAATTTATCTTAGTTTTTTCTTTTTTTTACCCCCCTAAAAACTTGACAAGCTATTTTTTGCGCAATATGTTATATACGAACTTTTAATCACAATGGAGCAAAGCAAAACATGGCAAATAAAAGCTTAGAAATAGATATGATGGAAGGACTGTTCAACTCTTTCCGGGAAGCCCTCGCAATCCCCTCTAAAAAGGATATTGAGGCGCTGAACGATAAACTTGACCGTATTGAGAAGATGCTTCTCAAAGCAGCACCCGCTGTTAAAGCTGATGTGGTTAAGGAAGCACCGGTAGCAGTGAAAGAGAAAGTAGCTGCACCAGTAGAAGAGAAAGTAGCTGCACCCGTGGCAAAGAAAAAAGCTGCACCGGCACCTGCGAAGAAGAAAAAGGCTGCACCGGCACCTGCGAAAAAGAAAAAGGCTGCACCGGCGCCGGCGAAAAAGAAAAAAGCTGCACCGGCAAAAAAGAAAGAAGCTGCTTCAGACAAGGTTCTTGAAGTCATTCAGAATCAAGATCAGGGTGCTGATTTCAAAAAAATCAAGGCCGAAACAAAGTTTGATGATAAGAAAATCCGGAATATCATTTTCAGACTGCACAAGCTTGGACAGATTGAAAAAGTAAAAAGGGGCGTCTACAAAGCCTCCTAATCGCTTTATCAAAAAATATGGGTAGAGAGGCATAGCTTAGGCCATGCCTGCTCTACCCAACTTCTCCGACCCAATTCCTGATTACGCCCTTAACACAAATTTTTTGCGCCCTCTGGCCTGGTTCAGGATTACGGTTAAAAGCCCGGCAGCTTAAACTTCATGGTCACGTCCCCAGTCTCTTTGTCTATTTGAATCATCTTCTCCTGATCGTCCGACCGTTCCATCTTCCGGCCTCCATGCCGGAGTTGAGCACCATTTCTATCTTTTCCGGGGCCTGGCCGTCAAAGACGCCCTTTGAACCCTGGGCATCCTCTTCCACCGCATCCGGCACCCCCCTGAGCACATCCTCAAGCTTATTTTCCAGGGGTGTTCAGGTGAGCACAATGGCGTGCCTCTTGGAAATCCGCTTGACTGCATCCGCAGTTTTCGTGGAGAAATTCTTGATGCGCTGGGCCCCATCAAGGATGATGATATCCGGATTATAACTTGAAAGGATGGTGACATCCCTTAAAACGGCTTCGTAATTGGCGATCTTGAACAGGCAGTCATCGTTGGAATAACCGGCTTTTCGCTGTGAGGGATTGCCGGCAATCACCACTGCCTTTTCGTGGAAAAACTTTTCTATCTCCCGTTTCCTGCAGATGCCTGTCGACCCGGTTCAACAACGTCTCCCTGATGCGGACCCTTTTATCACCGTCCTCTCTGCCACAGCGCTCCCAGAATAGGCTGGGTGCTTTCCGGAAAGAGTTCCAGTAAACATCCGCAAAAGGAAAGCGCTCCTTTACAAGTCGTTTCCCAAAACCAGACTCTTTTTTAAGGTAAGCCGCAAGGAAACGAATATGCTTACATGTCCCAAGTCCGTTGGTAAGAGAATCAGGGCAGTATTTCATGGGGTCAGGCTTTCCTTATTGCCCTTTTTGCCAGTATGATCATGAGAAACAAGCCTGCCCCCGTCCATCAAAGCTGAACTCCGAAAGTTGACTTAATATTAAAACCAGAGCCGTATGTCAACCGTTATGAGGCAAATCCCCCACGGACGCCATGGACACAAAACAGGCGAAAAAAGAATTTATATCGCCTCGCATATGAATAGTACCCATTCGAAAGCAAGCCGATATAGGAGACCTGTCAGATATTATGAAACGGGTTGACGTGGCCACCCTGCTCCGGGACTGTTTTAAAGGAAAAAACCACCTCGGTAACGCCGGGGACCTCCCGGGCACCGTTTTCTATCCTGGAGATCGTTTCCTCCCCCGGAGAGCCAGCGCCCGGCTCCGTACTGATGTAGACGGTTCCGTTGCTGCAGGTGACGCAGACCATGGGCGCGATCTTTACCAGGGCAGCCTCGACACTGCTTGCAAGGGCGAGATCATTGATGATTTTCATGGATTCCGGGGTTGACTGGAAATTGGGTTTCTTCACCAGGTCAACCAGGATGTCAATGGCATCGTCCACGGTGATGGTCTTGATGTTCAGGACCACATCATAGAGCCTGCTGTCCCAGGTATCGGTGCCATAGAGCTGAATTCCCCACCTTCGTCGCTCTTCATCGTCTTTCTTAAGGATATAGAGGGCCTTGTCCCCGGGAATATTCTCCCGTTTCATCTCCTCCCTGACCCGGTCGTCCATGTCGGCATTGACCCTTACCTTGAGAACACCCGGAATATTTCCCAGAAAATAATGGCCGGCAAGGCCGTGGTAGACGATATTGTCCCTCTTGACATGCTGCAGCAGGGCTGAGCGGATAAAGCTGACAAAGCGTTTCTTACCGTGGTGAAACCGTTCAATGACCTGGGGCGCATCGTGGAGGGCCCGGACCAGCTTTATCTCCGGGATATTGAACTCATCCGAGGCTTCCAGCAGAATATCCCGGGAGATGCACTCATACCCCAGACGCTGTGCCAGTTTTTCCGCAACCTCTTTTCCACGGCTGTAAGAGCCCCTTGCTATGGTAATAATTGACATAGTCGCTCCTCCCTGTTTGTCGTCGGTTTTTGGGAAAACAATATTGTGTGGAAGATATAGGAACAAGTATCCTCTGACCGGGCTGAAAAATCAAGGGAAACCCTTGGTTTTTTCGCTGGGGCGAAAAAAGGAATAACGGAACGGCTACTCGTATTTCAGGGCATTGATGGGGCTCATGGCGGCGGCTTTCCTGGCCGGATAAAACCCGAAAAAAATTCCCACCCCAGCCGAGAACAGGACTGCGGTCAGGATGATCCCCGGATCCACCACCACGCTGGTTCCCATGATCCTGCCAAGGCCAAATGCGATGCCAAGGCCAAGGACAATGCCAAGGCCTCCCCCCAAGAGACTCAAAATCATGGCTTCAATGAGAAACTGGGTCAGGATATCCCGTCCCCTTGCCCCCACGGCCATGCGGATACCGATCTCCCGGGTGCGCTCCGTCACCGACACCAGCATGATATTCATGATACCGATGCCCCCCACCAGCAGGGAAACGCCGGCAATGGCACTGAGCAAAAGAGTCAGGGTGCCAGTGATCCGGGTGGCCATGGAGGTGATTTCAGTCTGGCTTCTAATGCGAAAATCATCCCGCTCTTCCGCCCTGAGCCTGTGCCGTATCCTTAAAAGCGCCCGGATCTCGGCCATGGCCTGTTCCATGGCTTCCGGCGACCTGGCACTGGCCATGATGGTTCGAACGGTTTTGCCGTCCGAGAGCCGGTACAGGGCCGTGGTGGAGGGAATCAGGATCACATCGTCCTGGTCTGTCCCCATGGCGGTCTGGCCCTTGGCCCTGAGCACCCCGATCACCTTAAAGGGGACATTCCGGATGCGAATCCGGGTGCCCAGGGGATCCTGGCCGGAGAACAGCTCATCCGCCACGGTCTTGCCCAGCACCGCCACCTTGGATTTCACCTTGAGATCACGGCCGGCGAAAAAGGTGCCACGGCTGAGTTCCAGGTTCCGGATAAGGGGATATCCCGGACTCACCCCCTGGATACGGGTGTTCCAGTTGGCAGCACCCGCAATCACCTGGGCCTGGACCGAGATCACGGGGGAAACCCCGGCCACCGAGGCAAGATTTTTATCCATGGCCCGGGCATCGGCCATGGACAGGGAGTCCTGGGTACCGGCCCCGCCATGGACCCCTCTCCGGGAGGCGCTGCCCGAACGGATGATGAGAAGATTGGTACCCATGGAATCCACCTGGCGCTGGATATCCGCCTGGGACCCTTTGCCAAGGGAGATAAGGCAGATCACAGAACCCACCCCGATGATGATGCCCAGCATGGTCAGCAGGCTCCGCAAACGGTTCTTTGCAATGCTTTTCAGGGCGACCCCCACGAACTTCATCCATTTCACGGTGAACTCTCCTCCCCAAAAGCGTCGCCAACGCCACGGTCCTTTATGATGCGGCCGTCCGCAAGCTCGATGATCCGGTTGGCAAACCGGGCCATCTCAGATTCGTGGGTCACAAGGACAATGGTGATCCCCCTTTGATTGAGCCGTTGAAACAAAGTGATCACCTCCAGGGTGGTGGCGGAATCCAGGTTGCCCGTGGGCTCGTCCGCCAGGATGATGGCAGGTTGGTTGACCAGGGCCCTGGCGATGGCCACCCGCTGCTGCTGGCCTCCTGAGAGCTGGCTTGGCTCATGGTCGAGCCGTTGGGCAAGCCCCACGGTGGTCAGGGCCTCAACAGCCCGCTGCCGGGATTCCCTGCCCAGGCCCAGGGGGGAATAGAGCAGGGGCAGCTCCACATTTTCAAGGGCCGATGTCCTTGGGAGCAGATTAAATCCCTGGAACACAAATCCGATCCGCCGGTTCCTGACATGGGCCAGCTGATCCCTGTCCATGCGGCTCACATTGATCCCTTCCAGGAGATACTCGCCGGTGTCTGCCCGGTCCAGGCACCCCAGGACATTCATGAGGGTGGATTTTCCCGATCCCGAGGTACCCATGACGGCCACGAACTCCCCCTGGCAGATGGTCATGGTAACCCTGTCCAGGGCCTTGACCGGGGAATCCCCCAGCACAAATGTCTTTGAAACATCTTTTAACTCAATGATTTTCATAAAGACACACCGTTATATTAAGTGACATCCGGATCATACCCCCTTTTGCCATGAATGCCAAATTCAGATCTTCCCCAATCCAGGGTTCCCCTTGAATATAATCCATTGAAATTTTACAAACCCGATAGTATATAGCTTGATTAGATCAAGCAGGCAGTCGCAAGCCATCGCCCTTTTTGTCCCAGAAAAATCAGCAAGTCCGATCAATCTTCCCTGTCGCAGGTTTTCCTTACTGCACGGGAAGAAGACCGTTTTTCGTTCCAGCAGCATCAACCCAAACAAACAGGAGGATCCCTGATGAAAAAACGTCATCATGTGAGAGTTGCATTGATTATGGCCCTTTTGCTATCCTTGTTTATCTTTGCGAGTTGTGACGACGATGACAACGACAATGGTAATCCCACCCTCTTAACAGACGGCCTCACTGATTCAAACCTCATCCACTATTCCGGTGAAAGCGGGGATGATCTCGCCCAGATCACCTACTTTGCCCTGGCCGCGGACAGCGATGCATACAAGGCACTTCCCGAAAGCGAAACCGCCAAGGTTACCAAGATCAAGGCCAACATCCTCCACTCCTCCCTCTTCACCCCGGACCAGCTCATCGCCGGCCACGAAGCTTCCGGCACCTTGACGGTCCAGGATGATTCGGGCCTGCGGATCCAGAATGTCTCCCTCAAGGTCCCGGACAACTGGAACGGGGATCTTGTGGTTGGCGGGACCCCGGGAATGCGCAACGAGTACGCCAGCTGGGCCATCCTGGCACCCTGGCTCCTGAACAGGGGATACGCCGTTGTGACCGGTAATAAAGGCATCCCCAAAGGCATCGCAGACATGCTGAGCGGCACCCATCCGTCCCAGCACTGGGGCATGATGATGCTGGACCTTGCGGACTGGTCCCAGCAACGCCTTGAAGATCTCCACGGCCGCAAGGTGGCCCACACCTATGCCATGGGTCTTTCAAACGGCGGCTACCAGGTACGCCGGGCCCTGGAACTGGACCATGAAGCGGTGAATGGCGGCGCTGTCCGGCTCTTTGACGGCGGCCTTGACTGGTCCGGCACCTATTCCCCGGATAAAAGGGTCATGGACACCGACAATGACGGCCAGGTATCCCCCCGGGAATATGGGGATTCCAATTCCCTGATTCCCTCCATTGACAAGGCCACGATGGCCATGGGGTGGGCCTATCCCACGGCAACCAGCATCACCGCCACCCAGTATGACAGGGTCCCCCGGTTTCCCGATGCCCAGGATGGTGTCACATCCGGTGGTTACGCAACAGAATCGGCTATTTTCTGGGGGGCCTACAACACCATCTCAGACGCTTACAAGGCGATCCCCGGCTACGAAATCTTTAAAGGGGTCGGGTATTACAATCTCATCTCCCATGTCTACCGGGCCGACCTCCGGGGGGACACTGCCGCTGAAGCCGGTGTTTACAGCAGTTATAACGATCCTGCAAACCCAGACGCAGCCCCCCCCGTCTATGCCTGGCTGGCCAGTGCCGACAAAGGGAACTGGACCGCAGAGAGCGTTGAGTACGCCTTAAAGACAGCCAATACCGGTGAGTTCTCCGTTCCCATGATCAGCCTCCATGGCACCGCTGACGGCCTTCTTGGCACGGTCTCCAATGGCACGGCCTATCGAAATGCTGTGGAAAACTACGGGAATGCCGATCTTCACCGTTTCTTCCTCATCCAAAACGCCGGCCATGTTGACGCCCATGCCGACGGCGGTCTGGATTATGATTTCAACGGGCAGCCGGGGGATGAAAATGCAGCGGATGAACTGACCCCCATGCAGGCCTACGCCCAGAGAAGTTTTGATTATCTCGTTGACTGGGTGGAAAAAAAGGTCCTTCCCCCAAATTCAACAACCGTGACCACCTCACCTGCAAATGACGTAACAGATCCGGACACCCTGTCCTGGTAGCGCCTAAATCACCGTTTTCTTGAAGAACGCCTGGGCATGAGCCGTGTGAAGAAGCCTTTTTTCGACTCAGCCTTTGCCACCTTGATTCCCACCAGGACCACCATGCCCGCCTCCACCCCCTGGCCCTTAATCTCGGTCAGGGTGCCGTTGGAAATGCCCGGGGTCACCCCAACCCGCCGGGGCTGCCCGGAATCATCCTGAACAAACAGGGCGCTCCCTGATAAAGCGTCCGGGCCGTTGCCGCCCCCGGGCTTGAAATTCAACGCTGGGGCAGGGGCCAGGAGCACATCCTCCACCCGGTCCAGCACAAAATCCACCGTGGCCGTCATGCCGGGCAAAAGCACGCCCTGGTCATTGGGAGCCGCCACCACCACGGTATAGGTAACCACATTGGAGACCACAACAGGGTTGAGCCGGATCTGGGAGACCCGGCCCCCAAACTTCCTGTCCGGAAAGGTCTGAACCGTGAAGCGAACCTCCTGGTCCTCGCGGATCAGGCCGATGTCGCTTTCGTCAACATCAGCCTCGATCTGCATCTTTGAAAGATCTTCGGCAATGACAAACAAGGTGGGGGTGCTGTAGCTTGCCGCCACGGTCTGGCCGGCCTCGATGCTCCGCTCGATCACCTTGCCGTTGATGGGGGATCTGATGATGGTGTTGTCAAGGTTGACCCGGGCCCGCTTCAACACCCCCTGGGCTGCCATGAGAACCCCCTGGGCCGTCTTGTACTCGGTTTCCATGATCAGAAACTCCTGGGCAGAGAGATGGCCCTGCTCCATGAGTGGCCTGTTGCGGTCATATTCCGCCCGGGCCTTTGCCAGGGACGCCCGGGCCTGGATCACCCGGGCCTTGGCCTCCATGACGCTGGCCTGGAACAGGGCCTGGTCCAGCCGGGCCAGGACCTGCTCCTTTGTCACCTCATCATTATAATCGGCCAACACCTGCTCAATGGTGCCGGACACCTGGGTGCCCACACTGACCGTGCCCACGGCAGCCAGGGTGCCGGTGCTGGAGACCAGGTTTTCCAGGTTTCCACGGGTGATCACCCCGGTTTTGAACCGGTCCCGGGCCTGGGAAACCCTGTCCGGGCGTGATTGAAAAATATCCGATCCAAGGGAGACAAGATAGACGATACCGGCAATGATCAGGACCCATTTTACCAGGGCCAGGAACGCTTTAATCATGGTTTAAACCCTCTTCCCCTTGCATATTCCAGGGCCGCTGCCTGGATCATCCGGTTGATGTTTGCCCCAAGGGATCCGTAGCTTGCTTCAACATGGGTAACCCTGGCCCGGGTCAGTTCAGTAAGGGTGGCAGCCCCGACCAGGTATCGCTGCTCAACACTCTCCAGGGCCTTTGCCGCATGGGCCAGCCTGGCCCTTGCCACCCGCTCCTGGGCCAGGGTGGTCCTGTAATTTTCCGCAGCCTCCCCCACCTCTGTCCGGACCCTGTTTTTCCGGCGTTCAAGCTCCAGCGCTTCCATCTGTCTTGTGATTCTCGACTGGGCAATGGCGTGCCGGGTCAGGTGACGGTCAAAGATGGGAACGGCAACCGAGATGCCGATGCTGGAAGAAAACTCCTCCATCTGCTCCATCACACCCCCTTTGTCCTGGCCGGAATAGGACGACCCGGCCGTCAGAAACATCTCCACCACCGGCCTCCCCCCTGCCCGGGCCTGAACGATCTTCTGGTCTGCCGCAAGGATCCTGTGTTCCTGGGCCCTGAGGTCGGCCCTGGCACCATGGGCCGGGTCAGAAAAGGTTCCCTGGTCCAAATCCGCGAAAAAAAGAGCGGCAGCCGGCACCATCACCGCAAACTCAATGGCTGAAAAGACCCCCAGTATCTCCATGAGCTGCATTTTACTCACACTGAACGCTTTGCGGGCGTCCAGGAGATTGAAGCGGGAATCTTCCATCTCCGCCTGCTGCTGGTAGAGATCCGTGACCGGCCGGGTTCCGGCCGCAACAAAGGCCTTGATCTGCCCGAGCAGCAATGTATGATCCTCCAGGTTATCCTCCGCCACCCCAATGCGCTCCTGTTTTAACACACATGTCAAATAGGCAGACACGGTATCAAACACCACGGTCTGCTCTTTTCTGTCCCGGGTTTTCAGATAGAATTCAAGGGTCTGCCGGCTCTCTTCCAGGGCTGCCGTGTCGGCAAACCCCTTGAACAGGTTCACCCGGGAATCCAGGGTTGCCCCCAGGCTCCCATACTCCCGACGGGACTGGGGGGAATTTTTGGTTGATCGCCGGGAAAAGGAGGTATCCCCGCTGACCATGGGAAGAAACGCATCTTCCTTCATTTTAACCGAAAGGATTGAATGCCGGGTCTGGCTGACAGCCTGTTTCAGTTCAGGATTGTGCTTGAGGGCAAGGGATACGGCCTGCTCCAGGGTGACCAGCCGGCCGTCCTGTGCCAGGGCAGGGCCTGCCAACCATGCAAGCATGAAACCTGCGACCACCACGCTGCCAATGACAAGGCGTCCCATCATAATGACCCTTTCCTCGGAGAATGTGTTCCGGAAGATGCGATGCCATAACCATAACCTCTTTTCAGATGAATATAAAGGGAACGATAAAGGGGCGTCCCCAATTTCCACATTATTTGTATGCGTCCCTTGACAAAAAGCATCGTCCCATCCTACCGTTAGACTTCTCTTGATAAAATGCATTTTCCTATCCTGAAAAATACGACGTGAAAGACTGTGAGGAGATATTCCCATGGAAATTTTTCATCAGGTCATGGATCTGATCAAGAAAGGAGAACGCCCATGGCTGTAGCACGGGAATTTGAATATTTCAGGCCCGAAACATTGGAGCACTCGATCTCCTTGCTTGGGGAATACGGCGAAAACGCGAGGGTGCTGGCGGGCGGTACAGATATGGCCTTGAAAATCAAACAAGGTGTTGAAACACCCAAGGCCGTGGTCGATATCAAGGGTATCAGCGAGCTTGAACGATTGGAATCAACGGATAACGGTCTGCACCTGGGAGCGCTGGTTACATTCAGTCAGGTGATGGCTTCCGGCCTGGTTGCTGCAAACTTCCCCCTGTTACGGGATGCGGCCGCAACCGTTGGTTCCGTGGGTATCAGGAACCGGGCGACACTGGTGGGAAGCCTCTGTTCCGCCGTACCGTCACTTGACATCGGTCCGGCCTTGCTGGTCCATGAAGCCGTGGTTTTAACCCGGAGCGCAGGGGGTACACGCAAGACAGGGATCAACAAATGGTTCACCGGACCGAAACAATGCGCACTGGAACCCGGGGAACTGGTCACCGGCATTGTTGTCCCCCTGCCCCCTGGAAAGGCTGGGGGATGCTATGTCAAGCGGGGGCGCTACGCCGGAAAAGATCCGGCCCAGGCCGGAGTGGGCATTCTGGCGATGGAAAAAAATGACTACCGGGTGGCATTCTGCGCGGTCGGCCCTGTGGCAAAACGCGCTCCCTCCATTGAAACCTGCCTGCACGGACAGGAACTGACCGACCCGCTGATCAAAGCGGCCCAGGCACTCGTCCCCCAAGAGATCTCTCCCATCACCGACATCCGCGCTTCAAAAGCGTATCGCACCCTGATAATAAAAGTCATGCTGGAGCGGGGGTTGAAAACCGCTGTGTCCCGTTTAAAAGGAAAACCCAGCGCACACGGCGCGATTTGGATATAGGAGTTTTGCATGAAAAAAACCATCACATTGACATTGAACGGGGACGCAAGGAGCGTAGATGTTGAAACAACCGAGACCCTGCTGGCTGTGTTGCGCAATAAGCTCGGTGTGAAAAGCCCGAAATGTGGCTGCGACCAGGGGGAGTGCGGCGCCTGCACCGTTCTTCTGAACGGTAAAAGCGTCAGAAGTTGCCTGATTTTCTCCGTTGAAGTTGACGGCCAGGAGGTTGTGACCCTGGAAGGCCTTTCCCATAACGGACCAACGCCCCTTCAGCAAGCCTTTATTGACCGCAGCGCGTTCCAATGCGGATACTGCGCCCCCGGGGTTATCCTCAGCGCCACGGAACTGTTAACGGTAAATCCCCACCCCACCCAAACAGAAGTGCAGGAAGCGATTGCCGGCAACCTCTGCCGTTGCACCGGCTATGAATCCCTTATTGAAGCCATTCTGGCTGCGTCCCGGGAGTAAGGAGGCCATGGAAGCCATGGAGGAATTGAAATTTGTTGGAAAACCAACGCCGCGAATTGATCAACAGGAAAAGGTCCTGGGAGCAGCCAGGTATGTGGATGATCTTGATTTCGGGCCGAACCTGCTCCATGCCCAGGTGGTTGAAAGTTCCCTGGCCCATGCACGGATCAAAAAGATTGACACCTCCGAAGCAGAAAAGCTGCCAGGGGTGGTCAAGGTTGTCACGGGCAAGGATTTTCCCTACCACTTCGGGCTGTACATGCAGGATCGCCATATCTTTGCCCAGGACAAAGTCCGCTTTGCAGGCGAACAGGTGGCAGCGGTCATCGCCCGGGATCTTGCCACAGCCAAACGGGCGGCAAAACGGGTGAAAATCATCTATGAACCGCTTCCAGCGATCCTTGATCCCAGGGAAGCGGTTAAAAAGGATGCCACCCTGATTCATCCGGAACTTGGCGCCTATTCCCATGTGCCCTGGTTCTTTCCCAAACCAGGCAGCAACATCGCCCATTGGCGTAAGGTTCGCAAGGGTGATACGATTCAGGGCTTTGCTGAGGCGGACCTGATTTTTGCAGATACCTACCGGGTTCCCCGGTATGCCCACTGCAGCATCGAACTCCATGGCGCCATCGGGTTATGCGATCACAGCGGACGGATAACAGTGTGGGCCGCCTCCCAATCACCCCACACCCAACGCCATATTTTCGCACAGGCCCTGGCGCCATTGGGATTTACCCACCAGAACCTGCGGGTGATAACCCCTTATGTGGGCGGCGGTTTCGGCGGCAAGGCCGGCGTAACCATGGAGATCCTGGCAGCAGCCCTGCCCACCCTGGTGAAAGGGTATCCCATAAAGATTCACTGGACCCGGGAACAGGAATTCTACAACACCTATCAGCGTCCGGCCCTGGTCGGGACGTTGAAAATGGGCGTCAAAAAGGATGGCACCATCACCGCCTTTGATTATCTCATCCATTGGGACGCCGGCGCCTACGTGGAATACGGCGCCAATGTTGTCAATGCATCCGGGCTTTCCGCCACCGGTCCCTACCGGATTCCAAACGTCAGGATCGACGCCCTGTGCGTCTACACGAACCTGCCGCCGGGGGGTCCCTATCGCGGATTCGGCTACCCGGAGTTGCTGTTCGGCGTTGAATCCCACACCACCCGCATGGCGCAGCAACTGGGCATGGATGTGGTGGCTTTTAAACGCAAGAACGCCATCAGGGAGGGTGATAAACTGCCCTATGGCGCGCCCATGACGCCCAACGGCCTGACCGAATGTATTGACAGGGTGGTAAAGACCATTGAATGGGGTAAAAAAGAAGAGCACAGCGACCCGAATAAGGCGATCGGGAAAGGGTTTGCCATCTTCTGGAAAGCCCCGGCCATGCCGCCCAACGCGGCTTCCTCGGCGTTCCTGAAATTCAATGAAGATGCCAGTGTGAATCTGCTGATCTCGGCCGTGGAGATCGGCCAGGGGGTTTTAACGGCCATGGCCCAGATTGCCGCCGAAATCCTGACCGTTCCCCCGGAGAAAATCCGGGTGGAATCCCCGGACACCGACCGGAATCCCTATGAATGGCAGACCGTTGCCTCCCATGTGGCCTGGGGCACCGGCAATGCGGTTAAACGCGCTGCCATAGATGCCCGGGAGCAGATTTTCGAGGCCGTTCATCACGCCTGTTTTCTTGAAAAGGACGCGCTGTACCTGGAAGATGAAGCCGTAAAATGCCGGACCCAACCGGGTTTTGCACTTTTATTGAAAGAGATTGTGATCAACGGCATCATGGTGGAAGACGGTACATACCGGGGCGGGCCCATCATGGGCCGGGGCACCTTCATGCCCCGGTTTACCTCCGCCATGGGCGATCCCGACACCGGCCAGGGGGGACATCCCTGCGTGCACTATACCGTGGGCGCGGCCGCCCTGACCCTGGAAGTGGATAAGCAAACCGGACGGATGAAGGTGCTAAAAGCTGTGGAAGCCATCGATGCCGGCAAAGCGATCAATCCGCAGATAGTAAAGGACCAGATTTGCGGCGGATTGCTCCAGGGCCTGGGCACAGTCCTGTATGAGGATATGCGCTTTGATGAAAGCGGCAAATTGCTCAATCCCAACTTCACCGACTACAAGCTTCCCACGGCCATGGATATCCCGGATGAAGTGATTCCCATCATCGTTGAGACCCCGCAGGCGGACGGCCCGTTTGGCGCAAGGGGCATTGCGGAACATCCCACCATTCCGGCAGCGCCCATGGTGGCCAACGCGGTTTGCGATGCTGTGGGCGTCCGGGTCAAATCCATGCCGGTCACGGCGGAAAAGGTGGGGCTGGCCCTGGCTGCGGGCCAAACGGAAGTAGAATAGATATAAACAAGGAGAAGTATAATGATTAAGAAGCGTAAAGGTGCAGGATTTTTCCAGTGGCTTTTCATGCTTTCGTTGATCTTTTCCATCTGCGTATTTTCAACGGGAAAGGGCTTTGCCGGATCACGGTTTTCCTTCCTCGTTGTTGGCGATACACGCACCGAACCGTATATCACAGGCGGGCCCAACGAGCGGGATGGTATCCAAACAGTGTTCAAAAAGCGTTTCCAGGCCCCTTTGGAACTGTTCTTCGATGAAAACAGCCAGCAACTTGTTCGCGCCGTTCACAAAAAGGGGGAGGGCCATACCATCACCTTGAACTACCGGGACGGCTGGGTCAGCTCCATGGTTGAGAAGAATAACGGGAATAATCGGGTGATCATGCGGGATACCGGCCGAAAATGGGTCTTTGACCGGATCGTTGCAACCATCAGGAAGGGGGCCGCCGGCACTCCCGGCCACGCCCGGTTTCTTCTCCACGGCGGGGACATCCCCCTTTTCGGGTTCCAGGGAAAAACCCTGGACGAGAGTCCCTACTGGCAACTTTTTGAGGATGAGTTGCTGAATCGCCTGCCCCCTGCAGGAAAAGACCTCGGGCTGCCCGGCAGGGTGTTCGTGGCCGTGGGCAACCATGCCACATGGGAGGACCCGGCAATCAGCGGCTTTACGACCACCTTACCCTGGCTGGCCGATCCCGGACTGTCCCGGGAGCGCCGGATCTATGCATTCTCCTTCCAGGAAAGCCGGTTTATCTTCCTGGATTGCGGAGACTACAGCTCCACGGGCACAGCATGGACCAGCCAGTTTCCGCCGTTTGAGGTTCAGATGGAATATCTGACCGGCCAGCTCAACCAGGCATGGCTTTCGGGAATAAAGAACGTTTTTGTGGTGTATCACAAACCCTCGTATGTAAAGGTCGGTCACGATCCCCTGCCTCCAGACCAGAGTCCCCACAGGGTTTTCAGGGAATTCGCCGACAGGCTGAAGATCTGCGTGTTCAACAGCCATACCCACACAACCGAACAATACCGGGTGGACAATATCGATTACCTGGTTCTCGGCGGCGGGGGCGCGCCCCAGAAGTTTACGCTCACCAGGCATCCCACAACCGAAAAGGAACTATACTGGAAGGGAAAAGAGCGGGTGGAAGAGTACAATTACCTGGAAGTCCGGGTAGACGGCCCCAATTTTAAAGCCCTGCTTCACAGGTTCCGGCCCACCCAACCCCAGAACCCCATGGGCGTGGTGGAGCTATTGACCCGGTAAGAAGGCCTTTTCCTGTAACATTGGCTGACCCCCTGGGAAAAACATATGATCCACATAATATTCGGAAAAAGAAGGTAACGCCGAAAGCTCAATATATTCAGTGCGATCGATAATTGATTGCGCATGATCCCGGGCATTTTTTTCCGTAACATAACGCAGGGCGCCAAAGCCTGCCGCATTTCCAAGGACAGAGATCCGCGGCAAAAGCGCTTGGGGAATCAGTCCGATACGGACGGCACTTTCTGCCCTTAACGCAGATCCGAAACCGCCTGCAAGATAAAACGTATCAATGGCATCCGGTGAGATATTAGCTTGCCTGAAAAGAATTTCAATCCCGGCCCGGATGGCCGCTTTTGCAAGTTGAACCTCCCTGATATCTTTTTGTGTGAGATAAACAGAGTCGGTAAACATCAATCCTTTTGTTGCATCCAACCGGTCTGCCAGGGGGCCTGAAGAGTCGGCTGACAGCGCGCCGGTTTCATCAAGAACATTCAACTCCAGGAGAAGTGCAACAGCATCCAGGACGCCGGAGCCGCAGATACCACGGGGAGCTATGTTTTCCATCACCGTAAACCCGAGACCCGAGTCTGTTTGATCAACCGTATCGATCGCGCCGGCCTGGCCCGGCATTCCACAGGCGAGGGTCACCCCTTCAAAACAAGGTCCGGCGGCGGCAGAGCAGCAATAGAATGTATTGTTTGCAAACAATACGGTTTCTGCGTTGGTCCCAAAATCAATGAGAAGAAACGGTTCGGTTGCCTGGTGTGCCTCAACAGCAAGAAGGGAAGCAACAATATCCGCCCCGATATAGGAAGAGATGCCAGGCATTAAAAAAGCAGGAGCAGCCGAAGAGATTCCAAGCTCTCCGGCATTTAACCGCATTGGCTGGGTGGTGATGGGACGAAAGGGTGCTTTTCCGATAAACTCCCCGGGCAGGCCGCAAACCATATGCATCATGGTTGTATTGCCTGCAAAACAGATCATGCTCACATCATCAAGATCAGCTTCATTCAACAAGGCGTGTAATATTTGATCAATCTGCCCGATGATTGCTTTTTGTACAAAAGAGGTACCTTTATCAATCGTGTGTTTTATCCTGCTGACAACATCCGCACCATAGGGATATTGAGCATTATGTTCTCCTTTGACACCAACAACATTTTGTCCGTACAGATCAACCAGGGTTGCCGCAACCGTTGTCGTTCCGATATCAACGATCAAGGCATGGTGGTCTTTGGAACAGGAAAAGCCGAGAAGGGTATCGTCCTGTACCAGGGCATATCCCTGTTTGCTGGTCTCCTTCAGATCTTTCAGAAAATAGGGCAATCGTGCCTGTTGCTGCAGCGTCAGGCCATGGCGCCTGACATGACTGCCACGGAGCAGGCGTTCCATATCTGTTTCCGGAAAATCACCGGGCGACGGAGAAAGTTCGAATCTTTTCTTTGAGATGGCAGGCGTAAAATCATACGCTTTTCGTGCAAACGAGGAGAGGACGCAAAGTGAACTTTTATTCGGGAGTGTGATTTCAACTCCTTCCTGGGCCCGGGTATGACACCCAAGGCGAAGTCCGGAATCGATGGCCGCCTGCCCGAGCTTAGAGATCTCTTCATCACACGGGGTCGTATTGGCATGGATAAGACATTTTCCGCATTTACCAATGCCGCAAGGGAAATCCAGCAATCCATGACCTTGCAGCAAAGGGGCAATGGGATCACCCGCTTCCATCCAATATATCTTCTCTGTTGTTTGATCAAAGATCTTTATGGCGATTTTCATAGCATACGGTTTGTTCCGGAACTTGATTCCAAGCGGGTCAGGATCATCACAGGGTCCCTAGGGAAAGCCCATGACCACAACAGGAGAACCGGAACTCCTTTATACGAAGTTCCGGTTCTGCCCGATAAACGTCACAGGATAAAATCCTATGCATGTGCCAGGGCACAGATCTCCAAAGCTTTTGCTGCCGCAGTCGGCGCGTCCGGCGTATAATAGTCTGCGCCAACAGACTCACAGAAATCCGCATTGATGGGAGCGCCACCGACCATCAGTTTTACTTTTCCTGCAATGGAGCTGTTTGCAATACTTGCCACAACATCCTTAATATGTACCATGGTGGTTGTCAGCAGCGCAGAACAGGCAATCACATCCGCATTGTTCTCAATGGCCGCTTCAACATATTTTTCAGGTGCCACATCGGTTCCGATGTCAATCACATTAAGGCCTTTGCTCTCCATCATCATGCGAACAAGATTCTTTCCAATGTCATGGAGATCATCCTTGATGGTTCCGATAACAACGGTTCCTTTGGATTTAACATTTGCACTGACCAGTAATGGACGCAGCATGTCTGTTCCCACCGACATGGCACGGGCGGCAATAAGGACTTCCGGGATAAAGATATCATTATTTTTAAACCGCTGGCCAATGACATCCATTCCAGCCATCAAGCCGTTATCCAGAATATCCTGGGGGGAAATTCCTTCGTCAATCGCCTGCTGGACGAAAACTTTCACTTCCGCCATTTTACCTTTTTGCAAATTTTGAGATATATCTTCAAATACTGTGCTCATAATATGTCCTTCCTGATTTTGTTATCGCTGAATAAGTCCCTTGATGAAAAATGCATCCCGGACCTCTTTTAATGTTCCTCGCATGCAGATAATGGTAAGGGGGGCCAACGCAGTTTCCGCTTCCCTGACTTCAAATCCCCTGCCCGTATCTGAGATATAATAATTCTTCCGGCCGCATTTGATATACCCTTTTACCCTGAGTATCTTCCCGTTTTCCTTCAGGGTCTCCAACAGTTGCTCCGGCGGCACCGCAATCTGGGAGATGGTAAAACTTTCCGGCCGGTTGTCCTTTGTGTTCAAGCTGCCGATATGGAAGCTTTCCCGATGTTCTTCACATACCGACAGGATATTTATGTCGGATTTTTCTTCTATGATACCCACATCCTTATTAATGCTTTTAAGGTACGCTTTTGCGGCACTCTTCTCTTTTTCAGAGGTGATATCCCCCTTGGTCAGCAGCACCAGGTCCGAAGCCCTGATCTGCCGGGGAATCACTTCAAGAACATGGGAAAGTTTCACGCTTTTTATGGGGTCAAATGCACAGATCGTACAAAGGTGCTCAAAGTCGGATTCAAGATGAGCATTGTTCAGCAGAAGATGCATGCCTGCAGGGTCCGCCATGCCGGAGGCTTCGATAAAGATCAATTCCGCAGGAGATGTTGCCAGGTGCAGAAGCGCTTTTACAAATGACTCTTTCAGGCAGGCGCAAAAAATGGACCCCCCGCCGATTTCCAGGATCGCCTCATCCGGCACCTCGGCGTTTCGAATAAGGGTTCCGTCCACAGGGATCTCTCCAAAGTCATTCAGCAGAACCCCGACTTTATAGTGGGCATATTGATTCAGAAGGTGACGGAGAAGCGTGGTTTTCCCACTGCCTAAAAAACCACATAGTATAATAATTTTTTTCTTCTTCATATTTTCCAGCCTTCAATTTTACAAGGCGACCCCACACCCAGCGGTATGGGGTCGCCTGAATCGCTACTTTTGAGATGCAAGAACAATCTCTTCCCGGAGCTGCTCCACGGTTGGAATAAGAGAAACATGTTTTATCTCACCGTTGATAACGATGGAAGGCACATTTTTCAATTCGATTTTATTCATGAAACTGATGTTTTCAGGATACATGATAGACCGTTCAACCACTTCGACCTTTACATCGCCGCAGATGGCCTGGGCATCATTTGCAGCTTTCACCATATAACCACATGCCGCACATGTTTTGGAGTCAATACTGACAACCTCCACAAGCACATGGTCAAGGCTCTCATAGTCAGGCAGGTCGATCTCAGGAAGGTTGTCTTTGGCAGTATAGTTCTCAAGGGCTTTTTTGACTGCCTCCCTGTTATGAACCGCCTGACCCACCCCGATCAAGTTGGCTGCCGGAGCGTCAAACGGCACATCACAGCCGGGAGCAAGTATAAACAAATGGGTCCCCATTTTTTCCATGAGCTCAATGGCTTCTTTCTGGTTGTCCTGCTGGGTTCCCAGAAGCATGGTGATGGTAAGCTGTAAATTTCCGGACATGGTAATGCCATACTTGTCCGTGACTTTTTTGGCTTCAACAATGTCAACATTTTCATCAATGGCAATGCAGCCGGGGGCTGTTTTGCACATGGGTTCTATATTCTTTGTTGCGTCTCCGCATACAAAGAAGGAGGACGGAACGCCCTGCTCTTTTATGGAAGCGAACAGACGGGAATAGGGTTCACTCAAAAATGTTTCAAACATATCCGGTGAAATCTGAGAAACAAGGGGATCTACGGCTGCAATAATATCGCACCCGGCTTCAATGTAAAATTTTGCAAGGTCGGCAACAACGTCTGCGCAGTAATTGACAAGCGCTTTTACCCCTTCCTCATTATCATACATATCCATGAAGATATTGGTCCCCCGAAGGTGGGAGGCCAGGGTAAATGGGCCGCAAACCAGACCATACATGGCCACATCCGGCTTTGCCGCTTTAAACCGGCGCATGACATCCAGATTCAGCGGGATACGGCCATCGGTTTTCTCCAGCCGTTGTGTCGGGATCACAAGTTCCGAACCGCTCAGGGGATGGGTGCAAACGGTCGGGGGGGTATTCTTATACCAGGTCAGGTCACATCCCAGGATTTCAGCCTCAACCTGCAGGTCGAAAATGGGGGGCATGCCATCCGGCGTATATTGCTCTTCTGCTTCGATCAGGCATTCAAGGAGTTTATCCGCAGATTTGAATATCTCTTCTGCCGTATATCCTTTCAGATTTGCAATTTGAGAACCTGTGTAAGGAACCCAGGGACACCGTTCAACCGTTTTTCCCTGGAGTACATCTAAAATAAGTTGTTTTCCTGTCATCATTCTTTCCTTTTATCTCCTGTTACAATCAGTACGCTTTGACTACCGGATCAGTTCAGTTTGCTGGTCTCAAGCAGATGGGATGATAGTTTTTCCAGAAGCGCCTTTTCCTGGGCTTCCTCATACTTTACCTGTTCTTTCTTTAGCGTCTTGAACAGGGAAACCACCATAAACCAGACCATGGGGAGGAATGGTGCACCGGCCAGAATCCCGGCAAACTTGACCCCGTCAAGCCCGTTTGTGTTCAACAGAACAATGGAGATCGCTCCAATGATGAGTCCCCACAAAAGAACCATGCTCTTTTTGGGCTCCAGGGCGCCATAGGACATCTGCATGGCGATAAAGAGAGACGCAGCATCCGCAGATGTGATCAGGAAACCTGCCACGCTGAGAAAGATGAGACAGTTAATGATAACACCACCGCCAAAAGCTGCGGCAACCGCATAACTGCCCTGGGCGGGATTTATTTGAACCTGTGCCCAGATATTTCCGATCTGGTGTGCATCGAGAAATTGAGTTGCCGTCATCAAAACGCCAAACCAGACAAACGAAACACAAACAGGGATAAAAAGAACACCGAGTACGAACTGCTGAATGGTTCTTCCACGGGAGATACGGGCGATAAACCCACCTACAAAAGGCGCCCATGAGATATTCCACAGCCAGTAGAAAATAGGCCAGTCATAGGTCCAACCGTCTGAGAGGTTTTGGGTGTCAGTAAACAATGCCATGGTAAAGAAATGGTTCAGATACTGACCAATGGTTTCAACCATGCCATTGAGTAGCAGGACTGTGGGTCCGGCAAAAAGGATAAAAAGGAACCACGCCACAGAGACCCAGACATTACCGGTACTGATCAGCTTGATTCCCTTGTGCAGTCCTGAGTAGGCTGCAAGGGTATATGCAATAATAATGGAAAACATGATGATTGCGTTGCCCCAGAGACCGACCTCGATACCGAAAATATTTTTCAGGCCGACACTGAAAAGCATCAACCCAAGGCAGTTGGCGGCAGCAGCCCCCCAGAGAGCGGTGATGGAGGAGATAATTTCAGCAATTCGGCCCCAGACAGTCTCTGATGCGTTTTCTCCGAGCAATCCATAAAAGGCACCGGAAACCGTCATCGGCCGTCCCAGGCGGAATGCCGGAAACGCAATCGCCAGGCCGACGATGGCATAAATGGCCCACTGGTGAAATCCCCAGTGCAGCATTGCAGCACCTTTTGCTACAAGGTAAGCGGATTGAGTGCCCGACTCTGCAAGGTAAGGCGTCTTATAAAAGTGCCACAGAGCTTCCCCAAAAGGCCAGAAGACATATCCGGCACCCAGCCCGCAGCCAAACAATAATGAGATCCAGGCAAAGGTAGTGAATTCCGGCCGGTCGTCATCTTTTCCCAGGCGAAGGTCCTTATATTTACCAAAGGCAAGGAAGAGCAGCAGGGGAATAAAAATAAACACGCTAAGAATAAAAAACCAGCCGAATTTATGGCCAATAAAGTTTTTAGCACCTTTCATCACTTCCACAAACCCGGTGGCGTCCGTTGCCGCCCAGACAAGGGAAAGAAAGGTAAGTCCCAGTGTAACCCAAACAAGTAATTTATCGATCGAACCACGTTTGTCGATTGTTTCAGCTTTAGTTTCCACGAATAGTTCCCAACTGATAAAATTTATTTACAACAAAAATCAACCATTGTTTTTGACAAACAAGTCCAGTTTTTCTTTGATGGCGTCATCCAGATCCGGCTTGGAGAATTCCCTTACAAGCTTCTCTCCTCTTTCCCGGATGGTATCGATCAGAGGCTTTTTGCCATTGGTATACCAGGCTTCCAGTCCTTCCCGGTAACAATAGTCCGGCTGCCAGGTTGCTTGCCGGCAATTTAATGCCGTGTGCATGTTGGTGAGGTATTCGCCACCCGGTCCGACCTCTTTGATCACATCGAGGGCCAGGCCGTCTTCGCTCAGATCGATTTTGGTTCGCATGGCTTTTGCGTAGCCGCAGATCTCATCATCCATAACAAGTTTGTTAAAAGATGCCGCCAGGTAAGAAGAGAGACAACCGGAACTGTGCTGGATGAAATCAGCCCCAACATCCATGGCGTTCAGCGTGGCACTCATGGATTCAAACCCTGCCTGGGCATCGATGTCGCAGGCTTCCGTAAGCGCGCCGCCCCCCCGGCAAGGCAGGCCATAATGATGACCCAATTGCACGCCGGCTCTTATGATCTTGGAGAATTCAGGCGCACCTAAGGAGACAACAACAGAACGCATATCCATGATGCCGGATGCGCAGCCATAGATAACCGGCGTACCCGGAGAGACCAGCTGGGCAAGCACAATCCCCGCAAGCACTTCTGCATTCTGAAGGATTAAAACACCGCCCATTGTCACAGGACCGGTGGCTCCGCCCGTAACAAGGGAAGCAATCAGCATGGGCTGCCGGTTCTCGGCAAACGCCATTAACGCTTCACAGGAGTGCTTTTCATACCGGAGGGGGGTAAGGCTGTTAATCAGAGAGATTGAAAAAGGATTTTCTTTCAGGTACTCCCGGTCACAATCAAAAAGGATCTCTCCCATTTTCATGCAGTCCTCCACGCCTTTTGCCCCCTGGGTGCTGCTTCCCATAAAGGGTTTATCGGAATGGGTCATGGAAGTGTAGAGCATGTGGATATGTGCTTTTTCCGAAGGGATGTCACTGGGATCGCAGAGTAAATACCCGACCATATCCTGGTTTGGAAGCTCATGGGACAGGGCGGTAAGGGTCTTGTAATCCTCCAGGGTCCCCCGGCGCATATTGCCTTCAAAATCAACAACATAGGGAGGGCCGTAGATCGGTGAGAAAACCGGATTTTCACCACCGATAACAACATTCCTCTCTTTGTTGCGTGCATGAACCGTAAACGAGGAAGGACATGCCTTTAACGCCCCGTTAACCTGTTCTTCTGTAAAAAAGACAGTATCGCCATCGACTTTAAAGTTATTCTCTTTAAAAAGTGCAATACTGTCTTCGGATAAAAATTGAATTCCCGTCGACCCAAGCAGGTCTAAGGTTGTGGAATGGAGAGTCTCTATTTCTCCCGGGGTTAACGCCCACATCGGTTGTAACGCCATCTGAACAATTCTCCTTTATTTTATGGATGAACTGCAACCGCCCTTGCGATTCAGCTCTTTCCCCCTTCTGACAAGGGGTACCGCCACTTTTCCAAGCAGACGGGTTGCCGGTTTTGCCGACCAAATAATAAAGGGGTAAACCTGTGGATTATCCCCTTATTGTTTGGTACCTGGGATGAAAGTTGAACGGGTACAGAAACAAGGATATAGGAATGACAAGTCCCTTGCGCCTGGCTGTTACTTTCCCCAGATAAAAAAAAATCCACTTTAAGTTATGTAATTTGAGAGTTTTTTCAGGATCGGATTACTTTTTGCCGAGAACCACCAAACAATTCAAATTGCAACCATTTTTTTGTCACTTGCCCGTCAACAATCAGACTATCCCCAAGGCGTTAACAAGCATACGCGATCTATAAATTATTTGCTATTTTTTATCAAGCGAAAAAATTAATAACTGAATAAGTCTCTTAGTTACGATGTTCCATCTGGGAAAACACCATTCGAGTAAAACCGCTCCGGACAAAAAGGCAAACCCTTGAAAGCACAGCACATACAAGACAAGAACCATCTGCAGCCCCTCCCGGAAATCTGGCAGAGCCAAGGCGCCACGATGCGTTATCGCATCAAAAAATACCCCTCGATGCGATTTCGCATCACAACTATTTTGCGATGCATTATCGCATCAAAATTGCTCTGCGATGCGACAGTGCATCAAAGAAAAGCTGGTCAAAGAGAAAAAATAGAATCCTTCCACTCCGGAAGCGGTTTGAAGAATCCCTGGGCCGAAAGGGCGCGGTGGAGAACAGTCAGCTCACAGGTCAGATCCCCGGCCGGAGTAAAGGAGTAGTCATGCAGGGCCATGGAAGCTCGCAGAACCGGTGCTTTCAACCCCAGAACCGATTCCAGCAGGGTTACGGAGGCATCGGTATCCAGGGACGGATAGAGGGATGACAGCCGGTCCAGGAGTCCGGTGATCTCCTCTTTATGACCATGGGCCCAGGTTTTATCCGCCAGGATGACGATGGGGAACCCCATGCCGTCCACCCGGAGGGAGGTCAGCACCCGTCCGAACCCATTTGCCACGGCAATTGACGGTGTGGGTTCGCTTGCCACGATGGCGTCCACTTCTCCGGCCGCAAGGGCGTTCAGCTGCAGGCCGGGCTTAAGATCCAGAATGTTGCCGGTGAGCTTCACCCCTGTTTGCTTCTCCACCAACAGAAGCCCTCCGTGGGTGGAGGTGCCCCTTTTAACTGCCAGCTTCCGTCCCGTCAGATCCTCCAGGGAGGAGATGGACGTATCTTTTGCGGAAACCACAATTCTGTGGCGTCCCGGACCAGAGGAATGACTGCCGATCAGAACAAACCGCCCGGGATACCGGGAGAGCACCTGCAACGCCGTCGTATCTCCCATGGTGGCCATGTTTACACTACCCGTAACAAGGGCCTCGGCGGTTTCCGGGCCTGATGAAAAGCGTTTCCAGGAGTAGGGGGCTTTTCCTCCTGCCCCACCCTCTGCCATGAGAATAAAGGGAACATCTCCGATCCTGTCCTGGTAGGCAATGGAAACCTCGTTGCCGGAAGAACAGGAGAACAACAGTGGCAGCAGCAGCAGTAGTAGTTTGATGGTTTTTTTAAGTTTCATTCAGTCAGTCTCTTTCCCGGCAGGATGGACAACAAAGCTCCATGGACCGGATAATCTCTTTTTTTAATGTTAGAAAATCAGGAGAATCAAGTTTTTTCTGGGCTTCCCTTAAGTCCCAGCGTTTAACCAGTCTGCCCGGACGGGCGGACAGCAGGAGGATTTCCGATCCAAGACGGATCGCCTCCTCAATGGAATGGGTGATAAACAGAATGGTGATGTTTTCCCTTTTCCACAGATCTGCCAATTCCTGATCCAGCCTGTCCCGGCTGCGCTCATCAAGGGCGCTGAAGGGTTCGTCCATGAGCAAAAGAGAACCGGACAGGGCCAATCCCCTGGCAATGGCTGCTTTCTGCCGCATCCCCATGGAAAGCTCCGAGGGATAGGCCTGGTCAAATCCCTTCAGCCCCACCAGGTCCAGCAGGCGCCCGGCTTCCCGGGCAGCATCGCTGCCGTTGTGTCCGCTCTGCCCCAGGGCCAGCAGCAGATTGTCTATCACACGCATCCAGGGAAACAGGCTCTCTTCCTGAAACACCACCGCACGTTCCCGTGAGACGGTTGTTACGGGTTGTCCGTTAAAGGAGATCTGGCCGTGGGTCGGCCGGATGAATCCTGCGGCCATATTTAACAGGGAGGACTTGCCCGAACCGCTCGGCCCCAACAGACAGGTAAAACTTCCCTTTTCAAGGGAAAATGAGACAGAATCCAGGGCATGGACCTTGCGTTTTCTTTCTGCTTTATACCAGTGGGAAATAGCGTCAAAACTCAGAACTTTGCTCATCCGTTCAGTCCTCTTTTGATTCTCAGGGACCGTTCCAGGGGTTCAAACAGGAATTTTTCAAAGGCCAGTCCGAAAAGGGCGATCAGGCAGATAAATGCCAGGGCGGAAGTAAAATCCCGGGTCCACCGGGCCTGAAGAATGCTGAATCCCAGCCCCTGGTTGGTACCAACGATCATCTCTGCGGCAATCAGAACCCGCCAGGCAGCAGCGAATCCCAGGCGGATGCCGGTCACCAGTCCCGGGCTGACAGCGGGCAGATAGATGCGCCACAGGCTTGTCAGGGGGCTCAGCTCCATCATGGCGGCAACCCGCCTGAACACCACGGGGATATCCCTTACAGCAGCCTGGGTGTTAAAGACAACCGGCGGCAGGGCGGTCATGGTGATCATGAACACGGTGGCTCCTGACCCCACACCAAAAAACAGCAAAGCCACAGGAATCCATGCCATCCCCGGGATGACCTGGAGAATCGACAACAGCGGCAGCAGCAGGTGTCGGAGCGTCTCAAACCGGCCGGTTCCTATTCCCAGGGGGATTCCCACAAGGAGACCCGTCAGGAGTCCTTTGAACCAGAGGGACAGGCTGCTGGCCAGATGCTCCCACAGGGTATGCCCATAGATGGACTCTCCGGCGGAAAGCGCTTTCAGGCGGATCAGCACATCCAAGGGTCCTGGAAAGGGCACGGTTCCCCGGTAATGACTCACAAGCCGGGCGCCCAGCGCCCAGAGGAGGAGGAAAAATAATATACCGGCTACGGAGAGCAAAGAACGCTTCATTTTTCCTATTTTATTCTCACACCCTGATTGATAATTATTTAAAGCGAAGAAAAGCTGTTATCCTAGCGGCATTGGGACTTGTTTATCGGTCGCCGGTTCCATGCTTGAAAATCCAGCATTCGATTAAAAGGGGCTTATAGCGATTACACGGATTCATGTCAATCTAAAAAGTTCTAGGGGAAGGGCGCCCATAAAATTAGAACATTCCTTCATGGAAACTTATAATTTTATGGGCGTCCCCAAGTTTTATTCCAGGAGCTGTTCCATGTCGCTGGCAAGTTCCCTTTGCTGGAGGAACAGGCTTTGGAGGGTGAACCTTGCCTCGGCGTAGGAGAGGCTGAACTCCCCCAGCCGGGTCAGGGTGATGGTGCCGGCCCGGTAATGTCCCCGGGCATCTTCGTAGTTCTCCTTGGCGAGCTTTACGCTCTCCTGCTGGAGGTTTATCCGCGCCTCCACCTCTGTCCGTCTGATTCCCAGGGAGTTGACCCTGGCCTTGAGCTCCTTTTCGGTGAGGCTGAGCTGGTCTTGGGCCTTTTTAAGCGTGGCCCTGGCTGCGGCCTTTTTTGACCGGGCAAGGCCGCCGGAGAAGATAGTCCATCTGACCTCCACCCCGGCGGCCAGGGACTCTGTCATTTCATCGGTCTCCTCTCCTGCGGTTTTGCCTGAGACAAACAGGGATGCCGTGGGAAAGAGTTCCGAGCCAGCGATCCTGTAATTGAGCTTTGCGCCGTCCGCCAGGGCACCATCGGACTGGAGATCCAGGAGATTCCCCTTTTCAAGCCGTTTCACCAGCTCCCGGTCCAGGGCCGCAAGATCCGGTGCCTGGGAAAGGTCTCCTTCGGGAACCAGGGGTTCTGCGCCAGGGGGAATGCCCAGGGAAGTGTTGAAATCCGTCAGGGCGTCTGAGAGCCCTCTTTTTGCCGAGATAAGCTCGCCTGTGGCCACATTGAGGCTCTGCATGGCCTGGCGGACGTCCAGGGAGGTGGCGTAGCCGTTGTCCCGGAGATCGGTGGCATCGGCAAGCTCCATCTGCCTCTGGTCGAGACGGTCCTGGAAGATGGTAAGCTCGGCCTGCTTGTGGAGGAAGTTGAAGAACAAGCCCTTTACCAACCGGGTGATATCCCGCTCTCCTGCGCTCTCCTGGAGCCTTGACCGCTGGAGGTAGTTTTTCTCAAGAACGAGGCTGTCCCGGATTTTGCCGCCGGCAAAGATCGCCTGGTTCAGGCTCACCTCCCCGGAGATCTCCCTGTCCGGAGAGTCGAGGTCGGCGTTATCCTCCATCTCCGTCCAGCCGCCCTCAAGGGAAACCTGGGGTTTGGCAAATGCCCCTGCCCCGTGTCCTGCCTCAAGGGTTTCAAGTGCGCCCTGGCGGACCATGCTTGCGGACTCCCCATGGTCCAGGGCGTATTGGATCGCCTCGCCCAGGGGTATACCAAAACAGGAGACCGGGATTGCCATAAGCAAAAATGCCAGGGGCAGGAGGGCGGATATAAAACCTATAATTGGGTAATTTCTCATTTGCCAAACTTCCTTTTGAGATAGATCCTTGTGTTTTCGTATAGCTCATATTCCACGGGCACGATCAACAGGGCCAGCAGGGTGGCGCTGGCAAGGCCCGTGACAAAGGCCGTTGCCATGGGCGCCCAGGAGATGGAGCGGGTGGGAATCCCGATGGCCATGGGCAGCAATCCCAGCATGGTGGTGATGGTGGTGATGAGCACCGGCCGCATTCTGGCTGCGCAGGCCTCTATCACCGCATCCCGGACACTTGCGCCCGTATCCCTCCTCACGTTCATGAAATCCACCAGCAGCAGGGAGTTGTTGACGGCAATTCCGGCCAGCCCCACCACGGCCATGAAACTTCCCAGGGTAAAGGTGGTCCTTGTGAAAAACAGGCCCATCACCACCCCGATCAGGGCAAAGGGCACGGCGGAGATGATGATGACCGGCTGAAAGTAGTCGGAAAACTGGGATGCAAGCACCATATAGATGCCCATGAGGGCGATGACAAAGGCGATCCCCAGGGCGTTGAAGGACTTGCTTGTGGACTCGAACTCACCGCCGTAGGAGAGAAAGATACCCGGAAGCTGCGCCTGGTTCTCTTCAAAATGGGTCTGGATGAGCTTCTGGACCCTGGCCGGGGAGAGCTTGGAGCCCTCCTTGATGTTGGCGGTGAGGGTGATGGTGGGCCGGGCCTGGTACCTGGACCGGACCGAAGTCTCGTAGGCCCAGCTGGCGGTCACCAGGTCCCGGAGCAGCACCGGGGACGCACTGTCTTCCACCACGGGCACGGCCAGCACATCCATGGGGTTGCCGAGTCCTTCCCCCACCCTGACCGCGTCGCTGTTTCTGCCCAGGCGGACCAGGAGGTCTATCTCCTCGTCCACGGTGCGGTACTCTCCGGCCCTGGCACCGTTCAGGGCGCCGGCCACAAGGGAGGTGATCCGGCCCGGGTCAAGGCCGTACTCAAAGGCGACCTCCTGGCGGGTCAGGTACTTCACCACCCGCTTCAATACGGGCCGGTTGTCCTCAAGGTCGGTGACGTCGGCAAACCTGGGATCCCGGGTAATATATCCCATAAGGAAATCCGCGGCCGCCATTGCCTGCTCGGTGGTCATGGCAGATACCCGGACGTTAACAGCCTTGCCCGTGGGCGGGCCGTCCGGCTCCTCAAACACCCGGACCAGGGGTCGTGCCGGGGAATCGCCGAATTTTTTGTCCAGGAACTGGCCCACCTGTTTTCGAATGAACCCAAGATGGGCCATGGGATCGTTGTCCGGGTTTTCCGGAAAATTCCGCACGCCGGCATCCGGGAGGGTCACGATCACCTCGCCGTACCGGCTGCCGGAGAACTGGGAGCGGTCCTCGTCCTCGTAGCTGCCTGCCGTTCCCGCCACCGCTTCCGCCTGCTCCGGGCCAAAGGAGAGGATCAACCCGGAGAGATCCCGGACCATCTGGTCGGTGCTCTCAAGGGAGGTGCCCGGCGGCATGGTCACGGCGGCATGGTACCTGAAATAGTTGCCGGGAAAGAGCTCCACCTTGATCAGGGGCATGATGCCGCTCATTGAAAGCACCAGGACCCCAAAGCAGACAAAAAAAAGGGCGGAAACCAGGGTGCAGGTGATGAACTTGTGGTTGAGGAGCCGTTCAACCGTCCAGCGATAGATGCGCCAGGCCGGCGCAAATATCCCGGATCGTAAGTGGGCAAAAGGGTCCTGGAACTCGTCCCCGGACGAGGTGCCCAAACTTTTTTTCTGGCCCCAGTTGAGAACATGGACCGGCAGGATGAAGAGCGCTTCGAACAATGAGGCGATCAGGGCGTAGGTCACGGTCTTGGGAATCACCCCAAGGAACTCCCCCACGGTGCCGGTCATGAGAAGCATGGGCAGGAAGGCCAGCACGGTTGTAAGCATGGAGCTGATCACCGGCATCATAATCTCGGAAGTGCCTTCGATGATGGCCGGCTTCAGCAGCAGGCCCTTCTCCATGTGCCTTGCAATGTTCTCCACGATGATCACGGCCGAGTCCACGATGATGCCCGTCACCAGCACAAAGGCGAACAGGCTGATGGTGTTCAGGGTCACCCCGGTGGCCTTCATGATAATCATGGAGCAGAGAAAGGAGAAGGGAATGCCGATGGCGGTGAGCATGGCGTTCCTGAACCCCAGGGTGATCCAGAGCACCAGGGTCACAAGGATGAGCCCGGAGACCATGTTGCCCCCCAGGGTGTTCACCGACTCGTCGATCTCAATGGTGGTGTCGTTGGTAAAGGCAAGGGTAATGCCCTCATCCCTGAACTGCTTCTCAAACGCTCCTGCGATCTCCTTGACCCGGGCCACCATGTCAAGGGCATTGGCCCCCTCCTCCGCCTTGACCCCCAGGCCCATGGCGTCTTTTCCGTTCACCGAGATGATGGTGCGGGGATCCCGGTAGCCAACCCTGGCCGTTGTCACCAGGTCCTGGACCCGGATGAAGTTGCCGTCCCCGTCCCTGCGGACCACCACATCCAGCACCTCCTGCTGGGAGGAGAACCGCTTGCCCGCGTCCAGCATGTACTCGTTGGTGTCCTCCCGGAACCGGCCAGTGGGGATCTTGGTGTTGGCCGAGTTCACCGCATCCAAGGCCTGGTTAAAGGTGATCCCGAAACGCCTCAGCTTTTCCGGGTCCAGGGACACGTGGAACTCCTGGTCATACTCCCCTGACACCTCCACATTCCTGACCCCGGAAATCTTCAACAGCCGGGCCTCAAGTTCGTCCGCATACCGCTGCAACCCCGCCGGGGCCATCTCCCCCATGAGATTGACCGTGATCACCGGCCACTGCTTGGAGTCCATGAAGGTGAAGGTGGACTCGTCCGCCTCCATGGGCAATTCGTTCCGGATGTTCTGGATCCTGAACCGCAACTCGTCGTAGAGATCCCGGTATTTGGAGTCGTCCACGAACTTGACCTCCACGGACGAGAAGTTCCGGTAGGAGTTGGACTGGATATACTCCACACTCTCAAGGTCCTCCAGGGCCTCCTCGATCTGGATGGTGACAAGGTTCTCCACGTCGTCCGCCGATGCCCCGTAATAGACCGTGTTGATCAGCACCCGGGCAAGATCTGCCGTGGGCATGTTCTCCACCGGGGTGGTGAGGAGGGAAAAGGCGCCCCCTACCACCAGGATCACAAAGAGGACGTTTATCAATACCGCCTGCTTGACGGTGAACTTTACGATTGATCTCATGCATTAAGCTCCTTGAACGTGTTTGCTATATCAGGAGTGACCGTTCTCGATGAGAACAGCCCCTATCCTGATTTTGTCGCCGGGGGCGATGATGTACCTGTTGCCCGTCTCCCCCAGCACCACCACGTTGATGGTTTCACCGGTATCAGCAAGGGTGATCCTCGGGGTGTCAAACCGGTTGGTAAGGGCGGATTTGGGAACGGAGAAGCCCCCGGTATCAAGACAGAGGGATAGAACGCACTGAATCCCGCCCCGCTCCATGGCCGGGTAATCCTCGATTTTAAGCTCCATGGCAAGCTTCCGGGTGGTTTCGTTGAACACAGGGTTTATCCAGTTGAGGCTGGCACGGCACGGAACGCCCCCCACCATCACCTCAAACCCTTTGGAAAGGTTTTGCAAGGCGGCAAGCTCCGGGGAGGAGACCGCCAGGGGAACCACCATGGGGCTGAAATCAGCCACCTTGCCCAGGGGCGTGCCAACTGCGACGGTATCCCCCGGCTCAACGCCCTTGCCGGTCACCACCCAGCCCTGGGGAGCGCTTATGAAATGACGCTTCCGGGTCTCCAGCTGTTCAGCCAGGGTGTTGGCAAGGGCCTGCTTCTCCACGGCCAAAAGCTCCAGGTCCAGCCGGGCCTGGGTCAGGCTTTCCAGGGCGGCATCCCGTTTGACCCCGGTCTCCCTGTCCTCCTTGTGGAGCCTGTCGATGCGGTTGAACTCCTTTTCCAGGTACCCGACGTTGGAAAGGGCCTTGGCGCGATTCCCATCAAGCTTGTCCAGGGAGAGCCGGGTGGCCTTGATCCGGTAATCGATGAAGGTGGTGTCGATCTCGATAAAGGGACGCTTGCCCAGGATGTCGCCGATCTCGTAGTTCACCTTGACAACCCTTCCCGCAACCTCCGGGGTGAGGTTTACCACGGTGTTGCTCCGGGTGTAGCCAGTGAGGGTCACAAGCCTGCTGGCCGTCTCCACCACACAGGGCTCTCCTGCCTTCAGGGATGACGGCAGTACAAGACAGAAAGCCATCAGACTCAATATTCTCTTCATGTTCCATTTCCTTTTCTATTTTTTCCATCCCCCATGGGGGGTTGATTTTACCTGGGCATGAATGAATAGCCATAACCGTGCCAAGGGGTAAAAGCCCCGTAGGAACAGCCTATTGCAATATCAGCGCCTTAAGACTTGCCTTATCCGGCAAATCGTGTTGTCATATACGGCAAATATTGTCAGATGCGACAAATTGAATTTCGACTTTTGAAAAGGATCATGATCATGGTTGATGAAAACCAGTTTTTCAGGGAGGTGACCCGGCGGATCTGCGGCAACCTTGACATTGAGAAGGCCCTGTTGGACTGCCTCTCCTACCTCAAGGAGTTTATCCCCGTGGAGACCATGCTGCTGAACACCTATGAACGGGATATCGGTGCCATCCGGAACATCGCCCAGGTTTCCGAGTCGCCCATGGAGAGATGGTATGACACCATTCCCCTGCCCCCGGATGTGAGGGCAAAAATCTTAAAGAAAACCCCCTCCTTCAAGGTCAAGATCGTGGATGACCCTGAAACGGATCAGATCGCCCGGGTGGTGGCAAAACATACCAATATTGACAAGTGGTGCTCCCTGGTGATGCATCTGGAGGTGGCCGAGTTTCACCTGGGGGTGCTGGTGATCACCTGCAAGGGCAGGGGGAAGTATTCCCAGGAGCACGCCCGGCTGCTGCTCGAGGTGCACGATCCCTTTGCCATTGCCATGTCCAACGCCCTCAAGCACAAAGAACTCAAGCAGCTCAAGGATATGCTTGCCGACGACAACCGCTACCTGAACCGTGAGCTGATGCAGCTCTCCGGGGATCGCATCATCGGCCGGGAGGCGGGCCTGAAATGGGTGATGGAGCAGGTGGCCCAGGTGGCGCCCGGGGCGAGTCCAGTGCTGCTGCTCGGGGAGACCGGCGTGGGAAAGGAGGTGATCGCCAACGCCATCCACGACGCCTCCCCCAGAAAGAATGGCCCCTTCATCAAGGTGAACTGCGGCGCCATTCCCGACTCCCTTCTGGACAGCGAGCTGTTCGGCCATGAAAAGGGGGCATTCACCGGCGCTTTTGAAAAAAAGAGGGGACTTTTTGAACGGGCGGACAACGGCACCCTCTTTCTTGACGAGATCGGAGAGCTTCCCCTCCAGGCCCAGGTGAGACTCCTGCGGGTGATCCAGCACCAGGAGATCAACCGGGTGGGCGGGGTCAGGTCGGTACGGGTGAATATCCGTGTAATTGCTGCAACCCACCGGGATCTCGAGGGGATGATCGCGGACAACCGGTTCAGGACGGACCTGTGGTTCCGCCTCAACGTGTTCCCCATCCTGATTCCGCCCCTGCGGGACAGGCCATCGGACATCCCGGATCTTGTCCACCATTTCATCCGCCGCAAGGCCAGGGCCCTTAGGATTCCCCTGACACCGTCCATGGCCATGGGCGAAATGGAACGACTCATGAACTACCCGTGGCGGGGAAACGTCAGGGAACTTGAGAACCTTGTGGAGCGGGCCCTGATCCGGCACAAGGGGGGCATGCTTTTTTTCGAGGATATGCCTTCCGGCGCAACGCCCTCCCCATTAACGGAACAGCCCCGGGAGGACCTGGACCTTAACCTGGCCATGGCGGCCCACATGAGGAAAGCCCTCACCCTGGCAGGCGGAAAGATCCATGGTCCGGGCGGGGCAGCGGAACTTCTCAGGATCAACCCCAGCACCCTGAGAAACCGGATGAAACGCTTAGGAATTCCCCATGGAATAAAACGCGGATGACCGGACAAGGGGTGTCAGCCCCATGGGATCAGATGGGCAGTCGGACAATGAATGTGGCGCCCTTGCCGGGTGTGGACTCCACCGCCATGGTGCCGCCATGGTCTTCGGTGACGATAAAGTAGGAAACAGAAAGGCCAAGGCCGGTTCCCATGCCAACCTCCTTGGTTGTAAAAAAGGGCTCAAACACCCGTTTTCGGATCTCCCCGGGAATCCCGGGCCCGTTGTCTTGAACCTCGATCCGGGCCATACTGTTTTCCCGGATCACCCTCAGGGTAAAACAGGGAGTCTCTTTCCGGTCCTCCGCCTCCCCCATGGCCTCGGCCCCGTTTTTCAGAAGGTTCAGCAGCACCTGCTGGATCTTTACGGCGTGGCAGGCCACCTTGGGCAGATCCGGATCATACTCCCTGACAATCTCAATATGCCTGAAATCGTATTTTTTTGTCAGGTCATAGTCACTTTCGGCCAGGGACACGGTCTTGTCCATCAACGCCTTCAGGTCAACAGGGACTTTTTTTGAATCGCTCCTGCGGCTGAAAGAGAGCATGTTGTGAACAATATCAGCGGCCCGCAACCCGGCGTTTCGTATGGATTCCAGCATGGTCACGATCCCCCGCTTGTCCATGAACGCCTGTATCGCTTCCATGGTGGTTCCGCTCTCCTCAGCTGCGCGTTTGTTTACCGGCAGATCCGTTGAGATACGCTTTAAAATCACCTGGGCGCTCTGGAGCATCCCGGCAAGGGGATTGTTGATCTCATGGGCCATGCCTGCGGCAACCCCGCCCACAGAGAGCATCTTTTCCGCCTGGATCATCATCTCCTCCAGGCGCACCCGCTCTGTTATGTTCCGGGCAATCCCCACCACCCCGGACATCTTTCCGTCCGGATCCAGTACGGGTTCCCCCTTTACATCCCAGACACTGCCGTCCCGGGCAGATATTTTGGCATGCTCGGGTTTCCCTGTTGTTAACGCCTTGAATACCGGGAAATCTTCGCACACCTTTTCCATATTCCCCCACACATCGCAGCATTTTGCCCCGATCACCTGCTCATGTTTTTTCTCTAAATAATCCAGTGCGGTCTTGTTTGCCCAGAGGATCTCACGGGCCTTGTTGACAAACCACATGTTTGCGGAGATGCAGTCCAGTATGGCTTTTTTCTGGGCTTCACTCCCGCGCAGCATCTCTTCCGTCTTTTGACGTTCAAGGATCTGCCTTTCAAGGTGCCGGTTGGATTTGACGATCTCCCGGGTACGCTCGGCCACCAGCTCTTCCAGGTGTTCCCTGTACAGCTTCAGTTCATGCTCGGTCCGCTTGTCTTTTGTGATATCTATAATAACACCGTCCAGATGGGTGCACACCCCGCTCTCATCCAAAACGCCACGGCCCCTTTCAGCCACCCAGCGTTCCTCTCCGTCTGAATCGATGATTCGGTATTCCATCATAAACGGCCTGTTCTGCTCAAGGCTCTCTTTTATGACTCTTTCCACCATTTCACTGTCATCCGGATGAATGATGCTTGCATAAGTCCTGACCCTGTTATGGAGAAAATCCAAAACCGGGTATCCGGTGATCTCCTCAACGACCTGGTTGATAAACAACATTGTCCAGTCGGCATCGCAATAACAGCGGTACACAATGCCGGGGATGTTCCCGGCCAGGCTTTTAAACCGTTCCTCCCCCTCCCTGAGTTCAAAAATCTTGTCGCCAATGGCATCGCGCATATGGATAAAGCTTCTTGCCAGACCCCCCAGCTCATCTCTTCGCTTCCCATCCAGTCGGATACTGAAATCGCCGGAGGCAAGCTGTTCTGTTGCGTTGACAAACTTCTGCAAAGGAACGCCCACCTGGTTGCGGAGAGTAAAGTAAAGTATGCCGGCCACGGCAATCAGGACGATCAATCCTGAAATCAGAACCATCCTGGCTGAGCCGTACGCCCGGCCGGTAACAAGGGATTCTGGAAAGATAGTCACAAAATACCAGCCACTTCCCTTGAGCCTTGTGGCAGCCAGGTACTCATCATACGCTTTGTTAAAGATCAACGCCCGTTTGCCATGCTCTTTTCTTACCATCTCCCAGATAGTAAAAAGGTGCTTGTCTCCGGCCTTGGGAATATGAAACCGGCCTTTTTTTGCCTGGATCTCCTCCATCAGTCCGGGATGGGCGATCAGGCGCCCGTCCGGCCTGAAAATCATATTGTATGACCCGAAAAGCGTATCTTTCAAGGTCCTGTCAACAAGCTCGTTAAGGGTGATGTCATGACCGATGGTCGCGATATGCCGTTCATTCAGATCAACCGGGGTCTCGCAGGAAACCATCCATTTTTCGGCCACTTTGTCATAAAAAAGCCCGGTCCAGACCGTTTTTCGCAAGGGATTGTGTTTTTTATCGGCGACCCAGGCAAACTCCTCGTCCGGGGCATAAAAATCGGCTGGTGCATTTTGGCACCAGCCCGGTACCTCCGGCCAGTACACCACCATGATATTGTCCGGGGTGCTGATATAGGTATCCTGGAACCGGTTTCGCAGGGCCGGTCCAAAACGGGTGCACACGTTGTAATAAACAAGGACACGACGGCGGATGTCCGCATTGATTTCAAGGTCTTTCCCGATAAAAACGCAGGCCTGCCTTTTCCCGTCAAAAAGCCCGGGCCTGTTCCGGATCACCCCGTCATCGCCCCTGACAAACAACTTTTCAAACGCTTCGTGGGGATCGCGATCCCCAAACGCCTCAAGCCCCCTTATGATCTCCCTGCCCAGGAACCCATGGTTCTCTTTTGCTAGCAGGAAAATGCCCTCTTCGATCTGGCCCCGGTGAATCGCATGCTTTTCAAGATTCACCAGGGCCTGTTCCTTGAGAAACGCAACCATGCTGAAATAGCTGATCCCGGTAATGGCAATGACGATCAGCCCGGTAAAGAGCCCTGCCCATAGAAGGGTCTGCATGTAAATGGAACCGACGGAGGATGGCAGTTTGAATTGCATTTCAAACCGTAGAATGGAAGCTTATTTTTTGTCAAGAAAAACCTACCGCACCCTGCCCCGGAAGGGCCGGGTGCGGGTAACCTGTGATTATATGGGCAGGCGGACGATAAACCTGGCGCCATTGCCGGGGGAGGACTCCACCGTCATTGTGCCGCCATGATCTTCGGTGACGATAAAGTAAGAGACAGAAAGGCCCAGGCCAGTTCCCATGCCAACCTCCCTGGTTGTATAAAACGGCTCAAACACCCGTTTTCGGATCTCCCCGGCAATCCCGGGCCCGTTATCTTCAACCTCGATCCGGGCCATTTTGTTTTCGCGGATCAATCTCAAAGTAAAACAGGGCGCCTCTTTCCGGTCCTCCTCCCCGCACATGGACTCGGCCCCGTTTTTCAGAAGATTCAGCAGCACCTGCTGGATCTTGGTGACCTGGCAGGCCACCTTGGGCAGATCCCGATCATACTCCCTGACAATCTTGATATGCCTGAAATCGTATCTCTTTGTCAGGTCATAGTCACTTTCGGCCAGGGCCAAGGTCTTGTCCATCACCACCGTCAGATCAGCAGGGACTTTTTCAGAATCGCTCCTGCGGCTGAAAGAGAGCATGTTGTGAACAATATCAGCGGCCCGCAGCCCAGCGTTTCGTATGGATTCAAGCATGGTCACGATCCCCCTCTTTTCCATGAACCCCTGTATCGCTTCCATGGAGGTGCCGCATTCCTCGGCTGCACGCCTGTTCACCGGCATATCATTTGAGACCCGGTTTAAAATCACCTGGGCGCTCTGGAGCATTCCGGCCAGGGGATTGTTGATCTCATGGGCCATGCCGGCGGCAACGCCGCCCACAGAGAGCATCTTTTCCGCCTGGATCATCATCTCCTCCAGGCGCACCCGCTCTGTTATGTTCTGGGCGATCCCCACCGCACCGAGCATCTTTCCGTCCTGATCCAATACGGGTTCCCCTTTTACATCCCAGACATTGCCATCCCGGGCAACTATTTTGGCGTGCTCGGGTTCCCCGGTTTTTAACGCCTTGAATACCGGATAATCTTCGCTCACCTTCTCCATATCCGCCCACACATCACCGCATTTGACCCCGATCACCTGATCATGGGTATTGCCGATATAATCCAGGGCTGTCTTGTTTGCCCAGAGGACCTCAAGGGCGCCGTTGACAAACCACATGTTTGCGGAGATACCGTCCAGTATGGCTTTTTTCTGGGCTTCGCTACCGCGAAGCATCTCTTCCGTCTTTTTGCGTTCAAGGACCTGCTTTTCAAGCTGCCTGTTGGATTTGACGATCTCACCGGTACGCTCGGCCACCAGGTCTTCCAGCTGTTCCCTGTAACGCTTCAGTTCATGTTCGATCCGCTTGCTTTTTGTGATCTCGATGAGCACACCGTCCAGATGGGTACACTCCCCGTTCTCACTAAAAACCCCCCGTCCCCTTTCAGCAACCCAGCGTTCTTCCCCGTCTGAATCGATTATCCTGAATTCGATCATGAACGGCCTTTTCTGTTCAAGGCTGTTTCTTACGGCATATTCCACCATTCCCCGGTCAGCCGGATAGATGATGCTTGCGTAAGTCCTGACCCTGTTCCCTATAAAATCGGACGCAGGATATCCGGAGATCTCCTCAATGACATCGCTGATAAACACCATTGTCCACTCGGCATCGCAATTACAACGGTAAACAATACCGGGAATGTTCCCGACCAGGCTTTTAAACCGCTCCTCGCTCTCCCTGAGTTTGAAAATCTTGTCGCCAATGGCGTCGCGCATATGGCTGAAGCTCCTTGCCAGAACGCCCAGTTCATCTGTTCTCTTCCCATCCAGGCGAATGCTGAAATCGCCGGCGGCAATCTGCTCTGCTGCGCTGACAAACGTCTGTAAGGGAACGCCCACCTGTTTACGGATGGTAACGTAAAGGATGCCTGCCTCAGCGATCAGGAGGATCAATCCTGCGATCAGAACCACCCTGGCTGAGCCGTACGCCTGCCCGGTAACAAGGGAATCGGGAAAAACCGTCACAAAATACCAGCCGCTCCCCTTAAGTGTTGTGGCAGAGATATATTCATTGTACGCTTTGTTAAAGATCAGCGTCCTTTGCCCATGGTCATTTCCTACCATCTCCCAGACAGCCAAAAGATGATTGTCTCCGAAATCGGGAATATGGAACTGCCCTTTTTTCGCCTTGATCACCTCCATCAGTTCAGGATGGGCAATGAGGCGCCCGTCCGGCCTGAAAATCATGTTGTATGACCCGGAAAGCGTATCTTTCAAGGTCCTGTCAACAAGCGCGTTAAGGGGGATGTCATGGCCCAGGGTGGCAATATGCCTTCCCTTCAGGTCAACCGGGGTTTCACAGGAGACAACCCATCTCCCTGCCACTTTGTCAGGCAAGAGACCGGTCCAGACGGTTTTCCGCAAGGGGTTGTGTTTTTTATCGGCGACCCGGGCAAACTCCCCGTCAGGGGCATAAAATTCCCCGGGTGCATTTTGGCACCAATCCGGCTCCTCCGGCCAGTAAACCACCACAATGTTGTCCGGGGTGCTGATATAGGTATTCTGGAAGCGGTTGTGCCAGGCAGGTCCGAAACGGCTGCACAATTTGTAATAGACAAGGACCCGGCGACGGACATCAGCATTGATTTCAAGGTCTTTCCCGATAAAAACGCAGGCTTCCCTCCGACCGTCAACAAGTCCTGGCCGGTTCCTGATGGCCCCGTCATCGCCCCTTACAAACAGTTTCTCAAACGCTTCGTAAGGGTCGCTGTCCCCAAGTTCCTCAAGCCCCCTTATGATCTCCCTGCTGAGAATCCCATGGTTCTCTTTTGCAAGTAAAAAAATACTCTCTTCGATCTGCCCCCGGTGGATCGCATGCTTTTCAAGATTATCCAGGGCCTGTTCCTTGAGAAAAGACACCATGCTGACATAGCTGATCCCGGTGATGGCAATGACGATCAGACCGGTAAAGAGACCGGCCCGGATAAGGGTCTGCATGTAAATGGAACGGGCTGAGGATAGTCGTTTCATCGATATGGTTACTCGGTTTTCTTACTGAAATAGAGATTGACAAATGCCAGAATCGAGGTGCCGAATATCATCAGAAATGAGATGGCGTTTATCACCGGCGTACTGCCGTCCCTCACCTGGAGGTAAAGATTGATGGGCAGTGTGGGCTGGGACCCCACCAGGAAAAGGGTGGTGTTAAAATTCTCAAAGGACATGAGAAACGCCACGGCCCCGGCCCCGAGGATGGCCGGGCGCAGGAACTTCAGGGTGATGTGCCAGATCACCTCAAGCCTGTTGGCCCCAAGATTCAGGGCGGCCTCTTCCAGGGTCCGGTCGAATTTCTTCAACCGCGCCGACACCACCAGGGTGACAAAGGTGGTGATAAAGGAGAACTGCCCCAGCACCACCAGCCAGAAACCGGGCCGGAACAGGCCCACGTCCAGGTTGAAGGACTCCTCGAAGAAAGTACCCAGGGTGTTGGAAAAGAGCAGAATGGAGATGCCCAGGATCACACCGGGGATCACCAGGGGCAGCAGCATGAAAAAATAGAGGAGCTGCTTGAACCTGAACTCCTCCTGCTCGAACAGAAAGGCCCCCAGGGTGCCCACGGATGTGGCGAAAAGGGAGACGAAAAAGGCTGTCTGGGCGCTGACAAGGATGCTGTCAAGGTTCATCTGATCGTGGAAGATGCCCAGCCGGGAAGGGGTATCGGCGAAAAACCAGTCCAGGCAGAAACCGTTCCAGGGCAGGGCCGGGAACATGGAATCGTTGAATGCCAGGATGGATGTCACGGCAAGGGGGGCAAAGAGAAACACAAAAAACAGCGTCACGTAAAGCTTGAAGCAGATGGAATAGGTCTTGGAATTTGGAAGGGATCGTATCATTTTACCACCTTGCTGAGTTTCTGGCCGGTAAGTTTCAGGCCAGCCCATATGATCAAAGAGGAGAGAATAAGCAGCAAAAAGCCAAAGGCGCTTCCCTGGTTCCAGTTAAAGCTTGCGATGAACTGGTTGTATATCTGCTCGGTGAACCACAGGGAGTTCTTGCCGCCCATGAGGTTGGGGGTAAGGTAGTTGCCAAGGGTCAGCATGAACACCACGATGGAACCGGAGACAATGCCCGGCATGGAGTGGGGAATGATGATCCTCACAAGGATGGTCCACATGTTTGCACCCAGGTCATAGGCCGCCTCGATAAGGGACTTGTCAAGGCTTTCCAGGACCGATATCAGCGGCACCACCATGAAGAGCATGGAGGTGTAGACAAGGCCGAGGATCATGGTGGCATCGTTGTAGAGCATCTCCACGGGTTTGTCCAGTATGCCCATCTGGACCAGGAAGTGGTTGATCACCCCGCTCTCCCGCAACAGGATCATCCATCCGTATACCCTGACAAGCTCGCTCACCCAGAAGGGCAGGAGGAGGAGCAGCATGAGAAAACCGGAAAATTTCGGTGCCACCACATGGGTGATGTAGAAGGAGACCGGCAGCGCAATGATGAAGGTCAGCACGGTCACCAGTATGGAGTAAAGGGCGGTCCTTGCAAATGTGGCCCAGTAGATCGGTTCCTCAAAGAAATTAAGATAATTGGCAAAGCTCCATACCATCTCTCCAAAATCATCCTCCGCCCGGAAGGACATGATCAAAAGGTCCATATGGGGCAGCAGGATCATCAGGAAAAGCCAGAGCAGGATCGGTGTAAGGAAAAAAAAGAGATACCATCTGCCGTGATTCTTCATGACCGGCCCTCTTTTCCCGGAAAGCAGATACCCGAATCCCCGTGCCATCCGATCTCGATCCTGTCGGAGGGCCGGATATGATCAAACTGCCTGTTCTGGGGCAACCCGATGATCAGCTCCTTTTCCGAGTTCAACGGGGTGGCAAGCAGCCGGGAGTTTGCCCCGTCAAAGAGGATCGCCTTGACCACCACCTCAAACCGGTTCAGCTGATCCATGGAGGGATCGGGCTGGATCAGCATGGCCTCGGGCCTCAGGAAAAGATCAACCCCGGCATCGGGGGCAAAGGTTTTTCCATGGGTATTGATGGTAAAGGAGTTGCCCTCGGGGGTCACAACGGTGGCCATATTGCCTGAAAGGCCCGTGAGCCTGCCCGACCATGCGTTGTTATCGCCGACAAACTGGGCGGTAAAGGGTGTGGACGGATTGCTGTAGAGGTTCTGGGGGGTATCCACCTGCTCGAACCGGCCCTTGTTCATCACGGCCACATAATCGGACATGACAAGGGCTTCGGACTGGTCATGGGTAATATAGACAAAGGTGGTGCCCACCTTGGCCTGGAGCTTTTTCAGCTCCACCTTCATCTGGTCCCGGAGTTTCAGATCCAGGGCCCCCAGGGGTTCGTCAAGGAGGAGGACCGTGGGCTCCAGCACCAGGCACCTTGCAATGGCCACCCGCTGTTTCTGGCCACCCGACAGCTGGTCGATCTTTTTATGGGCAAACCCCGGCAGTCCCACCCGTTCGAGTATGGTTTCGGTCTTTTTTTGAATATCTGCCCTGCCCACCTTCTGTCGTTGCAGGCCAAAGGCGATGTTCTCGGCCACGTTCATCATGGGAAAAAGGGCCAGGTGCTGGAAGATCAGGTTCACGGGCCGCTTGTTGGGAACAACCCCCGCCATGTTTTCCCCCCGGATGGAGATGATGCCGTCCGTGGGTTCCGTGAATCCAGCGATCATCCGGAGAAGGGTTGTCTTGCCGCATCCTGAAGGGCCGAGGATCGAGAAGAACCGGCCCTGCTCAACATCAAAGGATACCGAGTCCACAGCCGTGAACTCCTCAAATTTTTTGGTGACATTTTGTACGGATAAGTCTGTTTGCATATTTTTGTCCGGGGAAAGGGTGAACATGAAGCGCAGGCCTCAATTGATGCCATGGGGCGAAGATATTTCCAACAGAAACCGGCGCTTCGAAGAAACAGGGGTTCCCGGGCCAACGCCCGGGAACCGGATTTTAACGATGGACCTGGGCGGTCCTTATTTTGAGGCCTTGACCTTGTCCATGGTCTTGCCCTCAATGGATTCAAGCTTGGCAGGAACCGGGGGATACCAGTTGATATTGTCGATATCCTTCTTAGGGAAGGTGCGCTCGAAATTATCCCGCACAGCCGCATCGGTGAGCTTGATGGCGCCGTCGGAAGCGGTTGCGCATTTTTCAATGTTGGTGAACACGGCCGCATTCTCAGGCCTGAGCATGAAGTTGATCCATTTGTAGGCCGCCTCGACGTTCTTGGCTTTTGCCGGAATGGCAAAGGTATCGATCCAGCCCAGGGCGCCGCTTTTGGGAGCCACAAAATCGATCTCGGGATTATCCCGGTGGAGCTTCCACCCGCCGTTGTCCCATGCCATGGCCACATACACCTCGCCGGATCGCATGGACTGGAGCAGTGCATCCCCGTTTGCCCAGTAGTTCTTCACAAGGGGTTTGCCCTGGACAAGGGTGTCCTGAACCTGGTCCATCAGCGCCTTGTACGCTTTTACATCACCGTATTTTGCAAAGGGATCGTCCCCCAGGGAGAAAGCCGTGGCAATGAGGGTCGGCCGTTTCAGGCGGTAGCTGACCCTGCCCTCATATTTTTTGTCAAACAGGGCGGAGTAATCGTTGGCTTCCGGCGCATATTTTTTGTTGACGATGAGTCCGGATGTGCCCCAGCAGAAGGGAACCGCATGGCTCTCACCCTTAACCTGGGTGTTCTTTTTAACGGCATCCAGCATGGATGGAATGATCTGAGAGGTAGTGATCTTTGAGTAATCCAGGGGCTGATAGATCTTGAATTTCGCCTGCACGGAAGAGATTCTGTCCTGGCTCGGCTGGGCCAGGTCAAAGCCAGCTCCCCGGGTGGCCCGGAGTTTTGCGATCATCTCTTCGTTGTTGGTAAAGGTTGCCTTTACTGTGATTCCGGTCTCTTTTTCAAACTTTTCCACCAGAACTTTAGGGGCATACCCTTTCCAGGTCAGCAGTTCAAGGGTTTCAGCCGACGCCTGACCCAATCCTGCGATCAGAAACATCGAGATCAATAAAACAACCAAAATAGCCTTTTTCATGTTTTCTCCTTCTGATACTGTTCATCATTAAAAAATAGCCTGCATTCCGTGTAATTGAACGTATTTGCCAGGCAAAGTCAATCATTAATAGGTCACGCCTGTTAGATTATGATTAGAGGGTCCGATTATTTTTTTTGCCCTGTTTCACATTTACATCCCCCCCCATTTTCTGTATGAATGGGACAGATCCAAGCAGATCATTGACATTCGTGGAGCCACCCCACCCTGCCGGGGACTCCTTTGGCTATCAAGACAACCCCTTGGAAAACACCTTGAGTAATTCAAAAAAAGAGTCCCAGAAGATCCCCGCAGACGACCTCTACAGTTTTATCAATGACTTCCCTGCCCTGCTGTGGCGCATTGAAATCGCCAGGGCCCGCATCGAATTTCTCAACAGCAACACCGATGTTGCCCCGGGGGTGGACGGCACCCTCCTGCTCAAGAACATCGCATATCGGAACAAGGTGCTTCTGCCCGAGGATCTTCACCTGCTCGAAACCTTTATGGAGTCGGTCAGGGAGGGAAAAAACGCGGCAACGATTTTCCGGGTAAATACAAAGGATGCCGCCATCTCCTGGCTCAAGCTCACCGGCACCATCAACCTGAAAGATCCCCGCTACTACTACGGCTATCTCCTCAACGCAGACGACACAGTGTCGGTGATCAAGGGGGTGCTGGGCCGTGATCTTGAACTGCAACTGATGATCGAGGATGCGGACAACCCCGTGCTGCTGGTGGAATATGACGCCCAGCGGGTCATCTGCGCCAACCCTGCAGCAAAAGAGCTGTTCGGCCTCACGGAAGCGGATCTCAGGCACCTGCCCTTCCATGAACTCCATTGCCATACCCTGAAACAGCCCCTGGAACCCGTGCTGAAGGAACTGCCTTTGTCCAGGAAATGGGTGGGGAAACTTAAATACCTTTCAACCGACGGAAATAATGTGATCACAGCGGAAACCGTGGTGCGCTATCTGGTTCACAAAGAGCGCAGGCTGATTCGCATATCCCTTCAGAACCCACGGGTGAACAAGACGCCGGATCCCTCGGTGTCCGCCTCAAGCGCCCAGGACCTGGAAGCCCTTGCACAATCCCTTACCCCCCTCCACACCATGGACAAGATCATGGAGACCTGCCTGGCAAGCCCTGTCATTTCAGCCCAGTGTGATGCCATCCTCTTCTCCGATATCCAGGTGCGCAAGAACATGGTAACGGTCTATGGCGCCGGCGTCCCGTTTCCCGGGGTCAAAGAAAACGAGACCTTTTCCTACAAGGGAACCATTGCCGAGGACATCAACCGCTACGCCCTGGACCACCTGGTGGTGGATGACACCCAGGACAGCATCAAACCCATTGACTGGGCCCTGTTTGTTCCCCGGGGCATCCGCTCCTATTTTGCCATGCCCTTTTACAGCCGCAAGGTGCTGCGCACCGTGCTGATCCTCTGCTCCACCACCCCCGGCCATTTTGCGGGCAGGAGCACGGATGATTTCCTGCCCATGTTCCGGACCATCAATACGGCGATCCGGGCCTGGCGACGACACCATCGCCGTTAGCGCCTTTCCCGGCCCCTGCCACCCGTTATCATGGGTATGCTTTTTCTAAATTGGTACCACCAAAATCCAATTATTTTAATCAATTGCCCCTTTTTTCCCTTGACATGATCTGCTTTTCTGGATAACTGAATATACCAATATTTGACAATTTATCATTATCTCATTCGGCGACACGGTTACTCGGTGAGGAAGGCAGATGATGCAACGAACGCTGTTAAAACAATTAAAAGTTTTTATCAACGAACTCGACCTTAAGCCCGGCGACCGCCTTCCTGCCGAACGGACCCTTGCCCAGGAGTTCGGGGTGGGCCGCAACTCCCTGAGACGGCTGCTTCACACCCTGGAAGGCCGGGGGCTGATCCGCATCAAAAAAAGCAGCGGCACCTTTCTCCGGGCCCGTTTTTTCAACCCCACAAGCCTCCCCCTTGATGAGAACACCCAAAACCCTGAGAAACTGGTGGCAGACCAGCTGGAAACCGCCTTTCTCTTTTTCCCCCTGATGGTGGAGCAGGCCGCCCTTCGCATCAACCCGGCCCAGCTGGAAGAGTTGCAGAAACGCAACGTTGCCCTGGGCCAGAGCATCTTCTCCAAGGATCCCCACAAGGTGTGGACAGAGAGCCTCTCCTTTTTCAGGCTCGTGGCCTTTGGCACGAATAACAGTTTCATGGTCGCCATCATGGAACAGATCTGTTCCGTGGATATGGAGCCGTTCAAGCGCTTTTTTGAGATAAACCGGAAAAGACAGGAACAGCTCTTTGCCGACCATGTCAACATATTGCACGCCCTGAAGGCACACAACCCGGAGGGGGCAAAACAGGTCACCCGGGAATACGTGCTCCACCTGTGCAAGGTGCTGGGCCCCCAGGTGAATATCCTTCCGGACGCAATCCGGGAACGGCTCAACAAGGAGGCACCATGACCAAAGGCCTTGAACGAAGGGCGTTTTTCAAGATGGTCTTCCAGAAAGCTGCCAGCACCATTCAAACCATGGCCGGCCAGGTGGGCGAAGGTGATGATACCGGTCATGATCCGGAGAGGATGGCACCGGTCATCCTGTCGGATCTCCCCCCTGAACTCATGGCCATGGAAGCCGAACGGCTTGGACTCGATCCCCGGACCGACCGGGAGCAGGTAATTGCCGCCATACAGGCCGCCATGCACGGCCCCGGCACCTGACCCAAGGATTCCCCAAAGAAGAAAAGCTCAAAAACATAGAAAAATCAGAGCAGGACGGAGCGCTGGACTCGCAATCGGGCGCTCCGCCCATAACCCAACACAACCCCTAATACGAATCAGGAGGTTTTATGGAAAGGTTTGGCGAACACTACCTTGAAGAGCGCAAGCTTGTCAAGAGATGGTCCGGCCCAATCCCCGCACTGGTCAGCCTGTTGCTGACCCTGACGGTTTTTTACGCAACCTGGTGGATCTTCCAGGATCCCCGGGGCCTCATGCGCATGTACACCCCGTATATCGGATACATGTACTGCCGCTGGTGGCTCATCATGATGATCTGGATGGTCTATATCTTTGACTTCTGGCCCTTTAAGCGCAAATGGCTCGAGACCGCCCATCCCCTTGTAAAAGGAACCGTGCTGACGCTGATCTCGGTGGCCATTCTCCTGGCCCTTGTCAAAGGATTCTTCGAAGGATTCTTAGGCAACTACGGCCTGGCCTATTTCAACCCTGAGCAGCTGGAAAAACTTGACGGGATCACCAGCTTTTTTGCCGCTGAATACTCGGCCCTTGCGATCCTCATGTTTGCCGCCATTGCCTCCTGGCTGTCGCCCGCCTGGGTGGTGGCCATGGAAAACGCCCCCTGGAACAAGATGCCGCAACCGGCCAGGGGATTCTCCATCCTCACCATCACCTTTTTCCTCTCCACCATTGTCTATTTTGTCACCATGCACCCCCACATGGGCATCCTCTACCACCCCTGGCAATACTTCACCTCCATTGCCCCGCCCTACTGGGAGAAATTTGCAGACACCGTGTCCGGCAACTTCCACGTCTCCTGGATCATGTGCTGCACCGTGGTGGTATGGCTGGTTGAGACCATCTGGGAACGCTATCCCTTTAACCTGATCAAAAACAACTGGCTCCGTAGGTTTGCCACCTTTTTCGGTATCATCCTCATTGCGCTGGCCATGCATTTCTTCCTCTACTTTGCCCAGGAGCTCACCTGGGGAGAGGCGATCCGGGGCACAAGGCGCGCATTTTCACCGGACTGGCGATGGCTCCACGTGGGGGAGATGGCCATCTTCTTCCTGGTACCTGCCCTGTTCCTGGCCTTTTACTGCGACAACTGGCCGAAAAAGTTCTCCATGCCGGTGAATGTGGCCACACGGACCATTGTCTGCCTGGTTGCCGCCGTTGTTCTCTATATTGCCTATTACAAAACCTCCCATCTCTTTCTCGGGACCCAAAAGGGATTTTCCCATCCCCAGCAGTTCCCCATGATCCCCACCATCTGGCTGATCAACATCTGGCTGGCCCACCACTGGTTCATGGACAACTGGCCGGCCTGGAAGATGGTGCCGAAAACCGCCCACGAGATCGAGGCAGACCACAACGCCGCCCGGGCCCGGATTGATGACATACGGTTCACCCCGAAATTTGTCACCGGCATTGGCGCAGGCCTTGCCATTGGAGTCCTCTTCTATGTTGTGACGGTCTGGGCCCTGCCCGGGTTGTATGAGATCATCGACATTATCCCGAAAAACTAACAGCCAAACAGGAGAACCACATGTCTGAGAAACTGAAACGACGTGATTTTCTGAAAGGTGCCATCACAGGCACAGGCATCGGAGTCCTGGGCGCCATGGGAGCCTACTCATACTCCGGAGCCAGAAAGGCGCTCTTTTCCAAAGCCGAGCGCAACATGACAGATATCGGAACCTGCAAGAGCGTCAAGGTCACCAACATCTCTGAAACCAGCTGGTTTGACAACCAGACCCTGGTGGGGGACATCAAAGGCGCAGGCGGCCTTTTGGTAGACCAATATTCCTACAACTGGGCCCCGTTCGGCAACGGTACAGGCCTTGGCAAAGGCTCCTACGCCGACGGCATTGCCATGATCAAGCAGTACCTGCCCCATGATCTTGACAAGGCATGGGAGATCGCCCAGGCAAACTCGGTCAACCCGGACAATGCCGGCGGCTACTCCTGCCTGCTGGAGGTGGAGGAGCTTGACGGCAATAAACGCAAATTTCTCCTGGATTCCGGCTGGTCCTACAAGTGGATGGATGAGTGCTTTAAAAGGGAGGGGATCGACAAGATGCTTGAAAACAGGGAGATCGAAGCCCTGTTCATCTCCCACGAGCACTTTGACCACTACTGGGGCCTGCCCGTAACCATGAAATACGACCCCACCATCACCATCTACATTCCCGAAGGATTCTATCCCGAAGGCAAGCAGTATATCAAGGACGCAGGCCACACGGGCAAGCTCATTGAGGTGAAGAACGGCCTGTGCAAGCAGATCCCGGGCATGGCAAGCTATGTGTTTCCCATCCCCATCATCTGCCGGGTCTACGGCGAGCAGTCCCTCTACTTCAACATCAAGGACAAGGGACTTGTCTCGGTGACCGGCTGCTGCCACCAGGGGATCATCCGGTTTGCCGAAACCGCCTACAAGGAGATCAAGTATGAAAACGACCAGTGCCACGGCATCTACGGGGGGCTGCACATCTCCCCCTTTGACGACTGGGACCCCAAGTACGACGACCTTGTGATCTCCCTTGAGCGGTACGGTTTTGAGCGCATCGGCTGCAACCACTGCACAGGCGTTCTCTGTGCCAAGAAGTTCATCAGCGCAGGCTACCCTGTGATCGAAGGAACGGCACGGTTCCGTTCCAAGGACAAAGCCTACCTGGGCAATGGTGATACCATAACCTTTGGCTAACCCCAGTTTCCCGGGCCTTTCCCCCAATGGGCAAGGGCCCGGGAAACGCAACTGAGATTTAAAGCAATGTGTGAAACATCCTCCACAGCCAATTTATCACTGACTGCCCTGCTGCCCCCCTCGGCCCTTGAAGAGCCCAGGGAGGCAGCCTTTGAACTTGTGCGGGCCGCCCTTGTCCGCGCCAACCAGATCCCGGGGGTCCGCCACCGGTTAGGCTGGTACGGCATCCATGAGGTGGTCACCCCGGACACCAGGCCCGGCACCCTCACGGCCCGGCTCAATGCCATGCCCGGGGTGTACGGCCTGCTGCCCCTGGACACCTGCCCCGGCCCAAAAGCCTGTTTTTCCCTCTGCTACTTTCCGGCCCCGGATGAGGAACTCCTGGAATCCTTCTCCATCCAGGCCGGCATAGAAGCCCTGAAACCCGACTTCATGGACAAGGTCAGAGGGTTTTCCCGCCATCCCGATCTTCTGCCCCTGTTCCATATGGGATTCATCGAGGCCCATATTTCTTCAACGGGGACCGGACCGTTCCTGGCAATGACGGCCAGGGATCGCCTGGGCTGGATCTCCGAAACAGGGATTCGTGTCAACACCCCGGACGGAGAGATTGAGGCAGTGGCCCCCGGCGAAAGCGACCAGGATCTGGCCGCCCTTGATATTACCATGCCCTTTTTCCGGTCCCTTGCAGCTTCCTTCTCCTACACCCTTTCCACTGCCCCGGACCGGTTTTACACCCAGAAACGAGTTGCCGTCCTGCCGTCCCTCCTATGCCATGCCACCCTGGAACACCGGTTGACCCTGGGATATTTTACGGACAATGCCCAACCCACGGGTTTTGACTGGGAGGAATCAAAAGAGATCGCCTGGACCCATGGAAATCCCCTGCCCGAACCCTATCAAGACGAGTCCTGGTGGAGCCCCCATCTGCCAGGGGCCCAAAACAGCCTTGACAAGCGGGCCATGGGAATCACGGACAAGCCAAGATTCATCCTGCTCACCGGCTTCCTGGGGACGGGCAAAACCACCTTTCTCGACCACTTCATCCAGGCCCAGACCGCCAACAACAGCTTTGTTGCGGTGGTGCAGAACGAGATCGGGCAAAAGGGCCTGGACGCAACGCTTCTGGACGAAACCTATGCCGTCACCCAGATGGATGAAGGGTGTGTCTGCTGCTCCCTTGCCGGCAACCTGCGCGCGGCCCTGTCCGATATCATGGACCGGTTCCAGCCCGACTTTGTGGTGCTTGAAACCACCGGCCTTGCCAATCCGGCCAACATTCTCAGGGAGATAGACGACCTCTCCGACCTGCTTGAGTTCGGCTCCGTCACCACCCTCATGGACAGCCTGGCAGCAGAACAGACCCTGGAACGCTTTGAGGTGGCCCGGGACCAGGTGCGGCTGGCCGATGTGATTTTGCTCAACAAGTGTGACCTTGCCCCTCCCCATGCCATTGAACGCCTGGAACAGCGCATCAGCGGGCTCAATCCCGTGGCGGCCATCCACAAAACCTGCCACGGGGAGATCCACCCGGCCGCCCTCTATGGGATCAATTTCCGGAATCCGCCCAACCGTCCCCTGTTCAACGGCCTTGGGAACAGTTTAAAAGCAACCCACCGGGATGACAGGATCGAGACCCGGCTGATGGAGTTTTCAGCCCCCCTGGACAAGGAGGTCCTTATAACCGCCATTGAAGCCGGGGGAGAGAAGATCCTGAGGGTCAAGGGCATTGTGGAATTCAACAATATACAAGGCCCCATGGTGTTCCAGTATTCACCCGGCACCTGTAATATTTCACCCCTTCAGGCCAAGGATACCCATGAACGCTTTCTTGTGGTTATCGGTCAAGACCTGGACAGGAGTTTTAACGAAGATTTCGATTAAACCAAGAAGGGACAAGACAATGAAGAACAAACAAAAAACCCGCATCTCATTTCGGTTCATCAAATGGACCGCCCCCCTGCTGTTCCTGTTTCTTTCGGCCCTGACCATCACCATCTACGGGGTTGAAAAGAAGAACCAGGAAAAAGCCCTGATCAATGTGGGCCACCAGGCCACAAAACAGACCGGCATTGCCCTTGAAAACTGGATCGCGGACCAGGTGCGGATCGCCAGGATGGTCGCAGCAGACCAGCGGGTGATCAGGGCGTGTGAGCATCCTGACAACAACGAGTATGTGGCAGCGGCACAACAATATACCAAGAGTATTCACCAGCGGTTTCCCTTCTATGAAAACCTGCCCCTTGTATCGAAAATGGCCCCGGGCGCGTCGGTCACGGTCCGGGTCGGCAACCAGGACCGCACCGTGGGTGACGGCCAGTTCTTCACGGACACGGTGGAGGGAAAGACCATCGGAAAATGCAGTCCCAAGGCAAGCTTTATCAAGGCGATCTATGGAGGAAAACCATACTTCATCAGCCAGGTCTACCCCAGCATCCTCAGGGGAAATCCCATTTTCGTCATCTCAGCTCCAGTGAAAAACAGCCGGGGCGACCTGGTGGGCGTGGCCCTGATAGCACCCCAGATGAGCTATTTCACCGACCTATTTGTCAACTCCGTCACCGTGGGCAAGACAGGCCACCTCTTTTTTGTGGACGACCGGGGCATGGTCCTTGCCCATCCCGACCCGAAACTCATCCTCAACAAAGAGATGGGATCAACCTTTTCCCCCATAACCACACAGGTGTTTAACGGAGCCACCCGCTTTACAGCAACGTTCCAGGGCAACGAGCGCAGTTACATCTCCCGCAGGATCGATCTGCCCGAAGATAAACTCCTCCACAAATGGTACATGGTGTTTTCCCAGGACCGGGAAGAGATCCTCGCGACCTCCAGGCATTTCCTGACCCTGCTTGCCGGCGCAAGCGCTCTGTTTCTTGTCTGCTTCGGGGCAGGTTTCTTTATCCTGTGCCGCATCATCGTTGAGAAACCGGTAAACCAGGCCGTTGCAGCTCTCAAGGACATTGCCCAGGGCGAAGGGGATCTGACCAAACGGATCGAGATCAACGCAACCGATGAGATCGGTGAGCTTGCCGGATGGTTCAACACCTTTCTTGAAAAGCTCCAGAACATCATCCAACAGCTGGGGGAACACTCCACCCAGGTGGATCTCTCCTCAGCCAAGCTGTCGGAGATCGCCGCCCAGATGGCAACCGAGGCCGATGCCACCAAGACCCGGGCCGGCACGATCTCCAACGCCACAGAAGAGATGAGTGAACGATTCCAGGGGGCCGCCCACACCACCACCCAGGCCTCGGACAATGTGGCCATGGTGGCAACGGCAGCCGAGCAGATGACAGCCACCATCAATGAGATCGCAAAGAACGCCCAGAACGCATCCACCATCACCAACCGGGCCGTGGTCAAAGCGTCCGATGCCAATGCCCAGATAGAATCCCTGGGCCAGGCAGCCCACTCCATCGGCAAGGTGGTGGAGACCATTGCGGACATCTCCGATCAGGTGAACCTGCTCGCCCTGAATGCCACCATCGAAGCAGCCCGGGCCGGAGAAGCCGGCAAGGGATTTGCTGTTGTGGCCAATGAGATCAAGGACCTTGCCAACCAGACGGCCAGCGCCACCCTGGAGATAAAGCTCAACATCGACAACATCCAGAGTTCAACCGACGGCACCGTTCAAGGGATCACCGAGATCAGCCAGACCATCAGCGATGTAAACACCCTTGTGGCCACCATTGCAACGGCCGTGGAGGAGCAGTCCTCGGCCACCAAAGAGATAGCCGACAACATCTCCCAGGCCTCCCAGGGCATCCAGGAGGTGAACGACACCGTGGGCCAGAGCGTCATCCAGGCCTCAGACATTGCCAGGCACACCTCCTCGGGCACCATGGCCGCAGCAGAGATCTCCTCCAGCAGCAACCAGGTCAAGACCAACGCAGGAGAGCTCCAGACCATGGCCGGAAGGCTCAACGCCATTGTGGGCAGCTTCAGGGTATAGGAAAGAATCATATGACACTGCTACAACAGGGGGGCACCATGATGTGGCCCCTGATCCTCCTGTCCGTGCCCGCCCTGGGGATCATCCTGGAGAGACTCTGTTTTTTCGGGTTCAACCGGTTCCCCTCCCCGGTTCACCCAACAACCGGGACTCTCCGGGATCAAGACAAAGCCGGGCCCTTTCTTGCCGGGCTCCGGGAAAACGAAAGCCTGTTTCTTCCTTTTTTTGAAACGCTTGTGTCAAAAGGCCCGGTAAAACAGCGTGAAGAACGGGCAGCCATGGCTGCCAGGGAGATCCTGTTCGCCTTTGGCAAACGCCTGGATTTTCTGTCGTCCGTTGCCACCACAGCCCCCCTGCTGGGGCTTCTGGGGACTGTGGTTGGCATGGTCGAAGCCTTTTCAAAGCTTGCGGGCGCCAACGGCGCAATGGACATCACCCTGCTGGCCAACGGCATCTGGCACGCCCTTCTGACCACGGCCGCCGGCCTTGTCATCGCCATTCCATCCCTCATGGCCCACCAATGGTTCTGCACCCAGCAGCGGCAGACCGCATTTGCCATGGAACGCCTTGCCAACCATGTAATCAGCCAATCGGAGACACGGCCGTGATCGATCTTGGTTCCCATACCACCCCGCCCACAAAGCCGGACATCACCCCCCTGCTTGACGTGGTGTTCATTCTATTGATCTTTTTTGTGGTCACCTCGGTGTTCGCAGTCCAGGGCATGGAACTCGACCTGCCCGAGGCCCGGTCTGCCCGGTCGGTTTCAGGCAAGTCCCACGAGATCAGGATCGACAACAACAACACCCTGTTTTTCGACAATGCCGGAATCTCTTCCAGGGAGCTTGCCCGCACCCTTCAGTCCCTGGCGGAGCGCTCCAAGGGCACTCCCCTGGACAAGATCATCCTGGAATCCTCCCCCAACGCCCGGGTGGGCCTCTTTATCAGCGTGGTGGACACGGTTCGCACAGCGGGATTCGACGACCTTGTCATTGCCACCCAACCACCAACCCCATCAAAACGCCCCTAGATGTCTTCCACCCACAGATGGATCGTCTGCCTCATCTTCTCCCTGGTGATCCACAACCAGGTGCTGGGGCACAACTACACCCCGGCACCGCCCGGGGAACAAGGGACCATCCACGTCGCCCTGAACGCCAGGGGATGTGCCGGAACATCTGAAAACACCTTTGCCCTTCACCCGGCCCTGGAACCCCTCCCGGAAGAGAAGGGCAAAGCCGGGGCGGACCACAGAAAACAAATATTGAACCGCTACCTGAAACAGGTGAGAAAAGAGATCCATCGCAACAAGTTTTCCCCGGTCACCCAAGGCAGGGGGACCATGATCGGCAATGTGAAGTATCGTTTCGCCATAGACAAAACAGGCGGGTTCACCGGCATATCACTGGTGCAAAGTTCCGGCGACCCTGCCATGGACACGGCGGCGGGCCATGCCATCGCCGTCAGCAGCCACCGGGTCGAACGCCCCCATTCAACGGGCATCGCCCCCATCGCCCTTGGCATCACCATCAAGTACCAGTACGGCCTCTGACATTGCCCCTGAACAGGAAAATAAAACTTAAGCCCGGTCAATCCAGAACACGGCAGGTGCGATTCTGCCATCTCTGCACCCCGGACACCTGCCTGGTTTCTTGAATCTTTTCCGGCTCTTAAATTGAAATCCGCAATTCAAACAATAATAGGGATCGCAACGTATCCTTTTTTTCTGGTGCCGGACTGTTTTTTCTATGAATGTCAGATGATGGTAAACATCCTTTTCCATGATACCAACCAACTGGGAAATATCCCGCACCGTCAGGTGACCGTTTTCAAGATGACCTATGATTGCCTGCCGGATGGTTTGTTTTCTTTCATTGCTCATATTGAATGATCATTTTTTTTTATGGGTGGTCAAGCGCTGCCGTCCAGATGGCTGTCATTTCGTCACTGAAAAGATAAAAATATTTCATCAATGATGAATACTCCGGCCGTTTGCAGACTGAAACAGAAATTCTGGCGGCCTCTTGCGGGGGATAATCGTAAACCCCACATGAAATTGCAGGAAATGCAATTGATTCACACCCATGGGAGACCGCCAGATCCAGGCTGTTCTGATATGCTGAAGTGAGAAGTTTTTCAGGTTTTTTATCCATTCCATACCTGGGACCCACAGTATGAATGACATATTTTGCCTTTAGATTCCCGGCTTCAGTAAGTCTTGCTTCCCCGGTTGGACACCGGATCCCGTTTTCCTGCTTAACATTTTTACATGCTTCCAGCAGTTTTGGGCCGGCAGCCCTGTGAATAGCTCCATCCACCCCACCGCCCCCAAGCATCCGGGAATTAGCGGCATTGACAACGACATCTACAGAGGCTTGAGTGATATCACCCTGGACAATTTTTATAGTATCCATATTTTTTATTCCTCTTCGTATCGATCGATAGGATTCCCCATAAAAAAATGATGATCTGTTTTTTTGGGATCCATAACAATAGCAGCCTTTGAATAATCCACAAAAGGATAATTATCTTTAACCTCTGAAATACGCCATATCATAAAAAAAGAGGCTAAACCGATCGCCTACGATATCAGGGGAAGGATCATTTTGGACTTATTAAAAGATTGATTTCCATTAATTTGCTGGTATTATTGATTCTAATATTTGAAAAACTGAGACCACACAGGTGAACAAAAAAATGAAAATCTTAGTGGATGCCAATGGAGAGTTCTCAGATCTTGAAGAAAAAATCACTGAAATGGTCTCCAATGGTTATAAAAATATCATGGTATTTCATGCAGAGGGTGGCATTGATTCGGATTCAAATTATAAAGAGAGATCCGATAATGTCTTAGTTTCCCAACATGAAAACAATGTACAGATTTTTGGAGGTATTTTCCCGGGAATTTTTGATAACGGTATACTTATGACAAAAGGGAGTATACTCGCAGGGATAAAATCCGAAGTTCATGTCATTACACTTGAAAATCTGAATGATCCCAATATCCACAACACGGTTGAACAGGAATTAGAGCCGATTAAAAAAGAGCTCGAAAGCAACGAATTCAAAACGCTCTTCGTTTTCGGGGATGGGTTTGGGGAAAATAATTTACGTCTGATTAATGTATTGAATCGCCTGGTTAAAAAGCACCCGGTTAATGTCATTGGTGGTCTCACAGGAAGGGACAAAGTCAAAGCATCACTTTATAGTATTTTTACTCCTACAAAAATCATTCAAAATGGAGCTGTCCTTGCTTTTACTAAATTAAAAAGTGGCATTGGTGTCAAACATGGCTGGGAACCTTTAATGGATTCAGCATTAGAAGTAACAAAAACAAACGGCTGTTTTATTGAAGAGATCAACGGTACTTCAGCCTTTGACTTCTACATGCATGTAATCACCTCTTTTGATGAAAAATTAGACAGCATACAAGATGAATTGATAAAAGATGCTGATAAATTTTTTAATATAGTTGCAGTTAAATACCCCCTTGGTCTTATCCGGGAGAAACAGGGAGGTAAAAACTATATTGACCGGACGGCTGTTTCGGTTGGTGGTGATAAATCCTTACAGTTTTCGTCAGAGATCCCGGTTGGGACAAAAGCCTGCATTTTGCACTTAAAAGGCAACTCACCGGACGAACAATGCAACAATCTGACGGCAGCGATAAGAACAGCATTCAAAGAGAGCAAAAATAATTTCCCTGATCATATTAAAAACAGAAGAGTCATTATAATGGATTGTTTTGGCCGCAAAAAAACTGTTGAATATATGGGAAAAGAATATAGCGATATCGAATTCACGGAGATTGCCCTTGATCAGAAAGATAAAAGCCACTCCCCCATAGGTCCGCTTACTTTTGGAGAGATATCCAGTATGGAGGGAAATTATGTTGAGCTCCACAATAAAACAGCGGTGGTTGGGATAATAGAGGATGACTAGGTAAAAACGATAACGTAACGTTTTCATAAAAATAAAACCTCCCACACACAACCCGTGTTCATTACTCCATTGACAAGCTAAGTTTGATTTTGTAGCTTTCTCAAATCGTATGCTGGTTCTCTATAAAAGTTGTTAACCTGTTACAGAGGAGAAGATTGAGATGAAATGGCGAAACATCGTTAAAACCGCTTTTTTTGCGGTCTTGTTCAGCTTACTTGCCCTGTCTGCCCAGGCCAAAACCTTTGTTTACTGTTCCGAAGGCAGCCCCGAAGGCTTCACACCCAGCTTCTATACCTCCGGCACCTCCTTTGATGCCTCTTCCCGGCAGATTTTCGATAAGCTGGTTCTGTTCGAACGGGGAACCACCAAGACCATGCCCGGGCTTGCAACTTCCTGGGAGGTCTCCAACGGCGGGACCGTATACACCTTCCACCTGAGAAAAGGGGTCAAGTTCCACACCACCAAGTTCTTCACCCCCACCCGGGAGTTTAACGCGGATGATGTGATCTTCTCCTTTGATCGTCAACGGGATCCCGGCCACCCCTACCACAAGGTGTCCGGCGGGGCCTATGAGTACTTCAACTCCATGGGCATGCCGGAACTGATCAAATCCATTGTGAAGAAAGATGACTACACCGTCGTCTTTAACCTGCACCGGCCGGAAGCACCCTTTATCGCCAACCTGGCCATGGATTTTGCCTCCATCCACTCGGCCGAGTATGCGGACAAAATGATGAAGGCCGGCACCCCGGAACAGTTTGACCAGCAGCCCATCGGCACCGGCCCCTTTGCCTTTGTTTCATACCAGAAAGACGCTTTCATCCGCTTCATGGCCTTTGACCATTACTGGCGGGGACGGGCCAAGATCGACAAGCTGGTTTTCAGCATCACCCCGGACGCCTCGGTGCGTTATGCCAAGCTCAAGGCGGGTGAGTGCCACCTCATGCCCTATCCCAATCCTGCCGACCTGGCCCAGATGCGGGCGGACAAGGATATAAACCTCATGGAAAAAGAGGGGCTCAATGTCGGGTATCTTGCCTTCAACACCCTGAAGGTGGAAGCGTTCAAGAATGTCAAGGTGCGCCGGGCCCTGTCCATGGCCATCAACAAGCAGAACATCATAGACGCTGTGTTCCAGGGGGCCGGCAAAATCGCAAAAAACCCGATCCCGCCCACCATCTGGTCCTACAATGAGGCGGTGGAAGATTACCCCTACGATCCAGCACGGGCAAAAGCCCTTTTGGCCGAGGCCGGTTACCCCAACGGTTTTGAAACCAATGTCTGGGCCATGCCCGTCTCCCGGCCCTACAATCCCAACGCCCGCCGCATGGCTGAGATCATCCAGGAAGACTGGTCCAATGTCGGCGTAAAAGCCAAGATCGTCACCTTTGAGTGGGGAGAGTACCTGAAGCGGTCCAAGGCAGGGGAGCATGAGAGCGTTCTTCTGGGCTGGACCGGCGACAACGGCGACCCGGACAACTTCCTGGCCGTTCTTTTGAGCTGCGACGGCGTGGGCAGTGCCAACCGGGCCATGTGGTGCTACAAACCCTTTGAGGACCTGATCCAGAAAGCCAAAACAACCGCTGACCCGGCCGAGCGAACCCGGCTCTACGAAGAGGCCCAGATGATCTTCAAGGAGCAGGCGCCCTGGGTGACCATTGCCCATTCCGTGGTGTATGAACCCATGAGCACCAAGGTTAAGAATTACAAGATCGACCCCTTTGGCGGTCATATCTTCTACGGCGTGGATCTGGAAGACTAAAATCACCTTTTTGATTAATTCAGGCGGTGGGGATCCATTCCCCACCGCTGCTTCCATAAGCGAATCCATGCCATGATTCAATTTATTATAAGACGGTTTTTTTATGTTTTTCCGGCATTTATCGGGGTTACCCTGCTCACCTTTTCCCTGATCCATCTCATTCCCGGGGATCCGGTTGAACTCCGGGCAGGGGAGCGGGGCATCGATGCTGTCCGACACGCCAAGCTCAAAGCGGAGATGGGACTGGACAAGCCCCTGACCGTTCAATACATCAAGTATATCAGGGGGGTGGTCAAGGGCGACCTGGGCAAATCATTTGTCACCAAACGACCGATTCTGGAAGAGTTCCTGGCCCTGTTCCCGGCCACCCTGGAACTGTCCGTCTGCGCCATGACCTTCGCCATCCTGTTCGGGCTGCCCGCCGGGATCATCGCCGGGGTCAAGCGGGGGTCTCCCATTGACCACACGGTGATGGGCGTCTCCCTCACCGGGTACTCCATGCCCATCTTCTGGTGGGGGCTGCTCCTGATCCTCTTCTTTTCCGTGAAACTTGGGTGGACCCCGGTTTCAGGGCGGCTTTCGGCACTGTTCTGGATCGATACGGATACCGGGTTCATGCTCATTGACACCCTGCGGTCCGATGAGCCGGGGGCCTTTAAATCCGCCCTGAGTCATCTGATCCTCCCCTCCATTGTCCTGGGAACCATTCCCCTGGCTGTGATCGCCCGCATGACCCGGTCCTCCATGCTGGAGGTGCTCCAGGAAGACTATGTAAGGACCGCAAAAGCAAAAGGCCTTTCCCCCATGCGGGTGATCCTGGTCCATGCGCTCAGGAACGCCCTTATCCCGGTGATCACCGTGATCGGGCTCCAGACCGGGGTGCTCCTGGCCGGCGCCATCCTCACCGAAACCATATTTGCCTGGCCCGGTGTGGGAAAATGGATCGTGGAGTCCATCAACCGGCGGGACTATCCCGCCATCCAGGGGGGCATCCTGATCATCGCCACCCTGATTATTTTTGTGAATCTTGCGGTGGACCTGGTTTACGGCATCATCAATCCCCGTATCCGTCACACCCGTTAGGCCATTAGGTTTTTATCTCTGGTTTTCGTGTTGTTTTGGCAAAGGAATCAGAAAACCGTTTCAGCTCTGGCTTGTCCAGGTTAGGATAGATAAGAGATGAGTGAAACCATAGCAGCAAGCAGCAACCAGGCACCGCCGGACACCCCCCTCAAGGAGTTCTGGAAATACTTTTCCGAAAACAGGGGCGCGGTCATGGGGCTATACTTCATTGTTTTTGCGGTTATCCTGGCGGTTTTTGCCGATTTCCTGGCCCCCCACAGCCCCTTTCACCAGTACCGGGACGCCATTCTCCAGCCCCCCTGCTGGCTGGACGGCGGGAGCCTGAAGTTCCTCCTCGGCACCGACGATGTGGGACGGTGCATCCTCTCCCGGCTGATCCACGGCGCCCGGCTCAGCCTGTTTGTGGGCTGCATCGTTGTCACCCTGTCCCTGGCCGCCGGCATCATCCTGGGCCTTACGTCGGGGTATTTCGGCGGATATTACGAGGCGTTTATCATGCGGCTCATGGACATCATGCTGGCCCTGCCAAGCCTGCTTTTGGCCATGGCCATCGTGGCCATCCTGGGCCCCAGCCTGAGGAACGCCATCCTGGCCATTGCCATTGTTGTGCTGCCCCACTATGTGCGGCTCACCCGGGCCTCGGTCATGTCTGAAAAAACCAAAGATTACGTCACCGCCTCCCGGGTCTGCGGGGCCGGCCCCCTGCGCATGATGTTCATTGTGCTGCTGCCCAACTGCATGGCACCCCTCATTGTCCAGGCCACCCTGGGATTTTCCACGGCCATCCTGGACGCAGCCGCCCTGGGCTTCCTGGGCATGGGCGCCCAGCCCCCCACCCCTGAGTGGGGAGCCATGCTGGCCAATGCCCTGCAGTTTATCCAGCGAGCCTGGTGGGTGGTCACCTTTCCGGGGGTCACGATTCTTCTCACGGTTCTTGCGTTCAACCTGGCAGGCGATGGTCTCCGGGACGCCATGGACCCGAAAATGAAGCGGTAAAACGAGATATAATATGGATCCTATTGTAGAGATAAAAAATCTGTCCGTCGATTTCGACGGGTTCAAGGCAGTGGATGATGTGGAGCTCACCGTAAACCCAGGCCAGGTGGTGGGCATCGTGGGGGAGTCGGGTTCCGGCAAGAGCGTGACCCAGCTGGCCCTCATGGGTCTCATCCCCTATCCCGGCATCATCAAGGCCGACACCCTGACTTTCAACAACAACGATCTTTTGGCCATGGCTGCTGAGAAGCGTCGCCAGATCACGGGCAAGGAGATCGCCATGATCTTCCAGGAACCCATGACCAGCCTCAACCCCTGCTATACCGTGGAGTTCCAGATCACCGAAGCCCTCAAGGTGCATGAAGGGGGCACCCGGAAAACCCGTCGGCAACGGGCGGTGGAGTTGTTGGCCCAGGTGGGTATCCCGGCCCCAGAAGAAAGACTCAAGAGCTTTCCCCACCAGCTCTCCGGCGGCATGAGCCAGCGGGTGATGATCGCCATGGCCATTGCCTGCAACCCCACCCTCCTCATTGCGGACGAACCCACCACGGCCCTGGACGTCACCATCCAGGCCCAGATCCTGGACCTGCTCATGGCGCTCCAGAAGAGAAACAACATGGCCCTCATCCTCATCACCCACGACATGGCCGTGATCGCCGAAACCGTGGAAGATGTGGTGGTGATGTATGCCGGCCAGGTGGTGGAGAGGAACACCTCGGAAAACATCTTTACCCGGCCAAGACACCCCTACACCGAGGCGCTGTTGAATGCCCTGCCCGAACGGAATGTCAATGCCCGCCGCCTGCCCACCATCCCCGGGGTGGTGCCGGGCAAGTATGACCGGCCCACTGGCTGCCTCTTCCATCCCCGGTGTAAGCATGCAAGGGAGCGGTGTTCCATTGAAGCCCCGGTATTAACCCATGAAGGCCATGCCGCCTTTCGCTGCCATTTCCCCCTGCTAAACGGAGTTCCCCAATATGAGTAATCAAACAGTGGTCACGGCAAAAGACCTGAAACGGTACTATACGGTAAAGACCGGCAATTTCATCAAGAGGAAGGAGACCCTCAAGGCCCTTGACGGCACCTCCTTCTCCATCCAGGCCGGTAAGACCCTTGCCGTTGTGGGGGAATCCGGGTGCGGAAAATCCACCCTGGCCCGTCTCATCACCATGATCGAAAAACCCACGGCCGGAGCGTTTGAGATCAACGGCATCAACGCCGTGACCTGCACCCCTGCCGACCGCAAGCAGCTCAGGTCCGAGGTGCAGATCGTTTTCCAGGACCCTTACGGCTCCCTGAATCCCAGAAAAAAGGTGGGCGCCATCCTGGAGGAACCCCTTAAGATCAACACCAACCTTTCTGGAGGCCAGCGCAGGGAAGCATCCCTTGCCATAATGGCCAAGGTGGGCCTCAGCCCGGAGCAGTACGGCCGGTATCCCCACATGTTTTCAGGCGGCCAGCGCCAGCGCATTGCAGTTGCCCGGGCACTCATGCTCAACCCCTCCATTGTTGTGGCGGACGAGCCGGTTTCCGCCCTGGACGTGTCGGTCCAGGCCCAGGTGCTCAACCTTCTCATGGACATCCAGGAGGAGATGAACCTGGCCTACCTGTTCATCTCCCACGACCTGTCCGTGGTGGAACTCATCGCCGACGAGATCATGGTGATGTACCTGGGCCGCCCGGTGGAGCAGGGAGAAAAAAAGCTGATTTTCCACCAGCCCCTCCACCCGTACACCATGGCCCTGCTGGCTGCCACCCCCCGTGTGGACCCCGGGGCCAGGACGGACCGCATCCTTCTTTCGGGTGAGCTGCCCTCTCCCCTGGCCCCGCCCCCTGGCTGCAGTTTCCACCAGCGCTGCGCCCACATGACAGAGGTCTGCAAGCAGGTTTCCCCCGAGCTCCGGGAACTCGGCGGCCGCAAGATTGCCTGCCACCATTCGGAGAAGTTCCTGTAAGATCCGGCGGACAATAACGACAATAAGCTAGGCCTGACCCCATTTATGGTTGCCCCATGGGACAGAATGCGATATATATTGGAATTTTATTCGTTTTTTGGGCAATGTCCCAATCGCTTATAGGAGTATCGTTATGTTTGGATGGTGTGGAACCGTTCTTCGTGTGAATCTGACCCGTGCAACCCTTGAGAAAGAAGCTTTGGATCCCGATCTGGCCAGGGATTTTCTGGGGGGACGCGGCATGAACGCAAAAACCATGTTTGACGAAATGGGACCGGGAACCGACCCTCTGGGGCCGGAAAACCTCCTCTGCTTCGCACCGGGCACCCTCACTGCCACCACCCTCGGCCTTTCAAGCCGGCTCCACGTGAGCACCCTTTCCCCCTACAGCGGGATCATGGGGGACGGCAGCGTGGGCGGGTCCATGGCCAATGTCGTGAAACGGGCCGGCTACGATCAGATTGTGGTGAAGGGCGCTTCCGACAAGCCCGTTTACCTGCTCATCGAAGATGGCGAGGTTTCCCTCCACCCCGCAGACGACCTCTGGGGCCTGGACACCTGGACCACCACCGACACCCTTGTGGAACGCCACGGCAAGGGAGTGAGCGTGGCCTGTATCGGCCAGGCCGGAGAGAACCTGGTACGACTGGCCTCCACCATGGTGGACAAATACGCATCAGCCTCACGGGGCTCAGGCGCAGTCTGGGGTTCCAAGAACCTGAAGGCCATGGTCGTCAGGGGCACGGGCCGGCCCGAACTCTTTGACCGCAAAGGATTTCTCGCCCTCTCCAAAGAGGACAAGCAGTTCATGGCCCAGGACCGGGTACAGAAGGAAGTGGCATCGGTCTACGGTTCCCACTACGGCATCACCAACTGGTTTCCCGGATCCAAAAACTTTGAGAAGGAGCTTCCCCCGGAAGAGGTACCTAAACAGCTTCGCCATGAGGCGTGGAAAGAGTACGAAATCGCCCGGACGGGCTGCCAGAGCTGCCACATCAAGTGCAAAAACATCTACAAGATTCCCAAGGGAGACCGCAAGGGCGAGGTGGGTGAAGGCTTGGAGTATGAGGCGGTCTACTGCCTGGGCACCAACTGCGGTGTGGAAGATCCCATTGCCATCATGGAGATGGAGAACCTCTGCGACGCCTACGGCATGGATGTGATCGCCCTTGGCAACACCATCGCCCTGGCCAAGGATCTCTTTAACCGGGGCATCCTCGACAAGAACGACACACAGGGCCTGGACCTTACCTGGGACAACGCAACGGATCAGGTGGAGCTGGTTCACAAGACAGTGATGCGGGAAGGCTTCGGCAACCTCATTGCCGAAGGCATGTACTCCCTTGCCAAGATCGTCGGCAAGGGCGCCATGGACTACTGCTACCACGTGAAAGGCCTGGGCCGGGGCGTCTACCCTGCCGGTCTCTTCTCCCTGGCCCACGCCCTTGCCACCCGGGGTGCCGACCATCTGCGCGGCCGGAGCTGGGGCTCTGGCGAAAACTCCGACGAAGACGTGCTCAAGGATCTCACGAAAAAAGGGATCATCACCGATGACCCGGTTCAGTCCATGATCCACGGGGAAAGGGTTACCACCCTGGCCGACACCATCGGCCGCTGCAAAGGAGCCGTGAACACCTGGACCTGCGCCCTGCCCCTCATCTGGAAAGGCTCCCTGTTTGATGGGCTGGCCGACATGCTCACCAAGGCCACCGGCATCCCCTACACAGGCAAAACCGTGGAGGATGCCTCAGACCGCATCGGTGCCGTGGAAAGGGCCTTTAACGCACGCCAGGGCATCACCATTGCCGACGACATGCTGCCCCAGCGCCCCGACTTCAAGAACAGTCCTGAAGGGGCAGAGGAGAGAGAAGCCCACATGGACATGGTAAAGGCGTGGTATGAAGAGAACGGCTACGCACCTGAAACCGGCCTGCCCACCCGGGAGACCTGTGAGCGCCTCAACATCGCCGAAGTGGCAGATGCCCTTGATAAAAGCGCGCCCTATGAAAAATGGGACGGTCCCCTGTTAAAGGATCTCTCCACCTACCCCACGGGCGGAAAGAGGTTCTAACGAAAACTCTCCGGTATTGGCGGTTCTTTGGACCACCAATACCGGGGGAACCCGTAAAAATATATTTACTCAAAGTGAAGCAGTAAATCCGAAATGTTATTCAATTCACAGCGAAAGTGCTGCTGAAAATATTTTTCCGTCACCGTTTCCTCTTTGTCCCGGAACCGCACCCGGGCGATGGTATTCTGTAATTCCTGGGTGGTTGTTTGTACAGGAATGAGTGATCCGTCGGCAATTTGCCCACTGATAAGATGGCTGACCAGAATGCCCAGCCCCAGATCCTCTTCAAGGCCGGTGATGATCGCTCCGGCACTGTCTGCGACCAGGACGAGGTCCAACGCTGACGGTGCTTCATCAAAATGCAATGAGAACCAGCTGCGAAACAGTGCGATATCTGTTTTGTAGCCGATATATTTAAGTTTTATAAGTTCGTCATAGCCGGCTTCAACGATGTTGTTTTCATAGTAATTACGAGAGCAGGCCAGCACGAACGTCTCCGTGACCATAGGCTCTACGGTATAAACTGTTGACTCGCTGGGTATGTCCTTAAATATGGGCAGGATGTCTATATATGCAAAATCCAGCTCACCTTCAGAAACCATCCCAAACAAGGTGTTGGGATCTCCCAGCTCAAGCTGCAAAGAGACATCCCGGTATTTCCGGTTAAAAGATGCAAAGATCCTAGGCAGGTAGGTTTTACCAAACTCTGAAGGTGCCCCTATGCGCAATCGTCCCGAAGGCTTTTCCGAAGTTTCATTGATATGCCGGACCCCGCTTTCAAGCTGGATCATAAAGCCCTGCACAATGCCATAGAGTTTATGCCCCGCTGCCGTGGGAATCAAACGGCGATGCACCCTCGTAAACAGGGACGTTTTCAGCTCACCTTCCAGTTTCTTCAGGTGCTGGCTCACCCCGGATTGGGTGATGTGCAGAATTTTAGCCGCACCGGTACTGCTTTGTTCGTTGAAAATATGATAGAAAACCTTTAACCTGTTAAAATCCGGCAGCATGGATATATCCTTAACTCAATTGATAAGTTTAAGTAACTGAATAAAGTAGAAGCATTAATTTTACAAACTATCAAATCATCCTCTATAGTGCAACGATTCTTGTGGCCCGGACCACCAACTTTCAACAAAGGATTTCATATTGAGAATAGGAATAATCGCGGCAATGGAAGAGGAACTTGCATTGCTGGTTGACAATCTGGACAACGCCGATAAAACAAATTTCGGCCAATTCACATTTTATACAGGGCAGATCAAAGGGGTGGATGTGGCCCTGTTTCGCTGCGGCATTGGTAAGGTTAACGCAGCTGTGGGCGCAACCCTGCTACTGGATAAATTCAGGCCCGATTACCTGATCAATACGGGCGTTGCCGGAGGCTTTCCTGATGGGATTGAAATTGGGGATGTCGTCATCTCTTCAGAAGTCCGTCATTACGATGCGGATGCAACCGCATTTGAATACGAGATCGGGCAGATTCCTCAAATGCCCGCAGTTTACAGGGCAGATGATCTTCTCACGAGTATGGCAAGAAAAGCCTGTCTCGCCTGCAATGATATAACCGTACATCAGGGTTCGGTTCTTTCCGGCGATTCATTTGTACATACCCAGGAGCAGATCGCATATCTCACTAAGAATTTTCCCGGTGTAATGGCCGTGGAAATGGAGGGGGCAGCCATTGCTCAAACCGGATTTCTTTTCAAGGTGCCCTTCATCCTTATCCGAACCATTTCCGATAAAGTCCGTGAAACCGGCAACACCGCCGTTTACGAAAACCGTATGAAAAAAGCTGCGGAAAACTCAGCAAAGATAGTCATGGGCATACTTGATAATATTCAGGGAGGAAAAAATGGAAAAGATAGAAAGCTTCAAAATAGATCACATGCGGCTTAAGAGGGGAATTTATGTTTCACGCAAGGACGGAGTAGGTTCAAAGACAGTAACTACTTTTGACCTGCGCATGAAGGAGCCGAACAATGAACCGGCGCTCACCCCGGCTGCAGCACATACCATCGAGCACATCGGAGCCACTTTTCTGCGAAACCATTCTGAGTTTGGCAACAAAATACTCTATTTCGGCCCCATGGGTTGCCTGACGGGATTCTACCTGCTTTTAAGCGATAATTTCGAGTCAAAAAGCATCGTTCCACTCATTCAGGAACTCTTCAAATATGCTGCCAGATATGAAGGTGTAATCCCCGGTGCAACGCCTGTTGAATGTGGTAACCATTCTCTGATGGATCTTCCCAAAGCCAAACTGGAAGCAGAAAAGTATTTTGAGGAGGTGCTGAATGGCATTGACGACGAGAATCTTGTCTACCCCGAATAACGGTTGAGACAAAAAGCGAACACTCTCCGGTACTGGTGGCTGTTTGCCCCACCATTACCGGAGAACCCGTAAAACAGCCCCCCCCCCAATGGAGTGCCCTTACCTCGGCTCCAGCTGGATCACATCTTCGGGACATGATGAAACACAGAGCCCGCACCCATAACATTGATCAGGTTCATACACCATCTTTCCGTCCACCTGTTTTCTGGCGTCATAGTAACACCTGTCCACACATTCAAAACAGGAGGTGCACCTGTCGGCCTCATCCCGGGCAATATAGTCTGATTTTACTGTAAACCAGGTGATGTTGTGCTTTTTCATCAAACGGAATCCCACGCAACAACAGGAACAGCAGCTGCACAGGGAACAGATCTCCTGACCGGGCTTATAATAGGTAAGGTGAATCAGTCCTTTTTCGTCGGCATCTTTGATAATTTCCAGGGCTTCCTGTTTGGAAAGGGAATCTGCCTTGCCAGTGCGGATTTTCTTTTCAGCGGAGCTGTTGAACACCAGGCAGACCCGTACAGGATTATCACAATTTTGATACTCTGCCCGGCACACACAATCGGTCACGCCAATGGGATCCGCCGCCATTATCAGATCCTCTACCCGGGGCAGGGGAACCACCTGCTGCATACTGCTGACCGATTGACCCACCGGGATCACTTTGGTGGGATAGCGGACTTTTTTTTCTTTCAGCCAAGGTTCATACTCTTCTACAAAATCCAGTTCAAACCCATCCAGTTCCTGCATCTCTTCTCCATTCAGTTCAATACTTTGATCCGCAATAAAGCGTCCTCTTCAGACAAAGCAGGTTAAAGGTTAGTAAGCTAAGCCTGACCCCAATCAGGGTGCCACCTCCTTGATCACTTGCTTCCTGCTGGTGTTGGAGGGAACGGCCATGGTGCTTGCGGAGATGGCGAAATTGTACCCGGTGAAGAACTCAAGGTCTGAGATATCGCCGTTCACATGGATCAGGGTGGGAATTTCAACGGTTTTATATCCTCCGGCTGCTTCCCAGCTGCCAAGGATATAATCGTCGTTATCCGGATCATTTCCAGCAAAGAGGTGGTAGCTGCCCGCCGGCACATCGGTAAAGGAAAAGGCGTACTCACCGTTCCGGGCATCTGCCTTAACCTGGGAGATCTGGCCGGTTTCCGTGTTCATCATCTGGATATAGTGGGTACCGAGATCCCCGGAGGCGGCGCCCTGGGACGGTTGATAGATGGTCACAGGTATATCAAGGGAATTGGCGGTTGATGTCAATGTGATGATACCGGAATAGGAGGTGTTTTCGGTCAGTGCGGAACGGTTGGCAGTGAGAATGTAGGTGCCAAGGTTGTTGGCATCGGTTTTATCCTTGGCAATGGTCAGCCAGAACAGGCCTGACACCGGCGGATCCACCCAAAGGTCTCCTGCACCGCCATTGACGATTGTGAGTGTCTGGCTCTGGGAAGAACTGCCAAAATTGACCGCTCCCGGGCTTGCCGCAAGCCTTGGCGGATCAGGCGTCTGGACGCCCTGGGCAAGCTCGGTGGCGGCAGCCAGGCATTTTTGCGCATTGACCAGGCCATACCCGTGGTAATCGTCCCGTCCCAAAGTCCCTGTGTCATCGGTCAGGCTGCCGTTTCCCAGCAGAGTTGTGACCATATCAAAGGTCAGCCCGGGATAGATGGATTTCATCAGGGCAGCCACCCCTGAGACATGGGGGGCTGCCATGGAGGTGCCCTGCAAAAAGGTGTACAGGAATTGAACGGTTCCCGAGGTATCATCACCGCCGGTGCTCAAAACGCCGTCGGGATACCCGTCACCATTGAGATCGGCTGAAGTGCTTCCCCCGGGTGCTGCAATATCGATCCATGGACCGAAATTAGTATACCAGGCAGCCTTTTTCTCCATGGTAACGGCACTGACGGAAAGAACGCCGGAATAGGCAGCAGGATAACTTTGCTGATTGGTGGATTCGTTTCCGGCAGCAGCCACCAGGATAATCCCAAGTGCCTTGATTGTGTCGATGGTATTCTGTTCAGCCTGGGAATAGCTGGTGGAACCGAAACTCATGTTGATGATGTCAGCCCGTTTCTGGGGAACGGTTCCGGAATCGTTGGCGAGACCTGCGGCATACTTCAGGGCCTGGATGGAATCATAGGTGGTGCCTCCGTCCTTGCCCAGGACCCTCAAGGGCATGATCATGGCGTTCCAGGACACCCCCGAAACCCCCAGGGCGTTGTTGGAGGCAGCGCCCACGGTGCCGGCCACATGGGTGCCGTGGAAACTGCTTGTGGAACCGTTTCTCTTGTCCCCCGGGTCATTGGGATTGCTGTCAATGCCGTCGTTGTCCAGGGCATTGACAGGGTCGCTGATGAAATCATACCCGGCAGTCAGACGGTTCGTAAGATCCGGATGGGCAAGGAGTACGCCTGTGTCAACCACAGCCACAATGACATTGCTGTTGCCAACCGAGGTGTCCCAGGCCTGGGGCAGGTTGATCAGGGGATAGTGCCACTGGCTTACATAATGGGGATCGGACGGGGTGGTGACATAGGCTTTCCGGACAAAGTTGGGTTCGGCATAGGCCACATCGTCCCTTCTCTTAAGGGCCTTGAGCATGTTCAGGGTTCGGTCTTTTTCAAGCAGGATGTCAGAAGCATTGGGCATAAGGGCTGCTGTCTCTGAATTGCTCTTCGCAACCCTGGACCGAAGACTGTTTATGGAATACCGGCTGGCGGAATCAAGCTTGACAAGCACCGGTTCCACCCCTTGCCGGGACTCCCCGGCGGCCAGAGAACGGGTTACCGTTTCAGGCGGTTTGAACCCCACAATGGCCTCACCCGGAACAAAATCGTCACCCAGGGTCATTCCCGCATCCAAAGCCAATGCGATGTTCTGCCCCATGGTCAGGATATAGGTGGAAGCTCCGCTGTATGCATACACCCGGATGTAATAGTTACCGGCAGCACTCACCTTAAGGGTCTCGATGCCGGCAACGTCTTTTGAGCTGTCTATCAGCACAAAAGCATCGTTGTAGAGATAGAGATCCAGATCGTTTGAAAAGGAATCGGCAAAGGAGAGGCTGATGATTTCGTTGCCCGTAAAAGAAACACTGTAAATGTCTGACTGATCGCCCTGGATAAAGGATCTGCCCTGGGCGCCCGCATTGGGCTCATTCACATATCCCCCCAGGGTGCTTGGGGAGGAGATCTGCTGGGCGGACCCGAAGGTATTGTTCTCCTTGACAGAAGCATTGGGATCATTGGTATCTGTGTCGGCAATGTTACCCGAGGCGATGATGATTTTCCCGCCCACGGTTGAAGCTCCAGGAGAAGCGGTAACAACAAATTCTTTGGACAGGGAGGTACTGCCTGACGAACTGCCGGTCACAGTGAGAACCACGGTGTAGGTTCCCTCCGTGACGTAGAGGTGGGAAAGTGCCTGGCCCGACCCGGTTGATCCGTCTCCGAAGTCCCAGGCATACTCACCGATGGTCTGCCCTGTTGCAGTGGACGCGGAAGCATCAAAATAGGCGTCAACGGGTGCATTACCGGTTCCGGGTGAAATGGAGAAATTCGGATCAAGGCTGCTGTCCGAGGAGGAACCGCCTCCCCCGCCGCCGCAACCTGCACAAAGCATGATAATAGAGAACAGAAGGACCAGCACGGCACCAGAAATTGGTTTTCTTTTACCCATCATAATCGTCTCCCGTTAACGTCTTTGAATTATCTTGATTTTAAAGGAGGACCTGACAATTTTCGCATTATAAGAAAATAGAGAAACAAAGGCAAGAAAGATGTTCCAACCGGGAGACACGGTTATAATTGGGGCCCGGGAACCAGGCCCCATGATCAACCTACGCCCTGGGACACGGCGAGGGAAAGTTTCAGGACCTGACCGGTCTCACACCGGTTACGTCCATTGCTCTTGGCCCTGTAAAGCGCCTTGTCTGCAGCCTTGACCAGGTCCGTGGAATAGGTTTCCAGGCAGGGAACGATGGCGCTGATGCCCAGGCTCACCGTGATACGACCATATTCCGCTGACTCGGCATGCTCTATCTCCAGCTGTTCCACGACACTTCTCAGGTTTTCGGCCACCTTGGCCCCGCCCTCGATATCGGTACCGGGAAGAATCGCGCAAAATTCTTCGCCGCCATACCGCGCCACGATATCCATGGGGCGCTTGAAAACCGAGGAGAGCGCTTTTGCGATCCGCTGGAGGCAAAAATCTCCGGCAGGATGACCGTAATGGTCATTGTAGGCCTTGAAATAGTCAACATCCAGCATGATGAGGCAGAGGGGCTTCCCGCTGCGCATGGCCCTTTGCCATTCAGACAGAAGAACCTCGTCAAATCTCCGGCGGTTGTGGATATGGGTGAGCCCGTCAAGGGAGGAGAGCAGTTTCAGCTGCTCGTTTCTCTCTTTGAGCTGAACCTGGGCCTGCTTGAGTTCCAGGATCTTGGCATCCAGCTCCCGTGTCTTGGCCTGGAGCTGATTCTTCTGGCGCTGGAGTTCCAGGAACACCTCCACCTTGCTGTTGAGCACGGCCGGCTCCAGGGGTTTGAACAGGTAATCCACGGCCCCGGAGTCGTATCCCTTGAAGATATAGTGCTTTTCCGTGTGGGAGGCGGTGACAAAGATGATGGGGATATGTTTTGTCTTCCTGGAGCTGCGCATGAGTTCAGCGGTTTCAAAACCGTCCATTTCCGGCATCTGCACATCCAGCAACACCAGGGCAAAGTCGTATTCCAGCATCAGGCCAAGGGCGTTGTTGCCTGATTCGGCTTTGACGATATTCAGCTCCGGATTGTCCAGGAGGACTTCCAGGGTAAGGAGGTTTTCCGGACGGTCGTCCACAATGAGGATGTTGAGTTGATCTGGCATTTTTTCCTTTAACCGTTAACCGTTGCGTTTATCAATTCACCTGTTCCATGGGGGGATGGTACAGGGTCCACTTCCCGGGCTGTCGCCACATTGCTCCTGCGTTTTCTGTAGATATTATCCTTTCCCTTCACCAGCGTAAACCTGTCTGCGTATCTGGAAAACACAAGGCTCTCCTTTGATCCCAGACAAAGGAATCCACCCGGACAGAGACTGTCCAGAAAGAGCTTGATCACCCTGTCCTGGAGATCCCTGTTAAAATAGATCAGCACATTTCTGCAGAAGATGATGTTCATCTCGCCGAAGACACTGTCGGTGACAAGGTTATGAAGGGAAAAAAGCACCTTTTTCCTGAGGGAGGTATCCATGACCACGGAATCGTACATGGCCGTGTAGTAGTCGGCAAATGAGTTCCTCCCCCCGGCATCATGGTAGTTTGCCGTGTACTGCCGGATGCGGTCCATGGGATAGATCCCCTGCATGGCCTGCTCCAGTATGGGGGCGTTGAAGTCGGTGGCATAGGTCTGGGTACGGTCCTTGAGCCCCTCCTCCTGGAGGAGGATCGAAAAGGAGTAAACCTCCTCTCCAGTGGCGCACCCTGCGTGCCAGACTTTTATGAAGGGATAGGTTGAAAGCCGGGGAACCACCTCCGCCCTCAAAGCCCGGTAGAATGGGGGATCCCGGAACATATGGGTGACGTTGATGGAAAGGTCCTGGAGAAGCCCCTCGAAAAAAGAGGGATCGTTCAACACCCGGTGGGTCATCTCCGAGATGGTGGGACACCCGGAAATGGACAGCCTGTGGTTAATCCGGCGCTGGATGTGGGTGGGGGCATAATCCCTGAAGTCGTATCCGTATTTCAGGTAGATCGCCTCCAGGAGCAGTCGCGCCTCGATCCCTTCGTTACCGGTTTCCGTTTTCTCCCTGCTTCCCGTCATCTATACAGCCACGCCCTTGTAAAGCCACACCCTGAGCATGGAGAGAAGTTTGTCGGTGTCCACGGGCTTGGCCAGGTAATCGCTTGCACCGGCATCGATGCACCGGTTCCGGTCTCCTTTCATGGCCTTGGCCGTAAGGGCGATGATGGGCAGTTTTTCACACCACTCCCGCTTTCTGATCTCGGTCATGGCCTGGTAACCGTCCATCCGGGGCATCATGATATCCATGAGCACCAGGTCGATCTCCTTGTGAAGATCGACATTTTCAACGGCTTCGATCCCGTTCCTGGCCACGATGATATTCATCTCCTTTTCCTCGAGCACGCTTGAAAGGGCAAACACGTTGCGCATGTCGTCATCCACAAGCAGGATGTTCTTACCGGACAGGGCGGCCTCCTTGTCGTGGATAATCCGGGTCACCTTCTGCTTCTCTTCGGGCAGACTCACCTCCACCCGGTGGAGGAACAGAGAGGCTTCCTCCAGCAGCCGTTCCGGAGAACGGACCCCCTTGATGATGATGGTTTCCGCATATTTCTGGAGCTTCTCATCTTCCGCGCGGGTCAGATCCCGGCCCGTGTAGATGATGATGGGAATCCGCGGGCAGTGACGGTCGTCCCGGATCATTTTCAACAGGTCGAATCCGGACATGTCCCCGAGTCCCAGGTCCAGGATCATGCAGTCGTACCTGCCGGTTACGATCTCCTGGAAAGCCTCTTTGCCCGTTCCCACGGTGATGATGGTAATATCCCCGTTCCCCATGAGTTCCCTGATGCTCTCCCGCTGGAGTTCATCATCCTCCACCACCAGCAGCCGCTTCATGGGGGCCGCAAGATGGGCCTCGATCCGGGTGAGGGTCTCCTCTATCTTTTCCACGGACACCGGTTTTGTCAGGTATTCCATGGCCCCCATTTTCAGGGCATCCATGGAATCGTCACTGGCGGAGATGAAATGAACCGGAATATGACGGAGTTCCGGGTTCCCCTTGAGCCGCTCCATCACCTCCCATCCGTCGATGCCCGGCAGGCCGATGTCCAGAAGAATGGCGCTGGGACCATAGTAATCGGCAAAATGAAGACCGGTCTCCCCGTCACCGGCAACAAGGCACTTGAACCCCCGCTGGGTGGCAAGGTTCTTTAAGACCCCTGCGAATTTGGGATCATCCTCGATGATCAGCAACAGCTTGTCCCCGGGGGTGATATCCCGCCTGTCGTCATTCACCTTTTCAGGCAAAGGGGACTTAGGGGGGGCGGCATCCATTTCAACGGCCACCTCATCCTTTGCCTGGGAATCGCCATGCCGGGTTTCAACATCCCTGTGGCTGACGGGTAGGTAAAGGGTAAAGGTGCACCCCTTGCCCTCTTCGCTCACAAGCCCGATCTCACCGCCCAACAGGGTGGCAAGCTCCCTGGAGATGGAAAGGCCCAGCCCGGTTCCGCCGTATTTCCGGCTGGTGCTGCCGTCCACCTGCTGGAACGCATTGAATATGTCCTCCTGCCGCTCTTTGGGAATGCCGATGCCCGAGTCAATGACAGATAGGGCGACCGCCCCTCCGGAAAGATCCGTGTCTGAACCCGGACGGGATACGGCCAGGGTGACACTGCCCTGTTCCGTAAATTTAAAGGCGTTGGAGATAAGGTTCCTCAATATCTGCTGTAGCCTGTGGGAGTCGGTAACAATGGAGGCCGGAGCATCCTCCTTTATGTCGATCACGAACTCGACCCCCTTGTCTTCGGCCACCCCGCTGAAAAGCCGGGTGAGCTCCCCTGCCATGGACACCATGGGCACCTCTTCCAGGGAGAGTTCCAGCATGCCGGCCTCCACCTTGGAGAGGTCGAGGACGTCGTTGATCAGCTTGAGAAGATCCGAGCCCGAAGAGTGGATCGCCTGGGCAGACTCCACCTGCTTTTCCGTGAGATTGCCGTCCCTGTTGCCGGAAAAGAGCTGGGAGAGAATCAGGATGCTGTTCAGGGGAGTTCTCAGCTCGTGGGACATGTTGGCCAGAAATTCCGACTTGTATTTGCTGGCAATCTCAAGATCCTTTGCCTTTTGCCTGATATTATCCTGGGCCCGGAGGAGTTCGTTGTTCTTCTCTCCCAGGGATGCCTTCTGGGCCTTAAGCGCAATGGTCTGCTCTTCCAGCTCCTCGTTGGTGATTCTCAGCTCCTCCTGCTGGGTCTGGAGTTCACCCTCCGATTCCCGGAGGGCCTTGGCCTGCTCCGCAAGCTCCCCGTTGGTGACCCGCAATTCCTCCTGCTGGGCCTGGAGTTCACCCTCGGATTCCATGAGGGCCTTGGCCTGCTCCTCAAGCTCGGAGTTGGCATTCTGCAACTCCTCCTGCTGCTGCTGGGCCCTGTCCAGGAGATCATGGATCAGCCTGCGGGCTCTGGCGGCATTGAACAGGATGGAGATATTTTCGGTGTTTTTCTCTATAAATTTTCGCTTAAGCTTCGAAAAGGGATCGGTTGCGCCCACCTGGAACACGCCCAGGAGCCTGTCCTGGAAAACCAGGGGCGCGGTGAGCAGATGATCCAGGGTTCTTTCCCCCATGCCGTAATTCAGAAGGGGCGCCTCATCCCCCACATTGGCAAATACAACCATCTCCCGCTCCAGTGCGACCTGTCCGACAATGCCTTCCCCAACCCGGATGCGGCTGAAGTTACCCTTCCGGTCGGTAAATGCATAACTTGCCGTCAATTCCAGGTTCTCCTGGTCTTCGGTGGTGTAGAGAACTCCCACATGACCGCCCAGGTGTTTGACCATATAAGCGATAAAGCGTTTGCCCATCTCCTCCATGGTCAGATCGCCCCGCAATTGATCGTCCAGGCCCTCTTTGCCGCTCTGGAGCCATCCCAGCTCCCTGAGGTTGGCGGCCATGGTGTCCAGGGCCCGGCCGAGATCCCCGAGTTCGTCCCTTCGGTTCAGCCGGAGGGTTTGATCCAGCTCCCCCCGGGAGATCGCCTGGGCAAACTCCATATCAGCGACGATGGGCTGGGTAAGGCCCCTGGCAAACCGGAGCGATCCTGCGGCAATCAGGAGGAAGATGACTCCGCCGCCGGCAAGGATCGACCTGATAAGCTTCCTGAGGGGGGCCGTGACTTCCGCCTTGTCGATCTTGGAGATCAAGGCCCAGTCCTCGCCGATAAAATCCAGTGGGGTGTAGGAAACAAGCACATCATTGCCGGCATTGTCCGTGTACAGCCCGTGGCCGCCGGTTCCGCTGCTTTTCATGGCATCCTTCCAGTAGGCAAGGCCCTCACCAAAAACAGAACCGATCACATACCGTCCCCCCCCAACGATTTTGATATCGCTGCGAAGTTCGTACTTATCCTTGCCTGTGATGCCTCCCCTGTAGCGGCGGACAAGATATGAAACGCCAGTCTCGCCCATGCCGGCCCGGATATCCATGATCTCGTTGATAAACCGGGAGGTGCACTGGAACGCCACCACGCTGATCATCCTTGAGGCGTCGTCATAAACCGGGTAGCCGATAAATGCGGACTCCAGTCCGTTGCTGGGCGCGTAAGGCTCGAAATCCACAAGAACGGCTTTTTCCGACTTCACCACCCGTTGCCACACCTGGGCAAGCCCGCTGTCTTTAAGGGGCCCCTGGGAGAGACTCACCCCGGAAGGCGTCATTCCCGTGGCGGAAAACAGAACGTTCCCATGCTCGCTTCCGAGAATAAAGATGTCATGATAATCGTAGGCTTTTATGTAGCGGGAAAAATAGGGCAGATACCTGTCGCGGATGGACTTGTATGAATCGGTATTAACGGGAAAAGGCAGTCCGGGCCCTGTATTGGTTTTTCCATGGTAAAGGGAAAACTCCCTGCATGCCTCTTTCACATCCTTTGTGTCGGCAAGCAGCGCCACCTCTTTCAGTCTTTCCTTCAGGAGGGAGGCAAACCGGTTGCTGGTGAGTTCCTTGACCGTGTCCAGCTGGTTGAACGACTTTTCCATCAACGCATCGCTGGAGAGCTTGCTCCCCAGCAGGGCAAGAACAATGAGGGGGAAAATCCCTGTCATCAGGAAGAGAAGAACCAGCTTAGGCTTCATTCTCACATTACGCATCCCGGTAAAAAAACGAAACATTCAATTCACCCCCAACCCATTATCCAGCCGTTTTCTAAGCTCTGCCCGGCAGCCGTCTGTTTCAGATAGGTAAGCAAAGGCCTGTTGATCAGCCCCAGATACAATTTTTTATCAGCTGTTTTTCTAATCTCCTGGCTCTGATTAGTCAACCTATTAATAATAATTTTAGAAACCTGGACCAGAATCAGGCCCGTTTATCCGGCCCCGGAAGAAACTGGCCCCATCAAGGGAGAGATCTCCAACGACTTGACTTGATCCCCGGCAAACAGCTATAATTCCAGCCTTGATAGATGTATGACACTGTAAAGAGACAGGCAGAACAAATGAAAGATCCAAAATTAGAAGCAAAATTCAATACCCAGGCAGAGATGCTTGCCAACAAGGCAAAGAAACGGTTCAAGCACCTGCGCAAGCGGTTCAAGAAGCAGAACATCGAGATTTTCAGGCTCTACGACTGGGATATCCCCGAGATCAGGGCGGTGGTGGACTGGTATGCAGGCCATCTCGTCATTGCCGAGTACACGCGGCAGCACACGGTGCCCCAATGGCTTCCCACCATGGCCAAGGCCCTTGCCACAGCCCTGGACGTGCCCATGAAAAATGTCCATCTCAAGGAGAGACGGGTGGGCAAGCAGGATGGCCACCGGTACGAGCGGATCGACCGCACCAACGCAAAAATCGTCATGAACGAACGGGACTTGAAGTTCATCATCAACCCCTTTGACTATGTTGACACAGGCCTCTTTTCCGACCACAGGAACACCCGAAAGATGGTGAGGGAGATGGCAGAAGGCAAGGATTTCCTCAACCTTTACTGCTACACGGGATCGTTCTCCTGCTATGCAGCAAAGGGAGGGGCCCGCACCACCCTGTCCGTGGACCGATCCGAAACCGCCGTCACCTGGGCCCGGGAAAACATGGAACTCAACAACATTGAGCCTGAAACCAACGTTCTGGTCCAAGCCCCCACCTTTGAGTTTCTGAAACAGGCAGCAGAGGTGAACCGCTCCTTTGACCTGGCCGTGGTGGATCCCCCCTCGTTTTCCACCTCCAGGGACAATGGTGAAGCGTTTGACATCGCACGGCACCATCCCAGGCTGCTCAGGGCGGTGATCCGGGTGATGCGCCCCGGTGGCACCATATTCTTCTCCACCAACCACCAGAACTTCACCCCCAAGATGGATGGCATCGCTGTCACCGAAGCGGTTGAGATCACCAGCAAAACCATCCCTGAAGACTACCAGAGCAAGAAAAAAACCATCCACCGCTGCTGGAAGATACGGGTATAACCACAACAGGAAACCAAATGAAGATATTTACAAAACCAGGCCATAAAAACACAGAGAGCGTTGTTGAACAGGTACAGGCAAAGGTCGCAGCCACCGGCATCACCCATATCGTTGTTGCCTCGTCCACGGGTGCCACGGCACTTAAATTTGCCGAGGCCCTTCCGGACTGCACCCTCTGCGTTGTATCCCTCTGCACCGGTGCCAAGGAGGCCAACCACCAGGTCATGGATGATACCATCCGGCAGGCCCTTGAAACAAAGGGCTGCAAGGTGATCACGGCGGCCCATGCCATGGGCGGCATCGGCCGGGCCGTGAAGAACAAGTTCTCAGCCATCCAGGTCGACGAGATCATCGCCCACACCCTGAAGATCTTTGGCCAGGGCACCAAGGTCGCCGTGGAGGTGGCCATGATGGCGGCGGATGCAGGAGCTGTCAGGACAGACCAGCTGGTGATCAGTGTGGGAGGCTCCTCAAAGGGCGCAGACACGGCCCTGGTGATGCGGCCTGCCAACACCCACAACTTCTTTGATGTTAAGATCGACGAGATCATCTGCAAGCCGAAGATGAGCGGATTGTAAAAAACCGTGTCCCCTGTTTGACATTGCAATGAAATCTTTTTACTATTGACCACAATTTTTCAAAAAAACAGCCATCAAGGAGATAACATGAACACACGATATCTGCCAAGGTTCTACCCGTTGATCATCGCGGCCCTGTTTTCCATGGTTCTGGGGGCGTGTTCCACCACCTATTACAACGCCATGGAGAAGATCGGCGTCCACAAGCGGGACATCCTGGTGGACCGGGTGGAAAAGGCACGGGATTCCCAGTCCGATGCCCAGGAGCAGTTCAAGAGCGCCCTGGAGCAGTTTGGTTCCGTGGTGAACCTGGAGCAGACCGAGCTCAAGACCGCCTATGAACGGGTGAATTCCGCCTATGAAGACAGCGAAGCCGCAGCAAAGGATGTCTCTGCCCGCATCGACAAGGTGGAGTCCGTGGCCGAGGCCCTGTTTGTCGAATGGGCCGAAGAGCTTGAGCTCTACCAGAACCCTGAGCTGAAAAGAGCCAGCCGCACACAGCTCAACCAGACAAAATCCCGCTACCGCTCCATGCTCGCCGTCATGCACAAGGCCGAAAAAAGCATGGAGCCCGTGCTCAAGACCTTCAGGGACAATGCCCTGTTCCTGAAGCACAACCTCAACGCCCAGGCCATCGGTTCCCTGCGCTATGAGTTCTCGGAGCTCCAGGAACGAATCAACCGGCTGATCAGGGAGATGAACACCTCCATTGAATCCTCCAATCGATTTATAGACGAACTGACCAAAAGCTGACCATTTACCCATACAGGAAACAGAGAAAATGAAGATCTACACCTACCCCTCTGACGAGGGAGAGCAGCGCGTTTGTGACACCATAGAGAGGGGCCTTGGATTTACCCCCGAAGATTACAAGGCTGTGGAGGCCTATATAGAGGATGTCAAGAAACGGGGTGACCAGGCCCTGGCCCAGTACACCAACCGGTTCGACTCCCCCCATGTCACCCCGGACACCCTGAAGGTGACCAAGGAAGAGATCGAAAAAGCCAAGGAGCTGGTGGACCCGGATTTCACAAGGGCCCTGGACCGGGCCGTTAACCAGCTTGAGACCTTCCACTCACGCCAGCGCCAGAACTCCTGGATCGACACCCCCAGGGACGGTGTCATGGTGGGCCAGATGATCAGACCCGTGGACGCCGCCGGCATCTACGCCCCCGGCGCCAAGGGCGGCAAGACGCCCCTGGTCAGCTCCGTGCTCATGGGCGGTATCCCGGCAAAGGTGGCCGGGGTTCAGTCCCGCCTCCTCATGACCCCGCCCATGGAGGACGGCACCATCAACCCCTACATGCTGGTCGCAGCCGACCGTGTGGGCATCACCTCTATCTTCAAGGCGGGAAGCGCCTGGGCCATCGCAGCCCTGGCATTCGGTACCGCCACGGTTCCCAAGGTGGATGTGATCGTGGGACCGGGCAACATCTATGTAACCCTGGCCAAGAAGATCGTCTCCGGCACCGTCGGCATCGACATGATCGCAGGCCCCAGCGAGATCCTTATCATCGCAGACAAGGGCGCCAACCCGGACTATCTTGCAGCAGATCTTCTCTCCCAGGCAGAGCACGATCCCATGGCATCCTCCATTCTTGTCACCGACTCCATGGAGATCGCCAACGCAACCAGCAAAGCCCTGGAGACCCAGATAAAGGCCCTGTCGCGACAGGAGATCGCCCAAAGCTCCATCGATGATTTTGGCGCCATCATGGTGGTTCCGGACATGGACACGGCCATCGCCCTTGCCAACCGCCTTGCCCCGGAGCACCTGGAGCTCATGATCGACAATCCCTTTGAGCAGGTGGGCAAGATCAGGAACGCAGGCGCGGTTTTCCTCGGCCCCTACACCCCGGAACCCATGGGGGATTACATTGCAGGCCCCAACCACGTTCTGCCCACCGCAGGCACAGCAAGGTTTTCCTCCGCCCTGAGCGTGGATAACTTCACCAAAAAGATGAGCCTCATCAATTACTCAAAAGAGGCCTTTGACCTGGAGGCCGAGGATGTGATGGTCCTGGCCGAGATCGAGGGCCTGGACGCACATGCAAACTCCGTCCGGGTAAGAACAAAGTAAACGCCAATTTCAAAACCACCCTTGTCCCGGAACGTCCGGGACAAGGATGCCGGATTACCCCCTTATGGCACATACCATTTGGGGGACTAAATGCCTGGGCAACGTCCACAGTAATGTGCATTTTCAAGGATATTGTCCGCCCTTAAGAAAGCCACAAACAATTCCGTAAAAAGATCCGCCCCTTTTGAGTTCAAATGATCAATATCATAAAAAAACTCAGACTTGTTTTTGAAATGGCGATCATGACTGAAATCATACCAGGGGATCTGTTCGTTTACGGCGATTGATCTCATCACATCCATGGACCGGTTAGTCGAGGCATCATCCCCGTAATAGTTTGGAGAGACACCAATAACCATACGGATGTTTTTATTTTTTGCATTTTTGATAAATGAAGCAAAGGCTGCAATAAAATGATCATCAAGCGCTAAATTGATTTCTTCGTTTGATCCCGGTGTCTTGTATTCTGAAAAAACGCAGTTCTTTTTATTCTCATTAAACGGCATATACCCGTCAAGATCATTTTGAGGAAAAAAATAATATTTTATCGCATGAAGAATCGTTGAATTGGTTTGATATGACTTAAACAGCATTTTAAGATCGGTACATCTGGATTGTAAACTTAGAACAGGCTTGAGAATGTCGTGATGGTTTCCATAATAGGGTCGTAAATCAATCAGTCTGTCATAGACTTTCTGGGATTCGAACAGCCAATATGAATCAACATTCAAGATAATCAGTTTCGGTCGAGTTCTTTCTAAAATGATTTTTTGAAGCGCGGAATGAAATAGAATCCCCTGCCCCTGCACGCCGACATTATAGCACGATTCGCCCAACCTTTTTTCAACGATTGCCGGAACATAATGTCTGTTTGCATGGGAGCTTCCAAAAATTAATATTTCATCGGATGCTTTTTCTATGGCATGTGTAATTCTCGAATACTTACCACTTTTTTGACTGAAGAAGATTTGTTTCGCAACACCCCCTAAGGTAAAATCTATCATCAGAAAAAGAATGACAAACTTCACTAATTTAACGGCGAGCATTTTATATTCTTGATTAATCATAATTCAAAATTGAAAATATATAAATTGACTCTCCCCAAAAACCCCGATGAACAAAATAACGAAAACAAGAACGGCATATGCAGACATCCGTACAAAATCGAACTGATTCTTTGATATTGTAAAAAGAAAATCATAATATTCCATTTTAATTTCACCGACCACCAGCATTAAAATTGCAATCGTAGCATACAGGGGCGCAACGATATCGTTCCCATTGCCGATATACAATTCACCTGGGCTTGTTACGATGGTTCTCAGGATGTAAAAAGCATCATCCAGGGTGTTGGCCCTAAAAAATATCCATGAGAAATTCACCAACAAAAATGTAACCGCCACATTGACGAGACTTTTCCTTCTATCTTTAAAAAAAGAATTTTCAACAATCAAATACACCCCATTTAAACCACCCCATAAAACAAACGTCCAATTCGCACCATGCCATAATCCACAAATTAAAAAAGTGATAAAAAGATTCATCAACCATCGTGGTTTTTCAACGCGATTTCCCCCAAGGGGGATATACAGATAATCTCTTAGCCATGTTGAAAGAGAAATATGCCACCGCCGCCAGAATTCACCCATGGAATGGGCCAAATAAGGTCTTTTAAAATTTGTCATCAATTGAATTCCAAACAGCTTGGCAGTCCCGATTGCAATTAAGGAATACCCGGCAAAATCCCCATAAATCTGGAAAGCGAATAAAAAAGTCGCGGCAAGAAAAGTTAATCCGCCATGCATAGGAACATTATTGTACACGGCATTCACATAAATAGCGGCCCGGTCGGCAACAACCAATTTCAAAAAGAACCCCCATATCATAAGTTTCATTCCATGGGAGATATTGGAGTAAAGGAATACTTTTTTGGTAAGAAACTGTGGTAAAAGATGGGTCGCCCTTTCAATAGGACCGGCTACCAGTTGAGGAAAAAAGGCCACAAATGTAAAGAAAGAAACAATATCCCCATGGGGCGTCAGTTTCCGTTTATAGACATCAATTGAATAGCTTAATGTTTGAAAGGTATAAAAACTGATACCCACAGGCAGGATAATACTAAGACACTCAAAATCAATTTGACCGCCAAAAAAAGAAAACGCCCGTATAAATGATTCCAGGAAAAAATTGGAGTACTTAAAGTAACCCAACATCGCCAGATTACAGGTAAGGCTGACAAGCAACAGGCCTTTTCTTACTTTTTCATTTCCATTCAGTCTCAACAGACAAAGACCGATGAGATAGTCAACAAAAGAACTAAAAACAATAAGCAATAGAAAGCGTTTGTCCCACCATCCATAAAAAACATAACTGGCGATTAACAAGCACAGATTCTGACATTTCACATTGTTCTGCAACAACCAATATGAGACAAACACCATGGGTAAAAACACTGCAAAATCAATTGAGTTAAACAGCATACGTCGCGGTCGTCTTTGATTGTTTAACCGGGATAGGCAACCAGTGGATCACCTGAGGTCTTTCCCGGAGCCGTCCCCCGACATCCGTTAAACGCAAACGAACACCGGTAAAGAGCCACATAAAAACAAACGGGACTGTTCGAATCTGCCGCATCAATCAAATTCCCTTTGGCTTCATTTCCCATGATTCCGAATTCTTAATTGTAATAAAACAGGATGGTAATATACCCAGTTCGACGGATAAAATCAACCGTTCATTTACTTCCCCCCGTTACTAAATCAAACAAAACTTAATTCACTCCGAAAGCTAAATCAGGCACCGCTGACATTACTTCGTATTTAACGACAAAAAGGACTGCCGGATACCGCCCCCGGAACCTTGCAACGCGCATACCCATTGGACTTTTTCTATTTTTTAAGTTGACAATCACAAAGTCATTAGAGTAGTAATAACACTTCACACATTATTGAGAAGGTATTTTTAGACAGAACAGTTATTTGAGTTGTTGAGCTTTATATTTTTAAGAGTATCAAGGGAACAGAACTGAGACCTTACTTGTTAAAAAGAGAGCGAGCAAAATGGATACAAAGTTCACTTTAAAACCGATCGCAAATATTACCAGGAGGAGACCAGCCTCCGGAAAAACCAGCCGCTTGGCCGCGTTATTCCCCCTGCAGTATCTCAAAAAACGGCGATACTCCAAACTGCTGATATGTTTAAATTATTGCATAGCCATACCGGCACTTGTTTTCACGTTTCCCGTCATGGCCGCCATTGCTGTGGCCATCAAAATCGATTCCCCTGGTCCCGCCATTTTTCGTCAAAAACGCGTGGGCAAGAATCGTAGAGCGACGGCAGACCGCAGGATCTCGGATAAAAATCAAACCGTTCAATGTGACAGGCGGCAAGTGCAGAAGAGACGGGAAGATCTCGGCGGACGCCCGTTCACGTTTTACAAATTTCGAACCATGAAAACAAATGCCAAAGAGCTATATCCCGAATTATATGAATATAAATACTCCGAACCGGAACTGAAGAGCTTAAAATTCAAGAACAATGAAGACCCCCGGGTAACCCGGGTTGGCAAATGGCTTCGCAAAACAACCCTCGACGAACTGCCGAATTTCATAAATGTACTTACCGGTGACATGAACCTTGTGGGCCCCCGCCCGGAAATCCCGGAGATGGCAAAGTATTACAAGGGAGAACAAAAGAGAAAATTCAGTGTAAAACCCGGGGTGACCGGTCTTGCCCAAATCAGTGGCCGTGGGGATTTGAAATTCAATGAAACCATCCAGTATGATATTGAATACCTCTCCCAAAGAAGCTTTTTGAAGGACCTGTCAATACTTGTAAAAACGTTGGAGGCTTTGATTTTCCGGCGTGGGGCTTATTAAAACCGGATTTTTGTTTTTTTTTGCCAACCACCATGGGGAGGGTGTTTATGTCTGAAGATATGGTCGGTGTTATACTTGCAGCGGGTCGTGGTACGAGAATGGCCCCTTTCAATAAAAACTATCCCAAGCCAACGCTACCCATCTGCAATCAACCGTTGATGGCCTATCAGATTGCCATCATGAAGCAATCAGGAATTCGGAAGATTTACATAGTCATCGGCCATTTAGGCTATGAAATTTCCCGAACCATCGGAGACGGCAAAGATTTTGATGTGGAGATACACTATGTTGAACAGTCCGACACCCTCGGCATTGCCCATGCTGTGGGACAGTTGGAACCCTACATCAATTCTCCGTTTCTGTTATTTTTAGGGGATATCTATTTCCATGGCAACGGCATCAGGCAGGTGATGGAGGATTACAGGCGTTCACCGGATGGAAGTCTGATATTTGTCAAGGAAGAAGATGACCCGGAAGCCATCAAAAAGAATTTTGCCGTCATCTATGACCCGGAAACAGGGCGAATTCAAAGGGTGATCGAAAAACCGAGACATGTCAAGAACCGGATGAAAGGATGCGGGATTTACCTGTTTGACCTCCCCATTTTTGATGCGATCCGAAGAACCCCGCGAACAGCCTTGAGGGATGAGTATGAATTGACAGATTCCATTCAAATACTCATTGACGATGGGGAGCCTGTCACCATTGCCAAGGCCATTGAAAATGATATCAACCTGACCTCGCCTTCGGATCTGTTGCGGGTGAACCTCTATGAACTTGATAACCAAGGTCTCGGGCAACTGGTTGATGCCACATCCAAAGTCGATGAAAATTCCCAAATCCGGCATACGGTCATCGGACCCAATGCTGAAATCCGGGGCCACGGCACCCTGAAGGACTCCCTTGTTTTGGGAAATACCACCGTGGATCTGAACGGAGAAGTAATTTCAAATCATATCATGACACCCAACTTGGCCATTGACTGTAAGGCCATGTGTTATTCAAAATAAGTTCTTTTGATAAGGAGAAACGTTGAAAGTTATTGTAACCGGAGGAGCTGGGTTCATCGGCCACCATACCGTCCGTGAATTGCTTGAAAATGGACATGATATCCTTGTGGTGGACAACCTGAGTGTCGGAAAACGGGCAAATATTCCGTCAGCAGTAATGTTTGAAAAGGCGGACGTCCTGGATTCCGGGGCAATGGTCCGCCTCTTTTCCCAGTTCAAGCCGGACGGAGTACTTCATCTTGCCGCACGGGTCAGTATTCGAAATTCCGTTGAAGCCTTTTTAGAAGATGCAAAACAAAATTATATCGGCACTGCAACGGTTCTGGATGCAGCCGTTAAAGCCGACACGCCCCGCTTTATCCTTGCCAGCAGCATGGCAGTGTATGGGGACGCCCCCACCCCTTCCCCCATTGCCGAGACCTGGCCGAAAGCCCCGGCAAGTCCCTATGGCATCAGCAAACTGGCCTCGGAACAAACGGTTTTGAACATTGGCGAGCAAACCGGCATCAATGCAACGGTACTGCGTCTGTTCAACACCTTCGGAACCGGCCAGACCTACACGCCCTATGTCGGCGTCATCACCATTTTCATCCGACGGCTACTGGCTGGCATGCATCCCATCATATTTGGAGATGGCAATCAATGCAGGGACTTTGTGTATGTCAAGGATGTTGCGCAATCATTTGTGAGTGCCCTTCATGGGGACCAGCGGGGAGTCACCATGAATATCGGAACAGGAATCGGAAAAACAGTGAATGAACTTGCTTGCCTGATAAGCGAAAAAACAGGACTTTCAATGGCACCGGAATACACTCCTGCAAAGTCCGAAGAGCTCCGTAACTCCGTTGCGGACATTTCCCTTGCCCGGGAAACCATCGGCTACGCTCCCCGGTATGGCATTGGTGATAAGTTAGAAGAAGTGATTGAATCTCTAAAATCGATCTCTCCCCATACGGATCCCCAGTAAAATGAGCCCTAAAATGAAAAGGACACAAAAGGTGAAACACAGATGGACACATTCAACGGGGTGGATTGGGATCTGCTTGCTCCTCTGCGCCTGTTCCCACCTGCCCGCTACTGAAAAAGTCACAAGCCCCGATCAAGCCCGGGCGATTCAAGGGGTGCCCCTGCCTGGGGTGCGAAAGATACCAACCCAAACCTATCGGATTCTGCCTGGAGACAGGGTGGAAATTAAGTTTGTTTACCATCCTAAATTCTCAGAACAGATGGAGGTGCGGCCGGATGGAAGAATTTCCCTTCCCATTGTTCAAGAAATAATGGCCGCCGGTAAAACGCCCGGAGAACTGCAAAAAGATTTGTACGACGCTTTTTCCAAAGAACTGTACAAACCGGACATTTCGGTTATCATGCGTCATTTTGAAGGACGCGTGGTCTATGTCGGCGGGGCGGTCAAAACCCCTGGGGTTATGAAGGTGACGTTACCCACCACCCTGCTCCAGGCGGTCATATACAGTTCAGGCCCATTGACAAGTGCCAACGAAGAACAGGTTTTAATTATTCGGACGGGTTCGGATCAAGCCGCCCGGGTGCTCACCGTGAATCTGGAACAGATCCGGAAAGGAAACGCCCCCGATGTGTTGTTGGAGCCCTATGACGTCATCTATCTGCCCAAAACCACCATCGCAAAAACCGGAGAATTTGTGGAAACTTATATCAACGCCCTTATTCCAAGGAACGTCAGTTTCCCATTTACCTACGAACTCCATGGAGACCAATAGCTCGGACGATTATTTATGATATCAGATATGAAAGAACATTCATTCCTTACCCTGCGAGATATTTTACGGACTTTTTTTAAAAATGGCCGTCAGATTCTCATCCTTACAGTGCTTTCGGCTATTTTGGGTGCCATCGTCAGTTTCTCATATCCGCCGGTATTCGAATCCCGCGGCGAGATTCTGGTGAAACGCCTCTCTTTAAACGAGAAAGACCCAGGTACCAACAGCGACTCCATGAGGGTCACCCCCAACATCCGTCATCTGGATCAAGCAGGGGAGATAAACACGGTCATCGTCCTGCTGAAGAGTATGGACCTGACCCGGCGCATTGTTGAAACCCTTGATATTACCAGGGAACGCTTTGATCGTATCCCGGATTACCGGAAATACATCCGAAGAGCCTGGGTCAATGTTAAAGAGGTCATCATAACAGCCTACAACCAAATCAAATACACCTTGCATTTGTCCAAACCACCCACCCCGGAAGAACGCCGGATCCTCGAACAGAACCGACTGCTTGCGGACATTGCCGATGCATTCGATATTTCCCAGGTTCCGGACAGTGATATCATCTCCATTGCATTTCGCTGCAACGATCAGACCCTGGCCCGGGAAATCACCGGAAAAATGTGTGAACAGGCATTGTTCTGGCATGAAGAGAAAACCGGATTATCGCCCGTCAACCTAACATTTTATAAAAATCAGGTGGACGACGCCAGGCACAAGCTGAACCGGATAGAAAAGGAATTATCCACACTGCGAAGCACCATGAATCTGATCGGGGCCGAACGGGAAACAGCCCTTTTAATCGAGCACCGGCTTTTATCCAAATCCCGTTTGAATAAGGCCCTCGTGAAACAAAAGGCCCTGGACGCTCAACTGGCGTTTCTCAAAAACGAAATCCGGAAGAACGCCCCCTATATCATTTTAACCCGGGACATCTCCATCAATCCGGTATGGGAGAATGTTGCCCATGAAATCGCCAGGATGAAACTCGATCGGTTCAAGCAAGGCCAGGAATATGCAGAACAGGGAAGGATTATCTCCGGCATTGATGAATCCATCAAAGAAAGTGAAGCATTGCTGGAAACCATTCGCCCTGAAAAGAAAATGTCCTTTCAGGAAGGTGTCAACACGATCCATGAAAGCCTTGCCCATAGCTTGAATGCCAAAACAGCCGAACACGTCGCCGTTAGTTCAGAAATAGACCGGATTCGGGAAGAGATCGAGGAATTCAACCAGGAATTGAAAACCATCAACCAAAACATCCATCTTGTTTCCAGGTTGGAGTTGGAATGGAAATCCACCCGGGAAACCTATGAGATGTATTTGAAAACCGCCGAGGAAACCCGGTTGCTGGACCAGAAAAAAAGAGCCAAAATAGTGGACCTGATCATCATTCAACAGGCGGATTCTCCCATACGCCCGGTCAAACCCCGAAAATGGTTGTATATTTTCCTTTCTGCTCTGTGCGCCTTTGTTTTGACAACGGCCCTGTGTTTTGTCCGGGAACTTAACGACACGACTTACTGGAACGCGGACGAAATCCAAAATGAGCTGGGGCTTCAAGTTTTGGGAACCATCGAACAATACAAAGGATAGCAATTACGAATCATGGATATCATATCTCAACAGAAAACAACTTCCGGGCAGGTCAAATGGACGCTGGATCACCCCTTTTTCAAAACCGAAAAGCCGGATCCGGTCTTTCGCTCCATTTATGAAAAAAGTATACTTCAACTCCAGGCCACCCCCCATCCAGTGGTCGGGGTGTTTTCAAGTATTCCGAGGGAAGGCTGCACCAGCATCGTATTAAAACTGGCACAGATGGCCTCCCAAAATCAAAAGACAGTTTTAATCATTGACACCGGTAACGGGGGAGAGCTCAGCCGCTACTTCAATCTTTCCGGGCACCGGGGAATCCATGATATCAGGGACAAACCATCGAACATCGCTGATATGGCCATTCCCACGAAGTGGCAAGGTGTATCCGTGCTTCCCTTCGGGCTGGCAGCCAATACGGGATTACCCTACCAGGATTTAAAACCCGCCATTGCTGAACTCAAGCCCCAATGGGATCTCACCCTGATCGATCTTCCCCCTATTTTGGAATCCTTGCTGGCAGCCCATCTATCGGATGGCGTTGTTGACAAACTCCTATGGGTCATTGCAGCCCATCGCACTCGCCGGGAAACCATCCTGCGGGCCCAGGCGGAACTCAGGACCTATGGGCAGCCCATCCCCCTGGAGACCATCCTGAACATGAGACAATTTTTTATCCCGAAAGGGCTTTACCGATTCTTCTGAAAAAGGCCCAAGGCAATGACTCTTTCCCATCAAAAACAACCCGGCACCCGCCCCAAGTTACATCGGGATATCGGGCATACCCTGTGGACCTTGATCTCTTCGGGCAGCAATGCCTTGCTGGGGGTGGGCGGCGGTCTGCTCATGATAACCTGCCTTTCCGTCCAGGAATACGGACGAATCAGTTCGGTTCTGGCGGTGGTCCTCATTGTCCAGGAACTGGTCGGTCAAGGTATCAATGACAGCATGGTGAGACTCGGCACCCAAGCCGTTGCAAAGGACACCCACCGGATCAACCATATCTTCCGGGCGGGTCTGGTGATCAAGCTCGGCATATGCGGCATACTGGCGGTTTGCCTCCTGGCGCTGCCGGACGGCGTCTACGGGATTCTCGGACTGGACAGAATCCAAGAGGCCCTGCCCCAGATGATTGCCGCCATCACGGGATATGGACTGTGGACCTTGATTCAGGCCAAAAAGCAAGCAGCGTTGGATTTTAAAACCCTGGCCTTGATTCGACCGGTTTACAACACAGCCCGGCTGTGCTTTTTTGCGCTGTTGATTACAATGGGGACATTTACATGGATGCGGGCATTGTGGATCATCTCCGGTTGCTTCTTTTTAAGCGCATGGCTCATTGGATACAGGGACTGGTTGATATTATTACGCTTGCCCCTTGATGCCGAGTCGATAATAGCACCCATTGGCGCGGTATGGCGCTACGCGAAATGGAGTATCCTCGCCGGGGTGACCTATGTATTCTATAGCCGCATGGATGTGCTGATGTTAACCCGCATGAAAACCGAGTCGGATGTGGCGGTCTACAACGCCGCCTGGCAGATTTTGACAATTCTCGACCTTTGTATTATTTCGATCATGACCACCATGATGCCCAAGGCCTGCCATCACCGATATTATGAGGACCTTTTAAATTGGTGCAAGCGATGCCTTTTCATCAGCGTCGGCGTATCCGTCTTGAGTTTACCCATATTCATTTTTGTCGATGATTATATTCCCCTTTTGTTTCCCGGCGCCTATCTCATATCGGCGTCCTTGCTGAAAATCATGTATCCCGCATATATTCTCTCCCTGCTGGTTTTTCCATTGATTGGCCTGCTCTATGCATTGGAGCGGTTTTATATCAGTGCCATCGTCCATTCACTACTGTTGATAGTGAGTTTTCCGGTTTATTACATGGCGATCAACACCGCCGGTACCACAGGAGCTGCCTGGGGGACTTTGATATTGAAATCGGCAACAGCAGCCATTTTAGGCCTGGCCGTATGGTGGTCCCTTTCCGGTGCCCCCAGAAAAGCATCCCCCCTCCGGAGATAACCCCAGAAAGGAGCAATGATGACATCACCGAAAACAGTCTTGCAGGTCAGAAACAGTGTCTTATACGGAGGCGTGGAAACCACCATGCTCGGATGGCTCGACAACATCGACACCCGACGGTTCTCCTGCCCTGTGGCCCTGTTCAAGAATGCACGGGACACGGAAACCGCCTTCAAATCCCCCCTGGTATCCCATGGCCATACCGTGCATGAATTGCCCTGGGCCCCCGGGAAAAGCATCCCAAAGGCCATAAACCACCTGGCAGACCTCATCCGAGAGACCAATGCCGTGCTATTGCATACCCATGATTGGAGAAGCGACATCATCGGATATTATGCGGCCCGAAAAGCCGGGATTCCCATTATGACCACGATCTATGTCTGGTTTCGGAAACCATTGAAAATATTACTCTACGAGCTTTTGGACACGTTACATATCCGTCGGTTTGACATGGTGACAGCGGTATGCGAGGCAACCCGGAAACAAACGATCTCCAGGGGAGTTAACGCCAGGCGGACCCAGGTTGTTATTTCCGGCATGGATCACCGTCGGGATCCGGGGCCTGTGGACAAGCTCGCGGTCCGGAAGCGGTTTGGCATCCAACCGGATGAGATCGCCTTTGTTTATACCGCCCGTTTTTACCCGGAAAAGGCCCATGGCAACCTGGTTGAAGCATTTGCACAATCCTTGAAGAACCATCGTCATAAAAAACTCCTGTTATTGGGAACAGGGCCCCTTGAAGCATCCATGCGCGCAAAAATCAAAACCCTTGGCATTGCGGATCATGTCATCATGCCGGGATTTGTAGACGATGTCCCCGTTGTGTTGAAAGCCATGGACGTCATGGTGCACCCCAGCCTTGCCGAAGGCATTTCCCTTGCCATCTATGAAGGTATGCTCATGGGATTACCCGTAATCGGCACCAACGTGGACGGCACACCTGAAGTTGTGAAGCCCGGGGAGACCGGATGGATCGTTCCCGTCAGAGACAGCCGGGCCCTGTCCGCTGCCATGGATATTGCGACCGACCGTCCCGATCTCAGGAAGGCATACGGTGCCAACGCCAAGCGCCTAATAAAAACCCGGTATAGTCTGGATATGGCAGGCAATACATTACAGGATGTTTATGATCACGTTATTTCCAATGCAGGATAGGGCCGAAAAAGCAAAAAGCCATGGGGCGCCGGTTGAAAAATATGCCGGATATGCCGCCATTATCATGCTGTCCGCCCTTCTGCCCCTATGGGTGGGGCCGAAACTGTTCATCGGCATGGTGGCGGGCACTGCAATCCTGCTGCTAGTATTGATCAATCCCCGGTACGGATTATTGCTCATCGCTTTGACCATTCCCCTGGAGGTCGCCGGAACCGTTGGGGCGTTGACCAGACACCTCCCCTTGACCATTCCAAAGATTCTGACCCTGGTAACCCTTTTCTCGACAATCATCCATGTTGGCATGAAAAAAATACAGATTCGCGTTTTGCCCTGGATGTACCTTTTGCCGGCGTTTCTGCTCATGGCCGTTTTCAGCCTCATGGGCGCCGGTGAAATGAAAAATGGTTTTGAAGCGGTCTTTCGCCTCTCCACAACGGTATTGTTTTTCTTCCTGGTTGTTCAGTTGGCCGATTCATGGAAAATCATCAAGCGATGCCTTTTAATTTTGATTCTGTCTTCCACACTGGCATCCACCTACGCCTTGATTCAAAGGTACCTGCCCCAAGCCCGGTTTGAAACCCGGTACAGCTGGGAACAGTCCGAAGGGAATGTTTTCGGTGTGGAAAAAAGTGTCCTGGAAGAAAAAACCGTCGGTGTCGTGGAGCGTTCCACGGGCCTGAGCGCCCATGCCATTCTTCTAGCACTTAATGTTTCCCTTTTGATCCCGCTGGTGGTCGTCTTCTGGCGGAATACCCACGCTTTTGATTTAACCCGCATCCTATGGCTTCTGTTCATGGTGATTCTGCTGAGTTCCTTTGTGGTGACCTATTCCCGAACCGGCTTTGTTTTGCTTTTGTTTTCCTTCGGCATGATGTTTATCAAACGGCTGGCCATATTAACGCCATTTACCCTCGTGGTCTGCGTTGCTGCCGGGATATTATTGATCAGCTTTCCCCCCCCCAGGTTCATCGACCGGGTTCTTTCTGTGAAAAGTTATACGAGCCAAAGCCATAGTTATTCGGTTCGCATGGAATTGTTCCAAGCCGGCTGGATGCAATTCAAGGATCATTTTTTAACCGGTGTCGGCTACGGCAACCGATACGATATTTTCAAATACTATGCATGTGCGGACAAAAAATCGGCGGTCACCCCCCACAACGCCTATATCCAGGTCGCATCCCAGACCGGTGTTTTTGCCCTTGCCCTGCTGCTGGCTTTCTTTTTCAAAGTTCATCGAAACCTTTGCCGTGTGATCAAGACACTGCAAAAAAACGGGCAAGAAACATTTTCCAGAATAGGACAGGCCTTGGATATCAGTATTCTGACATTTCTTCTCTGCGGCCTGGTGCTGGATCTGTTTGATAAAGGCATGCCCCAGGCATGGCTCATCATCAGTCTTAGCGTTGCCTATTCCCTGCAGTTTGAACCAAAACCGGCTGGATTTGAGACCAATGCCCTTGAAACGGAACCCCACCGACTGGAGCAGCCATGAAACAGACTCAATTATCCGTACTGATCGTAACCTATAATTGCAAAACGGATCTGAAGCGTTGCCTGGAAAGTCTGCACCCCCAGATTCAAAACAATCGGGAAGTCATCGTTCTCGACAATGCATCCACCGACGGTACCGTCCAGATGCTCAAGACGGATTACCCCTGGGTAAAACCCATATTCTCCCATCAGAACCTCGGGCTTGCCCAGGGATTAAGGCAGGCGGCTCAATTGGCAACCGGCGATTGGCTGCTGCTGCTCAATGACGATACCATCATCCCCCGGGGGTCCATCGACGGACTCACGGCATTTGCCGGTTCCCATCCGAGGATCGGCGCTGTCGCCCCTCGAATCAGGGATGGAAAGGGCAATATTGAATATACGGCACGAAAATTTCCCACACCCGTAAATGCCCTGTTCGGGCGGTACACCCTTTTGAGCCGAATCTGGCCGAACAATGCCATTACCCGGAATTTTTTAAATTTCACCGCCCAATCGGCCTGCAGACCGTTTGCCTGTGACTGGGGATCCTTTGCCGCCGTTCTGGTACGAAAAAAGGCGCTTGAATCCATTGATTCCATTGATCCCGGCTTTTTTGTCTACTGGTCGGACGCCGACTTTTTTTACCGGCTGAAAAAGCGAGACTGGGAGGTATGGTGCACCCCTGATGTCGAAATGATCCACATGGAATACTACCGCCCCAACCGCAAACGAAGCCCGCTCTCCATTCTGGATTTCCACAGGGGGGCACTGCGGTACTATTACAAACACCATGGATTAAACGGATGGAACCCATTGTTCTGGCTCGGAAGCACAGCACTGTTATTGAAAATGCTGGCGACCTTAATTGTAAATCATATCCGGTGCGAACATGAATAATCATACGGTCGCCATTTCAACATATATGATGGGCAAATCCTCCGGTGGGCCTGAAACCTATGATAAATGCATCATTCCGGCCTTGATCGACGATGCAGGAAATCGCATGCCCCACGTGAACCTGTTTGCCCTGGTCGCCTACCCCGGGGCCATTGACCTGCTGCCGGAAAGATATCGAAACCATTGCCGTATCACAAAGCCCGTTGGGAAACTGGGTGTGCTCGCCTCTTCCCAGCGCCTCGTCCGTCGACTGGACGCCGGGGTCGTCCACGCCACCTATGTCCTTCCGCCAATTTCAAAAAAAACCCGAATTGTGGCAACGGTGCATGATATCGGCTTCATAAGAAATCCCGATTTTTTCCCCAAAGCCATCCAATGGCGGCTGGAAAAAAATTTACAGTATATGGTCAAGCGTGCGGATATTATCGTCACCGTGTCCGAAGCAACACGGACAGACCTGCTGGATATAACCAATCTGAATCCCAGTAAGGTGGTCACCGTTCATAACGGGATCGATCCCCTTTTCTCAAAGCCCAAATCAATGTTGGACAACCAGGCGGTATTAGACCTCTATGGCGTAAAAAAGCCCTTCATCCTCTACGCAGGCCGCCTGCAACCCCGAAAAAACGTGATAAAACTGGTCGAAGCCTATGAACTGCTGCGCCAATCAAATCGATTTGAACATCAGCTGGTTCTTTTGGGGGAACCCCGGGCTTTTTTGTGGGAAAAGCCCCAGGCCAGGATCCATGCATCGCCCTATCGAAAGGACATTATTCAAACAGGTCATATCCCCTGGGAACACCTTCCTGGGTTTTATGATGAGGCCAGCGTTTTTTCCTTTGTATCCCGGTACGAAGGCTTCGGTTTTCCTGTGTTAGAGGCCATGAGCCGCGGGTTGCCCGTGGTCTGCAGCAATACCACAAGCCTGCCGGAAGTTGCCGGAGACGCAGCGGTGTTGGTGTCCCCCCTGGATTCGGAAGAAATTGCCGACGGATTATGCACGGTTTTATCAGACGATTCCTTGCAAAAACAGATGATCCAAAAAGGATTTGAACAGGCATCACACTTTTCATGGGATAGAGCCGCTCGATCATTGAATGATATCTACCGCAGGCTGTTATAACGATTGAAAGCCAGGTGCACCAGGACACTGGAGATGACAAAATAACACATACATAAGCTGAGACAATGGAAAAAAAAAAGATCCCCAATTTAGAATCCATCCAAGAAAAAAGGCGCTGGCGTCCCATGGCGAAACGGCTTCCACGCTACTTTCAGTCCTTTATACGCCATGCAACGCCCCAAAAAATACTCAATGCCCTTCGCGTCGAATGGGATAAAAAAAACAAAAAAAACCGACTGCAGGGCTATCCCTATAAAATCATCATCGATACCTGCAATTTCTGCAATCTTCGGTGCCGGTTATGTCCCACGGGCATGAATACCCTGAACCGCCCCAAGGGCTCCATGGACTTTCAAACATATACCAGAATCATGGATCAGCTGAAACCCTATGCCTTCGAGGTCTCCTTGCATAACTGGGGAGAGCCTTTCCTGAATCCGGACATTTTTAAAATGATCGAATATAATGTAAACAACCGGATTGGAACCAGTCTAAGTTCGAATTTAAAGAATATTACAGATGAGACCATTCTGAAAATAGTCGAGTCCGGCCTGGAGTATCTTGTGGTTTCCATCGACGGCACCTCCCAGGAGATATATGAGCAGTATCGCACCGGCGGCAATTATGAGCGTGTTATCCAGACCCTCAATGCCATCATTCAAAAGAAAAAAGCCCTTAAAAGCCGAACCCCCTTTATTGAGTGGCAGTACCTGGTGATGAAGCATAATGAACACCAAATGACAAGCGCCCAGGCCCTGGCCAAGGAGATCGGCGTTGACTTACTTCGGTTCGCACCGGCGGGGTTACCCTTCGAAGAGTTCTCAAACCAGGAGATGGCAAATAAATGGTTGCCTGAAAACCCGGATTATTGGTATTATGATCCCCGGGTACTTCAAAATCAAAATTATATTATCAACCAGAAATGCTTCTACCTGTATCGATCCATCACTGTTAATCCCGACGGAGGCGTCTCCCCCTGCTGTGTGGTGTATGATAAGGCATACGATTTTGGCAACCTTTTACAGCAGGATCTTGAAGAGATCTGGAACAATCAGAAATATAAAAGTGCCAGAGCCCTTTTCGCAGAACAGGAAAAGGATAATTACATGGAACAAACGGTTTGCAACCAATGCCGGTTATTTCGAAAAGGATGAATATGAAACGATCATTCAAGGCCATCGCACTGGTGATCGGAGTGTCGATTCTCAGTGCCCTGATGATTTCCCCGACCAACGGAGACGTCCATCCCAAATTCTTTTTTCCCATCAACAGCAGCATCTCCTGGGAAAAGACACCCGACCAGGGGGGCATTTTTTCATGGGAATACGGCTATAATGCAGAACCCGCCGTTTTGACGGGAAATACCGATGCCCCATGGCGACAGTCATCCCGGATCTATTTTGAAGTGCGAAGCGATCGTGAAGGGGCGCTGGTTCTGCGTTTCAACCAGACAAACGGGAAGGTGTTTTATTCCGTCTTTACCCCCACCCAGGAATGGCAGGCGATCTCTTTTTATCCAAAAGATATGATCCCCTTTGATTCCGCATCCAATGAACCCATGGATGTATCCCTGCTTGAACACATTTTTATCGCCGATATGAACGGACCGGATCATGGTAAAAGCGGAGACCGAACCGTATGGATGAAAAATTTTTCCCTGAAAGAGACAATCCAAACGGACCCCGATGTTGTCCCCGAAATTCCGCTGCTGGCCTATGGCCCAGGAGGCCGCCTCCTGACCGAACAAGATTTCAAAGCAATGGGTGTATCTGCCGGCCAATGGTTTTTTGCCACGGATTCCAAACATTCTCCGGTGAAAGTAACGGTTAAGACAGGTACCATTAAGTTGGATGGCGAACCGGCCAGTGTGCCCGTGTTAATCCCCTCGTCGACATCCCCCTTGACCCTGGAGATCCTCTTCTGGCAAGCCGGTGAATCGTACAAACTGTGGCTGAGAGCCGACGGACGGGGAAAAGGGATTCAAAACAGCCTTATAAACGGTTCCATCCTATTGAACCTTGAATTGGCCCATACCCGTTTAAACGAGCTGTTATCATCGGACTATACAAAAGATAAAGCCCTTTCGGCCCAGCTGAACAGGATGAAAATTCAATTAGAGGGTTTAGACCCCCTTGAATCAACCAAAGAGTGTGCGCAAAAAGCGGACCTCATATTGAAGCAACTGCTGGATATCAGCCAAAAAAGCGTGGCCGCCCAAAGCCGTGAACGGGTGATGAAGCGGTTGACACCCAAAAATAGAGTGATACTGCCGTTTTCAATGAAATCCGACTTGAATAATCAACCATGGGTTCAACTGGTTGAACCGGATTTTCGAATCGGTGTGGTCCAATCCTTTGGATTCGAAGACCCCCAGGAAACAAACAGCATCCCGGAATATTATGCGAAATTGCGGGAGACGGGATTCAATCATTTTGTATTACCCCTGTTTTGGGATAAAATTGTCGATGAAAAAAATAAATTCACCCACTGGGAGGATATACTCCAAATCCCCGAACTGGTTTCCCTGGGGTACACGCTTCACACCCATGCGGTCATTCAAGCCGCCAAACCCAAATTCATTGAAAAACAAAGGGGGGAAGAATTTCGCCTCAGCGCGGAACAACACCTTGCCAAGGTTTTTAAGACCTATCAGCAGGACTATGGTTCTTCCATGCACCTATGGGAGATCGTTAATGAGCCGTCCAGCAATATCTATGGCGGTTACCGCGTAAAGGATCGCGTCCGTCTGGTTGAAGCATTGATAGCCGCCCATCGGAACATGGCCCCGGACGCAAAGGTGATGGTAAATGATTATGATTGGCAAAGGGGAATTGACGCCCAGGTCCCTTGGGAGAAAAAAAGAATTACCGGCACCTTGCTCTTTTATCAAGCGCTTTTAAAAACCGCAAACCCGCCGGACGTTTTGGGGCTGGAATGGTATCCGGGATTGTCTGTGAACCAGCCGGCATACGGAATTCAACTGTTTGAGCCCTGCAAAGACCTGTTGGATACGGGAATTGCATGGGATCAGCTCCTTTCTTTGGGCCTGCCGGTCATGATCAGCGAATTCAGTGTTCCCGACCGAATGGCGCCATCCGGCAAAAACGGGTATGCCTGGGGCAAATGGGATATGGAGGTCCAAGCCAGGGCAGCAGTGGATTCTTTTTTCCTTGCGCTCAGCAAGCCGGGTATCACGGGATGGGTCTGGTGGGGAATCACGGATAAAGAACCCTGGAATACCGGCGGTGGATTGTTTGACTCACAGGGGCTTCCCAAGCCGGTCCTGGAACACCTGGGCAAAGCCATTTCAAGCCTGAAAAAACCATTAAAAACCACCATAAATATATCCAACCAGATATCCATGCCGTCCGTACCGGGGATTTATCGTATTTTCTTTTCCAATACACCGGAAAGTGGACGGCTTGTGCGATTGAGCAAAACAGCGTCCGGGGAATTCACACTTGCCCTTGAAAATCAAATCTCTTTTTAGAAATCCCGTGGCCCCTTACTTCATTCTGCTTGTTTGGACAAAGCAAAGTGAAGTAAGGGGCCCTCTTTTTATTTTTTTTAGCCCTGTACATTCTTCATAGAAACGCGGGCAGCGGTCATATGTCAGCTGCCAGCCGGGTGGCCTGAAGGATGGCCCGTTTGGCGTCAAGTTCAGAAGCCACGTCCGCGCCTCCGATCAGATGTACCGGCAGGGTGGTGATCTGACCGGCCAATTCCCGGTTGGATTGCTGGCCGGCGCAGATGACCACATTCTCCACCTCAAGCAGCTGGGGTTCACCGTTCACCTTAAGATGCAGCCCCTGGTCATCCACCTTCAGGTATTCGCAGGAGGCGATCATGCCCACGCCTTTTTTGGCAAGATCCGTACGATGGATCCAGCCGGTGGTCTTACCAAGTCCTGCGCCCACTTTGGTTGCCTTTCTCTGCAGCAGGTAGACCTTGCGGGGAGAAGGTGCGAACCGGGGAGACATGCCCTCCACGCCGCCCCGGGCCTTAAGGGACATATCAATCCCCCATTCGGCCATAAAGTCTTCTATATCCTGGGGGGTGGACGGTCCCTGGTGGGTCAGCACTTCACAGATATCAAAGCCGATACCGCCGGCGCCGATGACGGCGACAGTTCTGCCCACCTCAGCCCCGTTCATCACATCAAGATAGGTTAATACACTGGGATGGTCGATCCCCTCGATCTCCGGAATACGGGGAAGGATACCGGTGGCGAGCACCACCTCATCAAAATCGCCCTGCTCCAGGCGGTCCCGGGTGACACGGGTGTTCAGCCTGAGATCAACGCCAGTGAGTTCGATCTGACGGCGATAATAGCGCAGGGTTTCATAAAACTCCTCCTTGCCTGGAATCTGTTTGGCGATATTGAACTGGCCCCCTATTTCCGGGGCCGCCTCAAACAGGGACACCCTGTGCCCCCGGCCAGCCGCAGTGGTGGCAAATGCAAGACCTGCGGGACCTGCGCCCACCACAGCGATTCTCCGGGGATGCTCAACCGGTTCGATCAACAGTTCAGTCTCGTGGCAGGCCCGGGGATTCACGAGGCAACTTGTCAATTCCCCAAGAAAGATATGATCCAGGCAGGCCTGGTTACAGGCAATACAGGTGTTGATCTCATCAACCCGCTGCTCCTCAGCCTTGCGGACAAACTCGGGATCTGCCAAAAACGGGCGGGCCATGGAAACCATATCGGCATCCCCCCGGGCCAGTACCTGCTCGGCCACGTCGGGCATATTAATGCGATTGGAGGTGATGACGGGGATCGTAAGTGCGGCCCTTACCCTGGCCGTGACCCAGGTAAAGGCGGCCCGTGGTACCCGGGTGGCGATGGTTGGAATCCTGGCTTCATGCCAGCCGATGCCTGTGTTGATAAGGGTGGCCCCGGCCTGTTCAACTTCTTTGCCCAGGGAAACGATCTCCTCAAAAGAACTTCCCCCCTCCACCAGGTCGAGCATTGAAAGGCGATAGATGATGATGAAATCAGACCCCACTGCGCGACGCACCCGGCGAACCACTTCCTTTGGAAACCGGGCCCGCCTTTGATAATCGCCGCCCCAACCGTCATCCCGCTTGTTGGTGCGGGCGGCGATAAACTGATTGATCAGATAGCCTTCGGAACCCATGATCTCGACACCATCATATCCCGCGTCTTTGGCCAGGGATGCGCAATGGACAAAATCCTGAATCTGTTGTGCGATATCCTCCCCGGTCAAGGATCTTGGCGGAGAGAAAGAGATGGGGGACTTGACTGCTGACGGCGCCACCGGTTCCGCATTATAGGCATAACGACCGGTGTGGAGGATCTGCATGCAGATTTTACCACCCGCCCCATGGACGGCATCGGTGACAATACGGTGATTGGCCACATCTTCAGGGGATACCATCAATGCCGCGTCTTCATGAACGGCCCCCACCTTATTGGGACCGATACCACCGGTAACAATGAGGGCGACACCACCCATGGCACGCTCTTTATAGAATGCCGCCATTCGTTCAAAACCGTTGGGCATCTCCTCCAGCCCCAGGTGCATGGACCCCATCAGCACACGGTTTTTAAGGGTGGTGAAACCAAGATCCAGGGGAGCTAACAAATGGGGAAATAATGGGTGTTGAGCCTTTGAAGTCATGGTTACCTCTCTTTATGTGTCGGTTCAAATACGAACGGAGGGCGACCCCGACGGCCGGGTAAGGTCTGATTTAAAAAAAGACCTTATACCGGGACCGCCGGGACAAGGATCACTGGTTGCCGAATCCGTTCTGGGCGCTGCAGTCGGGACACTGCCAGGTGATGCCGTTGCAGGTCATGCCCCACTCGTTTTCATACATGCACTCCTGGCAGATGGCAAAGCCGCACCGGCAGCTCCAGCAAAAGGTTAATGTCTTACCGCAGCAGTGGCAAACCGTGCCCCGTTTGCTGCGTCGTTTCGCTTTTCTCTTCTCTTGTGCTTCTGTCATAATATTCCTACTTAAATGCTTCTCTTATCGTCTGGGCCATGGCCGTCAGGTTTGAGATATAATCCTTTGCCAGGGGGTCCAGGGGTACCACGGCACCGTTGATGGCGGTTGCGATCTTGTGGGCCGTTCTTGTGTCAAACTGGGGCTGGACAAAGATCACCCGGATCCTTGCGGCCTTGGCCTGTTTAATGAACTTAGTCAGGGCCCGTCCCTTGGGCGCCTTGCCCCCCACCTCCACGGCCGTCTGGGTCAGGCCGTACCGGTCGGCAAAATAGCCGAACACAGGGTGAAACACAAAGACGGTCTCCCCGGCCAGGGGCGCAAGGGCCTTGGCAATGGTCCGGTCAAGGCGGTCAAGGTCGGCCAGGAGGCGGTCAAGGTTGGCCCTGAAATAATCGGCGGATTCGGGAGCAGCTTTACAAAGGGCGTTGCACACGGTTATGGCCTGCTGTTTCACCAGCATGGGACTCATCCAGACATGGGGATCGGTGCCTCCGTTGGCAAACCGCCTCCGGGTGATTCCTGCTGTGGAGTCCACCAGGGTCAGCCCCTGGGAAGCGCCCTTGATCTTGGGCATGAGCGCCTGCTCAAAGGGCACGCCAATGGAGAAAAAGAGCTTGGCCCGGGAGAGCTTTACCATCTGTGACGGCCGGGGGGCATAGGTGGCAGGACTCTTGCCCGGGGGAACCAGCACCGCCACTGCCACTTGCTCCTTGCCGATGCGCTCCACCACATAGGCCTGGGGCTGGATGCTCACAAACACGGACAGGGGGGCTTTTGCCCCGGCCTGGCACGCCGTTGCCAGGGAGATAACCGCTGCCCATACAATCCATTTCAATCTGCCCATGATCTTGCCTCCTTTATCATTATCAACCTCATTTTAGCTTCTTCACTCCTCTTTTTGGTTCCGGCTTGTCAAGGTTAAGGTGTATATAACCCGGCCTTCACCGGAAGGTAAAGGGAAAGCTCAGGGAAGAGGGAAAGAATGATCAAAACGATCACATCCATGACAATAAAGGGGATGGCCTGCTTGGCAATGGAGTCCACCGACTCCCCGGTGAGGTTGGCCGCCGTGAACAGGTTCACGCCCACGGGCGGGGTGGCCTGGCCAATGGCCAGGGCCGAGATAAAGATCACCCCGTACCAGAGGGGATCGATCTTGAATGCGGCCAGCACCGGGATGAGAATGGGCATGATCAGGTAGGAGATGGAGATGGCGTCCAGGACCATGCCAAGCCCCAGGAGCAGAAAGTTAATCAGCACGATCATCACCACGGCATTGGGCGAGATATGAAGGATCAGTTCCGCAGCCCTGTCCACGATGCCGATCACCGAGGCGGCCCAGGTGAAGATGCCGGCAAAGACCACGATGAACATGATCACGCTGCTGGTGACCGATGCATCCACCAAAAGATGGAGGAAATCGTTCCAGGTGAGGGAGCGATAGACAAACACGGCCACGAACAGACTGTAGAACACGGCCACCACCGCAGCTTCCGTGGGGGTGAAGATACCCGAATAGATACCACCAAGGACGATCACCGGCGCCAGGATCGCCCAGATAGACTCTTTCAGGGCGGTGAGGATATCCCCCACAGGCGCCCGCTTGGTATCTCCCCTGTACCCCCGCTTTCTGGAGACAAAATAGGCCACGATGATGGTGCCGACCCCCGTGAGAATACCGGGCACGATGCCGGCAAGGAAAAGGGCGCTCACCGATACATTGGTGATGTTGCCGTAGATGATGAAGGCGATGCTCGGGGGAATGATGATGGAGAGGTCTGCGGCATTGGCGATCAGGGCCCCGGCAAAGCTCTTGTCATACCCCTGGCGCACCATGGGAACAAAGAGGATCAGGCCCACGGCTGCCGTGGTGGCAGGGCCGGAGCCGGAGAGGGCGCCCCAGAACATGCAGGTGCACACGGCCACCATGGCAAGGCCGCCCGTGGCCCGTCCCACCAGCAGCTCAAAGAACCGGGCAATGGTCTTGGCAAGGCCAGCCTTGTCCAGGATGACGCCGGCCAGTACAAAGAACGGGATGGCAAGCAAGGGAAATGAGGCAATGCCCGAGGAGAAGTTCACCCCCAGCATCTCGATGCCCAGATCAAAGGTGAGGATGGTGGCAACGGCGGAGATGCCAAGGGAAGTGCCGATGGGCACCCCGAAAAACATGAGAACAAAGAAACTTGCGGCAATGAGAAGAATATCCATCAGTCGGCCTCCTCCTCGATCTTCAGCCGTTGGACGGCGTCCCTGTAGATCCCCCGGAACACAAAGACTGACAGGACCGGCACGCCTGCATAATAGATCCACACGGGAATGCTCAGGGAGGCCGAGGTGGCATGGAAGAGTGTCAGCTCATCATAGATCGCCTGGATCATAAAAACATCCACCAGCACGAATAAAACAGCGCTCAGCAGGGCACTTGCCAGAACCACGGTTTTCTTGAGTTTTTTGGGAAACAGATTGTAAAAGGTGACCACCCCCAGCTGCCCGCCCCGCTCAAAGGCGATGCCGCACCCCACTACGGTCATCCAAACAAACATGTTGATGGTGATCTCCTCTGTGGATGCGATGGAGAAGTGGAAAAAATAGCGGCTCACAACATTTGCAAAGGCAATGAATGCCATTGAAAACAGCAGAATGGCCGTCACCAGGTAATCGAGTCTCAACCCTTGCTTCTCTTTTTCCATATTTTCTCCCTCCTTAATGCAAAAGCCCCTGGGATCAGGAATCCAGGGGCTTTAAAGTCAATCAGCAGATTTTAGTCTGCCATATCCTGTTTTGCGGTTTCGTAAAGCTCTTTTCCGATCTTTGGCACCCACTTGTCATACACCGGCTCGGTTGCCTGCCTGAAGGCCTTTTCAGCCCCGGGGGTGAGGAAGTTGACCTCCATGCCCTTGGATTCGAGATAACGAACCGGATCCGGCACCTCCATCTCGTAGTTGAACTCGTTTTTCAGGATGTTGATGGAGACGTCGCCGTCAAGCCCAGCACGGCACAACGCCTTTTCAAACCGGGCAGACTCCCTGGCCGCCTCGGAGATGGCTTTCTTGATGTCGTCCGGGAACTTGTTCCACTGGCGGGTGCCCCAGTAGACCACCACGGGATCCACCAGATAGTTCCAGAAGGAGGCATGGTTGTGGTACTGCCAGATCTGCACGGGGATCAGCACGCCCACCGGGTTCTCCTGGCCGTCCACAACCCCCTGCTGGAACGCGGTCTGGGCATCCCCCCAGTTCATGTTCACGGGATCGGCCCCAAGGGCCCTGAAGGTGTCGATGAAGATGGGGCTTCCCACGACCCTGAGCCTCAACCCCTTCATGTCTGCCGGGGTGTTGATAGCCCGCTTGCTGTTGGTCACCTGGCGGAATCCGTTTTCGGCCCAGGCAAGGGGGGTGAGCCCGATCCGCTCCATCTTCTTGAACAGGACAGCCCCGGTTTTGCCGTTCTCAAGCCGATCCAGGTTCTCAAAGTTATTAATAAAAAAAGGTAGGGAGAAGATGTTCATCTCCGGGATCACCGGGGAGGAATTGATGGTGGATTCATAGGCGCAATCGATCACCCCCTTGGCCACCATCTGGGGGGATTTGAGCTGGGCCCCTTTTAAAAGGGAGCTGCCGAAATAGGGCTTGATATGGATCCTGCCCTGGGTCTTCTCAGCGACCAGCTCGCTGAACTTGATGGCCCCCATGCCCCAGTAGAAGCTGGGCCCCACGTTCACCGTCATCTTGTACTCTTTCTTGAATTTTGCAGCCGTCGCGGGAAGGGCAACCATCACCACAAGCAATGCCGAGACAACTCCGATAACACCTCGTTTCAACCACGCGTTCATCTGGAACTCCTCCTTTTTCAATTAATTAAGCGTTTCGACGCCCCTGCCTGAAAAACGGGCGGGGAAAAGGCAAACACCAATAATTAGAGAAGGCCAGGGGTGATGTCAATGGTTTTCTGGCAGCTGCATTCAAAATACAGCCCCGGCGTTTCCCATACTTTTCTTGACAACAAGCAAGGTCCTATCCTATGTAAAATATGTGGCTGTTTTTTTAAACCGAAAAGTACGGCCGGACATTCAAGCATTAAAAGAATCACTTCCAGAGACGCCTTACCAAGCTTACGCACGATTTTCAAATATAAAAAAGAACCAAAATCGGAGGATCACCATACCTGTGACAAATTAAATCAAGGGATTAAAGATCATGACGGGTAAGATTATCTCCATTTTACGATCAATAGGCGCCAAGAGCTTTACAGGTCGGCACAGGGAGACTAGGAAAACACCCTTTCTTTTATCCAGCGAAGGCATCTCCCTGGTTGAATTAGTTGTGGTACTGGCAATCATTTTGGTTCTGTTTTTTTCAATCGTACGTTTCATGGCAACATCCCAGAAAAAAGCACATGATATTGCCGCCAAAAGTGATTTAAGGAATTTTGCTACCATTGTGATATCCGGAGAATATATGTACGAAGATATGGTTCTGGCAACGCCCAATCAAAAACTTTGCCATGATCGATCGCGGGTTGACTTCACCCTGCCCAATTTCACCCTGTCAAAGGGTGTTTGCATTACTATCCTTTCCGGGAACCCCAGAAGACTGAACGACAAGGAAAACCCGTATATTGCATCCTCAAGGTACAAAGATTCAACGACAATATATAATTACAATTTTGCAACTAAAATACTTTCCGACAGAGAGGCATCTAAAGATGGGAAAATCTAATCATAGAAAATTTAAAAATTATCTGATCCATAAGGACTTTCAAATCAGGATCATACTTTATTCCTTATTATTCATAGGCCTGATCACGACTTTCACCATCGCCATCACCCTGTCCCCTTATGTAAATAAGATGGTTCACTCAACGGTTCTTGAAGAACAAATGGCTGCAGCCGAAACATATATGCTGCTGTTAAAATTGATACCCGGCATCTTTGTATTGTCGGTTATCTTTTTATTCACCATGGTTTTTTTCACCCATCGGTTATGCGGGCCATTGGTTAATTTCCTGCGAAGTTTTGAGGCCGGGGTTAAAGGAGACCTGACCCATAAAGTGCATTTGCGGAAAAACGATTATTTAAAGGAAGAAAGTTCTGTTTACAATGAAATGATAGATAACTTGACCCTTAAACTGATGAGCATAAAGAGAAACAGTAAAGAGGTTCAGGCCCTTTTAAATGGAATAATTGAGGAAACAGACAAACCAGACAGAATCGAGGGTAACACAATAGCTGAGAAAGCAAACAACGCATTAAAGAGCACTGAAATGGTCGTTGAAGAGATATCATTCTTCAAATTACCCGAAGATTCTGACAGGAGGGAACCGTCCCCCCTGCCAGAGTGAGGGTTAGAGATTAAAGTCGGGATACGCGTTTCCGCCGTGTTCAGTGAAATCGAGTCCCTCCAGCTCCTCCTCGGGAGAGCAGCGAAGACCGATGGTTGCAGCAATGAGCTTGAACATGGCAAAGGCTGTGGTAAAGGTCCAGGCAAAACAGGCCAGGATACCAACCACCTGGACCATGACGATGGCAAGGGTCACCCCCTCCATGTTGAAAAGGCCGGCCGCCAGGGTTCCCCAGGCACCGCACACTCCGTGGACAGACACGGCGCCAACAGGATCATCGATCCTGAGCTTGTCAAAGAAGAGAACCGAAAGAACCACCAGGACGCCTGATACGGCCCCGATGATGATGGCGCTGGAAGGCGAAACATTAGCGCAGCCCGCCGTGATGCCCACAAGTCCTGCCAGGGCGCCGTTCAAACTCATGCCCACCTCGGGCTTTCCAAGCTTGATCCAGGAGACGATCATGGCGACCACACACCCGGTGGCGGCAGAGAGGTTGGTGTTGACAAAGATCATGGCAATGCTCGTGTCCGCCGTGGTGGTGGAGCCGGGATTGAATCCAAACCAGCCGAGCCAGAGGATGAATACCCCCAGGGACGCAAGGGGGATGTTGTGACCGAGGATGGGTCGTATGCCCTCCTCCGTGTATTTTCCCGTGCGGGGACCAAGGACAATCGCTCCTGCAAGGGCTGCCCACCCGCCCACACTATGGACGACGGTTGAGCCGGCAAAGTCGATGAACCCGAGGCCTTCAAGCCAGCCCGAACCGTTGAAAAGGCTGCCCCAGGCCCAGCTGCCGAATATGGGGTAGATCAGGGCTGACACAACGATGCTGTACACAAGGTAGCCGGTAAATTTGGTCCGCTCGGCCATGGCACCGGATACGATGGTGGCGGCGGTGGCGGCAAACACCACCTGGAACATCCAGAAGGCAAGAATCCAGGGATCACCGTCCGGGGTGAAGTCGCTCAGGAAAAATCCCGAGGTACCTAAAAACCCTGTGGGGGAGGCCCCGAACATCAGGCCGAATCCGACGGCCCAGAAGGCAAGACTTCCCACGGAAAAATCCATGAGGTTCTTCATCATGATGTTGATGCTGTTCTTAGCCCGGGTGAATCCCGCCTCGACCAGGGCGAATCCCGCCTGCATGAAAAATACGAGGCAGGCAGCGATCAGGGTCCAGAGGTAGTTGGCATGGGTCTGGACAAGTTCGATGGCCGCTTTGTTACTAAGGGGTGAAGGAGGGGTATCCCCTGCAAAAACTGGGGTTAAATACAAACACAATAGCGCGGTTACAATTAATATTCGTTTCATCGGTGGCTCTCCATGAATTAATGATTTTACAGTATAAGGGGGTTAAGGAAACGGGACGACGACTTAAAGCGCCTGGACACCCTCTTCACCAGTTCTTATTCGAATCACCTGTTCCACGGGAATGACGAAGATCTTGCCGTCTCCGATCTTGCCTGTGCCAGAGGCGTCCACAATGACGTCGATGGCCTTTTGCACAAGTTTGTCATCCACCACAAGGGAGAGCTGGATCTTGGGCACGAAATCGACCTGGTACTCAGCTCCCCTGTAGATCTCGGTATGCCCCTTCTGGCGGCCAAACCCCTTGACCTCCGTCAGTGTCATTCCCGCGATTCCGATCTCGTTCAATTTCTCTTTGACCTCATCCAGCTTAAAGGGTTTGATAATGGCTTCGATCTTTTTCATCTACTCCACGTCCTTTCCTGTTTTGGGTTTTGGTTTTTTTCAACTGTAACCCAATACTGCACACAGGATGCCAAGGCCTGAAAAAAGCACACACAACAAGCTAACACGCTGCAATACCGGGCCTTTCGACACACCGAAGCCCATGCAGCATAATTTAAGGCGCATTAAAACAATTACACTTTTGGCAGCAAAACCGATACTAATTACATTTTTGAAATATTAAGAAATGATCCGGCACGGATAAAACGCCAAAGGACCCGGTCTTCCGGGAAGAGATGGGGGGAGGAACAGGATAGAGACAAAAACTTTGAATTACGCACACCCTTGAAAGCGCTTGTCAGCCCCCAATTACACGATCAATCAAAGACTGCAACATGGCTGCACCGTTTGGCGTGAACAGCCAGGCAAACCCACCACAGTTCAGCAAAACCGTTACCCGGAAAACAACACGGAATTTTCGTTTCCGGGACTTGTGCCGCAACGTTTGCTGGGCAACGAGCGCTCCGGGCCACCCCCCAGCCAATGACAGCAGGTGCAGGGTGCGTTCCCGGGTTCGCCAGGCGCCTCTCCTGGCTGCCGATTTGTCGACTGCATAGACGATGAAAGTGAGCAGGCTCACGCCCATATAAAGGACAAGAATAAACGACGGTATCCGGGCGGTATAAACAGAGACAACGACAATGACGAAAAAGAGTGCAGCAGCCATGCTTATTCTTTTTGCCTCATTTTTCATTGGGCTCGTCATGGACGAGCCCAATCAGAGGACAGACAGATCAAGAGTCAAAGGTGGCAATGGCATCGATCTCCACCATCACGTCCTTGGGAAGCCTTGCCACCTCAACGCACACCCGGGCGGGTTTATGGTCCCCCATGAACCGTGCATAGACGGTGTTGAGCTGGTCAAACAGGGCGAGATCCGACACATATACCGTTGCTTTCACGATGGCTTCCACCCCAAGGCCGGCGGCTTCCACCACGGCTTTCAGATTTTTCAAAGCCTGGCCTGCCTGGGTCTCCATGTCCGTTCCCGTAACAGTCCCTGTTTCAGGATCAAGGGGAATCTGGCCTGAGACGTACAAGGTGTTGCCGGACCTGACGGCATGGGAGTAGGGGCCGATGGCTGCGGGGGCTTCGGTTGAATTGATAAGCTCCATTGATCTGTCTCCTTTATGGTTTGGGTTCAGCGGAAAAAAAGTTCTCCATCCACGCCACAGAAGCGTTGAGGTTATCAAGGTTGAACACCTCAAGGCTCACCACCCCGGTGAACTGCTTCAGCACCTCAAGGGTTGGCAAGACCCGTTCCATGGGCGTCTTGTCAAGGCCCTGGTGATCCTTTGGCGGATCAAACGAGAAATCCACCCCGTGGAAATGCACCAGGGGAATTTTTGACCGGTACCGCTCAAAGATCTCTGCAATGTCGTAATCGTACTTGATCAGATGGCCTGCGTCAATGCAGACAGACATGGGGGAGTTGTCCATCACCGGAAAGAGAATCTCCGGGGGATATTCAAGGGTTTCAATGGTGATCAGGCTTGGATCGGGAACCCGTGCAGCAAGGTCATCAAGACTTTTCATCACCCGCTCCTGCCAGCGCTTGATCCCATCTTCCCCTGCCTCCCGATCTTGGGCCGTAAAGTCAAGGTGAAGGGTATGGGTGGTGGGGGCGAGGGGCGCCACAAGTTCCATGACCCGCTCCACCGTATCGATCCCCTCCGCCCTTTCCTTTTTGGAACAATGGGCAAGGGAGATGTCCGTTGGCAGATGGATGTTGTAGGTGACCGAAAGCGCCTGGGACAGCCGGGCAAGCTCGTCGATATCGGCCCTTGGCGGCAGGTATTCAAGGGGCTTGCTCTCGAATATCAACAACTCTATCTCGTCAAACTTATGCCCAAGTTTCCTCACATTGGGGACAATGTGGTCGTGATAGATAAACGATGTGGTGCCGAGCCTGAAGGGCCGGGCTGTTTTCAGCATGGACATGGTCTCTTCCCTTAGTTTCTTAGTTCTGGCTTGTCCAGGTTAAGCAATCATTGCGGCCAGGGTGGCTGCGGTCATGGAAACAAGGGACGCCAGCACCATGAGCTCACAGGCCCGGGTGATGGTCTCCTGTTTAGGGTCGGTGTAACGTGTGCCGATGAAGGGCTTTTCCACCAGGGTGCCGTGGTAAAAATTGGGGCCTCCCAGCCGTACACCCAGGGCGCCGGCAAAGGCGGCTTCCGGATAGCCCGCATTGGGGCTCTTGTGGCGCCTGCCCTCGGCAAGGCCGGTCTTGAGGGCTGCCCGTCCCCGCTTGGGCGAAAGGATCGCCGCGGCAAGGGAGATCACAGGGACACTGAGCCGGGCCGGAATAAAGTTGGCCACATCATCGATCCTGGCTGCGGCCCGCCCGAACAACAGGTAGCGTTCGTTTCTGTAGCCCACCATGGAGTCCATGGTGTTGACCATCTTGTAGGCAAGGGCCATGGGCACCCCGCCGATCAGGGCAAAGAACAGGGGGGATAGAAAACCGTCCACAAAATTCTCAGCCACGGTCTCAACGCTTGCCTTGACAACACCTGCCTCGTCAAGGCGGTGGGTCTCCCGGCCCACGATCATGGCAACGGCCCGCTGGCCCGCCCCAAGCCCCTGGGTTTCAAGGGCGTCCCCCACCTCTGTTGCGGCCTTTGCAAGGCTTTTGGTGGAAAAGCAGAAAAAGAGCAGCACCACCTGGACAACGTCCCCGAGAACAGGGTTGATAAAAAGCGCCAGCCACACACAGAAGAACGCAAGCATCCAGGTGGAAGCGATAAGGAACAGGGCAAATATCAGGCCTGAAACAAACACGTTTTTCACATGTCTTCGAAACAAGGTTTCCGACCGTTCAATGGCCTTTCCCATATAGACAATGGGATGGGGAAGGCTTCTGGGGTCTCCGATCAAAAGGTCCAGGGCAAGGGCAAGGGGAATGATGTACCAGTTGAGATCAGCAAGCATTTGGATCATCCTTTGAGCATGGTGAGATGTTTTTTAAGACCCAGGGCAAGTTGGGTGTTGATGGCCCCTGCTTTCAGGGAAAAGCGCACAAACTGACTGGAAAGACCGTCAAAATTGGTGCAGTCCCGGATCAGAATTTTCTCATCCCCCATGCGCCGGCAGAGGGCCGGAGCCTCAATGGAGGGTTCAAGCCCGGCCAGGAGGAAATAAGCGTGTGAGGGAAAAAGCCGGATACCGGGGCAGTCGGCAAGGCTCTGGGTGAACAGCGCTTTCTCGGTTGCAACGAACTCCCGGGTCTTAAGGGTAAACGCCTCGGTATCAGCCTTGTTGTCAAGGAGATGGATCACGGCGGCCTGGGCCAGGGCGTTCACCGACCATGGCTGGTAATAGTGCATGAAACTGTCGATCACCTTGGGATCCGCGCACAGAAATCCCGTGCGCAACCCCGGGATCCTGAAGATCTTGGACATGGAGGAGAGAACCATGAGGTTGGGAAAGCCCGCCTCAGCCACAAGGCTGATCTCTTCGGCATTGTCCACAAAGGGAAGGTAGGACTCATCCACCACAAACCGGACCTGGGGATACTCCCGGACAAGCCCGAGGATCGCCTCTTTTTCCACCATGGCACCGGTGGGATTGTTGGGGTTGCAGATCACCATGGTGTCAAACGAACCTGCGGCAAGCATCTGTGACACCCGGTCAAGGTCCGGGACAAACAGGTCGTCGGCACCTGACATGGCATAGTCATAATCCACACCGTGCATGATGCACCCGTCCCTGTAATCGGAATAGGTGGGTCCCAGGATCAGCATCTTTTGGGTCTTTAACGCCAAGGGAAGGGTGTAGAGAAACCAGGTGGTGCCGTTACCCGCCATCACCCTGTCGGCATCCACATTGTAGCGCCTGGAAAAGGCGTTGACCATCTCCCGGGCATCGGCCTGGGGCAGGGAGCGTATTTTGCCCATGTTTTCAACCAGAAACGCCTCAAGCCCCGGGGGAGGCCCCAGGGGGTTCAAGTTGCTGCTCATGTCGATGATATCATCGATGGAACATCCGAGTCTTTCAGCCAGGGCGTTTACGTTGCCCCCATGACCTGTAATCATAACCTAAATATCCTTTATAGTAGTGTTGCGCCTGCCGTGAGAAATAAAACAGCCTCGGTCACCTCGGTCATTGCGCCCAGCATGTCCCCGGTGATACAGCCCATCTTGATCTTGTAGAACCCAAGGAGCAGAAACACCGTAATCCCGAACACCAGGAGGAGCACCACCCCTTTGACGCCAAGGAGAAACGCGAGCACCACCAGCAGGATAAGGGAGGCGAAATCCTTCAGGGGCAAGGTTTTTTCAAAAAGATCGTGGCCGGTGCCCGTGTTTTTTCGGCCATAGTTCAAAAACCGTATGCCAAACAGCATGCCGGCCCTGGAAAGCGCCGGCACCAGAAAAAGAATCAAGAGGGTCGAAAACGGTGGGCAGGCGGTTTTCACGGCATAGATGCCCGCCACCTTTAAAGAGAGCATGCAGAAGATGGCCACAAGCCCCATCATCCCGGTCCGGGAGTCCTTCATGATCTCCAGGGCCCGCTCCCTTGAGCGGTGGCTGAAGAGCCCGTCTGCGGCATCCCCCAGACCGTCCAGGTGAAATGCCCCGGTCACGGCAACCAGAAATAGCACGTCCATGAGAGCCACCACCGGTGCTGTCCAGAACAGGGACGCCACCAAATCGAAAACAACCAGCAGGGCCCCCAGTATCATCCCCACCACGGGAAAGAACCGTATCATGCCCGTGGCTGAAAACTCATTCCCCTTGCCTGCGGGTAGGATGGTGATGAACATGATGGCCGACCGTAAATCCCTGATAAATGCGCTAATCTGTGTCAATTGTAGCCTCTTCGATGCGTTTAATGCCATTCTGATTCAGGACCAGCCGGAAGCGTTTGTACCGCACCCGCCTGTTCTCAGAGTACTTCATGATCATGTTGATATGATAAACCCGGTTTCCGTAGATCTTCTGGCAGCTCTTGTCGTCGCACACATAGATGGGCGTCTTGGGATTGTCCATCTTGCTCAGAAATCGGCTCACATTGAGCCGCATGATGTCCACAATGCTGTTGGCCGGGTAGTCGTGGTAGATGGATTTCAACGGCCGGTTGAAGAGCTTGACCTGTTTCCGGTAGAGGATGATCTTCTCTCCCACCCAGTCATTCTCGATCTCCGTGATGTGATCCTTGGCCCGGAGCTTCACGATGGTCTCGGGAATCTTGTCGGACTTTAGAAAAGTGAAGCTCTCCTTGCACCACCCAAGCTTCTCCTTGGCATTGTAATAGACGTTTCGCTTGTGGTCGAACAGCCGGGCCCTAAGCTTGGTGCCAAGGTAGGCACGGATGAACTCCTTGAACCGGTCCTTGAACATGTAGCTGACCACCAGCACCACAAACAGGGGCATGGATACCGTGGAGTAGGTAATCTGGGCAAAAAAGGCGGCGGCCGTGGCAAACATCATGGCAATGCCGGCGGCCAGGGCAAAGGTGATCTGCTCCAGGAACTCCCCCTCATGCTTGAACCGGGTGTGGAGGAACAATACATTCCCCATGAACTTTTTCAGTACGCTGGACCGGAAGAGAAACTCCTCGTTGGTGGAGTCCGCGCAGGGGATGGACGGGTAGTCGTTCTCCTCCCGGTAGTCCAATTCATGGCGGATAAGGGCCAGCAGCCTTGCGGAGTCCCTGTCCCTGTCCGGAACATCCAGGGTGTTCAGCACCTGGATCAACTCATAGGTGTAGTACTCGATGAGAAGGCTCAGGTACTCGTCGCTAAAGAGATATACGGAAAAGATGCCCTCGTTCAATGAGGGGACATTGAGCAGGGATCTCAAGCTTCTGAACCCTTTGGTGGTGGCCTCGATACCGGTAAGATACTTCTCGATCAGATCCTTGACATCCAGACAGTGCTCTTTCTGGGAAACAAACCTGACATGGTCCCGGATGGCACTCTTGAAGATGCAGCAGAACATCTTTAGCTGGTACTCATAGTTGGCAAAGGTTTTATCATCCCCATGGGCAAGGAGGCCTTCGATGCCCTTTCTCACCTTTTTCAGTGGGGAGTCCTTGCCGTTGACCATGTTCTGGAGAAGCACCACCGGTGTCTTGAGTCTCACATAGACCTGGGTGTTGCTGTAGAAATCGGCCCGGGTATAGGTATAACGGTTGATACCAAGATTGTTGGGAAAGAACAGGTAGGTCTCGACATCATACACCTTTGCCGTCTCTTCCCCTGCAAACTGGTATCCCAGCTTGATCTCAAACTGGTTTCTATCATGGATCTGGATGGTCTCTTCAATCACGGTTGCGCCTGTCCCTGTTGCCGGCTGCCTGCCAAAACCCCGGCGGATGTTTCACTCTTAACTGTTGGCAAATTTATTCCGGGCCTGGTAAAAGAGCCCCCTTTCCTGGCGCACGGACTCTATCTTGCCGGCCTCTTCCAGGGCGCCCAGGTACTTGTTGATCTCATTGGCATGGGAACCGAGAATGGTTGCAAGATCCTCCAGAGTACACGGTCTTCTGATCACGGTCTCAAGGATGGCGGACTCCATATCGTTCCTATAGGAATCGATCCCCTTTCGTTTGGGGGCTGCGGCAATCACCTCCACGGGAACGGGCTTGAAGAAATCGGCTATCTGTTCGAGCTCACCCTGTGTGGCGGCATGGATGCTGGAGACCACCCCGGGACGATCCAGGGTGTTGAGCTGAACCACGTCGGGATTGATGCGCTCCACAGCCGCCTTCAGAGCGATAAGCTCTTCAAGGGTGTCGTTACACCCGGGCAGGATAAAGATCTCCAGGGCAAATTTCCCCTGGAACTCAGCCCTGAAAGCCGCAAGCCCGTCAATGTAAGCCTTTGGGTCGATGGATCCGTGGGGCCGGTTGATGGTTCCCAGGGCCGCAGCAGATGCCCCATCTAAAGAGGGCATGACAAGATCCGCCCCAAGAAGCGCTTTTCTCACCTCCGGGTCTCCCAGGAGGGTGCCGTTGGTCAAAACAGCAATGGATATATGGGGTTTTCGTTCCCGGATGAAATCAAGAACCTCCCCCATCCGGGAGTTGAGGCAGGGCTCGCCCGAGCCTGCAAAGGTTATGTAATCCGGATCCGGGTGATTCAGGAAATAATCCTCGAGTTCTTTCAGCACATCATCGACCGGAACATACTCCCGCCGCTCAACGGTGAGGTCGGTTGTCTCGCCGCACTCACAATATATGCAGTCAAGGGAGCAGATCTTATGGGTAACCAGGTCCACCCCCAGGGAGATGCCCAGGCGTCGGGAGGGCACAGGACCGAAAAGATAGTTATACATCTTAGCACCTTACAAAAAGATTAACATTGCTTTCACTAAAACATTCACCAGGGCGAATTTTTAGCAAACCATTAAATAACACACTTTGAATAATGTTTTAACAGTTTATCTGTAAAACCTAGGGCTTTAAAGAACCTCCTGCCCCATCCGGTCCCTGGCCATTGTCTTCTGCCCAAGGGAGAACGGATCATAAGCTGAGATGCCATTGTCTGTGGGTTTTTCCTTGACAATCCCCTGTCACCATTTCATATTAGAAAACAACCCAATCCCCATTACAAGACCACCTAACCTGGACAAGCCAGAACAAAAAAGTTTCCTGATTCTCTTGTCCAAAGAACACGAACATCAAAGCTAATAACCAACCTTCAAACCCTAACTTTGAACGGGGGTATCGTGAACAAAATAGCACCCATGGTACTACTCTTCGGCCTGGTGTTCGGTTCGGCCCCGGCACTGGCAGTGGCAACCGGTCATGACAACCACTTTGCCAGGGGAACCCTCCTTTTTAACGCCAAGGATTTCAACAACGCCTATGACGAACTGTTCAAGGCGTTTGTGCAGGACCCCGGCAATCCCGACATCAACTTCCACCTTGGCCGGGCCGCCTTTGAAACAGGCAACTATGAGATGGCGCTCATGGCCTTCGAACGGGTGCTCATGGCGGACCCGGAAGCGATCCGCATCAAGCTTGAGATGGGCAGAACCTTTGCCAGGCTGGGCAACCGGGCCCATGCCAGGCGATACTTCAATGAGGTGCTGGCAACCAATCCGCCTTTGATGGTCAGACAGAACATCAATGCCTTTCTTCAAACCCTCACGGCCCAGGAGAAGAAGCATTTTTTCAACGGTTTCCTGGCCCTTGGCTGCGACTGGGACGACAATGTCCGGGTGGCCCCGGCAAGCGACATCATCAACACAGCCCTTGGCGACATCCGGCTCACGGGCGATTCAGCATCCCCCCAGGAGGATTTCATCCTCAACGCCACGGCCGTGCTCAAGCACACCTTCCGGTTCCGGGACAAGGGCCTTTCATGGCGGAGCACCGGCACCGCCTTTCATGGGGCCTACAAAGATGAAACAGATCTGAACACCCTCTTTCTTGGTATCAGCACAGGACCGAATCTTACCCTTGGCAGGTTTTCGGCAGGCATCCACGGCCTTTTCAACCACCTGGATCTGGACGATAGCCGGTACCAGCGATCCGTTGGAGGGGAAGCCGTGGCCGGATTCGTTGCCACCCCTTCCCTCCTGGTGAACGCCCGGTGCAGGTATGAGAAAAAAACCTTTTTCAAGGATTCTGAAAGGGACGCAAAAACAGGGTCCATTGAGCTGATGGCAGCCTTTATTTCCGGTGCCACCTGGTACAACGCCTCCATGGCCATGGAGATTGAAAACGCCGAAGACGATACATACACCTATGACCGTTACAAGGGAAAATTCTCGGTGGAACACAGGTTTTCCTACGGCATCTCAGTTTTTGCAAACTATGAATTTCAACAAACCTGGTACGAGGATCCCTATGAGATGTTCAACCAAAAGCGCGACGACACCATCCACTACCTGGGAGGCGGCATAAGAAAAGAGCTGTGGGACTCTCCGGGCAAAAACGCCAGGCTCTTTATCCAGCTCAGTTACCGCTACACAAACGCAAACTCAAGCCTGGACCTTTATGAATACGAAAAGAACGTTGCCTACTCGCTGTTGGGATATGAATTCTGACACCGGGAATGCTAACAACGGAAACTTAAATAGGAAAAGGGGGTCACATGGGACGGAAACGAGCAAAGTTCAGGATCGCTCTTTTTGTCGCGCTCCTTATCATACCGATGATGCCCCTTGCCCCGGCCAGGGCAATTGAAACCGTGGGGACGGTGGTGGCTGTCCGGGGAGAGGCCTTTGCCGTGAACCAGCAGGAGGAGTCAAGGCGGCTTGCGCTTAAATCCCCCATCCATCTGATGGACACCTTAAAAACCAGACAGGGACGGATCCAGCTCATGTTCCAGGACACCACCCTGATCACCCTGGGCCGGAACAGCGAAATGGTGATCAAGGAGTTTCTCTGGCGGCCCGACCAGGAGTACGGCGTCATGACCACCCGGGTGAAGGAGGGAACGTTCCGGATCATGGGCGGTGCCATCACCCGGACAGCACCCCAGAACGTTAAGACAGAGACCCCGTCCGCAACCATTGGCATCCGGGGCTCCATGTATGCCGGCAAGGTTAAGGACGATACCCTGACGATCGTATTCCAGGGCGGTCGCGGCATTTACGTGATGAACAGCCAGGGCATTGTCGACATCACACGCCCAGGGTTTGGAACCAGGATCAAGGGAGCCGGCCAGGCGCCGTCAGCCCCCAAACAGTTTACAGGGGAGGATCTGGACGAAATCGAAGGTGCCCTTGAAATGGATGGTGACAAGGAAAGTGAAACCGATGGGACCGTTGATTCTCAGGAGTCCAAAGAGGAGGAGCCGGGACCGGCCGTCGGCGAAGAGGCCAGCACAACAGTGACCGTTGCAGAAGATGTGACGGCAGCCGTCTCGGACAACAGTCAAAAAACAACGGCATCGGATATTGAGCCGCCCCCTGAAGATCCCACGCCCCCCGCCCTGGTTGCGCTGCTGGACACCCTGGGCTTTTCAGGAGACCTTTCAACCTCAATCCCCGGCAGCGGCGTTTATGTCTACAAGGGCGTTGTTGAAGACGATGACCCGGAAGAGAACGGCGGGCTCATGAAAGGCCTTGTCAACTGGCACAACAGACGATTTCTCATGGGCGCGGAAGATTCGGACAAAGAGGCTTCCGGGCTTGCCTTTATCTTTGGAGAAGTGACCCCCACGGGAGAGATGACCAACGTCAACCTCATCGGATCGGACTTTGACGACCCCATCGGCCGGGTCACAGCCTTTAAAGGCTCTTCCACCTTTGGACACTTTTATGGTGCAACCCAGGAGGCCCTGGGCCTTACAATGTCGGGGATTGATCTGGATATCCAGGACCAATCCATTGTTGAGGAATGGTCGGGCATCGGTGCTGCCACATTTGAACACACGGTCCCCTTTGATGATACCGGCACCGTCACCTACGCCGGTTTCTTTTTCGGCCTTGGCGAGGACATGGCAGGCCCGGATAAGAACAAGCACCTTTTTTCCAATACGGATCCAAGCGAGTTCACCATGACCATCAACTACGACGACGGCACGGTGAGCGGTTTTCTCTCTGGCACCGACGTCCATCATCCAGGCAATGCGATCACCGGTCTTCAGATCGGCGGAAGCGACAAGAGTTCTTCGGCGGTGATCACTGACAAGGACATGATCGCAGTTCTGACAGGCACCGATGTGATCACAACGACCACGGGAACCACAGGCTTGAAGGCGTACGGCAACTTCATGGTATCGGCCAGGGAGGAGATGCTGTCAGCCTACTCCACCTGGGGCTATTGGGAGATCGCCTACAAGGAGCCGGGCACGGGCAGGGATTACCATCTGCACATCCCCGGCGCCATGTGGCTGGCAGGGAAGAGAACCCCGGCAAGCGGGGTTGCAGGCCTCATCTCCACTGATTTTTCAGGCACCTATACAGGGGGAGCCCGTGGCATCGGAATCGACGCGACCGGCATGGTGCAGGAGCTTGCCAACGGTAAGACAAATCTTTTCATCGATTTTGCCCCCCAGAGCACAGCCCCGGTATCCGGCACCCTCAGCTTTGATCAGGTCACACTCAACGTCATGGGCACCACGGGCGCCGTTACAAACACAGGGTTTAACGCCACCATTGACGGCGCTGCCGCAAGCCGTGTCAACGGTGCCTTTTACGGCCCGTCCGCTGAAGGGACAGGCGGCAATTTCAATGCAGACATGGGAGAGATGAAGTACCACGGCATCTTTGCCGGAGACAGATAGACAGGGGCGCGGCCGACACCGGGCCATCGCCCCTTAAAGAAAGGTTTAATCAGCGTAATAGGGACGAACGTCGATGCAGGGAATGCCTGCTGCTTTCGCAGCAGCAAAGCCCTGGGTTCCGTCCTCAAAGACAAGACAGGTTTCCGGGGCACACCCCATCAGCCGGGCCGATTCCAGGAAGATATCCGGGCTCGGCTTGGCCGGAATGGGCTCATCCGCCGTCAGGATCGCTTCAAACTCATTCAAAAGCCCGATGGCCTCAAGAATGATATGAACATTTCGCCGGGTTCCCCCGGAAGCCACGGACATGGGCAGCACACCCCGGTATTTACGGACCACGTCACAGACCGACACCACCTCCCGGGTGGCCTTGAGTTTCTCTACCACCAGTCCCTGCTTGTAGTCTGCCACCGACTTGGGATCCAGGTCCTTGTTAAAGCTTTGGTTGTAGGCGCGGACAATATCCTGGCCTGCCACGCCGCACAGGTTGTCCAGGTAGTCAATGGAACAGGGGCAGCCAAAATGGTTAAAAGCATCAATCCAGGCCTTCCAGTGGACTTCCATGGTATACGCCAGGGTACCGTCGCAATCGAAAATAAGTCCTTTCACCGTGGGGTCGATCTGTATCATGATTTTCCTCAATGTTTTTTTGTTTCAATCAAGCAGGTAAGCCTCTGATCCGCTGCACGCACATTCTCCATCCGGCTTTGAGATATACCGGGATGTGATATACGAGTCAATGGGTAAGCCCCTTTTCATTGCCGGGGCTTATGGACCTCCGTACAGGGAAAATGGGAGACAACCGGATGACCAGACAAAGCCCCTGGCCGACCCTCACCCCTTTCAAGGCCGGAGTTGCCATGATCTTTCTTGCCTGCCTGCTCTTCTACTCCTTTGGCAGCACCAAACCCGATCTCCTCCTGGCAACGGACAACCGGCTCCTGGACACCATGTTCAAATGGCGGGGGGCCCGGCCCACAACCGGGTCGGTGGTGATCGTTGATATCGATGAACGAAGCCTGCAAGCCATGGGCCAATGGCCCTGGCCCAGGAACATCCTGGCGACCCTTACCAACAATATCCACAGGGCCGGTCCAAGGGCCCTGGGGTTTGACATGGTCTTTCCGGAGCCGGACAGGAGTTCCCCCAGCCGCTTTCTCAAGGAGATCGAAAAATCCCTGCCCATGCCCCAGGCCCTGCCCCCCATCCTCCATGACCTCGAGAACCTTGACCACGACCGGATCTTCGGCAATGCCCTCTCCCGGGGCAGCACGGTGCTGGGCTATGTATTTCAAACCCGGAACGACGGGCTGAAATCCCCTGGAGACCAGCCCTTTCCATCGGCCAGAATCATTGTCGTCCCCTCAAATTACGGGTTCACGGACCTTGCCCTGATACCGGCCTACCGTGCCATCCTCAACATCCCATCCATTGCCACGGCAAGGAGCGAAGGGTTTTTCAACGTGTTCACCGATATCGAAGGCACCCTGCACCGGGTGCCCCTTATGATGGCCATGGACGGCGTGCCCTATCCCTCCATGGCCCTGGAAACCTTCCGCCTGGGCATGGAGATTTCCACCATCACCCTCCACGCCGCAACCCGGATAAAAGGCGGGACAACACCGATCCTGGGAATCAGCCTGGACCAGCGCTTCATCCCCACCGACGGTAACGGGCAGATCGCCGTCAACTTCAGGGGCCCGGCCAACAGTTTCCCCTATGTACCGGCAATGGAGATCATCCAGGGCAAGAATCTCCACCGCCTGAAGGATAAGTTTGTCGTGATCGGCACCACCGCAGCCGGGCTCTTTGATTTCAGGGCCACCCCCTTCACCGCCACCTATCCCGGGGTGGAGGTGAACGCCACCATCATCGACAACCTCATGGCCCAGGATCCCCTGGTCTATGACATCCATACGGAGATCGGCCTCACCTACACCCTTGTGATTGCGGGCGGTTTGGTGCTCACCCTGATCCTGGTCCATGCCCCACCCCTGGCGGGCGCACTCACGGGCCTTGTGATCATGGCTGGAACCCTGTGGGGCAACTATGCCGTTCTGTTCCTGAACAACAAGCAGGCCGGGGTCACCTTCCCCCTGATCTCCCTTCTTGCCATCTTTATCCTTGTCACGACATTGAACTTCTTCAGGGAGGGACGGGACAAGCGCTACATCCAGCGGGCATTCGGCCATTATGTTTCCCCCCGGGTGGTGGAGCAGCTGATGGCCGACCCGGGCACCCTCTCCCTGACAGGCGAGCAGCGGGAGCTCACCATCATGTTCAGCGACATCAGGGACTTCACCACCATATCGGAATCCATGGACTCCCGGGATCTGGGCGCGTTCATGAACGAATACCTGACCATCATGAGCGACATCGTGATGGAGCACAACGGCACCGTGGACAAGTTCATCGGGGATGCCATCATGGCATTCTGGGGCGCCCCGGCCCATGACCCCCACCACGGGGTCAATGCGGTCAAAACAGCCCTTGCCATGCTTGAGAAACTAAGGGAGATGCAGGGGGTATGGATCCACCGGAACCTGCCCTTCATCGACATGGGGGTCGGCATCAACACAGGCCTTGTGAGCGTGGGGAACTTCGGGAGCAAGAACCGGTTTGACTACACGGTCATGGGGGACGCCGTCAATCTTGCATCACGCCTGGAAGGGGCCAACAAGAACTACGCCACCAACATCATCCTCTCGGAGTTCACAAAAAAAGCCATTGGGGAGAGCTTCTTCTGCCGGTATGTTGACCGGGTCCGGGTCAAGGGAAAAGAGAAGGCCGTGGAGATCTATGAACCCCTTGTCACCGGCACGCCCCCCAAACCCATGGCAGACGAGGTCCACGCCTTTGAGGAGGCTGTCAGTGCCTATCGGCAGCAACGGTTCCAGGAGGCCTTAACCACCATGGAACAACTGGACCGGAAAAGCCCCCAGCTCCTCTATCAAACCTATATTCACAGGATACACACCTATATGAAACATCCGCCGCCCCCGGAATGGGACGGGGTGGAGCAACGCCTGAACCCGCCCCAGCCGCCCCCGGATGCCAAGGGCAAGCCATGATCCAAGCCAAGGCCGTACGGTGTGACTGTTAGGAAAGGCATTCCTGATCAGGTTGCCTTTAACGGCACGATTGAATCGTTCAACGGAGGAAATTATGGAGAAGGATTTAGCAAAACCAATAAAAACAGCGATACTTGTTATCGATATGCAACGGGACTTCATTGACAAGGGAGCCCCCATCGAATGTCCGGGCGGAAGAGCCATTATCGGTCCCATACAGCGTTTATTGTCCGTTGCCCGCCACGAGAAATTACCGGTGATTTTCACCCAGGAAGCCCATCGGTCCCAGGGTGTGGATTTCGGCCGGGAACTTGACGGAGAAGAACCCGTACACTGCGTGGAAGGAACTCCCGGTATTGAAATCGTACCTGACCTGGCCAGAAAGCCAGGAGAGTTTTTAATTGTTAAAAGACGGTACAGCGCATTTTTCGCAACGGATCTCGATCTGTTGCTCCGGGGCCTGGCCATTGACACGTTAGTGCTTAGCGGGGTTGCAACCGACGTGTGTGTAAGGGCCACGGCACAGGATGCCCAACAGTTGAATTACCGGGTCCTCGTACCTGGGGAATGCGTCGCCGGGACCTCTGTTGAGCAACATCGCGCCGCCCTTAAAAATATCTCTTATATTCTTGGCAAGGTATTGCCCCTGGATGATATTATATCCATTCTCAAAAAATAAGATAACAGTAAGCTCTTTCTTCATTCTGGCTTATCGGTCTGAGAAATGGTATCTGACAGTATCAATATACCATCAAGAAAGGCGGCCCAACCACATATGAAACTCGAATCAATAATCAAACAGCTGGTGGATGAACTCGATCCCCTGAAATTTAACACGCCGGTAACCCACGTATATAACCCACTGGAATATGCTTACGCCCCGCACATGGATTATCTGAAGAAATACGGAAGCACCCCCAAGGAGGTTATCATGGTGGGGATGAATCCGGGACCTTACGGTATGGCTCAGACAGGGGTACCTTTTGGTGAAATTAAGGTGGTGACCGAATGGCTTGGCATCAAGGGAGAGGTCGGGGAACCGAAAGTCGTGCACCCCAAGCGTCCCATCGATGGATTTGACTGCAAACGGAGCGAGGTCAGCGGGAAACGTCTGTGGGGATGGGCAAAGAACAGGTTTAAAACACCCGAACTGTTTTTCGACCGTTTTTTTGTGGCCAACTATTGCCCCCTGGTTTTCATGGAAGAGAGCGGCCGCAACCGGACACCCAACAACCTTCCTATAGCTGAACGCAGGCAGCTCTTTGAAATCTGCGACAGGGCGCTGAGACAAACCGTGGAATATTTTTCACCCAAGCTTGTGGTAGGTATCGGGAAATTCGCGGCAGACCGGGCCAAAGCTGCCCTGTCCGGTCTTGATATTACCGTTGGACAGATTCTCCACCCAAGTCCTGCCAGTCCAAAGGCCAACAAAGGGTGGGAACCCCAGATCGAAGCAGAACTGGCGGCACTGGGAATCATATAGAATTGCCTGAATGAATATGCCGTACCATTGGACGGCATATTCATTCAAAAGCGCTATTTTTTGAAACCGAGATGAGCTGTTTAGGAAAAAGCACCATAGTATAATGTTTGTTAAACGGCCAATTTCGTACCCCAAAAGGTGCGTTTAAGCGTTGGCAACAGCCTCCATCATAGCCACTACTCAATCATTTCAACCCATTACTGCGGCCCGACCCACACAAGCCATATCCGCATTGGAAGAAGCCCTTATTGAATTAAAAAAAAGTTGTCCTCCTGCTATCTCTGATCCATCAAAAAACAGTCAGAAGTTATCCTGGTGGCGACGTTTAATAAAAGATTAGGTAACTATTCAGCCTAATGACTAAACGCTTGGGCATAAATCAGTCCTTATCGTTCTTCAGGGGCAGGCCGTAGGCGTTCTGGCCCAGAAGATGGATGGAATCCCGGCCAAACAGAGAAAGAAAGGTCCCGTCGGCCATATTGCACTTGAACCCACGGCAGGTCCTGGGGCGGTAATGGTAGATTTTACAGCAATACTTGCCGTCCCGTTTCTGAAGAAACACACAGCCTTTGTCATCCGGGTGAATCATGAAAATCTTGCCGTTTCTCCTTGCATCGGCCCTTGCCTGCTCCAGGCCTTTTTCCCGGATCTCCGCAAAGCTCAAGTCCACGCCCACGTGTCCCCCCATTTTTTCAATAAACGCCACCTCGTCTTCATGGAGGGTGATCTTCCGGTATTGTTTGCAGCAGGTGCCGCACTGGTTGCACTCATGGAAAATGGACTTGAGCGCAGTATGGTCAACAGGGGGTGGGGTGGTCATGATCGGTTCCTTTTACAGTGTCCAGAATTCGTTGAGGGGATGATTATGGAGAAGGGCATGGGCCCGGGTGGAATGAAATATGCCCACCCGGGGCTGATCCGGGGCAAGCAGGCTGTCGATGGTGGCCAGAACAGCTTCCTCCAATGAGTCCGGGTTATACCCGCCCTCAAGGAGATAGAGCAGCCTGCCGTCACAGATATCCCGGGCACAGTGTTTTATCATGGTGGTAACCGTGTGATACCAGTGAGTGGTCAGCACAGTGGCGCTGATGGGGTCGGCTTCATGGCCGTCATACCCCGCCGATACCAGGATGATCTGGGGCATGTACTGTTCCACCACGTTGTTGAGAAGCTGGCCGAACAGATAGGTATATTCGGCATCGCCAAAAAGACTGTGAACCGGGATATTTATGGTATGGCCCCTTCCTGCGCCCTCACCGATCTCCCCGGGGGTGCCGCTGGGCAGGAACAACCCTTTCTGGTGGACTGAGATGAACATGACCTGGTCTGAATCATAGAACACCTCCTGGGTGCCGTTGCCATGGTGGATATCAAAGTCAAGGATCAGGATACGGCTGAGCTGATAGCGGGTCTGCAGATATTTCGCTGTAATGGCAACATTATTCAAAACACAGAACCCCATTCCCCGCCCGGGTTCGGCATGGTGGCCCGGGGGCCGTATCAACGCAAAACCGTTGCGGATAGTGCCGTCCATCACCCGGTCCGCCATCTCCATGCACCCGCCTGCGGCCAGCTGGGCCGTGGCAAGGGACTGGTCCATCAAATAGGTGTCCCGGTCATAGGAAAACGGGTTGGGCTTGACGGCATGCTCCCTGACCTGGTTGATATAAAAATTGGAATGGACCTGCTCTATCTGCTCAAAAGACGCTTCCCGTGGGACCACGCTCGTAAATGCGCCCCTGTACCGTTCTTTTATCAAGGGATAAAGCCGGCGGAGCCGTTTGGGGTTTTCCAGGGAGCGGGGTTCAATGGCGTGATCGAAATACCGGTCATCCATGAGAATACCGAGTTTATTCATAATAGTATTGGTAGATGGAAGACTGTTGATATTGTGGGCGACAAAGCCGGAACAGGTATCCAAGGCGGGTCACCTGGTAATCATCGTAGGTGAGGGACTCAACCTGTTCAAAGCCAAGTTTTGCAAGACAGCGCTGCTGGGCCATATTGTTGATATCGGTGTACATATTAATTTCATCTATTTTCAAGCGTTCAAACAGGTTGATGATGAGATATTTTTGCGCCTCGGTCCCATACCCCTTTTTCCTTGCCCTGGGCACCGATATCTTCAGGGCAACCACCGCACACTCGGCTCGTTCCGGCCTGAGCCAGTAATGGATAGACCCGATGGGTATCCCGTCCTTTATTTCAATAATAAAGGTCTTGGTCTTCTTGCTCCAGAGGAGACCCGCTTCAAGCTGGGCATACCCGGTCTCCTCATCGATGGCGTGGGGGGAGAGGTATTTACCATGGGCGATCTCGCTGCCGCTCCAGGCCACAACCATGGGAATATCCCCGGGCAGTACCCTTCGCAGCCGGAGCCGTGGCGTAAATAATTCATTACCGTATAGTGTCATAACGCATCCGTAACGCCCGGTTGAAGTACAGCTTCAACCGGGCAGCGTATCGCTTACAGATTCTTTACCGCCTCCTGAAGGCTCGTATTGGATTCAACCAGCTGGTTCAGGGCCTCGGCCGTGTCGAACAATGTCTGATTGACGACAACGGCGGATTCCTGGTTCTTTTTCGAAGAGGAAGAGACCTGGTCTATTTTTTCCATGACCTCTTTACCAGCAGAGCTGAGTCCGTCGGCTTTCTGACTCACCTTGTTGACGGATTCAGAGATGGTGCCAATGCCCCTGGAAATGGTTTCCATGGATTCAAGGGCTGTGTTGATCACCACCCCGCCCTCTGCAAGCCCTTTCATTCCGTCCTGCATGGCACCAATGGTCTGGTGGGACTCTTTCTCAACCGTTTTCACGATATTGGATATATCAATGGCGGATTTGGAGCTTTTCTCCGCAAGTTTACGGACTTCATCGGCCACGACAGCAAACCCGCGACCGGCGTCCCCTGCCCGTGCGGCTTCGATGGCCGCATTAAAGGCAAGCAGGTTGGTCTGGGAGGCGATATCTTTGATGATATCAACAAAGCCGGATATCTCTTCCAGCTGAGTTACCAGGCCGTTTACCATCTCATTGTTTTTCTCCATGGTCTCGTTGATGTGGGTCAGTTTTCGTCCCGCATCCTGACCTGCCACCTTTCCGGTTTCAGCTTCCCTGGCAAGATCTCCGGCAAGCCGGTTTGACTCAAGTGAAAGATCCACCATCTCCTGGGAGTTGTCCAGCATGGTATGCACCGTCACCATGGACTCATCCAGCTGTTTCACCGCCTGGTTGATCATATCGTTCATGCTCTCGACGTTCCCGTTCGCCTGGCCCATCTGCTCCCTGGAGGTGTTTACCAGGCTGTCCACTTCGCCGACGGCATTGGCGATCAGCCGCTCAACTTCTTTTTCAGCTGTGATGTCGGCGATATATTCCAGGGCGCCTTTGATGTTCCCCTTGGCGTCCTTGATGGGGGCCCCGGTATATTTGATGGGCATCGGCTTCCCCCCGGGGTGGGCAACCGTCTGCCCATCGACGACGCTGTCGGTTTGCATCGCTTTGGCGCACACGCATTGCTCGGTCCGGCAATGTTCGGTTTTGAAAAGGTCGTAGCATTTCCTGCCAATGGCCTCATCCGGTGTCATGCCCACCAGGCCCGCTCCCGCGGGATTGATGAAAGAGACATTATAATCCGTGTCAATGGAGAGAATCGGCGTGGGAATGGTGTTCAGGTTTTCAATCTTTTCATCGGCGGCCTGCTTCTGCTTCATCTCGTCGGTGACATCAAGGACATACTCCAGCGCCCCCTTGATATTCCCCTTGGCATCCTTGATGGGAGACCCGGTGTACTTGATGGGAATGATCACGCCTTCGGCCGGCCGGGCAATGGTCTGCTCCGTTACCACCGAGTCGGTCTTCATGGCCCGGGCACAGGCGCATTTATCGGTCCGGCAGTGGGGGGTCCTGAACAGGTCATAGCACTTCTGGCCGATCACCTCGTCCGGGGTGGAACCGATGACACCGGCACCGGCAGGATTCATGTAGGTGACATTGAATTCCGGATCAATGGCCATGATCGGGGTGGGCAGGGTGTTCAGGTTTTCAATCTTTTCATCGGCCACCTGCTTCTGCTTCATCTCATCCGTGACATCAAGGACATACTCCAGGGCACCCTTGATATTCCCCTTGGCATCCTTGATGGGGGCCCCGGTGTACTTGATGGGAATGATCACGCCTTCGGCCGGCCGGGCAATGGTCTGTTCCGTTACCACCGAATCGGTCTTCATGGCTCGCGCACAGGCGCATTTATCGGTCCGGCAGTGGGGGGTCTTGAACAGGTCATAACACTTCTGCCCGATCACCTCGTCCGGGGTGGAGCCAATAACACCGGCACCGGCGGGATTCATATAGGTGACATTGAATTCCGGATCAATGGCCATGATCGGGGTGGGCAGGGTGTTCAGGTTTTCAATCTTTTCATCGGCCACCTGCTTCTGCTTCATCTCGTCTGTGACATCAAGGA
>JAQYWC010000072.1 GCA_030145245.1 Desulfobacterium sp.
CCGACCAGGTAATGAGAGCCAGAATGCTCAGACAGGAGCCATCAAAAAAAAATATAGCCCTTTTAAAAGAATTCATGGACAGCGATCACAGGGTATTAGTGCTTTCCGCAATAAACAGCCTGGCATTCATGGGCGAGAAAACAGGATTTGAAGAAGAGGTCTTCAACCTGCTGGAGGAGAAGGCAAAAGACCCCAACTTTTCCCAACGGGGCCAGGCACTCATCACCGCAGCCCTGCTGACAAAGGATGGGCGGGTTCTCCCGATCATCAACGAGTTCATGGGTCAGAAGGACAGTACGGAAAGTTACATGCGGTATGCGGCCGCGGCCCTTTCCGCCATTGCAAAACCCATCTGCATCGACTATTTGGAACAGATCCTCGATAACGCCTACTCCCCGGAAATTCACAAAAGCGCTTTTCAAACACTCAGCAGAATCGACACCCCCCAAAGCACGGCTATCCTGAGCAACCATCTTTTTTCAGACAATGAACAGGATCAGACATACAGTGCCTGGGCGCTCTCTTTGAGCAACAGCCCCGAGCACAACGGGATCCTGTACCAGGCACTGGCCGACAAAAACCTCAGCCAGGGAGCAATAGATGTGCTTGCCAGGAGTTCGGCCGGAGCGAAGGTAATGGGAGACCTCCTGGTGGAGGACTCCTTTGAGATAAGCGAGAAGATCAGCACCCTGGAGACCCTGGAAAAAAGCCTCCTTTTGACATCAAACACGGTTCGATCGGACATCATAGAGAGCGTCGAACCCCTTCTTGACAGCGACAATTATGAGATTCAGCGCCATGCCCTCAAGATCGTCGGCAGCGGTTTCGGAGGTGACGAAGTCATTGACGTGATCAGCCCCAAGTTATCCTCCCCAAACAGCGAGGTACGGGAAACCGCCGTGGAAGCCTACCTTCCCTATCTCACAGAGAGCAACTATAAACCGCTTTTGAACCTGATCTGGGATGAGAACGAAAAAGTCAGGAGAAAAGCGCTGTTAATGGCCTTTACCTATATAGACGACTCCGACCGGACGCTCCTTGAAAAGGCCCTTACCCACCAGGATGAATTTATCAGAAACCAGGTATCCCAGATATTAAACTAAAGGAGTCTGCCATGCATAAGGTCACCCATCGTAAGAAACGGTTAGTAATAATTATCCACAGTGCTCTGTGGCTGTTGGCAGGACTGTTCCTGCACACCCTGTTGCCCTTGCCGGCGGCCTCGGAAACCGAGGGCAACGATGCTGAGGTGCTTGCCATGGTGAACCAGGTGGAGATCAGCAAGGACGACCTCAACAAACTCATCTCCCAATTTAAAAAGCAATCCGGAAAAGAGAGCGTCAATTTGGATGAAAAAAAGCAACTGCTCAAGAATCTCACAATCCGGCAGCTGATTTTACAGAGTCCGGAAGGCCAGGCCCTGAAAAAAGAGGAACCTGTGGTTAAACAGGTGGCAGAATTTGAAAACAGCCTTGTCATCAACCGGTTCATCAAAGGGCATATGAACAAGCAGGTATCCCTGAAAGATGGGGAGATTGCCAGGTATTACCAGAATCACAAAGCCCGGTTCAGGTCTGACATGAAAATCGAGGCAAGCGTGATTCTGCTGAGAACACAAGCGGATGCCGCCATGGTTCTTGGAAAGCTCAAAGGGGGTGAATCCTTCGAAGGGCTGGCAAAACAGTACTCCATTGATCTTCCCTCAGCAAAAAAAGGGGGAAGCCTGGGCGTGGTAGAGATTGGAACCGTGTATCCCGAAGTGTGGAAGGAGCTTAAAAGATTGACCCCTGGAGAAATAAGCCAGGTCATCGAAACAAAATACGGCTATAACATCTTAACGGCCAACAACATACTTGCCCCGGCGATCAAGCCGTTTAAAGAGGTTAAGACAGAGATAAGAGAGGCTATTCTCAGGGAAAAAAGGGGAAAAGCCTATGATGAGATGGTTAAAGGACTGGAAAAAAACGCAGACCTGAAAATATTCGAAAGCCGTCTTGTACAAATAGGAGGCAAGAAATAGGAGCGCTCCATGGAAATAAAAAGACCATTTATGATTGCGCTAACATTTCTATTAATAGGAAGTGAGGCCCTTAGCGGGGGAAGGCCCGAGTTCGACGCTGTGGGAAATGACAGCTCAAACTATTTTAACGATGCAATAACAGGGCTGGTATTAACCGCTAACCCCTGGAACACAGAAAGCGACTTTACAGGCAACCCGCTCCCTGGCATGGAGTACTTTTCTACACCGGTCCAGCTCACCGATGACATCTGTTATAACGGTTACCGGTCTGCCTACACCCAGTGGAGAAGACCTGCCACCTATGAATGGCAGATTGTTCTTCAGATGGATCCCCAGAGCGACCTTGACATCAACATCGAGCAATGCGTTGTAAAACACAGCTCAACCACTGTGTTTGGTAGAATTCCCTGGGAAGGCGGAGAGCAGACCGGCCGTTACCAGCTGACCAACGGCACTGCGGTTTTCATTCAAGGGGCCAACCCGTGCATCACGGTTGAGGCAAGCCCGGGTCCCAATGCTGTATTTGGGTTTACCAGCCCCTTTATTCTCACGGGGCTTACCCAGTGCGGCATCACTGAGCTTCCGTTGAAGCGTCTTCCCTACACTGGAGTGGCAATCTGGGAGAGAGCCCTGGTTGCAAGGATGCCCGGATATATGACTGCCGCACCGGATGGGGGAATCGAATACCCCCTGAGCGCCGGGGATACCATCAGGATCACCATCGCCATCCCCTTTCTGAACAGCGTGGATATCCGTTACGGCCAGGACAATGTAACCGTGAGGTACATCGGAGTGAACAACACCATCTTCACCAACAGCAATTGAACCGTATCAGTACGAAAAATAAAAAAAAAGACGCACCCCCGGACCCTGCAGCAATGCAGGGGCCGGGGTGCGCCTTATAAAGCTAAACCGATCTGACGGTTTATATTTTTAGTGGTGGGGACCTTTTCCCGCCATGGTATCAAGTATGGTTTTACCCACACAATAGGTCAATCCCGCGCCGAGGATTGCAATCGTATACCACATGCCTCCGAAAAAGAGGAGGTGACCGGCATCCCATGCCCATTCAAAACTAAATGGTAACATAACTATTCTCCCTTATTTACCTTAATCTTGTTGATCCGCGTTCAATTCCAGTTCCTGGGGGAATACCGGCAGATAGCGGTACGCCAGGGCAATGAGAATCACTCCATAGGCCACAGGAAGGATGGTGGTTGCAACCTCCTGCCAGCTGGGGATATACATGGCCCAGGTGTCAAAGGTCATAACCGGGGCTGCCATCACCTGGAGTACCATGACCCAGCGGTTGAGGCAGACGCCAAAGGTGCCGAGGATGATAGCGACCAGAAGAAGTTTCCGGTTCTCCCTGAACTTCTGGGTGGTGAGGATCACGGCCGGAACAATACCGCAGACCACAATCTCAAGCACCAGGATCCAAACACCGTAAAAGGGGTTATTGGAATAGAAGTCCATGAAGGTCTGTCCCTGGGAAGGTGCAGTGACCGTTGCCCAGTAGACGGTATCGATGATCTTTGCGATGATGTAGGTGGTGATCATCCATCCGGAGATCTTGGCAAGAAGGTGGACCACGTTATCCTTGACCAGCTTCTTTTTGGTGATCTTTTCGAACATCTTGAGCACGCACAGGGTAAAGCAGGGGCCGTAGGCGGCAGCAGACCAGGTAAAGAGGAAAAAGGTCCAGGGCCATACCAGAAGGCCTTCCCTGAAAGCAAAGGGACGTCCGTACATTACGCCTGCAACACCGCCCAGGGAACCCTGGTGGAAACAGGACAGGAATGCGCCGGTGGCGGCAAATACTGCCATGACACCGTGCATGTTGTGACCCAGGTTGTGGAAGAACGGTACCTTGTCCAGCTTGCGGTTCTCAAGGATCAGCGGAACGAACTCAATGGTCAGTACGCTGAAGTAGAGGGAGAGACAAAAGGCCACCTCGGTGAGCATGGAGTGGACGTTTGCATGCCAGAAGATGAACCAGCTCCTCAGGGGCTGTCCAACGTCGATGGCAAGGATCAACAGGGCCGAACTGTAGCAGATAAATCCGATGACAACGGCCAGGTTGATGATGTTCTTGAGCTCATCAATGCCGAACACATACCTCAACAGCCCGGTAAAGAAAGCCCCGCCACCGATGGCGATAACGGCAAGGTCAGCCCAGATCCAGAGGGCAAAGCCGTAGTAGTCGTCCATGTTTGTCTGGTTGAGACCCTTGAACCAGCAGAGCCCCATGGCGTAGACGCCCCAGAGAAGAACCACGCCCACAACGGCGATTCCCAGGGCAAAGACCGGAAACGGACACCGTTTTGCACCTTTGGGTATTAATGCAGAATCCATATCTATTCACTCCTAACTGTTGATTTGTTACTCATGATCGTTGCCATGGTTGTTCTTGACCTTTTCCCACTCACCCTCAAGGTAGTTGTCCCCGGCTTTTCTTACCCACTCGCGCTCGGAGATATAGTATACCTTGGGATTAGTCTGGAGCCTTTCAAGCAGACGGAAGGCCTTTGGGTTCTTCGGCTTTCCGCAGTTGTGGGCATCGGGTTCAACCATCTGGTAAACCTCGTGGTCAGGATTGTTCAAATCACCAAAGGTGATGGCTCCCGCAGGGCAGGCCTGGGTGCAGGCAGTCTGATACTCTTGCTCCTCGATATCATCCCGCTCCTCAACATAGGCACGGTCCCTTGCCTCCTGGTACCGGTGGAAGCAGAAGCTGCACTTTTCAACAACGCCCCTCATCCTGGGAGATACGTCCGGGCTCAGGTAGTTCTCCATGCCCTCGGGCCATTTGGGATCCCACCAGTTGAAGTAACGTGCGTGGTAGGGGCAGGCTCCCATGCAGTACCGGCAGCCGAAGCAGCGGGTGTAGATCTGGCTGACGATGCCTGAGCTATGGTCGTAATCCGTGGCAACCGCCGGGCAGACAGACACACAGGGAGAGTGACCGTGGTCACCCTTGCCGCCGCAGTGCATGCAGGGCCTTGGCATGTAACAGATTTCAGTCTCGGGAAAGGATTTACCATTGGTAATCTTGTATACCCGCATCCAGGTGATACTGTCCTTTTTCCTGCTCTCATCTTCTTTAAACGGAACGTTATTTTCGGACATGCATGCAACCATGCAGGACCCGCACCCGGTACACTTATCCAGGTCAACAACCATCCCGAATTTATGATTTTTTCCGTGTTTATCTTGTTTCATCAGAACCTCTTATCTAAATAACCCATCTGTTAGGCCCTGGAAATCTTTGCCCGGATTCCCCAGGCAGCATCCAGTCCTGAAGCAGCATCCATTACCGGCCCCATGAGCTCATTTATATTCACGCCCTTGCCGCTGACATACCTGTTTTCTTCCATGGCATGGCCAAGTCCCCTTGGCATACCAATCACACCCGGCATGATCCCTTCAAAAAGATTAACCTTGACGGTTGCCTTGCCCTTTGGTGTTTCAAGGACGGCAAGATCTCCCTGGGAAAGCTTGTTTGCCCTGGCTGTTTCAGGATTCATCTCAACCAGCGAATCCTTGCCGGCCAATACGGTGTCAGGCACCGTTTTTACGGCAAAGGGTGAGGAGGCAACGGAGCCTGTGGCGATTCTCACGTTATCCAGGGGAACAAGGATCAGGGAGAAGTCAGCCTCAGTTCCTTCGGCCTCAACAGGCGCGGGATTCTGGGCAACAAATGAAAAATCCACAGACGGGCGGGTTGCAGGAGCTGTTTCCTGAACCGCAGCATACCCCTGGTCTGAGAGATCCGACCACAGGTCGCCGGTTACGGCTTCCAGGCACTCTTCATAGGATTCCCAGGGAAAGCTTTCACCAACTGTTCCTTCCATGGCTTTTGCAATGGCAAGGATGGCATCCCCGGGATTTTTTGTGTTGAAGACAGGAGCGATAACAGGCGTTGCAAGTCCTGTCACCCGTCGTGCCATCCCGGCTGCCGAGGGAAGATCCTCAGTTCGCTCAAGGAAGGTATGGCTGGGCAGAACCACGTCAGCCTGCCGTGTGGTCTCGTCCATGAAGGAGGAGAAACTCACAACAAAGGGGATGTCCTGGACAGCCTTTGTAATGGCTTTGGCGTCGTTAAGGGCATAGCAGGGGTTGGCGTCGGAGATCAGAAGCGCCTGGACCGTTTTTTCAGCACCGGCCTTCGCAAAAAAACCTGCAACAGATCCGGCAGGATCCATGGCAGGCTTTTCAATGGCCTGGCTTGCGACTTCGTCCATCTCAACCGCCGGCCACTGTTCGTAATCCTGGGGGGAGAGAATCCACGCACCGCCCTTGGTGTTGATGTTTCCGGCAAGGCAGTTCAGGAGGTGCACTGCGGCAAACTCCCTGGCGCTTCCGGGGGTTGATCCCTTTCCCTTTCCGGCAATGGCAACAGGCGCGTTGGACTTTGCAAAACGCTTGGCAATGTCCACAATGACTGCGGCATCGATACCGGTTGTCTTGGCAACGGCTTCCGGAGAATAATTCTCCTTGAGCATTGCGGCCAGTTCATCAAATCCCGGACCAAAACCGGAAACATAGTAGCCGGTATTGTAAAGGTTGTTTGAGATGATCACGTTGGCCATGGCAAGGGCAAGATCCGCCTCGGTGTTGGGGTTTGCAGCAAGCCAGGTATCGGCTGCGGCAGCGGTGTTGGAAAGCCTTGGCTCAACCTGGATCAGGGCTGCGCCCCGCTCTTTTCTTGAGCTGTTTGCCTTGAAGTTGCTGACAGGAGATCCCCAGCCTTCGATGAAGCCTGTGCCGAAGCTCAGGATAAATTCGGCATTTTCAAGATCAAATCCCAGGGTTCCATGAACGCCGTGCATCTTCTCCAGGGTCTTTTCCCAGGCCTTGTCCATGGTATCCATGGATAAGAAGTTGTTGGAACCAAGGGCCGTCAGTAACCGCTGAAACAGTCCGGGAACCGTTCCCATGCCGTGGTTGGTGACACAGGCGATGCTGTCTGCCTTGCCGGCGTCCCTGATCTCGGCAAGCTTGGTTGCCACAAGTTCAAGGGCTTCATCCCAGGATATCTGCTCAAAGGTGTCTCCGATTCGCTTCAAGGGGCTTTTGATCCTTGAGGGGTCGTAGAGATACTGGAGGCCTGCAACACCGTGGAGACAAACTCCACCGGTATTCACAGGGTAGTCGTCCCGGCCTTCGATCTTGACAGGCCGTCCGTCGATTTTTCTCACGCTGAGTCCGCAATTTCCAGGACACAGGCTGCAGACTGTGTTATCAAAAGTTACTTCTCCATCCCGAGGAACAGGCGTCCACGGCCAGTTCTGGGTCCAGATGGAGGAGTCATCCATCAACTTCCAGGCCACAGGTGACACGGCTACCCCGGCAGCTGCACCAAGCCCCAGTCCCAAGAAGCTTCGTCTATCTACTTTCATAGGTTATACCTCAATAAAGTTAAAAAGAGTTCCGACACAAGGGCAATCGCCTATTTGTGACACTGAAAACATGCACCCTTGCTTCCTGTTTCCTCTTGATGGCACTCTGCGCAGTCATCCATCTTCATGCGATCCCAGGAATTTTTCTTCATTCCCCAGATGTTTTTACCCCAGATATCCCGGCTGTAACCGGTGATCCGGTTCTCCTCATAGGTCTTAGTGGTGGTGGACTCGCCAATGTCACCGTGGCAGGATCGGCAATCCATGCCCGCCTTGACAACGTGAGCCGCGTGGGAGAAGAAAACACAGTCAGGCTGCTGTGAATAGATCAGCCATGGAACCTCTTTCTCTTTTTCTACATACTCTGAAACAAAAATCGCCTCATCCTCGGTCTCGCCCAGCAGTTCCTCATGGCACTCAAGACAGGATGCTGTCTTGGGAATGCCGTCAAAGCTGCCATCCTCGCGGAAGGAGTGGCAGGAATCGCATCCTCCCATCTCTTCGACATGAAGGGCGTGATTAAAGTTGAAAGGCTGCTCTTTCTTCGAATAGAGCAGATTGGGAAACAGCAGCCACCCGGAGAGAAAGCAGACGACAAACGCCCCTATAAAAAAGAGGACTCCGTACCCAGTACCTGAATCCCCTCCTGCTTTCTGTTCCCCAGAGGCACCCTCCTCGACAGCACCCACTGAACCGTTTTCAGTTTTCTCATCTAATTCGCTCATGAAAACCCCATCAATTAAAATGTTGATGATACTATTACTCATTGAGCCCCTAAACATAAGGCTCTATATTTACGCTGCAGAAGGCTTTATTAGCCTCTTCCGCAGTCACATTACCTTAATCAACCTGCGATTTATAAAATTCAAGGTCAATCTATATAATATCTGTAAATCTTGTCAAGATAAAATCATCTAGGCATAGCTGTGGAGCCCCGGCAGGAGATTCACGCCAAAATAGGTGAACAGCACTGCCATGAAGCCCAGGATCGACACCCAGGCAATCTTCTTTCCATGCCATCCCCGCATCATTCTCAAATGGAGAAGCGTGGCATAAATAAGCCAGGTGATGAGGGACCAGGTTTCCTTGGGATCCCATGACCAGTAGGTTCCCCAGGCGGAATTGGCCCACACCGCCCCTGTGATGATGCCGATGGTCAGAAAGAGAAAGCCGAACATAACCATCTGGTAAGTGAGTTCATCAATGACAGCGGAGGAGGGAAGCCTTGCCATAAGGCCTTTTTCATCCTTGCCTTCGGATCTTACAAGATACATTATGGAAAATCCGAACGCCACGGCAAACCCGGCATACCCGAGAAAACAGGTGATGACGTGGCCAATCAGCCAGTTACTCTTAAGGGCCGGAATCAGGGGGGATATCTTGTCTGCGATATTGGGCGACAGCGACGCATAGGCGATGGCAAGGAATATCAGGGGAGTGGCAAACACCCCGATGATCCGTTCCCGGTACTTGAACTCCACAAAAATATAGAGGGCGGCCACGGTCCAGGAGAAAAAGACGAGTGATTCGTACATGTTGGAAAAGGGTGCGTGGCCGTATCCCATCTGGTAGGACTCGACCCAGCGCAGGCCGATCCCTGCGGTGTTGCAGGCAAATCCACAGATCAGGACCGCCATGCCAAGCTTTGCCAAAAACTCCTTCTTAAAGGTCCACGCCCCGATGTAGAGCACCGAAACAAAGGCGTATACAAAGGTGGTTATCGACAATAACATGGAGCTGTTCATCATGATTTCAGTTCCTTCATGGTTGTTGCAAGTTTTTCTGTTTTCAGTTTCAGGCTCTGGGAGTTGCGGTTGGCAACGGCCGATATCTCGACCAGAGCGCCGGCCCCATCCTGATTCCGGATCTCCACACAATAGCTCTGGTGGGACATGAAAAAGGTGACCCAACACCCGACGATCATCAGGATGAACCCGGCATAGACATACCACACCCCGGGATCCTTATTCACCTGAAGCCCTGTGTAATACTGTTTCTCAAAATCCTCCACCGCAAAGACAAACTGCCCGCCCCTCATCTTGTCAAAGGTGGGAAATTTCAGGGGAATAATAACACTGGTCTCTGTTGCGTCCGGGGCGATCACTTTTCCTACAAAGACTTCTCCAAGGTTGTGTCCCCTGAAGTTGTAGCCCGGAGCAAAGCGCTCCATGACAAAACGGCCCCGGTTCTCAGGCAGATCCATGGGTTTATTGAACTCAAGAAGCTTCTGGTAGACCATGCCGCTGTCCCTGCTGGTGACGGACACGGTGACGTTCCTTGCCGACGCCGTTCCATAGTTGGACTGGTAGAGGCTGATCCCCTTGTACCGGAGGGGGTGATTGACCAGGATGTCGGTGGTCAGCACCTCTTTCCCTTTTTCAAGCAGGGTGATGTTGGATTTAAACTCATCAGGATGACCCGTGTCGTAAAACTTGACATCAAAGGAGTTGCAACGGACGGAGAAATCAAGGGTCAGGTGCTCGTGCTCTCCCTGCCTCAGTTCAATGACGTCAGTGGTATCGCCCTCCGGGATTGAGACACGGCCCTTAAACCCCCATATGCTGCCGATAACCGCCCCGACAAGCAGGAGGATGACACTCAGATGCACAACATAGACGCCGATACGGGTCCAGCGCCCGGTCTCGGCAAACAGGGCTGCGCCGGTCTCAGTGGTCTCACGGGTCACCTTGCCGACCCGTTTTTTCAAAAGCCCCTCGTAACGGCCCACAAGATCGTCCAGTGGCCTGTCACAGGTAAAGGTTTCCTTGTCTTTCATCCGCCGGAAGCGCTCCAGGCGGAATACCACCTTTTTCGGAAAGATGATCTTCCATGTGTATCCGAGCCGCTCAAAGGAACAGACAATGATATTGACGACAAGAAGCCCCAGCAACAGGAGAAACCACCAGGCATTGTACATATCAACGATATCGAGGGAGGTAAAAACCTGGGACCACCCCTGGCCGTATTTTTTAAGATAAAAGACTTCCGAGGCGTTCTGGGGAATCAGGGTTCCGATGACGGAGGTAAAAGCAAGGGACAGCAGCACCACGACGGTAAGCCTGACCGAACTGAAAAACATCCAGACCCGGTTCAGTGGGCCTTGGTTTGAAGCTTTTTTTTTCATTATTCTTTCCAAATAATTAAAATCACATACAAAGATAGGGAGCCATGATCGTTTCAAGATGTACCCGGGTCTGTTCAAACTCCTCCCGGGTCGTGATGGCGTCCGGGCTCACCATGGATCCGAACCTGATGGTAACCTTTGACAGGGGTTTGGGGATAAAAAAACGGTCCCATGAGTTGAAGAACCAGGCAGACTCAGGGATCACAAAGCAGGGAACAAGGACTGCACCCGAGCGCTGGGCCATCCTCACGGCACCGGGTTTGACTTTGCCGATGGGGCCCCTGGGACCGTCAATGATGTTGGCACCCACACAGTTGTTTTCCAACGCCTCGATCATCTCCTCCATGGCATCCTTCCCCCCCCTGGAGGAGGAGCCCCGGGCCACATGCCACCCGGTGAGTTTGGCAACGGGAGCTATGATGTCGCCGTCTTTGCTCTGGCTGATCATGATGCAGGGATTGAATCGCCTGTAGGTCTTGAAGTGGCGGATGAGGGGAAAAAACTGCTGGTGAAAGGTACACAAGAGCACCGAACCGCCCTGCTCCACATGCGCCTGCCAGGGGGACTCATTCTCGACCCTGATGCGCAAAAGCCGGGTATAAAACCGTATGACGACAAAAAGGAAAATAACAAATCCCCTGGACCTTAAAAGATTCTTTATCGATTTTTTCAACTCTATTTCATCCCCTTTTTAACAGACCCGGCCACATGGAACCATGGACAACCGTCTTTTCCATCGGCCCGATTAAGCCTTACGTAAAAAATCCTTCTTGCATATCAAATCCCGGGGCAAACCGCAAAACCTTTTCAGCCACGGTCAATTTATCGTTACCCCCTGGATAAAAGATGCTATAGTTTCAGAAAGGCCATACAGAATCAGGAGTTTGCCAATGCCAACCCCCGACATTAAACATAAAAGCCTATATTATTACATTGCTATGTTTTTTATCGCCTCCCTGATGGGGTGCACCTCAGATGACAGCAGCGCCCGATCCGGGGACACTGAAATCCTTGTCAAAATCAACGACAGCATCATTACCCTTGAAGAATTCAACGTGCTAATTAAGTTTGAGGCGGATATTGACCCTGAACTGGACTTAACGGCTGAAAGCAAAAACCGGTTCCTGGAGTACCTGATCAGAAAGGAGCTGATGATACAGGAAGCCTCAAGACTCAAGCTGAACCGGAAAAAGGATTTTATCAGGACAATAGAAAGACACTGGGAATGCACACTGGTTCGCAACCTTTTAGCCCATAAGACAAAAGAATTTAAAAGGAGGATCCTGATCACGGAGGATGACATCGGGACGTATTATTCAACAAACAAGAGCAGGCTCGATCGTCCCCTTGAGGAGGCCAGGGACGAGATCCGCAGCATCCTTGAGTCAAAGGAACTTGAAAAAAGGCTTGAGCAATGGACCCGGGACCTGAGGGAATCTGCCAGAATCGAAATAAAGATCAATATGAATTCACCATAGATACAATTAAAGGCCGGAATCCATATGAAACCCCATTACAAAAGAAAACAGTACTACATAAACAAATCCTTCCAGACCCGGTTTATTATCTATTTTCTTTTAATTCTTATTCTCGGCGGGGCCATCTCCATCGGCCTGACCCTGTTTAACACCCAGGAAACCCTCACCTCTTCATTTGTCGATTCAAAATTGATGATCCAAAGCACATCCCTTGCCATCATGCCCTCTATTATCTACACGACCCTGATCACCACAGCCCTGGTGGGTATCATTTCAATCATAGTTATACTTCTGGTCTCCCACAAAATAGCCGGCCCCATGTATCGTTTTGAGAAAGATATTGACCGGGTTTCCAAAGGAGACCTGAAAAGCCGGATAACCACCCGGCAGGGAGACCAGTTCCAAGGACTTGCCACCTCCCTGAACACCATGATAGACAGCTTAAATACAAAACTTACCGCCATTAAAGATGACGTTGAGACCCTTGCCCCCCAAAGGGATCTGCCGGAAGACCTGCACCGGAGAATTGCTCGGTTAAAGGATAAAATTGAATCCGCCTTTACGCTATAGACACAGGACGAACCGCCTTTTGCGTGACATCTCAATCCCTTTATTTTTTATCGCAAGTCTGTTTTTGCTACCCCAAAACATTACCCATGCAGAACAATGGAAGATTCTTGACACCAAATATTCAGCGCTTTACTACCTGGAGATTGAGGACCTGAAAGCGTTTGATAAAAAAATCGACTTCAGTAGGGACCCGGGCAGTTTTTCAAGTTTCATTGACGATTCATCCGGGCCGGTATCCGGATTCAGAAAAAAACTTGCAGCAAAAGTTGACGCAATTTTTGAAAGGGTTCAATTGATCCTGGACATGAGAAAACCCCTTAAAACCAGGATCAAGATAAAAGTTTACCCCAATAAGACCGTTTTACATGATGCATATTTCCAGATATATAGAAAAAGAACACAAATTCGCGCCTGGTACATTTTCAAACACAACACCATCCATGTGAATGCCCGGGACATATTCTCCGGCATGCTTGCCCATGAAATCGCCCATGGGATTATTGACAATTTCCTTACCGTAAAACCCCCCAGGGCAACGGCAGAAATCCTCGCCCGGTATGTGGACAAGCATCTGTATGATAAAAAACAGGCCTATTAGCACCCCCCTCCCGGAGTGAACAGCAGGCCTTTACCCAGGATCAGTTGGAGACTTCAGGAAAACTGAGGCTTTTGACAAATTGCTCCTGGAACGCCATGTTTGCGGCAAGATCCACCACAGAAACATGGGCGGCAAGCTCCGTTGCCTTTTGCCTGCTCTTTTCGTCACACAAGGCCATGATGGCACCGGTTCCTGCGGCATTACCGACCATCTCAACCCTGGCCGGATCAAGGTCGGGAAGCATGCCCAGGGTCAGCATATCATCCTTGCCCAGATGGGAGCCAAAAGCCCCGGCAATAAGAATCCTTGTGGGATGATCGATACCGGCCGCCTGACAGAGGAATTGAATACCGGTGATCAGGGCGGCCTTACCCAGCTGAACAGCCCTGATATCCTTCTGGGTGATGGTGACGTGATGCCTGCCGGAGACGGGATCCCCCGGGGAAAGCACATAGGTTCGGTCCGGGGAATCGGACACCTGATTCAGCCGGCCGTCCGGAGCCATAAGCGCGGTTCTCAACAGTTCGGCAACCCCACTGATCACCCCGGAACCGCAGATTCCTGTGGCAGGCACCGCTTTGCCGTTGGACTTTTTCAGGACCGACAGGGTCGGCAAGCCGGTGGAAGGGTCGATCTCAACCCGGTCGATGGCTCCGGGAACGGCCTGCATCCCGCTTGAGAGCGCGGCCCCTTCAAAGGCCGGACCCGTGGCACAGGAGGTGCCGAAAAGCCCATCCTTTCCCCTGAGCATCAGTTCCCCGTTGGTTCCCATGTCAACCAGCAGGGTCCCCACGGCCTGGTTATCCATGTCGCAGGCAAGGGTTGCCGCCAGGATGTCTCCCCCCAGAAAACCCGACACCTGGGGAAGGGTATGAACGGGAATCGCCTTAAAACCAAACCCAAGTTCCCTGGAAGAGTTCTGCCTGGCCTCGTAAAACGCCGGTTGATAGGGTGAAACCCCGATGGGTGCGGGATCGACACCGCAGAGGATGTGAATCATGGTGGGGTTGCCCACCACCGCCATCCTCAAAAGGTTATCCGGGTCAAGCCCAAGGGAATCCACAAGGGAGGTCACCCCCCACTCGATGGCCCGGACACTCGCCCCCTGGAGACGTGAGAGATTTTCAGGGGCGTTGCCCACCCCGCCAATGCGGGTCATCACATCATCACCGTACAGGGCCTGGGGATTCTTCACGGACAGGGACGAGAGGATCTTGCGTTCCCGTAAGCCTAGGAGATAAACGGCAATGGTGGTGGTTCCGAGATCCACAGCAATGCCCAGGGCGTGGGGGCCGGCAGGCTCCGGTTCAGAAGCCGTAAAAAAATCAGGAAGCACCACCGGTGCCTTGCTGATGATGTGGGAGGAGAGCATGGAGGTTTCCGGGATTTCGATCTCCATCTCCCGGATAACTTTCAGGGTGCAGGCCGGTTTCAACCCCGCCTCCTGTTCCGGGGAGATCACGTTGACAAGGCATTTCCCGCAGACCCCCTTTCCTCCGCAGTCGGATCGAAGGAAAATATTGTTGTCGACCAGGGTCTCCATGAGCCTGTGGCCTGTAGCCGACGTAATCTCCCGGCCATGGGGAAAAAGACGAATCTTTTTTTGAGACATGGTGATTTCCTCAGTGATTTTTCATTGTGCAGGTGTCGCGTCTGGAGCAGACTTGGCAGGTTGATCCAACGGTGTTGGAGGTGTAGTCCGGCCCCACGGCAATCAGGCAGGAGATGGATTTAAACGGGGAAAGAATGGCATCCCCACGGATCTCAACCCCGATGTTTTCCAGGGGAAGGACCGAACAGAGGTCGTTTTGACCGGTAAGCTCCCAGCCGTGAACAGACCCGGGACTCAGGAAAGGCCCCACACCCCATCCCAGGGTTTCAGCCCGCTCTTCAACCAGATTCCGGACCTTTTGACCGGCCTTGTCCAGGGCAACCAGCCCGATGATGTCGGTAAGGTAGGCCCCAAGGTAATCCCCCTTGGAGGAGAGGGAAACACCGTACGCTTCAAGCTCGTCCCCCAGGGTATAAACAGCAACCATTACCTGCCTTGCCCCGGCAAGAAACCGGGCGGAAAAACCGGGTTCAAGGACAAGCGTCCCCCCTTGGGGAATGGCAAGGCTGATGGTTTCTTCCGTGATATCTGTGACGTCAAGCCAGCGGCAAACCACCCTTGGACACCATATCTCCCGGGCGGCCACAAGGCTTTGTTCCAGGGCCTCTTCCACGGCCTTTGTTCCCCTGTTCCCGGGAAGGGCTTTCAGTACCTCATCAATATCAACCTCGATCTCAAGCCCTGAAAAGACTGTCAGAGACCTGTCCGTTTCAATACGTGTTACCATAATTCTCCCATCGTCAACGACTCACCCCATACAACTTGTCAGGATCCCACAGGCATAAAACCCGGATCCAATAAAATTCAATCCCAGCATCCGTCCCGGTTGACGACCCACTTTTGAACGACAGCAAAGATCGCTTCCCGCTTCATGGGTTTGATCAGAAAATCGTCCATGCCTGCCTCAATGCATTGTTGTTCAAATACCGGCATCACATTGGCGGTAAAGGCGATGATGGGCACCCTGGTTTTCAAGGACTGTTCAATGGTGCGGATTCTCCGGGTGGTCTCAAGTCCGTCCATTCCGGGCATATTGATGTCCATGAGAATAAGGCCAACCCCCCCGGTGGAAGCCTGGTATATCTCCAGAGCCTCCATGCCGCTATCGGCAGTGACAACACGATATCCGGCTTTTGATAGCATGATCTGGGCAATTTTCTGATTCACGGGATTATCATCGGCCAGAAGGATGGAAGCAGAGCGCTTGGCCTCCTCTGCCAGCAGGTGGGTCGTCACCATGCCAAAGGTTTCAGACAGCATATTCCCGTCGGCATTGTTTTCCATGCCGAGGATGCCGGCGATCATGGAGATGAGTTTGCTTGCCTGCACAGGCTTGGGCAGAAAACCGTCAAACCCGGCCTGCCGGCACTGGTCCCCCCCTCCGGGTTCGGGAGAAGCACAGACAATCAAGGGAAGTTTAGAGCAGGGCCCTGGAAGACTGCGGATCGTCTTTGCCAGGTTAAAGCCCCGGTTACTGCCCTTGCCTTTAAGATCGACAATCGCCACATCGTAGCAACACCCGCGGGCGCCCGGGACCTCCAGGGCCGCAACAGGGTCGGTACCATATTCAACGGCATCCACAATCATGCCCGCACCTCTCAACACCCTTGCGAGCATCAGCCTTGAAGCCTCGGTTACGGCAACAAGCAGGACCCGCCGGTCCGAAAGATCCACGGGCCGGATGCTTCTGCTCCCTTCCCTTTCAACAGGTTCCACCAGAACCGTGAATTCGAAGAGACTCCCCTTTCCTTCCTCACTCTCAACCCGGAGTTGTCCTCCCATCTGCTGAACAATTTTTTTGCAGATGGAGAGACCTAACCCGGTTCCTTCATGGGCTTTTGCCGTATTCCGGACCTGTTGAAAGGGCTCAAAAACAGACTCAATGGCATCCGGGGGGATTCCAATACCGGTATCCCGGACAGAGGCGCACAGAATAAGGCCGTCCTCCTTATCATCCCCAACATCCAGACAGAGTTCAATCCCCCCTTCCGAGGTAAACTTTGCCGCATTGCCAAGGAGGTTGAGCAACACCTGGCGAAACCTGTGGGGATCTGCCCGGACACAACCCGGCACGGAATCTTCGATGTGACACACAAGCTCAACCCTGGCTTCATCCACCTGGGTCCGGATCAGTTCCAGACTCTCAAAGCAGAGCACCTCGGGATCGAATTCCATGGGATCAAGCCGGATCTGACCCGCCTCCACCCTGGAAAAATCAAGGATATCGTTTACAACACTGAGCAGTACATCACAGCTTGTCTGTGTATTTCTGATATACTCCTGCTGTTCGGCTGAAAGCCGGGTGCCCAGCAGGATGTCCGTATACCCGACGATCCCGTTCAGGGGGGTGCGGATCTCGTGGCTCATCCTTGCAAGGAATTCGCTCTTGGCCTGGGACGCAGCCTCGGCCCGATCCATGGTAAGGGCAAGCTCCTGGTTTGTCTTTCTGAGATTAACCAGGGTGGCTCGCTCACGTTCAATCCGCTTGATCCTTGCCACCACCGAATCGACCCTGAAGGGTTTCATCATGTAGTCGGAAGCGCCGGCAGCAACGATCTCAAAATAGGAAAACTCTCCGCTGTACCCGGTCATGATGATGAAATCGAGCTCAGGCAGGTCAGCCTTGACCGATTTCATGAAATCAATACCGTTAAGGTCCGGCAGGGAGATATCGCACAGCACCAGGTCAACGATGTTGGTTAAAAGGGCTGTGCCCGCTTCTTCGGCGCATGCGGCCTCCAGGCACACAAACCCTTTGCGTCCAAGGGACCTGACGAGCATCGCCCTGAGCGCCACGTCATCGTCGACAACGAGAACCCTCTGAATCAGAGGGTTCACTTGCGTGTGTTCCCCGTTATTCATTCACCCGTTCAACATATTCGCAGGTCCGGGTGTCGATCTTTACCACCTGGCCCTCATCAATAAACGGGGGTACCTGGATCTCGTAACCGGTCTCAAGGGTAGCGGGTTTAGTGCTTCCCGTGGCAGTGTCGCCCTTGGCCCAGGGGTCGGATTGAACCACCTTGAGATTGACGAAGTTAGGAAGGGTCAAGCCGATGGCTCGCTCCTGGAAGAACAGGACGGTACAGACGGTGTTGTCCTTGAGCAGGTTGACGGAGTCACCCACCTGGTCCTTGGAAAGAAACTCCTGCTCATAGGTAGAGGAATTCATAAAGCAGAAGCTGTCGCCTTCTGAATAAAGATACTCCATCTCATGCTCTTCCAGATCCGCCTTGTTAAATTTGTCGCCGGATCGGAATGTCCGCTCGAACTGTGCGCCATTGATCATATTTCTCAGCTTGCATTTATAGAGAGCCTGACCCTTGCCGGGTTTTTTAAACTGAAAATCCACGATCACGAATGGATCCCCGTCAATCTCCATTTTCAAACCCTTCCTCAGGTCACTTGCGTCGTACATATACTACTCCTGTTATGATTGTTTTTTGTTTCATAAAAATTACCAGATTAACTGCTCCAGTTAAGCATATTAAGGACAAATTGGCAACGACCAGACAGAAACAACTTGCTTTTTTGTCAGAATTGTAAGAAAAATAGAGATTTTAAGAATCAAAAGAACAACCTATTTTTTCAGGATATAAAAATGATACTTATTATAGATTTTGGGTCACAGTTCAACCAGCTCATCGCAAGAAGGGTGAGAGAAAATGAAGTCTACTGTCAGGTGGAGCCTGCGGGGATCGACATGGACAAGATCAAGGCCCTGAACCCGGAGGGAATCATTCTTTCCGGAGGCCCCTCCAGCATATACGAGGAGAACAGCCCCAAGGTTGACACCGGCATTTTCGACCTTGACATCCCCATCCTCGGTATCTGCTACGGCATGCAGTTCATGGTCAACGCCCTTGGCGGAACCATTGAGCGATCCGACAAGCGGGAGTACGGATTTGCAGACCTTGGCGTCAAGGTCGAAAAACCCTTGTTTGCCGGAATGGACAAGAACATCCAGTGCTGGATGAGCCATGGTGATTCCACCAAGGCGCTGCCCGAAGGTTTCACCATCACAGCCTCTACAGCGAACACCGAGATCGCGGCCATTGCCGATGCCGACAACCGTTACTACGGCCTTCAGTTCCACCCGGAGGTCGAGCATACCCAGCACGGCACCGAGATGATACGGAATTTCCTGTTTGACGTCTGCGGATGTGAAAAAAGCTGGACCATGGAGTCTTTTGCCAACGGCGCCATCCAGCAGATCAAAGAGGCTGTCGGGGACAAAAAAGTAATCATGGGCCTTTCCGGCGGTGTGGACTCCTCAGTTGCAGCCCTGCTCATCCACAAGGCCATCGGAAAGAATCTCTACTGCATCTTTGTGGACAACGGGCTCTTGAGACATAACGAGAAAGAGAACCTTGAGAAAAGCCTGACAACCCACCTTGACATGAACATAAAATTCGTGGACGCACGGGACCGGTTCCTGGACCGTTTAAAAGACGTTAGCGATCCTGAAAAGAAACGAAAGATCATCGGCAACCTTTTTATCGACGTATTTGAAGACGAGGCCCATAAAATCGACGGAGCCGAATTCCTCGGACAGGGCACCCTCTATCCCGACATCATTGAGTCCAAGTCCGCCTTTGGCGGTCCCACCTCCATCATCAAATCCCATCACAACGTGGGCGGCCTGCCGGAAAAGATGAAGCTCAAGCTGGTGGAACCCCTGCAGTTCCTGTTCAAGGACGAGGTAAGGCTGCTCGGACTTGAGCTTGGTCTCACCGAGGATCTCGTATGGCGCCAGCCCTTCCCCGGACCGGGACTTGCCATCCGCATCATGGGGGACATCACCGACAAGCGGCTCAGCATCCTTAAAAACGCCGACACCGTGCTGTTAGAAGAGATCCGGTCTGCCGGGCTCTACCGGGAGGTGTGGCAATCCTTTGCCGTCCTCCTGCCCATCAAGAGCGTAGGCGTCATGGGAGACAAGAGAACCTATGACAGCTGTATCGCCATCAGGGCCGTGACGAGCAAGGATGCCATGACCGCAGACTGGGCAAGGCTTCCCCACGATCTTCTTGCAAAGATCTCCAACAGGATCATCAACGAAGTGGAAGGCGTCAACAGGGTCGTCTATGACATCACATCCAAACCACCCGGAACCATCGAGTGGGAATAGCAAATGGATAGGGAACCCAAAGAGCTGGGCGACTTCTCCATGGGCGAATCAGATGCCGGTACCGATGAGATATCTGCCGCAATGTACCGCGAAGAGCTCAACGAACTGAGGATTGAGAAGCTTGGGAACAGGATCACCATCATCTCGGTGATCCTCCCCTGTCTGATCGGGGCCGTCATATTCTTTGCCTACATGGACATGCAGGAGAGGATGGCCAGTGTCCACGACACCGGCCAGACTGAAGTCCAGGAGGTTGCGGAGGATCTCGGCGCAAAACTTAACGCCATGACGGTGGATCTTGCAGGGGTGCAACACAAGCTTGCAACCCGGCTACCGGTCTTTGACAAGACCATCAAGGGCCTGGAATCGGACATTGCCGGACTGACCACCACCAAGGCGGAAAGAACCGGGACAACCCAGGCCCTGGCCAGGATCGAAAAAAAGGTTTCAGACTTTGGAACTCGCAACAAGCGGGCCATGGAATCCCTGAAAAAGGCCAATGCCAAGGCTGAGGCCGATGCCAGGATCATTTCAAAGTCTGCTGCCAAGGCTGTTGAGACAGGAAACGCGGCGGTAAAAAAGACGGCGCAGCTGGAAGCGGCAATCACAACCCTGACCGCAGCCCTCAACGCCGAACAGCGCAAGGTAAAGACACTGACCACACGTGCTGCAGGCAATGGGGAGACCATCGCCTTCCTGCAAAAAGAACTCAGCCTGGTGAAGAAAAAGGCAGACACCCTTGATCACGCTTTTGTTGACCGGAACTTTTTTGATCAGGAGCTTGCCCGGATCAAATCCGGGTATGACAAAAAGATCGACCGCCTGATCCGGCTGGTTGAAAAAGGCGAGACGGCGGATAAAGCAGATAAAGCAAAAATTCCGGCATCACCCGGCAGCCCCCCTGCAAAACCGACCCCTTCGGGCACCATCTCCGAAAAAGATCTGTTGCAGTAGACGACTGCATTTTCTGATATGCTAATTGCGGCCAACAGGGTACCCCCCAGCGAAACCGATGCCGAGACAAGGCTCCTCAACCAGGAGCTGGACTTCTCGGCTTCCTACATGGCGATAAAGACGCTCAACCTCCGGGTTGAGCGCTCTCCCCACAGGGTGACCCACCAAACAGTGGGCGCCCTTGTCTCTGTCATCCGGTCGACACGGTTCGACACCCAGAAGCAGGCGCTGTTTCTGTTCCGGGAATCGGCCGAAACCCTTGTCTCCATCCTGACCAGGATCAAGGGGCCCCCCGGATCAATGGTGATCCCGGCACTTCAAAAGATCCTTGTTGCAAGTGCCGGACACCGCCACAGGGCAGTTGCCGAAGCCCTTGGTTCCCTCCCCCTTTCCATCCAGGCACCAGCCATCCGGGAAACCGAGAATACCGGCTTTTGCGCCCTGCCGTTTCAAGAGGTCATGGACAGCCTCGACATCGACCGGGAAGCTGAGTTGACCTGGCGGGGCAGAAGCCTGACAGCCCCGACCCGGAACGGCCGCACAGGGGTGATTAAATTTGTGAAAACCGGTGAAGATCCCTTTGCCCTGATCAGTGAAACCGGATGGATGGATTTTTTCGAGTCCGCCCCGCCCATTTCTCTGACCGGATTTGACATTCCAAGACCTGTAAAGAATAAAGATATATCGCTTTTTACAATCGTTGATATCCCAAAGAAGATTTCCCTTCCCGGCAACCTTCACCCGGAACGGTTTGCCATCGTTTTTTCCGCGGCCAAAGAGTACTATGACTATCCCAACGAGCCCCTCCATGCCACCACCCCCCTTGAACTGTCCGAAGTTCTGGGCTGTAATGCACGGCTTCTCGGCAGCACAGCGGCCATGGGTATCGTCCATACAGCGGTGATCCCCCTGTTTCACAACAGGGTGCAGCAGAACAGGCGGGAGGACGGGGGCATTTATGAGTGGGAACGCAGCGGCAGGCTGGACCGGTGGCTCGAAAGCTGCCGCCACCCCAATTTTGCAACCTCCGGCCTGAGGGATTTTGAACATTTCGCTTCGATCAAACAGATCAAACGCCTCCATCACCACATCGGCTCCCACCTCTTGAGCCTCATCCTTGTGGCAGGCAGTTTTTTCAGAAACCGCTGTCCGGAAAAACAGGGCAAAGACAGCCAGGGTAATCCTGTGGATGCAAGGGAACTCTTTGACCCCTCCCTGTTTGAAGAGGCGATCATCTGCTCAATGGACGCGTATTATCTCGGATTCACAAAAATTACGACACCCGCTCCATTTGCCCGTCCGCCGGCAGGCTTTGTTGACTCCCTGATCGATGAAATGGGCGTTGACCATCACATGGAGGAGATCCTGAGGGTGGACGACCAGAACAGAATGAACCAGGATCAATTTAAGCAGTTTCTACAGGAACGGGGACTCACAAGTGAGGAGATCTCCCGGTACGAGCAAGGAAAAGCCGAAATATCCCTTGAGACCGGTCCCCACCTGGGCGGTTTCAACCAGGGGATCTCGGTTCCACAACTCATTGACTACATTTTCACCTGTGCATCCCTCATGGTCTGTGGCAGATACATCAAGGAAAACGCCTTGAAAGAATGTGACAATTAAGATATATACTGCGGAGATTACATGTTGCACGACAATACAAGCCAGATAAAGGAAATGTTAAAATGTCAAAGCAATATCCTGAATGTCCGCTCTACAATCACGCCACCTGTAAAGAACTGCACAACCCAAAGCTTTGCGCCATTGTCCGGGATGACAATTCCTGTTTTAAAAAACGCCAGAAAGCCAAGACAGCTGTGGATTCCACAGTTTCCAGGGACACTGCCGGCTCCTGAGCCGGGATCATTTTACTAGTCCGTAGCGACCACCAGCCTGTCTCCGGGATGGATATAGCTTTTACGGGTCAGGCGATTCAAGCGCAACAGAGACACCAGGGACATTTCATAGCGTTTTGCTATTGCTGTCAGGTTTTCCCCCTTTTTCACCACATGGAGCCGGGCAACATTTTCTTCTTTCCACTGTTTCAGCAACCGTGCGAACCGCTTCTTAAATCCCTTGGCCGACCCCTTTGGAATTAGAATGGAACTCTTCCCCTTGGAAAGATAATACCCCCGGATCTCCGGGTTCATATCCTTGACCGCCTTAAATGACACCTGGGCTGACTGCGCAATGACCGCCAGCGGAATCTGGGCAGGCGAGTCGATATTAACCCTGTCAAAGGCAAGTACCGGATAAAGATCCTCCTTGGAGAGGCGGAACCCGTATTTTTCAGCATTCTTCATGATCTCCTTGGCTGCAATAATCTTGAACACGTACCGCTGGGTCTCCAGGGGAAGGTAGAGGGAGTAATAGTCCTCCGGTCCCTGGATCTTTATCTCGGAGGCAAGGCCATTTTCCCCCATGTTATAGGCCGCTGCGGCAAGGGGCCATGATCCGAAAAGGGAATTAAGCTTTTTCAGGTAAAGACAGGCAGCCGTGGTGGACTTAAAAAGGTTCCTGCGTTCATCCACCTTTGAATCGACCCTGAGGCCGTTCATCTTGCCGGTTGATCTCATAAACTGCCAGAACCCGACGGCTCCCTTGGACGATCCGGCATGGGGCCGCAACCCGCTCTCAACCACGGCAAGGTACTTTAAATCATCCGGAAGACCCTCTTTTTTAAGCACGGATTCAATATGGGGAAAATAACGGGAGGCCCGCTTTAACCAGAGAATCACTTGGGGCCGGCTCCACAGGGCAAGGAGAAGCTCTTTTTCAAGCCGCTCCCGAACCTCCTGCTGCTCCAAAGGCACCTTGTCGCCGCAGAAAAACAGGTCATGGGGAAACCGGCTACTCTCCACCAGGGAGGGCAGAACACTGCCGGAGACTTCCTTGTCCAAAGCATATGACCGGGACGGCAGACACAGGGCGACAATGATCAGAAAGACAGCAACCGCGCCTCTAAAAAAGAAGTTAACCATAAGTAATCCCTTGGTATTTCAATATTTAAGTTGATGGTTTAATTTGACGATTTCCCCGTTACCAGGGGACAATAATCTCAAATCGTAAAACCAAAGTCAAGGCAGATGAGGGACGTTTCCATGGAAGCGTCCCCTGTTCATTTTAACTTGACACCTCCTGGCTCACCCGTTACTCTCCAGCAATTGAAAACCTTTTGTGCCGCCTTTACTAATCAAAAATCGACGAATGTGAAAAAAATGAATCTCCTATCAAGATACAAGGCCCTTGGACTCTGGAAAAAAATATCCCTCTGGACAACGCTCTTCCTGATGCTCCATGCTGTCACGGGTTTTTTCATCCTGCCCGCCATCATCAAAAACGTTTCAGTCAAGCAGCTGACAACCCAGCTGAAAAGAAACGTGACCATCAGCAAGGTCCGGGCAAATCCCTACACCCTCTCCTTCACGGTCGAGGGTTTGACCATCATGGACAGGGACGGTGTTCAACCTTTTTTCGCATTTGAGACCCTGCATTTAAACCTGGGGAGCCGGTCGGTTTTCAAACTTGCCCCGGTGATCCAGAAATTCAACATTGACAGCCCGTCCGTCCGCCTGGTTCGACTCGACAACGACCTTTACAACTTTTCCGACCTCTGGCCCCCCCCCGGCCCCACCCCACCCGCACCCACGGTTGAGAAGGAAGGCACCCGGAAAGCGCTTTTCCGGTTTATCTTTGCCAACCTGTCAATCAGTAACGGCCGGATCGACATCCAGGACAAGGTCAAGGGAAAAACCCACACCCTGGCCAATCTCAACCTGGCTGTACCCTTTGTTTCCAGCATGAAATCCCATGGGGAGACCGTTCTAACCCCCAATTTTTCAATCCATGTCAACGATGCCCTTTTGACGGTTTCAGCAAAGACAAAACCCTTTGCCGACTCCCTTGAGACCTGCATCGACCTTGACCTCAAGGGCATGAACCTGAATCGCTATCTCTCCTACCTGCCGGTTACGACCAACATCAAAAGCGTTACTGGAGCTGCCGACCTCTCCCTCTCCTTCTGCTTTTCAAAGGAGCAACCGGACACACCAAAAGTCTCCTTGTCAGGTGCACTGAACCTGACCGACCTTTCGGTGGACACGACCCAGGGAGACACCATACTGGCTCTCAAACGATTCGAGGCAGTGCTCAATCCTTCGAAACCCCTTAACGGAATTTTCAACATCGGCCAAATAACCCTGGACGCCCCCACCCTTCATCTGGTCAGGGACGACAAGGGCGTTCTCAACCTCCGCAACCTGGCTCCCCCCCAAAAAGAGGCGGCACCCAAAAGCGAACAAGCGCCCTTCCCTTTCACCATCACGGTTGATGAGGCACGGCTCAACCAGGGAAAGGTCCTTGTAACCGATCGGTTCAACATCAATGCCACCAAGCCTGAAACCCGCGAGCTTGCAAGCCTTAACTCCCTTGTGGCAAGCCAGGCCAAGATCGACTCAAAAGAGAAGCGCATCACCCTTGGGCGATTCTTTGCCGACAACGGCGTTCTCGCGGTCCAACGCTCGGCGGACAACCGGTTGAGCCTGGAAGCCTTTGAGAACAACAGCAAGGAGAAAGTGAAAGAGCAGCCAACCGGGCAGCAGCCCTCCCCCTGGAAGGCCGAGGTAAATGAGGTGGTACTGGACAATTTCGCCATCAAGGGCAAGGGCCTGGCCCGGCCAGGTGAAGGAGACATCCTCCTGGACAAGCTTACGTTCAGGGCAACGGGCCTCTCCACCCTGGCCGACAAAAAAACCGCTGTGGATCTTGGCTTAAGGATCAATACAACAGGGGGTTTTGGGATAAAGGGAACGGTCGGATTGAACCCGGTCATGGCCGACCTGGGCGTAACCCTCGAGGGGATCAATCTTGCCTGGGCCCAGCCCTTTATCTCCGACCACCTGAACCTCATGGTTTCAAAGGGCACCTTCGCCGCAGAGTGCAACCTTAAGTTAGAGCAACCCGGCACCCCGGATTTCAAGGCGGGATTCACCGGCAATGCCCGGCTAAACGACCTGAGCATTACCGACCCCCATCAGGGAGACAAGATTGTTGCCTGGGAGAGCCTTGGTTTCAAAGGCATGGATATCGGCATTGCTCCGGTTCGTGCATCCATAGCCGAGATCTCCATGAAACGCCCGTTGGGACGCATTGTTCTGGATCAGGACAAGCGGCTCAATCTTCAGAAACTCCTGAAGAGCCGAAAACAGGAGACAAAAGCGCCGGATCAAAAAGATCCGGACAAGGGGGAACCGAAACAGATAATTCCGGTGACCATCGACCGTATTATCCTGGAAAAGGGAAACTTCGAGTTTACGGACAGATCCATCCAACCGGAATTCAAGATAAGCCTGAGCGATATCGCCACAACCATCAAAAATCTCGATTCCCGGGAGACACAGCGGGCCGATATAAAATTCAACGCCCGGTTGAACAACCATGCAAGCCTTGAAATCACCGGAAAAATCAATCCCTTGAAACAGGATCTTTTCCTGGACACCCAGGTAAAATTACAGGACATGGACCTTGGCGCTGTCAGTCCCTATGCGGGAAAATATGCAGGCTACACCATCCAAAAGGGAAAGCTCTCCATTGATCTTGACTACCACATCGACAACCAGGCCCTTGATTCCAAGAACGATCTTTTCATCGACCAGTTTGATTTTGGGGAACCCACCGGGAGCGAAGCTGCCGTGAATGCACCGGTCAAGCTTGCCATCGCCCTGCTAAAGGATACCAGCGGTAAAATCAGCCTGAACCTGCCGGTCAAGGGTAACCTGGACGATCCCGAATTCAGCGTCGGAGGTATCGTCGTCAAGATGGTCACGAACCTTCTTGCCAAGGCCGCCACATCCCCCTTTGCACTGTTGGGTTCAATGTTCGGCGGCGGGGAGGACCTGAACGTCATTGAGTTTGCCCCCGGCTCCACAGCCCCCACCCCCCGGGCCATGGAGAAAATCGCTGTCCTTGCAAAGGCCCTTGGGGAGCGCCCCGGGCTCGGCCTTGAAATCACGGGCCATGCCGACCTTGACAAGGACAGGAAGTCCATTGAGGATCGCAGGTTCAACCGAACCCTGAGAGCCATCAAGCTCTCCGAGATGATCGACCACGGAACCCAGAGTATGCCGGTGGATGAGATCCCCCTCCCGGATGAGGAATTTGCCGACTACCTTGCAAAGGCATACAAAGCAACCCTGACAACTTTGGACAGCAGCCCTGGTGCCGCACCTGCAACCGCTACCGAAGCGCCGGGCCCCGACCTTGCCCAAATGGAGGAAAGTGTGAGAAAAACCATTGTCGTAAGCGACTACGACCTGGGGCACCTTGCCCATGCCCGGGCCCTGGAAGTGGCGGACCGGATCCTGGCCAGCGGATCCATCGATCCCGGGCGAATCTTCATGGTGGAACCAACGACCCTCGAACCTGCAAGGGAAAAACAAGGGTTCTCCCCGGCCTCGGTTCTCTTGAAGCTCCGATGACCATTGCCTGCAATCGGCGTTTTTGGCATTTATCGTTGTTGCAAATTGTGATACACTGGCATCCATGTACAGTATAGCAACAGCCCTATTGATCATCGGAACTCTGGCCGGGGCCACCTACGGTGTCATGTTTGAACATACCCACCTTGAAACCATCTTCTCGAGTGCTACAGGCGGTTTTGTAGGAAGCCTCATAGGCGGTATCTTATTCACCTACCTTTACTTTACCGCCGAAGAGGAGGAGGAGGAGGAAGAGGAAACACCTCTTCCCGAAACCTTCACCGCCATTCCCCCAAAGGAACAGCCCAAGCTTATCCTGAAAAACAAACCAGAGAGTGACAAAAAGAGAATCAAACGCCTGGAACATGAGATCCAAGCCATTAAAAATAATAGGAGAGAGTAAAAAACGAATGGATATCCAGTGGTTCCCAGGACATATGAGAGAGACCAAAGAGCTCCTGAAAAAAGCTGTCTCAACGGTTGACGTGGTGATGGAAATTCTTGATGCAAGAATCCCGGTTTCGAGTAGCAATCCCCTTCTTGACAAGATCTGCAAAAATGTCCTGAGGATCAAGGTGCTGAACAAAAACGACCTTGCCGACCCCGAAACGACCCGGTTGTGGCTCGACCATTTCAACCGGCAACCATCGACAAAGGCCATTGCAATAACGGGAACAGAGAGTTCAGAGACCTGGCGGGCCGCCGATCTCTGCCTCCAAAAAGTCCACAAAGGAAAGGCCAGAAGAACCCGGATGATGGTCGTGGGCATTCCCAACACAGGAAAGTCGACCATCATCAACACCCTGGCCGGCAAAAAGATCGCCAGGACGGGCAATGTGCCGGCCATCACCCGGCACCAGCAGCGAACAGGGCTGAAAAACGGGGTCGATATCTACGACACCCCGGGCATTCTATGGCCCGTGATGGAAAACCAGGAGACCACCTACCGCCTGGCGGCCAGCGGTGCCATCTCCGACACAGCCATCGACTATACTGAGATCGCCTGCTTTACGGCAGAAATTCTCGTGAAACACTACCCGGCTCTTTTGTGTGAGCGGTACAAGCTGAGCGAACCGCTGCCCAAGGAAGGAATCGCCCTTGTGGAGGCCATCGGAGCCAAACGGGGATGCCTGAAAAAAGGGGGCACCCTCAATTACCAGAAGGCATCGGAGATCCTTATCCGGGAACTCCGGGCAGGCAGACTCGGCCGAATCAGCCTTGAGTCCCCCAACGATATCACCCCCATGGAGAACATATGAAGCGTCAACCGATTTGTTCAATCGCTGCCCTTCTTGCAGCAGCCGTCATGGTGTTCCTTCCGGCTGCCCCGGCAACAGCGTCAGCCAAAAAGCTTGCAACCCCCGACCAGATCACCTTCACTTCAGAGGACCGGGCCACCTGCGTTTCCATCGTCAACTCCCTTGAACGGAATCACTACTCGGGAAAACGCCTCAACAACGCCATGTCATCACGGATCCTGGACAGATACCTCACCATGCTGGACCCGTCCAAGAACCTGTTTACCCAGGAGGACATCGACCGGTTCGAACCCATGCGATACAGGCTGGACAACACCCTGAAAAAGGGGGACCTGACCCCGGGATACGATCTGTTCAACCTCTTTCTTGAGCGATCCCGTGAACGGCTCGAGCATATCATCACCCTTGCAAAAACCTGGGAAACCGCCCTGGATTTCAACACCACTGAGACCATCGATCTCACCCGTGAGGAGATGCCGTGGCCCGCCAACAGGGAAGAGCTTGAGCTTCTGTGGAAAAAGGCGCTTAAAAACGCCGTTCTCAACCTGAAGCTTGATGAGGAAACAAACGACGCCATCACCGAAACCCTGACAAAACGTTATACAAGCAGGCTCAAACGGCTTGCCCAGACAAACTCGGCCGACAGCTTCAGAACTTTCATGAACGCCGTTGCCATGAGCTTTGATCCCCACACCCAATATTTTCCCCCCAGGATCTCGGAGGATTTCGACATCCAGATGAGCCTCAGCCTGGAAGGCATCGGCGCTGTGCTCCAGAACGAATATGAGTACACCAAAGTTGTCAGGCTCATCACGGCAGGACCTGCTGAGAAGTCAAACCAACTCATGCCCGGGGACAGGATCATCGGCGTGGGCCAGAACGACCTGGGTGATATCCAGGACGTTGTGGGCTGGAGAATCGACGACGTGGTAAAGCTGATCCGGGGCCCCAAAGACACGGTTGTCCGGCTTAAGATCATTCCGGCAGAAAAAAAAGGCGATCACAATGCAAGGCTGGTCAGCATCAAGCGGGACAAGGTAAAACTTGAAGACCAGGCAGCCAAGAAAACCGTGGAGACCGTGCATGCCAACGGCCGGGACTACACCATCGGCATCATCGACATCCCCGCCTTTTACCAGGATTTCAAGAGTTCCCAGGCCGGGGTCACCGACTACCGGAGCACCACCCGGGATGTCAGGCAATTGATCGAGGAGCTGAAGAAGGAAAAGATCGACGGGCTCATCATCGACCTTAGAAACAATGGCGGCGGCTCCCTCCAGGAGGTCAACCAGCTTGTGGGGCTCTTTATCAACTCCGGGCCTACGGTGCAGATCAGGGGAAGAAGCGGTTTCATGTCCCGGCTCAACGATCCTGACCCCTCCATCGCCTACACAGGCCCCCTGGTGGTCATGATCAACCGCATGAGCGCCTCAGCCTCCGAGATCTTTGCAGGGGCCATAAAAGATTACAACCGGGGAGTCATTACCGGAACAAGAAGCTTTGGCAAGGGAACGGTCCAGGCCCTTCAAGCCATAGACAAGGGCCAGCTGAAACTCACCAGTGCTAAATTTTACAGGATCTCCGGCAAGAGCACCCAGAACCTGGGGGTGGCTCCGGACATCAGTTACCCAAGACTCTATAACCCGGAGGAGACGGGTGAAAGTTCCCTCAAGGGCGCCCTTCCCTGGGACATGTCCCGCAGGGCAGAGTTCCAGCCCTACAAAGAGCTGTCACCGTTCATAGGGACACTTCGGATAAACCATGACAAACGAACCGAAGCAAGCCCTGACTTTATCTACCTCAGATCAAAGTACCGCCTTGCCTCGGACATTTACAACCTGAAGCAATGGTCATTGAACGAGAAAAAGCGTAAAGAACAGAAAGAGCGGTTCACCACCATGGAGCTTGAGATCGAGAACCGGTCCCGGCAGGCCAAGGGTCTTGCCCCCCTGGAAAAGATGGAGGAGAGCGATACCAGGAAGGCGGAGAGCAACACCGACCATGATTTTCTCCTGAAGGAGACAGAACAGGTGGTGGCTGATTTCATCGACCTTGCCAAAACCGAGGATCTCCACTGGTAATCCTTGCTATTTGGGTTGTAATTGTTTAAGATTTTAACCCGTATGATTAACGTATAGACGTTTGCATTCGAATTGATGCCTACCCCAGATTGTAAAAAGGAATGGCCTCTGTTCATATGCGAGAAGCTATAAACTACAAAAAAGGAGATACCATGGCAAGAGCGTGTGCGCGCCATATTCTTGTGGACAAAGAAGATCAGTGCCAGGACCTGATCGATCAGATCAACAACGGAACCGATTTTGCTGAGCTTGCAAAACAGCATTCAAAATGTCCTTCCGGACGACAGGGCGGAGACCTTGGCGAGTTCGGCCCGGGACAGATGGTTCCCGAGTTTGACCGGGTTGTATTTAATGAAGAGGTTGGAAAACCCCATGGTCCGGTAAAAACCGATTTCGGTTACCATGTGGTTGAAATCACCAGCCGCACCGAATAAGCATCCCATTTCAGCACCGGCCCTTTTTCGGCCGGTGCTGGAATTTAAGCCCCCCAGACCATGACTCCGATAAAAAAACGTATAAAACGACCGCGCCTCATAATCCCCCTTTATATCGCCCTGTTTGTAATTCTCGGCTCCATTGGCCTCATGGCCTCTCTTCCCTGGATCGTGGACTCGGCCTTTATAAAACAGGAGATCTCAACGCTTCTGTCGGAAAGACTCCAGACCACCACAACCACCTATAATATTGATCTTAAATTCCTTCCCCGACCCCGTCTGAGGATTCAAGGCCTTGGCTTGGAGATCAAGGGCAGGGGAAACCTCTCCATCGACGAGACACTGCTCTACCCTGATATCCTGAAGCTTGCAATGGGCAAGATCGATATCAACAAGATATGCTTTAAAACGGTCTCAGCCTCACTTATGAATTCCAAAACAGTCAGAAAAGGGAAGGAACCCGGTGTGCCGCCCCTGATGGAACTATTGGAACAGGATCTTTTTGTCCTGCTTCCGGAAACCCAGAACAACCTTGATATTGTTGTTGAAAATTTTCATTCTGACCTGTTTCAGAGGATGGATGCATCCTTTATTGTCTCTCCCAAAACCAGGAAAATCACCGGAGAGGCACTGATTCAAGACCTCAAGTTTGTGGAGGATAGCCTTCCGGGCCTCTCCCTGGGCAACACCATCGCATCCGTCGCCTCGGACCGTGTAAAAATTCAATTTTTCTGCAACCCGTCGGCCCCCCTCACCCTTGACATGGACCTGGCAACTCCCAAGATCCTCCTGAAGAACCCAAAGGCACCGGAGATCTCGGGAAAAAAAATAACAGCAAAAGCCGTTCTAACCAAGGAGCGAGTCGCTATATCCATAGATCCGATCCAGCTTGACTCCCCCCAACTTGAATGCGCCATCGACTTTACCTTTGACCGAAAGACAAAAAAAGCCGCCATCACCTTCAAAGGAACCGATATCAACATCGACCAGACAAGGAGCGTAGCCCTTGAGCTTCTTAAATCCAACACGGTCAACCAGGAGATCTTCTGGATATTGCGAACCGGCTTTGCCCCCTTAGTCACTGTCTCGTTCACCGGTGACAGCTTAGAAGAGCTGTTCGCCCCTGAAACCATGGTCATCAAAGGCTTTATCATCAAGGGAGGCGTCAGGGTTCCCCAAACAGCGCTTACCGTTTCAGAGATCCAGGGAACAGTAACCATGGTAAAGGGAATTCTCCACACAGATGTGACCAAAGGCCGCGTCGAGGGGGCGTTGCTCAGTAAAGGCGACCTGGATGTTACCATCCTTGGCAACGGCAACGCCTTTGAAGGTGAGTTCGATCTGTCCGCAGATCTGTCAAGACTTCCCCGGGCTTTGAAAAAACTCCTGCCCCAAACCCTTCTGACAGAAGAACTTGACCGCTGTAGCCGGATCCAGGGCAACGCCAAGGGCGTTCTCCACCTGAAAAAAGGCAATGGCGATCTTGCCGTATCGGTCAAGGCCACAGAGATCACCCTGGATGGTGAATACAACCGCATACCCGGAAACATGCACATCATCGCAAAGGAATTCACCTACGATGCCAACGGCATTTCCGTCAGCAAAATGAATGGGCTGTCTGACATGGGAATGCTCTCCAATGTCACCGGTTCGGTCACCCTGGGCAGCGACCCTTTTCTCACAATAGAGGCAGCCAGCGCCCGGCTTAATCTGTCTAAGTTCTTTCCGTGGCTCACCTCGTTCAGCCCTGTTCAAACCGCATTGGACCCGATCAGGTCAGCCCTGGGCCAATTGAAAGTTGACCGGATCACCATGGAAGGGTCGGTTCTGACGCCTGAAAAATGGCAATACGACGCCAGCGGTGACCTGACCGACCTGACCCTGGGAACCGGGGACTCAGAGGCTGAGATCTGCGATACCGCCTGCAATTTCAGTGTTTCCCACAAAAACGCAACCCTCACCAACCTTGCTGGAACCGTGAACAAGCCTGGATTGATCTCCTCGTTGACAAAGGCGCCCTACATAGACGAACTTGCCATGCCCCTCACCCTGGCTGAAGGATTTTTCACAACAGGAGAGGGAACTCCCGAGTTCAACGGGCTCCTCACGTTTGAAAGGGGGACCGACCTCTTCCTCAACATCAAAGGCACTCCCGACGCCTATGAGATCGACCGGGCAGAGCTCAGGGAAAAAGACCGAACCAACGCCCAACTGTCAAATCACGACGGCCGCCTGAATTTTCTGGGCAGCCTGGATACCAGAACCCTGGAGCCTCTATTGGCCCGGGACAGCCTGCTGCTGAAACGCCTCCTCTCCCTGACCCAGGGAAAACATTTTTCAATCGAATCAAACTTTGAAAACAGCATCACGGTGACAGCCAATGTTATAGACCTTGATGCAATCGAAACGCCCGGGTCAAAAACGAAAAAAGAGCCTGCCCTTAAACAGGTTTTCTCCAAACCCATCACCATAAAAGCCAAAACCCTTAAGTATAAGGGATACATTTTCAGCCCGGTTGAGGCCAGGGTCTCCCTGAACGACAAAAAAACAGAAATCACCATTGTTCATGCCCGGTGCTGCACCCTGGATGGCACCGGCACCATGGTCAATGATGACGGTACCATTGAAATTAAAGCGGCCGTGGATATCCCAAAGGGTGACCTGAACAAAACCTTTTCATGCATCTGGGGCAAAAAAGACCTGATCAGGGGGAAGTACTCCCTCAAGGCAACCCTGCACACAAGCGGCAGCGCCGAGACCGTGGCCGGCAACGTCCAGGGCCTTATCGACCTCACCTCCCAGGGGGGACGCATCTACAAACTGACCCTGCTCTCCAGAATCCTCTCGGTCATCAACATATCGAAATTTTTCAAAGGAAAACTGCCTGACATCGAACAAAACGGCTTTGCCTACAACTCGTTGACCGTGGATGCCAAGGTGGAAGACAGCCGAATCATTCTCAAGACCGCCGTGATGGACGGTGCAGACATGACCCTCATCTTCACCGGCTGGATCGACCCGGTAAAGAAGACCATGGAACTCACCTGCCTTGTTGCCCCGTTCAAGACCGCTGACATCCTCATTGAAAAGATCCCCATCCTTGGAACGATTCTCAACGGAAGATTGGTTTCCATTCCTGTAAAGGCGGTGGGCAGCCTCCATGACCCAAAGGTGTTTCTGCTTCCCCCCTCCGAAGTCGGCAAGGGGCTCATTGGAACCATGCAGCGAATCCTTGAAACACCGTTCAAACTAATTGAAAAGCTTCCAAGCAAGTGATCCAAAGGAGTTTCCATGTATCTTGTATCGTTTTATGTACCCGATTCCCATCTGGAAACCGTAAAAACGGCACTGTTTAAAAAAGGTGCTGGGAAATTAGGCAATTATGACTACTGCTCATGGCAGACAAGGGGTGCAGGACAATTCCGTCCCCTTGGAGGCAGCACCCCTTTTATTGGAAACAAAGGAAAAATTCACCTGGAAGAGGAATATAAGGTTGATTTGATCTGCAACAATGATATTATCAAAGAAGTTCTAAATGAGTTAGTCAGGGTACACCCTTATGAGGAACCGGCTTACCATGCCATGGAGATATTAACCTTGGACGACCTGATCTCGACAGAAATTAAAAAAAACAACCATGATGCCTGATCCTGATTCCATCCACACCAAAAACGCGGATATCGCATATTCGACACTGGGTTCCCAGGGACAGCTCAAGATCGTAAGTATTCTCAACTTCCTCCAGGATGCGGCCTCGGAACATGCGGCAACCCTGGGTGTTTCGGGATTTGACCTTGCCAGGGAAGACCTTGCCTGGGTCATCTCACGCTACCAAATAGAGATAAAAGCAACCCCCAAATGGCGGGACGAGATCTGGATAGAAACCTGGAGAACCCCGGTAAAAAACCTATATGAGTTGAGGCATTTTCGAATCATAGACAGCAACGCCAGGGAGATCATCACAGCCCGGGCATTCTGGGTGATGGTCAAAAAAGGAACCGGCAGGCCCGTCCGTTTGAGCAGATATCTTTCGGACAGATTCCTGCAGAAGAACACCCCCTCCAGCACAGAGATTTTCCAGAATCCCAAAGGGCCCGGGAGGGTCGACTTTGAACTGCCGTTTAAAATACGGATGCACGATCTCGACCTGAACCACCACGTAAACAATGCCATCTACGTGGAGTGGGCCGTTGAAACGGTGCCGGAGTCCCTGCTCTTAAACTACAGGCCGGAAACGATCAATGTCACCTTTCACAGGGAGTCAGTTTACGGAGATGCCATCATATCAAGGACCCAGATCCTTGAAACCCGGGAAGGGCCACAAACCCTTCACTCGATTCTGAGAAAAGAGGGAACAGTGGAGCTTGCCCGGATCAATATCTCATGGAGGCCCCAGAACTAAAAATGAGCGACTGTTCAAAGGCCTATAACCAGGCGATCCGGTTCCTTGCGACCCGTGCAAGGAGCATAAAGGAGACAGAGGATAACCTCAAAAAGAAGGGATATGATACCCAGGTGATCGATCTGACCGTATCAACACTCAAACAAGAGCGCCTGCTCGATGACAGGGACTTTGCCGCCCTGTTTGTCGAAAGCAGGGAGCGATTTCGACCGAAATCCAGGTTTGCCCTGAAATATGAGTTAAGAAAAAAAGGGATCAGCGACGACATCATCCAGGAGACTTTAACTGAGGTTGACGATTTTGACGCCGCCCTCAGAGCCGTCCAATCCAAGCTCAGCCAGTGGCAAAACCTTGACAGTGAAGCCTTTAAGAAAAAGGTGATGAACCATTTAAGAAACAGGGGATTCGGCTATGAGGTCTCAATCACCACCTACCGCACCAGCCTGGAGCAACACCATCGACCGGAGGAGTACCGTTGAAAATAAAATTTATCACCCTGGGTGGAACCATTGACAAGGTCTACTTTGACGCCATGAGCCAATATGAAATCGGACCACCCAGCATCCAGCAGATTCTAAAAGATGCCCGGATCAACTTTGACTACGAGGTGGAATCCCTCCTGAAAAAGGATTCCCTGGACATGACCGACCAGGACAGGCGCATCCTCATTGGGGCTGTGAAAGCAGACACCAACGATCGCATCGTCATCACCCACGGAACCGACACCATGACCGAAACGGGTATAGCGCTCAAACAGATAAAAGGCAAGACCATTGTTCTCACCGGAGCCATGGAGCCTGCCGGGTTCAAGTCAAGCGATGCAACCTTTAATCTCGGCTGTGCCATCGCCGCGGTCCAGACCCTGCCCCCTGGCGTCTACATCGCAATCAGCGGAAGAATCTTTGACCCGGAAAAGACTAAAAAAAACCGGGGGCGAAAACAATTTGAAGAACGGCGATAAACAGGACCATCAATTGAGAAGATTATTCCATAACAAGTATTACAACTTCTTCACATTTACACAAAATCGCCAAAGGGTAACTGAAATAACAGGGTAACTGAATGACTTTTTCTCATTAAATGGCGACGAAAAAAAGCGATCTTTCCCATGGTGACAGTCATCGCCCCGCCATTGGGCCGAATGCAAAAAGAACGGTATATTTTTTGCATTCTTACCTTCAATATCGTTATTTTAACATACATTGGTGTCTATAAAGGAATCTCAACATGGCTACCAGAAAAAGAACGGTTGAAAGACGAAAAAACAAACGTTACAGAGCCAAAGAGGGGGCTTACGCAGCGATCAGCCCCCACTCCAGAAAACTTGGGCAGATCGTCGATATCAGCATGGGGGGACTTGCATTCAAATATATCGACAACAATGATGAGCGGGAGGACAAGCCGGAACGGTCTATCTTTTTGAGCAGCCTTGGTTATTACGTCGGGGAACTACCCTTTAAGACCATTGAAGATTACGAAATAACCAACTACCCCTCGTTCAGTTCCATGAAATTGAGAAAACGACGTGTCAAATTTACCGAGCTAACCTTTAAACAGCTGTTCGACCTTGACTTCTACCTGAGAAACAATGTGATCGAAACGGTGGAGAGTAACCCCCAGACACCTTGAGCCTGGGGGCTTTCACACAGCAGGCAGCGACTTCAATCACCGGATCGAATAATGATTGAAGCCCCTGTTGTTTTGTTACAATAGTCATTTGCAAGCGCGTTGATCTCATCAACGGTTATCGATTCATAATCATCGATAATGCTCCTTGCCCATTCAAATTTTTCAGGATGATCGCCAGAACCTGAGAGTACGGATTCGAGCCAATACCCATTGGATTTTTTCACGTCCCTGATATGGGTGAGAACTGGCTTGCGTGCAAGATCAACCTCCTTCTGGCTCACCCCTTTTTCGGCAAGGGAGACGGCAATTGCCTGGATCTCATCCATCACCATGGGAGCGGCATCGGGTTCTACCCGCACAACGGCGCGCAGGACTCCATACCCGTCATAGCACCGGGAGGGATCGTTATAAGCAAAGGGAGAGTAGGAGACGCCTAATTTCTCGCGTACGCTCTTCCTGAGCCGTTCCGAAAAAATGGAAGCAAGAAGGTTCAAGCGCCGGGTCTGCCCAATATTCCAAAAATCGTCGGTGGAAAACGCCAGCTGAACCAAAGCCTTATCAAGGGCCGTATCCACGGCTAATTCAAGGGACTTTCCAATGGGAAATCCAGGATCCGGGCGATGCTGTTCAAGCACGACCCCGTCCCGTTCAGGCAGGCTCCCCAGATTCCTGGTAACAGCGTCGACCACCGAGGAGGGATCCACATCCCCGACCACGGAGATCTCCACACTGCCATGATCGAAAAAGGGCCTCATCCAGGATTCAATATCCTTGATGGTGATCGTTTCTACAGCCTCCAGGGGCGGCAGGCCGAAACGGGAATCGCCATTTGCCAGAAACCTTGCCCCCTTAAGCTCCATGACCCCTTCCGGGGTTCCAACAAGCTGCTTGTGCATCTGCCTGTAGCGCTCTTTTGCAAGCGCCAGGGCATCTGCCCTGAATCCGGGATCAAGGAGATAGGTGCGAACCAACTGGAACACCAGCTCAGCCTCATCAGGTCCTGCAGAACCTTCGATATAGAATCTGTCCTGGCCGGCCACAAAATGAATGCTTACGTTCCTGCCCGCCAGGGCCTCTTCCAGCTGATCCTTGTCAATCCCCCCAAATCCGCTCTCATTAATGACACTGGCGCCAAGAAGGGCAAGTCCCGGCATCTCTTCAGGTTCAGCCTTCACCCCCTGGCCAAACCCGATTTTAAATACAAATTCTCCCTTCTTATACTCTGTGGGCTTAAGACTCAATTTCACCTGGTTGCCGAATTCAACAACAGAGATACCAAGGTCATCAATGGATTTTTGTTCCTTTATGGAGCCACGGGTTCCGGGTTCCGGGAGATAGGGGAAACTTGCCTGGTCATGCCCCTGGGTGGGCAGCACCGCCTGGGAACGGCTCCGGTCATAGGCCTTTAAGATCACCTGGTCGGCCCCGGGCCCGTTTGATGATCCGATGACAGCATTCCCGGTCACAAGAACCAGTCGATGCTCCTTGGCCCACGTATCCCTGAAGGCCCGTGCCACATCCCCAAGGGTAAGCGACCGGATGTAGGGTTCAAGGATGTCCCGTCTCTGCTGGGGAGACTGGAACACCCGTTTCTTGTTTGTCTTCTGGATGATCTCCCGGGCAAGCTGGCTGCTCTTCCGGGTGGAAGCCTCGTTTACGGCGGTATCAAGCGCCTGGATAAAATCAGCCTTTACCCGGGCCAACTCCTGGTCTGAGAAACCGAACTTAATAGCACTTCGGACGCTCTTCTCCAGGACGCCAAGGGTCTCCTCCCACCCTTTAAGGGGAGTTTCAGCGCTGATTGCCGAGAAGTATACGCCTTGCAGAAAACTACCGGAATAGATCCCGGCATCGGAGAGAAGGGAGCCCGGCTTTCTCACAGCCCGGGACAGCCTGTTCTGCACAATCGCCTCAGCCACATCCCGTACCGTCCTTTCCTTGAAAGCCGCCAGGGTGTCCGCCTCAAACGGCACCGGCGAAACCGCCTCAATGGTAACCGTGGTGTTTCCGGCTTCCGGCTCAAAGTGATAAAAAGCCCTGTCCTGGTCATACTCTTTCCAGGAATCCCGGGCCACAACCGGCTTTGCCCCCTCAGACACCATCCCGTTGAACCGCTCCTTGATGAGCCCTTCCACGGTAGCAACATCAAAATTCCCGACCACCACCAGAACCATGTTGTCGGGCCGGTACCAGGTATCGTAAAACCCTTTTAACAGTGCCCGATCGGCATTTCTGATGACCTCTTTCGTACCAATGGGAAAACGCCTTGCAAGCCTTGACCCGGGAAGCTCAAACCCGAGGGTCGCCTCAAAAGTTCTATAGGAGACCGAATCCCTCTCCCGCTTCTCCGCAAGGATCACCCCCCGCTCCCTGTCGACTTCGGAGTCAAGGAGCAGCGCCCCCCGGGCAAAATCGTCAAGAACCAGGAGCCCCTGATCAAGGCTGTCCCGGTCACCTGCAGGAAGAAAAACATCATAAACGGTTTCAAAAAAGCCGGTATGGGCATTGGCATCCGAACCAAAACGCATCCCGATGGACTGAAAATATTCAATCAGTTCGTCGGGTTTAAAGTGGGTGGAACCGTTAAAGAGCATGTGCTCCAGATAATGGGCAACCCCTCTCTGTTCCTCGGTCTCATTCATGGAACCGACCTGGAGGTCAAGGTGCATGCTGACCCTGTTTTCAGGATTTGAATTTTCAAGGAGAAGATAGGTGAAACCGTTGGAAAGCGTTCCCCTGATAAGACGGGGATCGGGGTCAAGACGTTCCGGCCCGGACAGGTCCCCGGGTGAATGGGTTAGACTTTTGCCGGCAGGCGTACAAGCGGCGACAAAGAAAAGACAAACAACGAAAAGAAATTTTACCCGATACATGGCTATTCTCTACCTTAATAAAAAAAAAGGGGGGGGGGAAGGAAGGGAGTGGTGCAGGCAATGGAGCGCCTGCACCACCTTATTGTAAGCGGTTAATCAAGAAATCCCGGCTCTATTTTGACTGTGCCGTGGGTCTTCAGCTCCTGGAGCCACTCTTCGTAGATTTGGTTCTGCTTTGACTGAACAACCGCTTTTTTCACATCCGCCAGATTCTCGTTGATTTCAGCATCCCCGGGCAATTTCTTCTCCCGGAAAGCGATAACATAGTAACTGCCATTACCCTGGATCACCTTGGCGTAAACGGGATCCTTGGCGGTGAGTTCAAATGCGGCCCGTGTAATTTCCTGATTCCGGCCGAATTCGGGTGCTGATCCGCTCCGTGCAAACAGGGATGACGCTTTAACCTCAAGACCCTTTTCCTTGGCAATAGCCTTCATATCCTTGCTCTCTTTCAGCGCACCAAGAAAAGTCTCCGCCTCAAGCTTTGCCCGCTCCTGCCTGAGCTTGGCCGTCAGATCCGTTACAACGGTTCCACGCACCGCTTCAAGGGCCAGCACCTGGGGCTCGATTCTTTCGACGGGTTTGATGATGTAGTAGGCATCCCCGATCTCCTGGACCTCCCCAATCTCCTTCATGGGCAGAGCGAACGCCGCCTCTGCAAATCGCCGGCTGTCTGAGGCAACGGAACTGGGCCCCTCCTTTGTAAACGGCCCGGCCGTGAGCACCTTGTTTCCGGTGACAAGACCTGCCTGCTCCAGGTCATCCCCGTCTATGATACCGTCAAAGGCCTTGCCGGCGTCATCGTAGGCAAGGTTCTTAATCTCAGAGGATTCAAGTTTTTCGCGAATATCGGAAGTCACTGATTCCATGGGAGTCGTAGATGCCGCATGTTTCGCTTCAACCTTGATCACGTGCCAGCCGAAACTGGTTTTGACAGGTTTGCTGATCTCCCCTGCAGCCATGGCAAAAGCCGCATCTGCAAAGGGTTTTACCATGGTGTCCCTGGCAAACGCCCCGAGGTACCCTCCGCTATCCTTTGTCGGGCCCTGGGAAAACTGCTTTGCAAGCGCTGGGAAATCTTCACCGCTTGCCGCCTTTTCATAGATCGCTTCAGCCTCTGTTTTTGCCGTTTCAACTGCAGCCTCGTCAGCCCCCTCCGGAACCCGGATCAGGATGTGGCGGGCCTCAACCTTCTCGGGAACCTGGTACTGTGCGAGGTTCTCCTCATAATAGGCTTTGATATCCCCATCGGAGACCGAGACCTTTTCCTTGTAATCATTCACTGCAAACTCAAGGTATTCAACACTGACTCTGGGCTCGGACTTATAGTTTTCCTTGTTGGCCTCATAGTATTCGGCCACGGCTTTGTCATCGGGTTTGACATCTTTGTAGGCCTCGGCCGCAAAGGCCAGATAATCGATTCCCACCTCAGTCTTACCATAGGTGTACCACTCCCTGGCCTCCTGATCCGATGCCGAAATGGTACTCAGAACAAGATCCCGGACCTTTTGCTGCTTCAACGCAGCCCGCTGCATCTGCTCAAAGGATTCCGGGCTCATCCGGTTCCTTGTCAGCACCATCTTGTAGGTTGGAAGATCAAATGCACCATTTTTCCTGAAGGCTGGAATACCAAGAAGCGAATCACGAAGTTCCTGGTCTGAGATGCTGATCTTAAGCCTCTCTGCCTCGCTTAAGACCAAACGATCATCAATGATACGGTCAAGGGCCTGCTTTTTCACCTGAAGCATCTTAAGAATCTCATCATTGAGATTGTCTCCAAACCTCTGACGCATCTGCTCAAGAATATTTTGATAGGAACGTTTGTATTCATCCAGGGTTATGGGCTCATCGTTGACCGTGGCGATCTGGTTGCCACGCTTGGATCCGATGGAACCCATTCCAAGAAAAACAAACACCAAAACAATCAGACCAAGCAGAATCTTAATAATCCATGACCCGGTGTTCTCACGCATGTACTTGAGCATTACACTCTCCTTACTATCCAAAATAAATAAATTCGATTATGAAGCTGTTTTCATACCGTTATATAAGAGGTTGTGTCAATACTTTATTGAACATCGTTTTTTTTTCAGGTCATGGTGTTTTTTTCATTGACACAATAAAGCGCATCGACTATAAAGTCCAAAGTTTTTCAAGGGGCTGTAGCTCAGCTGGGAGAGCGCATGGCTGGCAGCCATGAGGTCAGGGGTTCGATCCCCCTCAGCTCCACCAAAAACTACCACTTCAATTATTGGAGTCCAGAACTATCTTTTTCTCCATTTGAGATTGCAATGGTGAAAATGAATTTCTTGTTGACACAAGAAAATGGATCATCTACAAAGCACAACGTTTTTAATGGGGCTGTAGCTCAGCTGGGAGAGCGCATGGCTGGCAGCCATGAGGTCAGGGGTTCGATCCCCCTCAGCTCCACCAAAAACGTGCTTTGCAGGTATTTTTAATTTAAGATCATCCTTTTTACCCATGGGATCTCCATCCGAGACCGCATGGGAAAAAAAAGGATTTTTTTTTGCCTGAATTTCCCCCACCCATTTCAAGAACCACCATATTAATATTACAATGTGTGTAATTCAAGACCCAATCTATTACCTTTTATACATACATTTCCACCTAAACCAGCTCTTTTTTATTTACAAAAAGTAACACTTTTTCATCATTAAAAGACATACCCCCTCGACGCAACGACACATTCCCCTATAAATTCGATACCTTACCCCACCCAGAAACGCCCTGGCATATTCATTGCTCTTATGATTGACCAAAAAGTAAAAAAAATAGTTGCGGCAAATGGACAAAAACTTGACAGGAGACATTAAAATGAAAAAGTCACTTATTATATTTTTATGCACTTCCCTATTGGCTGGTGTTGCTGGAATATCAACCGCATTACCGTTGGTGAACGGCAATTTTGATAGTACTCACAACTATTCCCCAGGAGCAGGTCTCGTGAATAAGATCAAATTAAATGAGATGAAATCCGGACAATGGGATGTATACAATTCCATTGACGGCTGGACCTCAGGGAAGAATGATTCAGGAGTTGAAATACAATATAATACTGTTGTCAGGGCTCATTCTCAAAACTTTTATGTAGAACTCGACAGCCACCCATCTCCAACATCAAACAGCTCTATTACCCAGACTGTTTTTTTAGACCCTGGCATGTATAACCTTTCTTTCTGGTATATGGCTCGAACAAATACGCCAAATGACAATGGCATATCTTTTAGGGTATCCAACAACCCACTTGGCACCCAAGAAGATCACCTGCTCTTTGGAGACGTTGATGGAGTGAGAGCCGATTTTAAGGACTGGCTGGAATATAGCTATTCATTTAACGTTAAAACCGCAGCGAATTATGAACTTATGTTCGCCGCCACTGGATGGGAAAATACACTTGGAGGCTTTCTTGACGATGTGTCAATTACACCAACGCCTGAACCGGCCGGAATGCTCCTCCTTGGCTTTGGACTGATAGGGTTTGCAACAATCGGCAGAAAGCATCTTAAGAGATAACACCTCCCCTTAAGGCAGGGTCAAACCAATTGCCCCTGCCTTTTCATTTTGATACATTCAGAAAAATATCATCGTACGCTTTTTTTGTAGGTAGAAATTAACGGTCTCTAGGCAAAAAAGGTTTTATGCATGGCGCGGACCGCCCGCTTAAGATCATTATTCCGGACAATAAAATAGAGAGCGACCCGGGAGGGCCCGAACGAGATCATCTCCACATTCACGCCAGCCTCGTCCATTGCGGTAAAGCAACGGCCTGCCACCCCTTTCCGGGTGCTGAGCCCCTCCCCAACTACCCCCAGAAGCGCTACATCCTCTTCTTTTTCGATGCTGCGGAACGGCATGGGGTCCATATTCTTCAATGCGTTATACCCCGTCTCCAGATCCGCATAGTCAAGAAGCAGGCTGATGCAGGTCTGGGACGTGACCACGGATTTAATGTTGATGCCGATGTCAGTTACACACCCCACCACCGTGGCGAGCATGCCGGGTCGTGCCCCCACACCCGATGCATGGATTTTCAAAATTCCGATCTCCGTGTTCTGGGTCACGCTTTTAACCACCTGCTCGGTTTCCGGGCTCTCACTGGTGATGAGACTCCCGGCCGTATCCGGGTCCAGGGTGCTTTTGATGGCCATATCCAGCCCATACCGCCTCACCGGCTCCACAGCCCGGGGGTGGAGGATTTTTGCTCCAAAATAACAGAGTTCGGCCGCCTCACCATAGGAGAGCACCGGAATCAACTCGGCATCGCTGACAATCCTGGGATCCGCACTCATGAAACCTGCCACATCCTTCCAGAACTCCAGAATCCCGGCTTCCATTGCAACCGTGGCAACGGCTGCCGAATAGTCGCTACCCCCCCTTCCAAAGGTGGTAATATCACCGTTCTCGCTGATCCCGTAGAACCCCGGAATAAAGAGCACAACATTTTTTTTCAAAAGCGGGGTCAGGTGTTTTTTGAAGTTTTTCCGGGTGACTTCCAGATCGGCGGAGGCATCCCCGAACTTACCATCCGTCACAAGACCGATATCATGGGGCATCCTGCAGGCAGAAGCAACGCCCCGGGACAAAATAGCGGCAGAAAGCAGTTCAGCGCTGATGCGCTCACCGAAACTGCTGATGGTATCCCGCATTTTAGGAGAGATCTCGCCGGTAAAATTAAGCCCGTAATAGTATCTCTCAAGTTGCAGAAGGGCTGTATTCAGCTCCTTGGAAAAGCGCTTAAGATGCCCGGCGCCGCGAATAATATGCCGGGCCACAACCATGTGCTTGTTTTTCAGACGTCCCATCAGAGAGGCAATTGAATTCTCATCTGCAAGGGCCTCCGCCATGCCCCCGATCAAAATATCCGTTATTCCGTTCAAAGCCGAAACAACAAATATGTTTCCAGGCCCCCTCTCCTCCACAAGATCCAGAATCCCATCAATGGTCTTCTTCCCTTTTAAGCAGCCGCCGCCTACCTTAACAACTTTCACAACTATTATTTCCTTTCATCCCTTTTTCGCCAATAAAGACCCGAATTTAATCCCATTTGATCTAAAAGGCAACCCCCGGTGCAAAAGAATCCTCCGGCAGGCATTAGTATTCGACCGGAACCGTTCACGCCCGCCCCAAATGATCCTGGAGTTAAGCGGTGGTTTATGATAAGCCATCCCATTACAAATTTCGAAGCGAACATGAAGGAATAACAGGTGGATAAAATGGGATATGCAGGTCGGGATATTGAGGTGGTTTTCATGGAAAAGGGCTGGTGCCTGGTGGTTGCCTGCGATTCATGCGGGGCCGTTGGAGACAAGGAACTGGATGTTGTCAAGGTATCTCCATACCTGGTGGGGCGTCTGACCTCCCGGGTTGCCCTGCTTGAAGTGATCTCCTCGGGTGCCGTTCCCCAGGTTGTTTCCGTATCAATTTCTGCCGAGCCAAACCCGACGGGTGAGGGCATATTAAAAGGGGTTCGGGATGAATTGGCCGTCTGTTGCGAAAAGCAGGTTCCCCTGGTGATCAGCACGGAAAAGAACTTTCCCACCCGGCAGACCGGGTTGGGGATCAGCGTAACCGGCACCTGCCCTGGGGAAGATCTCCGGCTGGGAAAATCGCAACCCGGGGATCAACTTTACTGCCTGGGATTGCCCAAAGTAGGAAACGAACTGAATGATCCGGACGATCCGGACATTGTCAAAGGTTCCTTTATTAGACAGTTGCTTGGGCATCCCCGGGTACATGATATCCTTCCGGTGGGATCCCAGGGAATCAGAAAAGAAGCCGTGGGGCTCGCTTCAAGCGTCCGGTGCGCCATTCGATTTAAGAAACAGGCACTCCCTGATCTGGACAAATCAGCAGGCCCTGCCACCTGTGCCCTGTTTACCAGTTCATCCCCCTGTGAATCCAAAGAATTTGGTTCCCTGCCATTTTTTCCCATAGGGACGTTAACAGGAGATCAGGCCTGATGCTGCTAAAGACTGAAACCCAAACCCCAAAAAAAAGGCTTTTATCATGAATACGAAAAACCCGGATGAGTTAAAACCGTCGGTACTAAATGTGAGGCAAATCGCCAGAATAGCTGTCTTTATAGCCTTGAGTGCGGTGGGTGCCATGATTAAACTTCCCAGCCCGGTGGGAACCATTGGATTGGATTCGGCCCCCGGCTTTTTTTGCGCCTTGGCGTTTGGCTATGTTGAAGGGGCTGCTGTCATCGCCATCGGGCATTTGCTGACATCCGCCGTGCTTGGCTTTCCCTTGGGTATCCCCCTTCATCTGTTTATTGCTTCCCAAATGGCGCTATGGGCATTGGGCTTACGCTGGATTCAAGGCAGGTTCGGGATCATCGCCGGTTCCGCCGTGACGATTCTCCTGAACGGGGTACTTTCCTCTTTTTCCATGATATTTGTCGGAGGCATGGGTGCAGTACTCGGAATCATGCCGTTTCTATTAGCCGGTTCCCTGGTGAATGTGCTGATTGCAGTCTTATCCTACCGGGTCGTCCATGCAGGTAAACTGGTGTAACCCATGAACGGTAAATGTTCCATGGATGCTGTGGTTGAATTAAAAGGGGTTTCCTACCGATACAGGAATCAGGAGAAAGACACCCTGTCGGCTATCAGCCTTTCCGTTCAGCAAGGTGCTTGTGTTGTGCTCACCGGCAACGCCGGATCGGGAAAGTCCACCCTGTGCCATTGCCTGAATGGATTGATTCCCCAGGCCCTTGAAGGGGATCTCCGGGGCTCCCTGTCCGTTGCCGGAAAAAACCCGGCCGCCATTCGGGTTCAGGCAATGGCAAGGCAGATCGGCCTGGTGATGCAGGATCCGGAAACCCAGATCGTCGGCCGCACCGTCTATGAAGATGTCGCATTTGGACCGAGGAACTATCTGGTGCCCAAACAGGAGATCCACCGCCGGGTAACTGAAGCACTTGAACAGGTGGGCTTACAGGGATATGCCGATAAAAGTCCCGACACCCTTTCCGGGGGAGAAAAACAGCGCCTGTCCATGGCCGGAGTGCTGGCCATGGAACCCGACATTCTGGTGCTGGATGAGCCAGCCTCCGAGCTTGATCCGGCGGGTCGGAGTAATCTGTACCGGATGCTCAATGGATTGCGAACGAACAAGTCCACCACCCTGATCATCGTAGAACAGAAGCTCCGGGATATCCACACCATGGTTGACACGGTATTTGTACTGGATAGCGGACGACTTATCTGGCACGGCAGCCCCGATGATTATATGAAAACACAGCACGTCGCTCCCAGACGACCTTTGCCATGGACAGAATCAGAACCTGTGTCCCAAATTGACCAGGCATGTTCATCCGAAAGCCCTGGGAGTGACCCCCTTGAAACGTATTCAACACCTCCGGCCCCCCTCCTTGAGATCCGCAGTTTAAATTTCAGCTATCCCGGTTCAGGTCCCCTGCTTCAGGAGATCAACCTTGATATCCATGAAAACGACTTTCTGGCCCTGGCAGGACACAATGGCGCAGGAAAAACCAGCCTGGCCAAGCATTTGAACGGCCTGATACCAGCGCCGCCCCAAACAGTTCATTTTGCAGGTTGCGATATCAGTTCCATGAACCGGAAGAAGCTTTCCCAGAATGTGGGCTTCGTTTTTCAAAACCCGGATCACCAGATTTTTGAAACCACGGTGGAGAAGGAACTGGAGTTCGGCTTGAGAGCCAGCGGTATGAAAAAGCCTGAGCGTAAAGAAAGAGTTCGGAAAACCCTCCGGTTCATGGGACTGGAAGCCTACGCCACGGTTCATCCTTTCACCCTGGGCAAGGGGATGCGGCAGATGATTGCCGTGGCATCCATTGTCGCGCTTAAACCTCGCATACTGGTGGTGGATGAGCCCACCACCGGCCTTGACGCCTCCGGTTGCGCAACCATCATGCAGATCATAAAAAAACTGCACAACGCCGGAACCGCAATCGTATGTATCAGCCATGATATGGAACTGATAAGAAAATACGCCAACCGGGTAGTTGTGCTGAACCAGGGACGGATCGTACAGAACGGACCGACAGATACGATTTCAGGCTCCACGGAGATCAAAGAGGATACGCCCCTGTGAACCCGGCCCAACACATGCAACCATCAGGGGAATCACTCCTGGACATCCGAACCAAGCTGGCTGTTTTCAGCACATTCCTGATCCCTTCCTTCATGTTCAACCATCCCCTCTGGCATCTGGGACTGGGAGTGCTGGTGGTGGTTGCCGGCCGGATTTCCGGTCAGCCGTTAAAACAGCTGGTTTCGGGACTTGTTCCTGTCCTGCCGCTCCTGGTCCTGATTGTTGTATTCACAGGATTTAACGGAAATCAATCCTTCCGCGCCCCATTCAACCAGACCCGGATATTTGAACCGGGCGCCGGCCTGATCCTGACCCGGGGCGGATTGCTCCTGGGGCTGACCTTCCTGCTTCGCCTTATCAATATGATTGTCGCTTCAAAGATTCTCATGGCAATAGCTCCCCTGGATGACCTGATTCAAGTGTTTCACAAGATGCGCCTGCCCCATTCCCTCTCCTTTGTCATCACCACCGCCATCCGTTTCATCCCGGAGCTTGAGAAAAAACGCCGGCTCATACTGAGCGCCCAGCGAGCCCGGGGGGCCTCCCTGGACGACACAGGCATGGTAACCCGCTTTCGCATGCGCATCGCAATCATGGTCCCCCTGATTGTCAACGCCATCATCATGGCAGACAGACTTTCCATGGCCATGCTGAACCGGGGATTCGGGTACCGAGACACCTGGACGAACCTCCATGAGATTCATTTCAAAAGGCTGGACCTTGTTATTCTACTCCTCTGTCTGGCAACGATTATCTGCGCCGCCATCATCCGGTTCACCACCCAATGGGCCCTGCTTTAAGTTCAATCAGTAACAAAAAAAGGCCCGAAGTCGAAACTTCGGGCCTTAGGCCTTCACAAGGGCCAGTATTCTGCCATTCTTTTGTTAGTTGGTTTTAAGCGGTCACATGAGCTCACTGTAAAAATCGTTGCCCTTGTCATCCACGATGATAAAGGCAGGAAAATCCTCCACCGTCATCATGAACACCGCTTCCATGCCAAGCTCCTCATACTCCACAAGCTCCACCTTTTTGATGAAGTCCCTGCCGAGCCTTGCGGCAGGGCCACCCGGGGATCCGAGGTAGAAGCCGCCGAACTTTTTGCAGGCATCGGTCACCTGGCTTGAGCGGTTGCCCTTGGCCAGCATGATCATGGAAGCCCCCTGTTCCTGGAAGATCGGCACATAGGGGTCCATCCGGCCGGCCGTGGTGGGGCCGAAGGAGCCTGAGGCCTGGCCTTCCGGGGTCTTGGCAGGTCCTGCATAGTAGATGATGTGGTCCTTGATGTAGTCGGGAAGTCCCTCTCCCCTGTCCAGGCGCTCCTGGAACTTTGAATGGGCAATATCCCTTGCAACGATGATCTTACCTGAAAGAAGAAGCCTTGTGGCAACGGGATACTCGCCCAGCTGGGCCCGGATCTCGTCCATGGGCTTGTTGAGATCCACCCGGACAGGCTCTGCCATGACAGGTTCTATCAGCGGCAGAAACTTTGCCGGATTCTCCTCAAGCTTTTCAATGAAAAGCCCTTCCCGGGTGATCTTTGCCTTGATCTGGCGGTCGGCGGAGCAGCTGACGCCGATGCCCACGGGACAGGAAGCGCCGTGGCGGGGCAGCCTGACCACCCTGACATCCAGGGCAAAGTGCTTGCCCCCGAACTGGGCGCCAAGTCCCAGTTTATGGGCCCGGTCCAGCACCTTTTTCTCAAGTTCAACATCCCTGAAAGCGTGGCCTGTACCGTCACCCTTTGTGGGCAGGGAGTCCAGATACCGGGCCGAAGCAAGCTTCACCGTCTTGAGATTGGTTTCGGCCGAGGTGCCGCCGATGACAAATGAGAGATAATAGGGAGGACAGGCCGCCGTTCCCAGGCTCTTCATCTTCTCTGTCATGAAGTCCAGCAGGATCTCCTCGGAGTTGAGCACCGCCTTGGTCATCTGGTAGAGAAAGGTCTTGTTGGCTGATCCTCCCCCCTTTGCCATGAACAGGAACCGGTACTCGTCACCCTGGGTGGCAAAGAGGTCGATCTGGGCCGGCAGGTTACACCTGGTGTTCTTCTCATCGTACATGGTGATGGGGGCGTTCTGGGAATACCTCAGAGCGTTCTCGGTATAGGCCTCGAACACGCCCTTTGAGAGCTCCTCCCCGTCATCGGACCAGGTCCAGACCTGCTGTCCCTTTTTGCCCATGACAATGGCCGTTCCCGTATCCTGGCACATGGGGTAAACCTTTTCAGCTGCGATCACGGCGTTCTTCAACAGCTCAAGGGCGATGTACCTGTCGTTGTCACTGCTTTCCGGATCGTCTATGATCCCTTTAAGCTTGGCAAGATGGGTGGAACGGTAAAGGTGGGCCACCTCTTTAAAAGCTGTCTTGGCAAGCAGGGTCAGGGCCTGGGGCTCGATGGTGAGGATCTCCTTTCCGCCGAACTCCTTGAGGTTGACATACTCCCGGGAGACCCGTTTGTACTCGGCGGTATCCTTTCCCAGGGGAAACATGGGCTTATATTTGAATGGTGTCATTTTTCTCCTCTCACTGCTCAATATCAGAAAACCTCTTTACACAGCTCGCCGAGGGTGCCGAGATTCCTGCACACCCGGATACCGTTCTGCTCCATGGCCTCGATCTTAGCCTGGCCCGTACCGCTGCTGCCGCTGATGATGGCGCCGGCATGGCCCATTCTTCTTCCCGGAGGGGCTGTGAGCCCTGCGATGAAGCCGACCACGGGCTTGGTCACATGGGCCTTTATGTAAGCGGCGGCCTCCTCTTCTGCGCTGCCGCCGATCTCGCCGACCATGACAATGCCCTGGGTATCGGGATCATTCTCAAAGGCCTCAAGCACATCGATGAAATTTGTGCCGTTGACGGGATCCCCGCCAATGCCGATGCAGGTGGTCTGGCCGATGCCAAGCTTGGTGAGCTGGTCCACCACCTCGTAGGTGAGGGTCCCGGACCGTGAGATCACCCCTGCGGGTCCTCCGGCCATGTGGATCTTACCCGGCATGATGCCTATCTTGCACTCCCCGGGGGTGATGATGCCCGGACAGTTGGGACCGATGAGCCGGCAGGTCTTTGTGGCGAGAAAATTCTTCACCCGTACCATGTCAAGCACGGGAATCCCCTCGGTGATGGCCACAATAAGCTCAACACCGCTGTCCGCCGCCTCCATGATGGCGTCGGCGCAAAACGGCGGGGGAACAAAGATCATGCTGGCATTGGCCCCGGTTGCCTCAACAGCCGAACGAACCGTGTTGAATACCGGAACACTGTCCATGGTCTGGCCGCCCTTGCCCGGGGTTACCCCTGCAACCACATTGGTGCCGTACTCAATACACTGCCGTGTATGGAACTGGCCCTCCTTGCCCGTGATGCCCTGGACAAGGAGTTTTGTTTCTTTATTTACAAATATACTCACAACGTACTCCCCACGGCGGAAACAAGTTTTTGCTTAAACTTAAGCAAAAATTCCGCCCGCTATCGTTTATATGGCTGCTGCAACCTTTGCGGCTGCATCCTTTAAGTCCACGGCATTGATCAGGTTGAGACCGGACCCGGCAAGGATCTTTTTCCCCTCTTCCACATTGGTCCCTTCCATGCGGACAACAACCGGAATGGTGATACCGGTCTTTTTTGCAGCTGAGACCACGCCCTGGGAAAAAACGTCACACCGAAGGATGCCGCCGAAGATATTGATGAGAACCGCCTTGACCTTCTCGTCCATGAGGATGATCCTGAAGGCGTTCTCCACCATCTCTGCAGTGGCCCCCCCTCCAACATCCATGAAGTTGGCAGGCTCGGCCCCTGCGTTCTTGATGATATCCATGGTGGCCATGGCAAGGCCGGCACCGTTGACGATGTTGCCGACATTACCGTCCAGGTTGATGTAGTTGAGGTTGTACTTGGAGGCCTCGACCTCAAGGGGATCCTCCTCGTCAAGGTCCCTGAACTCCAGAAGGTCCTTGTGACGGAACATGGCGTTGGAGTCGATATCCACCTTGGCGTCCAGGGCCATGACCCGGTCATCACTGGTGAGAATCAGGGGATTGATCTCCAGAAGGGAGCAGTCATTTTTAACGAACAGGGTGTAAAGATTCCTGAGAAGCGCTGAAAATTCCTTAAGGGCAGCCTTGGGAAGCCCGAGACCGAACCCCACCTCCCTCAAATGGTAACCCTGGATGCCGGTAAGGGGATCGACCCTCACCTTGATAATCTTTTCAGGGGTGTTGGCTGCGACCTCTTCAATGTCCATGCCGCCCTCCCGGCTTGCCATGATCACAATGCCGGCCGTGGCCCTGTCCACCAGGATGCTCAGGTAGAACTCCTTTGCAATATCCTGCCCCGCCTCCACCAGGAGCTTCTTCACCAATCTGCCTTCAGGACCGGTCTGATGGGTCACAAGAGTCATACCAAGGATCCCATGGGCAAACGCCTTTGCCTCGGCTTCGGAGGCGGCAAGTTTCACGCCCCCGCCCTTTCCCCGGCCACCGGCATGGATCTGGGCCTTGACTACGACAGGATAGCCCCCAAGCCCCCTGGCGACATCCACAGCCCCATCCACGGAAAAGGCCACTCCCCCGTCCGGGACAGGTACACCAAAGGTCCTGAACAGCTCCTTTGCCTGGTACTCATGTATCTTCATAATACTCCTCTGTATAGTCTTTAACCGTTCCCGGTCTGATGATATGGTAAATACTCCTGGGGCGGGTTATCAGGCCTTTCGGAGAAAATCATCACACCATTTATCCTGGAAACGCCTGAAAAATTTATGCCTGGATATTGATAAAATTCCGGGGTTGTTGATTGGGGTTTATCACAGATCGATGAATCTTCTTTTTTCACAAACGGCGAAGGGATCATGTAAGGATCTCTACCCCCGCTTTTTAAAACTTGCACCAAAAAGCAAAGCACCGGTTTCCTGGCCAATTGACATTTACACCTTTAACGTTCAGTGCTTATTAAAGCGATTAACGTTAAACAGATATCCCTATACCTTGTCAAGGTTTTTATTGAGAACAGTCCTTTTCAAAGGCAAGGCAGCAAGGAGCTACAGGAAGATCACTATTAAGAATCGCAAAAGGCGAGGCTTTTCGTAAAAACGATCTCACCTCTTTTGATCACGGTTTCAACCGTGTTTACCCCAATGTGGTAGGGAATGAACCGATAGGATGGAAATTCAAGGATCACAAGGTCACCCAGTTTTCCTTTGTCAATGCTACCGATGGTGTGGGCACGACCTATGGCAGCTGCGCCGTTTATGGTCAGGGCGGTCAAAGCCTCTTCAGGGGTGAGATCCATATACAGGCAGGCCAGGGCAAAAACAAGGGGGATGGATTCTGAAAAGCAGCTGCCCGGATTGAGATCCGTTGCAAGGGCCACGGCACACCCCTGATCAATCATATGACGTCCCCGGGCGAACTCTTCCTTGAGACCGAAGGCGGTTAACGGCAGAAGCGTTGCAACAACACCGGCTCTTGCCATATTGATGATTCCCCGGTCCGAAGCCTTCAGAAGATGATCCGCAGACACGGCACCCACCTTTGCAGCAAGTTCGCTTCCCCCCAGCTGCACCATCTCATCTGCATGGATTTTCAATTTTAACCCAAGGGCTTTTGCCTTTAAGAACAGTCGTTGTGACTGGTCCACGGAAAAAACATTTTTTTCGCAGAACACATCACAAAATTCAGCCAGTTTCCCCTCAACAATTTCAGGAAGCATCCGGATGATCAGATCGATAAATTCATCCGACCTTCCCTTGAATTCCGGCGGAACGGCATGGGCACCAAGAAAGCTGGGGATAATATCAACAGGATGGATGCCGTCCAGGCGCTTCATCACCTCAAGCTGTTTGATTTCCGTGTCATGGTCGAGTCCATAACCGCTTTTGCCTTCGACCGTTGTCACGCCAAATGAAAGCATGGAATCAAGACGTTTCAGCCCCAGCCTGGCAAGTTCATCTTTTGAGGCTTTCCGGGTGGCCCTGACCGTGTTTGCAATACCGCCCCCACGGTTCATGATCTCCATATAGCTCTCCCCGCCAAGCCGCCATGCAAATTCATCCGCCCTGTATCCACCAAACACAAAATGGGTATGGGAATCCACAAACCCCGGCAAAACCGCCTTGTTTGCCGCATCCATGACCGTAAATCCATGGGTATCAAAATCATCCAGGATTTCATGGGAAAGTCCCACCTCTTTGACGATACCGTCCCGGATGATCACTGCGCCATTTTCAATGATGCCAAGGTCAGACATCTCCCTGCCCTGCTTTGCCTTAAACCCTTTGCAGGTGACCACCTGGGCAGCATTCTTTATGATGATGTTTCCACTCATTTTTTTTACTCCTGCAGAAAATTTACTTTTTAACCTTCTCCTCCACAAGTTTTGCTATCCTGGCGCTATCCGTCAGGTAAGGAATAGTAATATGGGCCTCACCTTTACACATCCCGTTAAATTCAACGCATGTTTCCATGGAGTGTTCGTTTCTCGCCCAGGACCTTCTTGCAACGCCTCCCATGACATCCCAGAGCATTGCTTTTTTTATTATCCCGTCCACCCTGGCGCTTCCATCAAGGACAAGGCCGAATCCGCCATTGACCGCCTTGCCGATACCTACGCCTCCGCCGTTATGGAGGGCCACAAGGCTCATGCCCCTTGCGCAGTTTCCGGCAAAACACTGGATCGCCATATCTGCCATTATATTACTTCCATCCTTTATATTCGCGGTTTCCCTTAAGGGCGAATCGGTCCCGCCGGTATCATGATGATCCCTGCCCAGCATCACAGGTCCTATCTCCCCCCTTCGCACCATGGCATTAAATTCAAGGGCGATCTTTATCCTCCCCATGGCATCCTGGTACAGGATCCTTGCCTGGGTACCCACAACCAGCTTGTTTTTCCCGGCATCCCTGATCCAGTTATAATTATCCCTGTCCTGGAACCTTCTTTCGGGATCGATACACGACATGGCTGCCCGGTCTGTCCTGGAAAGATCCCCGGATTGACCGGAGAGGCATACCCACCTGAAAGGCCCGTAACCATAGTCAAACATCAGGGGCCCCATGATATCTTCCACATAGGAAGGAAAGATGAAACCATCCAGGGGATTTTCTCCATTCCTGCAGATTTCCGTTACGCCGGCATCAAACACGGCCCCCATAAAGGCATTGCCATAGTCAAAAAAGTAAACGCCCCTGTCAACCAGGGCCTTTATCAGCTGGTAATGGCGAACAAGGGACTTTTTCACAAGGCCCTTGAACTTTCCAGGATCATTTTTGAGCATTTTTGTGCGCTCTTCAAAGGTCAGGCCCTGGGGACAGTACCCACCGGTCAAGGCCACATGGCAGGAGGTCTGGTCGGAAAGAAGATCGATATTGATATTGTTGTCAACCGCATATTCCAGGAGATCCACGATATTACCGTGAAATGCGATGGCAACCGCGCTTTTCTCCTCCACAGCCTTTTGCGCCGCCCCAAAGGTTTCTCCAGGGTCTTTGGTGATCATGCTGACCCAGCCCTGGTCATGCCGGGTCCTGATCCGGGAGAAGTCAACTTCAGCGATGATTCCCACGCCGTTTGCAATTTCAATGGCCTTGCCCTGGGCACCGCTCATTCCCCCTAACCCTGAGGTTACAAACAGCTTCCCTGCAAGATCTCCATCTTCCGCAACCCCCAATTCCTTACGGGCCGCATTCAGAAGCGTTCCGTATGTGCCATGGACAATGCCCTGGGGACCGATATACATCCACCCGCCGGCCGTCATCTGTCCATAATTGGCCACCCCGAGGGAAACGGCCCGCTCCCAGTTTTTCTCATCATCAAAGCATCCGATCATCATTGCATTGGTGATGATCACCCTGGGAGCGTCAGGAGAAGATTTAAACAGGCCCAGGGGGTGCCCGGATTCCATCACAAGGGTTTGATCGTAGGTGAGATTTTCCAGGTATCTTTTTACCAGGCGATACTGCATCCAGTTCTGGCAGACCTGACCGGTCTCACCGTAGGTCACAAGTTCGTAAGGGTAGAGGGCGATCTCAAAATCCAGGTTATTGTCGATCATCACCTGAAACGCCCTGCCCTCAATGCATCTTCCCTTATATCGGTCAATGGGTTTACCGTAAAGCCGTCCCCCGGGCCTGAACCTGTAACCGTAAATCCGGCCCCGGGTCAAAAGCTCATCCAAAAACTCCGGCGCCAGCTGACCATGCCATTTTCCAGGCACATATCGCAGGGCATTTTTAAGGGCCAGTTCGATCTCCATCCGGGTCAGATGAAGTGGTCTGTTGGGAGCCCGCCTTATCCCTTCAACAAAACCGGGCATTTCAGGAAGCCCGGTAAATATTTCGTCCATTTTGATTGTCATTGATTCTGAGATATCGCGATTTTCCATGACTTTCATCTCCCCCTTTTTGTATTTCTGAATAAAAAGGCGAACAGAGCGTTATGGGTGCCATCTTTTGTTCACAGGCATGAACCCATACGACCAGCACTTATGGTTAAGTTATATAAGCAGAATGAAGAGTGCAACTAAAAAGGATATCGCTTATTTTAAGGAGGGCAAAATGCCGGCCGAATCGGCCGGCATTCCGGAGCAGGACATCATGTCAAAAGGGCGAGGAGGAGCGCCCTTAAGATTATTTGGTGAACTGCACGACAATGAAGTTGGTGTTGCCCCGTCTGAAAAGGAGCTGAACCGTCTGCCCCTTTTTGATCTTCGACAACACATCCGAGTACTGCTCAACCGTGGCAACCCGTACGTGGTTCACCTCTTTTAAGAGATCGCCGCGCTTGATTCCGGTGGCAACAGCCTTGCCGTCGGGTTTCAGGTCCGCGACCACAAGACCGCGGACATCCTTGGCGTAACCGAAATCATTGGCATTGGAAGGATCGAGCTCCTGAAGCCCCAGCCCGAACTGATCAAACCCTGTGTCGGAAAGCACCACTCCGGCCTCGGATTCGCTGCGCTTTGCAAGGACAACGGACACGGTCTTCTCCTTGCCCTCCCGTATCAGGGTGACCGGGACCTTCTTTCCAACACCAAGGCCTGCGATGGCAGCCGAGAGATCCCTGCTGGATTTCACCCGCTCACCCTTGACATGGGTCACGATATCACCCGGAACAATGCCGGCCTTGTCTGCCGGATCGTTCTTGTACACCTTGGCCACAAGCACACCGGACTTCTCCTCAAGGTTGTAATACTCGGCAAGCTCGGGGGTGACATCCTGGATGGCGACGCCCATCCATCCCCGGGTGACCTCGCCGGAATCCCGGAGCTGATCGATGATGCCCCTGGCAAGCTTTGAAGGAATGGCAAAGCCTATCCCCTGGCCCGATGCGACAATGGCGGTATTTATCCCCACCACCTCACCCTTAAGGTTCAACAAAGGTCCACCGCTGTTACCGGGGTTGATGGATGCATCTGTCTGGATAAAATCGTCATAGGGCCCGGATCCGATGATCCGGCCCTTTGCACTGACGATTCCTGCAGTAACTGTCTGCTCAAGACCAAAGGGGCTTCCGATGGCAACCACCCAGGACCCCACCTCCAGGGATTCGGAATCACCCAGTTCAAGGTGTTCAAGGTCGTCCGCATCCACCTTGATCAGAGCAAGATCGGTCTTTGGGTCAGATCCCACAATGGTGGCATCATACTCTTTATCATTATAGAGCTTCACCCGGATCTCGTCGGCCCCGGCCACCACATGATTATTGGTTACGATATAGCCGTCACCGCTGATGATGAATCCCGACCCAAGGCTCTGCTGCTTGTAATCCTTCTGGGGCTGCTGGCGCATGAAGGGCTCAAAAAAATCCCGGAAGGGATCCCTGCCGCCGCCAAAGGGCTGGCCAAAGAAATGTTTGTACACCCTGCCCCCACCCTTGGTCACCTTTACGGTCCTGATGTTTACCACGGCAGGCTTTGCCTGCCTGGCAAGCTCGCTGAAGCTTGCCGGCACCATGGCCACGGATTTCCCCCAGGATGCACCCGCTGGTATGGACACCGAAATAGCCAGCACCAGGCAGGCAACCGACATACAAAAGTGTCTTAAATTTCTTTTTAAATTCATTGTCAAACTCCTCTCCCGGATTTGCCGGAATTTCAAATAAAAGTCATTGTGGTTTCAAACGCCCAAAGCGTTGATCCCATTTACACATTACTATAATACAGAAAGATAACGATTAAATGACCCGGACATTACCTTTTGGTAATGTAATGGAAAAACAGGAGCCCCCGTCCAAAACGCTGGTGACGGTCACATCCCCGCCGTGGCCCCTGGCAATGGCACGGGCAAGGCAGAGGCCTAACCCGGCGCCGGCCTCGCTCCGGGACGGATCGACCCGGTAAAAGCGCTCAAATATGCGCTCATAGTCGGCCTCCCTGATCCCCTCACCCGTGTCATGGACCCGGATCTCCACCCAGTCGGAAGGACCGGCGTCAACTTCAATCCACACCCGGCCCCGGGCCGGGGTGTATTTCAGGGCGTTGTCAATAAGGTTGGTCAAACAGCGCTGGACCATGGCGATATCCGCCATCACCCCGGCCCTGGCGGCGGTGGTGCATTCAAGCTGCACCCCCCTGTCCTCGGCAACCGGGCCAAACAGGTCACAGGCTTCAATCACAAGGGTTGAGAGATCCACCGGCTCAAACCGGAATCCCCCCTCCCCGGCATCGGCCCTGGAGATCACCAGCATGGTGTTGATCATGTCAAGCAGCCGGTCTGACTCCTCAATGGTCGATGAAGCCATGGATTCAAAGGCCTGCTTGTCACCCCCCTGGACCAGGGTGATCTCAGCGAGCCCCCGGATTCGGGTGATGGGACTCTTGAGATCATGGGCAATGTTGTCGCTCATCTCCCGGATATTGGCCACAAGCCCTGCGATCCTGTCCAGCATCTTGTTAAAGGTCTTGGCAAGGTAATCCAGCTCGTCCTGGTTGCCGGTCTCAGGCACCCTGGCATCCAGGTTGGATCCGGAGATCCGGGAGGCTGTTTCAGTGACGGCCCCCACCCCGGACAGGGCCTTTTTGGACAAAAACCACCCGCACAGGGCAGACAGCAGCACCACAACAGCCATGGCAACAATAAACACCCGCTTGAACGCGACAAAGAAATGGGAGTAGGTCTCCATGGAGAGTCCGGTCTGGAGAATCACCCCGGCACCGGAGCGATGATAGAGCACCCTCACCTGCTGGGAACCGGGACTGAGGGTGACGGTCTCAAACACGTTTTTCGTCCCTGAGATCAAGTCATTGACCGCCGCCTCCCCCACGCTGATGTTCTTCCAGTAGGCCATGTGAGAAGTGGCAAACACCTGGCCATTGGGGTAGAGGAGCCGGAAAAAGCTCTTCTTCTCCCCTGCCGCCCGGGCCTCGAGCACGGCAAGATTCTTAACCCCTGCAACCCCCTTTACCGAGAGCACGGCGGAAAAACCGTTGGCCTTGTCAAGGAGATCCTGATCGATCCGGTTTAATATGGTATGGGAAACAAGAAAATAGAAGAAAACAAAGGCGACACAGGAGGAGACAGTGAATATCCCGGCATACCAGAGGGTAAGCCTGAAGGCCAGGGTCCTGAAGAGATCAGGCATCATCGGCCTGCCTCAGGACATACCCCGCCCCCCGGACCGTATGGATGAGCCTTGCCCCAAACCCCTTGTCCACCTTGTCCCGCAGCCTGCACACCCTGGCCTCCACCACATTGGTCATGGGATCAAAATTGTAGCTCCAGACATGCTCCATGATCATGGTCTTTGACACGACCCGCTCCTGGTTTCTCATGAGGTATTCGAGCAGGGAAAACTCCAGGGGCTGGAGTTCCACAACCTTGCCCCCCCGTTTCACCTCCCGTTTCATAAGATCCATGGCAAGATCACCGCAGCTGAGGACCGTGGGATCGGTGACGCCGCCAGCCCGACGCATCAGGGCCTGAATCCGGGCCAGGAGCTCGGAAAAGGCAAAGGGTTTGGTCAGATAGTCGTCGGCCCCGGCCTCAAGCCCCTTGACCCGGTCGTCCACCCGGTCCTTGGCGCTCAAAACAATAACCGGGGTGTTGACCTTTTCCGCCCTGAGCCGTTTTATCATGGAAAGACCGTCAAGCCCGGGCAGCATGATATCCACCACCATCAGATCGTTCTCTTCAAACAAAGCCATGTGGAGCCCGTCACTGCCGTTGGTGGCATGATCCACTACAAATCCGGCAGCCGTTAGCCCCTTGACCACAAAATCGGCAATCTTGACATCATCCTCAACCAGCAAGATTCTCATATTTCAACACCTGTCCCCCATCTAATTTTGATTATAAATCCGCTCTGTCTCTGCAACCCATCATATTAATCATAGGAGAGGGACAAAATAAAGGGAAAACACGGGCAAACCAACCCCATTGCTTTACCTGGAAAAAAACGGTATAGTACAGCTCGTAAAAACAGCCCGTGACGACATTTTTTTTCAAGAAATTGAAGGGTCTCGCCATGGAATTCAACCTTTAAGGAATGTTTTTAATGAAATATTACTGGTGGCCGCTCCAGGCAGGACTCGTTCTTGTGTCCCTCTTTTTCCTGACCTTTGGCGTCGATCTCCTGCTCGGAGCATACTCCCTGAAAGATCCATTCTACTTTATCATGACCTTTTTTGCCGCATGCCTGATCATTCTCATCAGCCTGACCCTGCTGGTGGGATTCATTATCAGGATGGCAGGGGTTTACAAGAGACTAAAAAAATAATCCTATGACACTCGTTTTCAGCTATCGATCCATTTTTAAATCCTATGGCGACACCCCGGTGTTCGATGATCTCACCATCAACTTCAAGGATGACGAACGCCTCGGCCTCATCGGCAGCAACGGCTCCGGCAAATCAACCCTTCTTAAACTCGTTGCGGAAGAAGACACCCCGGAACAGGGAGAACGCTATCTCAAGAAGAACACCCGGCTTGTCTACCTGCCCCAGAAGGACCGGCTCGATCCGGACAAGACCATCCAGGAGACCCTGTTTGACGGACTTGCCCAGGAGAACCTGGAGGACCAGGAACAGTACAGACGTGTCAAGAAGATGATTGGCCTGGGAGGCTTTGCAGACCCCACCCAATGCTGCGGCACCCTGTCGGGCGGATGGCGGAAACGCCTTGCCATCACCCGGGCCTTAAGCCTTGCCCCTGACATCCTGATGCTGGATGAGCCCACAAACCACCTTGACATCAGCGGCATCCTGTGGCTTGAGTCTATACTCAAAAATCCCAACTTCGCCTTTGTGGTCGTAAGCCATGACCGCTGCTTTCTCGAGGCTGTCTGCAAAACCGTCACAGAGCTTGGCCGGTGCTATCCCGAAGGATTCCTGAAGATCAACGGCGGATACACCACCTTTATAAAGGAACAGGTCCGGGTCCTCGAAACCCAGATGAAGCAGGAGGAGGTCCTTTCCAACAAGATGCGGCGGGAGACCGAGTGGCTGAGACAGGGAGCCAAGGCACGATCGACCAAGGCAAAATACCGCATTGACCAGGCCGACAAACTGGATTCCAAACTCTCCGACATCAAGATGAGAAACCGGCAAACCAACCGGGTCCAGATCGACTTCAACTCAACCAACCGAAAAACAAAAAAACTGCTCACCTGTGAGAAGATCGGAAAATCCCTAGGGGAAAAGCAGCTTTTTTCCAATATCGACCTGGAGCTTCTTCCCGGCACCCGCCTGGGACTTGTGGGCGACAACGGCTGCGGCAAAACCACCTTCATGAACATCATCGAGGGAACCCTCGAACCGGACCAGGGAACTGTCAAGCGGGCGGAAAAACTCAGGGTGGCCGTGTTTGACCAGAACAGATCCAGGCTTGACCCGGACATAACCCTGAAAGAGGCACTGAGCCCTGCCGGAGACGCTGTGGTATACAATGGGCAAAGCGTCCATGTGGCTTCCTGGGCAAAACGCTTCCTCTTTTCCCCAAAGCAGCTCACCCTGCCGGTACGGCGACTTTCCGGAGGGGAAAAGGCACGGATACTCATTGCCAATATCATGCTCCAGCCGGCAGACCTTCTTCTCCTTGATGAGCCGACCAACGATCTTGACATCCCCTCCCTGGAGATTCTGGAGCAAAGCCTCCAGGAGTTTCCCGGGGCCATTGTCCTGGTATCCCACGACCGGTTTCTACTAAACCGGGTCGCCACCCGCATCCTCCATTTTGACGGTAACGGAGGCACCGGACTCTATGCGGATACCACCCAATGCCTGAGCCAGGCAGCGCCGGTCAAAAAGGCTAAAAAAGCGGGCAAGGCAAAACCTGTCAAGAATCAGAAAAAGCCCATCAAGTTCTCCTACAAGGACAAATTTGAACTCGAACAGATAGAATCCAAAATCCTTGAGGCCGAAACAGAGGTCAGCGAACAGGAACTGGCCATGGAGGATCAATTGGTCATGTCAGACCCGGAAAAGCTGAGGGATGTCTGCTCCAGGCTTCAACAGTCCCAGGAAGCGGTTGAACAGCTCTATGCCCGCTGGGAGGAACTCGAAGCGCTGAAAGACCTATCCTGAGTCCTGTTGAGAACAAAAAAAACGAACAGAGTAGAATAGACCCTGGGCAATGTTGCCCCGGGAAATTGACCTTGACCGTTACCAAGATCAATGATATACAGTTCATCTTTTATGCAAAACATCTACAATCAGTGCAGATGTCATGGCACCCCGACAGAGGGTGCTGTTTTTAATCCTTGCTCCGGCAGTGGCCGGGGCTTAATATCCGTGAGGAGACAGAGTATGAGAATGTATGAAACCATTTTTATCGCTGACCCCGACCTTCAGGATGAAGTTCGGAAAGACCTGTTTGAGAAATTCAAGAACATCCTCGTTCAAGAGGGTGGAATTCTGGCGAATTTCGATGACTGGGGAAACAAGAAACTGGCCTATGAGATAGCCAAAAAATCCAGGGGTCACTATGTATGCATGACCTACGGCGGAACAGGCACGCTCATCACAGAGCTTGAGCGTAACTTTCGCCTGGATGACAAAGTTCTCAAGTACATGACAATCCTCCTTGAAAAAGACGTTGATCCGGAAGCCCTGAAGCAGCAGATAGATGCTGACGCCAAGGCTGAGGCTGAAGCTAAGGCTGAGGCTGAGGCTGCCAAGGCTGAGGCACCCAAGGCTGAGGAGCCCAAGGCTGAAGAGCCCAAGGCTGAAGAGACTGTGGAAGTAGAAGCGGCAACCGACGAGAAAGAGGAGGATAAATAGCATGGCCTTTCAGCGACGAAACACCAAAAAAAGATTTTACCAGCGCCGTAAGGTTTGCAGGTTCTGTGCAGATTCCACCCTTGAGATCAACTACAAGGATGGAAAAGCCCTCAGACCCTTTATCACAGAGCGGGGCAAGATCATCCCAAGAAGAATCACCGGCACCTGTGCCAAGCACCAGAGGACTCTTTCAACCGCCATCAAACAGGCCAGAACCATTGCCCTGTTACCCTATGTGGGAAAACTCAGTTAGGCTGGCAACAGCCCTGTAGCGGAGAGTGACATTGACCCGACAAAGCGCATTAGCTTCGGTGGTAAGAGATTGCACCACGGGAATATCAGCTTCCCTGCTGATATTTTCGGCAACCCTCTACCTGCCCCTGCTCGGATTCGTCCTTGCCCTGATACTTCCCATGCCCGTGACCTTTTACAGGCTCAAGCTGGGGAGGAACCTGGGCGCCCTGATAATGACGGTTGTGTGCTGCGTTATCACGGGTGTTACCGGCGGAGTGTCCCTGGATGTACTCTTTTTCGGAGCTTTGCTACTCACCGGTTTTTTCCTAGGGGAATTTATCGAGATGCATGTTTCGGTTGAAAAGGTGGGATTATACACCTCCTTGGCAACCCTGGGAACCTGCCTCCTCCTTCTTTTCCTCTACTCGGTCACCGCTGGCCAGGATCTATTCACAATGGTTTCCAACTATGTTGGCGCCAACCTGCAAATGACCCTGTCCCTATACTCCGGCATGGGAGTTCCCCAGGAGAGCATAGACCTGGTAGCCCGGTCCATTGACACCATCCATTATGTGATGGTCAGGATCATGCCGGCGTTGTTCTCCATGATGATCATGTTCGTGGTATGGGTAAATATCCTGTTCATCAAAACCATATTGATGAAAAAGGGAATCCATGTTGCCCAGCTTGACGACCTCAGACAATGGAGAGCTCCGGAAAAGCTTGTGTGGCTGGCCATCGCATTCACACTGCTTTTGCTGGTTCCGGTAACGGGCCTCAAGATCGTGGGGCTCAACTGCCTCCTCGTTCTCATGCCCGTATACTTTTTCCAGGGCATAGCGGTTGTATCCTTTGTGTTTGAGAAACGGCGCTTCCCCGGAATGCTGAGATTCTTCATCTACAGCATCATCGCAATTCAGCAGATATTCCTGTTTGCTGTTGTGGGGCTCGGTTTTTTTGACACATGGATCGACTTCAGGAAACTTGGCGCAGTCGGTGATGGGAAAGAACAAAACTAAACAGATATGATCAGAAATAAGTTCCAGCCTGTCATCAGGTTGAACCTTTATCGGAGGTTGAAATGAAAGTAATATTAAAAGAAACAATAGACACCCTCGGCATTGTTGGCTCAGAGTGTAACGTTGCACCGGGCTTTGCCCGCAACTACTTGCTGCCCCAGGGCAAGGCCATTGAGGCCACACCCCAGAACAGAAAGGTGATCGAGCAGGCCAAGGCCAAGTTCGAGCTCCAGATCGCAAAAGAGAGAAAGATTGCCCTGGAGATGGCTGACCGGCTCAAGACCGTCGAGGTCACCATCAAGGCCAAGGTTCATGAGGAGGTCCGACTCTACGGCTCCATCACGACCCATGACATCAAGGCTGCCCTCGACGCCCAGGAGATCATCCTTGAGCGCCGGACCATCCTTCTTGCTGAGCCCATCCGGGAGACCGGTGAGTACAAGGTTCCCATCCGTCTTTATAAGGATGTTGAACCGGAAATCACCGTCAAGGTAGCACCGGAAGAAGACACCAAATAAATACACCCGCCTTGCCGTTGCCCCGCCCGACCCGGGCAACGGCAGGCTCCTTTAAGAGCTGCAGCACCAATGAATCAAAAAACAACGAAAGACCCCTTGCTGAACAAGGTCCCCCCCCACGACCTTGACGCTGAAGAGGCGGTGTTGAGCGCCCTCCTCATCGATAACGATAACCTCTACGACGTAATCGAAATCATAAAGCCCGAAGATTTCTACAAAAAAGCCCATCAAAAAATATACTCGGCCATTTTAGAGCTCTTTTCCAGGGACGAACCCGCCGATCTTGTCACCGTAGCATCCCGGCTGAATGAGAAGGATGAACTTGAAGAGTCCGGAGGTGCAGCACTTCTTGCCTCCATCGCAGACTCGGCCCCCATGGCCGTCAACGGGGTTCATTATGCAAATATCATCAAGGGGAAATCATCCCTTAGGGCCCTCATCTCCAGCGCGTCATCCATCATCGATCGTGCCCTCAAGGACCATGGGGATGTTGAGGACATCATAGATTTTGCCGAGAACCAGGTATTCCAGATAGCCGAATCAAAGGGCGGAAAATCCTTCTCAAGCCTTGGGCAGCTCATCGACATGAATATCGACACCCTGGAGGAACGCCAGGGATCAACCGGAGGACTCTCAGGCCTGTCCACCGGCTATGCAAGACTGGACGCCCTCACCTCGGGACTGCAGAAATCAGACCTCATCATCCTTGCGGCAAGGCCGAGTATGGGAAAGACCGCCTTTGCCCTGAACATTGCCAGGAACGTTGCCGTTGAAGAGCGGGCTCCGGTGGCCGTATTCTCCCTTGAGATGTCAAAGGACCAGCTTTCCATGCGGCTGCTGACCTCCGAATCCAAGATAGACTCCAACCGGCTGCGAACAGGCTACATCAGCCAGGATGATTGGCAGAACGCAACCGATGCCGCCGGCATCCTCAACGAGGTACCCATCTTCATCGATGATACACCCAACATCTCCTCCCTCGAGGTCCGTGCAAAATGCAGGCGGCTCAAGATGGAAAAGGGACTCGGCCTTGTGGTAATCGATTACCTCCAGCTCATGAAAGCCCCGTTCCACTCAGACCGGCGAGACCTGGAAATTGCAGAGATCTCCCGAAACCTCAAGGCCCTAGCCAAAGAGCTGGAGGTTCCCGTGATAGCTCTTTCCCAGCTCAACCGTATGCTGGAGCAACGTGCAGAAAAACGCCCCCTCATGTCCGACCTTCGTGAGTCCGGAGCACTGGAGCAGGATGCCGATATCATTGCATTCATCTACAGAGATGAGGTATATAATAAGGAAGAGAACAACCCCAACAAGGGCAAGGCTGAAATCATCATCGCCAAGAACAGGAACGGCTCCATCGGAACGGCCCACATGGCATTCATCGGAGCTTACACCAGGTTTGAAGAGCTGGCCGCGGAATCCTACCAGGGGTATGAATAGAAAAGAGGTTCGATGAAAAAAATCTTCGGTTCCACCACCGGGCTGTCGGCATCCCAGATCAGGCAGCTTGAAAACCTGTACCAGTTCAGAACCCCACCAGAGGATCTCGTCTCAAAAGAACAGCTGGAGGCCCTCGTAGCCATCTCCCACGACATCCGGCGTCAGGTCGGCATCCTTGTGGGAAGGAACGGCAAGACCCTCCATGTCATTGCAGGTGAACCCCACAGGATCATGATTCCGGACACCCCGGACTTCAGAACCCTCCCCGGCCGCCTCAAGGGACTCCGGTGCATCCACACCCATCTCAACGCAGAAGCCCTCACCCGGGACGATCTCACCGACCTTGCCCTGCTCCGCCTGGACTTCATGGCCGCCGTGTGCATCACCCCAAAGGGCGCACCCGGAAAGATCCACCTGGGACATATCCTTCCCGGCGAAGAGGAAGAGCCCTACCTGATCATGGACCCCATCTATTCGGACGGTCTTAACATCGACTGCTTCGAGCGGATAAATGCCCTGGAAGATGAGCTCACCCGGAAGGACGCCCTCCACACCGTGAAATCCGGCGAGGAAAAGGCTCTGTTGATCAACGTTTTCACGGAACATCTCAAGGAAGCTGTCGCTTCCCTGGACGAACTCAGGGAGTTATGCCGGTCGTCCAGCATCTCGGTCCTTGACACGGCCCTGCAGAAACGAAAGAAAATCGATCCGAAATTTGTGGTGGGAAGGGGCAAGCTTGCCGATCTCGTCATCCGGGCGCTTCAGAAACATGCCACCCTGCTGGTGTTTGACAGGGAACTGAGTCCTTCCCAGATCCGGTCCGTCACCGACTTTGTGGAGATGAAGGTGATCGATCGAACCCAGCTCATCCTTGATATCTTTGCACGCCGCGCCAAGAGCCGGGAAGGCAAACTCCAGGTGGAACTTGCCCAGATGAAGTACCTTCTCCCCAGGCTTGCCACCAAAAATACGGCCATGTCCAGACTCACCGGCGGAATCGGCGGCAGGGGACCGGGTGAAACCAAACTTGAGATCAACCGGCGGCGGGTAAGGGACAGAATCACCCGACTCACCAAGGAGATCGCAAAAATCAGGAAACAGCGGACCCAGCAGCGCTCAAAAAGAAACAGAAAGGGAGTGCCGGTGATCTCCATTGTGGGCTACACCAATGCGGGAAAATCCACCCTGCTCAACACCCTGACACAGAGCACGATCATTGCGGAAAACCGCTTGTTCGCCACCCTTGATCCCTCCTCAAGAAGGCTGAGATTCCCCAGGGACATCGAGGTGATCATCACAGACACCGTAGGCTTTATCCAGGATCTTCCGGAGGAACTCATGGAGGCGTTTCATGCCACCCTGGAGGAGCTCCAGGAGGCGGACATCCTGCTACATGTCGTCGATGTCAGCAATCCCAGGTACGAGCAGCAGATGCACTCTGTGGAGGCAATACTGAAGAAACTCAACCTGGAAAAGACACCGGTGCTCTATGTCTTCAACAAGCAGGACCGGATCGAACTGTCAGAGTTTGACAACCCCTGGCTCCTGAACCAGGGCACCCTGATCTCCGCCACCAAGTCTGAAACCCTGAAGCCCCTTGTGAGCCGCCTGGAATCCATGATACGCCAACAAACAGGTTGACCATCATCCTGGGATCGATTATATTGGCATCAAAAAGAATAATAGGGGTTAGGCTTTTAACGGTCCAGGGGCTGAACCTTCCTTATAAACGCTGGAGCATATTGAGACAAGTATGAAATTTAACCAGACAAACCAGGTAATAGCAGACGATTCAGTACTCGAAGACTCAAGTGACAATCTTGACTGCTTTGGAGAATACAGCAAAGAAGACAAGATCTGTTCGACCTACTGCTCCTACTCGATACGTTGTGCCATTGAGCAGAGTCAGAATCCGAGGGTCGATATCCTCGACCACATTCTGACCATGGACTTTTTCCCAGCAAAGATACACTAGAAAATCTTCCCGGGATTCAATAGATTCCCGGGATCAAACACCTTTTTAATCCCCTTCATAACCTCAAGTTCCGAAACGCCGATCTCCAGGCCAAGGTACTCCTTTTTCGTGATCCCCACCCCGTGTTCACCCGTGATGGTTCCGCCAAGTTCCAGGGTTGCGTCAAAGAGTTCGTCCACGGCGGCCTCAGCCCGCCTGCATTGATCCCTGTCCCTTTTATCGTACATGATGTTGCAGTGGATGTTCCCATCCCCTGCATGGCCGAAACTGACGATGGTCAGCCCGGAACGCTTCTGAATGGACTCGACCCTGGCCACCATCTCCGGAATCCGGTTGATCGGCACCACAATATCTTCGTTCAGCTTGCCGGAAGCGATCTTGAAAAGAGCGGGTGAGAGCGCTTTCCTGGCCTTCCAGAGCTCTTTTGCCTCTGCAGGTGTCTGGGCAACGACAACGGTTGTAGCCCCCTTATCCAGGCAATAACGCTCCAATTTCCGGGCATCTGCCTCTACGGTCTGGGCGGTACCGTCCACCTCAATGATCAGTATGGCCCGGACATCCCCGGACAGATCAAGGTCAACATCCTCCCTGACACAGTCAATGGAGGCCCGATCCACAAACTCGATACACCTGGGCACCACAGATTCACGGATGATTCCCGAAACCGTTTCCGCAGCTGTTTGCATGCTATTAAACACGGCAGACATGGTTTTGACTGCCTCGGGCAGGGGAACAAGCCTCAGGGTAATGCCGGTCACCACGGCAAGGGTGCCCTCCGACCCAACAATGAGCCGGGTCAGATCATAGCCGGCCACGCCCTTGGCCGTGCTCACACCGGTGTTGATGATCTGGCCGGACGGCAACACCGCCTCGAGCCCCAGCACATAATCCCGGGTCACTCCGTACTTGACAGCCCTTGGACCGCCGGCACATTCACCGACATTTCCGCCAATGGTGCAAAAGGCAGAGCTTGCCGGATCAGGCGGGTAGAAAAGCCCCTGTTTTTCCGCAGCACGGTGGAGGTCTCCGGTCACGACTCCGGGTTCAACCCGGGCAACGAGATTTTCCGTGTCGATCTCCATGATTCTGTCCATCCGGGTCATCACCATAACAATCCCGCCCTTGACGGGCAGGGTTCCACCGGTCATGCCGGAGCCGCTCCCCCTGGGGGTCACGCAAACCGAATGCCGGGTGGCAAGCTCAAGGATTTTTGATACCTGGAGGGTTGAGGAGGGGAAAACTACAATATCCGGGAGAAAGGAACGGGCGGTTGCGTCAAAGGAATAACAGACGAGCTCCTCGGGATCATTGGTGATCCCGTCGGAGCCCGTTATTTCTTCCAATTCTCTGTACAACGAATCGGGAACTGTCATCTAAGCTTTCCCGACTCAATCTTTCGATAAAGATGGTTCATCTGCTCGCTGAAAATACCCTGCTGCTTCAACTGTTTTTCAACAGCATTGATGGAATAGATGGCTGTTGCATGGTAGCGGTTAAAGCTCCTGCCGATCTTTTTCAAAGGCTGATCCGTATACTTTCTGGAAAGGAAGATGGCCACCTGCCGTGGCTTGACGACCCTCTTTTTCCGTGAGGGGGAGACCAGCTCCTGCTCAGAAAGACTGTACTCGTTACACACAAGTTTTTTGATGGAATCAACAGTGACAGCCTTCCGGTTTCTTGCAATGGTGGACAGCACGCTCTGGGCAAGGTTGATATCTATCTTTTCGCCCATGAGAGCACCTTTTCTTGCAACCCCCATGAGTCCGCTCTCAAGCTGCCTTACGTTGTCACAAAGCTCCTGGGCAAGGTAGTCGGTGACATCATTAGGGATGACATAACCGTTGTAGCCTGACTTGTTCTTGAGAATCTTCACCCGGGTCTTGAAATCCGGGGTATCGATCTTTGTGACCAGCCCCAGGGTGAGCCGGGACTTGAGCTGCTCGTTCATCTTGGGGATCTCATCCGGCAGGTAACACCCGCTGAAGATGATCTTTTTTTCGGCATCCAGAAGATAGTCCAGAGTCATGGCAAGCTCCTTCTGGGTGGCATCCTTTCCCGAAAGAAAGTGAACATCCTCAAGGATCAGAACGTCACATTTTTTCCGGTACTTCTCTTTAAAATGGCTAATCGTGTTGTCCTTGAGGGCCGACACCATCTCATTGGTAAAATCCTCGGCCGTCACATAATAAACCTTGTCGGAAAACCCCTGGGACATCACGTGGTGGCCCACGGCCTGGGAGAGGTGACTCTTGCCAAGCCCCGTATCTGACAACAGGTAAAGGGCGCCATTGTTGGATGAGCCGTTCTGGGCAAGCGAGAGGGCCGCCGAATAGGCGAAGTCACAGTTATCACCCACCACAAAGCGGTCAAAGGTATACCCTTTTTTCAGCATTCTGCCACTATCGCACCTGAGATTGAGGCCGGGAAGTGTCATCTGCCTTGGACGGTTTGTTCTTCTTGGAACAGCGGCGGAAACAGCTGGGTAGGCCCCGGCCGCTGCTTTTGTACGGGTTTTACCGGCTACTGCCTTTGCGCTGCTTTTTTTAGCGGGTTTCTTCTTACCCGCTGCAACTTCAACCATGAGATCAATCTTTGTATCGGCACATCCCAATTTTTTAAACTGGGCTTCCAGACCCGCGAGATAGTTCTCCCGGATACGCCTCTTTGAAAATGAATTGGGGCAGGATAGTTTAACGACGTTGGCGCCTGATTCCAAATAACCCATGGGTTGAATCCACATCCTATAACTGTGGTCTGGTAAAGATTGTTTCATCTCTAATTTAACTTTTTCCCAGCTTGACTCCATGGAACTCCGATCTCTCTTGTTTATCTTAAACATTAATACCATACCCTAAAAGGGTGTATTCACAGGCGGTTACGCCATAGTCACAATTCAAAACGAATAAAAATGTAGTCTCTTCTATGCCATCTCATGCGCCAAGTCAAATCTGATAACCCTTTGTTTAAAAAAATGTTATTGTTTGTCACAACACTGACGATTATCCGCTGATTTTACTGGGTTTTAATCCGTGAAACAGGCTTTTTGCCTTTAATTACAGCAACTTCCCTAAGGGGTTATATTACCTTGAAATAACCACCATTACAGGAGGGAAGCCTTGAATCATCAAAAATATTTTTCTCGTGATTACTCCGTTTTCCTCTACATAGCTCCTGTTTTTACCATTTCGAGGTTAACACCCAAGGATACAAATTTTTCAATGGTTTCACACTGAGAATTAATTCAGCCCATATGGCGTTCCATTTCAGATCCACAAGATTTGTATTTTTTTTTACGCCTAATTTGAGCTTTAAGAAGTTTGATTGAAAATATTTCAGTGCAAATTCTACACCACAGGGTGGTACGCCAACACCCGACCCTGAACAGAGAACGCTTACAAAATTACCGGTGCCGGGGCAGACCTGAAAATGGATAAAATAGAGCATGCAAGTATGACAAAAACGAAATACAACCCATGAAAGTTTTACATATACCGATTCCCTGGTCCTGTCTCCAAGGGTCATTTTGGATTTCTTGTTTACACCCGCCCCTTCCAATAGTATACTGAAAAGCTAATTTTCAAGCACAAAAGGCCGGGCATGAATACCATCGTTTTTTAACAAGCGGGGCCGGGCAAGATTTTCAACAAAGCAACATAAGGAGATTTACGCCCATGAACGAACAACGTCCTGTCATCGGTATCACCATGGGTGACCCTGTGGGAATCGGACCGGAGATCATTGTTTCAGCCCTTGAGCAACCGGACCTGTACAAGTGGTGCCGGCCCCTGGTCCTTGGGGATGAATCCGTCATGGAGCACGCCCTGGCCCTCAAGGGGAGCACCCTGAAGCTTCACAGGGCAGCCACCCCGGAAAGCGGCTGTTACGCCTTTGGTTCAATCGACATCATGCCCCTGTCCCATCTTGATTCAAAAAAGCTGTCTCCGGGAGAGCCCACCCCGGAAACCGGCCGGGCCATGATCGACTACATCACCCAGGGTGTTGACCTTGCCATGGACAACCGGATCCAGGCAATTGCCACCAGCCCCATCACCAAGACCGCCATGAAACTTGCGGAATCGGAATTCCATGGTCATACGGAACTCATTGCCCACCGGACAAATACCCCAAAGGTGGCCATGATGATGGCCGGAGATCGCCTCAAGGTTGTCCTTGTCACCATCCACATCCCCCTTTCTGAAGTGGCGCCGCAATTGAACCGGGACGAGATCATCAACACCATCCGGCTCACCTCAACGGCATTGAGCAAGCGGTTTGGCATGAAGGACCCCAGGATTGCCGTGGCAGGCCTCAATCCCCATGCAGGGGAAGATGCCATGTTCGGCACCGAGGAGGAGGATATCATCTCCCCGGCCGTTGACCTGGCAAGGGCTGAGGGGTTTAATGTATCCGGCCCCTATCCGCCGGACACCCTGTTTTTCAACGCAGCAAACGGCAAATTCGACGCCGTGGTGTGCATGTACCACGACCAGGGACTCATTCCGTTTAAGATGATCCACTTCAGCGACGGCGTAAACACAACCCTGGGACTACCCATCATCAGGACCTCGGTGGACCACGGCACGGCCTATGACATCGCCTGGAAAGGCGTTGCAGATCCGTCAAGCCTGATTGCAGCGATCCGGATGGCCGCCCTCCAGGCAAAAACCAGCAGACAGCAATCATAAAGAGCGGGTTGTATCTACCAATGACCACAGACAACATCATCATCAAGGGCGCCAGGGAACACAATCTCAAGAACATCGATGTGGAGATTCCCCGAAACCGCCTTGTCACCATCACCGGGCTTTCAGGGTCCGGCAAATCAACCCTTGCCTTTGACACCCTCTATGCCGAAGGCCAGCGTCGCTATGTCGAATCCCTGTCAACCTATGCCCGTCAGTTCCTGGGCCAGATGGAGAAGCCGGATGTGGATTTCATCGACGGCCTCTCTCCTGCCATCTCCATCGAGCAGAAGACCGCAAGCCACAACCCCCGGTCCACCGTTGGAACGGTCACCGAGATCTACGACTACCTGCGCCTGCTCTTTGCCAGGGCGGGGAGCCCTTATTGCCACAAATGCGGCCTTGCCATCACCTCCATGACCGTCGACCAGATCACGGACCGGGTGATGGCCCTTCCTGAGCGCTCCAAGATCATCCTCCTTGCCCCTTTGGTCTCCGACCAGAAGGGCAGCCATGACAAATCCTTGAAACAGCTTAAAACCGACGGTTTTGCCAGGGTGAGGATCGACGGGGAGATCTATCCCACCGACGACCTGCCCCAATTGAAGAAAACCGTAAAGCACAAAATCGAAGCGGTGGTGGACCGGCTCATTGTCAAGCCGGGCATTGAAAAGAGGCTGACGGACTCCATGGAGCTTGCCCTCTCCCTTGCCAACGGCATCGTCAATGTGCTGTGCCTGGACGACAACCAGGAGATCTTTTTCAGCGAACGTTCCTCCTGCGTGAAATGCGGGGTCAGCTATCCTGAATTCGTACCGGCAAGTTTCTCCTTTAACTCGCCCCAGGGCGCCTGCCCCAAATGCGACGGCCTTGGCACCGTGACCGAGTTCGACCCGGACCTCATCGTCCCCAACCCGGAACTTTCCTTACGGGAAGGCGCCATGGCCCCGTGGACAGGCAGGGATTCCGTGCAATTTGCCGAGTTCCTTGATGCCTTGACCTCCTTCTACAACGAAGATATCTACACCCCGTTTTCCAAGCTCTCCTCAAAATTCCAGAAAGTACTCATTTCCGGATCCGGAAAACTGGAGATCCCGTTCTACTTTGAAAAAGGCGGCCGGCGCATCACCTACAAGAAAAAATTCGAAGGGATCATCCCCAACCTGAAACGGCGCTACCACGAAACCGACTCCCACCAGTCCAGGGAAGAGATCAAGCAGTACATGAACTTCACCTCCTGCTCCAGGTGCAAGGGCACACGGCTCAACAAGGCATCCAGCGCCGTGAGGGTGGGAGAAAAGACCCTGTTTGAGATCACCGCCCTGTCGGTTGAGAATGCCGAGCACTTTTTTGATACCATTCAATTGACGGGCAAGGCCGCCGTCATTGCCAAGGGAATCATCGCTGAGATAAAAGCAAGGCTCGGTTTTCTCACAAGCGTGGGGCTTGACTACCTCACCCTGAACCGGTCCGCCGCCACCCTCTCCGGCGGGGAGAGCCAGCGCATACGGCTTGCCACCCAGATCGGCTCCAAGCTCACCGGGGTCCTCTATGTGCTGGACGAGCCGAGCATCGGCCTCCACCAGCGGGACAACAAGCGCCTGCTGGACACCCTTTTAAACCTGAGGGACATCGGCAACAGCGTGCTCGTGGTGGAGCATGACGAAGAGACCATGCTCAGCTCCGACCACATCATCGACATGGGACCCGGGGCCGGCATGAAAGGCGGCGAGGTGGTCTTTTCCGGCACCCCCCAGGAGCTTTTGCAGACCACCGGCTCCCTGACCGGGGACTATCTTTCCGGCAAAAAGCGCATCAAGATCCCGAAACACCGGCGCCAGGGAAAGAACGCCTGCCTCACCATCACCGGCGCTTCCACCAACAACCTGAAAAACATCGATGCCTCGTTTCCCCTGGGATGCTTCACCTGCGTCACCGGGGTGTCGGGATCGGGAAAATCCACCCTGGTGCTGGCCACTCTGTTCCGGCTGCTCTCCAACCGCCTGTACAACTCAAGGCTTGCCGCAGGCAAGCACACCGGCGTGTCAGGGCTCCGGCACCTGGACAAGGTGATCCACATCGACCAGTCCCCCATCGGCCGCACCCCCAGGAGCAACCCCGGCACCTACACGGGCATCTTTACCTTTATAAGAGAAATCTTTGCCAAAACCCCGGAAGCAAGGGCCATGGGATACAAGTCCGGCCGGTTCAGCTTCAACGTCAAAGGCGGCCGGTGCGAGGCCTGCGCCGGTGACGGCATCATCAAGATCGAGATGCACTTTCTTCCGGATGTCTATGTGGCCTGCGACGTGTGCAAGGGCAAACGGTACAACCGGGAAACCCTGGACATCAAGTACAAGGGAAAGAGCATTGCCGACGTCCTTGACATGACCGTGAACCAGGCCTTGAAGTTCTTCGACCGGGTCTCCTCCATCCGGACCAAGCTTGAGACCCTGGTGGACGTGGGACTTGGCTATATCAAGATCGGCCAGGCAGGCACCACCCTCTCAGGCGGAGAAGCCCAGCGGATCAAGCTTGCAAGGGAGCTCAGCAAACGGAGCACCGGCCGGACCATCTACATCCTGGACGAACCCACCACCGGCCTTCACACCGACGACATCAACCGGCTGCTCTCGGTCCTCGACCGCCTGGTTGAGATGGGCAACACCATTGTGGTGATCGAACACAACCTGGACGTCATCAAGTACGCGGACCACGTGATCGACCTTGGCCCTGAAGGCGGAGACAGGGGCGGAGAAATCATAGGCGCCGGCACCCCGGAAGAGATTGCCGAACTCGAAGGCTCCCACACGGGCCGTTTCCTCAAGGAGATACTGAAACGATGATCACCACCATCGCAAAAGAGCTCGGCCTCAAACCCGGCCAGGTCGAAACCGTTACCCAGCTGTTTGATGAAGGCGCAACCATCCCCTTCATCGCCCGGTACAGAAAAGAGCGCACCGGTTCCCTGGACGAGGTGGCCATTGCCGCCATCCGTGACAGGCTCGCCAAAGCCAGGGAACTTGCCGCAAGAAAGCAGGCCATCGTCACCTCCCTGGAAGAGCGGGCCCTCATCACCAAGGACTTGAGAACGGCCATCGACCGGGCATCTACCCGCACCGACCTTGAGGATCTCTACGAGAAATACCGACCCAAACGCAAGACAAAGGCCCAGGCCGCCCGGGAGCTCGGGCTCGACCCCCTGGCCGCCCTTCTGCTGAAACAGACCAACAACGACCCCTTCACCGAAGCCCGGCGGTTTGTCAACCCGGACAAGGGCGTCGAGACCCCGGAACAGGCCCTGGCAGGCGCAAGGGACATCCTGGCCGAGACCGTTAACGAGGATGCAGCCATCCGGTCGGCCCTGCGCAGGTTATTTACTTCAAAGGCCCAGATAAAATCCACGGTGAAAAAAGGCAAAGACAGCGACGGCGCAAAATTCCGGGACTACTTTGACTGGTCGGAACCGGCAGCAAAGACCCCCTCCCACCGGATCCTTGCCATGTTCAGGGGGGAAGCCGAATCCTTCCTCACCGTCCATGTGCTCCCCCCGGAAGAGACCGCCCTCTCCATGGTTGAGAACCGGGTCATAAAGAACAACACCAAATCCGCCCAGGAGGTCAAGGCCGCCATCAAGGACGCCTACAAGCGGCTCATTGGCAAATCCCTGGAAAAAGAGGCCATGGCAAACCTCAAGCTTTCGGCAGACCAGGAGTCCATCAAGGTGTTTGCCAGCAACATCAAGGAACTGCTCCTGTTTCCTCCCCTTGGCCAGAAACGGGTGCTTGCCATTGATCCCGGGTTCAGGACCGGATGCAAGGTGGTCTGCCTCGATGGCCAGGGCGCCCTCCTCCACCATGACGTGATCTACCCCTTTTCCAATTCAGACAAGACCGCCAATACCCTGAAAAAGCTAACCACGAAATACAAAACCGAAGCCGTCGCCGTCGGCAACGGCACGGCAGGCCGGGAAACCGAGGCCTTTGTCCGGGCAGCCAACCTTGACGACAGCATCCAGATCATCATGGTGGATGAGAGCGGCGCATCCATCTACTCGGCATCGGAAACCGCCAGAAACGAATTCCCGGACCACGACATCACCGTACGGGGGGCCGTCTCCATCGGCAGACGCCTCATGGATCCCCTGGCAGAGCTTGTAAAGATCGATCCCAAATCCATCGGGGTGGGCCAGTACCAGCACGATGTGGACCAGAAGCTGCTTCAAAACGCCCTCGGCGACGTGATTGAGACCTGTGTCAACCGGGTGGGGGTCGAGGTCAACACGGCAAGCCCGGAACTGCTCACCCATGTGGCAGGCCTCAACAAAACCATTGCCGCCAACATCGTCAAATACCGGGAAGCCAACGGCCCCTTCTCCCGTCTACGGGAGCTGTTAAAAGTCCCCCGCCTGGGACCCAAGGCCTTTGAGCAGTGCGCAGGCTTCCTCAGGATCCACGACGGCGCCAATCCCCTGGACAAAAGCGGCATCCACCCGGAATCCTACAAAACCGTGGAAGCCATGGCAAAGGATGCCGGCCACACCGTCAAGGAACTTGTGGGCAACGAAGCCCTGGTGAAAACCATGGATCTTGCCCCCTATGTGACCGAAACAACGGGCATGGTGACCCTCAAGGATATTGCAGCCGAACTTGCCCGGCCCGGCAGGGACCCGAGAGCAAGCTTCAAGGCCTTCAGCTTTGACGACACCATCCACGAGATCAAGGACCTTGTTCCCGGCATGAGGGTGCCGGGATTAGTGACCAATGTCACAGCATTTGGCGCCTTTGTGGATATCGGGGTTCACCAGGACGGGCTCGTGCATATCAGCCAGCTTGCCGACCGCTATGTAAAAGACCCCAACGAAGTAGTAAAGGTCCGCCAGCAGGTGGAGGTCACCATCCTGGAAGTGGACATCAAGAGAAAACGAATCTCACTGTCCATGCGAAAATCCTGACCTGCCGGGCAGTCCATAAAAATGAGCATTCTGGCTGAGTAAAACAAAAATTTAATACTGAAAGATATCGAGGACCGGATCCAATGATTGAAGCGAGAGATTTAAAGCGTGTCAGTGTATTTAAAGACCTTTCCAATGACGAGCTGGATAAGATTAAGATTTATGTTTCTGAAGAGACCTTTAAAAAAGGTACCACTTTGTTCAAGGAAGGCATGAGAGGTGGTGTCATGTATATCGTAAAAAGTGGGGAAATTGAAATATTTCGAAAAGGGAAACCATCTGAGATAAGCCTGGCAAAACTGAGGGTGGGTTCGTTTGTTGGTGAAATGTCCATGATTGATGAAGAACCACGATCTGCATCAGCCAGGATCAGCGCAGATGCTGTATTGATGATTATAACCAAAGCCAGCTTTCGTGAGATCATTACTAAAAATGCTGAAAGCGGTAATAAAATCCTATTAAATTTTTTAAAAATGCTCAGCACCCGTCTCCGGGACACCAATAAGAAGATACTGACTACGGTCTAAATATTAAGGACCCCAACCAAGTGGTCAGGGTCCGTCAGCAGGTGAAGGTCAAGAAAAATCCTGACCTACCAGTCGATGGGCCTATAATCCTTCAAAAACTTGCCGCACCAGTGCTTGCCGGTGAGTATCCCGTCAAAGAACGGATCACAGATCCTGGCCGCCCCGTCCACGATATCAAGGGGTGGCTGGAAATCATGGACCTCTTCCTTCATCCGGGACAATTCAACCGGATCCTCATCC
>JAQYWC010000043.1 GCA_030145245.1 Desulfobacterium sp.
TGACCCCAAGAGACTCGCTAAGCCTGACCCCATCGAAGCGAGCGAAGCAAATTAAAATCACGACGACCCAATCGAAACGCAATAACGACAATAAGCTAAGCCTGACCCCAATGAAAATACCCAATGGAGACTATATGAAAAGAACAAACGTTTGCTTGACCGAAAAAGTTAAGGCCGCAGGTTGAGGGGCCAAGATAGATCCGGGGGTCCTGGATCGCATTGTCAAAAATTTAAAGGTAAAAACACACCCTGACCTGATCGTGGGGCTTGAGAACAGTGATGATGCCGGCGTGTTCCGGCTGAACGACACCACGGCCCTGATCCAGACCCTGGATTTTCTTACCCCGGTGACGGACTCCCCCTACGAGTTCGGCCAGATTGCAGCCGCCAATTCGTTGAGCGATGTCTATGCCATGGGCGGCGCGCCCCTCACGGCCATGAACATTGTCTGCTTTCCGGAAAAAGACCTGGATGAAACCATCCTCCAGGAGACCCTCCAGGGCGGCATCGACAAGATCCAGGAGGCAGGGGCGACCCTGGTGGGCGGTCACAGCGTGGATGATCCCGAGTTCAAGTACGGACTTTCGGTCACAGGCCTTGTCCATCCGGACCGGGTGCTTGCCAACAAAGGGGCAAAGACGAGAGAGGTGCTTGTTCTGACAAAACCCGTGGGGGTCGGCATCCTTGCCACGGCCGTCAAGGCAAAATTGGCAGCAGCGCCCCATATCAGGCTTCTGGTGGATACCATGGCCCAGCTTAACAAGACCGCCTGTAATATTCTCCTGGACTATTCCATCGGTTCCTGCACCGACATCACGGGATTCGGCCTTGCCGGCCACCTCCTTGAAATGGCCAGGGGCTCGAAAAAGACCCTCCGCCTCTTTTCAGAAAAGGTGCCGGTGCTTGAGGGTGCCAGGGAGTATGCCATGATGGGCATGGTGCCGGCCGGGGCCTATCGGAACAGAACGTTCTGTGGCAAAAACATCGATATCGCTACCGGAATCGATGCCATTACCCAGGACCTAATGTTCGACCCACAAACATCGGGTGGCTTGTTTTTTTCCATCGCAGCAAACGATGCAGAAGCATGTGTCCACCGGATGAATGAGGAAGGAGTCGCGGCAGCCGTCGTAGGCGAGGTGGGCGCAGATCATACCTGTGGCGGGCTAATCGTCATATAATTCATTTTTGACATTGACTTGATAGTAATGATGTGTTACTTCCACCACTATTATTGTGATGTCATTGAAAAGTTAAGAAGGGTAGTATGAAAAAAGAGACTTCAAAGAACATTAAGGAGCTCGCTTACTACAGCAGCCTCGGACTTACGGTTGCCATTTCGATTTTTATCGGTCTTTTCTTCGGCGTCTGGCTTGATGGTAAATTTGAGACATCCCCTGTTCTGACCTTTGTGTTCCTTGGTTTTGGAATAGCAGCAGGATTCACGAATCTGGTCAGGGCAGCTAAACGGAGCAGGAAGCTTTAGAGACATGAACATTCAACAGCGCATGATACGATTCATAACCAGATCCAACTGGTACATTTTCTGCGTGATTACGCTGCTCGGTTTCATCAACATGCCCAGGCAATTTGCCCTGGGAATCCTCTGCGGAGGCCTCATCGTTACCCTCAATTTCCACGCCCTTGAGCACACCCTCAAGCGGGCATTCAAGAACAGTTCGCAGATTGTAGCGGCTGGCGGTTCCATCCTCCGCGGAGTAGTATTTAAATACTACATTCGATTTTTATTAAGTGGGGTAATGTTATTCCTGCTTATTTCAAGAAATATTGTCGATCCGTTGGGCCTCATTGCAGGTCTTTCGGTTGTGGTTGCAAGCTTTTTTGCCGCAACGACGCTTGAATTAACAAGACTTATTATTAAGGAGGCTGTGTAAGTGGAACATCCATATCTATTCTTTGTAAAACTGTTTGAAGCAATCGGATTGGGGCATTTTGCCCACAGTAATGTCCATGTGATTTATATGTGGGTTGTCATGGCAATCCTCATCTTCTTTGGATGGCTTGCAGGAAAAAATGTTGAGCTTGTTCCTGGTCCGGTACAGAACGTGTTTGAAGTCCTGATCTCAGGCCTTGAAGAGTTTATGGTGGGTGTTAGCGGCGAAGAGGGCCGTTGGCTCTTCCCCCTTGTGGCATCGATCTTCCTGTTTGTCTTCATCGGCAACCTAATCGGATTGGTTCCAGGGTTCTTCCCCCCTACAGCTAACCTCAACACAACAGCGGCCCTTGCCCTGATTGTGTTTGTCTTCACCCACGTGATCGGTGTTAAATACCACGGTGCAAAATACTACAAGCACTTCCTGGGCCCTGTATGGTGGATGGTACCCCTCATCCTTCCCATTGAGCTCATCGGTCACTTTGCCAGGGTTCTCTCCCTCTCCTTTCGTCTCTTCGGAAACATGATGGGACATGAGCTGGTACTCGGAATCCTGTTCGCACTTGCAGGTGCCTTTTTTGCTCCCTTGCCTATCATGGCACTCGGCATCTTTGTAGCCCTTGTTCAGGCATTTGTGTTCTTCCTGCTCTCCGTCATGTACTTCACCGGAGCCATGGAGCACGCACACTGATTTAGAACTTATAAGCTGTCGACAATGGTGCCGACAGCTTGCACCATAGTTATGCGGGGACCGGAAGAAGCCGCAATAACAATAATATCTTAACGTTAGAGGAGAAAAAAAATGGAATTTTTTACCGCATGTGTATGGGCAGCAGGTATCGCAATCGGAATCGCAGCACTTGGTTGTGGTCTTGGTCAGGGAATGGGTCTCTCCGGAGCCGTTCAGGGTATCGCACGTAATCCTGAGTCTTCAGGAAAGGTAACAGTTACCCTTCTTATTGGTCTTGCCATGATCGAGTCTCTCTGTATCTACGCTCTCGTTGTTGCCCTTATTCTCATCTACGCACACCCCCAGGCTGCTGAGTTCGCTAAGATGGCCATTGGTCACTAAGCACCAGCCTTAGATAGAAGCAATACCAGAGGGAGTCAACCACCGGTTGACTCCCTTTTTGGTTTTCAGGGTCAGGGACCAGGGGGTGAGTTAAACCTTTCCTGATTCCTCAGCCCCCCTCCTCCCTGTTCAACCTCAGGAGATCTCCCTGAGTTTGACTTTCAGAATCTTTCCGGACCCGGTTTTGGGCAGCTCCTTCACAAACACCACTTTTTTGGGTGCCTTGAACCTGGCCAGGCGTTCCCTGCAGTGGTCTATCAGCTGCTGTTCCACTACCTCAGCCCGTTCCCGCAGCACCACCACGGCCTTGGGCACCTCTCCCCAGCGCTCGTCCGCCATGGCAATGACGGCGCACTCCAGAACATCGGGATGGGTGTAGATTGCATTTTCCACCTCCACGGAGCCGATGTTTTCTCCGCCTGAAATGATGATATCCTTTGCCCTGTCAACAATGAGTACATACCCCTGGGAATCCACGCAGGCAAGGTCACCCGTATGAAAATAGCCGTTCCGGATCGCGTTTTCCGTCTCTTCCGGCATCTCCCAGTACCCTTTCATCACATTGTCGCCCCTGACGATGATCTCTCCCACGCTTGCGCTGTCCCAGGGAACATCTTCGCCGCTGGCGTCAACCACCCTCAGATCCACCCCGGTCACCTCAAGACCGGTCCGGGTGATGAACCCCAGTCGCTCCGAAAGAGACCGGTCCGCCAGGGTGGATTTCAGGTTCCCAACCGTGAGAAGGGGGGTTGTTTCAGTGAGCCCGTAACCCGAGAGATACCGGCACCCCAGTTTTTCCATCATCCGTTCGGCATTGGCCGGAGACATGGGCGCCCCACCGACCATGATCCATTCAAGGGCCGAAAGATCGTACCGGTCGATCCCGGGCAGATCCAGAAGAAAATTGATCATGGTCGGCACCATCATGGCCGCCACCACCCTCTCCTTCTCCATTGTGGCAAGCACCTCGTCCGGCACAAAATTCCGCTGCATCACATGGCATCCCCCCTGATAGGTGACGGACCAGATGAAAAATGCGTCTGCCAGATGAAACAGGGGGGCGATGTGGTGCCAGGTGGTGGCATCATCGATCTTAAAGCTGATGATGGTGGTCAGGGCGTTGGCGTAGATGTTCCTGTGGGTCAGCTCAACCCCCTTGGGCCGGCCCGTGGTGCCGCTTGTGTAGTAGAGGTTGAGGGTGGCGTTCTCATCATCGATATCAACGGCGGTATCTTCCGGACTCGCCGCCTCCATGAGCCCTTCATAGGTGTGGGTGATCCAGGGATCGGAGACCTCCCCATCGGCAATCACCCAATGGTTCACCGTTGAGACCCGGTGGCGCACCCGCTCCATCATGGGCTTGAAATCCTGGTGAAAGATCACGGCCTCCGCCCTGGAATTTTCAAGGATATGGACATACTCCTCCTCGGAGAGCCGGATGTTCAACGGCGAGAGAATTCGCCCGGACCGGGCCCCGCCGAAATAGAGTTCCATGTAGCGGTAGGTGTTGTAATCCACCACGGCGATCCGGGCATTGGATGAAAGCTTGAGATCCTGGATGGCATTGACCACCCGGTTAACCCGCTGCTGAACCTCCCTGTAGGTCAAACGGATATTCCCGTCCACAACTGCGGTCTTGTCGGCATAGAGCTTGACTGCTCTCCTGAGGATACGGGCAGGCGTCATGGGTACTTGCATAAATGTCTCCTTTTACGGTTTATTTTGCGATATGGCGCTGCTGAAAATGGGAAGGACTGTTGTTTAGTACAATAACACTTTCGCCCATTTGTCAATTTCTAAATCAGCCGGGTTGAGGGAATAATATTATTTTTTCATTGACAATCGGAATTTATTTTCCCATACTCCCGGAACATTTTGGATTTGCTAGGGGAGCTGAAAAGCTGAGAAGGAATAAAAACCTGACCCTTGGAACCTGACACGGTTAATACCGGCGTAGGAAAGCGGATATCACACCTCAAGTGCACTCTTTTTATCGAGAGTTCCACTCAATTCAGACCACCTGACTCCGTTTTAAACCACACACAACTGTCACAGGTTCCGATTGTTACCAACAAGAGGAACAAAACATGGAAATCAAAATCAATGGGGAGATTCTCACCCTCTCACCTTCCACCCTCATGGACCTTGTTCGCCACAGGGGCCTCGATCCCGGGTCTGTTGTCATGGAGCACAATCTCAAGGTCATTGACCAGGCTGCCTGGGAAACGACCCAAATCAACCATGGAGATACAATTGAACTGTTAAGTTTTGTGGGAGGCGGATGAATGGAAACAAGTGATAAACTGATACTCGGCAAGAGGGAATTTTCAAGCAGGCTGTTAACCGGAACCGGCAAGTTTGCCTCAAACGAGCTGATCCCCCCCATGCTCGAAGCATCGGGTTCCGAGATCATCACCGTGGCGCTCCGGCGCATTGACCAGGGGGCCGGGGATGACAACATCCTCAAGCACATCCCCAAACAAACCACCCTTCTACCCAACACCTCCGGGGCAAGGACCGCTGAAGAGGCCGTTCGCATCGCAAGGATCGCCCGCCAGGCAGGATGCGGTGATTTCATCAAGATCGAAGTGATCACGGACATGCGGTATCTCATGCCCGACAACCAGGAGACATTAAAGGCCACCCAAATCCTTGTGCAGGAAGGGTTTATCGTGCTGCCCTATGTCATGCCCGATCTCACCCTGTCATACCGGCTCCAGGATGCAGGCGCAGCCGCCGTCATGCCCCTTGGCTCACCCATCGGATCCAACCAGGGGATCCTGACACGGCCCATCATCGAACTCATCATCGACAGCATTGAGATTCCCGTAATCGTCGATGCCGGGATCGGCAAACCCTCCCAGGCGGCCGAAGCCATGGAGATGGGCGCCGATGCGGTTCTGGTAAATACGGCCATCGCCACCAGCGAAGACCCGGTTACGGCAGGCGCTGCATTTTCAATGGCAGTCAAGGCCGGAAGAATGGCATACAGAACCGAGATGGGTCCGGAGAGCATTCAGGCGAATGCCTCCTCCCCCCTGACCGGGTTCCTGAGGGGTTAACCATGTCGTTTTTAAACACCATTGAGGAGTTTGAAGGGTTTGATTTCCAGGGCCACTTCAATGCCGTGACAGACCAGGATGTTCGGGCAGCCCTCTCCAAAGAGCGTTTGACCCAAAAGGACTTTTTGGCCCTCCTGTCCGAACGGGCAGCGCCCCATCTCGAAACCATGGCGTCAAAGGCAAGGAAACTCACCCTCCAGCACTTTGGCCGGACCATGGGGCTCTATGCCCCCATCTACATCTCGGACTTTTGCTCCAACCACTGTATTTACTGCGGTTTCAACTCAACCAACAGTTTCAAGAGAAGCAAACTCACCCTTGCCGAGGTGGATACCGAGGCAAGGCTCCTTTCAGAGACCGGCATCCGCCACGTCATCCTCCTCACCGGAGAGGCACCGGCCAAGACGCCCCTGGACTACCTTGAGGAGTCGGTCAGGGTGATGAGAAAATACTTCTCATCTGTCTCCCTTGAGATATTCCCCATGGATGAGGCCGAGTATGGGGTGCTGAACAAGGCTGGCGCCGATTCCCTCACCGTCTACCAGGAGACCTATGACAGGGATATCTACAAACAGGTCCACCTGGCCGGCAAAAAAAGAGACTATGAGTGGCGTTTGCTCGCCCCGGAACGGGGCGCCAGGGCCGGATTCAGATCCGTCAACATCGGGGCCTTGTACGGGCTTGGCCAGATCTGCCAGGAGGCCTTTTACTCAGGCCTCCATGCCCGGTTCCTGGAACACCACTACCCCAATGTGGAGGTCGGTCTCTCCATTCCACGAATGAGAAAGGCCGAAGGGGCCATCGATCCCAGAAACATCCTGGACGACCTGCGGTTTGTGCAGTTCATGACCGCCTTCAGGCTCTTTCTGCCCAAGGTGGGCATCAGCATCTCCACAAGGGAGGCCCCGGAATTCAGGGACAAGCTGGTACACCTGGGCATCACCCGGCTTTCGGCCGGATGTAAGACCGACGTGGGCGGGTACGCCAAAGAAACCGACACGGACACGGCCCAGTTCCAGATTTCGGATGAAAGAAGCGTTGACCAGGTGGTGGCCATGATCAGGAACAACGGCTACCAGCCCGTGTTCAAGGATTGGGACCGGATTTAAGGAGACGGTGATGGAGAGAAAAATCGGCATCGCCGGACTCGGGGGCATCGGATCAAGGGTGGCGGAACTCCTGGTGCGATCCGGGGAACAACGACTCAAGCTGATCGATTTCGACAGGGTGGAGCGATCCAACCTCAACCGGCAGTTTTACTTTGATCACCAGACCGGCGGGCTCAAGACCGAGATGCTCAAAAAGAATCTCCAAGGAATCCGGCCCCGGGTGGAGATCGAAACCGTGAACCAAAAGATCGACAAGGAAAACATCCGCGCCCTCTTTTCCGACTGCACCGTCATTGTGGAGGGGTTTGACCGGAAGGAGAACAAAAAGATGCTGGTCGAGGCCTTTGCCAGGACTGACAAGCAAGTGGTTTCCGCCTCGGGCATTGCCGGATCCTGCCTTGACGCCATTGGTCAGAAACAGATGGGCAATTGCACCATTGTGGGGGATTTTTCAACGGATGAGGCGGACAGCCGCCTGTTTCCCCCCAAGGTACTTGTGGTGGCCGCCATGATGGCCGGCATTGCCTTAAACACAACAGAGGAAGAGGGTTCATGAAACCAATATTAAACCCGGGAATCTACGGAATCCTGGCAGAGAAATTTTCCAGGGGACGGTCCAATGTCGAGGTGGCGGCAGAAATGGTAAAAGCCGGCATTACCACCCTCCAGTACCGGGAAAAACCCGCATCAAAGAGCATGGGCGAGATGTATGAGGAGTGCGTTGCCATCCGGAAGATCACCCTGGAGGCAGGGGTCACATTCATCGTGAACGACCATGCCGACCTGGCCCTGATGGTGAAAGCAGACGGCATCCACACGGGCCAGGACGACCTCCCCCTCAGGGAGCTCAGAAAACTTGTGGGGCCCATGATCATCGGCCGCTCCACCCACTCCCCGGACCAGGCACAAAAAGCTGTCCTGGACGGAGCCGACTACATCGGGGTCGGCCCGATTTTCACCACCCAGACCAAGGAAAATGTCTGTGATGCAGTGGGGCTTACCTACCTGGACCATGTTGTGGCTAACATCAGTATCCCCTTTGTGGCCATCGGCGGCATCAAGGACCATAACCTGGGTGAGGTGGTGAGCCACGGAGCCAAAACCGTTTGCCTTGTCACAGAGATCGTCGGCGCCGATGATATCCAGGGAACCATCAAAAGACTTCAAACAATTTATAAGGAAAAAATAAAATGACAACATATACCACACAGATAGATGCGGCAAGAAAGGGAATCATCACCCCCCAGATGAAGGATGTACTGGCTTCGGAATCCATTTCAGAGACCGAGCTGTTGCAAAGACTTGCCACAGGCGAGATTGCCATCCCGGCCAACAAGAACCACACCAGTCTTCGCGGCATCGGCATCGGCACCGGGCTTACAACCAAGGTTAACGTCAACCTCGGGGTATCCGAGGATAAATGCTGTTTCGCGTCTGAGTTTAGAAAAGCCGAACTTGCCATCAAACACAATGCCCACTCCATCATGGACCTATCCATTGTCGGAGATACCCAAGCCTTCAGGCAGCGGCTCATCAAGGCCATGCCCGTGATGATAGGCACGGTTCCCATCTACGACACCCTCACCCGCACGGGAAAAAAAGCGGAGGAGATCACCCTTGACGAATGGTTTGAAACCGTTGAGATCCACGCCAAAGACGGCATCGATTTCCTCACCATCCATGCGGGGTTGAACCAGAAAGTGGTCCAGAGCATCCGGACCAACCCAAGACTAACCGGCGTGATCTCCAGGGGTGGTTCCATCCTCGTGGAATGGATGGTAAAGAACGGAAAAGAAAACCCGTTTTACGAGCATTTTGACCGCCTCCTCGACATCTGTGAACAATACGATATCTGCCTGAGCCTTGGGGACGGCCTGAGACCCGGCTGCCTGAAAGATGCCACGGACGCGCCCCAGATCGAAGAGCTCATAACACTGGGAGAGCTCACCAAACGGGCTTGGGCAAGAAATGTCCAGGTGATGATCGAAGGACCCGGCCATGTCCCCCTGAATGAGGTGGAGATGAACATGAAGATGCAGAAAAAGCTGTGCCACAACGCCCCCTTTTATGTGCTCGGCCCCCTGGTAACGGACATCGCACCGGGATACGACCACATCACCGCCGCCATCGGAGGAGCCCTGGCAGCCATGCACGGCGCCGATTTCCTCTGCTACGTAACACCGGCCGAGCACCTTCGCCTTCCGGAACTTGAGGATGTCAAGGAAGGGATAATGGCAACACGGATCGCAGCCCATGCCGCCGACATCGCACAGGGAATCCCCAATGCCGTGGCGCCGGATCACCAGATGGGCAAGTTTCGCAGGGAGCTTGACTGGGAGGGACAGTTCGAGATGGCCATGGACCCTGAAAAGGCCCGGGCCTACCGGGAATCCTCGCAACCCAAAGAGAAGGAAGCCTGTTCCATGTGCGGCGATTTCTGCGCAGTAAAACGCACCCGCGATCTCCTATAACCACCAACGAACAAACGGGGTCAGGCTTAGCTTATTGTCATTATTTTTGAAACACAAAATATCAAGCAATAAGCTAAGCCTGACCCCAATTAATATGACCCCACCGAAGCAAGCGAAGCAAATTGAATTCACAACAACCCAATCGAAACGCAATAACGACAATAAGCTAAGCCTGACCCCAATTAATATGACCCCATCGAAGCGCGCGAAGCAAATTTAATTCACGACAACCCCAATCGAAACGCAATAACGACAATAAGGTAAGCCTGACCCCAATTAATAAGCTAAGCCTGACCCCACCAGTATACGGGTCCGTGGCCGTTGCCGAGCTTGTATTCAGCGCCGGCGACAAGGGCCTGGGTGAGGAACAGCTTGGCCTGCTTGACTGCGGATGCGATGCCGTGGCCCTTGGCAATGTTTGCGGCAATGGCCGATGACAGGGTGCAGCCCGTGCCGTGGGAGTTGGAGGTATCGACCCGTTCACCGTCGAACTTCACGGTGAGGTCGCTCTCTCCGAGATAGAGAAGGTCCATGCATTCGTTACCGTTCAGGTGCCCCCCCTTTAAGAGGACGGTCCTGCACCCGAGCTCGGCAAGATCCCGGCAGGCCTGGGGCATATCTTCCACGGTGGCTACCTCCCTTCCCAGGAGCACCGACGCCTCGGGAAGATTCGGGGTGATGATGCTGGCAAGGGGAAGGAGCTTTTTCTTTAAAGCGGCAATGGCATCGTCCTGGAGGAGCTTGTCCCCGCTCTTTGCGATCATCACGGGATCGACGACCACTTGCCGGCACTGGTGGTGATCAAGTCGATCCGCAACCGCCTCGATCACCGCAGGAGAGTGGAGCATGCCGATCTTGACGGCATCGGTTCCGATATCCTCGAGTACGGCATCCATCTGGGTTGCGATGAACTCCGGCGGTACCGGATGGATGCCTGTTACGGCAACGGTATTCTGGGCTGTCAGGGCCGTGAGAACCGACATGCCGTAGCATCCCAGGGCTGAGAAGGTCTTGAGATCCGCCTGTATCCCGGCGCCGCCGCCGCTGTCCGAACCTGCAATGGTCAATGCACGATAGTATGTTTTCATTTTCTGCCCTCCTTATTTAATAATGGGGTTCACTGTATCACAAAGTTTTTTGGCCGCGCCATAGGGATCCTCTGTCCCACAGATGGCCGATACCACGGCAATGGAATCCGCACCGGCCAGGATCACGTCCCTGGCATTGGAAAGATCAAGCCCGCCAATGGCAACCAGGGGATGGCGGGAAAACGTGCGTATCCTGGAAAGTCCTTCAAGGCCCCACACGGTTTTCGTATCTGTTTTGGTGGTGGTTGGAAACACCGGGCTCACCCCGAGATAATCCACATCCAGTTCCTGGGCCGCTTCAACGTCTTCCCAGCTCTCCACCGAAAGACCAATGATCTTATCCGGTCCAAGAAGCTTTCGCGCAAGAACGGCCGGCATATCGTCCTGGCCGATGTGAACACCGTCTGCCCCGCAGGCCAGGGCCACGTCGATGCGGTCGTTGATGATCAACGGAACGTCAAAGCCCGCCATGGACGCCTTGACCCGTATGGCTGTTTCAACAAACGCCCGGGTCCCGCTGTTTTTCTCCCTGAGCTGGACACAACCAACGCCTGCGCGAAGGGCGTCAGCAACAGTGAGTTCAACGGATTTCTCCCTGCAGAGGCCGGGATCCGTTACAAGATAAATGCCTTTCATCTATGGTTTACCCCCTGAAATAGCGTTCAATATCACCCTGGGTCAGGCAATACAAGGCATCAATAAACCCGGTCTGGAGAGTTCCGGGACCCTTGGCTGTTTCGGCTGCAATCTCGCCTGCAATGCCCATGACAGCCATGGCATGGGCAACGGCCATGGCATACCGTGAATTCACGGCGGCAAAGGCGCCGCACAGGGCCGAAGCCGTGCATCCGAGACCCGTCACCCTCGGCATCATGGGATGACCATTCTTTATGGCAATAAACCCTGTTTTGTCAACAACATAATCGGTTTTGCCTGTGATGCAGACCACGCTGTTCGTGCTCCGGTTCAAACTTTTGGCCGAATCCAGGGCAAGGCTTGACTCGCTGGTGCTGTCAACCCCCTTGGTGGCCACCCCGTCCTGGCAAAGGGCCATGATCTCCGAGCCGTTGCCCCGGATGATTTCAGGGGAAAACGCTTCGATAAAGGTGGTTGCAGTTATTGTTCTGTAATGGGTGGCGCCCGCCCCCACAGGATCGATGATGATGGGAATATTGCAGGCATTGGCCTTATGGGCGGCCAGGTTCATGGATGAAATCCAAGGGTCGCTCAGGGTGCCGATGTTGATCACCAGGGCCGAGGAGATGGCCGCCATCTCCTCCACTTCCGCCCTGGCATGGGCCATCACCGGCGATGCCCCAAGGGCCAGAAGGGCGTTGGCCGTGGTGTTCATGACAACAAAGTTGGTGATGTTGTGCACAAGGGGCGCCTGTTCCCGGATCGCCCTGATGTCCTCCCATATGGTTTCAGGAGTGATGTTCATGGTTGTCTCCTTATTACTTCCAGGTGTGGATGATCGTGTTGACATCCACCCTTTTCTCAATGAGTTTGTGGGCAAGGGCAAAATCGGCAAAGGTCTGCCACTTTACAGCATCCGTCACCCGGGTTTTGGCATAATAGGGCCGGGTCAGTTCAAAGGCCTGGGTCTCGGTTGCCGCATCTGCCTCCGGTACCTGTTCAAGGTAGATTTTAAGGGCCTCGGCAGGATGGTTCCCGGTATAATCCATGGCCTGCTCAACGGCCCGGACAAAGCCGTGAACCGCTGTCGCTTTGGCCTTGTCCGCCAGCACCTTTTTGCCGCACACAAAAATCAGCTCCTCGTAATCGGGAATGCCGTGGTGCTCGAGCTCAAAATAGCCCGACTTGTACCCATGCTGGGCCATGGCCACGGTCTCATAGGTCTTGAACGGGCCCATCACGGCATCCACCTTGCCGCTGGCAAGGGAAGGCAGAATGGTAAAGCCCACGTTCACCGGGGTGTATTCCTTTATATTGTTAAGGGAGGCAAATGCGGCCAGCAACCCATCCATGAGCCCGGGCACGGTATAGCCGATGGTCTTGCCCTCAAGATCGGAAGGGGTGGAAATGCCCTTTCCTTCAAGGAACATCAGGGTGGTCAGGGGATGGTCCACCAGGTGGCCCACCACCTTCAGGTCAAGGCCCTGGGATGCGGCAATGATGGTCTGGGGCTCGTAGGAGACGGCAAGATCCACGGTGCCTGCGGCGGCAAGCTTGAGTCCGTCCGAGGTCTCGGAGGGGCTCATGATGGTGACATCAACACCGTTTTTTTCAAAATAGCCATTTGCCTTTGCAACATAGACGGGAAGATGGTCGATGTTGGGAAACCAGTCAAGCATGAGGTCCAGTTTCTGCTTCTCAGCCGCCTGTAGCCCGGGGGCGAAAACAAAAACAAAAAAGCCAATAAAAACAAACAAGATCTTTTTCATTAAAACTCCTCTTTTTAAAACGGTGCCAAGGGCACCTACATTGGATTATTTTTCCAGGTAACCACCCGCTTCTCAAGCCTTCCTACAAAGCCCCACAAAAGGAGCCCCATGATGGAAAGCCAGAGGATGGCGGCAAACACGAGGTCCACCTTAAGTCTTGCATTGGACTGGATCATGAGATATCCCAGCCCCTGCTGTGCGCCCACCCACTCTCCGATCACCGCCCCGATGGTTGCCACGGTGACCCCCACCTTAAGGCCTGCAAAAAAATGGGGCAGGGCCCAGGGCCAGTAGAGCAACGTCATGGTTTTCCAGAATCCGCCGCCCATGAGGCGAAACAGGGTTTGAAAATCCCGGTTACAGCTTTTGAATCCTTCCAAAAGGCTCACAAGGATGGGGAAAAAGATGATCACCCCGGCCATGAACACCTTGCTTGCAATGCCGTACCCGAGCCAGACCACCAACAGGGGGGCCAGGGCAAACACCGGCACGGCCTGGGACGCCACAAGAAACGGGGCAAGGGCACGCTCCATTGCGGGCATGGCAAACATGGCCATGGCAAGGGGAACGGCGACAGCCAGGGCAAGGGCGATACCCAGGATGATCTCGAGAAAGGTAACAGCGGCATGGGGCGCGATCAGGGGCGCTTTCATAACAGCCGTGACGACAATGACCGAGGGCGGGGGCAGGATAAAGCCGGGTACTCCAAAGAAACGGCACCCCCCCTCCCACAGACAGAGGAGAACACCTGCCACGGCCAGGGCAACAAGGTTAGAGCGAATCATCATTGCCCTCCCCTGTCAGCTTTCCCAGAACATGAGACTTTAGGGCCAGAAGTTCCGGGTCATCGAACCGCCTGGGCTTTGGGCTCTTGAGAACAAACCGCCCTTGAACCGCCATGGGCCGAGGTGTCAAAAGAACGAGTTCATCTGCAAGAAGCAGTGCCTCCTCAATGTCATGGGTGATCATGACCAGGGTCTTGTCAAACTCAGTCTGAAGCAGGAGAAGCAGGGATTGAAGGGTCCGCCGCGTAATGGCATCCAGGGCGGACAGGGGCTCGTCAAGGAGAACCAGGTCCCGGTCAAACATCAGGGTCCTGACCAGGGCGCACCGCTGTCCCATGCCGCCGGACACCTCATGGGGCATGTGCCCCTCGTACCCCTTGAGCCCAAGACGCTCAAACAGGGCCATGGCCCGGTTTTCAGCGGTTTTCACATCGCCGTTGACCGTTTTCACGGGCAAAAGGGCATTGTCCATCAACGAGAACCAGGGAAGCAGGAGATCCTTCTGCTGCATGTAGGCGGCAACCGATCCCAGATGGGGAAGCTCCCTGCCCCGCCAACGGAGGGTACCGGTGTCGGCCGGAACAACCCCGGAGAGAAGATCAAACAGGGTGCTCTTGCCGCAGCCAGAGGGACCGAGGAGGACGGTGAATCCGTTCTCCGTAACCGAAAGGCTGAAATCGGAAAAAATCGTCTGAAGGTCAAATTGTTTTGTTACCCCTGAAACTTGAAGCATAAACCCTTCCCCGGTTATATTTTACACAACGCTCAGGCTGAACGTTTCCAGGGAATGCACGCAAGATAAAAAGGATAACTATCATCAATCGGCTTCCCTTCGCCAGCATTACCTGGATCAGGTTCCAGGGGTCGAAACTTTCAAGTTTCCTCTCAGCCGGTTACCGCCGGCTCCCCCAGTCCGTCACGTTGAACTTTTTTCGTTGAGGAAACTACCACGGGCAGAAGCGATTTGTCAACTTAACTTGAAACCTGTGCAGGCCTAAGGAATTATCATTCTTTGCTTGACTTGCAACGCTTATCAATGCACACTTGCAAAAGTGTGGCAACATCAGCGATACTGCGAATTCCACTAAAATTCATCGTTTTTTTTCAAAAGGGGTTTCTCCATGAAACAACCCTCGACGATCCCGGAGTTAGAGAGACGGGTAGAAGAACTTGCCGCCATCAACCAACTGACCAACGAACTGACCGTCAACCTCTCCAAAGACAGCTTCATGGATTCTGTCTACCAGAAGGTGCATTCGATTCTAGAGCCGGACCTGACCCTGGTTTACAGGCTTAAGAACAACCGCCTGCTTCTCCAGGGAGATCCTTCAAAGCACAATGCCGTCGTCCATGCTACCCAGAAAAAACTCATGGTGGGGGAATGCCTCTGCGGGCTTGTGGCCAAGACAGGCGAAGCGATCTTCTCCAAGAAGATCTGTAAGGACCCAAGATGCACCAGGAACGAATGCAAAAATGCAGGGCTCTGCTCGTTTGCCGCACTGCCCCTGGTCTTCAACAACAGCATTTCCGGGGTACTGGGGATTGCCGCAACCGAAAATCGCTCTTTTGAAAAACAGAAGGATTTTCTTGAGATCATCAGCGGAAACATTGCCACGGCCATCAGCATCGCAAGGCTCTACGAAAAGATTCACCAGAGCAACCGCAAGCTGACGGCGGAGCTGTCAAAACGCAAAAAAACGGAAAAAGACCTGCGCAAAAGCAAGCAACACCTTGCCAAGGCCCAGGAGATCGCCCATTTCGGCACCTGGAGATTGAACCTGGCAACCGGGGAGATAGCGGGATCAAAGGAGATGTTTAATATTTTAGGTCTTCCCGGGGAAAAGACGTGCCTCGAGGGCTTTTCCAGCATGATCTGTCCTGATGACAGGGCGCGGCATAGCTACCACATCAACCGGGGAATGAAAACCGGTGAAGCCTGGGACATCGAGTACCGGATCAACGCCAGGAACGGAAAACCCAAACATATCCACGCCAAGGGGGAGGCGGTCCGTGACAAAACCGGAAGGATCGTGGAACTTGTTGGAACCGCCCAGGACATCACCCAGCGAAAACAGGCGGAACTCCTCCTGAAAGAGCGGGAACAGGTCTACCGCTCCATGTTTGACAACAACAACTCCGCCATGCTCCTGATCGATCCTGCCACAGGCGCCATCGTCGACGCAAACCCTGCGGCCTGCGCCTTTTACGGCCATGATAAAAACCGGCTGACCGAGATGACGGTCACCGACATCAACACCCTCTCCCAGGAAGAGATCAATACCGGGATGGACGAAACCGAATCGGAAAAGAAAAATTATTTCAACTTCCGCCACCTGGCGGCAGAAGGAAAAATCCGGGACGTCGAGGTCTACAGCGGGCCGATCTCTGTGAGCGGCAAACCCCTGTTGTGCTCTATCATACACGATATATCCCATCGCAAACGGGTCGAGGAAGAACGGGAACAATTGATCAGGCAACTCCGGAACAGCGTCCGGGAGATCAAGACCCTGAGGGGATTTCTGCCCATCTGCTCCTCCTGCATGAAGATACGGGACGACCAGGGATACTGGAACAGAATCGAATCTTATATTGAACAGCACTCGGAAGCGCTGTTCAGCCACGGAATCTGTCCCGCCTGCATGGACAAGCTCTACGGAAAGGAGAAGTGGTACATCAAGATGAAGGAAAAAAAGGATAAGAAACAAAAACCTTAGCAAAGGAGCTATCATGGCAATTTCCGTTATTATCAGACGAACGGTTACCAACAAGGAAAAGGCTGCACAACTCTCCCCCCTGATCGTCCGGCTCAGATCCAGGGCAACGGTTCAACCCGGGTATATCACAAGTCAGGCCTTTACATGTATCGACTGTGCCGGAGAGTACCTGGTTATCAGCACCTGGAACACCCTGGACGACTGGAACACCTGGCTTAACAGCGAAGAGCGCAGGGAGATCCAGAACCAGATAAACCACCTTCTGGACACAGAAACGGAGTACAGGCTCTACGAACCCCTGACCGGAGGCATTATTCCCCGGTTTCAGGAGGGAACACAATAGCCTCAGGATTCAAACAGAATTTGCCGGGCGTCTATGGCCTGGTTCAGATCGGCGGTAATGGATTTTAGCAGGGAGGAATCATGGTTGTCGCGCTCGGCACACACCACCTTCACCGTACGGTTGCGCCCGTTTTCTTTTGCAACGTATAGGGCCTTGTCAACCAGGTAGAAGACGTGTTCCACCATCATGCCCCCGGGATGATGCCTGAAAAACGGATAAAAGATCAAACCGAGGGAGCAGGTGATCCTGATCTTCCGGTTGTCCGTCACACTGAAGACAGAGTGCTCCACATGGTGGCGGATCTTTTCGGCCAGAATGGAGAGGTGGCTCTCCTTGGTATTCTTCAGGATAATGACAAACTCCTCTCCGCCGATACGGCCGACCACATCATCCTGGCGGATCTTTTCACGAAGCCTGTCACTGAACTGCTTGAGCACCATGTCCCCGGAATCGTGGCCGTAGTTATCGTTGACCCGCTTAAAATGGTCTATATCGATGCTGATGACGCCATAGCCGGTGGAATCGTCTTTCAACCGCTTGTTAACGCCGCTTCTCTCCATCCAGAAGCTGTCGATCGCCTTTTCGATATTCGGTTTCAAGATGTCAAACAAGTAGTGGCGGTTTTTCAGGCCGGTCAGGGGATCGATCCTGGAGATCTCCTTGAGGCGGAGGTTTTTCCGGACTAGCTCCCGGTTGAGCTTCTCGGTGTTGAGTTTTTCATGGTTGAACTGCTCAACCAGCAGGTTATTATCATAGCGCAGCAGAAGGAACTCGCTCAAATCCCGGTTCATCTTCTTGGCATTGACCGACATGATGGCAAAGAACACCAGTCCCAGGATCGCCATGGAGAAGGTAACGTCCGTGCCAAGATGAAAAAGGATAAGGGTGGGCAAAAACAAGACAGTTATGGAATAGGAGAAAAACATGGCAAGATGGTTGTGGTAGGAACCAAGGCTTCCCGCCACCATGCCCCCGACAATGAAGTAGAGAAAAACCAGATGCTCCAGCCGGCCGGAATCCATCAAAAAGAGACCGGATGCCCCGAACAGGGTTCCTGCAATGAGAAACGAAACCAGCAGCAAACGCTGCCACAGGATGTAATCGCTCCGTTTGAATCCCTGCCAATAGAAACGAAGCATCAGGTATCGCGCCAGGGTAAAGCCGATGTTGAGCAGACACCAGATGATCAGCGGTGTTCTAGAAATCACGTTCCACATGACGATCACAATAATCATGGAATTGAGGATGGTCGAGGGCATGCTTCTGGCGAGGTTTCCCACAAGAATCCGCGTTCGTTCGATCTCCACATAGACTTTTCTGTCAGAATGCCCGGCCATGCAATCGTCTGTTCCCATCTCTCCTGTTTCCTGCTCCCAACCCTGGGAGCAATCCCCTGTCTGATAGTCTTCAACTCTCTGCAAAAAATCGATCACAACACTAAATATTGTTTAAAACAATAAATACCTAATTTCTTTTCACTAAAAAAACAAGTATTTTTTTTACCCCCCATTTTAACTTCCAGGGCACAGAGGCCTGGTGGACGGCTTTTTCCTGTCTGTTTAGAGAAAAGGGTTGACAGGAAAGGAGAAAACGTTTCAAAAGAGATGAGTATTCCGGCTGTTAACGAGAATGGATCATTAACAGGAGAGGTCGATGCAGATACTTGGACCAACTGAGTTGTCACACAGAATTCTTAACGGGGACCTGTGCACATCCTGCGGTGCATGCGCGGATCTATGCCCCTATCTCAAATCCCATGGAGTAAAAATCGCCAATGTCTTTGCCTGCGACAGAGAGACGGGGCGATGCTATGCCGCCTGCCCCAAAACAGGCGTTGATGAAACCCTGCTCTCTGAAACATTGTTTGCGCTCCCCTGGAAAGACGCCCCCCTGGGGCACTATCGCAGGCTCTACATGGCAAAACAGGGACCCAAGACGCCAAAGGGGAATTATCAGAACGGCGGAACGGTCTCCTCCCTTGTGATCGCGGCCCTTGAACAGGGGGTCATAGACAAAGCCGTGCTCACGGGAAGCGACGGCATCATGCCCCGGCCAAGGATGGTGACAACGGCCGGCCAAGTTCTGGAATGCGCCACATCCAAATATATTGCAGCCCCCACCATGGCCCGCCTGAACCGGGCTGCAACAGAGGGAGACAGGAATCTCGGCATGGTCGGCACCCCCTGCCAGATGACAGGCCTTGCCAGCCTCCGAACCAATCCCCTGGCCCGTTCCGATTTTGAAGACCCCATGGGCATGGTCATCGGGATCTTCTGCACCTGGGCCCTGTCCGCCCAAGGTCTTTTCTCCTATCTGGAGCGGCAGGAAATCGATCCCCTTGCCGTCCGCTCCATGGATATCCCCCCGCCCCCGGCCGAGAATGCACTTATTGCCCTGGAGGAAGAAGTAAAAGAACTTCCCCTGGACGATATCCGGAAACTTGTGCTTCCCGGCTGTTCCGTCTGCCCGGACATGACCGCACTTTGGACGGACCTTTCTGTGGGCGCCCTTGAGGAAAACCCGGAATGGAACACCCTCATCGTCAGGACCGAACGGGGAGAGGCACTGGTGGACCGCGCCGTTGAAACGGGTTTGCTTGAAATACAACCGATCTCCCAGACAAGCGTGGACAACCTGACCCTGGCTGCGGCAAACAAGCGCAAGAGGGCCCTTGCCGCCCGGGAACGCCTGGGCATGCTCGACCCGGCATTCCAAAAGCCCGTTGAAGTTCAACCGAAACAGACCATCATGGGATTCAAATAAGGAGAAATCATGTCACCATTGACCCGGGGTAACCCAGGTGAAACCCATCTCATGATGGGAAACGAGGCCATTGTGCGGGGGGCCCTGGAGGCCGGCATCAGCGTTGCCGCAGGCTATCCCGGAACCCCGTCATCCGAAATCATCGAGACCCTTGCCAAAATATCCGACGACATCTACACCGAATGGTCGGTGAACGAAAAGGTGGCCCTGGAGGTTGCGGCGGCAGCCTCGTTTGCAGGGTTACGCTCCCTTGCCGTGATGAAGCAGCCCGGGGTCAACGTTGCCGCAGACTTTCTCATGCACCTGGCCCTGTCCGGCGTGAGGGGGGGCATGGTGATTGTAGCGGCCGATGATCCCGGCGCCCTCTCCAGCATCAACGAGGGAGAGACCCGATTATATGCAAAGCTCATGGAGATTCCCATGCTGGAACCGGGAAACTTCCAGGAGGCAAGGGAGATGACCTGCTGGGCCTTTGAACTCTCTGAGACCCTGAATATGCCCGTGCTCCTGCGCACGGTCACCCGGCTCTCCCACGCCAGCGGCAGGGTCACCCTGGGTAAACTTCCAATCCCCGACCGAAAGGCATTTTTCCGGTTTGACGGTGACATGCTAGACCCCATGGAAGGACCCATCATGACGCCCCCCGTGGGAATCAAGCACCAATCCCAGCAGAAGAAGCTCCAACAGGCAGCCAAACTTTTTGAGGAATCGCCCTTTAACACCTATGAGGGCCCTGAATCACCCGAACTTCTCATCATCACCACCTCCATCTGCGATCTCTACAGCAAAGAGGTGGTGGCCCTTCTCGGCGTTAAAGACAGGGTTGGCGTACTCAAGCTCGGGACCACCTGGCCCCTTCCGGCCCAACCGGTGCTTTCGAGACTGGCCACGACCCGGAACGTGCTGTTTGTCGAGGAGGTGCAGCCGTTTATCGAGGAGGCTGTCAAGGTGCTGGCGGCAGGATCGCAACTTGACCTTTCATCCCTCACCTTTTACGGAAAATACAGCCGCCACATCCCCATGGCAGGGGAGATGAACCCGGAGCGGGTGACAGCGGCCCTTTCCACCATCCTCCGGCTGGAGTCAGGCCCGGTAAGCCCGGTAAGCAAAAACTATCCAGGCACCAGCCTTCCGCCCATTCCGCCAAGGGAGATCTCCTTCTGTCCGGGATGTCCCCACCGGGCCTCCTTTTTCTCCATCAACACCGTGCTTCAGCTGGACAACCGCCAGGGGTTTACCTGCGGAGACATCGGGTGCTACTCCATGGGGATGCTCCCGGGAGGCTTCTTCACCCTCAAGACCCTCCACTCCATGGGGTCGGGGTCGGGTTTAGCCAGCGGGTTCGGCAAACTGGATAAGTTCGGCATGGACCAGCCCGTGGTGGCAGTGTGCGGAGACTCCACCTTTTTCCACTCGGCCATGCCCCCCCTGGTCAATGCGATCCACAACCGATCCGCCTTCACCCTGGTGATACTGGACAACAGCGGCACGGCCATGACAGGCTTCCAGCCCCATCCCGGATTGCCCGTGGACACCAAGGGAAACCAGGCCCCGCCCATCGACATCGAACGGGTGTGCCGGGCCATGGGCGCCACCACCCGGACCTGCGATCCCTTTGACCTTAAAGCCACCCAAAAACAGCTTCTCGAGTTCATCAATGGGAAGGAAGAAAACCAGGGCGGGGTCAAGGTGCTGATCCTGAAGCAGGCCTGTGCCCTGAGTCCTAAAAAACGTCACACACAGTCATTTGAAGTCGCGGTGGACCCGGATCGCTGTATTGGAGAAGCGTGCGGGTGCAACCGGATCTGCACCCGGGTCTTTGCCTGCCCCGGACTGATCTGGGATGCTGAAAACAACCGGGCCACAATCAACGACGTCCTCTGTGCCGGGTGCGGCGTATGCGCCTCTGTCTGTCCCCAGAATGCCATCCAACGAAAGGAGTTCCCATGATAGCGCTGAACCATGATCCCTACAATCTCATCATCACCGGCGTGGGGGGCCAGGGCAATGTCATCTCCTCGCGCATGATCGGCAACATGCTGTCCGCCAGGGGATTCCAGGTCACCATCGGGGAGACCTTCGGGGCCTCCCAGCGGGGGGGAGCAGTGATGAGCCATGTGCGCATCAGTTCAACCACCACCCTCTCTCCCCAGATTCCGGAGCACCAGGCCCACATGGTGGTCTCCCTGGAGCCCATGGAGACCCTCAGGGTGCTTGAAAGCTACGGGAATCCGGATGTGGGGGTGATCTGCAACACAAGACCCACCCACCCCATCGGGGTGATCTCGGGAAGGCTCTCCTACCCCTCCATGGAGGAGATGGAAAAGACCATCACCCGCCTTTCGGCACGGTCCTGGTTCTTTGACGCAACAGCCATGGCAACAAAAATCGGAGACCCGATCTTTGCCAACATCATCATGGCAGGGGCCCTTGCCGGCACAGGGGAACTTCCCCTTGACAGGAATGTGTTTGAAGAGACCCTGAAATCAAAATTTCCGCCAAACAAGGTGGCTCTCAACCTCGAAGCCTATGACAAGGGATATGGAATGATCAACAGGGATTAGAGGGACCGCTCGTCCGGTATCCTCTCCTGGAACCTGTCCACCTGTGATCTGTAGTATCCCAGCCGGTCCCGGGCCTTGGCAAGGGCTTCCACCGCCGCCGCCAGGGCCTCCTGCTTAAGGCCGTTGAGCCAGCACGCCTCAGCATAGGTGTCCAGCACATGGGCGGCCCGCTCAACGACAAGGGCCTTTGCGGACAGGTCCAGGGCCTGTTCAGGATCCAGGAAAGAGGGGTCGCTGCAGGTTGCAAAAAGCCATGCAAGGTTGTTCAGGGCGTGGACGCTATCGGGAACGATTTTAAGAACATTGCCATAGGCCTGGATCGCCTGCTCAAACATCTCCTTCCCATAGTAGTAATCGCCGATCATGGTATAGATCTCCGCGTTACCGGGATCGACTTCAAGTTCCCTCAGCAAAACAGTCTCGGCAAGATAGCGGTTCAGCGCCTCCTTTCCCTTACCGAAATTGAGAGAATATCCGGCTGCCACCACCAGAAGAATGGCCACAAGATAGCCAAGGACCATGCCACGGATCTTTCTGTTGTGCTTTTCCACAAGGGTTCGATCCACTTCACACTGCTCCAGAAACCCAATTCTCTGGGTGATACTGAAGTGATGCCAGTTGGGGCGGTCAGGCGAGGTGCGGCTGAACCGGGCGATCTTGTAAAAGGTGTTGATGAGGGACCCTGCATTGCCCAGAAGGGAGTAGACATGGGTGTCTGCCTGGCGCTCGAAGTTGCGCATGAAGAACCCGAACCCGAACCTGAAATAGAGAAGAAACAGCAAGATCAACACCAGGCTGAACACCAGGGTGGAAGCGGTATCCGGCGCCATGCCGACAAAAGCGAACATGGATGAGAGCGGGTTCAGGTAGTAGACCAGAACAAACAGGGGATCAAACAGGGCATAGACACAAGCGATATAGCCTGCGAAAAAGACAAGGTAGAAATGGATGTGCCGGTGTTTCACATGGCCGATCTCATGGGCAATCACGGCATCGATCTCAGGGGGGGCCAACAGGGTCACAAGGGCCGGGGTCACCAGAATATAGCGAAACCGTGACACAAGCCCCATCACCCCTGCGGTGATCATGGAGCCGCCAAAGAGCTCCCACTTCAGGATATCGGCATACCCCAGTTGGGCAGCGCTGCACAAGGATACGATCCTGTCACGGACGGGGCCCTTATCCAGGGAGGAGCATCCCCACAGTTTCTGGATCAGCACCGGGCCGAAGGAAGCCACGGCAAAGAGGAAAACAAGCACATAGAGGATCTCTCCCCCCGGGGTTGCCAGAAACACTCTGGGACCGTCAAAGGGAAGGATCTGGATCAGGTCCGCGGTGATGGAGAGGAGAAACCAGGGAAGAAGCGCAGGAAGGGAAAAGGAGATGTTGGAGAGCACAAAGCTCTTCCGTGTCACCGACCCTGGAAAGAATCGCTTCTGGACACTCCAGGCCGCAGTCCAGACGATCACCAGGTACCCCACAAACACCAAAAGGAACAGGAGCGCTTCAAGGGTGGGAAAGATCTCAAAAGGCCTGAAACCTGAAAACAGAAGCTTGAGCTTCAGGATGTAGAGATCGGCCGCAAACAGCAGCAGGGCAAAGACCGACAGCCGGGACAGGGTACGATCCAGCTTAAGATCAAGGGAAACCCCGTCAACAACGGGCGTTCTTGTTGCAAGCCGCTTAAACGAAAGGCGACAGATCACGATAAACAGAACCACCAGGGCCAGGGCCGACACCAGGGCGTGGTCGGGCATGGCTTCCGAAGCCCCCGGGTGCTGGCAGGTGGTATAAAGAATCAGGGCGACAAGAAAATAGATGAAGTTGGCAAACATCTATATCGTGCCAAGTTCCGCAAACATGGAAAGAACGATCCAGGTCTTGACGTCGAACTTCAGCCCCGGTGTTTCCAGAAGCTCCCGGGCCTCCTGTTGGGAGAGCATGAGCACCTCGATCTCCTCGGAATCTTCATTCCCATCGGTGGAAGGATCGCCCTGGCACTCGGCATATACCATGGTGACCGACTCATCGGTCATGCCCGAGGATGAGTAGACAGGCGGGCTCTGCCTCAAGGGTCTCACCAGGGTAAGCCCTGTCTCCTCTTTAAGTTCCCGGCTGGCCGCCTCGAGAACCGCCTCATCTTTATCCACAAGGCCTGCCGGAAACCCGTATTGAACCCCTCCCAGAGCCACCCGGAACTCCCGGATCAGCACCAACCGCTGTTTCTCCCGGTGAAACGGAACCACCACCACGGCATCGGGAACCGGATCCTTGCCGTTCAGGGCGCAGGGCTCATCACACCGGGATGCAAAGATCCAGGATTTCTCCTTGCCCTTCCTGTCCCTGTACCGCATGGAGAAAAGATTCAAATGATTGAACCGGGTCATCTTTTTCATATCCATTATATCCAAAAGATCGCTCCTTTTGCTGACTTGAGTAAAATGAGATTCTAATGGATATGAACCGTTTTTACAACGATAATAAACAGCTTAACGTTTCATGACCATCGTTACCCAAAGCCCGATATCCCCCCTTTGGCCGGAATCGGTATTGTCCTCAACCAGCAGATACTTCCGCGCCCGGATCAAGATGCAACGCATCCTTATCCAGGTGCAGATCCAGCTGGGGAAAGGCGATAACAATCCCCTTCTCCTTAAAGACCCGGTCGATCTCAAACCGGAGATCCGTCTCGACCGTAAGCATGATATCCACATTGGTCCAAAACCTAAGCACAAACACGAGGGCACTGTCCCCGAAATCGGCAAACAGGACGTCCGCGCGGGGATGGGCCAGCACCTGTCTGTGTACTCCAGAGATCCCAAGCAGGCTCTCCCGCACCAGCTGAATGTCAGAGCCATAGGCCACCCCCACGTTGATCTTCCGCCGAATCCGCTTGTCTTTCAAGGTCCAGTTGATCACCTGGGCACTGATGAAATCGGAGTTGGGGATGATCAGGGACGCATTGTCATAGGTCTGAACAACGGTGGAACGGACATTGATCTTCCGGACCCGGGCCCAGGTGCCGTTAATCTCGATATCATCCCCCACCTGGATGGGCCGCTCGAACAAGAGGATAATGCCGCTGATGAAGTTGTTGAAAATATTTTGAAGACCAAACCCGAGCCCGATGCCCAAAGCACCAAAGGCAACGGTCAGGGAGGTGGTGCCGAGGCCGAACACATGCAGGGCAAGAAGGATCCCGAACATCCACAGGGTATAGACCGTGATCATGGAGATGGAGTTCTGAACGCTTGAGTCAAAACCGCTGTCCACCAGGATTTTGGTCAACAGAAGCCGCTTGCCCACCCGGGTTACCACATGGGTGGCCGCCACGGTGAGGACTGCATAGAAACAGTTCATGATGCTGAAGGCGAGGCTGCCCAGCTGAAACGGATGGTGCAGAAAGGTAAACATGCCAACCACCACTTGCCAGTCCCGGCTCCAGGCCAGCACCACCAGCACCAGTGTCACCAGCAACCATGCAAACCACCCCCCCTGGAGCAGGAACCACTTGACCGGATGCCCGTGGCTCACCACCTCGCTGAAATAGGGATCCCGGGTCACCTCCTCCTTCTGGCGGGACCTGAAATCGAGCAGCAGGCAAAAGAGATGCCAGCTCCAGATAAAAATGGCCACGGTATAGACCCAGGAGAGATACCAAAAGATAGAAAAAGCCCCATACCCGAACAGCTCCATGAGCAAGCCGGACAACAGCACCAGCTTCCCTCCGGACACGGCCAGTTTGAACAGCATGGGCCTTGCAATCGGCTCACCCTCTTTGGTGGCCGGCAGTCTCAAGCGAAAGGTCATCACAAAAAAACCCGCCAGCAGGTAACACCCCATAAACAGCCTCAAAAAGACCGGAATCATGTGGTTGTAAGCATAGATAAGATCAAAGATCAAATTGACACAGATCACGGGGAAAAGCCCCCGCAAAAACAAATTCCAGACCAGGAGCCGGCGGGCATCAAAGTGTTCCCTGGCCTTCCCCGGCACCTCCAGAAAGAAGAGCACCCAGTCGATGAACAAAAAGGCCATGATCAGCCGGGAAACAAGTATCAGACCCGTCTTTGCAGCGAGCTCCTGCACCAGGACCCCATAGAGAAAAAAATAGGCGGCAAGCCCCGCCGGAATCATGGACTTCCGGACAATCAGGCAAAAATTTTCCAGGGGCTCCCCCCGGTCCGGGCACTGTTTCCTGAGCAGCTGGTCCCAGCCCCACCTGAGGCGAATCAGGGAGACAAACCAGAGAACCAGAAGAAGGATAAAAACAGCCAGATGCATTGAGAAGAACCGCCCGTTCTGCTCCGGACCGGTATGGGCCCTGGCCGCGGCCAAGCCTCGCTGGTAAAGCCCGGCCATTTCCCTGGTCATCTCCTCCGGGGAGATGCTGCCCAAAGGAGACCTGCCCTTTTCAAAAAGAATCTGCTTTTTTCGATCTGCCAGCTCCCTGCTGTATTTCTGGGAAAGGGCATGATACTCTTTTTGAACGGCCACAATATCGGCCAGGGTCTTTCGGTGGGCCTCCAAAAGATAGGTCAAGGCCTGTTTCCTCTTCTCGTTAACACGATCCAGGGCTTTGAAGTTTTTCCTGATACGGACAGTATCCGGATGGGAAGGATCTACAGCCGTGAGGACTTCCCTGGAATAGGCCGTATTCAGGCTGCTTTCCTCCTCAACCCGGCTGAGTTCTTCCCCAAGGAGTTCAATCCGCTTTTGCATCTGCCGAACCGGCTCATCCAGCCCCTCGCCCTTAGGCTTAAGGGAATTCCAGTCCGATTCCAGTTTTTTCAGATCCCGTGTTCCGGAGATCAGGCCCTTGGCATGGGCGGAAAGATCGATCCTGTATTTTTTTATCTCCTGTTCGCGTTTTGCAAGATCCTCCCGAAACACCTTCCACTCAATGGTCTCTGAATCCAGTATCTCATTTCCCCGATTCAGGTCCAGTGAAAGGCTTTCATTGATGGCCCGGTAATCCAGATCGATATTCCCCTCCAGGCCGGGGGAAAGATTGACCGCCGTCTCCGCCCCCCACACCTGGCCCGAAAAAGAGGACCCGGCAAGGTGAAACAAAACCCAAATGAGCAGACCCCTTCCAAGCCGGTTTAAACAAGTGCGACCAACAGACATTATCGTCTCTCCTTCTATTTTTTTTACTTTAGCCGACCCAACGAGTTTATGATAGAATCCTCACCAAATCAAGCAACCAAACCAAGCAATCAATCAAGCCGGGAGGGAACACCATGAACATCTATCGTCTGGACCGTCAAGGTAGCGGAACCCCCATTGCCCCCGGGGAACTTGACATGGAAAGGGAGAAAGAGACCTTGATCTGGGTTCACATGGACTACGAAAACCCAGACGACCTTGCCTGGCTAAAACAGCAAACAGGACTGGAACCCATTGCCAGGGAAGCCCTTATTTCAGAAGAGACGCGACCCAGATCCCAAGTGCTGGAGGAAGGCCTCATGCTCTCCCTGAGGGGCATCAATTATGAGAACCCGGATACCCCCGAAGACATGATCGCCCTGCGCCTGTGGGTGGAAAAGAATAGGGTCTTCAGTTCCAGTGCAAGGGATCTCAGATCCGTCGACCATATAGAGAAACTACTGGCCCGGGGGAAAGGACCGAAAAACATGTCAGACTTCCTGGTCCTGCTTACCAGGGGGCTTGTCGAGCGCATTGAAGACGCCCTGGCAGTCTGCCGGAACGAGATAGACGAGATGGAGGAGGCCACCCTGGACCGGATGGGCCAGGAACAGCAATCCAACCTTATGCAATTCAGGCATCGCATCATTACCATGCGCCGTTACCTCTCGCCCCAGCGGGACGCCCTGACCCGGCTGTCGGGCGAAACCCTGCCCTGGCTCACGAAGGCTGGCCGGCTAAGACTCAGGGAAGCCGCCCACACCCTGATCCGCTGCATCGAAGAGCTGGACGCAATGCGGGATCAGGCCGCCATCATCCAGGAAGAATGGATCAGTCAAAACGCCCAGCAACTCAACACCCGAATGTATGTGCTGTCGATCATAACGATCATCTTCCTGCCCCTGAGCTTCTTTACCGGCCTTCTGGGCATCAATGTGGGAGGCATTCCCGGGGCGGATAATCCCCATGGGTTTCTCATCATTGCGGTCCTCCTGGTATCTGTTGTGATTCTTCAGCTCATGGTACTGAAAAAAAACCGCTGGCTGTAACAATATACATAGACTATGGGGGACCGGAATGCTAATGAAAATCATTATTGGAGAGCCGTCCTTTCAGTCTATTACCGTAATCCGGCGTAACAAGCCAATGCAGTCCGTCAATTGTTCCGGGGTTTAAAACTGGCCTTGTCAAGCCCCAGTTTTTTCATTTTTCCGTACAACCCCCTCGGATGAATTCCAGCTATCTTCGCGGCTTCCCCGACCTTGCCGCAGGTTTTGTCAAGGATCATTTCAAGGTACTTTTTTTCCACACGATCGAGCACCTGCTCCTTGAACTCTGAAAGGGTCATGTTTCTGCAGGAGTCCATATCGAGGTTCTGTAATTTCATAAGGTCTGAGGCGCCTGAAAGGGGGGCTTGAAAAGTGGTGGGCAGGTCATTGGGAGAGATGGTGTCGTTTTTGCTTAAAAGAATGGCCCGTTCAATGACATTTATCAGCTCCCGGATGTTCCCGGGCCAGCTGTAGCGGCAAAGGGCTTCCATGGCAACCTGGGAAAATCGTTTGATCCCGCGTCCGATTTTTCTGTTGTAAAGATTCAAAAAATAATTTGCCATGGCAGGGATATCCTCCCTGCGTTTTCTTAAAGCAGGCAGGGTCATGGTGATCACACCAAGCCTGTAGTAAAGATCCTGGCGGAAAGTCCCATTTAAGATCTCCTTTTCAAGATCCTTGTTCGTGGCGGCAATGACCCTGACATCCACCCAGATAGTTTTTTCACCTCCCACCGGTGTGAATTCAAAATCCTGAAGCACCCGAAGCAGTTTGGACTGCATTTGCATGGGCATTTCCCCGATTTCATCCAGAAAAATCGTACCGCCGTGGGCCAGTTCAAACGCCCCCCTGCGGGAACGGACCGCCCCGGTAAAAGCGCCCTGTTCATGGCCGAACAGCTCGCTCTCCATGAGCTGTTCGGGTATGGCTGCCGTATTGATCGCAATAAAAGGCCCTTGAAATCTGTGACTCTCCCCATGAATGGCCTTGGCCAGGTGCTCTTTTCCCACTCCGGTTTCCCCCAACAGCAATAAGGTGGAATCGGTTGAGACCACCTGCCGGACCTCCTCGAGAAACAGCTGCATCTCTTTGCTGTTTGAAATAAAATCACTCAGTTTGGGTTTTATTCTTCCGCGCCGGTCAAACCGGTCAATATAGTAAAACTGCCGCCGGGATTCCAGGGTGCTTTCAATGGCCTCGATCAGGCTGTCCAGTGAAATGCCGGAATAGAGAACAACATCTGCACCTGATGCCAGGAGGTTTGCATGCTCCTCCGAGGATTCCCGGTCATGCAGGACAATGGTGGTCGGCTTTTCCGGCAGATTATTGAGCATGGTCACGCTTGATTCAACCGGCCGTGGGATCAGGGATTTACTCACCAGAAAAACATCCCCGCAACTGCGCACCAGCTCCTGCCAGGGCGCTTTTTTTAGGCCGCACATCTTTAATTGTACATCAGAAAGGGCCAGCCTTTTTTCAAGATCGCCATGCAGTTTTTTATCTTTGACGGCACAGACAAGTCGTATCAACATCTGAATAGCTCCTTGATCGGTAAAAAATTACCGTATTATTATGTGTGCATGGACCGTTTATACCCGATCGTTTCCAAAAGGCCAAGATAAAAATAGGGACCGATCTCCACATAACAGTTTGCTCCCAGGTTTTTGGGGACAAATCATCAAACTTCGGGTAAATTTTACCCATTCTCATTCTTTCGGTAAAATATAACCGGAAAACAACCACCATGCCAAAGCAGCCACGGACACCCAACCCCCCCGTTTTCATAGGAAACAAGACACACACAAAATAAAATCCCTTTGCGGCACAAACTTTGCAATCGCAGAACCAAAAGAGCTCACCCATGCCGGGTGATTCACAGGGATACATTTTTTTTAAAAGGTTAAAAAATGACCAGGGAAATCAACAAAAAGACAAAACAGAAAAGTCCGAAATTCAAGGATTCCTATGACGAGGAATTTTGCTGGGAAGATGAGATGGAGCAACAGAACCGTCGCAAAAAACTTGGCAAAAAGTCCCAATGGAAAAACAATACAAAAGAGAAATGGGAGACCATGGAAAGTTGTTGACGCTCAAAGAAAGAGGAGAGAAGCAGATGACTGCCGTATCCGCCATAAATCTGGAAACCGCCCCGGGAATCTGGGGCATTGCATCGGCCATCGACGTCTATGACTGTTGCCCGGGCAGGATCAGAGACGCCGGGTTGATTAAGAACTTTGTCGTTGAATTGTGCGACCTCATTGAAATGAAACGATTTGGAAAAACCCAGGTGGTCCATTTCAGAGAAGATGAAAAGGTCGCGGTTTTTTAAATGGTCCAGCTGATTGAAACCTCCCTGATTTCAGCTCATTTTGCGAACAAAACCAATGCAACCTACCTGGATGTCTTCAGCTGTAAGACATATGATCCGGAAAAAGTCAGGACATTTGCTCAATCCTACTTTAGCGATTCATTTTCTTCCATGAACGTCACCCTTAGGCATTAGTTGTTTTGATGAAGACCGAAATATACGAAACCCCTTACGAATGCAGGAACTTTTGAGGAAAGATCTATCCGGGGAACGGATTATTTGATCTCTGGCAGGTCAGTTCCTGTTTCCACGACGCATTTTCCAGACCCTTGCGTTTTCATGCAGTCGAGGAGGACGATAAAATCGTTGGGTTCCTGCCCCTGTGCTGGGCTGGGGAAGCAGATAAATATATTCAGTTTCCCGGGAAAACCTGGCATGGAAAAACACCTATACGCTGCTGACCGGCGGAACAAACCCGGAGTTTCCGGGTGTTGCAAAGCGTATCAATCTTCATCATATAAACTGGTCCTGTCAAAAGAGGATTCAGTCTGTGGATTTTCTCTGCGGTGATTTCAACTGGAAAGAATAGGAATGAATGATACCAGCATAGCAGAAAACAGTAAACCGCCCTTAAAAGTCGGAGTCAGGCTGAACAATAATCCCAGGGGACTCTGGCGGAAGTTCGGTGTCCTGCCGGCGGACCTGCTCCCCATGTACCATGACATGTCGGGGCACCCGTACATGCAGTTCAGGGGACTCCAGCTCCATTCTTCCTGGAATCTTTCACCGGACCGGCAGATGGAATGCATCCATACCCTTGGGGCCCTATTAAAAAAGATGCCCCCATCCTTTCTTGAATCCTGCGAGTTCATCGATATCGGCGGGGGATACTGGCCGCACCAGGGAGAATGGTTAATATCCAAAAATTCCCTGGAGCATTACAGGGTACCGGCAGCTCCCCTGGAGGAGTTGGCCGGGAAACTGGGTGAGATGATCCGCAAAGAGCTTCTTCCCCTGGCAGACCTGAGGATCTGTTTTAAACCCGGACGGTGGATCTGCAACGATGCCATGCACATCCTGCTCCGGGTCATTGACAAAAAAGCCCATGACCTTGTCATCACCGATGGCGGCACAAACACCATTGGCTGGGAACGGTTTGAAACCGATTATTTCCCCATATTGAACCTGACACGGGGCAGCATGGAGGAGAGGGCCTGCCATGTTCTTGGATCCTTGTGTACACCCCATGATGTATGGGGATATGCCTGTTTTGGAGAAGACATAAAGGAAGGAGACATCCTTATGATACCGACCCAGGGCGCCTATACTTACAGCCTGCGGCAGCACTTTATCAAGCCCCTGCCCAGGGTGGTTGTACACCAGACAGGCATCGGCGGGTAGAATGCCCTCGAGGCCATCACAGGCAAAGTCATAATCAGGCAGAAGCTGGTCATCTGTCCGGACAACATGGACAGATGTGGAGGAAAGGCCTCACCCGCGACCGGATATTCAAAAACAATTGGAAAACCGGAAGAGTCCCCTGCCTGACAAAACGGCAAAATGTCAAATCAAGAGTCTACTGGATTTTTTGAATGAATTGGGTTATACCTTTTTAGGTATAAGTCGAATCTATTGTCCAATCGAGGTTGACTGCGACACATTTCGCGGTGATCAACCGCTGAGGACAGGCTACTTCACCCCCTAATTACGATATTTTTTTTCACAACTCTTTTATTGGCTATTGGCAGGGACCATGTTAATGAAACCAAGCTATGAAGAATTAGAGCAGAGAATTCACGAATTAGAAAAGAAACTAATTGAGGGGGAAAAAAACTACAGGGACGCTGAACTCTATCATCTTCTGCATCACATGGTGGACAATGTGCCTGACCTGATCTGGGCCAAGGATATCGAAGACCGGTATCTTTTTGTCAACCAGGCCATCTGCGACAAACTCCTGATGAGCTCTTCCACAGATCTTCCCCTGGGAAAAAACGACCTTTTTTTTGCCGAACGGGAGCGACAAAAGGGACACCGGCACACCTTTGGCGAAATCTGTGTAAACTCAGATACCGTGGTCAAAAAGACCAGAATGCCGGGACGATTCCTGGAAGACGGCCTGGTGAGAGGGGAATACCTGATTCTGGATGTTCATAAGGCCCCCTTTTTCAATGATTCCGGAGAAATGATCGGCACCGTGGGTTGTGGCCGGGATGTCACCAGAGAAAAACAGACCGATGAGGCCCTCCGGGACAGTGAAAAGCGGTTTCGAGAACTGATCGAAGGTGTATCGGAGATCTCCATCCAGGGGTACGATGAAGAACGCCGGGTGATCTTCTGGAACCCTGCCAGTGAAAAAATATATGGTTATACAGAACAGGAGGCCCTGGGCAGAAAACTCGAGGGCCTGATTTTCCCGGATGCCATGCGCGACGATATTATAAAGTTTCATCACCGGTGGGTGGCATACGGGGAGAAGATCCCGGCAGGCACCCTCTGCCTCAAAGATAAAGAGGGGAAGGATGTGCACGTTTTCTCATCCCATGTGTTGCATGAAACCCAGCATGGCAAAGAGATGTATTGCATGGATGTGGACATGACGCCCATCCACAGAATGGAAAAAGAAAAAAAGGAACTCCAGGTCCAGCTCCAACAGGCTCAGAAAATGGAGTCCATCGGTATCCTTGCCGGCGGTATTGCCCACGATTTTAACAACATTCTTTTCCCCATCCTGGGCTACACAGAAATTTTGCTGGAGGATGTACCCGGGGACAGCCCATTTCGCACAAGCCTCCATAAAATTCATGCCGGAGCCCTTCGCGCAAGCGCCCTGGTGAAACAAATTCTGACGTTTTCCCGCCAGGAAAACCACACACAGAAACCCATGAAACCCCAACCCGTAATCAAAGAGGCCCTAAAGCTGATTCGGTCCACCATCCCCACCACCATTGCCATCAAGCAGGATATCAGGATGAATTGCGGCATCATCGATGCGGATCCTACCCAGATTCACCAGATCGTCATGAACCTCACCACCAACGCTTACCATGCCATGAATGGCGGGGAAATCAGAGTGAGTCTCAGGGAAGTGGAGCTGGCGGAGTCAGATACGATACGCATGGGTATGAAACCCGGGGTTTACGCCTGCCTGACGGTGGCCGATACGGGAACCGGGATCCCCAGGGAGGTGGAGGAAAAAATCTTCTTACCGTTTTTCACAACAAAAAAGAACGGTAAGGGCACCGGAATGGGCCTTGCCGTGGTTCATGGCATTGTCAAAAGTATGCATGGCGGCATCCGCGTGGACAGCGAGTTGGGCAGGGGAACCGACATCCATATCTACCTCCCGGTGGTGAAAAAAGGCTCCGAGAAACAGCCGTCCCCCCCCAAGGGTTCCTTCAAAATGGGTTCTGAACACATTCTGCTTGTGGATGATGAAGAGTCCATCATCTCAATGGAGAAAGATATGCTGGCCCGGTTGGGGTATCAGGTAACCGCCCGCACCAGCAGCATCGAAGCCCTGGAGGCCTTCCGCTCCGCCCCCGACCGCTTTGATCTGGTAATCACGGATATGGCAATGCCCAATATGTCCGGAGACACCCTGTCAGCTGAGCTCATCGCCATACGCCCGGATATCAGGGTGCTGCTGTGCACGGGATTCAGTGAGGAGCTGTCCGGTGAGAAAATGAAGGAACTGGGTATCAAGGGGCTCATCATGAAGCCCATCCTGATGAAGGATCTTTCCTGGAAGATCCGTGAAGTGATGGACCGCCCTGGGGGATAAACGAAAGCCTCCTTTCCGGACTAAACAATCGTTAACGCAGAAATGTGTTCAAAGCTCCCAGGGCCTCTTTCCCCGTCTCAGGGCAAGGGGGGGGTCAAGGATCTCAGACCAGACAACGGCATTGCGGATCTTTTGCCTTGACCGGGACAGATCCCGATAACACCCGGAACGCTGCCTGCCTTTGGTAGATTTGTGCAGTGGCAAATGGGTAACCGGGTACAAAACCGGGACCGGGTCTGATTCCGGTTCCGGTTCCGTAAAAGGCTCCCCTGATTCCGGTTCAATGGGATTTCCCTGGTAGTCAAAAATCTGATACCCGGGACTCTCCGGTTCCAGAGCCTGGGTCCTTGCCTTTTCAAGCTCCTCCCGGAACTGCTGTTCCATGTCGGAAAAAAACCGCCTTAACCGCTCCCCGATCAAGGGAAAGAGCTTTGGTTTGGGACGGTCGAAGCTGACATCGGGCTTTGCTGGTGAACGATCGGGACTGACAGCCGGCTTTTCAGGCACCGGCTCCTGGGACTCAGCTTTGGACTCAGCTTTGGACTCAGCTTTGGACTCAGCTTTGGGCACACCCTTGGGCACAGCTTTTTTTTGGGAGTCGGCCTTGATTTTCCGATGCTTTACAAACACCAATGCCACATAGATAAGCAGAACGAGAATGGGAAGGATATCGTCAAGTTTCACCGCAATCTCCTAATGGGGACAGATTTGAAATCTGTCCCCTTTATTTCTTTATTGAAATCTGTCCCCTTTCAGGTTGGTTATTCCGGTTGACAGGGTTCATCAGGACCTGGGGTGGCGATGGAGTCCCTCATCTCGGTATCGGCAACGATGTTTCGCATGCGATAGTAATCCATGATCCCCATGTTGCCCTTTCTGAACGCCTCGGCCATTGCCAGGGGAACCTGGGCCTCGGCTTCCACCACCTTGGCCTTCATCTCCTGGACCCTGGCTTTCATCTCCTGCTCCCTGGCAAAGGCCATGGCCCGCCGCTCCTCGGCCTTTGCCTGGGCGATCTTCTTGTCCGCCTCGGCCCGGTCCGTCTCAAGCTCGGCACCGATGTTCTTGCCCACATCCACGTCGGCAATATCGATGGAGAGGATCTCATAGGCGGTTCCCGAGTCAAGGCCCTTGGCGAGAACGGTCTTGGAGATGAGGTCGGGGTTCTCCAAGACGATCTTGTGGGAAACGGCCGATCCGATGGTGGTCACAATCCCCTCCCCCACCCGGGCCAGGATGGTCTCCTCTCCGGCCCCGCCCACCAAGCGATCAATGTTTGCCCTGACCGTCACCCTGGAGATCGCCTTGAGCTGGATGCCGTCCTTTGCCATGGCTGCGATAAGCGGGGTTTCGATCACCTTGGGGTTGACGCTCATCTGCACCGCCTCAAGCACGTTCCTGCCGGCAAGATCGATGGCAGCGGAACGGTTGAAGCCAAGCTCGATGTTGGCCTTGTCTGCAGCGATCAGGGACTTTACCACCCGGGACACATCGCCGCCTGCAAGGAAATGGGATTCCAGATCGTCGGAGGTGATGTCAATACCCGCCTTGACCGCCATTATTTTGGAAGTGACCACCAGCCTGGGCGGCACCTTTCTGAACCGCATGAACACGATGTTAAACAGCCCCACCCTGGCTCCCGACACAAGGGACTGTACCCACAACGAGATGGATGAACCAATGAAAAACAGCAGAATAATGGATACGATGACCAACAAAATGACAAGAATGGTGGTAAACTCCATGACACTCTCCTTGTTAAAATCCTCGATTATACCCCTGTATCAGACGACTAATTTTCCTGTTTTCCCCTGACGATGATCTGGTTACCCGTGACGGCATGGACCACAATGGGCGTATCCCTCTGGATATACTCCCCCCGGGTGACCACATCCACCCTTTTTTCTTCGATGATGGCGATGCCCGCAGGCCTGAGATCGCTCTTGGCAACCCCGGTTTTACCGACATAGGCCTCAAGCCCGGGAGTCTGGGACACGATCCCCTGTTCGCTTGAAAGGGTGGTGCGCAGGGTGACCGGAGATTTGGCAAGCAGCCTCAATCCCACATAGACGAGCACGGGTATGATGACCATGTCGGCCAGTACAAAAGCCATGCCCACCCCCGGTGAAAATCCCGTGAACACGGTGTAGAGGGAATAGCCAAACACCAGGGCCGCCATGATGGAGAGAATGCCCCCCGAGGGGATGACGATCTCGGCGATGATGATGCCCACCCCCACAACCTGGAGAATCACCGGGTATGTCAAGCCTGTCATTTGTCCTCCTCGGCCAGGACGATCATGCGGTTGCCCTCGATCCGGGCCACACGTATCCTGGTCCCCTTTTCGATGAACTCCCCCTGGGTAACAGCGTCAAACAGCTCTCCACGGATCTCGACCTTACCCGATGGCCGGAGAAAGGTGACGGCAACCCCCTTGTCTCCGGGGCTTGCTTTCAGGATCTCCATGGAGTCTGCATGGGAATCCTTGAGGGTGGAGCTGAGATAAGGGCCGTCAACCACCACGGAGAGCCTGGGAAGAAGGTACCGGATGGTGGCAAGGGCTAAAAACAACCCGACCACGGAAGCACCCAGCACCTGGATCAGGTTATTCACCAGCAGCTTTCCCTGCCAGGGCAGGGAGGGATCGGGGAGGACGAAATCCTGGAGAGCCAGGACCAGGCCCGCTCCCATGAGGATCAGTCCGGCGATCCCGGAAATGCCGAAACCGGGCAGGACAAATATCTCCACCCCGAATAGAATCATGCCCGCGATAACCAACAGGAATTCGGTGTAATCGGCAAGCCCCACAAGGTACTGACCGGCAAAGACAAGACCCAGGCAGAGGATTCCCACAAGACCGGGGACTCCGAAACCCGGTGATTTTATCTCGGTGTAGATGGCGCCAAGGCCGATCATCATCAGGATTGGAGCGATCTTTGTGATGAACCGGACAAAGGTCTCGGACCAGCTCTCCTCTATGGGGATGATCTCATGGTTTAAGATCTCCATATTCGCAAGCATCTCTCCCACCGAGTCAACGGTCATTCGGGAAAACCCCAGTTCCTTGGCTTCCACGGCATCCATGGTCAAAAGTTCCCCCTTGTCCACGATGGTCTTCTTTGCTGTAATCGCCTGTTTTTGCTTGTCGGTGAGATCATCATAATCGCGGGAATCCATGTACCGGGTCTCACCGTCCATGGTGATTCGGTACACGGCCATGCGATCGGTGACCATGGCCTCGGCCAGGACCTCGGGGTAATTGTTTCGCTTGGCAAGGGACCTGAATTTCGCCCTGAGCGGCGACTGGAACTTTTCTCCCATCATCTTTGGCCCTTCACTGGAGTTCATGATGGGAGCGCAGTCGCCGATGGTGGTATGATGCTTCATGACCAGCTGGTTGCAGGCAAGGGAGATAAGGGCTCCGGCCGATATGGCCTTGTTGCTGACAAAGGCGACGGTTTTGCCTTTGGGGGTGTTGAGGATAAGATCCACGATCTGGAGGGCGGAATCCACCCGTCCGCCAAAGGTGTCCATCTTGAGAACAAAGATGGAGGAGGGATCCTGGTCCGAAGACAAAGCCCGCTTGAGAAAGGCAGCCATTCCCGGTTCCACAGGCCCTTCGACCTTGATCTCATACACCTTGATCTTCGTGTTATCCGCCGTCGCTTGTCCCTGAACAGGCTGGAGAACGAGAAAAAAAACGACCAAAATAAATCCCGTTGACCAGAGACAATTCAAACAAGTCACCACGATCTCTTTTCCTGGAGGTTTCATACCTTAGAATAGTACCAGAGGCGAACACGGTGTCAAGATAATAGTGCGCCCGTCGCAACAATAACTAGACGGATGTTACAGATAGGGAAGGTAGCGAAACACGACCCAAAAATGGCAGAAGCTTCCTGCCATGACAAAACAGTGCCAGATGCCGTGGAAGCCGACAATGCCGGGCCATGGATCCGGCCGTTTCAACCCATAGATCACGGCGCCGACGCTGTAGAACAGCCCCCCTGCCCCAAGCCAGGCCATGCACCCCGGGGAAAGGGTCGTAACCAGGGGATAGACGGCAACCAGGCAAAGCCAGCCCATGGCAAGATAGATAAAGGTGGAAACCCACCTGGGAACGTTCATGAAAAAGAGCTTGAGCACGATACCGGCAAGGGCCATGGCCCAGACCGTGCCAAAGAGGCTCCAGCCCCAGGGTCCCCTCAAAGGGACCAGGCAGAGGGGGGTGTAGGTCCCTGCAATGAGCATGAAAATCATGATATGGTCCAGACGGCGCATTCTGAGAAGACCTTTGGGTGAGAGACGCAAGCCGTGGTAAAGGGAGCTTGAGGTGTACATCATCACAAGGGCCAAACCAAAGATGGAAAAGGAAACAATATGCCACACCCCGGCTTTTAAAGCGGCAACAACGATGAGCAGGGTCAGGCCTGCCAGCGAGGCAACGGCCCCTGCCATGTGAGAAATTGAGTTGACGGGTTCTCTTGGAATAAACATGAATCCACTATACCCCTGCCGCCAGATTTTAAAAGGGCAACCCCCCTGTTTTACATTTCTTTTACACACGAAGCCAGCGACAAACGACACCTGGCTGAACTTATTCTCGGCCAAACGGGGTCAGGCCTAACTTACTGTCGGCCAAACGGGGTCAGGCTTAGCTTATTGCATAATTCCCTGCCCCACGAAAACAACGACAATAAGCTAAGCCTGACCCCCTCGAAGCGAGCGAAGCAAACTCACCCATCGACCAAGCCATCGAGGCGTAAACTAACCAACCCCTACCCCCAATCAAGCGACAAACATAGCATGATTAGAGGTGAAAAACGGAGGATCCCGCCGCAAAACCGGGGCGATGGCCGGGTGCTTCTTAAAGCGCTTCTCAAGAAACAGCCTCACCTTTTTCCGGTCCCAGCCATGGGGGTGCTTGAAGCTGAGATAGAGGGAGAGGTCGCCCCCGTAGAAGTGATCGGTCTCGAGGATGGCCGCATCCTCACTGAATCGCGGAAGGTTGAAAATTGCCGTGTTAAGAAAACCGATCCTGTCGCTGTGTTCCGCCACATATGCCAGGGTCTTCTCCGCCCCGGCCTCCGTCTCAAAGCTGGTTCCGAACAGGACATAGACATAGGTGGCAATGTTGGCCTCTTTCAGGGCAAAAAGCACCTGGGTTGCCATATCAAGGTCGGTTCCCTTGTTCATCCTGTCAAGGACCTTTTGATCGCCGGACTCAAGGCCCAGCTTGAGCATGCGGCACCCTGACCGGTACAGTGCACGGCAGAAATCAGGGTCGGTGAGATCCTTAGTAAAGCGGACAAAGCCGTACCAGGTAAACGGCAGTTCCTGTTTTGCCAGGGTCCTCAGGAACGAGGGGCTCAGGGCATCGTCCAGGAAATGGACATGATCGGGCCGGTACCGGTCATAAAGAGTTGTAAGATCCGTCATGAGATCCTGGTTCTTTTCCGGTTGGTAACGACCCCCTTCGGCCTTTTCGGGGCAGAACCGGCACTTGCTCCAGTAGCAGCCCGTGGCTGTCCTGAACGGAAGGATTCGCCCGGGTGCAAGGTAGCCCTCCCAGTCGCAGAAATCGTAATCCGGACAAAACCGTTCCCGTTGACCGGCCTGGGATCCTGAGAGTTCCAGCAGCTTCCCCTCCCCGTTGCCTTTCACCATGAGATCCACAAGCTCTTGAAACGGATCATTCCACAGGGGGCTGCTCATCCATGAGGAAACAAGGCCGCCGCCCATAATGATCCGGATGCCGGGGAACCGGGACCGGATCCAGCCCACAAGGGCAAAGGCCGTGAGGGCCTGGCTCAGGAAACACAGGGAGATCCCGATGGAGGAGGGGGCTGCCGCCTCGATCCTTGGGGCGAGCCGCTCTTCAAAATAGCGGAAGAACGGATTGTCTGCAAAGGTTTCGGCCGCAATAATAAGATCCTGGCTCTTTACCGGGGAAAGCATTGAATCCCCGTAATCGGCAAGGGTCAGCCTGAACCTTGGATCAAGGTGGGATGAGATCACCCGGTTGACGTCCATCACCCGCTGGCGGTAACGGTCCCTGTTGGCGTAGAGACCGGGACGCCTCAGATCCTTAAGGTTCCGCTCATAGTGGGACACGGCCCTTTGGGTCCATCTGTCCGAAGGGTGGTTGCCGGATTTGGCCAGCCAAAGCTGAGCCTCAAGGTTGGCATCGATAACGGTGCATTCAATGTTGTGCCGCTTGAGCGCACCCGCAAGAAGGGCCACGCCGGCCGGGGGTTCGCACGCTTTTCCACAGGGGGGATAAATCAGGATCAAATTACAGTTTTCCAGTGCCAGGGGCGGATCATGGGGTTTTGCTGTCAAGCTGGGCAGTCGTTCTCATTGGAAGGCGGATGATGAACCGGGTTCCTTCCCCTGGAGATGACTCCACCGCAAGGCTTCCCCCGTGGTTTTCGGTGATGATAAAGTAGGAGACTGACAGGCCGAGGCCAGTGCCGACCCCAACCGGTTTGGTGGTGAAGAAGGGTTCAAACACCCTTTTCCGGATAGACTCTTCCATGCCCGGGCCATTGTCTTCGATCTCGATGATCCCGGATTTACGGGCCTTGCGGATGCGCAGAACAAAGCAGGGGCTTTTATGTTCAGCCTTGTTTTCAGCCATGGCCTGGGCGCCGTTTTTCAGGATGTTGAGAATCACCTGCTGGAGCTTGGTGAGATCGCAGGGGATGTTCACCATCTCCTTGCTGTACTCCTTTTTGATGGCAATGCTCTTGAAATCATATTTTTTCTTCAGATCATAATCATTGGCCGCCAGCTCCAGGGTATCGTCGACAACGATCCGAAGGTCAGAGGCCACAAACCCGGAGTTGCTCTTTCTGCTGAAGGAGAGCATATTTTCGACGATCCTGGCGGCACGGGCCCCTGCCTGGCGAACCGAAGTCAAAAGCTCGAACACGCCCCGGCTGGTCATATATCCCTTGACGGCGGCCATGGTGATGCCCCACTCCTCGGCAGCCTTGATGTTTGCGGGCATGGTCTCAACCGAGAGCCTGTTTTCGATCACCTGGGAGTTCTGGAGCATTCCGGCCAGAGGATTGTTGATCTCATGGGCCATGCCGGCGGCAAGCCCGCCCACGGAGAGCATCTTCTCGGTCTGGATCATCATCTCCTCAAGGCGCACCCGGTCGGAGACATCGTCGATGCGGACAACCGCACCCTGCTGGGCTTCGGATGTGAGGGGAGAAACAACAATGGAAACATAACTGGGCCCGGACTTCCTGTTAACCCGGAACTTCAGGTCCTTTTTAAGCGTTTTCCTGGAAAGGGCCCGCTCAATCATCTCCCCCTTGTTCTCAAGCCATGGAAACATCTCGGTGAAATGTTTTCCCAGGGCGTTGTCAATGGACTTTCCGGCCACCTCCTCGGCCCGCTTGTTCCAATGGGTGATCTTGCCCTGGGCATCCACCCCCACCAGGATGGAATCGATGGAGTTAAACAGGTCGGAGATGTAGTTTTTAGCGCTGTTGAGGCTGCGCTCCCGCTTCTGAAGGGTGTCGGCCATGTTTTCAAACCGGTCCACGATAAGGGAGAGCTCCTTCTGCCTCACCTGGGTCAGTTCGTAGGAATAATCACCGGCTGCGATTCTCTCGATCCCCTGGATGAGATTATCAAAGGGTTTCTTGAGAAAGATCCTCAACAGAAATCCCGTGGCAAAGATAACAATGACGATCAGGATGACGCCTGTCACAGCATAGGAGGAGATAAGGCGTTCCAACCGCTGTTTATAATACTTTTTGGTGAGCCCCAGCTTGATGTGGGCGATCACCTCTCCCTGGTGGAGCACATCCCCTTCCCGTACGATGGTGTTAAAGTCGCCGGGCTCTGTTCTCCGGATGATGATCTCCCGGCTCACTCCCTCGGTGATCAGGAGTTCGGCCACAGGATCGGACAGGAAATAAGCCCCGGCAATTTTCTCCAGTGCTTCCCTGTCAAAGTTCCATATGGGCAGTTCCACGCTCTTCTGAAGATTGCCAAGGAGCTCGTCCGCCTTTTCCCCAAGTTCCCTCTTTTCGTTGTGGCTGATCACAAGGCAGTGGAGAAAAACGGTGGTGGCAATGACCCCCACCAGGACCAGCACAAGGCTGACGCTCAGATTTCTTGAAATAGATGTTGCAGACCCCAATTGTTTATTCAACGTTTATACCTTCTGTTTGTCACGGGGGTTTTTCAATTTAATTCTTGAGCTCCCAGGCACTGTTTCGCTATTATTGGAAACTTTCTGTTCCCCTGTCAAGCACTAATCACACCGGAGGTTGTTTCTACAAAAAGAAACAAAAACCTTGACACCCCTTTTTTTTGGGGTATACTCTGCATCTAATAATAATAAAAAAATCCCTTTACACGAGGAAAAAAGCCTTGAATAACAACGATCATCACCCAACCCATGTAAACCGCTGCTGGTGGTGGCATACCTTTACTTTCGGCATGCCGTGGGCTGGATAGCCCGTTATTTAAGGAAAAAAATAATAGACCGCGGCAGCCAGGGGCTTCGCGGTCTTTTTTTTATTCCCGCGACAGGTTCCCCGGGCTGATCAACCAACAGATAGAGGAACAAAACCAATGATTTTAAACCAATTTCCTGACAAACAGCGATTCATGGACCTTGCCGAGACCGGCAACGTGGTTCCCCTGTGCACCCAAATCCTTGCAGATACGGAGACCCCGGTCTCAATCCTTGAAAAGTTATACCGGAAAGACGCCCCCCTCTTTCTGCTGGAGAGCGTGGAAGGAGGAGAGAGATGGGCCAGGTACAGCTTTCTTGGCATCGGGGCCAACAGCGAAATCCGCGTCTTTTCAGACCGTGTGGAGATCGTTTCGGTTAAAGGCACCCAAACCATTGCCCACAACAACGATCCCCTGGCGGTATTAAGGGAAATCACAGATCACTACACCCCCTGCGACATGGAGGAACTCCCCCGCTTCTGGAGCGGGCTCACCGGCTATTTCACCTATGAGATGGTCGGTTTTTTCGAGAAGATTCCCGTGAATCTCCCGGAAGATACCCCCTATGCCCATTTCATCATCCCCGATGCCATGATCATCTTCGACACCATGAAGCACACCCTTACTTTAGTGAAGATAGCCTACCTTGAAGCGGATGAAGATACAGGGGCGGCATTTGAGAATGCTTCAGCCGGTCTTGAGACATTGCTTGCCAGGATCAACAAACCCAGTGCCGCGGCAACCCGGGAACATCCCCCGGAAGAGAAAGAAAGAGAGTTCAGCTTCATGCCGGAAACAGATGCGGAAACATACATCAACGGGGTGAATACCCTCAAGGAGAAGATCGTCGAAGGTGAGATCATCCAGGCGGTCTATTCCCAGCCCTTCTCCTGCACCGCCCCGGTGGACCCCGTAACCCTCTACAGGGCCCAGCGCTATGTCAACCCGTCGCCCTACATGTTTTTCATGAATTTTCAGGGAATGACCATGGCAGGATCTTCCCCGGAGACAATGGTCCGCCTGGAGGGTGGAAGCGCCACATTGAGGCCCATTGCCGGCACCCGGCCCAGGGGGGCCAGCGAGCAGGAGGACAGACGACTTGCGGATGAGCTTTTAAACGATGAGAAAGAGAGGGCCGAACACCTCATGCTGGTGGATCTGGGACGAAACGATCTGGGCAGGGTTGCCGAGACGGGCAGCGTCCAGGTCACGGAGCTGATGGAGGTGGAGCGTTACTCCCATGTGATGCACCTTGTCTCCAACATCAGCTGCGATCTTATGGAGGATATCGATGCCTGGGACCTTCTGAGGGCCACCTTCCCGGCAGGCACCCTGTCGGGAGCGCCCAAGATCCGGGCCATGGAAATCATCTCAGAACTTGAAAACCGGCCCAGGGGGGTGTACGGCGGGGCTGCCGGCTACATCTCGTTTACCGGCAACATGGACCTTGCCATCACCATCCGGACCGCTGTCATGGAGAACGACAAAGTGACGGTCCAGGCCGGCGCCGGCATCGTTGCCGACTCCGATCCCCAAAAAGAACTCGAAGAGTGCAGGAACAAGGCAAAGAGCGTTGAACGGGCCATGGAGCTTGCCCTTGGAAAGACCCGGGGAGGTGGATCATGCTAGTGGCAATGATAGACAACTACGACTCGTTCACCTTCAACCTTGTCCACTACCTGAGGCAGACAGGTGCGGATGTAAAGGTGTTCAGAAACGATGAAACCACGGTTGCGGCCCTTGAAGCCATGGCCCCTGATGCCATTGTCATCTCCCCGGGTCCGGGACGGCCCGAGGGTGCGGGCATCAGCCTCGGGGTGATCCGCCACTTTTCAGGAAAACTGCCCATCCTCGGCGTCTGCCTCGGCCACCAGACCCTGGCCGCCTGTTTCGGCGCCACCATCGTCCATGCAAAACAGATCATGCACGGAAAAACCTCCCAGGTCACGGCAAACGGCCAGGGCGTATTCAAAGGGATCAAAAGCCCCTTTGCCGCCATGCGCTACCACTCCCTTGCCGTATCAAGAGAAGATCTGCCGTCATGCCTTGAGGTCACGGCCGAATCAGAGGACGGAGAGATCATGGGGCTTGCCCACAGGGAGCACCCCACCCAGGGCGTTCAGTTTCACCCGGAATCCATCATGACATCGGTGGGCAAACGGCTCATCAGAAATTTCATAAAAGGAGTATGACAATGGACTTCACCAAGAATCTCACAACCATCATACAGGGAAAGGATCTCTCCGCCGACACCATGGCATCCATGATATCCGCCATCTTTTCAGGCACCATCACCAATGCCCAGATCGGTGCCTTCATGGCCGCCCTGGCCGCCAAGGGAGAAACCGTGGAAGAGCTTTTCGGGGCTGCCCGGGCCATGCGGAGAAAGGCGGTCAGAATACAGACCATGGAAAAAAAATGCGTTGACACCTGCGGCACCGGCGGGGATGCCTCGGGATCCTTTAATATCTCCACCACCACGGCCTTTGTGGTGGCAGGTTGCGGAGTCACCGTTGCCAAGCACGGCAACAGGAGCATCTCGAGCCAGTGCGGCAGCGCCGATCTCCTGGAAGCCCTGGGGGTGGTGATCGATCTCGACCCTGAAATCGTTGAAGAGGCCGTGAACGAGATCGGCCTGGGATTTCTCTTTGCCCCGCGGTTCCACGGCGCCATGAAGCATGCGGCAACCGCAAGGAGGGAGGTGGGCATCCGCAGCATCTTCAACATGCTCGGCCCCCTGACCAACCCGGCCGCGGCCAAATGCCAGCTGATAGGGGTGTTTGATCCAAAGCTCACCGAGATGTATGCCCAGGTTCTTAAGCTCCTGGGCACCCACAGGGCCTTTGTGGTCCACGGCCACGACGGAATGGACGAGATCACCGTGTGCGCCCCCACCCGGGTGAGCGAACTTGCCAACGGTCTCATCCGCTCCTATGACCTGGATCCCCTGAAGTTCTTTGACCACTATGCCGATCCAAGGGAACTCAGGGGAGGAGACGCAAATGAGAACGCCGGGATCACCCGGGCCATCCTCAAGGGAGAAAGGGGCGCCAGGCGCAACATCGTTCTAATCAATTCAGCGGCGGCACTGGTGGCGGCCGATGGGGTAAATGATCTCTCCCAGGGGATCGCCATGGCAGAAGCAACCATAGATTCGGGCAGGGCCATGGAGAAACTGGAACATTTGATCAATTTCACACAGGAGAACGGTTAGGATGGCGGTAAAGGGATTTTTAAAAGAGATACAAGCGATCAAACAAAAAGAGATAGCACAGCTGGCCGCCCAAACCGGGATCAACCGTCTCAGGAAACAGGCGGAAGCAAGGGAACCCGGTGCAAGCTTCAGGCAGGCCCTTGGAGCCAGCTCCCCCTCCAGGGTCGGCATCATTGCCGAGATCAAAAAGGCATCCCCCTCCAAGGGAGACATCCGGCCGGATCTTGACCCCTTCAAGCTTGCGAAGGAGTACACCGAAGCAGGGGCCGCTGCCATCTCCGTGCTCACCGAGTCTCACTATTTCAAGGGAACCATGGAAGACCTTGGGGCCGCGAGAAGGGCAAGCGACCTTCCCATCCTCAGGAAGGACTTTATCTTCTCGGAGATCCAGATCTATGAATCCAGGGCGGCAGGAGCTGATGCCATTCTTCTCATCACCACCCTTCTTGATCCGGGACAGCTTTGCGACTACATCTGCCTTGCAAGGGAGCTTGGCATGGAACCCCTGGTGGAGATAAACTCGGAACATGAACTTGAAACCGCCCTGGGGGCGAATGCTGCCGTAATAGGAATAAACAACCGGAACCTTGCCACCCTGGAGACGGACCTTAACGTGGCACAGCGGCTTGCCCCCTTTTTCACGGGCAGGGAAATTCCGGTGGCGGCAAGCGGCATCTCAGAAAGACAGGATATCGAGGCCGGCATCGAGGCCGGTATCGTCAATTTCCTTGTGGGCGAAAGCATTGTAAGGGCCCCGGACACCCAGGCGTTCATCCATGATCTCCTGGGAGAATCACCCGAAGCACCCCAACGAAATACTGATGACTCTCCCATGGTGAAAATCTGCGGACTGACCGATCCCCATGAGGCAAAGAAGTGTGTCGAACTTGGGGCCGACGCCATCGGCCTTGTGTTCTACGAAAAAAGCCCCCGGCACATCTCCATTGACCAGGCCCGCAGAATAACCGACAATCTGCCGGAATCCGCCATCTCCGTGGGGGTGTTTGTCAATGCAGATCCAGAGTACATCATGGAACGAATCGTCGCCTGCGACCTCAAGGCGGTCCAGCTCCACGGCCAGGAGAGCCCGGAACTTGTAACCCAGCTTGCCCGGTCCGGCATCCGGGTGATCAAGGCCCTGTTTGCCGAACAAGCGCCGGGATTCGACACAGTCACAGCCTATGAAGACGCCTGGGGATTTCTTGTGGAGCATGGAAAGGGAACCCTTCCCGGGGGCAATGCAGAAGCATGGGAGTGGGACCGTGCCAACAAAATAAAGGAGGTCCGTAACCTGATCCTGGCAGGCGGCCTCGATCCGGATAACGTTCAACAGGCTGTGGCAAAGACAGCGCCCTTTATGGTGGATGTAAGTTCAGGAGTTGAGCACTCCTTTGGCAGAAAAGACCTTGCCAGGGTGGCACAATTCATCAGTGCGGCCAAAGGACGCTCCAACGCCTGATTTACCTCACAACAAGTTTTTCACCGGGAAAGATTCCATCCTTGGCCCCAAGCTTGTTCAATGCCCTCAGATTCTTTACCGAGGTATTGTAGTGCCGGCTGATGCTGTAGAGGGTATCCCCCTTTTTCACCGTATGGTGCACAGCGGACTTGGTTGCCACCTTTACCGGTGCCTTTTTCACGGGGGCCGTTTTCTGGGCAACCTTTTTTACCGGGGGCTTGGCCTGGGCCTGGGTTGACCGTACAAGCTTCCGGTCAAGCTTCTTCTCCAGTCCTGCAAGCCCCTTCTCCAGGGTAACAAGCCTGGTGGCCACCAGGTCGAATTTTACGGAAAGAGCCGCCTCCACCCGTTCAACCCTGGCGTTATAGGAATCCAGGGAGGGATTGGTTCCGGACGGGGGAGTCTGAAGATTGACCATCCTCTCCAGTTTTGCCATGCGCTCTTCAATGGATTGAACGTCAGCAGTTTCGACTGGCTGGTCGTTGCCCTTCGGATCCGAGGACTTAAAGAACACGAAGAAAACAATCAACGTGATGAGCCCTGCCCCAATAAAAATTGCCGACAGCTCACTTTTCTTCAAAAGCGAAGTTCCGCCCGGTTCATTGTCATCCCCGGTTTTTTTGAAGTTCAGCCTGGCGTCCGGAGTGGAAGTGATATCGTTTTTAGAGCCCTTAGTTTTACTCATGGAGTTTCTCCTCTTGTATCGCATAAAAATCTGTAATATGTACATACCATGTTGTACTGATTTATCAACCTTGAAGTTTACAAGGACATGAAATGAAACAGCGAACCACAATGGTGTGCCTCGTCATCTGTACCCTGGTCTGTCTGGCCGTTCCGGTTAACGCCCAGGACCAGGTCTTCACCAACACGCTCGGAATGCGGTTCATCCCGGTTCCAAGCGGACGCTTTTACATGGGAAGCCCAAAATCGGAAATCGGGCATACCCGGGACGAGACCCGTCACACGGTCTTTATATCAAAGGACTTTTACATCCAGGAGACCGAGATGACCCAGGGCCAGTGGAAACGCCTGGTGGGATTCAACCCTTCGGCCTTTCCGGAATGCGGGGACAACTGTCCCGTGGATACGGTTTCATGGGAAGAGTGCATGGAGTTCATCCGGGTGCTCAACCAGTACGAGGGCACCAGCAAGTACCGGCTTCCCACCGAGGCTGAATGGGAGTATGCATGCAGGGCCGGAACCACCACTGCATTCTCAAGCGGCCCCATCACCACAACCTCCTGCACAGAGATCGAGCCTGCCCTGGATGCTGTTGGATGGTATTGCGCAAATTCCGGCTATAAAGATCCGCCGGACGATTTCAGGCCCCATCCTGTTAAGGCAAAAAAGCCCAATCCGTGGGGACTCTACGACATGCACGGCAATGTTCAGGAATGGGTCCTTGACTCATGTAAATGGCGGGACCGGTTAAAGGGGCGGGTGGGGGTGATAACGAAAACCTACCGTGACAACATCGTCGATCCCCTGTCAACCAAAGGGGACCGACGGATCTTCAAGGGAGGCGGCTGGCACCAGAACCCCAAATACTGCAGAAGTGCCTACCGAAGCTATTACAAGCCCGTGGCCAAGAGAAACAGCCTGGGGTTTCGCCTGGTGAAGGAGCGCTAACCCAGAAGGAGAGCCACCCTTTGGGCGTTAACGTTTGCCTTGGACTGGGCAAAGGCGGAGGTCTGTTTAAGCAGATCCAGCCGCTTCATATTCATGACCTCCTCGGCAAGATCAACATCCCGGATCTGGGACTCCGAACTCCTTGCCGCAACCTCCTGGCTTCCCAGATTGGAGATTTCCACCTCAAGCTGGTTCTGACGTGATCCCATGTCGGACCTGGAAGAGCCTATCACCTCAAGGGCTTCACTTACAGCCTCCTGGGCCCCTTGCGCACCCTCAAGGGTGGAGAGGTCAATCTCTGAAAGCTGGGACAGTCCCGGAACGTCAGCAAGCAGAGGCTTGCTGTTAAAGGTGGTGCCTTGGTAGAGATCTTTCAATGCCTGAAGGGATTTTCCCACATCTGACTGGATAGCCATCCGGGTTTCGCTGGTCTGGGTATCGGACGCCGCCTGGACAGCCTTTTCGCCGATCCCCTGGACGATCTGAGTGGCCTGCCCAAGGGCGGATTCCCGGATCTGCACCATGGAAATATCGTCCACGGCATTACGGCTCATCTGCCCCATGCTGAGTGCGGCACTGTTGAGGCTGTCGGCAATGGCCATTCCCGAGGCATCATCGGCAGCGCGGTTAATCCTGCTGCCCGACGAAATTTTCTCCAGGGAACGGTCAAACGCATCGGAAACCGACCGAAACGCATTCCCGGCAGACTGGCTTAAAGTGTTGGTGTTGATCGAAAGAGACATGGCACCTCCTGTGTACATTCTTGTTTCTTCACAAACGGTTACTGCTAAATACGGTTCATAAAGTAACCAGATTTCAACACCTTGTCAACCACCTGTCAGCTGATAATCCCGACAACGGCGCCTGTCATGCAGGTGGCCAGGGTGCCCGCCACAATGGACCTGAATCCCAGGGAGACGATTTCGCCCCGCCGCTCCGGGGCCATGGTTCCCATGCCGCCGATCATGATGCCAAGGCTTCCCGGATTTGCAAACCCGCACATGGCATAAATGAGGATCACCCGGCTTTCCGGGCTGAGCACTTCCCTGGAAAGCCGGGACAGCTCCAGGTAAGCGACAAACTCGTTGAGAACAGTCTTGGTTCCCATGAGGGCGCCTGCAACCGGGGCTTCGCTCCAGGGAATACCCATGAGCCAGGCCACCGGCGCCATGATCCACCCAAGGATCCGCTTCAGACAGAGGGGCTCTCCCATAAGATCCGGAAGCACCCCGAACAGGAGATCCACCAGGTAAACCAGACCAACAAGGACAATGAGCATGGCAACGATGTTGATCAGGAGTTCCACCCCCTGGACCGTGCCCTTGGTCACGGCATCCATGGCGCTTGAGGTGTTATCCACAGCCACAAGCTTCCCCGAGGTCATGGGTTGGGTTTCCGGGATCATGATCTTTGCCACGGTGATGGCCGCAGGGGCACTGATGATGGAGGCCACAAGGATGTGTCCCAGCACATCCGGAATAACGTTACCGAGGATGCTGGCGTAGAGCACCATGACCGTGCCGGCGATGGTTGCCATGCCGGATGTCATGAGGGAAAAAAGTTCACTCCGGGTCATCTTTGCCAGATAGGGCCGGATAAAGAGGGGAGACTCCACCATGCCCACAAAGATGTTGGCAGACACCCCGAGTCCCTCTGCGCCGCCCAGGCCAAAACTCCGTGTCAACACAGCAGAAAACCCCCTCACCACCAGGGGAAGAATCTTCCAGTAGAAGAAAAGGGACGACAGGGCGCTCATCAGAAGAATCAGAGGAAGGGCCTGGAAGGCAAGAATAAAGGATGCGCCGGGGGCTGTTTCGGAAAAGGGCAGCGCCCCTCCCCCAAGATAGCCGAACACCATGGAGGTGCCGGCCCTGGAAGCCGATTCAAGGCCTAAAATCACCGAATTGAGGGAAACAAAGAGTTCTCTCACCATGGGCAGCTTCAACAAAATAAGCGCCAGAATAAATTGCACTGTCATGCCCGTGATCACGGGTCTGATTCTCACCTTTCCCGGGTTTTCGCTCAAACCCCATGCAACTGCTACAAAGGCCGCAAGTCCGGCCACTCCCTGAAACACCATGGTCTACCTTTCTTATATGGACATAAATCCGTCAAAATGGTTCCAGAACACGTCCCTGACCGGGCCTGTCTCATGGAGGATCTCGTGGAAAGCCCCTGGAATGGAGACAAACTCACAGCCGGACATGTTTTTGAACAAACGCTTCTGGGCTTTGACCGAAACAACCCGGTCCTCCCTGGCACTGACCATCATCACCGGGGTCTTGATCTGCCGGGCATATCCCCTCCCGGAAAGGATCTCGATGGAGTCAAAGGCCGCCTTGACCCAGACATAGGTGACATCCCCCAGGGCGAGATCGGGGGTGTCCGCGATCAGTCTTTTCTCATTCTCGAACTGCTCCCGGTCATGGGTCAGGCGGTTGGTTTCAAACCTGACATTTTCCGGGGTGTAATTGGAACCGCCAAGCACATAGGATTCGGCAAACCCGGAGGCACAGGCGATATTTGCCATGGCCCGGGCCGCAATCCGGGGAAAGGGAGCCGTCACAATGTCCACCATGGGAGAAACAAGCACGGCCCGGTCAACCCCCATGGGGTGATCGTGCATGAACCGCAGGGCCAGGTGCCCTCCCATGGAGTGGGCCAGAATTGAGACAGGAAGCCCGGTAGCCTTAACATGGTGATCGTAAAAAAGATTAAGATCCGCAAGATAATCGTCAAAGGTTCTGACATACCCCTTTTGCCGGTTTTCAAGCTCCCTGACCGAAAGCCCCTGCCCCCGCCAGTCAAGGCTCAGGACAGTGTATCCCCTGGCGGTGAGTCGTTGTGCCACCTCCGCATATTTTTCCAGGAACTCTGACCTGCCGTTTAAGAGCAGTACAAGGCCTTTGGCAGTTCCCTCCAACGCCTCTGCCCGGCCAAATCGCAACCGATGCCCATTGCCTGCGGTAAACCAGCCAAATTCAAACCCGCTCTCGCTCCTCTGTGCCAAAGATTCTCCTCCTGCCGGGGCAAGGATCAGCCCCAATGCCAAAAAGTCAATGAACAGGGCCTGCCTGCTACCCTCCCGGCCCACCCAAAAATCCCATGGGGCCAAGACTATAATCTCCCCGGGCAAATTGCAAACCAAACCCGTGCCATTGGACAAAAAAGGTTGATCTCGGCCCAAGAGTGTGGGATTTATAGCAAATTTAACCCAAACAGCCATAAAAGGCTGTTAATAAAGGCCCCAAAAGGACAAAGATGGCAAAAGATACCCACAACTTCATACACAACTACAAGGGACTCGGAGCCTTTGGCATGGACAGGGAAACAGATGAAGAGACCCTGATGTTCTACCTTCAGAAGTTTTCAGAGGATTCGTTCATGAAGGCATTTATCCCAAGGCTCGAAGACGCAGAGCTTGAAGAGATCTACCTCCTCATCAACACCCTGCTGAAACGGCACATTTCAGAGGACGAATACCACGCCCTGTATTTAAAGGACAGGTAATGGCAAGACTCATTGTAACGGCTGATGTCCACGGCAGCTACGGCACCTGGATGCTGCTGAAGTCCCTTCTCAAACCAGGGGACACCCTCGTGGTTGCCGGCGATCTTTTTGACACCCGGTACGGACGGCCGGGTCATCCGGACTATCAGCCGGAAACCATCAAGAAAGAGCTTCCAACCCTTGGAAACCCGCTTTGCTACGTCTATGGCAACTGCGATATTCCATCGTTTTACCCCGGCTACGCCTTTGATCTGGAGTTCTGCCATATGGGGACAAAAATCCTCCTGGTTCACGGACACGCCCCTGTTTCCGGGATTCCTTCCGGCACCGCCATGGTCATCCAGGGGCACACCCACGTCCCAAGGCTTGAAAGGCAGGAGAATATGGTACGGTTCAACCCCGGCTCCCTTGCGGTTCCCCGGACAGAGCTCTACACCTATGGCATCGTCGAAAACAACCGGGTCAGTCTCATGGACCTGAAGAAAAACCGTGCCCTGGCTTGCCTCGACCTGTGAAAAGGATCTAATTGTTGATTTTGGTGACAGGGGAGACCGGAGAAACCGGCTGGACCCTTCCTGCATCCATGGGCCTTGCCCGGGGCTTCATCCGCTGTTTCATGACAAGATAGGTGCGATAGTTCACCGGTGTCCGGCCCCTGGGCCGTTTCAAGGATTGTTTCCCGGAAACGGTCTCTTTCCCCACACAGGTTTCAAACACCTCGGCAAACACGGCCCTCTTTGATTCCCGCCCGGATGACGGAGACGCTGCCGGTTGCGGCCTGGCTGGTTGCGCAACCGGCCCTGGCCTCCGCCTGGCAAGGGCCCTGAAAAACCGCACACACCATCCGGGGACGGGGCCTGTGCCCTTGCCGGCGGTTTCCGCCCCGGGTTCCGCCACCTTTGGCTCCGCCTGCTTAGGGGCCGTGGCAATAAGAACGGCGACGGCAAGGTTGATATCAATCATCCTCGCTTCAGCCGCCCTCCGTCCCCCGTCATCACTGCCGAACCTGTCCGGATGGAACACCTTGGCCAGGGTTCTGTAAGCGGATTTAACATCCCCAAGGGAGAAGCCTTTCTCAAGTCCCAGGATTTCCATGGCGCGTTTTTCATCCATAACACCTCTTCCATAGGATGTTACCCATCTCCTGTCAAGAAAATTGCCGGACAACCCTACCTGTTAGTATGAGTTATCACAGGTCATCCTTAGCCGTCACCCCCACAAAAACCAAGGTTTTTTATTGACATGGGCTTCATTAAACCCTATAGCCTCATTATCTAACTTTTTTTATCAATCACCCATATATAGAGAGTAAAGGAGTCCTCCCAATGAAAAAAACCAGGTTGTTATCCATTGCCCTGGCCACCCTCACGCTGTTCACGTTTTCCCCCCTTTCAACTACCATGGCATCGGAAAAGCCACTGATGATGGCCACCACCACCAGCACCGACAACACAGGCCTTCTGGACTACCTCATGCCCCAGTTTGAAAAGGATACCGGCATTGCCATCAAGTGGACGGCCACAGGAACGGGCAAGGCCCTGAAGCTTGGCCAGCGATGCGATGTGGATGTGCTCCTGGTCCATGCGCCCCCTGCTGAGAGGAAATATATTGACGCCGGATACGGTAAGAACCGGCGGGAGATCATGTACAACGATTTTGTGATCATCGGGCCGGAAAGCGATCCTGCCGGTATCCAAGGCCAAAACGTCAGGGACGCCCTTGAAACCATCAGAAACAGCAAAGCAACCTTTGTGAGCCGGGGCGATGATTCAGGCACCAACAAAAAAGAGAAGCTGTTGTGGAACTCAACGGGCAAGCCGCTTCCTGAAAAGGAAAACTGGTATATCCAGGCGGGCCAGGGAATGCTCTCCACCATCAGCGTCACCGAGGAGCGCCAGGGCTACACCATGACGGACAGGGGCACCTACATAAAGTACCAGTCCCAGAAGCAGGATCAACCCATGCTGAAAGTCCTGGTCCAGGGGGATGCCATTCTCTTGAACCAGTACAGTGTCATCGGTGTCAATCCTGAAAACTGTCCCAAGGCCCAATACGAGCTTGCCATGAAATTTTCCGACTGGATGGCAGGGGCCAGGGCCCAGGAGCTGATCAAAGGGTTCAGGCTGCTTGGAAAACCCCTGTTCACCCCCAACGCCAAATAGAAAGCGATCGTTCCATGGATTTTATCACTTCAGGGTTTGTTCAGGCCATCTATCTCCTGGCAAGCGGTGACAGCTCCACCTGGAGCGCGGTTGCCGCAACCCTGAAGGTATCCACCGGCTCCATGCTCTTGAGCATGGCAGCCGGACTGCCCTGCGGTTTTTTAATCGGTTATTTTGATTTCAAGGGCAAACGGCCCTTGCGAACCGTGCTCGACACATTGCTGGCGCTTCCCACAGTATTTATCGGCCTGCTTGTCTATGCATTCATATCCAGCCGGGGCCCCCTGGGGGAGTTCAACCTGCTGTTCACCCTGGGAGGCATTGCCGTTGGCCAGACCATGCTTGCATTTCCCATTGTCACAGCGCTCACGGCGTCCACCATCGAGGCCATTGATCCCCAGCTGAAACTGACCCTCATCTCCCTTGGGGCCGGCAAAAAAAACATCCTTGCCACCTGTTTGTGGGAGGTCCGTTTCGGAATCCTGGCCGCGGCCGTCACGGCCTATGGCCGGGTGATGACGGAAGTGGGCATCTCCATGATGGTGGGGGGCAACATCAAATGGCACACCCGGACCATCACCACGGCCATCGCCCTGGAGACGGGCAAGGGGATGTTTGCCAACGGAATCGCCCTGGGAGTGGTGCTCATCACCATCGCCTTTGGGGTCAACCTCTCCCTGTCATTTTTAAGAAAACAGTAATGAAAAAAAAACTTGCATACCACTTCAACAGGGTGGAACACTATTACGGGACCAGCAAGGTCCTTGACATCAGGGAGCTTGCCATCCCCAGGGGATCGATCACCGGCATTGCAGGTCCCAACGGAAGCGGCAAGACCACCCTTTTAAAGCTCATGACCTTTGCTGAGACGCCCAGCTTCGGGGAACTCCTGTTCAATGGAAACAGGGAGTCTCTTTTTTCGCCCAACGTGAGATTCAAGATCAGCCTCATGACCCAGAAGCCCTATCTGCTGAAACGAACGGTATTTGAAAACACCGCCTATGGATTGAGGATACGAAAGAATTCGGAAAACATCCGGACAAGGGTGGCCGAAGCCCTTTCAAAGGTGGGACTCCCGTTTGAAGAATTTGCCCAAAGGCGCTGGCACCAGCTCTCGGGCGGAGAGGCCCAGCGGGTTGCCCTGGCAGCAAGGCTGGCCCTCCATCCCCAGGTGCTGCTCCTGGACGAGCCCACGGCAAGCGTTGATGCCGAAAGCGCAGCCCTCATACGGGACGCATCCCTTGCTGCCAGGAGAGACTGGGGGACCACCCTGGTCATCGTCAGCCACGACCATCAATGGCTCAATGAGATCAGCGACACCACCCTACACCTGTTTGAAGGAAAAGCGGTAAAACCGGGAAGGAACACCATGATCCCCGGGCCCTGGACGACCCAGCCCGGCGGCCTTGCGTTCTGCGACCTGGGAGGGGGACAACGCTTTTTCGCCCCTGTCCCGCCCGCAAGGGATGCCATGGGGCTTATCAGCGACCGTGAGATCAAGCTTAATGCGCCAAAGAGCCGGGAGTTCACCAACCGGTTAGAGGGGATCATCACCCAGCTCGTCCTTGACCCCAAAGCCACAACGCTTATTGCAAGCATCCAGGTGGCAGACCTCACGGTCACCACCCGGATCGACCAGCAAACCGTGGCAGCCTCAGGCCTCTATCCGGGCAGGGCGGTAGCCCTGTTTGTAAGACCGGATGCCGTGACCTGGCTCTGAACGGCTATCACTTACTGACCTAACCCTCCGCCCTCGCGCATGATGAGCAGGGCAAGCTTGTGGATGTAAGCCCGCCTCTCTTCGTCGGTATAGCCGGGGAAATGCCGGAAGGTCATGACAATGCCGGAAAGGGAGGCAAAAAAAGCCTGGATATGAAATTCAGTCACCGCTTTTTCACCGGCAATGCTCTTGACAACCTTCTCGAACATCTTCAGGAATTTGAGCTGGACCGAGCTGAATTTATCGTTCACGCTGGGGTTTTCATCCCCCCGCATGAGGAAATGGCACATCATCTGAAAGGTGGGCTCATTATCCAGGCAATAGTCGACAACGGCAATGGCAAGCGCATCGATCCCCTCGCCCTTGACCATGCGCTCCTTTAGCAGCACTTCAATATGATTGATATCCTGGAGCAGGGCCTCGATAAAAAGGTCATCCCGGCTCGGGAAGTAGCGGTAGAGTGATGAGGCCGAAACCCCTGCCGTGTTGGCAATATCCCGCATGCTGATGTCCCAGAAATTTTTCTTTTCAAACAGCTCCATGGCGGCTGTGATGATCAGTTCTTTTCTTATTTCCCGCTCATTTTCCCTTAATCGTTCAAACGATGACATCCTGCCCATCGGTGGTATTCTCCTCTGTATCAGTTTGGTTGCAATTTCCGGCAAGGTCCCTTAAAGCTAGATAAAAGGCGCCCACGGCAAGTTCGGCACAATGGTTTTCATGGGACGGCAAAGTCTTCAGATAGTCGGAAACATCCTCATGGGTAATTTTCCATGCGTCGTTCACGCTCCTGCCCGCTACAAATTGCACAACTGTATTGGCGCAGGCGTTGGTGTTTTTACATCCATCAACATCATAGGAGACAGAGGAGATAAGGCCATCTTTCTCCATCAAAAAGAACTCCACCGTATCACCGCATTCACCGGTTCTCTTTCCATAGCCGTCGGGATTTTCAACCCTCTCCTGGAAATCTCTCTTCAACGCCATCTCAAGGTATTCAAGGGAGTGGTCCTGCCAGAAATTCATTTTAGTGTTCTCAGTCATCTCTCTACTCTTTTATTAAAAATAAAACGTTAAAACGACCTATAGTAACATCAAAAAACATGGTTTACAAGACCGGAACCCAAAATCAATTTTCTTGAAAAAACAGGCCAAATCTGCACATAACCCAAGGGAAAGGAGTCTGATTATGATGAATATCGTTGCTGCCCTCACACGTATCCTGCATTTGCTGAAACGGGAAAACCTGCACAGGATTCTCGTTTTTGCCATTGGCGTCTTTGTAACGGGCAGCCTGTTGCTAGTCTATTTTGAAAAGGAAATTCCCTTTGCCGATGCCCTGTGGTGGTGTGTTGTCACCATGACAACGGTGGGTTATGGAGATGTTTCTCCCGCAACCCCTGGCGGAAGGATTGTCGGCATTGTTGTGATGCTGTCCGGGATCGGCCTGCTCGGTCTTTTAACGGCAACCATTGCAAGCCTGTTTATCGAAAACAAGTTCATGGAGAAACGAGGGATGAAAACAACCGACCTAAGGGACCATTTTATCATCTGCGGCTGGAACTTCCGGGGGGAAACCATCATCCAGGAGATGAGAACAGATCCCAAGTGCAAAGAGATCCCCATTGTCATCATTGCCGATATGGATGAGGCACCCGATCAGCACGAGAACATCTCTTTTGTCAGCGGCCAGACAGACCCCACCACCCTTGATATGGCAAGGGCGGACAAGGCATCGGCCGCCATCATCCTGTCCGACGACGCCCTTGACACCTATTCCCGGGATGCAAAAACCATCCTTGCCACCATGACAGTGAAAAACCATGTGCCGGATCTCTACACCTGCGTGGAACTCATGGACGGTAAAAACATGGACCACCTGAAGCTTGCCAGGGCGGACGAGATCATCGTGGTGGGCGAAATTTCCACCAATCTCCTGGTCCAGGCAGCCCTTGACCACGGCATGACCCGGTTCGTGAGCGAACTTGTGAGCAATCGATACGGAAATGAGCTTTACAAGATCACAATGCCGACTTATCTTGTTGGAAATTCGTTTTTCAATGCCATGTGCCGGCTCAAGGAGAAGGAAAATATCCTCTGCATAGGGGTCGAAGACAGATCAGGGGCCACCCTGGTTGCCAACCCCGAAAGCGGTTATGTTCTAAAGGAGGATGACTTTCTCATCGTCATTGCATCGGAAAGACCGGAAATTGGCTAACCCTAAAGAATGAAGGAGAACTGAAATGGAAGATAAATTCACCCTTGTCAAAGAATTTCTGAGCGACATGGAGATCTCCATCGTCAGCGAGGACGAAGCAGAAGAACTTGTCGTTGTCGAAGATGAGGAAAACGGCATCAAAAATCTGGTGATAGACTGCGAAGCCCCCATCGTTGTTATCGAACAGGTGATCATGAAGGTTCCGGCAAAGACCGAAACCCTCTACAAACGCCTGCTCCAGCTCAACAGAGAGCTTGTCCACGGCGCCTTTGTAGTGGATGAAACCGAGACCTACATCATCTTCAGGGACACCCTGCAGCTTGAGAATCTTGACAGAAACGAACTCGAGGGCTCAATCCACGCCCTGACCCTTGCCCTGTCGGAATATGGTTCAGAACTTCTGGAATACGTTTAATATAAGGAGAAGCAACAATGTCATTTTTCAAACGACTTTTCAAAGTGGGTGAGTCCCAGGCCCACGCCGTCCTGGACAAGATGGAAGACCCTATCAAAATGACCGAGCAGGGAATCCGGGATCTGAAAACAGACCTTACCGCTGCCATGACAAGCCTTGCAGAAGTCAAGGGAATCGGCATCCGGACCCGGAAAGAGTCAGACAAGAAAAAGAACCTTGCCCAGGATTACGAGCGCAAGGCCATGCTGCTGCTCCAGAAGATGCAGGGCGGCCAGATGGACCCGGCAGAGGCGGAACGCCTTGCCACCGAAGCCCTCAACCGGAAGGAAGAGAGTGCGAAAGACGCAGAGCGCCTGGCAGCAGAGGCAACCGGCCATGAGAACCGGTCCGCGGATCTCCAGGGCAAGGTGAGCAAGCTCAAATCAACCATCACCTCCTATGAGAACGATCTCATCACCCTCAAGGCCCGGGCCAGGACCGCCCAGTCCACCAAGAAGATCAATGCCCAGCTTGCCAGGATCGACAGCTCCTCCACCATCTCCATGCTGGAGAAGATGAAGGCAAAGGTCGAGGAGGACGAATCCCTTGCCCAGGCCTATGGCGAGGTGGCAGCGGCCGAAACAAGCGTTGACAGCGAGATCGATGCCGCCTTGGGCAGTTCTTCGGGCAGTGCATCCGCCAATCTTCTGGACCTTAAGAAAAGGATGGGGATCTCCTGATCTCCTGAATAATAATGGGATTATTTGATTTTTTCAAAAAGAAACCGGGGCCGGACCCGGTGGACCCGGTTTCCGGCCTCACCCTCAAGACAATGAAGACCGGGTATTATGTGGACTATGACCTCAAGACCTGGCAGGTGGTGTCAACCAACCGCTACGACTGGGGCGAGGGAGACCTCACCCACGAGTGGCAGCTTGAAAGCCATGACGACATCATCTACCTGGAGCTTGAGCCCGATGATGAGGATTACTGGTCCATCAGCCGGAAACGCCCCTTCCAAAGCCTTGACGCCCGGGTGAAAAAGGTGATCACCGAATCCGACGATGCGCCGGACACCATCACCTTCGAAGGAAAGGAATTTTTCCTGGACGAGACCGGAGGGGCCCTGTTCTATAAGGACGACGCCCCTGGCCGGGAAGTGTTCAAGTGGGACTATGTTGACGACTCAGGGAAATTTTACCTCACCATTGAACAGTGGGGAGAGACCGATTACGAGATCAGTCTTGGTCAGAAGGCTGAAGAGTACCAGTTTTCAAGTATCCTGCCCAATGCATAGATAAAAGGGGTCAGGCTTAGCTTATTGTCGTTATTTTTGGATTATAAAACATCAGGCAATAAGCTAAGCCTGACCCCGGCTACTTTAAGCTAAAGTTGACCCCGGCTATTCTATAATGGCTACAATAAAATAAGGTCTGGCTCTCTTTATTCGCTAAAGAGGAGGTCAGGCTTTCTTTATTGGCTTTTTTACTCGCAGGGTTATCGCATGGTTACAATAAAAAAAGCCTGACCCCGTTTTATCACAAACCTGAAAGGGATTACCACGGCCATCGCTTGCTAAAAGCCTGACCCCGAACAATAAGTTTACCCTTGGAAATTTTTCCCCGCCTGTGTTAAGAACGAGCTAAATATGGATCTGGTTTAAAGTTGAGGTATACGTGGGACTGACATGTCAACATCTTGAATATCGCTACCCCCGGAGCGAAGAATGGGTCTTCAGGGATCTGTCCTTTTGCCTGGACAGGCCCGGGTTTCACTCATTGTTCGGGCCCTCGGGCGTGGGCAAAACCTCCCTTGCCCGGGTGATCGCAGGGGAGATCAACGGTTTCAGCGGCACACTTGACCGTGGGGAGATCAACACCGTACTATACACATACAATCAGGAACGCCTGCCGGGCTGGGCCCCCATAGAAAGGCACCTTGACCGGATCACCCCGGAAGGAAGGGAGGATCTGAGGGAGCACCTGATTGAGATCTTTGGCCTGGTTCCAGTCATGGGACAGACCTTTTCCCAGCTCTCCCTGGGCCAGCAAAACCGCATCAACCTGCTTCGCTACCTGCTGCAGGATTTCCAGCTCATGATCATGGACGAAAGCCTTGCCAACGTGGACGAGCGCTCCAAGGAAACCATTCTCCTTGAGATAAAAGAGCTCTTTCCGGACCGCTACTTTCTTTACATCTCCCACAATCTCATCGAGGTGGCCCGGTTCTGCGATCGGATCTTGCTCTTCCGGGGCATCGGGAAATCCCCCCAGTCCCTTACCTTTACCGGACTTGATACCCGGAAAACCAACCAGCCGGGACGGGACGCACTGGACGCCGTCCTCTTGGAGATCATGAATGCTGGGTAGACGAATTCTTCAATTTTTCCTCATCTTTGCCCTGGGCCTGTTCGGTCTCATGGGAGTAAAATACGGACTTGGCCTGTCCGACTACGTGATCCCGGGTCCCGGGGAGATCATCACAACCAGCCGGGCCGTTGCCCACGACTACTTTTTTGACACCCTCAACACCCTGATGGTGGCGGTCATCGGCCAGGCCATCTCCATATTCATGGCCTTTTTCGTTGGCATCACCGCCCGGAAGAGCACCTGGGCCGGCACCCTGATCAAGGCTGCGGCCTACAACATCCAGGCCTACCCCATCGTTGCCGTGGCGCCCATCATCTTCATCCTGCTGGGGGACGGGTTCACCTCACGGCTCCTCATCGCCGCCATGATCTGCTACTTTCCCCTGCTCCTGTCGGTCATCGGCATCATGGCGGAACCGGTCACGGACATGGAACATTTCTACATCGCCACCGGCCGCATGCGGTGGCAGCTGGAAGTAAAGATCCGGGCCTTTGAAAACATTGGCAAGCTCACCACGGTGATTGCCGGCAGCTCCACCCTGGCCATGGCCGGCACCATTGTTGCCGAATTCATTGCCGCCAACCAGGGTATCGGCCACAGCATCCGCATCGCCCTCTACCAGAGCGATCTTTCACGGATCCTCACGGCCCTGTTTCTCATCGGATTGTTTTTATCCATCTACCAGGAGATCCTCGAAGGTGTGGGCAAGCGCCTCACATCCGGCTGGATCCTTCCAAAAGGAGTCGAAAGTGAAGACCTCTAACCGACTTGCCCCCATTCTCGTTATTGCCCTGACCCTTGTCTCCCTGACCTGGCAGACAGCCGACTGCGGCGAGACCCTCAACTACCGGCTCAAGTGGCTGTTCAACACAAGCGTGGTGGGAGACCTCTACGCCCAGGACTTCGGCTTTTTCCAGCGGGCTGGCCTTACGGTCAACGTCAAGGCGGGCGGTCCCGAGCGGGACGCCATCCGGGAGCTTGAACTGGGACATGCGACCTTTGGCGTGGCCTCGGCCGACCAGGTGATCCGGGCCCGGGCAAAGGGTGCCCCGGTGGTGGTCATTGCCCAGCTCTTCCAGGTAAATCCCCTCCAGTGGATCTACCGGGGGGTAAAGCCTGCCATCAACACCCCGTCCGACCTCAAGGGCCGAATCCTTGGCGTCACCTTCGGGGGCAACGACGAGACCATCATGCGCACCCTCATGGCCCGGGCAAGCCTTACGGAAAAAGATGTCACCCTGTTCAGTGTCCGGTACGACTACACCCCCTTTTACCAGGACCGGGTGGACATCTGGCCCTGCTACAGGAACGCCCAGGGAATCATGCTGGCGGACAAACTCGGCCAGGCAGGGGAAGCAGTACGCTTCTTCAATCCTGCCGACCATGGCATCACCTTTGTGGCAAACTCGGTTGTCACTTCAGCAAAGACCCTGGAACGCAATCCCGAAATGGTCCAGGCCTTTGCCAAGGCCCTTATCTCGGGCTGGGAAGCCTCGCTCATGCCGGAGAACCGGGACAAGGCCCTGGCCGTACTCAGAAAATACAACCGGGACACCCCTGAAGAGCTTCGCCAGAAGCAGCTTGACGCCACCCGCCCCCTGGTCCTTCCCGAAAGCGGTGCAAGGGTTGGCACCATCGATCTCAAAGGCTGGAAACAGACCGAAACCATCATGCTTGAGCAGGGCCTGATTTCAAAGCCCGTCCATGTTGAAAAAGCCCTGTTCCCGGGAGGAAAGCCCCTCTAAATTACCCGGCGTAAAAAGTCACACCGGGAGGTACTTTTTCTGGGCCACTGCCACAAAAAGGCATAGTTGGTAGAGTTCCATGGGGTGTTTGCAACACCATCCCATGATATGTACCTTGAGATCGCCAGCCTTTAAGATATTTTGTTTTCCAGCGACATCGATTTTAAGGCAATAAATTAACACTGATCAAATTCATTTCACTTCTCAACAAGCCGGACCCGCGTTTCAACATCGTGATTCCGCAAAATACGGCAAGGCCGGAGACCACGAATCCCTGGCCGTTTCCTGTCTTGAAAATTTTCTCAGGAAGTTGAAAGATTACCCATAATCTTTCCATTCAAGGGCAGACGAATAATAAAGATCGCTCCTTTACCAGGTTCAGATACCACATCCAAGGTGCCGTGATGATTATCAGTGATAATAAAATAGGAGACAGAAAGGCCAAGGCCTGTTCCGAGACCTGCCGACTTGGTCGTAAAAAAAGGGTCAAAGATCCGTTTTAGCGTGGCTTTATCCATGCCTGGGCCGTTATCCTCAATCTCCATACGCAACATATTGGCATCTTCTTCCTTGGACAACCGCAGTATGAAACATGGTTCCTTTCCTTTACCCTTTGCCATGCTCTCCTGCATGGCGTGGGCACCGTTACTAAGGATGTTCAGCAGAACCTGCTGGATTTTAGGTCCTTCACAAGGCACCATGGGCAGGTTGGCGTCATATTCCTTCTTGAGTTTAATGGTTTTGAAATCATATTTCTTTTTAAGATTATAATCGCTGGCTGCAAGATCCAGGGTCTTGTCCACAAGTTCAGAAAAATCATGGGAAGATACCTGGGCATCAGTTTGCCGGGCAAAGCTGAGCATATTACTCACAATCTGGGCTATCCGATGGCCTGATTCATCGATTATCATAAGCATACGTGGTATGCCCCGGGCCTCCATAAAGTCCTGTATGGCCTCCATTGTAGTGCCTGCTTCTTCAGCAGCTTTCAAATTTGCCGGCATATCAATCTTTTTACCCAGACGGTTTGCCATGACATATGCGGTCTGTATCAAACCTGCAATCGGATTGTTGATCTCATGGGCCATGCCGGCTGCAAGGCCGCCTACAGAAAGCATTTTCTCGTTCTGGATCATCATCTCTTCCATACGCAGCTTGTCGGTTACATCGTCAATGCGAAGCACCGCACCTTCAACACCATTTGCAACCAAAGGATAGATGGTCACTTCCTCATAACAGAGCCCCTTGTCTGACAGATGGGAACTTTTGGGTTCCCGTAGTGTCTTCCGGGTCCTGATGCTTTCGGTTATTTTTTCCATCTGTGGTGCTATCCTGGGGAACACCTCGGAAAGTTCTTTTCCATGGGCAACGGTGTTGGTTATCCCTGTAACTTTTTCCACAGTCCTGTTCCACTGGGTTACTCTGCCGTATGTATCAACACCTATGAGCATTGACGGCATGGAATCTATAATATTGGAGATATAGTTTTGGGCTTTTGACAATTTTTGTTCAACCCGCTTTCGCCGGGAGATATTAATGACCGCAATAAATAATGCTATAACTAATATTGAAAAGACAAGAATTGTCCCCAGGACCAGGGATTTATTCTCTTCATAGAAAGAGTCCGGCTTATTTAAGACCAGACAGCTTTCCGGAAGCTTGAATTCAAGCAAATTGTTTTTTTTTAACTGATTATAATCAAAAACATACCGATTAGGGCTTTCATTGACGACCCTGATCTGATCAACAGGCGCTCCCTTTAATATCTCAAGAACAATTTTTGCCGCAGCCTTACTCTGTTCGTAATGACTGATTATTTTTCCGCCAAGCACGCCGTCACCAATCCCGTGATACCAAAGATGGAAAATGGGAATAGATAGTTTTCCCTTAATACGGTTAAGGCTTTCATCAAACAATAATGTTTCATTGTTTTTATCTCTAAAGGCAGAAAGAAGCAGGACTGCACTTTCGTCGCCCAGAATACTTAAATCATCTAAAAACTCCATCCAGGTCATGGCTGCAAGCGAAATATCCGAAAACCTGTGAGAGGGAAACTCATTTGCGAGCTGATAAAATAGATCCAAATCCCCCTGACCACTGGAAGTACCATCTACCAAGGCAACGATATTGCTGGCCTGGGGTTGCATTTCAACCATCAGTTCTATGGTTTCTTTCATAGATACTGATTCAACAACTCCGGTAATTCCCGGATTGTTATTTTGCTTCAGGGCAAGATCAATATTATTTACTCCTAGAAAAACAATGGGTTTCCCCTTAAAGAGTTCTGCCTGCTGGTCCAAGGCGAAGACCAGTGCATTATCGTCGGCAACCATGACCACATCATAGAATTCTGTCCGTCCGAGCTTATAGGCCAGAGAGCTTTGGAACATATCCCAATTGGACTTTTCAGAAAACCGTTTAGTATCCATGAATTCAATATCCAGACGAATATCATTCTCCTGGAAAATATCCTTTATTCCCTCAACCTGCTGGAGAAAGGTTGGAAAACCAGGATGGTAGGAGCTGATAAACAAGACTCTGCTGTACCCCTGGGCAAAAACAGAACCAAAGGCAAATATAAGGGGAATGAGTATTAAAACTGCAACGCTGCAGACAACCCTCAAATAAAAGCTTTTTTTTTGATAAGAATTGATCATAGAATGGCTGCAAAATGTTATTATAAAGTTAAATCTGATGCAAGGATCGAATAATTACCGTATTCTGCACCGGGCAAAATATAAAATCAAGCATCTTCTAAACCGGCTTAAAAGAAATCGCGTCTGCTGCTGTCTGTGCAACAACACCTGGATCTGCCAAGAATGTAATATTATCCGAATAATCTTTAACAAAGGGGAGCTGATACAGATAAGTGCGAAACGTCCTTCACCCCAAACACTGCGGCGACACCCTCAAACACAAGCGTAGTGGGAGACCTCTACGCCCAGGACTTCGGTTTTTTCCAGCGGGCGACCCCGAGCGGGACGCCATCCGGGAACTTGAACTGGGTAACGCTACATTTGGCGTGGCCTCGGCCGACCAGGTGATCCGGGCCCGGGCAAAGGGTGCCCCGGTGGTGGTCATTGCCCAGCTCTTCCAGATCAATCCCCTCCAGTGGATCTACCGGGGGGTAAAGCCCGTCCATGTTGAAAAAGCCCTGTTCCCGGGAGGAAAGCCCCTCTAAATTACCCGGCGTATAAAGTCACACCGGGGCGAGCCGTTTGACATGCTCCACCGACAGGGTGACCGCCCCGAGATCGCTCTCGACGATCCCAAAGAGAAGATAGGGACGCCCCTGGTCCAGAAGATGGCAGAACCGGTCGTAGACCTTGGGGAAAAAGGTGGTTTCCATGGTGGCGGTCTCGTCTTCAAAGGTGAGAAACTCCATGGGATCCCCGTGCTTTGTCCTGACCACCTTGCCGGTGATAAGCCAGCCTGCAACGGTGACCCGCTGGTTGACAAATCGTTCAAGCTCCCCGGCCTTGACCGTATTCACCCCCTTGAGAGCCTGCCTGAACAGAACCATGGGATGGCAGTTGCAGAGAAACCCGAGCATTGAATACTCCTGCCTCAACAGGGCAAGGGGGTCGTCCGGGGGAAGATCGGGCCGCTTTGCCACCGGGGCCATCTCCCCGATCAGGGAGATCTCACCGAAGAGGGAGGGTTCCCTGTTTATCTCCCGGTTCCGCTTGAAACAAGCCACCTCCCATAAAAGAGCGGAGCGGGCCATGCCGCTTTCAATACCGTCCAGGGCACCGGCCAGGATCAACGCCCTTGCCTCGTTCTCCCTGGGTAGTACCCGGTTCAGGAAATCCGCCATGGTGATGAACTTTTTTTTCTTTTGCTCCCGGACAATGGTCTCCATGGTATTGAACCCAAGCGCCTTAACAGCCATGAATCCCACCCTGAGGGTGGTCTCCCTTCCTGTCCAGGCGATGGCACTATGGTTGACATGGGGGCCAACCACCTCCACCCCCATGCGTCTGGCCTCGGACACATAGGCAGAGGCCGGGTAGAACCCTCCCTGGTTGGAGATGACTGCGGCCATGAACTCAGCAGGATGATGGGTCTTGAGATAGGCGGCCTGGAAGGATACCCTGGCATAGGAAGCGCTGTGGGGCTTGCAAAAGGAGTATCCGCTGAAGCTTGTGATCATCTCCCACACTTTTTTGACGTCAGCCGGACTGACGCCCCGGTCCCCGGCCCCCTGTTCAAACTTGAGCCGGTAGTCATTGAGCACCTGTTGCTTCTCTTTTTTCGAGAGAATCTTTCGCAGGGCGTCGGCCTCCACATGGGAAAAGCCGGCCATGGCCACGGCCACCCTGGAGACATCTTCCTGGTAGACCATGATGCCGTAGGTGTCGTTCAGGACATCGGCCAGCAAGGGATGGATCGGCTCCCACCGCCCGGTATGGAGCCGCTTCACATAGTCCCGTATAAACTCGTTTGCCGCCGGCCGGATGATGGAGGAATGGATCACCACATGGTGAAAATCCCCTTTTCCCGCCCGTTTCTGCAACAGGCGCATGGCAGGGCTCTCAATGTAGAAGCACCCCATGGTCTCCCCCCGGGCCACGGTGTCCCGGGTTGCCCCATCGTCCTCAGGATCCCTGTCCAACCCGTTAAACCCGCCCGTGTTGACCTCAATGGCGGTAACAGTGTCCCTGATCACCCCAAGGCTCCGGTTACCCAGAAGATCGATCTTCACAAGGCCTGCCTGCTCGGCACCCTCCTTTTCCCACTGCATCAGGGGCACGCCCTTGGGGGCTGTCTGGATGGGAACATAGGTATCAATGGGATCAGGGGTGATCACCACCCCGCCCGGATGCACGGAAAGGTGCCGGGGCGTGCCTGTTAACGCCCTGGCATGGTCCAGGATTTCCGGCCAGGGTTCCGGGAAATCCACATTTCTGAACTCCGGCCGCTCCCTGATACTGGCAAGAAGATCAGGGCCCGCCTCCCCGGTCCGCCAGTACCAGGGCAACCCCTTTGTCACCCTTCCTATTTCCCGGTCGGGAAGCCCGAACACCCGGGCCACCTCCCGTACCGCCATCCTCGGCTGGAACAGGATGTGGCTTGACACCATGGCGCTGCGCCCCTTGAACCGTTCCAGCACCGAGTCAAGGACATGGTCCCGCTCGTCCCAGGCAAAATCGATGTCAATGTCCGGGGCGTCTTTTCTTCCCGGGTTGAGGAAACGCTCAAAATAAAGGTTGTGCTTGACGGGACAGACATTGGTGATGCCCAGGCAGTAGGCCACGATGGAGGCGGCGCCCGAACCCCGGCCGCAGGTCCTGGGACTTGTGCCGACGATCTCCTGGACCACCAGGAAATATTCGCAAAAGTTTTTCTCGGCAATGATGCCAAGCTCATACCGGATGCGTTGGCGCACCCGGGAAGAGAGGGATGAACCGTATCGTTTGTTGGCCCCTTCAAGGGTTTTCCGGGTCAGCCGCTCCCGGGCGGTCTCCGGTCCGCTGGTTTCAAGGGGAGGCATGACCGTGCCAAACCCGGGGCCGGCAAAGGTCAGTTTTTCGGCGATCATCCGGGAATTTTGGATCGCCACGGGATCCACGGCAAACCGCTGGCAATACTCGGCAGGGGTTGCCAGATAGGCGTTTTCCGGGGCAAGTTCCATGGGAGACAGCCGGGAAAGGGAGGTTCGCTGTCCAATGGCCCTGAGCATCCGGTGGCGCTTAAAATGACCGGATTCCAGGAAAAAGCTTCCCGGGGTGGCCACCCTGGGCACCCCGCACCTTGCAGCCCTGCGGCACAAATCATGGCCCTGGTGCAGGGGCGTCCTTGGAAGGTGTGCTGCAACATCCACCCCTTTCCCGTACCAATTCTCTAACGAGCCGGGATCTTTGGTCAACACCACAAGGCCTTCGGCAAACCCGGGCAGGTCGGCTTTCAGGTCAAACCCCGGGTTGGTGTGGCGCCGGGTGATGAGGCGGCAGAGGTTGGCGTACCCCATGCTGTCCTTCACAAGGCAGACCGCCCGCTGGGGTTTAGTGGGATCGGTGAGTTCAACACCGATGACAGGCACTATTCCCTCCTGTTTGCAGGCGTTTATAAAGGGCCACATGCCGTAAAGGTTGTCCGTGTCTGTCAGGGCAAGCCGCTGATAGCCAAGCTGCCTTGCTCGGGCACACAGCTCAGTCACAGGGGATGTGCCCCACATGAGGGAATAGTGGGATCTTACATTCAAGGGAATCATGGTTATAGCGCCTCGCTTATGAATAGAGCCCATTTTTTATTGTAATTGGAAAAGCAGGTAGCAATCTCAGAGAGCCAGTCCCGGTCCCACAGAGGAAGGCCCGAACCGCTCCCGGATCCGCTCCATGGCATTGACGAGGCGCTCCTCCTTCCTCTTTCCGGTATCGTCGGCAAACAGGTCCAGCTGGGTGTCGGGGGGAACGGTCCTGTCGCACACAAGCCGCATATGACGGATGCGTATCCGCCGGTTCCAGGCCTTGTAAAGAAGGGGAAGGCACTGGCGGAACAGGGTGAAGTCGCTCGAGGTGGCAGGTTTGAGCCGAACCCTTGCATACCGCCGGATGCCGTCGGAATAGGTGAGCACCAGGGTCAGGGTGGCACAGTGCACCCCCTTGCGCCGCAGCTTTTGGCAGAGGGAGGCAACCACAAAATGCACCCCCTGTTTCAGGCGGGACCCATCATTGGTGTCTTCCGGGAATTCATGGTCCGTTTCAAGCCGTTCTCCCTCTTCGGCAGCCCGGGCGACAGGGGCGGCATCCACCCCCCGGATGGTATCGAAGATTGATCCGGCCCTTTTGCCAAAGGCGGTTTCAAGCTGGGAAACATCAAGGGATCTAAGCTCAAACACCCTGGAGAGGTTGAACTCCCTGAGCCGTAAAAGGTCTTCTGCTCCAAGCCCGGGGATGATCTCAAGGGGCAAAGGCGCAAGAAACGCAGCTTCCTCACCCGGTCCCACGATGTACTCCCCAAAGGGCTTTGCAAGGCGGGTGGCAACCTTTGCCACAAGCTTGCTGGTGGCCACAGACCACACGGGATCAAGGCCCAGGGCTGTTTTCATCTCCTTGTTCAGGCGCCAGCCGACATCCACGGCAGGCCCAAACATCCGGCTTGTGCCGGTGGCATCGATAAAGAGATGGCCGTCCCTTTTCCCTGACTCGATCCGGGGCGAGTAGGCAAGGGACTTGGAGATCAGCGCCTTCATGGCGCGTTCATACAGGTTTGGACAGGGAGGCAGCAGTGTAGCCCTGGGGCTGAGCCGGAAGGCCCTTCCAAGGGGCATGCCCTTTTGGACCCCATCCTGGAACGCCTCCTCACTCATGTCGTAGACAACGGCCCTGGGGGTGCCCGGGGGAGCAATGATCACGGGCGCTCCCCTGAGCCCGGGATTCCGGGTCTGCTCCACGGCAACGGCAAAGTCCGCCACGTTGAGATGAATGATCGACCGCTCCATCAGGCTTTCTTTACCGGCCCTTGCTCTGGAAACATGGCCATGAGGGTGCGGGCATTTTTCGGTGCCTGGCCCCGCACATGGTTGTTGAAAAAGAGCGCGCTCTGTTCCGCCTTTGCTGCCATGGGCGTAATCACCCTTTCCAGCCGTTCCCCCAGTTCTTCATCCGTATAGTCGTAGTCAAACTGGTGCTGCATGGATCCCGATCCCCAGCCCCGTATGTTCCTGCCGTGGAAACGCAGATAGACAAGCCCGGGATTGGTGACCACAGCAAGGCAGGGAAAAAGATGGGCAAGGGGGGGCATATCCACAGACACAAGGGTGATCTTTCGTTTTTCCAATTCGGCAAACACAGAATCGCAGGCCCAGGAGTCGTGGCGGAACTCCACGGCCAGGGGAAGCCCGGCAAGCGCCTCCAACAGGGCTGCAAGGTATTGGCGGTGGCGGATCGACCGGTTAAAGGAAAAGGGAAACTGGATCAGCACAGCCAGGAGCTTACCGGAACGCACCAGGGGATCGAGCCCCTGCCTGTAGCGCTTAACCTCCCCCCGCCATCTGTCGTCCACCACCTCATGGGTCATGGTTCTTGTGAGCTTGACCGCAAACCTGAACTCTTGCGCAACCCGGGCGCACATGCGCTCAATGGCCGTGGCCCTGGGCATCTGGTACCAGGTATAGTTAAGTTCCGTTACCCGGAACGACTCCTGATACAGGGCCAGCATGGCCTTTTGCGGGGTGGCCGGGGGATAAAATCCCGCATCGATCCACTCGACATAGGAGTACCCGCTGGTTCCCACCAGAACATCCTGGAAACGGTTCAAGCGCTGTTCCATCACCCCTCCTATAAAATACCTTCGGGCCCCCGGACAATGCCGACCACCCTGCCCTGGACCAGCACCTGGTCGAAATCGTATCGCTGGGAAGGGTAATCCGGGTTTTCAGGCTTAAGCTCGATGTGGTCCTTGTGCAGGAAAAAACGTTTAACCGTGGCCTCCTCCTGATCGATCAGGGCAACGACGATCTCGCTGTTTTCCGCATACTGGCGGGGGGTGCAGATGGCAAGATCCCGGTCAAGGATGCCGGCATTCTTCATGGAGTCTCCCTGGATTCTCAGGGCAAACAAATGGGGATGGTTGTAGATGGAGGAATCCACCACCACGGTTCCGTCCCACTCCTGCTGTGCATACACGGGAAGGCCCGCCGTGATGCTTCCCAGGATGGGAATCTGGCGCTGGAATCCCTGGGTCCCACCCAGGGGATCGAGGATGTGGATGGTTCTGCTGTACCGTTCCTGGCGCTTGATATACTCCTTCTGCTCCAGAACCTTTAAAAGCCTTGCAACGGCGGCATGGCTGATACTGAGATCCGCTGCGATCATACGAAGGCTCGGGACTGCGCCTTTGGTTTCCATCTCCTTTTTCAGGTAATCAAAAAGGATCTGCTGTTTGGGTGTTAAATGAAGTCTCATGGGATTTTCCAGGGATTGTCGATTTTCATGCCATGGCCAATGATGGCAGAGGCCATGGCCAATGTCAACACAAATGTAAAGGTTTTGTAAACATACCATCGTATCATTTAAATAATAATGATGATCGATGAACACTTGATTTTCAACAGGGAATATCCTATGGAAAATAAAAAAACAAGGTTCTCACACACTAAACAGCTTTGGAGGTGCCATGAACATTCTTTTTGCAGCATCGGAAAATGCATGGGGCGGATTCCTGGAGATGATCCGTTCCCGACTCCCCGGTCACAATTTTAAAGCCACGGGCAGCTTCAACATCGAGTCGTTAAAAGGTGTGGACGTGCTCATCCCCACCATGACCCGCATCACCCGGGAAATACTTGAAACCGGGGACCGGCTGCGGCTCATCCAGCAGTGCGGTTCAGGCCTTGAAGGGGTGGACATCAAAGCGGCCACGGACCAAGGCGTAATGGTGGCCAATGTGCCCGCCTATACGTCAGGAAATGCCGACTCGGTGGCAGAGCTTGGCATCTATATGATGATCGGCCTCTCCCGGAACATCCAAGGCATGGCCCAGAGCCTTAAGAACGGAAAAATGGGAGAGCCTTTAGGAATGGCGCTTCCCGGCAAGACCGTGGGCATCATCGGACTTGGCGGCATTGGCCAGGCCCTTGCAAAAAGATTGAAACCCTTTGGCGTCAAACTCATGGGGATCAAGCGCACCAACCCCCGACAGGCAAAGGAAACCCTGGGGCTTGACTGGGCCGGCCCCCCGGAAGATCTGCCCTTTCTTCTGGAGAATTGCGACCATGTGGTCCTCTGTGTTCCGGCCACCCCGGAGAGCAGCAATATGATCGATGGCGATGCCTTTGCCCGGATGAAGGAAACCGCCTTTCTGATCAACCTCTCCCGGGGCGCCCTGGTGAACCGGGACGCCCTGGAACAGGCACTTGCATCGGGCGCCATTGCAGGGGCGGGCCTGGATGTGTTCTGGCAGGAGCCCCCGGATCCCAATGATCCGATCTTCAGCTACAATGTGATGGCAACCCCCCATATCGCAGGTTCCACCGACATCTCCATGGAGGGAACGGCTGAGGGCGTTGCCGAGAACATCCGCAGGCTTACGGAGAACAGGCCGCTCCTCCACCTGCACCGATAACCGCCACCATAAGATGATCTAGTCGTGGAGTTTCAACCCCTTCACGACTTTATCGACCATTTTCCGGTCGCCATGCATGGCAAGGCCGACAAGATTCAGATCCCCTGTGGCAACCGCTTTTACAGCTGCGCGGTTGGCATCATCGTGGGAGGTGGCAAAGAGCTCTTCCGTGTAGATCGTGTGATGAACACCACGGTTGAGAATCCGGTTGTGGATCGTTGCTATTTTGTGTGAAGGCGCTTTAAAGACAAGCACCGGCTGGCCCAGCATGGGTAAATACTCCAGGTTGGATGCATCCACATAGGATTTCCCCATGACACTGTCGAGCTGGGTCAGTCCGCTTATGGTAAAGGCCGTAACATTGAGTTTCTGCCACATGGCCAGGTCTTCCCGGACAACCACCGCTATTTTTGTATCAAACTGCATGCTTTACTCCTCTCCTTTTTATAGGAGCGAACAAGACTGTGTCGATATTGACCCGGGGTTATGCCATAGGCTTGCCTGAAACGCCGGTTCAAATGACTCTGGTCACAAAAACCTGACTCCAGGGCAGCATCAACAAGGGAATCCCCCCTTGCAATGGCTCTTCTTGCCCTGTTCAGGCGGCATTGAATCTGGTAGCGATGGGGTGGAAACCCCGTCGTTTTCCTGAACAGACGCAAAAACGAGTATGGCGACCGGTTGAACAATCCCGAAAGCTCCTTTAAGTTAATATCCTGTGCGGGATTATCCCTGATGATCGCCATGGCGTCTTGGACGATTTTGCGGTCGGGCTGGATTTTTCCGGGTGTTTTACGGACCTCACCATATTTCAGGGCAAGACCGGCAAGTGTATCCATCAGAAGGGATTCTACGGTAAGAGCCGAGGAATAAGGATCGGTCAAGACGGTTGTGATCCGGCAGAGTCGTCTGGCAAACGCCTCAGAATGATGAAGCGTGGCCGGGAAATAGCATTCCCGTGACGGATTGCCCCACAGTTCGGCTGTGACCGACTGCATCAAAGCCTGGGGCACGTACATCATGCGGTATGAAAATCCGGATTCAACCCCGGCATGGCCATTGTGTGCCTCGTCCGGGTTGATGATCATGATTCTTCCCGGGGTGGAATCGTGCTTTTCCCCCCGGCATTGAAACGATTGAACGCCGGAGAGGGTCACGCCAATGGCAAATTCCCCATGGCTGTGCATTGAGTAGCTGAACGTCTGGAAACTGGCTTCCAGAACAGACATATCTGAGAAATGGAGGGATGGAAAAAACCGAGAAGACTCTTTCATTGTCGGGCTGAGACTCATTTATTTTATACCAGCTTTCTGTGATCCTTGTTTTAATTTTGAACCACAGTACCAGGATAGAGATTTCTTTGTCAAAGAGTAAAAACAGCCCCTCCCACCCCCCATCTGTGACAAGAGCCTTGTTGACCACTTGCATCATTATATTATACTCTCCCTTGCAGCAATGCTATACCTGAAAATTGAAATCACCTAGGAGCAGAGAAAAGAGATGGAAAGCAGCAAAACGGAAGAGATCACACAAAAGGGGAAGGGCCTTGCCTTTCTCTTCCACAAGGATCGCCTGGTTCTCATGGAGGATGGCCCTTCACTGCGCCTCCCCCTTGTCGGAGAACTCCCGGCGCCGGAACAGGGACGATGGTTTGCAAACCATCAACACCTGGACTGCTTTGTCAGCCCGCTTCCCAAGGTGTTTCCCCTCCCTGAAACCACACGGCTTTTGAGCCTTCGCCAGCTCTTCGGCCAAGTCGATGACCCTCTCTACATCCTGGCAGGCCGGGCCGTCCAGATCCTGAACTGGGACCTGGGCCATCAATACTGCGGAGGCTGCGCAACCCCCATGGAGGAGAAGAAGGGTGAGATCGCCAAGATATGCCCCTCATGCAGCGCCATCAGCTATCCCAGGCTCTCTCCTGCCGTGATCATGACGGTTGAACGGGGCAACGAGATTCTCCTGGGCCGCTCCCCCCATTTTCCCAAGGAGATGTACTCCACCCTGGCAGGCTTTGTGGAACCGGGTGAAACCCTTGAGCAGGCTGTAAAGCGGGAGGTAAAAGAGGAGGTTAATGTCCATGTGGAAGATGTCAGGTACTTTGGCAGCCAGCCCTGGCCCTTCCCCCACTCGCTGATGGTGGGCTTCAACGCAAAATATGCTGGCGGCGATATCATCCTGGACCCCACGGAGATCGAGGATGCCCGCTGGTTCCCAAGGGACGCCCTGCCAAAGCTGCCTTCCCGGATAAGCATTGCAAGGAGACTGATCGACAACTTCCTGGCACGGACCCAGCCGGACTGACCCCGGGCAACCCGGATTTTTCAGGAACACCCGCCCGGCTGGCTGGCAGGTTCAGCCGGGTTTACTTTTTGACAGGCTTGCCATTTTCATATTGTTCTTTTTTTTCAATGGTGCCGTCGGGTTTGTAGTGGGTCCATGTACCAGAGGGAATCCCCTCCTTAAACCAGGCCTTTGTTTTCAGGGAACCATCCGGATGAAAAGCCATACACTCACCATGGCGCTTTCCATTTTCCAGGCTCAGTTTAACCGAAATGGCCCCATTATCATGGTAGCTGAAGAACTCACCCTCATCTTCCGTTCCCCTGAAAAAATTCCCCGTACCTGCGATGGTGCCGTCCTGCCGGTAATATGTGGTTGTCCCGACCCGTTTTAAATCCCTCATCCCTGAAACCATCTGAATCTGGCCGCCAGGAAAATAAACGAAAATTTTCCCTTTCCGGGAGTCCCTGTAAAAAACCGTGGCTATTTTCAACGATCCGTTTTCAAAGTAAGTGGCAGATGTGCCGCAGGGTTTTCCCTCTTTAAACATCAACTTCCGGGCAATTTTTCCGTTTTCATGCTTTTGGATGGCTAAACCGGTATAGGGATCTTCCCCATTCTTAAGATAAAACCTGCCACCCCTTGTTTCGGTCAGTTCAAACCCCACCTCCTCCATGCCATACCATTCGGCCCCCACCAGAATACCGTTCTGATACGCTTCTTTTATTTCAGGGGTACCGTCGGGATGATAGGAGATCCATGTTTTATCTTTCTTCCCCTTTGCATAGATGCCCTGTTCTGCCACAAGGCCGCTGGGATAATAGAGGATATATTGTCCGTCCCGTTTAAAGTTCTTATGGTGGCGGATCTTTTTCAAAAGCCCGTTCTCGTGGTACCAGAGCCATCTGCCTATGTCGCGGGTCTGGTCGTAATATTTCTCTTCGTCAACATTCCCGTTTTCATAATAAATAAGACTTTTCCCATGGTATTCTCCGTTTTCAAACCCGGTTTCAGATAAGAGGCTGCCGCTTGGAAAATAGGAACGGTGGGTGCCGGTCTCTTTTCCTTTGCTGAAAAACTCCTGGTCCCGTATGTTCCCGTTTTCAAAATAGGTGATCCATTCCCCGTGTTTGAGACCGTTTTTGTACCGGCCTTTTAACCTGATATCCCCGTTTTCATATTTGGCTGAAGACTTTCCGGTATAGGCCGTGCTGCTGCCTTGTACATACGCTTTTCCGTTTTTAAACTCCAGCGCCCCACCAAAGGCGGATAGATGGCACAACAGGATCAAAATGGTCATCCATATTTTCATTGTCTGCTCCGTTCTTCCAGGTTAACTCAATTTTCGTTTTCCGCTTTGATGGACCGGATCAGGCTCCTTATTATAGTACTTTTCACCAGGAGTCATGATCCGGCCGGCAAAAAGGACAATAAGGAAAACCTGATTCCATATAGAACATGACAGCTTGATTTTCAAGTTCACCTGTGTAAAAATTCCAGTATTTTTTTATTCACACCGGACAATTAAAGCAGACATGGGAATTGAAATCAAAAATGATCGTTCGCTTGGACCTGGATACCGTTACAGATGAAAAGGACCTGCTGGGCCAATCGTTAACCGCCTGGCAATTCCCAAAGGAGACGGATCCTGACTGGAACCGCTGGTGGAATATCCTTATCCGGGATATCAGCCTGCCTTCAATTGAGTTGATCCGGTTTGAAGGAATCATCGCCAACAGTCCAAACCAGCTCAAACGATTTCTCAACTATTTGCTCGAACTCCGGGACGATGACACAGAATTCGATTTCTCATTGCTGGATCCCTGCCGACAGCTTCTGGAACCACCGTCATCCCAAGGGGTGATGCCGGTGAAACACCGTGATGTCAAATGCCTGATCCACGACACCATTCTGGATCATATCCCCCGTGGATTAAAAAAGATTGACTATCAGCTAATAAGCCAGAATATAGAATTGCGCTTCGGGTTTAATTCCGTGGATTCCCTGGTGGAGGGAACACTCTCCCTGATGGATCCGGTAAGAACAATCAGGCGCCAGCTCCGGTGGCACGGAGCTGTGGGGGCCAGGTTTTTTATAGTATGAACCGTGCAGGGTTCACTGACAATCTCGACCATAAGGAATCTTCCATGAACATTTTACTCAAATGTCTATTGTCCGTAGTCCTGGTCATAGCCCTTGCTCTTTTGGCCATAATCGTTTTAGGGACCATAACAAATTACAGGCCTGATGAAAAAACCATAATAGATGAAACCGCCAACCCCGGAGCAATACCGGCAGGGTCTGAGCTTTCCATGTTGATTTGGAATATCGGATATTGCGGGCTGGGTGCTGATATGGACTTTTTTTACGATGGCGGCACCATGGTAAGGACAACCAAGGACAATGTCCGCAGGAACCTTGAAAAGGTCCTCAATTACTTAGAACAGAACAAGGTCAATGATTTCCTGCTTCTCCAGGAGGTGGACAGGGGTTCCAGAAGAAGTTATTCCCTGGATGAGTTTAACTCAATTTCAAATGTGCTGAACAGCCACAAAGCCAATTTTGCCGTCAATTATGATGTCAAGTTTGTCCCCCTCCCGTTTACCTCACCCCTTGGAAAGGTATTGTCCGGTCTTGGAACCTTCGGCAGGTTTGAACCAAAATCATCGGTCCGCTTTTCATTTCCCGGCAACTATGGATGGCCAAAAGGGATGTTCATGCTTGACAGGTGTTTCCTCGTCAACAGGTATGATGTTTCCGACGGAAAAGAACTTCTTGTCATAAACACCCATAATTCCGCCTATGACGACGGAAGCCTCAGAAAAGGCCAGATGGACTACCTGAAGAAATTTCTGCTCCATGAGTATGGTAAAGGCAATTATATTATTGTGGGAGGGGACTGGAACCAGTGCCCCCCCGGCTTTACTCCCCCGCCCCACATGCCTTTGTTTGACATGAAGAATTTCAGCCTTATCAAAAAGGACTACCTGCCATCCGGCTGGACCTGGTTTTTCGATGGAAACACGCCATCCAACAGACGCCTTCAAGCCCCCTACCATCGCGACAAGTCACCCGTAACGGTCATCGATTTTTATCTCCTGTCCCCAAACGTCGAAGGCATTTTCAACAAAACAGCAGATCTTGATTTTCAAAACTCAGACCACCAGCCAGTTCTTGCCAGGGTAAAATTGAAAGAGAACGGATGAGCAAACCCGGGGACAGCCGGGAATCATTCAGGCAAAGAGCCTCCGGGTCAGGCGTTTCTCCCCGAGCATCATGGGCAAAATGGCCGTGACTGTGCACAGGCCCCCTGCCAGAACAAAGGAGAAAACGCACCAGAACCGATCGGTAACCCCGAGGCTCCGTTCCTGGAACCGGGCCATGAAGATTGAGTAAACCGGCCCTGCCTCGATCATGATGACGCAGGCGATAAAAAAAGCGCTGAGGACCATAAAGATAAGCCCCCCGTAGCTCGTGAGGGTCTGGGCCGGATTTTCCGATTTAAAATCAGCATAGGCCGCCCCGGTCCCGATGCCAAGGCTCACCACCCCGGGCACCATAAAACAGACGTTGACAATGGAGAGCACCATCATGAACGGCCCCACCTGAAGAAGGATGTTGGTGCTGACAATGAGCACCAGGGTCAGCACCAGGAGAGGCACAAGGTAAAGAAAAAATTTAACCCAGAGAAACTGCCTGAGCCGAACCGGGCTCGACCGAACGATCCAGAAGGCCTCCCCCTCGATGCTGACCCCGGGAAAGACAAATCTGCCGGCAACGGCCGTCAGCACAAACAGGGCAAGGCCCATGTTGAGGAAAGCCAGCACATTCTGGAGATAGATGGTCTTGACCGGGGTCCGGTCAAAGGGAATCACCTTAAAGTTGTAAATATAGATCCCGATCAAAGCCGTGATCAAAAACAGCTGGGACCACTGGGTCTGGTCCCGGAAAAAGGTCTTGACCTCCTTAACGGCCAGGGCCCGCACCGGGCCGGGCAGAAAAGAGAGCCAGAAGAACTCCAGCCGCCGCCGGGTAAATAGCCTGGCCGGCGCCCTCCTCGCCCTGGAGACCCCCTTGAAGTAGATGGCATCGGCAACCAGGATCATGACAAATCCCAGGACCGCGGCAAAGCTTGCCAAAAGCCCCAAATGAAAGCAGGCACCCCCCATGCGCCCGTCCAGGGCCGCCACCAAAGCATCATAGGCCCAGGTGCTTGGCAGAAAAGGTGATGAAGGCGACTGCATGGACTTGAGGTAAAAAAGGGTGGCGGTGAACACCTCGGGATCCACCAGCCGTTCAGGCCGGATCACCCGGATCCCCACATAGAATGCGATAAAAAGCGATAGCCCTACAAAGACGAAGATGGTTCGAATGCGGCTTGCCGGAACCACGATCACGGCAACCATGATCACCACAGCGCTTATGGCGCAGGCCGTGACCCCAAGGAGCACCAGCACAGCCGCAACGGTCCCATAATAGAACCAGGGCCCCCGGAAGATCAACCCATAGGCCGCAAACATGGGAAGGGCAAAAACAATCACCATCCACGAGCTGTCCACAGCGCTTTCGATCCACCGTGCCACAAAGATCTTGTATGCCGGAACAGGCATGGCATGGACCAGTAGCAGATCCTTTGAGAGATAAAGCTTGGAAAGGGTGACAAGGATACCGGAGAAGACAAGCAAAGAAAGAAGGGTAACCACCACCACGGACATCAGCTTAAAGGCAAGGATCTCCCCCAGCTCCTGGATATTAGCGAAATAGGCGAGCACCCTGTGGGAGCCCCAGAAGATCCCAAGCCAGAAGACAATGCCCAGAACAACGAGAAAAACATGACCGGACCGTTGCCGTATCGTCCTGCCCAGTGGTCCCCGGTTCCTGAACGACAGGAGCCTCGGCCGCATCAGGGTGATAATCTCATCCATTGGCGATTCTCCCCTTTTAAGCCTCATTTCACAGGATAACCAGAACAGACCGCATGAGATTGAGGGTAATCCTGTTTTTATAGAAGAGCTCCATACTTGAAACCAGACCCATTATCAGGAAACAGCCCCTTCAGCAAAATTCACTGTTGCCCACTGCATAGCTTAAGACACTCTATCACATGCAGGATATAAGTTCCACCGCCGGAAAGACCTCTGTCTGACATGTCAAATTCAGGAGCAGGAAACCGGCTATGAAGATAATGCTTCCCCTGCGCCTGCGAAAAACGGTTTTGCCGAACACCCAGATACCGTATCCGGCTACATTCACGAAGCCTTAACCGAAAGGGAAGAACCGCAGTTATAACAAAAATTTGATTGCTCCATGGCTTTAATCCCGCAGTGGGGACAGAATGCCGCTGGTCGATCTACATGGGGTTTTACCGGTGATTTCTCCCCGGATGGAGGGCTTGCCTGGGACATCGTTTTTTTGCATTCTTCTTGTTCTGCGTCAAAGTCCGCCAGGATATCCTCTTTGGTCCTATGCCTGTTTTCCATGAGATAGCAGACCTTTCTGGTAAAGGTATCATTGCTGAAAGGTTTAAGAATATACTCATTGGCGCCAATGTCAATGAGATTTAAAATCAGTTCACGGTCCGCTGTCACCGTCACCATCATGACCATCACATCATCAAAATGATCAAATTGCCTAAGGGTTGAAAGGAATTCCAATCCGTCCATTTCAGGCATAACAACATCCAGAGTTACCAAATCATAGCTCTTTTTCTGCATCATGGTTATGCCATCCCTGCCGTCTACAGCCTGGTCGATATTGGAGAAACCGCTATTGATAAGATATCTTCGGATCATGGAGCGCATCATTCTGGAATCATCAACAATTAATATTTGAATACCATAATCAATACTCATTTACTTATTCCTCATCTAAAAACAGATTGTTTGCTGTGCTGACGAAGGGACTTCCGGCTGCCGATCCAATGGAGACAGACAGCCGAAAGAAGACTTCAAGGCACATTACTTCGCCAGGAGGCAAAGGCTAAAAGCTGACGGTAACCTTGGCCACGCCATAGCAAAATTCATCTTTATTGCGGATGGGGTTGTCCATTGCGTTTACCCTTGCCGTGCCGTCAACATGGTGGCCCTCAACCTTTAATACGGCATAGTCGTTGATATCAAAACGGACGGACAGGGCCAGGTCTTTTTCCCAGGCATCGCTCGCAAAGGCAAAAGTGTCGCCGCTTTTATCTTCATCGTAAGGGTAGAGGACCGAATAGTAACCGCCCAGGGAGAATAAGTCGTTGAACCGATAGGAGGCTGACAGATAATACCCTTCGGAAGTCCCCACGCCCTCTTTCAAGCCCATGGGCGACGTCAGGGTATATTCGATTTCAAACTGCTGGTATTCGGCGGCAACCGTCAGATTGCCCCATAGATATTCCGCGCTCACCGTATACACGAAATTGTCCGACGAGTTCTCCCCCTTTAAAGCGCCGCCGATCAATACGGGGCTGTCAACCGTGTTTGAAAAGGCGGACGCCCCCAGACTCAACCCTTCCAAAGGCGTATTCCAGCGTATGCCGCCGGCATAGGCAATATCGCTGTCAGAAGTGCCGTCAATGAAAAACATGCCTTTGGAACGGGAATTGAAGTATTTTTCAAACCCGTTTTCGTTATCGATGTTCATGGAGCCCGCAACCAACTGGTATTCCAGGCTGCCCAGCCTGGAAAGATCTATATTGCCGTATACGCCAACCCCGTTTGCGGCAATAACGGAATCCCTGAGCAAATCTCCATAAATGGACTGGGGCATGACAACATTGGTTCTGAGCATGTCTATATCCCGGGTTTCATTATAAAGCCCCATGGGCAGTTTGATGCGGCCGACCCGGATACCCAGCCAGTCTTTCACGCGGTAATCCCCATAGGCCCAGTCAATGGAGATCGTATTGTTTCCCACATCCCCCAGATCCCGAGAGAAAAGCTGAATGCCTAGACGGAGGCGGTCTGTGAGGTCTTTACTGAAGTTAATTCCGATTTCATTGTACTCAAAACTGCCCTTCTTGGAATTGTGGGTCAGGTATTCATAGTCCTCACTGACAATAAATCCCTGGGATATAAATCCGTGAATATCAACGCCTCCGGCTTCCAGGGCAAGGACGGAACCAGGGAACAGGCCTGAACTTGCCAGCACACAACATACAAAAACCATCATTATTCTATTTTTCATTTTCAGCATTTCTCCTATTTTTCACTCAATACTTTAGCACCGGTAATGTCGGTGTCCGCAGATACATATCCGATGGTTCCGGGGGTTTGTGTCACATAGGCCACAATGTCGCCTTCCGATTCAAAGGATTTCGGATTTTTGCCCTTGCCCGTAAATACTTGTTTTTTCCAATAGTTTTTGAACTGGGAACTGGTTTTCTTAACATATGCATTTAAAAAAGAATTATGGGTCTTTCCTGGACTAAGGACCACAAATTGCGCATGGTCACCGTTGGGCCAGGTCTTTTTTTTACCCAGAAAAATATTCATGACCAGATCGTCATCAACGGTTTCAACAGGGGTGGAAGGACTTGTAATTACTTTCACAGTTCCGGCTGTGGCCTGGGAACAGAACAGTGGAATGGCCGTGAGCAGAACCAGCCTGATCAACATTAACCTGAGTTTTTGTTTTTTCATTTTTTCTCCTTGGTCTTTAATTATAGGGATTACTGAATTTTAAAACGGCCGACCACCTCATTAAGCTGTCCGGCCACATCTTTCAAGTCCTGAGCGCTGAGTGCCACCTGTTCGCTGCTGCCTGAAATTTCAACACCGGAATGGGCCACATCAATAATGGTGGAACTCATGGTGTTGGCTGTGGATGCGGATTGATTTACGTTTTCGTTGACTTCCTGAATACCCAGGGATGCCTGGGAAATATTGGCGGTAATATCCCGGGTGGTGACCGATTGCTCTTCCACGGCCACGGCAATGGTATCGATGCTCTCATTAATGGTGGTCATTACCCCGGTGATCTTGTCTATTTCCGACACCGTATCTGTGGCGTTTTCCTGGACCGCCAGAATCTGGGTCTTGATTGCCGAACTGGAAGTCGAGGTCTGACGGGCCAATTCCTTTATTTCATGGGCCACAACGGCAAAGCCTTTTCCGGCCTCTCCGGCCCGGGCAGCTTCAATGGTGGCATTAAGGGCCAACAGATTGATCTGATCTGAAATATCGGTGATGGTTTCGGTCACCATGCTCACGGATTGGACGGATGCAAACAATTCCTTCATTTTCTCGGATGCATGCCTGGCCTGATCAACGGCTGTATTGGAAATGTTTTTGACCTGGCTGGTATTACCGGCAATATCCTTAATGGTGGCGTTCATCTCTTCTGCGGCGGAAGCGACCATGGCCGTATTGGTGTTGGTTTCTTCCATGGATACAGCCGCACCGGTAAGTGTCTCGTTCATCTGTTGAGAGGATGAAGATACCGTTTCGGATTTGCCTGAAAGGTCTATCGCTTCCCGGGTCATGTGCTCGGCCAATCCGACCAGGTTATCCGACGCCTTATTCAGGAATTCAGCATTCCGGGCAAATTCCTTGATTATGGACTGAAGGTTTTCAACAAAAACGTTAAACCATTTTGCCACATCGCCCATTTCGTCATTGCCGGTGATTTCTATGCGCCGGGTTAAATCGCCTTCCCCTTCGGCAATATCCCTGAGCATGGTCACTGTATTCCGGATTGGGCGGTTAATGGATCGCTTGATGATAATCCATACACACCCCATGGAAATGGTAACCGCACCGAGGAAAAGCCAGATATTCATCATTCGCTGCCCCTTGGACGCTTCCGATATCCGGGTCAGATTTGATTTCAGTTTTTTGGACAAGTCAATTTTATACTGGGTCAGCCGCTCTTTAATTTCGCCGGACTGTCCAGCCAGGGCAGCCATTTGGGCATCATCCATTTCTGCATCCCCCCGGCTGATGGCCCCGTAGTATTCCTGCGCCGTCCGGGTGAATTCCCTCAATAGCTCCAGGGTCTTTTCCATATCCGTCTTTTGACTGGATTCAATTGCCGGCATTTTGATAATGGCCTCCAGGCTGACACGGATTTCGTCCGATTTTTCCAAGGTCATGGCGAAAATGGAGGCCTCCCCCATTAAAACGGCATCCGTATATCCTTTCATCTGTTTTTCAAATGCAGTCTGGGCTGAATTGGCATGCATGGTTGCAGGAAACAATTCGTCTGAGGTCACCTGAACCTGGGTCTCGGTCTTCAGCCCAAGGTAGAATCCTGCAACCATGGAAACAAGATACCCCATAATCAGGATTCCAAGACAGAACCAGACTTTATTCGCAATACTCAATGATTTCATCTTTAAAAGTTCCTCTAATTCATGTTTGACTCATTATTTGTTTTGCGTTTGTTTTTTTTTGTCAGGAGCTAAGAGCAAGGATGATGCCACCTGTCTTCAATCCCCATGCCTCCTTTGCCGATTCCAAGGATCGGTTTCCTTTTTTCTTTAGGAATACAGGATAGGTAAGATGTTTAAATTATAGAGATATGTAAGTATGTCGAAAATGCTGAAAAGCAAGTGCAGAAATTGTAGGTAGGGAAATAAAACAAGGCCTCCGGCGGCCCCATGAAAGGCGAACTGACGAAGGAAACCAATGGCTTTTCGTCCTGTTGTCCTGGAATTGAGGACAATATCCATGTCTGTTTTCGCCAGTTGTCCTGAAAAACAAGAATCGTCCTGAAAATTGTGATCCATGGGCACAACTTAAAATTTGATTCTCTGGAAATTATCCTGTAGAGTCAGCGGCTATATTATTTTTTAATTAAGATTACCAATTCTGAGAAACATTACCGAGGCTGACGTATGATTGATTACCTTGTGCGTATAAAAGGATTGGAAGATAACCTTACGGTTATTTTGTCCCTGTCACTGCTGTATCACATTTTTTATCCTTCGCTCAGGCGACTCAGCCAGGCAATGCGCCACCTGGTGCTCGGATTTTTATTCGGGCTCATGGCCCTTTTAGGCATGGTGCTCTGTGTTGAAATAGAACCGGGTGTAATTATGGACACCCGGTTGGTCCTTGTTCCCATGGCAGCGGTCTGGGGCGGTTTCCTGGCGGCCATACCATCCGTACTGATTACCTGCCTGTATCGGATCTGGCTGGGCGGGGCCGGAACCCTTCCCGGAGTGGGCGCGGTTCTCACCGGCGCTATTATAGGGCTGGTGGCCCATTACCGGCCCAATAAAAATCTGAACGATATCCGGTACTACCATATCCTGGCTTTTGGCACGGTGTTGAGCCTGAATGCCCTGGCTTGGGTTACAGCCCTTCCCAATGAATATTGGACCCCTTCTTTTTATACGATTTGTTTCATGATTCTGATTTTTTTCCCGTTTTCAAGCTGGCTGCTGGCCGGTTTTATTCTTGTTGAAAAAAAACGGGTAATAGGAGAGTTGATTCTAAAGGAGGGAGAAGAAAACTACTGGAGCCTGATGGATGATATGCCCGACCTCAGGTATAGATCCGATCTTAAGGGGAAAGTCCTTTTTGTATCAAAGGCCGCCCTGCCTTTGTTCGGATACAGCCAGGAAGAGGGCATCGGCATGACAACAGCCTCTTTTTACGAGAATCCGGAGGATAGGGAGCGGTTCATTGCCGAACTTAAGCATAAAGGAAAAATATCGGATTTTCAAACCCGGCTTCGCCACCGCAACGGATCCATATGGTGGTCTTCAACCAATGCCCGGTTGTCTAAAGATTCCCAGGGCAACGTTCTCGGCATAGAGGGCATCATCAAGAATATCACCCACAGGAAATATCAGGATGATCTTACGGCCGCCCAGTTGAGACTTGTAGACTATACTGCCAGCCACTCGGTGCCACAGCTTTTACAAAAAATCATTGACGAGGCCGAGGCTTTGACCCACAGCAGAATCGGTTTTTTTCATTTTTTAGATCAAGGGCAGGGCATTATATCCAGACAGGGCTGGTCAACAAATACCCGGCACCTGTACGAATCTGAAATCGTCCAGGCCCATTTCCCCATATCCGACCAGGGCATTTGGACTGAGTGCATTAAGGGTTGCCGGCCAGTGATTCAAAATAATGACCTGGGATCAATCCCTGAATCAGTGCCCCCCCCTGGCCATCCCCCATTGGTCCGTTTCTTGCTCATGCCTATCGTTCGGAATGGAAAAGTTGAAGCGATCCTGGGGCTTGGAAACAAAAGATTTGACTATGATGAAATGGATGTGGACCATGTCGGTCAACTTGCCAGGTTTGCTTGGGAAACAGTGGACCGCAAACGCGCAGAAGAGACGCTTATGGAAAGAGAAACCATATTGAGAGCAGTGTTTGACCAGACCTATCAGCTCATGGGGTTGTTTTCCACTGACGGAAAATTTCTGGCCGTGAACCGGGCATCCATTGAATTTGCCGAGGTGGACGAGTCTTTTCTGATCGGAAAAATCATGTGGGAAACCCTTTGGTGGAAAAACGCCCCAGAAAAAAAAGACCGCGCTAAAAATATGTTTTTAAAGTCAGTGGCCGGTGAGTTCCTCCGGTTTGAGACGACAACTCTGACCAAAGACGGAGTCCCCAGAACCATTGATAGCTCTCTGCGTCCAATTTTCAATGATGAGGGCGAAGTCATTTTCATCTGTGCCGAAGGCCGGGATATCACAGATAAAAAAGCCGCTAAAAAAGAGAAAAAGAAACTGGAAGCCCAGCTGTTGCAAGCCCAGAAACTGGAAGCCATCGGTACACTTGCAGGAGGTGTGGCACACGATTTCAACAATATCCTGGGGGGCATCATTGGTCTTGCCGAACTTGCCCAGGAAGACGTGAGCCAGGCAGACCCTTTAAAATATTATATCGACCATATTGCCCTGTCCGGCTACAGGGCCAAGGATCTTGTCGAGCAGATATTATTGTTCAGCCGGCAAAAAGACCAAGAAATGCAGCCTGTTGACGTTACGCTCATGGCCAAGGAAGTGGTCCGCCTGCTTCGGTCCACCGTGCCCAGAGCCATTGAGATAAAAACCCGGTTCCAGCCTGAAAAAGCGCTGGTCATATCAAGCCCTGCCCAGATCCACCAGATACTCATGAATCTGTGCTCCAATGCAGTTCATGCCATGTCCCCCCGGGGCGGGAGACTGTTAATATCCATGGAAGAGGCTGCCCTTGACCGGAATGACCTTCCCACCTTACCCGGTATGACCCCAGGTTCATTCCTGATACTTAAAGTGTGTGATTCAGGCCATGGGATTCCCCCCGATATCCTGGACAAGGTGTTTGATCCTTTCTTTTCAACCAAGGCCAGGGGAGAGGGCACCGGCCTGGGGCTGGCAGTAGTTCACGGAATTGTTAAAAAACACGGAGGAGGTATTCTTGTGGACAGCAAACCCGGAGAGGGCACCCGGGTCTCAATTTACCTGCCCAGGGCCAAGGATGAAGTCGCCCGAAATCTGTCGGTGGATATGGACATCTACGGTGGGAATGAGCATATACTTTTAGTGGATGACGAGCCCCTGATCATTGAATCCATATCAAGGATGCTCAAACGTCTTGGATACCGGGTAACAGCCGTATCGGACAGCCGGAAAGCCTGGCATCTGTTTTCCGAAAATTCAGATCGGTTCGACCTGGTGGTGACGGATAATCGAATGCCCCACATGGGGGGGATTTCACTTTCCGAAAAAATGTTTGGCCTGAATCCCCAGACCCATATCATTCTGTGTACAGGATTCGGAGACCAGCTGACAATAAAATTGGCTCGTCAAATAGGAATAAAAGCCATTGTTTTTAAACCCGTTATAAAGGCCAAAATAGCTTCGGAAATTCGCCGAATTATGGATACTCCTGGGTATAAAGGAATTAAAAATGGCTAATGTGCTGATCATCGATGACGACCGCGTGTTCTGTGATGTCTTATCAAGGAGAGTAAGCCGTATGGGACATCATTCGGCGTTTGCCCTGACCCTGTCACACGGAGAGGAAATGGCAGGCCAGAAGGAATTTGATGTGGTCATGCTGGATGTTCAGTTGCCCGACGGCAATGGTATTGAAGCAATCCACCGTTTCCAGGCCCTGGCCCATTCCCCTGAAGTGATCATTATTACCGGTTCCGGCTCCCCGGACGGTGCTGAACTGGCCATAAAATGGGGGGCCTGGGACTATGTTCAAAAACCTGCGTCAGTAGATGCCATAACCCTACCGCTCCTCCGTGCTCTGGAATTTCGCAGGGAAAAAAATCAAGCCCGGTCCCGGATTTCCGTAAAACGAAAAGAAATCATCGGCAGCAGTCCCCAGCTCGTATCATGTCTGGACCAGGTGGCCCAGGCCGCCCAAACAGACGTCAGCATTCTGATCCAGGGGGAAACCGGAACCGGTAAGGAATTGCTGGCCAAAGCCATACACTGCAACAGCAGGCGAAGCAAAGGCCCGTTTATTGTCGTGGATTGTGGTGCCATACCCGAAAAACTTGTGGAAGGTCTGCTTTACGGCCATGAAAAGGGGATTTTTACGGGAGCGGACAAAAAACAGATCGGACTCATCGAACAGGCCAATCAGGGCACTCTGTTTCTGGATGAAATAGGAGAACTTCCCCTGTCTACCCAGACGGCCTTCCTGAGAGTGCTTCAGGAACACCGGTATCGCCCCTTGGGCGGTACAAACGAAAAAGAAAGTGATTTCCGGCTTGTTTCCGCCACGAACAGGGACATGGAAAAAAGAGTGAAAGAGGGCCATTTCCGTGAAGACCTTTTATACCGGCTCCGCGCCTTTTCCATCATATCCCCGCCCCTTAGGGAGCGGTTAAACGATATCACGGAGCTGTCCATGTACTATGTAACCAAAAAATGTGAAACGTCCGGCATCCTGACCAAGGGATTTTCTCCTGACTTTTTTGAGGCCATTAATGCATATGACTGGCCCGGCAATATCCGTGAATTATTCAATACCCTGGACAGCGCAATGGTATCCGCCGGTGAACAACCGGTCTTATTTCCTCAACACCTGCCCGTAAAAATTCGTTCCCAGATTGCCCGTACCAGTGTATCCACGTCCCAGGCAGTCCCTGGGCCTATTGAGGACAATGCCGGTATTCAAAACTTTGATACTAATTTATCAGCCTCTTATAAGGAATTCAAAGATCAACTTTTGGCAGACGGTGAAAATCACTATTTTACAGAGATCTGCACACAGTCCAGGGGGAATGCCGCCCAGGCTGTAAGGCTTTCGGGGCTTTCGAAATCCCGCCTTTATCATTTTCTACAAAAACACGGAATTTCTCTTGCAGATTACAAGTGAGTCTTCATTCACTCCCACAAATTACATCCATTTCTCTTCTAAATCCGGATTTTCAGGATATAGGAGGAATGTCGAAATTTCATCCATCCACATTGCGGTAACGAACGAAATACCCGATATAAATCTGAGACCATAGGAGAATAAAATTAATATCCTCACTTTTTTTAAGACAAGGGGTTTCAGGGACGCCGTTATCGTGACCCTGATGACCCTAGTTGTGTTCTGGCTGGCAGGTAAGTACGATATCCTGGAAAACCTGTTTAACTTAACCCGTAAACATGAAGACATGGAACTGGATGAGCTGATCACCGCCTCCGTATTCCTGTCTTTTGCCCTATCTATATTTGCCATGCGGCGTTGGAATGAAGTCTTTATTTCACATAAAAATATGGAATCCAAAAACCATAAATTAGCAAAGGCCGTGGCCGAGATTCGTCAGCTTAAGGGCATCATTCCCATCTGTTCCGGGTGTAAAAGAATCAGGGATGATAAAGGATACTGGCAGCAGGTGGAGAAATATGTGGAAAACCATTCCCATGCCCGGTTTTCCCACTCCATGTGTCCGAATTGCCTGGAGTCCTATTACGGTGATGAAGACTGGTTTCATGATATGGGCAATAAGGATATTTGAGGTATGATTTCCTCAAGAGTTTAGCGAATAAATGATTCACAAACTTTTTCAACTCTTTTTTGTTCCGCCCGGGTCATCGTATCCTGCCTGCGAACTAAAAGCCTCAGGGCTGGCCAAATGATGCCGCGAACTCTGCCAGGCAATCGGTATCAGAGGCAGCAATGGATGCCAGGTCAGCTCCGTCCACATCTCCATCATTATCTGTATCAGGGCGGCAGTTTATGGGCGGAATCCAATTACCGTCTACCCAGTTATTCATATTCTGCCTGAAATATTTTTGTGTTTTGCCGTAAAATTGGTATCCGGTAATGGCATCGTCCTGATCAACATTCGGAGATGCTAAAAGCCTGGTATAGGAATCGGGATAGGTGGGGCCCGGCGTATACTCCCAGCTTGAAACCGTATTGGGGTTTGCTTTGATCATGACATGACCGCCCATGTTCACATATTGTTCCAATGCATCATAAAAGGCCTCGGTATTGTTGAATTTCCACCCCTCGTTTATGAATACCACAGGATAATTATAGAAATTCGGGATATAATCCCCGGTCACACATTCCCATGAATACCCCTCTTCCGCCAAAGCGGTGTAAAGCCTGTATTCGAACAAGGATACCGTTGATCGGTTTACAAACAGAATATCTTTAGGGTTCTTGTCATAATACGGGTCAGTCTGACGCTGTATTTCGTTGTACACAACGGTCAGTAAAAGCATCTGTCGGGCAAAATACTGGTAGTTATGCTCATTGTTTGAATTATGGCTCACATACCATGGCGCGATGTTTAAGATAATATCGGAAAAAATATTCTCCATGGCCGTGTCCAGGCCCCATTGGAGACCGGCCGTATTCAGATAGGTTTTATAGCCTGCCATGATCTGGGCTTCAGTGAGTTCACCCCTTCTAAATTTGGTGTCTATTCCGCCGTACTCCCCTGCTTTTTCAGGAAACTGAAACTCAAGAAAATGGGTCAGTGCTGCGCATTTAAGCGCTATTTTCAACGGGTCCACCGGATTTCCCCTAAGGTCTTTTTGAATATCACGCACATACCAGTCCCACTGGTAGCTTACATGGCCGCCCACATAACCGATATCACCATTGGTTGCCGAAAGCAGATACCGGTAATCTTCATTATCCTCATAGGGCAATACGGCATCCACATCAAGGCTGCCGTCAACCAGGAAGGGCTTGCCCGCATCAGTAGTAACGGTATGGTGATAATTATCGCAGCTGTGACCAACATGGTTCACATTGGGCGAGACTTCATTACCCGGATACCTTATTTTTGTTTTAAGAATTTCCTTTAACGGGCCTTCCTCCATGAGTTCGACACCCCAGCCGGGCATCATGTCATGGAACGTTCCCCAGGCAAATGCTTCAACCGGAAAGGCGAAAGCAAAAATCAGGACGATTCCAATTGCTCTTCTTATATTTCTTTTCATCTGCGGTGTGCCTTTCAGCTGCCGAATCTGGCGGCCATGGCCTGGATATAGTCATCGCTTAATTCTTCCGAGTTGATCAGCCCGGCCAGATCTTCGCCATCCACATCGCCGTCAAAGTCACGATCAACATTGATCTTCGCAAACTCATGGATGCCCATATCAAAGCCCTCTCCTGTAGGGCGAGCAGTGCCGAGGATATCTGTGGGCACATGGAAAGGCGCCCCGGAAGAGAGATCGCACCCCGCGTTGATGGCCGGAGAATTGGGCTGTAGAAGGAAATCCGCCACAATGGTGGGCCAGCTGTCAATGGCCGGATCGGGTGTTGACGGCGCCATCATGTCGGGATCGTCAAAAATGCTGTTGGCTTCCTCCAGGATGTTGATATCATTTTTGGAAGTTGAGTCGTTGACCTGATAATAGATATTATTATCACTCTGGAAATTTTCCGGGATATAGGTATAAGCGCGGTTCGACCACCGGCCACGGTCCTGATACACGGGCGCGCCATTGCTCTGCATGAAGATATTATTAAACACATAGCAGTCTTCATTCCGGTCATCACCTCCCGGTTGAGTGGAATAGAACTGGATGAATGCACGACCACCGGTATAGTTATAAAAGACATTATTGTACAGATAGGCGTTTTTTGCGCTTGTAAACCCAAAGGCACCGTCACCGGCGCAGTTGACAAAGATATTGTTACGGGCAATGAAATTCTCACAGGAAGGAAAGACTGGCGGACTGGCAGCGCCGCAACCGGTTGAAACATTACCAAATCCTGCGCCTTTGGCCGGGCCGAACACATTGTTCTCCCACAGGATGTTCTTAGCACCGCCTTTGGCATAGATCAGGTAATCCCCGCCTTGTTCAGGCGTGTGATATATCCAGCAGCCCCGCACGGTGACGCCGTCGGGATCGGATTTGCCATAGATGTCGACCACTTCCTGGAAATTTCCATCGGTCCTGCGGCCGGCGCTGTAAATAATGCAGTTTTCGATCAATACGTCACTGGCTCCGATCTTGATCACATCACAATCATGTGGCGCGTCGTGGATTTTACAATTTTTGACCCAGAGATGACTGGCTCCCAGCAACCGGACCAGACCGTCTCCCGGCGCTCCCTGGTTCCAGTCGCCATAGATCTCAAAGCCGTCGATGCCGCTGTTGTTGTTTGTCAGCCGGATGGCGCTCAACTCGCCGCTATGGATTTTGGCGGCATGGAGCCCGTCATCACTGATTAAACGGGTTCCTGCTTTGGGCTCGATCCAGGACTCATCATAGATGCCGGCATGGACGCGTATCACATCGCCCTCTGCGGACCGGGCAACCGCATATTTGATGGTTTCATAGGGATTGTCCGAATCGCCAATATTACTATTGCTGCCTGTTTTGGCGACATGGATATCTTTTGCCGGGCTTGGATCCGCGAACGCAAAAACAGAGAAGATCAAAATAAACAATGCTGTCATCAGTCGTTTCATTATAGTTCCTTTAAATCAGGGTTTCCTGAGGTCTTGCTGTCGGTTAAAATCATGAACAGTTCCTCCAGGTCGGCATGGTCGGCCCGGGCCATCTCTTTGAGCTGGGCAACCGTGCCAAGGGCCAGGAGCCGCCCCCGGTGGATCACCCCGATCCTGTGGCAGAGATCTTCGGCAATGTGCAGGGTGTGGGTGGACATGAACACGGTTTTATTGTTGGCGGCAAGCTCCTTGAACAGCCCTTTGACCATCTTGATGGCCGACGGGTCCAGCCCCACCATGGGTTCGTCCACCACAATGACCTCTGGTTCGTGGAGCAGTGCCGCCGCCATGATCAACCGCTGCTTCATGCCGTGGGAAAAGGACTCGATGATCTCGTCGGCCCAGTTACCAAGGGAGAAGAGGGCAAGGATCTCTTCGGCCCGTTTCTCAAACCCGGCAGAATCCACGCCGAACAGATCGGCTGTGAATTTCAGGAACTCAATGGCCGTGAGCTTCTCGTATAGATAGGGCCTGTCCGGGATAAAACCGATCACCTTTTTTGCCCGGGAGGGATCTTTTGCCATGTCAACACCGCAAATTTTCACAGATCCCGCGGTCGGGGAGATCAATCCGGCGATCATCTGGATGGTGGTGGTCTTGCCTGCGCCATTGGGCCCGATAAAGCCGAAGATCTCGCCCCTTGGCACGGTGAGGCTCAACCGGTCCACGGCAATTACCCTGCCGTAGTTTTTGGTCACATTGGTAAGCTCGATCATGGCGCCTCCCCCAGGATCTCAAGCTTGATCCTGCCCATGACGCCGACCAGGTCAAGGCTCTGGGGCCCGGCACCCGAGGCCAGCCGGATGTGGGTCACATCGGCAGGCATCTGGTTGAAGAGGGGATCCACGCTGATCCATCGGCCAAGATAGACACTGTTCCATGCATGGTAGTAGAATCGGTGGTTCAGGTATACAAGGCCGCCCTCGACCCTGGCCGGGATGCCCAGGGCCCGGCAAAAGGCGGCAAAAAGGACGGCGTGCTCGTTGCAGTCCCCCATCTTGTTCCTGAGGGTGGAGACGGCGTCGGGCAGGGAAAGCACCGGCCGTTTTTCAATATTTTCATCCATCCAGTCGAGAACGGCCCGGATCTTCTCAAGGGGCGTCTCCCCGGATTTCTCAATCTGATCTGCCAGGTTGACGACCCTGGGGTGATCGGACTGGATAAAGGGGCCGGGGGCAAGGAAACGCCTGTCCACGGCAGCCATTGCCGGAACATGGGCAAGGTTGCCGGCGAGGGTCTCTTTAATAATGGTCAACCGGTCGTTCACAAGGGACTGGCGTCCTCCGTCAAGGTCGAGATTCTCCAGATCTATTCCTGAAATTTTCACCCCAAGCCGGGTCAGGCCCTGGGGATCTTCAATGGTCCTGTCAGGCCGGATGGATGCGAGCAGGGTCAGGTCATCTCCCCCCACGGCCCCTTCCAGGGCCTCTTCCCGGCTGGTCAGGGTCAGGCTCATCCCTAGGAGACCCTCCTCCTTCACCACCCTGCCCGTGCCGTCGATCCAGGCATGCTGGGTCACCCCCTTGAATTCAAAGGAGAGCTTTTTTGTTTCAACCGTGGTTCCCATCACCTGGAGGGTCTCACGGCCCAGGCCCCGGACGTTAACCGGCACCTGGCCCATGGTGACAGGATCAAACACAAAAACCACCACCTGGTCTGACACACCAAGGCCCGAAGCGCCCATGGCCTGGACAATGCCGGCGGTGAGATAGGGCTTGCTTTCGAGGCGGATCGTAACAGGGGTTGAAGGATCATCCTTGTTGGCCCGGGTTGTCACCTGGAGAAGGGAATTTTCTATATTTCCGGTCACCTGGAACCGGAACCGGCCCGATACCACCTCAAAATCAAAGGATCTCAGGGAGAAATCCGGTTCGGTGTCACTTTCCGAGGTGACCATAAGATCCTGGACCATGCCCATGGTGTTGATCTTCATGACGGTTTTTTCAACCACACGGTATCCAAGGCCGGTCCGCTCAATGGTGCGGTGGGAAAAACCGATCCGCTTGCGGTTCTGATGGATGGCCATCCAGGTTTCACCGGGCCGGACCTCCACCGCCCCCTGGCCCTTGGGAACGGAATCGCTGCCGGGCCGGGGCCTGAAGAACTCCAGGCGAACCACAAGCAGGATAGTAAAGGTGACCGTTGCAAAAGCCCCCCACAGCCAGAGTCCCCTAGGAGTTGATATCATCCGTATCCTCCGGTAAAAATAGAAAAATGAGACAAGAACAATGTTCTTGGATCTTATGACACCCGGAAAAAAATCACAAGGGCTGCCCCCAATCAAAAACTGTTTACTAAATAGATGAAATTATTCTTGACTTGCGATATCAATATTACTACAAAACCTACAAAAAAAGTTTTGTGGGTTTTTAGCCGACCATGTTTTTTTTTCGTCAAGAGGCTGTTTGAAAAAGCGTTGAAACAAAGCAAAGGAAATTTAAAATGTTGATGAAACAAAGAGCTCCCAGGGTAAAGAAGAAGATCAAAGCTGTTTTGGACCATGGTACGGGTATCATCGAGAACATTTCCAGCTCCGGAGGCTTTTTAAAAACCGACAGCGAGATTCCCCATGAGCCGTTCAACATCGAACTGAAAATCAGCAACTTCAAAACCATAAAGATCCAATGCGAACCCCAGTGGGAAAACGACTCAGGCGTTGGTTTCAAGGTAATAGACGTCGAAGACACCAAGGAGGAGCTGTTCAACCAGTATGTGGATAAGCAGATCCAGGCCCTGAAGGATTTTGGCAATGACCGGGTCTTCCAGACCGAGATCATGGTGACCCTTAAGAACACCAATGCGTTCGGGAACGTCTATTTCAGTAACTACATCGAGTTCCAGGGGGTGGTAAGGGAAAAGTTTTTCCTGGAAAAGGTTCCCGGTCTCCATGAATTGCTTGCCGATAACAGCATCCGCCTGGCCACGGTTGAGACCTACAACAAATTCATCAACAACGCCTATTTCGGGGACACCCTGCTGGTGGATCTGACCACCTCGGAGATCAACGGGGCGAGCTGCCGGCTCAACATCACGTTCAAGAACAAGGAAACAGGAGAACTTCTGGGCCAGGGCTTCCAGCGGGTCTGCATCGTGGGCGCCACCGGACGGGTGATGCGGATACCGGCAGAACTCCTGGACATACTGGATTTTTATCAAGAAATAAAGGAATAACCAATAATGCAGTATTTGAGTGCTATCCTGCCGCTCTTTTCAGCGATCATCTACCTGTGCCTGGGAGTCTCTGTCTTTTTTCTCTCCCGGGGACAGCTGCGCAAGGTATTTCTCAGGTTCTGCTATATCACCTTCCACTGGCAATTTTCATGGTTTCTGCTCTTTCTGCTGAACGACCCGGAGCATTCAGAGCTCATCTGCCGCATCGGATACTCGGGAATCATCTTCCTCCCGGTGAGCGCCTATGAAACCCTGGTCCACTATCAGAATCATTCAACCCGGCACATCAGATGGATATACTGGCTCTGTTTCGGATTCCTGATCAGCCTCTGGACCACGGATCTCTTCATGAAAGGCACCCACACCTACCCATTTGGAATCTATCCGGAAGCAAACATACTCCATCTGGCCTACCTCCTCATGGTATGCTTTTTAATCGTGAGAAATTCCGTTGTGATGATCAAGGTAATCCGGAAAGAGCAAAACCCCATCAAGAAAAAGCAGCTTATTATTTTCCTTATTTCAACCATCATCTTCTGTTTCTCCTCCATAGACTACCTGTTAAACTACCCCTCCCTGATTGAGAACATCAATTTCCAGTTCTATCCCTTTGGCGTCTTTTTCATCACCTTGAGCCTCCTGGTGTTTATCCTCTCCCACTTCATCACCCTCAACCTGACCCTGGAGAGCCGGGTTGCCCAAAAGACAATTCAGCTCAAAGAGTCCATCGAGGCACTGAAGAAAGCCGCCAACACCAAGAAAGAGTTTATCGCCAACGTCACCCACGAGCTCAGGACCCCCCTGACATTGATCCGGGGATGGACCGACTATATCATTGGCGGGGAATCGGGGACGGTTTCCGACCCCCTGTTGAACATCATCGACAAAATCAACCTCCAGACCCTCACCCTCACGGAAAAGATCAACGAACTGCTGAAGGTCTCCCGGTTTGAAGCGGGAATGGCCAAGTTGACCCTGTCCTGGGTCGACATGGATACCTACATATCCCAGATCGTCTCAAGCTTCCGGGGGCTTACCGATAAAAACGGCATTCAACTCGTTTACCACTGCGAGCCTGATATCCCGCCCATGTTAATGGACAAGGAGAAGCTCAAGGATATTCTCAACAATCTGGTCCGGAACGCCTATAAGTTCACCGATACAGGCGAGATCAATGTGGCGGTATCAACCCGTGAAGAGACCATTGCCATCGAGGTGAGGGACACCGGCATCGGCATGTCGGAAGAACTTGTCAAACATGCGTTCCAGAGATTTAAGCAGGGGGACGGCTCCACAACAAGACGTTACGAGGGAACAGGCCTTGGGCTTGCCATTGTCAAGGATTCAGTGTCCATGATGCACGGCCGGATAGCCCTTGACAGTACGGAAAACCTGGGCACCCGCTTTGTCATAGAACTGCCCGTCCACCTTGAAACCATTGCCCCGGACGCCATCATCGAACGCAGACAAAACGACCGGCGGACCCAATTCCGGAAGCTGTCCCATGGGGAGCGGCGAACCCGGGACCGTCGCACCAGCGATCTGGCAAGGCTCGACAACAGGGAGCTCATCAAGATCTCTGCCGCGGACAAGACAGGCCTCACCTGGAACCGGGCGAAAAAAATCGAGGCACCACACCCCAAGGGATGCCTGGTCATTGCCGAAGACAACCGGGGCATCCAGGACTTTCTGGCCCGCACACTCAACGACTACACCCTCTACATCACCCCCAACGGCGCAGCCGCCTGGGAGACCATCCAGGCCGTGGACCCCGATCTTGTGCTCTCCGATGTAATGATGCCGTTCATGGACGGTTACTCCCTGCTGGAAGCGATCAGACTCGATGAAAAGACAAAGAACATCCCGGTGATCATGCTCACCTCTTTAACCGAACAGGATGACCGGATAAAAGGCCTTCAGCTGGGGGCAGACGATTACCTGACCAAACCGTTCCACCATCTGGAACTCAGGGCCCGGGTGAAAAACGTCATCAGCCAGCTCAGGCTATACAGGGAAAAAACCCGCACGGAACAGCTGGAGGTGTTTCTCATGGTTCTTGCTTCGGCCATTGAATCAAAAGACAAGTATACAGGCGGTCATGTGGAACGGGTTGCAGGTTACGCAAGGGAGCTTGCCGGAAAAAACAACCTTCCGGCACACAAGATCAACGACATCTACCTTGGCACCATTGTCCATGACATCGGGAAACTGGGTATCAAGGACGAGATCCTCAACAAGCCGGGAAAACTGACAAAGGAAGAGTTCGATCAGATCAAGGAACACCCGGAGATCGGGAAAAACCTTCTGTCAAAGCTTGAGATCGCTCCGGTGGCCGTGAACATTGCCTACAACCACCACGAGAAATGGGACGGAACCGGGTATCCCAGGGGTATCAAGGGTGAGGAAATTCCCATTGAAGCCCGGATCGCCACCGTGGCCGACTTCTGGGATGCCATCACCTCGGACAGGCCCTACCGCAGGGCCATGCCCCTGGACAAGGCCATGAAAATCATGCACCAGGAGCGGGGCAAATCCTTTGATCCGAAGCTGTTTGACCTGTTCATGGATGGGGGGGATAAACTGCACATGAAGTATATCGATGCAGACAGGGTCAAGGAAGAAGAGGCCCTGGCAGTCGCACCTTAAAGATATGGCATCCCCTTACCCGTTGTCATCGCTGTTGCCGGGGGATGCATCGGGGATAAGATAACTTGTGCCGCCCAGATTTACAAAGAGGTGGCCCTCCTTTTCCTCCATGAATTTCGACAGCTTTACCAGGGCACGGTCGGAAAATTTGATCCTGTGCTCCGGGGTCCGGAGATAGAGGGCGTCGTCACGGCTGTAGAGCTCATCCGGGCACAGGGGCAGCCGGGTCTTGTTGTTCAACAAAAGTTCAACCGCCTTGCCCAGGGTCAGGTCAACCACGAACAGGGCCGTGTCCTCATGGCAGAAATAAACCTTTTCCTCAAACTCGTCGGTCACCTGGTAGACATGATAGCCGATCTCGTCCTTGCGGATGGATGCGTTGAAATAGTTGATCATCTTGGGATGTTCAAACCTGCCGTGCTCGTTGTGCCACACCCCGTGTTTGTCCATCCAGAAGACAGCCTCCTCCTTTGGCACGGTGATCATAGGAATTTTTGATGCCATGATGCCCCTCGTTCTCCAACAGTTATCGCCTGTAGCGGCTTATTGCAGCAACCCGTATAGGGTTTACTCCATTTTAGCTGAAGAGTCAAAGGGCAGCATGTATTTTCTTTCCTGTCACACAACCATTGCCTGGATGCGCTGCATGAAGTCATTGAGATTGGAGCCGTACTCAGGGGATCCTTCGATGGTCACAAACTCCTTTCCAATGGCCTCCACAAAGGGCAACTCGTTTAAAAACACGGACAGGGCTGCACTGACACCGTTGAACTTCATGTGTACAAACGGCCGCCGCCGGGTGTAAAGTCCCCGTCCCGCCTTTGACTTGCCCGCCTTGACCCGGACATAGGCCGCAATCTCCTCTCCCGTGACGGACATCTGGTAGACCCGGTCCGGCTGTTTCCTGGTCCAGGCCGCCATATCCGGATCCCCGGCCTTGTTATACTGGCTCAGGGCCGTGGTAATCATGTAGACCACCATCTTTACCTTGAGCCGTTGTTTGACCTCATCCCCGGGCTTTACCGCCGGCATGAGGATCTTCATGGCAAGGAGCAACCTCACCACCTTGATGAGCAAAAACGGCTTCCCATACCCCTTGATGGACGGGATAACGGTCTTTCCCGTCATGAAACGGTTGAATTGCAGATGATTCTTAAAGGAAAACGTAATATCAGCAGTCTCCGCGATCCCCTGTTCGATCTCAAGTTGTCCCCGGTCAAACACCAGCACGGCCCCGTCTTCGTCCTGGCCGATGCGGAACTGAATCCGGGCGGTGAGATCCTGGAACCGCTTTCTCATACTGGGATCATCGGCCACCGCCACTTTCATCACCGGGAAGATGGCCCTGAGGATGATCCTTGTCGCAAGTCGGGTTCTGTCAATGGATTCCATCCTACACCTCGTCATCCCAGTTTTCATCCTCTTCAAAATCCTTTCCCATCACCGCCCTCACCCTGTCGATGATGCCGTTGGTATCGAGCTTGTAGTGGGCATAGAGATCCTCGGGATACCCCACAAGGGAGAACTCGTCCGGGATCCCCACCTTTTCAAAGGCGCACCCTTTGCCGCTTGCGGCGATCACATCGGCAACAGCCGTGCCAAGCCCGCCGATCACGCTGTGGTCCTCAAAGGTGATGATGCGCCGGGTCTCTGTAACAGCCCTGAGGATGGCGGCTTCGTCCAGGGGCTTGATGGTGTGGAGATTGATCACCCTGACGCTCAGGCCGTCCTCCTCCTTGAGCACCCTTGCGGCTTCGGCCGCCTGGAGCACGGTGACACCGCAGGCTATGATGGTGATGTCGGTTCCGGGGGTAAGTTCAACAGCCTTGCCGATCTCAAACCCGTAATCTTCGGTCTCATAATAGGTGGGCTCAAATCCCCTGCCCACCCGGATATAGACGGGTCCGGGATGGTTCACACAGGCCCTGACCGCGTTGGCGGTCTCAATGCCGTCCGCCGGCACGATCACCGTCATATTGGGCATGGCCCGCATGATGGCCAGGTCCTCTGTGGCGTTGTGGGTGCTGCCCGCGGTGCCAAAGGAGATGCCCCCGTGGGTGGCGATGATCTTGCAATCCAGGTTCTGGTAGCAGATGTCGGTTCTCACCTGCTCGCAGGCCCGCATGCTGGTAAAGGCGGCCATGGTCGAAACAAAGGGGAGAAATCCCGCCTTTGCAAGACCTGCTGCCACGCCGAACATGTTCTGCTCCGCGATGCCCACGTTAAAGAACCGCCCGGGAAAGCGGTCGCCGAATAGACCGATTTTGGTTGATTTGGCAAGGTCTGCCGACAGCCCTACGATATCGGGATTCTCCTCCCCCAGTTCGCACAGCACATGGCCGTAAATCTCCGCCTGTGTCATGCTGTTTGCATCATAAACGGTCCAGGTGGTTCCGGTTACCTCTTCTGCCATGGTACCCTCCTTAGTTAGCCCTGTTAAACCGCTTGTCAACAGAGGCCCTTGCCTGATCTGCAAGGGTCGAATCCATGCTGCCGTAATGCCACTTCACATTATCCTCCATGTAGTCCACACCGCTTCCCTTTTTCGTGTTGGCGATGATGAGCACCGGGGCACGCTCCTCGGCATGGGCTTCGGTAACAGCCTGGCAGATCTGGTTGAAGTCGTGGCCGTCGATCTCCTTTACGATGAAACCAAAGGCCTTCCACTTGTCCGCAAAGGGCTCAACCCCCATGACCTCCTCTGTGTTGCCGTCGATCATCAGCCGGTTCCGGTCCACGATGGTGACTAGATTGGTGACCTTGAAGTGGGCCGCTGCCATGGCTGCTTCCCACACCGTCCCCTCGTTGCACTCCCCGTCCCCCAGCAGGCAATAGGTGTACCAGGACTCGTTCCTGAGCCTTGCCCCCAGGGCCAGGCCCAGGGCCATGGGCAACCCGTGACCCAGGGAGCCGGTGGAGACATCCACCCCGCGAACCTTCCGGGCATCCAGGTGCATGCCAAAGGGAGAGTTGAACTGGTTAAAGGTTTTCAGGGTCTCAAAATCAAAGTAGCCCTTTCTGGCAAGCACCGGGGCATAACCGACCCCGCCGTGGCCCTTGCTGACCACCACCCGGTCCCGGTCCGGTTTTTCAGGATTCGCGGGATCCACCTTGAGCAGGTGAAAGTAGAGACTCACCAGGATATCCACCATGCTAAGGCCGCCGCCGATATGGGCCCCTCCGGCCCACACCGTGACATCGATGATGTCCCGGCGAACCTGCCAGGCCAGCTCTTCAAGCTTCCTGAGCTCTGTCTGAGTTAGTGCCATTGTTCCTCCTTTTAAGTAACGGGGTCAGGCTTAGCTTATTGTCGTTATTTGCGGGGCCCGGTTAACTGTTTCAATAAGCTAAGCCTGACCCCTATCGATTCGACGTTAGGCCTGCCCCCCATCTAAAGCGTTGAACGCCTCGTCCACGATCTCCAGGGTCTGGCTGATCACCTCTTCATCATGGGCAAGGGACATGAACAAATTGTGATGGGACGCTAAAAACACCCCACGCTTGGTGCACTCTGCGCACCACTGCTGGTGGAGCATGTTGGTATCGTCGTTGGCGATCCTGATATTGGGCATGGACCAGGCACCGGTCACCTTGAGGTCATATCCGTATCCTGCAGCCATGGTTTGCATGGCTGTAAAGAGCTTTTTCCCGTTTTCCAGCATCACGGCCGGTGCATCGAGGCGTTTGAGCTCGGTGAGACAGGCAATGGCCGCGGCCATGGGAACGGCCTGGTTCCAGTAACTGCCGGTATAGAAGATCTTGGCGGCATCGAGTTTCAGGCTCTCCCTGCCCACCAGGGCCGAGATGGGAAAACCGTTGGCAAGAGCCTTGCAAAAGCAGATAAGATCGGGCTTGAACCCGAAATACTCGCAGGATCCCCCCATGTCGAGCCTGAAGCCGTGGCGGATGTCGTCCAGGATCAGGACGATGCCGTTTTTTCTGCAGATCATTTCGATCCCGGGCCAGTACCCCGCCTCCGGCAGTTCGTTATCGTAAAACGTGGCAACATGGTAGGGGGTTGCGATAAATCCTGCGATCTCGCCGGGATATTGGTCAACGGCCTGCTGAAAAGCGTCCACATCGTTCCAGGGAACCCGGATGATGTGGCTGTAATCCTCCTCGATGAGGCCGTGGTGACCCGGGGGCTGCATCCAGGGAGCAACCCCGTGGTATCCCCCCTGGATCATGACGATCTTTTTCCTGTTTGTGGCAGTCCTTGCGATCATGGTGGCATAATTGGTGACATCCCCCCCATTCTTGGCGAAAAAAGCCCAGTCCGCGACCGGGACCATCTCCACCAGGAGTTCGGCAAGCTCGACCATCTTTGGAGAGGCACCCATGGTGAGATCCGCAGATTTCAGCTGCTCGGTTGCCGCATTGTCAACCAGGGGATTGTTATACCCCAGCACCATGGGGCCGTAGGCGCACATATAATCGATGAAGCGATTGCCGTCCAGATCGTAGAACGTCGCTCCTTTGGCTTTTTCCGTAAAAATGGGATAATCTGCGGCCGGAACGTTCACCCCTGGACTCATATGGCCCGGGACACCGCAGGGAATCACCTTAACGGCCCGCTGGAAGAGTTGCTGGGATCGTGAATAGTCATAGGTCGTTGTCATGGCAGCTACCTCTTTTGTCTTGACGCTGGTTGGTGTTGATTACGACAGGTACAGGGGTATCCTGTCGAGAATCAGGTTGATGGCCTCGATCATGGGGATCCGCCCCTTCATCATCACATCCCCGGTGGCAAGGGCGGCAAAGGCATCACTGTTTCCGTTCAACAGATCGTTTGCCGTCTGTTCATCCTTGAAGAGCAGCACGGCAGAAGGCCTGGCACAGGGTTGGTCCAACACCTCGACGGTGTCGCCGTCAAAGCTCAGAACGGCTGAGGGTCCCTCCGGCAGCACCCTGAACTCAACCGTCCCATTGGGTATGTGGGCCCTGTTGAACTTTCCAAGGGTATCGTGGAGCGCCAGAAGCTTTACGGCGTTGACTGCGGTATTCAATGTAAACCGGGTGTTGATCCTGAGATAATCGGGATCAGCAAGCCTGGCGTTATCGGGCTTCAGATAAAACTCAAGCCTGTCGGTGATCTTGGGAAACTCCGTGGATAGGAATTTCAAAAATTTAATTCCCTTCACGGGAACCGGGTTGGATTTTCCCTCCATGACACGGTTGAAGTGGGCAGGAGAAAAACAGAGGAGTCTGATCCGGGGGCGATGGTGTTTCCCAGGCCTCACCCGGCATTGTCCGGCCTTGAACTCCACAGAGCATTTGGGCCCGAACAGGGTTGAGAACTCGATGGCAAAATCAAGTTCTTTTACCTGTTCAGCCACCTGGCTGTCAAGCAGGACTAATTCCTCAAGGTTCTTCATCACGGCGTTCATGTTCAGGAGGGCTTTGATCTGTTCATGGTTCATCGCTCGTCTCCGGGTTCGTTGGATGGTTGCACTCACGATTCATACACTCACGATTTAAGAGATCAAACAGCTCTGAGTGAGCAGTCACTCACAATCACTATTCACCGAATTTAACGGGATGTCAAGGGGAAAAACAAACCCTGCCAAAGGGCAGGATAGTTGTTGACTCGTTTTTTTCAAATGGTCTATGATGCCTGGGCAACGACAACACCTGGGGTGAAAAAAGGAGAGTAATGGAAGAGATTCAGACCATGGAGATCAAGCGACACTGCAAACCCGCCTTTGACAAGCTCCCGGAGGAGAAACAGGAGCGAATTCTCGGGGCGGCTGCCAGGGAGTTTGCCGCCATGGGATTTACAGCGGCAAACATCAATGTGATGGCAAAAAGGGCCGGCATCAGCATCGGCTCCATGTACAACTACTTCACCTCCAAGGAGGACCTGTTCCTGACAGTGAACGACCAGGGCTACGAGGTGATCGCAGAGGTGGTCAACACCGTTGCCGCCCAGGAGGGGGACATTTTCCACAAGATCGAGACCCTGATCCGGGCGGTCCAGAAATATGCACGGCTCCACACCGAGCTGAACCAGATCTATCTCGACATCACCTCCCAGGGCCTCAGCCATCTCTCAAGCAAACTCTCCAACCAGCTTGAGACCATCACGGCCGGACTCTACCACCGGTTGATCAAAGAGGCCCAGGACCAGGGGATCGTCTCATCCGCCATTGATCCCTTCATGGGAGCGTTCTGCATCGACAACCTCGTCGTCATGCTCCAGTACGCCTATGCCTCCGACTATTTTGCCCAGCGGCTGAAGATTTTTGCAGGCGAAGACGCCCTGGACAACGACGAAAAAATGGTACAGGGAATCATGCTTTTCATCCGGAAAGCCCTGGCCCCCTGACAGCCTGACGGCGAAGTTCCCGTAACAAGGGAAGGTCAAACCACCTGGGTCAATCCTGCTGCTGGATCATCCTGAGGGTTCTCATGCGGTTGATGGCGGCGGCAAGCTCAAGGGGCCTGAACCTTGCGTGATCGCCCACCACAAAGGGCATGAGAATGTCGAGCCCCTGTTCGTCCAGGTCCTTGTCCACCCTTGCAATCACCTGTTTAAGGGTTCTTTTACCGTCCATGTACTGCATGGCATGGAAGATGGCCCGGCCCATGGCCCGGGTCTGGGAGGTGTGGACGATCTGTTCAAGGTCCCAGAGATCGATCAGGGTATTGCCGAACACAATGGCCCGGTCTCCCTGGTTCTTTATCCGCTGGCGCCCCTCCCGGCCGGATGGGTTGAAGCTCTTCTTAACCGGAATCCTGAGCCGTATCTTCCCCAGTTCTCCCCCGGCCTCGTTCCTGCGGCCGGTATCATGGGTTTCAACAATGGTGCGCGCCTTTTCGCTCACATCCAAGGGCGCGTAATTGGTCATCTGGATCACCTGGTCGGCAACGGCAAAATAGTCTCCGGAGCCGCCCATCACCAGAACCGTGGAGATCCCCCTCTCCCTGTGGAGCTGCTTTACCCTGTCCACAAAGGGAGTGATGGGTTCGTTCTCCTTTGCCACCAGCTGCTGCATCAACACATCGCGAACCATGAAGTTGGTTGCGCAGGTGTCCTCGTCAAGGAGCAGTGTGGTCGCCCCCGCCTCCATGGCTTCGGAAATGGCTGCGGCCTGGGAGGTGCTGCCGCTGGCATTGGCCGTGGAAAAAGCTTTGGTATCCTTTCCAAAAGGCAGGTTATTGATAAAGGGCGAAATATCTGTCTTCTCGATGCTCCTGCCGTCGGCAGCCCTGATCTTGAACGTCCCTGGCGTGCTCACGGCCAGCTCCCGCCCGTCCCCGGGCACATGGTTGTATACGCCAAGCTCCAGGGCGCTGAGCAGGGTGGATTTTCCGTGGTACCCTCCCCCCAGGATCAGGGTCACCCCCTTGGGGATGCCAAGGCCTGCAACCTCTCCCCGGTTGGGAAGGTCCACCGTCACCCGGAAGCTTTCGGGAGAGGAAAACGGGACAACCGTGCCCTTGCCCAACGGCCGGGAATCTATGCCGCTTGCCCTGGGAAGAAGGGAGCCATCCGCGACAAATCCCACCAGTCCCAGGGAATCGAGCTTATATCTCAGGAGATCGGCATCCTCGGCCACCTCGATATGCCCACGGATCTCGTTCAGATCAAGGCTTGACAGGAACATGGAATGGTCTACGATCCTGGGAAGTTCATCAAAAAACATGACCCTTGCATTACGACCGGAGATTTTACGGCCAAAGGCGGGCAGCCCCATGAAGAACCGGGCCTCCACATGGTGCTGGTCCACGACCATGGCGCTGCGCTCAAGGATCTCCTGTTGGGGACGGTCGATGGTGACAAGACCGCTCTTGCCGATGCCCCGCTCCTGTTTTGCAAACCGCTGGCAGTTGCGATAAAATCTGCGGGTCAAAAAATCGCAAAAGGCTATGGTCCGGCTGGGGTTTGATGTGAGTTCCGGCCCAAAGCCTGTCCTGGATCGCTGAACCCTGACCCGGATCCTGCTGGGGTTGGAATAGGGGTCTCCCTGGACATGGTCGATAAAAAGAGTAAAGGATTTAAACCCGTACCTGCCCTTGATATCCTTATACGCCTTAAACCCCCTGCCGTCGATCCGGCTGAGGATCTCCCCCAGTTTTTTGCTGTTTTCCATGACCGTTTCCTTATGATTGAGATATGTTCCATCTATACCCCCGCCAGCTTCAAAATGCAATGGCAAGGGCTTCCCCCAACAGGGCGTTTCCCAACGCTCTTTTTCCTCAAAGCCGCATTTCCCCCGCCGATTTTTCCCTTGCGGCACACTCAAAATATTGGTATTAATTAGGTTAATGTATCTATTTCTCACGTGAGACCCTGGCCCCGGGCAGAGACCCGTTTCCTGCCCCGTTAGAATCGTTCATTCCCACGAATTCACAAGTTCTTTATCATCACAATTCAACAAAGGACCGAGCCATGACTGATGACAGCCTCTTTGCCGATGAAATTGAAGAGGAGAGTGACGGCGGTTTAAAGTTACCAAAGCCTCCCGGCTGGAAGGTGTTGATCGCCGACGATGAAGAGGAGGTCCACTCCACCACCCGCCTGGTATTGGGCGATTTTGATTTTGAAGGCCGGGGCCTGGAGTTTATCAGCGCCTACTCCGGAACCGAGGCCCTGGCTGTGATGAAAGAGCACACGGACATCGCCGTCATCCTGCTGGATGTGGTGATGGAGACCAACAGCGCAGGCCTGGATGCGGTCAGGGTTATCCGGGAGGAGCTGCAAAACAACCTGGTCCGCATCATTCTTCGCACCGGCCAGCCGGGCCAGGCGCCGGAACGTAAGGTGATCACCGATTTTGATATCAACGATTACAAAGACAAGACCGAGCTTACGGTCCAGAGGCTGTTCACCGCCCTCTACAGCGCCCTTCGATCCTACCGGGATCTTACGTCCATCGACAGGAACAGGACCGGCCTGAAATACATCATCGACGCATCCGGCAGCCTGTTCCAGCAGAACTCCATCAAAAAACTTGCCAAGGGGGTACTCACCCAGATCATCGCCCTTTTGGGGCTTCAAAACTCCATCTTCGTAGAGCGGGGGGGATTCACCGCAGCCCAAAAGAGCGACGGACAGCTGGAGATCATCGCCACCACCGGAAAATATGCAGAAAACGGCATCAGCAACGCTCACCTTACCATCGCACCTGAGATGAAATCCAAGATCCGGCAGGTGGCAGAGGAAGAGAGCAGCAAATTCTTCGGCAACGACTATGTGGGCCACTTCCCCACCCAGAAGGAGAAACAGCACATCATCTATCTGGAAAACTGCGGGGAAAGACAAGACGAGCAGGATATCGATCTCTTGAAAATTTTCACCACCAATGTGGGGATTGCCTTTGACAACGTCTACCTGAACCAGGAGATCATCGACACCCAGAAGGAAGTGATCCTGCGCCTGGGGGAAGTTGTGGAAACCCGCTCCAAGGAGACCGCCTTCCACGTGGTGAGGGTCGCCGAGTATATCGGGATTATTGCCGAGGGCATGGGGCTTTCCGAGGAGGAGACAAACCTTCTCAAACTTGCCTCGCCCATGCACGACATCGGCAAAATCGGCATCCCCGACTCCATTCTCCTCAAGCCCGGCCACCTGAACGACGACGAGTTTGCCATGATGAAGACCCACGCCTATATAGGATACCGCATCCTCAAGGGGTCCACCCGGGAACTGCTTAAAACAGCGGCCGTCATCGCCTACACCCACCACGAACGCTGGGACGGTTCAGGCTACCCAAGAAGGCTTGCCAAAGATAAGATTCCCCTGTATGGGCGCATCACCTGCTTTGCCGACATCTTTGACGCCCTGCTGACGGATCGCGTTTACAAGAAGGCATGGTCCGTGAGCAGGGTGGAACACTTCATTACCGAACAAAACGGAAAGACCTTTGATCCGGATGTTGTAGACGCCTACATCAGGAACCGGGACAAACTCATGGCCGTCCGGGAACAGTACAGGGATTAAGACTTGCAAAACCCTTTTAGCTGATTGATCTCACTTGCCCAAATGGAGGAATCCGGGGTTTCAAGGATCAGGGGAATGTTATCAAACCGATCATCCTTCGCTATTCTCTCAAAGGCCTCCATGCCCAGGGTTCCAAGACCAAGGCTCTCATGGCGGTCAACCTTGGAGCCCATCTCTTTTTTGGAGTCGTTGAGGTGCATTCCCTTTAGATACTTCAACCCGATTGCGGTGTCAAACGTCTGCCAGGTGTCTTCAAATCCCTTTTCGCTCTTAAGATCGTAGCCTGCTGAAAAGGCATGGCAGGTGTCGATACACACCCCGACCCGGGTCTTGTCATGGACCCGGTTAATGATGGCCGCAAGCTGGGAGAAATCAAATCCGACATTGGTTCCCTGGCCTGCGGTGTTCTCGATCACGGCAGTAACGCCCCGGGTCTTCTCCAGGGCAATGTTGATGGAGTCGGCAATGGTTGCAAGACAGGTGTCGAGCTCGATCTTTCCAAGATGGCTTCCCGGATGAAAGTTGAGGGAACCAAGGCCCAGCTGCTCGCACCGCTCCATCTCATCCACAAAGGCGTTCCTTGACTTTTCAAGGGCCTCCTTGTCAGGGTGACCAAGGTTGATAAGGTAGCTGTCATGGGCCAGAATCTGGTCAGGATGATAACCGTATGTGTCGCAGGCCTTTTTAAACCCCAGGATGTTCTCAGGAGTCAGGGGCTTTGCCGTCCACCGGCGCTGGTTCTTGGTAAACAGGGCAAAGGCTGTTGCCCCGATATCATGGGCGTTTTTCGGAGCGTTCTCAACGCCCCCTGCCGCACTTACGTGGGCTCCTATATATTTCATGGCATCCTTCTTTATTCTTTATTCTTATTGCTATTTTACTTTATTACTTTATCGCTTTATAACCATGGCCAGGAGAATAGCCCCAAACCCATCCCGGAATCAAGGAAAAACAAGGCCGCAACCAATAACCCATACACCAGGAGGTATCCCATGCAGTGTGACAGGTGCAACCAATCAATCAAAAAGGAAGAACTTCACAAACACAACGGCAGTCTCCTTTGCGAGGAGTGCTACATGGACGCCCTCTCCCCTGCCCGGAGCTGCGATCCATGGGCCAGAAACAGCGCAAAGAATTTCGTCAGGGAGACGGGATCCATCGCAGCGATCAACGAGACCCAGGCAAGGATACTCGGTCTTTTGAAGCGTAACAACGGCGGCATGGAAATCTCGGTCATGGCCGAGGCCCTGGAGATAGCGATGTTTGACCTGAAGCGGGAGATCGCAACCCTGCACCACCTGGAAAAGGTGAGATCCGGGACCCGGGACGGCAAGGTGCTCATCTCCCTGTGGTGATGCTATAGCTCCTGTTATAGGAACAGAGCCCATTCCCTGTTAAAAAGAGTAAAGCAATCAATTCGGGTGCAAACGTTTAGAAAAAGAAGTTACGCCGGGAAGTCTCCTTCCCGGCGTAAACTGAAGTTATTTTACGTCGATACCCTCAGCATATTCCGACAAGCCCAGATTTTCCAGCGTGTCTGTGTTGGGGATTCCGGTCGCCAGATCCCATCCGCGGGATTCATAGTACTCTTTGAGCATCTGATCATAATTCCGGATACCGCATTCAGGTGTATCTTTATAGCTCCCGAATTCAGGAACCTTTTTGACCCGGGAAGGCAACTGGTCGTCGGCAACACCAAGGCCCTCACGGACATTGAATAACCGCTGCAGATTCAAGGTTCTTGAACCGACTCTGATCAACTCTTTTTCGGTCATGTCCCATCCGGTTGTGGCATTGAGCATTTCAAGCCACAAATCCGGGCTCAGGCCGGCATAGCTCATGAACTTACAGGTGGTCAGAATATCCGGTAGAACCATACCATCCTGGAGCAGGGCACAATCCGTGCCCTTGCCTTTTTCATCCCAGCGGCCAACGGTTTCCGGATCCCGGACCCCGTGTTTTTGCATGCCCCAATCCATTTTACCCCGGTCAAAGGCCATCCCTTCCAGGGGATGAATATGGCACATGCCACGATTGGCAGTTCCGTATGCCACGGCAAGAACCTTACCGGAACGGCCGTCATGGGCAGGACCTTCCAGCCCTTTCACATGAACGGCAAATTCAGAGGCGCCCCGGCCGATCTTTTCAGCCGCAACTTTGACCCCGTCAGCCAGAAGATCCCCCAGCCCCTCACGGTTACAGATCATTTTAAGCAGTTTGGGCAGCACATCGGGATTTCCCCATTCCAGGTCAAGCCCCCCAAGCAGTTCCGGCGGCAGAAGATTGCGCTCCATACACTCCATGGCAAAGCCGATCACCGCCCCGGATGAAATGGTATCCATCCCCATATCATTGCAAAGATAATCGCAATGGACCGCGGCGTTCATGTCCTTGTTCACGACAAATGCAGTAAATGCGGAGATACTTTCATATTCACCGCCCTCATGAACGGGTGTTGCAAACGGCCCTTCCTTGACCTGTACAATACGGCCACAGGCAATGGGACAGCCGGAATAGCATCCGTTTGCACGTACCAGATTTTTTTCCTGGAACATATCAAACAACTCAGGCCCCTTTCCCCAGCTGTTGGATTTCCAGTTTTTGGTGGGCCAGTCCCCATCTTCATCATTGGCAGCCATATCGCCAATGGTGCCATATTTGTGAAACCCGTCACGCATCTCATCGGATCGAACCGTTTTCATGGCATGTCTGGTGGCAGCCAAAAATCGTTTCTTGTCCCCATGCCCGGCCTTTTGATTACCCCCAACGCACACCGCCAAAAGTTTTTTGGACCCAAGTACTGCCCCGCCGCCCCCACGGCCTGCTGCGCGATCCCGCAGCATCACAGAGGAAAATTTCACCATATTTTCACCGGCAGGGCCAATGGTCATGGCAGAGCCACGGGCGACATCTTTAAGGATATTTTCTTCCAGCCAGTCGGTTTTTTCATAAACGGTTTTCCCTGCAATTGGCGCGGCGTCATGGAGTTGGGCACAGCCATTGATCACCGACAAAAATTTCGGCGTATCGGATTTGCCTTCAACCACAATAAAATCCACACCGGCACGCCGCATATCCGGCCCGAAATTTCCGCCGCAACGGGACTCGCCCCAGGCATTGGTCTGGGGCGATTTAAAACAGACCATGACACTTCCGCCCCCGGGAACCAGGTTCTCAGACAAAGGGCTGGTTGAAAAAATTATTTTATTATCCGGCCCCAGGGGATCGGCTTTGGCCGGAACCTCCGTGTACAGCAAATGGGCTGAATACCCGGCACCGCCAATAAATTTGCGTGCAATTTTGGGATCAACGTCTTCCAGGGTGCACACACTGGCCGTTAAATTTACCCGTAACAGTTTACCTGCATATCCGGCTAACATCATTCTAAATATTTCCTTATCCACCGATTAAGAATCGGTTGCATTTTATATGTTGGTTTTCTTTGAGTTCAATGGAATAGTCGGTGATCACAACCCCGTCAATGGACAGGGTGATGGGTCCCCGGAAGAATTTCTTTTCCCGATTCCACACGGACCCGGGCAGTTGGCTGCCCACGTGCCCGTCAATCCGACGAATAAGATCATTGACCGTACTATGTTCCGGCAGATCAAACGCGTGCATATCAAAGGGAAATTTTTCCCTGAGCATCCCGCATATTTCCAGCACAATTTTCATGGATGGAACCTCCTTATTGTTCTGCGTCCGAACCCAGGTTCCCGCACACGGGACACCCTGCAGACCGATGGGCAGACAGTTTCCCTATCTCCTGGCACATGCCGTCGTAACAATAGATCCGATTGTTTTTCAGCATCCTTGTACCGGTAAGGGCCCCAACCGCCATTGACGCCATCATGCTGCCAACGATGCCCGCAGTGGCACCCAACACCCAGACCGGATGGATCATGGGCGTTGAGGCCTGTTTTTTCTCCAGATAACACCCCAGGCAAACATAATCTTTTAATCCGGGATCCATATACAGCACCTGCCCCTGATACTCTTCGCAGGCACCATGGAGCAACGGGATGTTATGGGCAAAGCATGTTTGTATGGCAATTTTTCTTGCATCAAAACTGTCCAGGCAATCCAGAACCATGGAATATGAACCGGCCTGGGTACCCGGCACAACAACGTCTGCATTATCTGAAGTCAAATAGGCATTGATACCCCCCACCTTCACCCGGGGAGCCATTTTTTCAACGGCCCGGACCGCACAGTCCACTTTGGATTTGCCGATGTCATCCCCTGTGTACAGAAACTGCCTGTTTAAATTGGAAAGCCCGACAACATCTCCGTCACAAAGGGTCATCCGGCCGACACCGGCCATTGAAAGATAGGTGGCAACGGCACATCCAAGCCCGCCAACCCCCAAAATAAGAACAGAGCTGTTTTGCAGTTTTTTCTGGGCCTTGATTCCAAAACCCGGCATATTCACCTGACGGTCATACCTGGCAGACATGGCCTGACTCCTTTTATTGCCCAGGGGATTCTTCATTTTTCCGGCTCTTATACATCCCGGCAAGGCCTCCCACGGAGGTTTCCCGGTATAAACTTGGCAGATCATGGCCGGTCTGCTTCATCACCGAAACCACTTCATCAAAGGAAATCAGGTGGGACCCATCCGACAAAATGGACATCTGAGCCGCAGACAAGGCCCGGGTGGCGGCACAGGCATTTCTTTCGATACAGGGAATTTGCACAAGGCCGTCCACAGGATCACAGGTCAGTCCCAGATGATGCTCAAGCCCCATTTCAGCGGCATACTCAATCTGACGCAAGGATCCGCCCAACAGCTGACACACAGCCGCAGCCGCCATGGCACAGGCCGACCCCACCTCTCCCTGGCACCCCACTTCCGCACCTGAAATGGAGGCATTTTTTTTAATGACATTGCCGAAAACCCCTGCCGTGGCCAAGGCCTTGACCATGTCCGGGTCCGTCAGGCTTTGTTTTTTCTGCATAGAATACAAAACAGCCGGAACAATCCCGCAGGACCCGCAGGTAGGTGCGGTCACAATGGTTCCCCCTCCGGCATTTTCCTCTGCAACAGCCAGGGCATAGGCTGTTATCAAACCGGTTTCCTGCATATCTTCTGCGGCAGACCGGGTTCTCTGATAATAGGTCCAGGCCTTCCGGCCAAGTCCGATGGATCCCGGTAAAACCCCTTGGGAATTCAGCCCTCTCTCCACAGCGGCTTTCATGGCATGCCAGACAGATTCCAAATGTTCAAATACGGTCTTGTTTTCATGTTCTGCAACATATTCCCAATAGGTGATTCCCCTTTGGGCACATTGATCCATGATTTCCTGAAGATTTTTATGGGGATATACCGGTTCAGCCTGTGTAACAATATCCTCCGGGGTACGAACACTGCCCCCGCCCACACTGAAATAGATCTGTGATCCCAGCAAAGCGGCGGACGATGAAAAGGCTTCAAATTTCATCCCGTTGGGATGCTGGGGCAAACTGTGATCCGGCTGCCAGATCAGGGTCAGTTTTTCCCGGCCAAAAACCGCATACAAAGCCTGGTCCGTTAAATGCCCTTTGCCTGTTGCGGCAAGACTGCCATACAAAGTGACCCGGTACTGATCCGCCTGGGGATAGCGGGCAGCAAACCGCTCCCCGGCGAATCTTGGTCCCATGGTATGGCTTGACGATGGACCAAGCCCGATACGATAAAGTGCTTTTAAACTCTCCATTGGAATCCTTGATAAAACGTTACATGGATGACGATTTACCGGTTAGCCCGGTAACCGCGAAAAGCGGTTCAGCGTTATAACGCCAAGCGTAAAACCCCCAGAAACATATTCTTTTTTGTCAAAAAGAATATGTTTCCGATCAGTCAGCGAGACACAACCTTCAGCAAAAAATCACCGGAAAGACCGGGCAAAATCAACAATGTCATTGATCAGCATCCCAGGTTCTTCCAAAGAGGAAAAATGCCCGCCGTGGGGAAAGGAGGTCCAGCGCTGGATGTTATAAAGGCGTTCGGCATAGGACCGGGGAGGCCAGGGAAAGCTTTCCGCCGGGAACATGGCTGCCGCTGTGGGCACATCCACCCTGGGCCGCTCTTTTGTTCCCATAATTCGTCCCCCCTCTTCCCTGCGTCCGTAATAGATCCAGGTTGAGGTGTTAAAGGTCTTGCTCACAAGGTAAACCATGATGTTTGTCAGCATGCCATCCTTGGAATGGGCACTTTCCACATCATCGCCCTCAATATCAGACCAGGCATGGAACTTTTCAACAATCCAGGCGGCCACGCCCACGGGGCTGTCCATCATGGCATAACTCAAGGTCTGGGGTTTGGTGGCCTGCTGGGTTCTGTACCCATCCTGAAGAACAATTCCAGGCAGGGTTTCACAGGATTCTGCCCAGGCTTCCTCCTCCGGGGTTTGAGGGCCGTCAACGTGTCTCATGGTCGGAAAGTTGATATGAATGGCCTGGCAATGGTCAAAATGATCATAGCCCAGCCAGCTGGAAATCGCACTCCCCCAGTCAGCGCCATGGGCATAGTAGGAATCATACCCTAAAACATCGATCATCAGGTCATTTAACACCTTGGCCATGGCCCTGGGACCATAGGGGCGGGGCGGGCGACCGGAAAAGCCAAAACCGGGCAAAGAAGGAACAATCACATCAAAGGCGTCTTCCACATTACCGCCAAACCGCTCCGGATGGGCCAGTTTTTCGATAATGCCGAGACTTTCGACAAAAGACCCGGGCCATCCGTGACTGATCAGCAGCGGCATGGGATTATCCCCACTGCCTTTTTCCAGGATGTAATGCATTTCAATACCGTCAACCTGCGCTTTGAAATGATCAAAGGCATTCATCTGCTGTTCATATTTTTTCCAGTCATAACTTTCAACCCAGTAGGAACAAAGCTCTTTCATATAATCCAGGTTGGTACCGTAATCCCATCCGCCGTCATCGGGCATCTCATGCCATGGGAAATCTGCAACGCGTTGACGAATAGATGCAATGGTTTCATCCGGAACATTAACTTTAAAAGGCTTTACCATAAAACACTTCCTTTACACTTTACAGGCATTTTGATTCCACACAAAAAAGCAGACATTCAAAACACCGTCTAACGATTTAATATATTGTATTGAGAATGGTGCAGACTGACGGCTCATTTGAGCAATCAGCCTGCAAAAGTTCACGACAAAAAGCAATCAGGCAAGGTTCTGCAGGACAAAACCTGCCACAGAGGTTTTCCCACTAATTTAAAGCAGGCCCCTACCACATGCGTTTTTGCACAAATTTAAAACTAAACAACGCAATGGGCATGAGCACGATATAGGCCGCAAAGACCGGCAGCATCAGCGAACCTTCCGTGGGAACAAAGGGCAGGTTCAGATACACCAGCTGGATCATCGGCAAAATAAACACATTCATGATGGCCAGCTCGACAGCAGCAGGGGATTTAAAATCCGGGTCAATAATGCGAAGCAGCAAGATACCGGAAGCAACCGTTCCGGTGTAACATCCCAGAATCGCAAGACCGCGTTCAAAACCATATTCCGGCATACGACGGGCAAACCACAAAGCCACGAAATAGGTCAGAAGAGCGGCCACAACAACGGTGCCAAGGAAGGGAACCAGAATCGCATTGATATCACTCATGGAGATGCCCATGAACACCGCACAAATCATATAATCGATGGTACTGCTGGTGATCCGGCGGGTACTTGAATTGTCCAGAACATGCAGACAGTCGATTTTATCGAGCACTTTCCGGGTAACCAGTCCTGCGATCATCCCCCAGGTGTACAAAAGACCAAACCCAAGGCCGTTTATCCCTTTGGGCATGTAAACCGACCAGGCCAGGGCAAACATGTAACCCACGGCATAGAGTGCGGCCATAACGGCAATGTGAAAGGCAAAGTTATCGATATTGGCAGGGTGGGTGGTGGTTCTGGCACATTCGACAGCCTCTCCTTTACCCATCATTCCCTTGAGAAAGCTCACCGGAAGCTCCCTGGAGCTTTGATCTGCAATCCAGCCGTTTTTAATTCCCCGGTTGGCCAGGGGAATTCCAAGACAAATGGCGCACAAAAATCCCATGGCGCCAAAGGCCAGTCCAACGCTGCTGGCACCCTGAACCCCATAGGTGCTTTCCCACATGGTGCCATAGGCCTGGGCAGCTCCCGGAGACTGGGAAAACCCGGAGCCCACAAGATAGCCAAACCCGGTAAAGAAATCACCGCCGGAAACCATCTTCCACAGCTCAAAGATGGTCTTTCCTGTAACACCTTGCAGGGCATAAACCAGACAATACATTAAGGCCATCCAGAGGGCGCCGTTTCGTACCCACTTGGATTTTTTTTCACCCTGTTTTTTGTCCTGTTGCATCATGCCGATGCCCACAAAACCAAAGGCAAACAAATGATAAACCAATACGCCGAAGACCTTTGACGAAATGGGCATCCAGCCCTCGGCTGTGGGCATTCCGATCAGGCCTGTATTCATCAGCACAAACCCGACAAGCCCGCCGATCAAAGATGACGGGATCAATCTCTTTTGCAAAAAAGAAATTTTAGTGCGCAAAAAAGCACCAAAAACAAGCAGAATACTGATCCAGATAAATGCTCCCACATAGGGGTAAAATGTAGCTGACAAAAAATCCTCCTCTCGGTTCAAAGGGATGCTTTCCTTTGATTCAATAAAAAATTAAACTCGCCAGTGCCACTGAAAAGCCCCTTTCGGGCAGGCCTTTCGTAACGTTGTGTTATCAAAGCTCATCTGGTGAGCAATAAGGGTGCCAAGTGTAATTTTAAATTGATTTTTCAGTTAACCGTTTGATTTCTTAAAACTTATCGTTCAATAAAAATGAACCCTTCACATTTCGCATCAGCCAGCCTTTTACACCAATCGGTGCAAAACTGCACTCGATTTTAAATAATAATGTTATTTTAAGGAGTTGCATCTTGTGCAAAATCGCACAAAGTGCAAACCTGCACAAAATCGCTGACAGCAATTATTGACAAACACCTGTGATCTAAGGTAAGGGAGCTGCTAAAATAAACACATCGTTTGATGAAACATAAATTTACCCGGATTCAACCATGGAAACACAAAACCGTTTGCCCCTTATCGTAAGTAACCCCAAATGAATCACTGATGACAATGAGCAAGAAAAAATACGAAGTCTCTTATTTTCAAGAAAAATACGGCCATTTATTCAATGGCATGGATGCTATTTTAAATGTATTGCATGAAGGAATATGCATCAGCAACGCCCAAGGTATCATCCTGAAGATGAATCCCATGTATGAACGCTTATGCGGCCTGTCTCCGGATAAACTGCTCGGAAAAAAAGTCAGTTTCCTGAACAGCAAGCACGGGGTTTTCGACGAGGCAGAACCCCATGCCGACCGCGTTGAACAGAAAAAGGGGATCTTTATGGGCGCGGTAAGTCCTGTAATCCTCAAATCAAAACGACCGGCAAGCTCTGTTCAGCAGACCAGCGGCGGCAGAAAAAACCTGTTGCACGGATACCCCATGCTCAATGTCGACGGAGATGTGGAGCTGGTTATTACCTTTATCCGGGATATCAGCCACCTGACCCTTTTCAAAGAACAAATTGAGCACCACAAAGATATTTTTAAAAAATTCTGGTCAACCATACGAAATAATGACCCCGAAATTTCCGCACCTACATCCATTGTGATTGAAAGCCCGGCCATGAAAAAGGTGATGGTTCAGCTCCAAAAGGTTGCCAAAACCGATGCAACCGTTTTGATTTTAGGAAATACCGGGGTGGGCAAAGGAGAAGTGGCAAGGCAGATACACGCCCAAAGCGGCCGGTCTGACAACACCTTCTTTTGTGCCGACTGCACCAGCATTCCGGAAAATCTCATTGAATCAGAGCTTTTCGGCTACGCACCCGGCGCCTTCTCAGGGGCAAGGCGGGAAGGGAAACCCGGATACTTTGATATCGCTGCCGGCGGAACCATTTTTCTGGATGAAATCGGAGAATTGTCTTTACCCATGCAGGCAAAACTCCTGCGGGTCCTTCAGGATCAGGAAATCATGCAGATCGGCGGCCTGAAGCCCAAAAAAACAGATACCCGGATCATTGCGGCAACCAATGTAAACCTTGAACAGGCCGTTGCAAACGGCAAATTCCGCCAGGATCTGTACTATCGTCTCCAGGTCAGCGTATTGCACATCCTGCCGCTGAAAGAAAGAAGGGAAGATATTCAACCCCTTGCCCAACATTTTCTTCAACGGTACAATCTCAAATACCGCAAACAGTTTTATTTTTCCGATGAGGCCATGGAGACCCTTTTAAAACACGCCTGGCCGGGCAATGTCCGGGAGCTGCAAAACATGATCCAGGGCATTGTGATCACCAATGAAAATAACATCATAGAGCCCATGGATCTGCCACGGGTCATGCCCAGAGAAACCGCACCCTCACCCGGGTCACACATTCTGACCAAAAGTCAACTGGGCAAACCCCTCAAACAGATCATGGCAGATATTGAGCTCGAAATCCTCCAGCAGGCCATGGACAAGTACAAATCAACAGAAAAAGTGGCACAACTTTTCCAGGTGAACCGTACGACCGTATCCCGCAAGCTTCAGGCCGGGAATAAAAAAAGAAACCACCGGGGACGCCCATACCAGGAAAGATAAGGAATCACAGCCCTGAAAAGAATAAGATACCGACACAATTGTTTTTCAGGCAATACAGTCGGTATATGTCAACCCATTACTCGTAGGTAACACTTGCCTTTGATTCAATAATATCGCCTGTTTCAATCCAGTGCCCCCAGGTGGAGATATCTCCCTGTCGGATAAGGAAGACAAGATCGACGCAATGTATGCCGTCGACGGCCGAAATGAGTGGGCAATGAAAGCCTTGGTACAGGAAAGGTGTGATCGCTTATCGGCCTATGCAAAAGACCAGGCATGGAAACAATACTTCTTTCCTCAGTTTCATTACCTGCCGGGTGATTATTATGCGGAAAAGGAACTTAAAAGACGTATGGTTTTAAACCATGCCTACCTGGACATTCTCCGGGACATCATCAATTAGGCCGGTTAATAGCGGAAATTACGCCGGGAAGTCCCCTTCCCGGCGTAGATAACAAAAACAGGCTTAGCTGCCTTGCGGGGAATCGGGCAGAAGATCGATCCTGCCGGTCTCGGCCGACAGGTTGACCAGGGCGATCCTGTACTGGATCCAGGTCAGGGCCACGGCACCGGACGCCCGGACAAGGTCTGTCTGGGCCTGGTTGAGCCGGGTCAGGGGAAGGGCCCCGGCCCGGTAGGCGGTTGCCACATGCTCCCGGATCCGCTGGGTCAGCTCAAGGGTCCGCTTCTGGCGTTCATAGGTTTCAAAGGCGGTCTCAGCCCGGTCACGGGTCTGGCGGATGGAGGAGCTGATGGATAACAGCAGCTGCTCCCGCTGTTGGGAAAGCGCGCGGACTTCCGCATTTATCTCCTGGATCTTGCCCGTTCTGCGGCCGCCGGTATAAAGATCCCAGGAGGCGACAACGCCCACATAGGTCTCATGCTCCTCCTGGTCCTTGACGGTGATACCGTCCTGGAACATATAACCGGCCCCGGTGATAAAGGCGATATCCGGGGAGTAATTTCCCTTCTCGGCCCTGAGGAGCTGTTCCTGGGCAAGCACGCCCGCATCCAGGGCCTTAAGGTCCGGACGATGGGACAAGGCGAACTGATATTCGTTCTCAAAGGTTTCAAGGAGTTGCTCCCCGCTCTTTGTGACCCCGACAGGATAGAGTTCTTCGGGCAGGTGTGCTTCGGGCAGGGCCATGAGCTGGGCCAGGGCCGCGCACACGATCTTGAAATCCCGCTCTGCCGACGAAAAATCGCTCTCCGCCTGGAGGGCCTTGACTGAGAAGTTGAGCATCTCCGCCTCAGGGGCCGCTCCCACCTGCCATTTGATCCTGGCATCCTTTTCCAGGATCTGGTTGAACTCCTGGTTCTGCTTTGCCACCACCATGCCCTCAACGGCCAGCTGGGCCTGATAATAAGCCGTTGAAACAGCCTTGAGGAGCAGCCGCCGGGTATCGGCCAGGCGCTGTTTCCGAAGCTCTACACCATGGGTTGCGGCAAGGGTGTTGGCCTCCCTTGAGAACCCGTCAAACAGCAGCCAGGTCAGGCCGATGCCCACGCTCATCTCATTAAAGGAATCGTCGACCCGGTCGTAGGGGTTCCAGTCCGGCTGGACCGTTACATCCCTGGCCTTAGCCCCGCCCTGGGCAGTAACCGTGGGCAGATACGCGGACTTGGCCTGCTTGAGCACGGCCCGGGCAGCCTCGATCCGCTGTTGGGCCTCCTGAATGCCGGGATAGTTGTCAAGGGCTGCCTTCCAGGCCTCATCCAGGGTCAATCGTCCCTGGGGCACCACCAGGGCGCTCTCCTTTGCAAAGCCGGTGGCGGCGATGCAGAGAACAAGGAGCAGGAGAAGTGTGGTCTGTTTCATCATCGGATTCCTCATAGGTAATTGTGGTCGGATTTTATTCTGTACATCAGGCAGTAGAGCACCGGAACAATGATCAACGTCAGAAAGGTTGCCACAAACAAACCGCTCATGATGGTCACGGCCATGGTGGCAAACATGGGATCAAACACCAGGGGCAGCATGCCGAGGATGGTGGTGCCCGAGGCCATCACCACCGGGCGCATACGGCTTACTGCGCTGTCCAGGACCGCCTTGTAGGGCGGATACCCCTCCCGCAAAAGGATCTCCACCTGTTCGATCAAAACGATGGCGTTCTTGATCAGCATGCCGGAAAGCCCCAGAAAACCCAGGATGGACATGAAGCCAAAGGCGAGCTTCATGGAGAGCAATCCCGCTGCAATGCCCATAATGGACAGGGGCACGGTCAGGAAGATCACCATGGGCCGGCGGATGGAGTTGAAAAGCCCCACCACGATGACGAACATGCCAAGGGCGCACAGGGGGAAAATCTTCTTCAACGGTCCCCGTGCATCCGCCGACGCCTCAAACTCGCCCACCCAATCCAGGGTATAACCCGAGGGAAGGGTCAGGGCCTCAATTTTATCCTTCATGGCAAGGCGCAGGGGAGCGGCAAGGCCCTGGGCCGGGTTGCACTGGACCGTGACGGCCCGCTGCTGATCCCGGCGCTTGATCAACGGCCACTCCCACACGGGTTTCACCTCGGTCACCACCTGGCCGATGGGGATGAAGGCGTGCTTCATGGCGCTGTAGACCTGGACATTGTTCAGGTCGTTCACGGAATCCCTCTCGTTTTGGGGCGGCCGGGTGATGATGGGAATCAGTTCGTCGCTCTCCCGGTAAAGCCCTGCCACCACGCCGTTGAAGTTCCAGCGGATCGCCTTGGCAAGCTCGCTCCGGCTCACCCCGGCCTGGCGGGCCTGGGTCTCTGAAAACTGGGGCCGGATCACCCGCACCTGCTGGCGCCAGTCGGTTCTGACGTCCCGGGTATTGGGGGTCTGCTGCATGATCACCCGTGCCTGTTCCGCAAGGTTCTGGAGCACAACGATATCCGGGCCCCTGAACCGGGCCTCCACCTGAAAAGTGATGGCCGGGCCTGAAACGATCTTCTTGGCATAGGGTTCGGAATCGGGAAAGTTGGCTGCCAGATATTCGTTCACCCGGCTGACAAGCCCGTCGATCTGGGTATACTCTTCAACCTCAACCAGGAGCTGGCCATAGCTTGAGTTGGGCGTCTGATAATCATAGGTGAGGATAAACCGCAGAGCCCCCTCCCCCGCAAAAGAGGTGATGTTGGTGACCCCCTCCATATTGCTGACCGCTTCCCGGATCCGGGCCAGGTCTTCAGCGGTATGGTTGATGTGGGTTCCCTGGGGCTTCCAGTAGTTCACATAGAAATAGCGCTGGGTGGAGCCGGGGAAAAAGGCGGAGGGGATGGACTTGAACCCGAGGATGGAGACAACCAGCAGCATAAAGGTGACGAGTATCGTCAGATAGCGTCCCCTGAGGGTCAGGTGGAGCATGCGCCGGTAGGCACGGAACATGGGCCTGTCGTAGGGATCCTTGCCCACGGTTGCGTCCGGGACCTTCAGAAACCAGACACAGAAGAGCGGGGTGATGGTCACGGCAAACAGCCAGCTGAGCAGCAGGGAGATGGCCATGACCTGGAACAGGGATCGGCAGAACTCCCCCACATTTCCAGGAGCATACCCGATGGCGGTGAATGCCAGGATGGCCACAAAAGTGGCGCCCAAAAGGGGCCACCGGTTTTCCAGGACCACCTGCCGGGCGGCATGTTCCCGGCCCTCGCCCCGCTCCACCCGGACAAGGATGCCGTCGGCCACAACAATGGCGTTGTCCACCAGCATGCCCAGGGCCAGGATCAGTGCGCCCAGGGAGATCTTCTGAAGATCAATGCCAAAGAGCATCATGCCAATGAACGTCCCGAGGATGGTCAACAGCAAAATCATGCCGATGAGCATTCCGCTCTGCCATCCCATGAAGAGCATGAGAAGCACCACCACAATGACCACGGCTTCCCCGAGATTCGCAAGAAAGGCATTGACAGACTCGGTCACCACCCGGCTCTGATAGTAGATGATGTTCAGCTCCATGCCCGGCGGCTGCTGTGCCTCAAGCTCATGGAGCTTCTCCTTGACCGAGGTCCCCATGGTGATCACGTTGCCGCCGTCCACGGTGGAGATGCCAAGGCCGATGCAGGGCTTTCCATTATAGCGCATCATGTTTCTGGATGGCTCGTAATACCCCCTGCGGATGGTTGCGATATCCCCCAGGCGAACCATGCCGGTTGCGCCGCCGATCAGGGTATCTGCGATCATGGCTTCGCTCTTGAACTCACCCGTGGGAGAGATGCGCATATATTCGGTGTTCACATCCACCTGGCCGTTGGGCTCCACAACGTTCTGGAGATGCAGGGTCTGGTAGATGAGTTGGGGAGGAATGCCCAGGCCCGCAAGCTTTGCCCGTTCAAACTCGATATAGATCGCCTCCTGCTGGGTGCCCCAGAAGTCGATCTTGGCCACTTCGTCGCACAGCAAAAGCTCTTTTTTGAGGTATTCGGCATAATCCTTGAGCTCGGCCGGGGTGTAGCTCTCCCCGGTCAGGGCGAAAAACACTCCATAGACATCACCGAAATCATCCCTGACCATGGAGGGACCTGCGCCCGGTGGGAGGCGCTTCTGGATGTCATTGACCTTTCTTCGTAGCTCGTCCCAGATCTGGGGCAGCTGATCCTTGTGAAACTCATCCTTCATATCAACATAAACAACCGAGAGGCCATCCTCGGAGGTGGAATACATCTCCTTGACCTGGCCCATGGCTTTAATGGCCTCCTCAACCCGGTCAGTGACCTCCTCCTCCACCTCCAGTGGGGTGGCACCGGGATACTGGGTGACCACAAGGGCTGTCTTGATGGTAAAGGTCGGATCCTCCAGCCGGCCGAGTTTCTCAAAAGCGAGGATTCCACCGCCCAGGAGCAGGATGGTCAGCACAACCATAAAGGTACGGTTTTTCAGAGCAAATTCAGCCGGATTCATTGAATGCGTCCTTTCATGGAAATAGCGTTGAGCTTCATGGTGGACGTTATAAAATCAACACCCTCGGTAACGATCCGCTCTCCAATGGAAAGCCCGTTTTTAACAACAATGCGGGAGGAGCCGTTCAGGCTGCCCACCTCGACCTTTTTCTTGACGGCCGTGGAGGAGGTTTCGTCATACACCCACACCGAGGACGCTCCGCTGTTGTCGGTGACAAGGGCCCTTGCCGGAATGGTGATCATATCGGGCTGTTTTTCAGGCGTTGACCAGACCACCTCGGCGGTCATGCCGGGCAGCACCATGAGATCCCCGGGCGCCGGCATGGTAAACACCATGGCATAGGTCCGGGTAATCCTGTCGGCCTCGGTGTTCCACTCCTTTAAACTGATCCGGAACCTGTGGTCTGCCTGGCAGGGAAAGGTGGCAAGTGCTGCTTCCCCGCTCTTGAGCCCGTGGCTGATGATCTCGTTTTCAGGCACCTTGATCTCGATCTCAAGGGTGGAGATATCGTGGAGCCCGACCACCACCCGGCCGGCCTGGACCATCTCGTGGTTTTCAATGAGCTGAAGGGTGATGATACCGTCATAGGGAGCCTTGAGGGAGGTATAGCCAAGGTGATGCCGGGCGATACGAAGCTGGGCCTTGACCGCGTCCACCGAGGCTGTGAGGATGTTGACCGCGTTTTGTGCATGGTCGTAATCGGCCTGGGGCACCACATTTTTTGCAAAAAGCTCTTTCACCCTGGCAAAATCGAGCCTTGCCGTCTCCAGCTGGGAAACCGCCCCCGCCTTCTGGGCCTCCAGCACCTGGATCTTATCCTGGTAATCCTGGGGATCGATCTGCATGAGCACCTGGCCTTTTTTCACGGCATCGCCGGGCTGTATGTCCACCCGGACCAGGGGACCGCTCACCCGGAAGGCAAGCTTTGTTGTGTTGGAAGCCTTGATGGTTCCGGGATAGCTCTTGGCCGTCGCAGAATTAATCCCGTGGATCCGCTCCAGCACAACCCCATGGGAACCCGACGCATCGGGCTGATCTGATCTGTTCTCGTCTGCCTGGGCCAGGCTCTGTTGGGTTACTAACAAACACGATGCCATGAGAGCCACCACGCTCACCACAATCAATAGTCTGTTCTTCATCTCTAATCTTCCTTGTTAATGGTTAATTGTCCGTGGGCAGACCCAAAACCATCTGGGTCTGGAGAACGATCAGATCTTCCATCTGCTTCAGATATTTTTTGTCGTACTTCTTTTTCTTGAGAAAGCCCAGAATGCTCTTGGCATTATCGGCATGGAAAATAACCGGGGATTTGATAAGCATGGTGTAAAGAAACGCCTGGTCATCGTCAAGCTCCGGCTTTATCCGCTGGAAAAATTCCTTGATGAATTCGAGATTGGGAACCACGATCTCATCGGACAGCAGCGCCATGAGACTGTCCCTGGCGTGGATCACCTGGTAAAGGACCCGGCTGTGCCACCAGGGCATTTCAGGATCAAAGGTCAGGGCGATCTCCCTTTTAACAAGGGCCCGGATCGCCCGGGACTGCACCTCTGGCCGGTCCATCTGCGCCTCAAACGGCGCAAGGACCTTTGAATAGGGAAGCTCCCTGAACACCTGGCTTGCCGCCCGGATCACAGCCTCAAACAGTTTTTCCTTGGACTTGAAGTGGTAGTGGATACAGCCGATGTTCTGGCCTGCACGCTCTGCAATGGCACGGATGGACACATTTGAAAACCCGTGCCTGGCTGCAAGTTCTCCGGCAGATTCGATCAACAGGTCCCGTGTCTGCCGGCCTATGGAGTAGCTTGCCATTTGATCTCCTTGGTTGTTGAAGACGAGTTACATCACCGACCAGATTCAAACGAACGACTAAAATTATACATTCGATCAAATTAAGTCAAGTGTGTAAACTATCTTTCCCAGGAAATCGCGGTTCTCAGTGTGCCGATCCTGGGATCGACCAAATGAACACCACCCACCAACTACAACCATCATTCAAAGGATAAAACACCATTCATCGAATATACCAGTAGATACTTATCACCTTGAACAAATGAGTCAAGCGGATTTATTTAAAAAATCGAGTTGCGGAAAAACGCGAATACCCGTGGTTATCTCCAGGATCTTTCCCTTTCTGCGACCGCCGGGTATTGGCCAGGTCAATCTGTAGTTGGCGATTTTAATAAAGGTGGGTGAGGTACCGATTGCCCGGTAAAACGGAAGTGGGCCGCGCAGCGCATCCATGTTTTGATCCATTGATTTGCGAGTCCGCTCTCAGCTTGTCAGACTTAGAAACTCTTTTTCAAGTGACCTGAGTTCTTCTTTCATGGTTTCACCTTTGACTTGACCTATATGCCTGGAAAACACCTCACTGGTGGCATTCCTTATGTTCGTATAGTCTTTCAGAATGGGTGCTGTGTCCGCCATAAGGCGATCTAACGGTGTTACCGGCTGATTGATTTGCCCGTACCGATTATAGGCTTCATATCGAACAGCCCGTTGATTGTTTTGAAGCAGATTTGTATTTTCAGCCTTAAGAACAACAGATTGCTTTTGCATGTCAGAGACTCTGTACTCAAACTCCTGGGTGCCTTCTTGTCGGATGACTTTGCTATTTTCCTCTAGCTGAAAAGAGGAATAATTATTGCCGTCAACGGCCTTTTCCGTGCGTTGACTGTTAATAATCATATCGCCCGTGGTCGATTGCGATTGTGCTGTGACCATTTTCGTGGCCCATGATAATGATTTAGCGGACTCTAAAGCCACTGCATATTTTTCCAAAGCTTCATATCGTGAAATGTTCAGGGTTTCCGGATCTAATGACTCAGCAATATTCCTGGAAAGAAAGCCCTCTAAAACATCATTCACTTCCTCCTGAAAAGCCTCAATATCTGCCATTTCTTCATCGTTTAAATCCCCATCAACCTGCATGGAGTAGCTGTGATAGGTGTTTGAAGAATCTTGCAGCCCATTAACCTGTGTGCCTGCACCCCTAAGATAATTTTTTGTAACACGGGTTGTCTGATAACTCAGGGTAACGGTATCCCCTTCTCTTGTTTTAAGGGTGATATCAGCTTTTTTTTCCGAGATTTGCATCGATTGTCGGTGGGAACCAAATCCTTGTCCCTGGGATAGAGAATTTTCCGATCTTGATATATTTACTCCGAATACGGGTGTTTTCCCGTCAATATCAATATGACTCATAGTTTTTCCTCGCCCAAAGGTTGCAGTTTTCAAAAATCACTGGATCGTACCATCGCTTTTTAGTGAAATAACTTTAGGTGTTTTTTTCTCAAAGCCATTCCCGGCTTTTAATGGATACGTCTATCAATCGCAGTGCAGACCGGACAAGGATTGGGACGAAGTCAGCACCTCGATTCACGGCGGCCCAAACAATCGGCTGAAAAAAGCAATACAAATTGGTAACTATGCAGCTTTAAAAATGTTCTGAAGGGGAGTTTACGCCGGGAAGGAGTCTTCCCGGCGTAAACAGCATAACAGTGCTTAACTATTGGGAGGGCAACCTGGCAAAAGACCGATCCGGCCGGTCTCGGCCGACAGGTTCACCAGGGCGATCCTGTACTGGACCCAGGTGAGCGCCACAGCGCCGGACGCCCTGACAAGGTCTGTCTGGGCCTGGTTGAGCCGGGTCAGGGGAAGGGCCCCGGCCCGGTAGGCGGTCTCCACATGGTCCCGGATCCGCTGGGTCAGCGCCAGGGTCCGCTTTTGGCGTTCATAGGTTTGAAAGGCTGTTTCCGCCCGGTCCCGGCTCTGGCGGATGCCAGAGGCAATGGCGAGGACCAGCTGGTTTCGCTGTTGCGAAAGGGCGCGAACACCCGCGTTTAGCTCCTGGATCTTTCCCCTTCTGCGGCCGCCGGTATAGAGATCCCAGGAGGCGACAACCCCCACATAGGTGGCATGCTCCTCCTGGTCTTTAACGGTGATATCGTCCTGGAAAAGATAGTCGGCCCCGGATACCAGGGCGATGTCCGGCGAATAGTTTCCCTTCTGGGCACGGAGACGCTGTTCCTGGGCAAGCACGCCCGCGTCCAGGGCCTTTAAGTCGGGACGGTTGGCCATGGCGAACCGGTAGTCGCTCTCAAAGGATTCAAGGGGGAAGTCCCCTTTCTTTGTGATCCGGACCGGATAAAGCTCCCCGGGCAGGTATGCTTCGGGCAGGGCCATGAGCTGGGCCAACGCCGCGCACACGATCTTGAAATCCCGCTCTGCCGCCGAAAAATCGCTCTCCGCCTGGAGTGCCTTGACCGAGAAGTTGAGCATTTCAGCCTCGGGGGCAGCGCCCACCTGCCATTTGATCCGGGCATCCGCTTCCAGGATCTGGTTGAACTCCTGGTTCTGCTTTGCAACCACCATCCCCTCAACCGCCAGCTGGGCCTGATAATACGCCGTTGAAACAGCCTTGAGAAGCAAGCGCCGGGTATTGGCCAGGGCCTGTTTCCGAAGTTCAACACCGTGGGTGGCGGCAAGGGCGTTGGCCTCCCTTGAGAACCCGTCAAACAGCAGCCAGGTCAGGCGGATCCCCACACCTGCCTCGTTATAGCTATCGTCAACCCGGAGGTAGGGATTCCAGTCCGGCTGGCCAGTGACATCCATGGCCTTGACCCCGCCCTGGGCGGCAACGGTGGGCAGGTAAGCGGACCGGGCCTGCTTGAGCACAGCCCGGGCGGCCTCGATCCGCTCTTGGGCCTGGAGTATCCCGGGATTCTTCTCAAGGGCGGTTGTAAAAGCCTTCTCCAGGGTCAGTTCACCCTGGGGAACCACCAGGGAGCTCTCCGCTGCAAGGCCCGGCAGGGCCATGCAAACCACAAGAACAAGGCAAAGGCCGAATATAGTCTGTTTCTTCATCAGATTCCTCATAGGTAGTTGGGGTCGGATTTTATTCTGTACATCAGGCAATAGAGAACCGGAACCACGATCAGTGTCAAAAACGTTGCCGCAAACAGACCGCTCATGATGGTCACGGCCATGGTGGCAAACATGGGATCGGAAATCAGGGGCAGCATGCCGAGGATGGTGGTGCCCGAGGCCATCACCACCGGACGCATACGGCTTACCGCGCTGTCCAGGACCGCCTTGTAGGGAGGCGTCCCCTCCCGCAGCAGGATCTCCACCTGTTCGATCAGAACAATGGCGTTCTTGATCAGCATGCCGGAAAGACCGAGAAAGCCCAGGATCGACATGAACCCAAAGGCAAGGTTCATGGAGAGCAAGCCGGGTGCAATGCCCATGATGGAGAGGGGCACGGTCATAAAGATCACCAAGGGCCTGCGTATGGAGTTGAAAAGCCCCACCACGATGACGAACATGCCAAGGGCGCACAGGGGAAAAATTTTGGCCAGCGGCTCCCTTGCCTCTGCCGAGGCCTCAAACTCGCCCACCCACTCCAGGGTATACCCCGTGGGCAGGGGCAGGGCCTCAATCTTATCCTTCATGGCAAGGCGCAGGGGAGCGGCAAGCCCCCTGGCCGGGTTGCACTGGACCGTGACGGCCCGCTGCTGGTTGTAGCGCATGATCAGCGGCCACTCCCACACGGGTTTTACACCGGTCACCACCTGGCCGATGGGGATGAAGGCGTGCTTCATGGCGCTGTAAACCTGGACATTGTTCAGGTCGTTCACCGAATCCCTCTCGTTTTCGGGCGGCCGGGTGATGATGGGAATCATCTCATCGCTCTCCCGGTAGAGGCCTGCAATCACGCCGTTGAAATTCCACCGGATCGCCTTGGCAAGCTCGCTCCTGCTCACCCCGGCCTGGCGGGCCTGGGTCTCGGAGAACTGGGGCCGGATCACCCTCACCTGCTGGCGCCAGTCGGTTCTCACGTCCCGGGTATTGGGGGTCTCCTGCATGATCACCCTTGCCTGCTCCCCAAGGTTCTGGAGCAGATCGATATCCGGCCCCCGGAACCTTGCCTCCACCTGGTAAGTGATGGGCGTGCCTGAGATAATCTTTTTGGCATAGGGTTCGGAATCGGGATAGTTGGCCGCAAGATAATCGTTCACCTGGCTGATAAGCCCGTCCACCTGGGTATAATCCTCAACCTCCACCAGGAGCTGGCCATAGCTTGTGTTGGGAATCTGATAGTCATAGGAAAGAAGGAACCGTAAAGCGCCCTCGCCCACAAAAGTCGTAACGTTGGTGACCCCCTCCATCTTCCTGACCGCCGCCTGGATCCGTGCCAGGTCTTCGGCGGTGTGGTTGATGTGGGTTCCCTCGGATTTCCAGTAGTTGACATAAAAGTACCGCTGGGTGGAATCCGGGAAAAAGGCCGAAGGAATGGACTTGAACCCGATAACAGAAGCAACCAGCAGCATAACGGTAACGAGAACCGTCAGATAACGTCCCCGGAGGGTCAGATGGAGCATGCGCCGGTAGGTACGGAACATGGGCCCGTCGTAGGGATCCTTGTTACCCTTTGCGTCCGGGATCTTTAAGAACCAGACACAGAAGAGCGGGGTGATGGTCACGGCAAACACCCAGCTGAGCAGCAGGGAGATGGCCATCACCTGGAACAAAGACCGGCAATACTCCCCCACATTTCCAGGGGCGTACCCGATGGCGGTGAAGGCCAGAATGGCCACAAAGGTCGCACCCAGCAGGGGCCACCGGTTCTCCTGGACCACCTGCCTGGCAGCCTGTTCCCGGCTCTCGCCCCGGGCCACCCGGACAAGGATGCCGTCGGCCACAACAATGGCGTTGTCCACAAGCATGCCCAAGGCCAGGATCAATGCGCCAAGGGAGACCTTCTGAAGATCGATACCCATGAGCAGCATGCCCACGAAGGTACCGAGGATGGTCAGCAGCAGGATGACACCGATGAGCAATCCGCTCTGCCACCCCATAAAAAGCATGAGCAGGACCACCACAATGGCAATGGCCTCCCCAAGGTTCACAAGGAACACATTGACGGACTCGGTCACCACCCGGCTCTGGTAGTAGATGATGTTCAGGTCCATGCCCGCCGGCTGCCGGGACGCAAGCTCATGGAGCTTCTCCTTGACCGACGCCCCCATGGTGATCACGTTGCCGCCGTCCACGGTGGAGATGCCAAGGCCGATGCAGGGCTTTCCATTATACCGCATCATGTTTCTCGACGGCTCGTAATACCCCCTGCGGATGGTGGCGATATCCCCCAGGCGAACCATGCCGTTTGCGCCGCCGATCAGGGTGTCCGCGATCATGGTTTCGCTCTTGAGCTCACCCGTGGGAGTGATGCGCATATATTCGGTGTTCACATCCACCTGGCCGCTGGGTTCCACAACGTTCTGGAGCTGCAAAGTCTGGTAGATGAGACCGGGAGGAATGCCCAGGCCCGCAAGCTTTGCCCGTTCAAACTCGATATAGATCACCTCCTGCTGGGTGCCCCAGAAGTCGATCTTGGCCACATCCTCGCACAGCAGGAGCTCTTTTTTCAGGTATTCGGCATAATCCTTGAGCTGGGCCGGGGTGTAATCCTCCCCGGTAAGCGCAAAAAACACCCCATAGACATCACCGAAATCGTCATTGACCATGGTCGGCCCTGCCCCGGGAGGCAGCCGCTTCTGGATGTCACTGACCCGCCTTCTCAGCTCATCCCAGATCTGGGGCAGCTGGTCCTTGTGGAACGCATCCTTCATGTCCACATAGACAACGGAGAGACCCTCCTTTGAGGTGGAGTAGATCTTCTTGACCTGGCCCATGGATTTGATGGCCTCCTCAACCAGATCGGTGACCTCCTCCTCCACCTCCATGGGGCTTGCTCCGGGGTACTGGGTGACCACGAGGGCCGTCTTGATGGTAAAGGTCGGATCCTCCAGCCGCCCCAGTTTCTCAAATGCAAGGATGCCGCCCCCCAAAAGCAAGATGGTCAGCACCACCATAAAAACGCGATTTTTCAATGCAAATTCAGCCGGGTTCATTGAATGCGTCCTTTCATGGTAATGGCGTTGAGCTCCATGGCAGACGTTATAAAATCAACACCCTCGGTGACGATGCGCTCTCCAACGGCAAGCCCGCTTTTAACAACGATCCGGGAGGAGCCGTTCAGGCCGCCCACCTCAACCGTTTTCTTTACGGCTTTGGACGTGGTTTCATCAAACACCCACACAGAAGACGCCCCGCTGTTGTCGGTAACAAGGGCCCTTGCCGGAATGGTGATCAGATCAAGCTGTTTTCCAGGGGTTGACCATACCACCTCGGCGGTCATGCCGGGCAGCACCATGAAATCCGCCGGCGCCGGCAGGGTAAAGACCATGGCATAGGCCCGGGTGATCCGGTCCGCCTCGGTGTTCCACTCCTTCAGCCGGATCGGGAACCGCTGGTCTGCCATGGCAGGAAAGGTGGCAAGGGCAGTTTCCCCGCTCTTGAGCCCGTGGTTGATGATCTCGTTTTCAGGCACCTTGATCTCGATCTCAAGGGTAGAGATATCATGGAGCCCGACCACCACCCTGCCCGCCTGGACCATCTCATGGTTTTCAATGAGCTGATGGGTGATGATGCCGTCATAGGGAGCCCGCAGGGATGTGTAGCCCAGCTGATGCCGGGCGATGCGAAGCTGGGCCTTGACCGCGTCCACCGAGGCCGCAAGGGAGTTGACCGCGTTTTGGGCATGGTCGTAATCGGCCTGGGGCACCACATTCTGGGCAAAAAGCTTTTTCACCCTTGCAAAATCAAGCCGTGCCGTCTCCAGCTGGGAAACCGACCCCGCCTTCTTGGCCTTCAGCACCCGGATCTTATCCTGGTAATCCTGGGGATCGATCTGCATGAGCACCTGGCCCTTTTTCACGACATCCCCGGGCTTGACGTTCACCCGGGCCAGGGGCCCGCTCACCCGGAACGCAAGCTTTGCCGTGTTGGAGGCCTTGACAATTCCGGGATAACTCTTGGCTGTCCCGGATTTGATGCCGTGGACCATCTCCAGCACAACACCGTGGGCACCGGATCGGTTCTCGTCTGCCCGGGCAAAACCCGGTTCTGTTATCAGCAAACACGATGCCACGAAAGCCATCATGCATACCCCAATCAATCGTCTGTTATTCATTTTATTGTTTCCTTGTTAATTATTACTTGTCCGGGGGCAGTCCCAAAAGCATCTGGGTCTGTAAAACGATCATATCTTCCATCTGCTCCAGATACTTTTGGTCATACTGCTCTTTCTCGGTAAACCTCAGGATGCTGTGGGCATTCTCGGCATGGGAAAATACGGGGGAGGTGATGAACATGGTGTGAAGAAACGCCTGGTCATCATCGAGCGCAGGCTTTATCCGCTTAAAAAACTCTTTGAGGCATTCAAAGTTGGGAACCACGATCTCATCGAAGAGCAGCTCCATGAGCCTGTCCCTGGCATGGACCACCTGGTAGAGGACCCGGCTGTGCCACCAGGGCATTTCAGGATCAAAGGTCTGGGAGATCTCTGTCTTCACAAGGGTCCGGATCGCCCGGGACTGCACCTCGGGCCTGTCCAGGTGCTCCTCAAACGGCTCAAGGATCTTTGAGTAGGGAAGTTTTCTATGCACCTCGGTCACCGCCCGGATCACTGCCTCAAAAAGCTTTTCCTTGGACTTGAAGTGGTAATGGATACCGCCGGTGTTCTGTCCCGCACGCTCTGCAACGGCACGGATGGACACATTTGAAAACCCTTGCTCGGCTGCAAGTTCTCCGGCAGCTTCGATCAGCAAATCCCTTGTCTGCTGACCTATGGAGTAGTTTGCCATTTGATCTCCTTGGTTATTAAAGACGGTTTAAACCGCCGACTAAATTCAAACGAACGACCGAATTTATACGTTCGTGTAAATTAAGTCAACCGTATAAATTATTTTTCTTTCCTACACCAAGATCTTTTCTTGTTGATTTTATAAAAACACCTTTATATAACACCCATGATCGCATCAAGCATGGAGGTTATGCCTGATCAGATAATTTCTGGGCTTTGCGTAGCGTAACCTTGGCCAGCTGCATTATCCTCCTCAGTGCATCAAGGGACGTTATATTTGCCAATTCTTCATTACAGGCTCTGAACAGATCTCCAAATGACCGCTGGTCCGTGCTTTCTCTTTGAAACAGGCTTAATCTATTGAACCGGGCAATCACCAAGGAAGTGTGGCCGATTAAACCGTCATAGTTACGAATCTGGATCTCTTTGACCAGTTTCAAGTGCTGTTTGCACATTTTGAAAAACACTTCGATGTCCCAGCGCTCTCCGTATAGCCTTACAATTTCTTCATCAGCGAGACAAGTATCTGTAGATAAAAGAGCGAGCCACCCCCGCTTCTTGTCACTGGCTACAAAGATAATTTTGGCTTTGTTCCCGTCGGATAGTGTAACAAGGACGCTGGCCTTGATTTGGGCTCTTCCCCTTTTCTTTTTCAACTTGCCATCGAAAACCAACTGTCCATTACAAGGTACTTTGCCCGGAGGCCGAGACCAAGGGCCCTTTTGATCATAGGTTCCAACAATTCAGTGGATTTCGTTATCGCTTCTTTACGGCGTTGATAGCCGCAGGTCCTTTTATCAACCCCTAAAAAATTGTTCCCAACAGACCAGCCAAGTGTAAGCATCCTGAACCCTTTTAGATATTTACCGGTACAGTGATCGTATACCTTGGAAAGAAGTTCCACTTTTTTATTGCGGACCACACCTTCGAAGGAATTTTTGCCGATAAATGACAGATTGAAAACAATACTGAACAGTTCCAGAAGAGATGCTCCTTTGGTCTTGGTGATACCTGCTTTATTGAGTAGTCCTCCTGCTTTTAGCAGAGAGAAATCTTCTCCGAATATTCCGAGTTTATCTGGAGATATCGTTTTATTTTGACGTACTATCAAGGTATTATGCATTTCGATGGGGTTCCTTTCTTTGATTTTTTTTGTTTAGTGGTAGACAATGTATATCATAGTGAGGAATCCTCATTAATTTTTTTTATATTTCAGCATGTTATTTTCTTGCAGACGCTGTCAATGTTCAACCCCGAAAATTGAGTAATATAATATCGCTTTGCACCTGGCATTTTTATAGTTCTTCCTTAGACCGCTAATTCTGCATCTCAAAATGTTAACCTAAGGGTGTTTTGAAGCCATGTTCTCTTCTAATTCGCTGCAATTTCTTATTGTGGCGTAGGCCCGGCCCGTGTGCAACCCGTGTGCAGAGACCCGACCCGTGTGCTTCGTGCAGTAAAAATCATATTTGATTTAAACCCGTTTTTTTGTGGCATTCGATTCGTCTCTCGCTGGTTTAGCAATTGATTTATCGTTATGCTTTGCGCAAAAACAGTGAATAACCTTTAGTACCTTTTTATTTTCCAAATTCAAGGGCCAATTCCTTAAGGTCATCTTCGGTTGCGTGCCCTTGCATAAGTTTGTTGATAAATAGCTGTAAATCACTGCCGTCCATATCAATATCCACATGCTCAAAACCGGTGTTCATCCCGGGCCGGTCATTTTGATTTACTGGGTCAGTTCCGCAAAAATATTCTTTTAAATTGTCGAACATATCCAGATCATCGTCGTTTCCAGGAGCAAGAGACAGCCCGTCCAGGCAGTACTCAAGTTCCCATGCATCAGGCAGGTCATCGGTATCTGTATCTGTTGTGCCGGGGAAGATGATGGTATCAATCCAGACCTGATCATTTATGTGGCTGGCGTCAATGACCCATCTGAAATTGTGCATTCCCTGGGAGACCCAATACGAAGCATTTGCAAAAGCGGTGCTGGCGCTCCACTGGTCCATGAAAATATCATCAATATAAAAAGAAAGGGCAGCGGCCGAACCTGTAAAATCAATTGCATGGAAAAAGCTGATATCTCCTGCATCGCAGAACCGGTTAAGCTCCAGTAAAGCACTCTGGCCGTAATCAAGTTGTGGTGATTTGCACGAATAAGATCCATTCAACACATTATCAGAAGATACAATCCAGGGGGTGGGGCCTATGGCAATCCAGTGATATTCATCCAGGCTGCCGCTTTCAAAATCTTCTGTCTCGGTCAGATAAAACGGTACGCTGGTATCATCATTCGGAAGCGTTCCTGCTAAAAATTCCCGCATATTTGAAAATCCGTCATTGTCAATGTCACCATGTGCATCCTTTACCAGGGGAGACAGGCTGTTATTCTTTTCCCACCCGTCAGGCATGCCGTCCAGATCACTGTCTTTATTACAGGGATCAGTTTCTCCGGGATCCGGGATACCGTTTTGATTAATGTCCTCGTCTCCGTCGCTGAGGCCGTCATTGTCGCTGTCCGCTACCAGAGCATCTGTGCAAGTTGTATCTTCCAGGGAATCTGGCAGTCCGTCGTTATCAGAATCCGGAACAGCGACAACAAAGGAGAGAGTCGGGGGGATGGTAAAAGACTCCAGCAATATCTCAAATTGTTCAGGTGTTCCCCACAAAGGAGAGGTTTTATTGTAAGATTTAACCAGCAAAGGGGCAAAGTCCTGAATATCTCCCTGATCCGGATCGTATTCACCATTGTTATTTTTGTCCTCTCCCCATCCAGCCGGGCCGTTGCATAGGGGCGTCTGTTGAAGCTGGAATTGATACTGACCGTCAACAGCATCTGCTTTTATTTTAAAGGAGAGAGTGAACAGGGTTTGAGCACCGGAATACGCACCACCACCACCGGTCTCAGGATCCATAAGAATATATGCCCCTGAAAGTTTGACCATCCCCGGAGTCTCAGAGTTACTGAGCCAGGGCTCAAGGGACGCTGTAACAGTGGGATTTCTCTGGTCAATGATAGTGTTGAAAAATTGAGTTGAAACAAACGGCGAATCATGGGGCACAACTACATCCGAAGGATATGCTAAAGAAAAGGTACATCCACATAGGCCTTCAGCATCATCAACATTGATTGCAATGGTAATCGTATCCCCAGGAGTTGAATTACTCTGGGTTGATACCAGGGACAGAGTAACTGCGTTTGCAGGTAAAACAGAACTTAAGAGTAAAACGACAAAGAAGAAAGTCCGTTGAGAAAAAATCATAATTATCCCTCATTAAAAGCATTCCTATTGATTTGTAATGTTTATTTAGTTCCTGTCATTACCTGTAATGCGTTTATCGCTTCATTTAAATCGATCTTACCGTCACAATTAATATCTCCGACGGGGTGGGATGGTAATACCTGCGTGCTCTCCCAATCCCCGCCGTCTCGCTGTTTGGCGTTAATAAAATCGCGTAATTCAGGTTCGTTTGTGCAAAGTGAATTCCATCTGAAGTCGCTTCCGTTATCTGTAAGATTTGTAAGGTTTTTTAACTGCCATGGGATAGGGCCGTTTAAGTTGTTCTTCATGAGAACAACTATCTGGAGATTTTTAAGATTTCCCATTGTTTCGGGAATAGGGCCGACCAGATTGCAATAAGCCAGATAAAGCTGTTCCAGTTTTGTTAAGTTTCCAATTTCTGTGGGTATATTGCCGTGAAAGAGATTGCCCCAAAGAGATAAATATTTTAAATTAACCAGATGCCCTATTCCTTTCGGAATACTACCGTGCAACAGATTCCCTGCCAGACAAAGGGATTCAAGATTTGTGAAATTCTCCACCCATGACGGGAATTCATCTTTCAACTGATTCTGGGCAAGCCAGAAGTGTCTGAGATTTAGCAGATTTGCTAATTCATCCGGTATCTCACCCCTGAGATGATTATAATCCAGGTCGAGATATTCTAAGAGGGTTAATTGACCGATCTCTTTGGGAATGTGGCCTATCAGGTCATTGTAGGCTAAGTCAAGTACTGTAAGATTCGACAGATATCCCATTACAGTCGGAATGTAACCGGATAGGTTGTTTTGATACAGATTTATTTCCGTTACATGGTCATTGTTGCATGTGACACCGAACCATGAACATTCGGTACCTGCATCACCTTTCCAACCGGACTTCTCAGTCCAGTTATCTCCATTGGTACTGTCGTAAAACGAGATCAGTATATTCCTTTCAGCAATCGGAATTTCTGCATATGACGGAGGCGTATTTAATAAAATAAGAATAGCGATAGTCGCGAGGATAATGATCCTAGTGCGTTCCATGTTCTTTGTTTCTCCTTTCCTTGTTGACGTCACTATTTGTTCATTGCCCTGATATCACTTGTAAAGCGTTTATTGCTTCTTTAAGGTCAATCGTTCCATCACGGTTAAAATCACCTTTTATAAGAGGCGGCTTTGTAGCATCAAATAAAATGGAATTGGAGTATGCTCGATTGGAACCATCATTGGTTCTTAAATGTAAACCTATTTTGAAGCTGTTTCCCACGGTGTCCAACTTTTGAAATACTGAATTCGGAATAAACAGATGTCCCATGTGGGTTGGGATTTTAACATAAATTTCGCCTTCACCCATATCAATCCCGTCAGTCATGGCAATTACCCATGCACTGACCGAGGTACTCAGATCAGATGCTATGTTTTCAGGGACTACCCATGAACAGTGGAAATTACCTGCTTCGTTTTTATAGGCATAGACAGAACTGGAAGGAATTATAGGTAAATTCATTACCGGACTGTTATTGTATTTATATGAATCATAAACTTTTCCGTTTATATCTGTTAGTTTCATATGATATGTACCGATTTTCAAAGATTCATCAAATGCCACACGATAATAACTTTCCTGAGTGAAAGTCTCATCATATTTCCACTGACCGAGATCAGAATTATATTTTCCAAAGAGGCTCTTATATTTGCCACCGAATCCTGTATCATTAGATAATTTAACACTGTTCCCATCAGGGTCAAATAGTTCAATATTTTGAATGACATTATTTAACACATAGCTGTCATTTAAGTCCTTTATTGCGAAATGAGAAACATTGAAATCTCTTCCGTCTTCGTATATTCTATGTTGAAGATGCCACCATTCCACGCTATAAGGTTTATCGACAGCTGTTAAATCGTAATTTGCGGAATCGACATAATTATCGTTGCCAAGATTTTTTTCTCTGTCTGCTGCAAATACATTGTTTTGAATTAGTAAAACAGCAATAGTCAAGACTATTGCTATACTGAATTTTTTCATAGGATTTCACCTTTTTTAGTATTATGAGTGCCCGTGAAAAGCTTCTTAACATAATAGAATCTCGCCGAATTTAAACGATCAGGAACTTGAATCCTTCCCCGTCAAGTTCCACCTTGATCTTGTCTATCTGTTCTCCCTTTGCCATCCGGGTCAACATTTCACGGCTCATCTCCGGCAGGAGGGTGTTGGTGAGGATGTGATCCACATTCCTTGCGCCTGAATCAACTTCTGTGCACCGGCCGGCAATGGCGTCTACGATCTCATCATCGTAGGTAAAGGTGATGTTTTTGTTTTCCTGCATGCGTTTTACGATGCGGTTCAGTTTGAGCCTGATGATGAGTTTCATGTTGTCGTCGGTGATCGGAAAATAGGGCACTACCTTTAACCTGCCGAGGAAGGCCGGCTTGAAATGGTTTTGCAGCTCCGGCCTGAGCATTTCCGTGAGGGCGGGCGGGTCCGGCATGGTCTCTTCGTCGGCGCACACCTTCATGATGGTGTCGGTGCCGAGATTCGAGGTGAGGATGATCAGGTTGTTCTTGAAATCTATCCGTCTTCCCTCTCCGTCCTCCATGGAGCCCTTGTCAAAGACCTGATAGAAGAGTTCCGTGACGTCGGTGTGGGCCTTTTCTATCTCGTCAAGGAGTACGACACTGTACGGCCTTCTTCGGACCGCCTCTGTGAGGACGCCTCCCTCGCCGTAGCCCACATAGCCCGGGGGCGATCCCTTGAGGCTTGAGACCGTGTGGGCCTCCTGGTATTCGGACATGTTGATGGTGATCATGTTTTGCTCGCCGCCGTAGAGTAGCTCGGAAAGGGCAAGGGCGGTTTCGGTCTTGCCGACCCCGCTTGGGCCGACCAGCATGAATACACCTGTGGGCTTTGACGGATCCTCGATGCCGGCATGGGCGGTCTGGATCACCTGTTCGATGGCGTCAAGACCGTGATCCTGGCCGATGATCCTCTGCTTGAGCCGATCGCTCAGGTTCAGGACCGTGTCGATCTCGTCGGAGAGCATCTTGCCGGTGGGGATGCCTGTCCACCCGGAGATAACGGCACTTACTGTGTTGGAATCCACGGTGATCTGGATCAGGGGCTCATCCCCCTGCCGTTGCTTGAATTCGGTCTCAAGCTCTTTGAGTTCGGCCTGCATGGCATGGAGATCGTCTTCGGTTTCCCCGCCCTTGTTGTGGATGGCCTGGATTCCGGTGTAGAGTTCCCGGATCTTTGTGGCCACCTCCATCTCGCTTTCCCACTGTCGGGTGAGCCTGTCCAGGTCGCTTTGTCTGGCTTCCTTTTCAAGACTGAGCTGGTGTAATCGATCTCCATGGTCTTTGCCGATGGCACTCTCCTTTTCCAGGATTTTCGTTTCCCTTTCGATCTGTTCTATCTGCCGGGTGGCGTCTTCTACGGCAGGGGGGCTTGTGGTAAGTCCCAGGGCAACCCTGGCGCAGGCCGTGTCAAGCACGCTCACCGCCTTGTCAGGGAGCTGCCTGCCCGAGATGTAGCGGCTGGCGAGATGGACCGTGTCCGCCAGGGCTTCATCGGTGATCATCACCTTGTGGTGGTTTTCAAGGAAGGGGGCGATTGCCCGCATCATCACCAGGGCCTTTGCCTGGTCCGGCTCGTCGATTTTTACTACCTGGAAGCGCCTGGCCATGGCCGCGTCCTTTTCAAAGTATTTCTTGTACTCGGCCCAGGTGGTGGCGGCGATGGTGCGAAGCTCCCCCCGGGCAAGGGCAGGCTTTAACAGGTTGGCGGCATCCCCGGATCCTGCTGCACCGCCGGCCCCGATGAGGGTGTGGGCCTCGTCGATAAAGAGAATGATGGGAATCGGGGATGCCTTTACTTCGTTTATCACTTGCTTGAGACGGTCTTCAAACTCTCCCTTGATACCGGCACCGGCCTGGAGCAGTCCCAGATCCAGGGTGTGGATGGCAGCATTCCTCAGCACCGGGGGCACGTCTTCCTGGGAGATCCTCAGGGCAAATCCTTCAACCACCGCAGTCTTGCCCACCCCGGCTTCTCCCGTGAGGATGGGGTTGTTCTGGCGGCGGCGGATGAGGATGTCCACCATCTGGCGAATTTCAAAATCCCGGCCCAGGACAGGGTCGATTTCGCCTTGTTTCGCTTTTTCAGTGAGATTGATCGTGTATTGGGCAAGGGCCTGGGCTTTTCCCGGGACGGCAGGCCTGGCAGCGCCCGGGGGCAGGTCGGCCGCTTTGGCAATCTCCTCGCTCTCCTCAATGGAGCCTGCTGTCAGGTCGTTGAAGGATTCCGTCAGGGTGTCAATGGAGATCTTGTTGAACAGGGGCGAGGCTGACGCAAGGGACCGGGCCGTATCCGGATCGGATAACAGGCCGATGAGGATGTGGCCGGACCTGATGAAAGGGGCATGGAAATCTATGGAGGCAACCAGCCAGGCCGCTTTTATCATCCGGGGAATCCTGGGGGAGAGGGCGGGCGTCCTGGCATTGCCGGTTTTGAACTGTTCAATGACTGCGGTCAGGTCATTGATGAGGTGGGACTCGTTGATCTCAAAATAGCGGGCGATCTTGTGGAAATCGCAGTTCTCAATCTCCATAAGCTTTATGAAAAAGTGTTCAAGCTCCACATCGTAGTGGGTGTGGGACAGGCAGAGGCCTGCTGCGGATTCCAGACTTTTACGGCAGGCAGAGTTTAACTTACCGATCAGGGACTTAAGGTTTGATGCAGCCATGTTGCCTCCTTTTAAAGGGTCGATGTCTTTTGTTTTGCCAGTTGCAGGTCGGCTTCCTGGAAGGTCATCTGCTGGTGATCCGGGTAGTGAAAATCCTGGGAGGCTATCCAGGTGGACCATCCAAGGAGCGGCCGATTATCTCCCTCTCCGCCGAGGATGCCCAGGGGCACCTCCTCTTTGTTGAGAATGATTCTCAGTTCAAACTCAAATTCAATGCCGACCATGTACCGCACAAGGGAGAATACGGGCAGGAGCAGATCCCCCGGCGGGGTCAGCCGCAGATACTTTTTTAAGTCCACAGGCCCGAGGTTGACCCGGAACTTGGTCTGGCACTCCCTGATCTCCTGTCCGCATACGGTATCCATGCCAAGGCGTGAGTTCGCGGCACCAATGCTTGTCCGGTCCTCTTCGGCCAGGGGAACAGAGCGTTCCACAAACTGATCCACGGTGGTCCTGGCACCGGAAAAGTACTCCAGGGCGGCTTCGATGCTCACGGCCGATGCCACCGGTCGTGAAAGCAGGCCTGAGTAAAAGCTCAGGGATTCCCTTGGAAGTCCCAGCATGCCCACCATGCCCGGGGTCCCGAGTCCTGCAAGGCTCAGCAGGTACCGGGAGAGACGGTCTTCCGCTCCTGGCCGGTAGTTTTCCGGGAACCGGTGCTTTTTCCAGGCAAGGTAGAAAAGGGAGATCAGCCTGTGGTGGAACATATCAAGGAACTCTGTCAGGGCATGGTCTTTGTTTCTCCGCCGCTCCAGGGCAAGTTCATTGTACCACTGGGGCAGGACCCCTGACGGCCCGATCAGTCCCATGAAAGCGACCTTCATGGTCAACGCCTGGTTCTCCTTTTGCAGTTTCAGGCCGGATATTTCGCTTGGGGGAAAGGCAAAACCCGGTTCCACTGAAAAGCGTACTGCTTCCTCCCCCGGCACCAGGGTTTTTCCCAGGGGCTTCTTATCCCGGGCAAAGTTTTCCAAAAGGGTTACAGCCCTGAAAAAGGAAAACTCGTAAAATTTATGATGCAGCTGCCCGATCAGAGCAGTATCTGGTTGCCGCTCCTTGGTGGCCATACCTTAAGGGTCTCTTTTTGTTGAAGGGTTTTCACCATAAGCTGGGAAAATGAATTCACCGATACATACTGGCCCAGGAACCGTTCCAGGATTGAACTGAACAGATAGAGGCCCGCTCCCACAAATTTGTTCTCATCCAGGGTGATGGTCACCTGGACCCCCCGGCAGAAGGAGTCGTGGATGCGGCGGGTCACATGATTGGATTCGACCCGGACAATGCCGTTGATCTGCTGTTTTGTGGCCGGGGAGTTGTCAAAATCGTAGAGCATGAGCATCTCCCGCAGGGCCTCTTCGCCCCCCTGGACCAGGGAGAGGTAGTTGAGGGAGAGGTGGGAGATGAGCCGCCATTGGAGTGCGCCTCCCATGAAGGGCCGCCGGGTGGGGGTGGGCTTGATCATGCCCTGGACCCTTTCGACGGGGGCTGCTTTTTCCGTGGCAAAGTCTCCCTCTGCATCCCCCATGGGAAGCATTTGGGCAAGATCCCGGTTGGTGCAGGTGGTGTGGACGGTGAGGATGTCGCAGCCCGGGTCCTGGGGATGGAGGTCCAGGTCTGAAAAGGAAAGAAACACCTCGGTTCCCTTGTCCTCCCTTTTTCCCGAAGCGCGTCGCTGGAAGTGCCAGAACGCGTGCCGGGTGGTTTCGATACCCTGGTCCAGATGGTGGCGCATGGAGTAGAAGGGCCGATAGTCCACAGGTTCTCCCGTGGCCTGGGATGTGGCAGAGACCCTGTCTATGGTGTACACCTCGGTTCCGGCCCGGCGCCGGGTGTCCGGGATCACCATGTACTCTGTCTTGCGGTGCTCCACCTGGATGGGTTCTGCTGTCTTGGAAAAAAGATTGACGATTGGCGCGGCATTGAGGGTGAAGGTGTCGGCATTGACCACAAGGGTGGTCTTGGGAACCCTGTCAAGGTAGATCCGGATCTCAAGATCGCTGCCGGAAAAGTTGTCCTGTAACCGGTCAAGGCCCTTGAGGTCAAAAAAGAGGAACTTTTCCGGAAAGCAGAAATATTCAAACAAGAGGCGGTAGCCCGGGAAGGATCGCTTGGAGAAGGGCAGCAGCCTCTCTTCCTCCTCAAACCCCACGGGCTCGATGGCATCCTTTTCAAGGGACACGGCCGGGGCCCGCCCGTCAACAGGCCTGCACTCCACATGGCAGACATGGTTGAAAAGAAGCTCATGGAGGTGGAACACGTGCTGGTGCTGGCCGTGGAGATAGAGGCGCAGGCTTGACCAGGAAAGCTGGGAAACCGGGATGTCGCTAAAGGTCTTGAGGTGGAGGGTGATAACCTGGTGGGCACCCTTGACCATGGTGGAGGGTTCCCTGAGGGTTGCGTCGGTAATTTCCACGGGCCAGAGTGTCATCTCCTGGCTTGTGGCAAACTGGCAGGGGGTGCCGTTCACCGGTCTTGAGTAGAGTGTTGCGCCCCGGGGGATGGTATAGCCCGAGTCCGGAATGTTCTGGGCAATGGGCTCAAACCGGGCAATGGTCATGGAGGGAATGGGGGTGTTGTAATGGGGATAGATGATGTTGAAGAGCGATTCTGTGATCTCCGGAAAGTCGTCGTCTATCTTTTTGTGGATCCGGCCGCTGATAAAGGCAAAGGCTTCTATTAGGCGTTCGGTATGGGGATCGGCGGAGGCGTCGGGCTCAAGGAGAAGCCGGCTTGCGATCTTGGGGTGTTTTACGGCAAACTGTGCTCCCATCTGCCTCAGATAGCTGAGTTCCTGTTCATAATAGTTGAGAAAGGTATCATCCATAGGTCTCTACTTTTTGATGGAGTAGGTGCTCCGGTTTGAATCAAAGGTGGTGTTAAAGGTCACGGGTTCGGCCAGTTCGTCCACAACAAGTATGCCGGAGATCCTGAACTTCAGGTGCCTGTTGCCATCCTCCGGGGGAACGATCTTCACGGCCACCTTTTTCAACCGCGGTTCAAACTGTGCGATGGTTCTTTCTATTTCGAGCCGCAGCAGGGACTGTACCGACAGGGTTGACGGGTTTTGGCTGGTGTAGTCGGGAAGGCCGTATACAAAAAATGAGTCAATGACCTCCCGGCAGGCTTTCGGCGGTGTAATGATGCTCCTTCTTGTGTTGAGGAGGTTCTCAAGATCCCGCCGCACAGAGGCCATGACCTGGCTGAAACTGGCAATCCGGTACCGGGCAGACTCACGGGAGTTGTCCGGCTCATTGTCAATGAGTCTGTCCAGCACCGATGCCTGAAACGTTTGGGTGGTCTTTCTCATTTCTCTTCGTTGTGGCTGATATTAAACTTGAATGGCAGGGGTGAGTCTCCGGAACCGTCCTCCTTCTGGGGGGTGTAGGTGTACTCAAACTCCTCGAAGTTGATGTCGATACTTTCTGACAGCCGTTCGTCGGTGCCGGCTCCGCCGCCGGTGACCGATGAGATCAGGCAGTTCTTCATGTGCAGCTTGATGTACTCCAATGGGGTGTCTCCGGCCTTTCTCACCGTGAGCAGGGCCTCCTTGATGTGGGTGCCTTTGGCAACCGATTTCAAAAGCTTGTGGGAGGATGCATCCACATATTTTGAGACGCTTAAATTCTGGAAGGTGGCCTTGCCCGACCCGCTGCCGCCGCCCATGTGGGTGGTGCCGGACTGGGACGCGCCCCAGCTCCAGGACAGCACGTCTATCTCCTTTTTATGCTTGGCATCCTGGGCTTCACCATCGATTCCATCGAGTTTCAGAAAAATATCAACAGCCATATTCTTGCCTCCTTTTTTTCAGGCCCCCATGGGGCCCGGGGGGTATATGATTGTTGTGATGGGGTGAGACATCTCATCCCGTCACAGGGTTTTTTTGATCACTGGGCCGGGGGCGGCAGGTTTGCCACAAGCCGCAGGGATACGGTCAGCTCATCGAGCTGGTAGTGGGGCTTGAGAAATGCCACAGCCCTGTATGCCCCGGTCTTGCCGGGGATTTCGCTGACATCGATCCTTGCCTCCCTCAAGGGGTATTTGGCCTTCATCTCCTGGCTGGCATCGTCATCCCCAAGGGTGTAAGAGGTGATCCAGGTGTTGAGAAAATCCTGGGCGTTCTGCCGGGTCATGAAGCTGCCGATCTTGTCCCGCATCATGGATTTCAGGTAGTGGGCAAACCGTGAGGTCGCAAGGATGTACTGGAGCTGGGAGCTGAGCCGGGCATTGGCGTTGGCGGCATCGGTGTTGTAGATCTTGGGTTTGTTTGAGGTCTGGGTGCTGAAAAAGGCGGCATAGTCGGTGCCCTTGCAGTGGACCAGGGGGACAAACCCCAGGTCGGCAAGTTCTTTTTCCCTCCGGTCGGTGATGGCGATCTCCGTGGGGCACTTCAGGGCCACATCCCCTTCGTCGGTCTTAAAGGTGTGGACCGGCAGCCCCTCCACCAGGCCGCCGCCCTCAACCCCCCGGATGGCGGCGCACCAGTGGAACTTGGCAAAGGCGTCGGTGAGCCGTGTGGCAAGGGCATAGGCGGCATTGCCCCAGAGGTATCGCCTGTGGTCGGTGCCGTCCACCCGCTCCTCAAAGTTAAAGGCCTCCACCGGTACGTTGTCCCTGCCGTAGGGAAGGCGCATGAGGATGTGGGGCATTGCCAGGGCCACATACCTTGAATCCTCGGAATCCCTGAAGGATTTCCACTTGGCATACTCCACGCTCTGGAAGATCTTGGCCATGTCCCTGGGTTCCCCAAGTTCGGTAAAGCTGTCAAAGTTGAAAAGCTCCGGGGCCGCCCCTGATATAAAGGGCGCATGGGCCGCGGCCGCCACCTGGGAGACCTTTTCCAGCAGGGCCATGTCCTGGGGATGGTTGGAAAAATGATAGTCGCCTATGAGAGCCCCGTAGGAGGCCCCGCCGAACATGCCGAACTCCTCTTCATACACCTTTTTGAACAGGGTGGACTGGTCGAATTCAGCCGCCTTTTCCATGTCCTTCAGCAGGTCCTTTTTCGAGACGTTCATCACCCTTAGCTTGAGCTGTTCTCCGGTTTCAGACTGGTCCACCAGATAGGCCAGCCCCCGCCAGGACGCCTCAAGCTTCTGGAACTCTTCGTGGTGCATCACCTCGTTGAGCTGGTCTGAGATCAGCTTGTCAATGGCTGCGATCCGTGAGTTGATCATGGCTTCCGTGTTCTTGGAGACCGTGATGGTGCCCTCCATGATCTGGGATACAAATTCGCCGATCACATCCCTGGCATACTCCCGCTGGCTCTCCTCCCGGGCAAGGCGACCGTCTGAAATAATCTGGTCCAGGAGGCTTATCTCCTCTGTGACCTGCTCGGTTTCGGGCTGGACCTTCTCTTCTTTCTCTGCCATGGGGGTCTCCTTGGTTAATCGTTATCGGTTCCGTCTTTTTTTGTCTCCGCATCCGCCTCCACACCCGCTTCCTTGCCAAGCTTTTCCAGGGAGTCGGTGCTGGAGATCACCTCCTGGAGCAGTTCATCAAGGCGGTCGTTGCCGTCCAGCTTGTTTAACAGCTCGGACAGCCGGTCCCTTGCATCCACTAGCTTACGCAGGGGGGTAACCTGCTGGGCCACCTGTTCCGGGTGGAAATCCTCCATTGACTTGAACCTAAGCTCCACTGCCATCTGGGTGTCGTCGTCGCTAAGCTTGTTGTCCATCCGGAAGGCGAGCCTGGGTTTCATGCCTGCAAGCACACTGTTGAAGTTGTCCCGGTCGATCTCCACGAATTTTCGTTCCTTGAGTTTGGGAAGGGGCTCGTCCGGCTTGCCCGAGAGATCTGCCATCACCCCCACCACAAAGGGGATCTCCTTCATTTCAATGGCGTCCCCTACCTCCACGTCATAGGTGATCTGAACCCTGGGGGATCGTACCCGGTCCAGGGTGTGTTGCAGACTTTCTTTGGCCATGGTGTCCTCCTTATGGTTGTATCTGTTCTATAGGGATAGTCGGTTTCTGTTATTCGGTTCCAGGCCCTTCCATGGAAAACTCCATGGCCTTGGTGACATCCAGGGTGCAGAGCCGTGTCAGCAGTTCGGCAGCCCGGTTGTGGTCGTCGTCGGTGGAGCCCCTGGCTGTCAGGCACTGGTGGAGAGTGCCCAGGGCTTCGGCGATCCAGATGGGCGACTCCCACCGGTGCAGCTGCAGCTCTTCGATCAGGGAGTTGAGCTGTTCAACAATGGGCCTTGCAAGGTCGGGCCTGTCCGCCTCAAGGCAGAGCCTTGCCATGAGGAGCTGGAAGTTGGTGTGCTCCCTCACGGACTGGGCACTGCACGAGGCCCCAAGAAGCTGCTCCATGGCCGGTCTGATTCCCTCCCGGTTAAAGGTTGCCACGGCATCCTGCCACAGGGCCTCCTCCATGCCGCCTCCGCCCATGAGGCGGTTGACCTGGAACATTTTTGCTCCGGCCTCAATCTTGCCGGGGGCAGGTGCCGGGGCGGGAACGGGTGTCCGGCCAGCCTGGCCCGGGACCTCCTTTATTTCCTCAGCCGGAGCAGGTGTTGCCACCGGGTCCGGCTCCGGGTCCGGCTCAAGTTCCCGTTTCTCCGCTACAATGGTTGAAACCAGGCGCAGGCACTCTTCAATGCTCTCTTTCAGCTCGGCAAGCCTTGGGGCCTCTCTGCCGAATTTCTCGTCCACGGCCGTGTCAAACAGGGTGAACGCCGCCTGGCATTGGGTTACGCTATGGAACAGGGTTTCATACCAGGCCCGTGACGACGCCCGTATGCCGGACTCAAACTCCTCCGGCGACACCTTGCCTTCGGCCATCATCTCCTGGCGGGCGGTGCGGCGCTTTTCGTCGTTCATGGTCTCTTTTTCCGATCCCACCAGCTTTGATTCCTGCCACTGCATGAAAGAGAACCCCCGGCTGGCTGAGGGGTCTGTCAGGGGAATCTGCCTGACCGGCAGCCAGAGCTTGTCGTTGAGGAACTCCAGGGGACCCACCCGAAAGTCCAGGTCACCCTCGTCGATCCCGGGGTAGAGGGTTTCCCAGAACCGTTCAAACAGACCGTTGAGCACCTGGAAACCAAGGAGCATCCCGTCAAATCCCTTGAGATGGGTGAGGGCTTCCATGAGCCAGGCGGCAATTTGGAGATCCTTGCTCCCGGTGGACAGGGATTCAAGTGAGAGCTCCATGGCCCGTGGCCAGTCGGCGGTCTTGACCTCGTGCTGCCACTCTCCCTGGTCCAGGAGATCGTCGGCCCTTCTGGCCTCCTGGATATCGTCATAGACCTGGGTGTAGCGCAGGCTCTCTCCGCAGGGGTTTTCCCCGGGAATGGGGGCTAATATGGTTTCAAGATCCATCACAATGCGCTCCTGATTTCCCTGGTGACCGGCTTGTTGAACATCACGGTTTCGATTTCAAGAAGGGGAATATCCCTCTCTCCGATCCGGAATACATGCTGGCCCGAGGCCCTGGCATAGGGGCCGGCCAGGATCTGCCAGTCCGTCATCCTGCCCATCTTGACCCGGTGGTCCGTGTGGCAATGGGACAGGGGGTAGAGCACCGGGAAAAAGCATGCCATGGTAAGGCCCTCCCAGGTGGTGACGCTCCCCTTTGTCCAGATGAGATCGATCAGGGTTTGGGGGCTTTGGACGGTGATCTCCCGTATGGCTTCAAACGGGATCCAGAGGTAGCGGTCATACTCCATGGCTTCCAGAAAACCGTTCAGCAGGGTATCTGTGTCCGAGAAACCGGAAAAGGGTTCTTGGTTGACGGTGCCCGATATCAACGGCGTTGCCGCCCCGATCCGGTCGAAGAGGGTGGCAGCAAGTTCCTTTTCCCCCTGGGCTGCGACTTCCACGGCTTTGAAATAAAGGTCTGCGTAAACGGGACGCCCGGGCAGAAACGAGGGCTCTTTTCTGAGCTTTGCCACCCCTGACCGCTCCTGCTCCGCCCGGATCAGGCCGGTATACACCCCATGGGCCATGTGGGACGCCTTATCATCCTTTGCCAGGGCATTGAGGTGGACAAGGGCTTTGTCCCACTCTCCCAGTAACAGGAGCACCTGGAACAGGTGGGTTCTGAGGGCGGTGTCGCCGGGGGCCTTTTTCACCTCCTGGATCAGTTGCTGTCTCGCCTTTGTCAGCTCTGCGTTCCGGATCAATTGTTTGATATCCATGGTTTCTCCCTTTGCTCATGGTGCTGTTGGCCCAAGGCTTTTTGCTTTAGACTCCCTGATAATTCCCGGTACCAGGGCCTTGTATAAACGCTCATGGTGCTGTCGGTTCAAGGCTTCCATTGAACAGCTCCCTGAAATCCCCCGGCACCAGGGGTCTTGCATAAACGGTCAGAACCGGGGCCTCGGGCGCTCCGCCCATGAAGGCCGCCACCGGTACGGGACGGGCTTCAAACCGCCTGGCTGGCCTGGGGGGTCCCGGGCCAAGTGCAATGGTGCAGCGGTCCCGGCAGGACAGGTCCAGGCACAGGAACAGGTCGCTGTTTGTCCCTGGCCGGGATCTTGGGGCATCAAAATCCGAGGGCCTGAAGGAGATCCGCTTTAACCTTGCCTCAAGGCTTTTAAAGGCGTCGAACCGTTTTGAGGCGATGGCTTCAAATTCCCTGAGCACCGGGTCAAATGCCTGGAACACGGTGTCCCACCGTTTTTCCCAGCCGTGGATGGTGCCGCTGCCCATGACCACCAGGGGATAGGAGCGGCCGAGGGTGTCGCTGCTGTCCCGGACAATGCCGCAGACCAGGCTGTGTTTTTTGCCCCCCCGGGTCCAGAACCGGTAGGAATAATAGCGGTCATGGGCTTTCCGGTTCTTCCCCAGGGCCATGCCCCGCTCCACCCAGGCCGAGAACGCCTTGACCATGGGGCTGTCAAGGTTGTGGTGAAGATAGTCGCCAAAGGCGGGGTGCTTGCCTGTCACCGACCATTGCCATGGGGTGTTTTTGCGGCCTAATCCCAGCATTTGACGATCTCCGTGGGCACCCTTCCCGGTGATGCGGCCAGCAGTTTTACCACCGGCCTGTGGCCCCTGAATCCATATTTCACCTTGATATATCGGATATTCATCCTTTTCAGGGCCGCCCTTTGCGTCGGGAAATTCCCTGGAGAAAAGGTGTGGCTGCCGCCGGCAAACGCCTTGAGAAACCTTGGGAACGAGTTGACCCCGGTATACCTTTTTTCAAGGATAAGATCGGACACCCTGATCCTGAGAATAACCTCGCATTTTTTGTTAAACGACCACTGGAACAGTCCGGCCACAGGGTAGTTGAGATTTTCAAGCTCTGTGGCGTTCCCATTGCACTCAAGGGTGAGCATGGTGGCATGGGGCTGGAACAGGGCCCCGTCGTTTGCATGGGTCGGATATCCGCTGATTCTGACCGTGTAATCCTTTTGGGAGGGTTTCACCGCCACCTTGCCCCGGGTCAGGAAGGTGAGAAACGAGGGTTCAAAGGCGATGCCCCGGTTGTTGATCCTGACCGCGTGGAACCCTTTTTTCAGTCCCCGCTGGATAAAGGGCGCGGCTTCCTTGTTGAGAAATTGGGTGGCGAGGCCCTCCTCTCCCAGAACAAGGGCGCTGGTGTTTGCGGTATTGCCAAGGCCGGTAAGCTCCACCAGCACGGTTTTTTCCCATGCCTTCTGGAGTTCGCAGGCGCTCTCCCTGAGAATGAACTCCTGGAACAGGTCCAGGGGGCCCCGGACCAGGGGCCAGATCTCGTCGGGTCCCTGGCTTGAACGGTCCACGGTTTTTCTCAGGGTTTTAACTGCCTTCCGGGCCATGAAAAAGGGGGATTCGTTGGTGGATGGATCCCCTGTGTAGATGGCCGTTGCCCCATTGAACGCGGTTTTTGGGGAGGAGGTCATGGGGGCCAGGGCTGCAAGGCCTTCCTGGTAGGCCAGGAGGGCCTTGCCGGCCGCCATCATGGTTTCAGCGGGCTGGTCGTCCATGCCGGCGGTGACCGTGCTCCCCCTGGAAAGGGTTGATTTCAGGCGGTCTGTGGCGGTCTGTATCACCCCGGTCTTTCCCATCTCCCGGGCTTTGATAAGGGCTGCCCCGGCCTCGACCCGGCTCAGTTGGTTGAGAAGCGTGATCCACCGGGGCAGGTTGTCTGCGCCTGAAAACGGTCCAAGCTCCTTTGTTGCCGTGGTGAGCAATAATCCATAGGGGTTGGTGGGGTGGTGGATCGCCTCGGCAATGGTTTTCCACTGGCTGTGGGTGGAAAGGCTTTTTTTGCCCTGGGGAAAGGTCTTCACAAACCTGTGCCAGGTATTGAGGTAGTTTGTCCGGTACCAGGTAAGGAACTCACGTTTTCCGGCGGCAATGATCAAGGGATCTGTCAATGCTGCTTCCACCTCCTTGATAAGGGCGTTGATCTCTTTTCTTCCCTTGAGGGTGTAGGCCGGGGCTACCCTGATGGTATCGGTGGATCCTTTTTCCATGCCCCAGAAGCCGGCCAGGGTGTAGGGCTCAAGGTTCGGCTGGTCATTGGCCCAGGTCACAAGCCAGTTCAGGGTCGTGCCCTCCAGGGTGATGAGCCGGGCAAGCCACTTTTGAAGATCGTTCATCTCCCGGTTGAGGGCCTGGGTATCGGTGCGCCAGAACAGGGAATAGAGATAAAGGGTCTTCAGTTTTTGCCGGACCTCCTCCACAATGGCCTGGCCGATGTTCAGGTCCACCCCCCTGTAGCCTGGCTGGGACCGGGATGACAGGGATTCCAGGCTTTCGTTTCCAAGCCTTGCCCGGATCAGGTTGATCCGTTTTGTCAGGTGGACCATGTGATTTATCCTGGACCGGTCCGGGGTGGCGGCGTCCATGTAGGCCATGGCGTCTGCCCTGTGCCGGTCAAGGGGATTGATGAACCGGGTGTGCATGAGGGAGCAGTATTTCTCCTTCAGCCGGGTTTCAACGGCCAGGCTTTCGGTCAGTCCGAACCGGGGAATCCACCATTGCCGGTTCTGGTTCTCCACCTCAATGATCGCCTGGCTGAACCGCTCAAGGGCGATGATGTCGCTCAACAGTTCGCCCTGGAGGATTCCGGGGGTGGCAAATTCCACGGTCACCTGCTTCAGGGTGTTGAGGTTCTTCACAAAGGAGAAGCTGAGCAGCCCGCAAAAGGCGACTACAATGGCCACAAAAGAGGCAAACCCCAGGCTTTTGGTGAGCCGCAGCCATTGTGCTCCCTGCTGGGTCAGGGTGAACAGCCCCCTGTCCCCGGGAAGAAGGAATGCGAAAAAATCGTGGAGAAACAGGCCCTTGTTGGTGCCGGGCAGTACCTCCTGTTCGCTGATGAGCCCCAGGTCCTTGAGAAAATGGGAAAACGGGGTGCCCTCCTGGCGGCCGGAGGTGAAGAATATCCCCCGGAAGATAGGGGTCTCCTGGTAGGGGGTCTCCTGGAACACCCGGTTGATGAACCGGGTAAGGCCCGGTTCAAGCTTTTCAAACTCCTTTGGAAAGAGCAGCAACTCGGGATCCGGGGTACTGCCCTGGAGGCCGTGGAGGATGAGCAGGGTGAGATCGCGAATGCGCTGGCCCATGGCGTCAAAGGCTTGGGAGACCAGGCTGCCGGGTTCCTCCCGGGCCTCCTGGTTCACCGTTCCCATGGCCTGCTTCAGGCTCTCCCCGGGCAGATAGTCGCAGAACCGGGTCATGCCGTGGACAAGGTCGCACTTGGTTACCATGGCATAGACGGGGAATTTGGATCCCAGCACCCGCATGATCTCGTCGATGCGCATCCTGATCCCCTTGCCGTATTGATCGATGGCTTCAGCATCCATGGTGTTGAGTGTGTCCGCGGCAATGGTGACGATGAGTCCGTTCAGTGGTTCTTTTTTCCGGTATCTGGCCAGCAGGGAGAGGAAGCGCTGCCACTCTTCCCTGTCCCGGGTCTCGTCCACGGGAACGGCGTAGCGGCCGGCCGTGTCAATGAGAATGGCCTGCTCGAAAAACCACCAGTCGCAGTTCTTTGTGCCGGACAGGCCTGCCACGGCCTGGGCATCCTCAAAGGAGGAGGTGAGCCGTGCGCTCTTGATGGCCGTGGTTTTTCCCGATCCGCTGGTGCCGATCACCATGTACCAGGGAAGCACGTACAGGGGATTGCCCCGGCTCCTCAGGTGGGAGCGCTTCAGGGCATCCATGGCCTCCTTCCACTTTTGCTGCATCGCTTTTGCGGCATCCTGTTCGGTCTGGTTCATGGACTTCAGGCTCTGGTCGTCCTGGAGGATGATCTGCTGGACGAACCGCTGCTCCTGCCGTCTGGCCGCAAGTTTCCTGAGAAAGAGCAGGCCCATGATGATGCCGGCAATGCCCGCCCCAACAAAGAAAACCACCCACAGGGGCCATCCGGCCCATACCACGGCCCCGACAAGCAAGAGGAATACGAACAGGGCCAGGGCCAGCAGGAGAACGATCTTCACAAGTTTGAGGAACAGCGCTTTCATCTGATGGGGCATTCCTTTCGTTTATTCTAGGGTATCCGGCTGATGATGGTTTCTCCGATGTTTGACAGTATAAACCTGTACAGAGCGAAAAGCGTCCCGTACAGCCCCAGGGGAATCACAAGGGCCCCAAGGAATACCAGGGAGAACCTGTTTGGGCCCCTGGTGTGTTCCCGGCTCTCCTCCCGGGCCAGGGCCTCGGGGAAAAGGGGCATGGTGGTCAAAGAGGGAATCTCCACCGAGCTTCCCGTGACAAGCTTGAGGTTGGAGCTCTTCAGCTGCTCCAGCAGCATCTCGTCCCCGGGGTTGCAGTACTGGCCCGTGAACCCGAGGGCCAGGCAGAGGTAGAACACCTCCCTCACCTCGTTCTGGTGGGGGCCCACCGTGTTGAGGCGCTGGAAAAAGAGCTCTCCTGCCTCGGTGGTCTGGTACAGCCGCCGCTGGAGTTGCTCCCGCTGCCACTGGCTTTTGCCCTCCCAGGCGGATCCCATGATCGCCTCGTCCACCCAGGCTGCCACGGCAAATCGTGAAAGGTCATGGTCCATATCTGAAATGCCCCTGCTCCGGGCCAGGGTCGTGCTCTCCTGGAGCATCCGGTTCATGTCTGCCGTTGCCTGGTCAAAGGAGACCCCCCGGGCTTGTCCGCTCTTTACCAGAAACAGGGTGTAGGCAAAAATGTCGGTGAAGCAGTCGGCAAGTCGCATCCTAACTCCTCCTGACCACCATCAGTTCCACGGCAAGATCCTCCGGCGCCATGTCCCAGTACAGGGCAAGGTTGTTCCTGGCCTGGACCTGGGCCCACTGCTCCCCGTGGTGGTCGAGTTGAAAGTAGACACAATCGCTTCTCCTGGGCAGCTCCTGGGGAACGGTGGAAAGATGGTCCGGTCGTATGCCCGGCAATGACTGGGCGATGAGAATGGGAAGCGATTCCCGGGCCCCCAGTTTTGCAATGTGCTTTACGGCATCCACCAGGGTCTCGGGGGCTGCTTCAGACTGGAAAACCAGGAAAAAGCGGTTGTGGCCGTCAAAGATCTGGGGGGCGATTTCGGCGGCAAAATAGGTGCCGTCGTAGGCAAGGGAGATCACATACTCGGGACCTGCGGTGATGTCGTCCAAAAGCCGTGTGATGAGGCTCTGGATGGTGGAGAAGCACTTCCACAGCTCTTTGTGGTCATAGGGCATCATCAGAAGGGTGCCGTCCGCAAGCTCTCCTGTGGCCGGGATCTCTGCCGAAAAGGAGGAGAGCTCTCCCACAAGTTGTCTCAGTACCCCGTACAGGGCCCAGGGATGGAGCTGGGGCGCGGTTTTGAAGTGGGACAGCAGGGGAAGGTAGCGGTTCAGGGACCTGAGGGCCAGCATGAACACCATGTCCCTTGATCCGAACTCGGCAGTATGGACGCCCTTGTCCCTTTTGCTTGCCTCGAGCTGGCGGGTTTTTGCCCCCAGCTGGTCCATGATCTCCCGGACAAGATCCTCCAGGACCGTGGAGGCGCTGACCGTGATGCAGGGGGGGATGAACCGTTTTGACAGCAGAATTTTCTCCCCGGTCAGCTCCAGAAGGGCCACCGGAATGAGCAGATAATCCCCCAGCTGGGGCACCTCATCCTCCCAGAAGATCCGGAGAAGAAGATCCATCTGCTTCACCTGGGCCCCGGGGCCTGTGTGGTGAAGGTCCCGGATTTCGCTTGGATCACCCGGGGATACAAAGCGGGTGGTTTGCTCCCCGCAGGAGGACGGATCCGGCACCACCGAGACATTTTCCTTGTCATGGCTGAATTTCTTGAGCCCGATATACACGGTAAAGGTTTTGCTTCCGTCGGTCCAGGCCCCTTCAAAAGGCCGTGCCTGGATTACGGCGTTCTTTGAGATCACGGCATGGGTGTTGTCCGGAAAGAGAAACTCCCCGGCTGAAATATCAACCGAGCCGTTGGCCAGGGTGGACTCCTGGACAACGAGGCTGGCCACGCCCCAGGGATGGGGCGGAAAATAGCGGTAGATGGGCTCCACAAGGGAGCGCTGGTACAGGTCGTTCAGCTGGAAATGCTGGGGCTGTAAAAACAGGCCCTGGTGCCAGAAGAGCGGTTTATTCATCCACATTCTCCTTGAGGTTCTCGATCTGCAGGGGGCCCAGGGTCAGGGTCACGTCAAGGAGGCCCGGGCGCTTGATTTTGGTGGTCCTTATGAAGCCTTTCCGTTCGGTGATGACCGGAAATTTTATCAGCCGGACGATCCTCTCCTTTTTGATGCCGTAGTAGCCTGCGACCACGGCAAAGAACTTGGCCGATTCCGCCCGGTCAAGGACCAGGGTGGTCTCATCTCCGGGGTGGATGGTCACGGTTTTTGAGCTGGCAACCCCTGCATCAAAGAGGTTACAGCGAAGCAGGGTAAAGAGGCCGTCCCGGTCCCCGGCCAGCTGGTTAAAGCCGTTGGGATCCTTGAGCTGGTAGAGACAGGCATGGAGGGTGTGGGCCTTGCCCTCGTCCCGGTTGAGCATGGGATCGGCCTTGATCCGCACCTTCACCGCACCGGTCTCATAGGTCCACTGGGGGGGCGGCAGCACCTTGGGGGCGCAGGAACAGGTGAGTACAACGGCCAGGACAACAAAACAGCTGAATGGAAGTTTCACGGGTTTCTCCTTTGTTACAATGAAATTTTGTGGCAGTTTTTTTCGACCTCCCTTAAATAGGACTCCATGAATCCGTCGGATTCGACCCAGCGCCTGAATTTTGCGAACTTTGCCTCATAGGCGTCATAGCATTTTGCCCTGCGCATGGGACTCAACCGGGTCACACCGGCATCCTGTTCGATCCGCTCCGGGGCAAACTCCAGGATGATCTGCTCCACCTTTGCCTGGGCCGCCTGTTTAAAGGCATCCTGGGTGGTTAGAAACGCCCTTGAGATCTGCCCGATATGCTTTTCAAGGCTTGTTGCGTCCTCTTCTCCCCCAACATGGTAGCCAATGACCTGGCGGATGGTCTGGTCCGTGTCCTGGTCGCCCACAAGGGTGGCATTGATGGTGCTGATCAGCCGGTTCAAAGCGTCGAACACGGTGTTCAACGAGTCGGCCAGCTTCTCCAGAAGCTGGTCCGGCGTGAGGCCCTCCCGGGTCAGGTCCCTGCCAAGGAGGAGGGAGCAGACCCGGGTAAGGAGGGTGTCGTCCACAGTCATGGCTCCGTTGGCAGGGTCGCTTTCCGTGTCAAACCTTTGGATCAGCGCCAGGAGGAGGGCTGTTTGCTCCTTAAGCCCAAGGCCTGAAAGCTTTTCCCTTAAATGTGCCTCCAGAGCATGCTCTGCGTTCGGGCCGTGCTCCCGGAACAGGTCGGCAAGGGAGCGTTCAAGGATCTCGGTAAACCCTGGTTTATCCATGGGCGCTATCACGTGAATCTTGCCCAGTCCGGTTCATGGCTTTTTCTCCTTTTTCTGTTTGCCCGGTGTCAGGATCACGGTCTCCTCCATATCGTCAAATCCTTTTCCGTCAGGAAGGGGTGAACCCGGTCCGTGGGGGGCTGTTATGATCATGGTCTTTTCAAGTTCCTCCTCCTGGCATGGCCGGGAACCCGGGGGGATGACAACGGTTTTGTCCAACCCCTGTTCCTCTTTTGGGGAGGAGAGGACAACGGTTTCAAGGATGTCGTCATCCTCCATCTCATCTACCGGCTCCGTTGTCTCTGTTTTCCACCTTTGGAGGATGGCGGTGAGCATCCGGGCCAGGGCCGGGTTTTTACTAATTTCGGGGACTGCCCTCTTTTCACGGGGGTCCATGGGGCGGCTTTGGGGTAAGGAAA
>JAQYWC010000005.1 GCA_030145245.1 Desulfobacterium sp.
CCTTGCCGTTGCCGTTATAGGTCAGGGTCAGGCACTGGCCCAGGGCATCGGTGATGGTGACCACGCGATCCGGATGGGCGGTGTCATATCCAAACAACAGATAGTTGCCATAGGCGTCCTGCTTGCAGGTCAGAAAACCGTTGGAGTTGAACACAAACTCTGTGTTGTTCCGGAACTTGATTTTATAATCCGTTCCATCCTTTCTGGCCGTATAGGTGACGCCGGGAGCCGTATGGTAGGTGTTGTCCCCGTTGTGGACCAGGGTCTGCGGAGAGGAGTCGGCATCATAATAGATCAGGTTCCCATTGGCCTGGGGGACCATGTGTTCCGCATGGTTCCAGGTCCAGCCGTAGCCAAAGGGGCCATTGTATATCAGCCGGCTTTTATAGGTTCTGGCAACGGACAGGGTCAGGCCCCTGGACGGGATGATGATATCGGGCAGTTCTTCGTGGTAAAACTCACCCGTGGCCATGTTGACCGGATCCCCCGCCGCGGATAGGGCCGCAGAAAGCCAGCTGTTGTTGGATGCGGTGGTGGTATTATTCTCACTGTTCACATAGGTGTCGGTTACGGTCTGTTGGGCCGCAGGAGATATGACCGGAGAGGTGTCATGGAATGCGGTGGTGGGAACGGTCGTAACAGATGGGATGACAGCGTCTGACGTTTTTCCCCCCTGAAACATATTAAACAGGTATGAATCACCGATCCTGCCATCGGGGTTATTTACCAGCATGACATAGCCGGTCATGCCTTCATATGTGACGTTTCTCAACGGTGCTGTTACCTGGCTGCCTTCATTGAGCCGGTCAATCATATAGTCTATGATGGACGGGCGCAGGGCATTGGCCACAACACCATGGTCTGATTTAAGGGCCTCAAGCATGGGGATATCCGCACGTGTCATGCTCTCGACATCAATGGCCGAATCTTCGTTTGCAACCATCAGGATTTTAATTGTGCTGGCACTTGGCGTATCCTGCCAGTCGTCAAAGATCATGCCTTCATTAAAAGAGCTGGCATACCCGGACAGCCATCGTGACAATTTATACACCGGATGTTCCCAGTCCATGGGTTCGAGCTGGTCCCCCTGTCTTTTATAATATCCCGACGCCGACTGGGCATCGATATTCCACTGGGGATGAAACCAGAATTTGGATTCCTGGTCCGGTTCTATAGCTGACGTATCCATAAAGAGAAATGTTGGCGCAAGCGCACTCCACATGGTCCTGCCGTGCACCAGGCTGTCCATTCTTCCGGTGATCTGAAAATTACGGGACAAAAAGGTATCTGATACAATTTTACCCATCCTGCCCAAAAGCTGTTCGCGATGATCCGGGTCCGAGATAAGGCCGGGATCGATGGTTGAATATTCTTCTTTAAGGCGCGCGATGGTGGCGGGACTTGCAGCAACCGGATCAAGACCTATATGAACGAAGGTACCGGCATCCATGGCAGGCCGGTTAACCCGGTTGGCATACCCGCCACCGATATATGAGATATAAAATCGCTCTGAAGCCAGCAGTCCGGGGTCTGATGCCCCTCCGCCCTGCACAACAATACCGTCTACTTTAATCCTTGGTTTGAGCGTCCCTGCAACATTTTTAAAATCAAGACAGAGTCTCTTGCCGGAAACCTGGGGCATGACGGCGGTATAGGACAGTAGAACTGTATCATTGCCATCTTTTTTAAAGGTAAAGGTGATACTCTCCCGGTCGGAAGCAGGCACCTGGGCAAAGTTAACAATACCGGCATTCAATTGCATATCCGTTGGCAGTGTCGGTGCCAGTATGGACGGTTCATGGGCTTTTACGGTTTCTTTATAGGCAATAGTCTGAAGGGTCTGGCCCGGATGATGAACGGAAAGGTACTCCTGAAGCTTTTCTTCATACAGTTCTGCGGCATGTTTGGGCTTGTCTGTCAGCAGATAGGCATTAAAATCAAAATCAAGGCCCGTGGGAAGCTGGCTGCCGGTAAACAGATCAAGACCCGGCTCGATATGGTATTCTTTAAACCACGGCACCATGGGTATCCACTGCCCGGAGCTGTCATCCCCTGAACCGTTTCGATAGTTGCTGTGTTTTATCCAGGCCTCAACCCAGGCATAATCGGTCCCCTCATACCGGGCATACCGGGCAGGGATACCGGATATACGCAGAAGTGTGATCAGAAGAGAGCTGGTATCCCAATGATTGCCATGACCCGACAGATAGGTTGACTGGGCGCCCAGCCGGGATTTTGAATAAAACGGCCTGAATTTTACAGTAGTACCATCTTTGAATAGTGGTTTGGGGGATTCTATGTTTTCATAGACCCACTTGAACATTTTTACAGGGTCATGATCAAGATCAGCGGCAAGTGCTGTCAGTTCAGGTGTAAACTGACATTCCATTGTCTGGTCCGTATATTCCGGGCCGGGTACGGCGGCAGAGGATATCCCTGCAAAGGGAATAAGAAAGATTAAGATAAGCAGGCCGAGGACCCAATTCTTGGTTGAAGTCCCTGTTCCATCCGCATTTTCTGAATGATCTTTTATGTTTTTCATTTGAGTAACGCCTCCAGGCATAAACCGGTAAGATACGGATCGTTTTCCCAACTGCCGTTCATGAGCTGCGTTGAAACCAGATACTGCCGGGCAGCAGCCTTGTCCGGAATAATGTCCGTCTGCCAGATCAGCATCCCTGCTGTATCGGTTATATTATTCTCAAATGATCCGTTTGCCTGTTGCAGGTTGGTCAGCCAGCCGGTGATTGAGGGTCCCGGCAGTGTGACACTGTATACGGCAGCGGAAACAAAAACACTGATATCTTTTCCAGGAACCCAGCCGTATTTGGTATTTTCAGGCCCCTGTACCGGCCCCCAGGACTCAAGAACCAGTTTTCCCAGATCTGTCAATGGTGTTTCATCGGCATCTTTAAGATCAATGGACAGACAACCCAACGCTTTGGTCCCAAGAGCCGAATCAAGGGCATCCACCATGAACGAATGGTTTAGCCCCCAGCCATAAATTTGAGCATTACGGATATAACTTTTGGAGATCAGGCGGTTAACGGCCTCATCAACATTTTGCCCATGGTTAAACAGGGTAAGAATTTTTCTTGAAAGATAATCCGTATTATCAGCCTTGCTGCCCCTTAAGTAAAACAGACCGTAATTCATCCCTGCATTTTGAACGTTGGCAAGCCTCAATCCATTCAATGCCTGACTGGTTGCAAGGATCTGTTTTCCGCCGGTATCCCAGGCCCCGTTCGGCTGCTGATTATTCTGAAGCCAGGCAGTGGCACGGACAGCCGCCTCTTCTTTTGTCAAAGACGGGGTTTGGGCGATTATGTCTGCTTGAACCAGATCGCAGATAACCGATTCGACACCATCCTTATCAATAAAGGTAACACCATAATAGTAAGTGCCGCCTTCAACCAGGTCAGCCAGATTGGTATAATTTGCGATATTGCCGGTGGTGCTGCCGATCTTAAGCCGTTTCGGAGGTGGATACCCATTTCTCTGGCTGTCTTTAAGGATGACTCTTTCAGCCATATTCATACACCGGTAAATATTGTAGCTTTGAGCGTCTGTTTGTTGGATCCAGGAGAGCAAAACCTGGTTCAGGGGTTGATTGAATATGGCATTTAAACCTGTAACAGGAACAATGGTATCATTGAACATAAAGTCAATTGACCGGGTTTCTTCCCTGTTTCCGGCAGTATCAACAGAAAAAAACTGCAATCTTGTTGTTTTAGAAATGGAGATTCCTGAAACCTGTGATCCGCCTGACAGGGTATTCGCAGCTCCCACAAACGGGGGGTACCCATCGGTTGAGTAATAAATAAGGGCTTCTTCTGAAGCAGTCAGGTTTATCGACAGAGGTGAAAAATATCTGCCGGAACTCATGTTCGCGGTTATAACAGGCAGGGTGTTATCAACCCTGAATGAAACCGGATAGTTTAAAATATTCCCCACCTGATCTTCAAGTGTAACAGAAAAAGCATATGTTTTTTCCTGCGTTGGAGATATCACATGTTCAATTGTGGAACCGGTGACCAATGCGCTTGACGTGATATCTATATCTTCGTGATCACGGAGAACAACCGATTTGATGCCGGCCAGGTTATCGCCGAATGTTCCCAACAATGTTATGTCAGCGCCATTGACTGCTACAACAGAATTATTTAACGGATAAAAACTGATCATTGACGGTGGCTGGGTATCCACAGACACCGTAACCTTCTGGTTGCTTGAACCGCCTTTTCCGGTCGCTGTTAAGGTGTATTCAGTTGTGACATCAGGGGTGACATCAATGTAAGTGATTGCTGAAACATCACCGGGCCCGGGTTCAATGGTAATTGAATCTGCATACAGTACGTTCCAGGAAAGAGTGGCGGAGTTCAGCCCGTTCGTCATTTCCGGGTTGGCCCCAAAGGTAATCAGGGGAGCGGGAACAACAAGACAATCGGTTTTTCCAAATTGCCCGGCGAAATCAGAATAATCCTGGGCGAGGTATCCGGCAATTGATAAAAAAGGGATAGATCCAGCCCGTCAACATCCCCGTCATTATCAAGATCAAATGAACAGGGTTCTGATCCGCTTGCAATCTGAGCACAAATCATTACCATCGTTACGATGACAATAGCCCATTTAAACTTAGATTGTTTCATGGTATCTCCTGAATAAGCACAAGAAATGAAGCATATTATCGATTAAAATCATATACTGAAACATTTTTAACAATAAAAGGCATGATGATAACGGATTGGGGGTCTAAAGCAGAGATCGGCGATACCGATCATAAACATCGCTTACTTACATAAAGATTGCATTGCCAACAATACAAACTTCAATATAAGAAACCTCTTCCCCGAATGGATAGAACTATTTACTTTTGCTTTTGTCAAGTAGAATATGAAATCATTAACCGGTGGAGAAAATCCAGGCGGTCATAAGGGGTTTATTCTTGAACCCATTGCCCATAGCTGCTACAATCCTTCGTTCACAAATCAATCCGGTAAGGGGAATAAAAAGGTTGGATACCCGGTTAAAGAAATACTTAAAATTCGTACTGATCACTTGTCTGGGATTTTTGCTTGCCCTTGTGGTGGCAACCGTTTCATTGAGATTCTGGCTTGAAAGCGACCATGGCCGCCAAACCGTGCTGAACCTCATCAATCAGCGAATTCCGGGACGAATTCAGATGGACGGCATGGGCTTTTCCCTTTTTAAAGGAGAGATCCAAATCCATGGCCTTGGAATTCAAGGGCCGGGGGATGAAAAGGTTGTGGGGGTGGAAAAACTCCTGATCACCTTTGACCCTTCACGGCTGCGCCAATATGAACTTGCCCTTGGAAAGGTCCAAATCATTGCCCCGGATCTCCACCTGGTAAAGATAAAGAACGGAGAGTTAAATATCGCCGCCTGCTTCACGGATTCAGACAAGGAACCGGCACAATCCCCAAAACAGGAAGGCGCCCTGTTCCCTTTCAACATCATTCTCGACGCCCTGTCCGTGGAAAACGGCCGCCTTGTTCTTGAATTGGAACAAGAGCAGCTCACCCTGACCACAGGCGATATTGTTATCTCAGGATCAGGCAATCTTGCTGGTCAGATCCTTCGGCTCGATCTTGCCACCGGCCCGTCAACACTCATCGTAAAGGATAAAAGCCCTTTTGAAACCGACCGGCTGAACTTCTCCCTGGCCTATGAAAAGGGTTCCCTGACCCGGGTGGAGCTGGGCCTTGCTTCCCAACCGGCCCGGCTTGCCCTGAAAGGCTCGGTGGCTGACCTGCTCCAGGAGCCTGAAGCCGATCTTTTTCTGGAGATCCTGGCAGACCTTGGAAAAACACCCTCTCCCATCAGCGGAAAGGTCAACGCCAGGGCAAGCCTCAAGGGCACCCTGTCCCAGCCCCTGGCCACCCTTACTCTCAATTATGCCGGCGGAAAAGAACCGTCAAGCCCCCTGGAGCAGGTCGATCTCCAATTGAGCCTGGAAAACAATATCCTTACCCTGAAGGAATTAAAGGCAGCCCATGAAGGCGGCGAAATCACGGGCCAGGGGGATATCGATCTCACCCGGGCCTTTCCAAAGGGACTATTATCAGAGGAACGATATCTTGGGAAACTCTCCTGCTCTCTCGATTTCCAGGCTGACACCTTTCAACCTGGGATTCTTTTGGAGGAGTACGGACTGCCCGGCGTCCAGGGCATCTGCTCGTTCAAGGCCCGGCTCCACGGCAGCCCCGACAATCCTGAAGCCAGCCTTCAATTGACCGCAACGGATATGGGGTATGGAGACTTTCCCCCGGCCCGGGCCGACCTGGATCTTTCCCTGGCGGAGGATCATCTTGAGATCAAACGCCTGGCACTCACCTCCCTGACCTCCAACCTGAATATCACGGGTGGGGTCAAGGTCATGGAAAAAGGAGCTCCCCTGCCCTACCAGAAAATGCCGGCAAGCCTTAAGCTGTCCTCAACCCGCCTGATCCTGGAAGATTTTCTCCCCAATGACCAGGGCCTGGGCGCAGAATTTGCCTTTGACGGGAATCTCACGGGCACCCTGGAGGCACCCAAAGCAATGCTCAACCTTACCGGGCAACAGCTCCGGGCAGCCGGGCAGACGGCATCGGCCCTGATCCTCAAGGCAAACCTGGACCATTCCGCCATGACCGGAGAACTCGCCCTCAAAGGTCTTGAGATCATGGGAAAGCCGTTCCGGGATATCACAGCAGACCTGGGCCTTGACCGGGGAATCGCCCGGGTCCGGGGAGACCTGGGCTTTGACCTGACCGGAAGCCTTGACACCGAATCCATGGATTTCACCACCGACCTGACCTTTGAGAAGACCGATCTTCTGCCCTGGCTCACCCTTGCCGGGGTCAGGGAACTTGAGGGCAATGTCAACGGGAAGATTCAAGCCAAGGGAAATATCCGGGATATGGAAAAGATACAGGGCCAGGCCGATATCGACGGGCTTTTCCTGGATTATAAGGGGGAATACAGCCTTGCTTGCCGGGAGCTCCGGGCCAGGATAAACGGCAGGGAGGTTGAACTCTTCCCCGCCACCCTGGATCTTCCCGGAGACGGCACCCTAACCCTTGGGGCTAAAGGCAGGATCGGTGACGAGATTAAAATCCAGGCCAAAGGCAAGGTTCCGGCCAGGGCTGCTGCCCTTTTCACGGATGGGGTTGCAGGACTTGAAGGCCACCTGACAACGGACACCCTGGCCATCCTGGGAAAGGATATCAAAAAAAGCGCTGTCACAAGCAGGATAGAACTCCACAACCTGGGCATGGTCATTCCCCAGACAGGCCAGAAGATCCATGGCATGAACGGGCTGATCAATGCCACCCCCGAACGGGTGGAGATCCCTTCCATCAAGGGCAAGCTCGATACCGGTGATTTTTCCCTGTCAGGTAACATGGATCTCAAGGATTTTTCCCCGGACAGATTCCAGGCCAGTTTCCAGGGAACCGCCCTCCCTGTTGTGGTACCGGATGCCATGGAAGCCGTGGTTCACACCGACCTGACCCTTGCCGGCAACCTGCAAGAATCATTGCTCCGTGGGAATGTCACCCTGGAATCAGGGGAATGGACACAGGATTTCAACCTGGAAAAAACCGCACTGGAAAACCTGGCCGGGTTAACAAGAAAAGAGGCAGGCCCAACAGCCACGGACAATGGCAACAATCCGGCAGACACGGTCCGGCTTGATCTTGTGGTAAAAGCCAACACCCCCTTTGAGATAATCAACAACCTGGCCGATCTCGAGGTGAACCCGGATCTTACAATCAAAGGACGGGCAAGCCATCCCACGGTATCCGGCCGGGCCACCCTCACCCCGGGCACCCTCACCTACCATGGCAAGGAGTTTGAACTCACCAAAGGCGTGGTTGACTTTACCAACCCCTACGGAATCGAGCCGGAACTGGATATTACGGCCGAACACCGCATCCGGGACTGGGATATCCAGCTCAGCATCACCGGAACACCGGAGAACCTGGTACTCACCCTGTCCTCCCAGCCCCGGGAGGAAGATGGGGACATCGTCTCCCTTCTTTTGACCGGCAAGACCACCAATGAACTGATCCGGTCCGAAGGCGGATCCACCACCTCCCCGGCCAGCCTCCTTGCCGGCATTGCCGCCTCCTCCGTTGCAGGAAGACTCAAGGAATCCACCGGCCTGGATATCCTGGAGGTGGAGCTAACTGACACCAATGGCGACTCTGCCCTGGGGGACGTCAACCTCACCGTGGGCAAGGAGCTCACCGAAAACATGACCGTCACCTACGGCATGGAAACCAAAGAGGGGGACATGATCCAAAAGACAACGACCAGTTACAAGCTATCGGACAAGATGTCCGTATCCGGCTTCCAGAATACGGAAGGCCACTACGGTGCCGAGATCCGGTATCGCCTGGAGTTCAAATGAAACAGATCCCCCCTGTTTTACTCTGTGCCCTGATTGCCTCATTCCTCTGGCTTTTGCCGGCGCCTGCCCCGGGTGAGGACCTGGAACCCTGCCCGCCTGTGGGCAGGCTGGAGCTGTCCGGCAACCGTGCGTTTTCCGATATCAGGCTCAAACTGAGGACAAAAACCTGGTCAGCAACCCTCATGCCCGGAAAAAAAGAATGCCTCAACCGGGAATGGCTGAAAAAGGACAAACAGAACCTCATCTCCTTTTATCGCAACAAGGGGTTTGCCGATGTGACCATCACCCATGAAATCGTAAAACAGGAAAGGGGCGAAAACCAGACGTTACGCCTCATCATCCGGGAGGGCCTGGCGTACCGGCTCAGCTTCCAGGGGGCATCCTTTTACTATTCCTGGCAGCTGGGAAAGGAGATCGACATCTTCGAAAAGGGAAACCTGGAGGACAGAGGCCTAAAAAAAGGGGCCAGGAACATCCGAAAACGCTACCGATCCGCCGGTTTCAAGGATGCAAAAGTCACCTTCTCAAAAAAAAGAATCACGGAAAAAAAGAAGGATTTCTGGGAGGTCACATACCTCATCAAAGAAAATGTGAGGATGTGCGTCGCCGACATCGCCATCCAGGGCAACGCCCGGATTCCGGAAAGCGAGATCCAAAAGGTAATCCTCATATCGAAAAAGGGCCTGCTGAAACAGGGCGGGTTCAGCAGGAACACCCTGGACGAAGACATCAAGGCAATCAAACGGCTCTACCTCAGCCGGGGATTTAAAGATACAACGGTTAAAGAGCAAATAACCGTCCGGCAGGCCGAACCCGTGGAGGAAAAGCATCCCGAAAAGCTGGTCCGCATCAACCTCACGATCCGGGAAGGAGATCAAACCCTGGTACGCACCTCAACGATCACCGGCCTTGACGGCCTTGCGGATGAAAAAGAGGTTATCCCACAACTTGCCCTCAGGCCGGGACAGCCGTTCAGGCAGTACATGGTCAGAAGCGATGAAAATGTAATTGCCTCCCTTGTATCGGCAAAGGGATATCCCCATGTGCTAGTCAAGGGCACGGCCGCAGCCACGGAAAGCGACCAGGCCGTGGCTCTTAACTTCCAGGTTGACAAAGGACCGTTCACCCGGGTGGGAAAGATCGTCTATACCGGCCAGACAAGGCTTAAGACAGATATCATGTCAGATCTTCTCAAGATTACCCCCCATGAACCCTTTTCTCTGAAAGAGATCCTTGCCGCCGAAAAAAGGCTGAGGAAAATCAGGGCCGTCAAATCGGTCCGCATCCAGGCCCACGGACTGCAGGAAAAAACGGAATCAGCAGATCTTGAAGTGATCATTGAAGAGAAAAAGCCCTATTATATCGAGACCGCCCTGGGCCATGACACCGAACGGCGCCTTTACCTCAATGCCGAAGCAGGGGACAACAACTACCTGGGCCGGGACATCAATGCCTGGATCCGGAGTGAAGTGAGCGGCATCGGTTTTGAAGGTGAGGCAGGAATCAAAGACCCCTTTTTCATGAAAACCGACATGACAGCTACAACCACCCTCTTTGTCCAGGACAAGGAAGAGGTGAACCAGGATTTCAGTGTCAAGGCGTGGGGGCTTTCAGGCAGCCTGACCAAACCCCTTCGGACCAATCTCAACGCAGGGGTCTCCCTGACCTACGAGAACCGGGTCCGGTCCGGTGACGAAGACGAATTAAGCGATTCAGATGATGCCTACAAGACCCGGAACATCCTCAAGACATCCCTCTCCCTGGCCTACGATACCAGGGATTCCGTGGTCAGGCCCAAATCCGGCCTGCTCTCCTCCCTGACAACGGATATCTACACGGGATTTGGCAACGACCTGGACAAATTCACCAAGTATACCCTGGATGTAAGAAAATACCACACCCCAGTGAACAGGCTCACCCTGGCCTTTCGCACCCGGCTCGGGTATATCCAGCCCTTTTCCTCATCAAGCACGGTTGCCGAAGACCGCCTCTTCTTTCTGGGCGGCACGACCGATGTCCGGGGATTCAAGGAGAACATGCTGGCCTATGACCCGGATATGGACCCGGCCGGCGGCAGGTCCATGATTTCAGCCAGCCTGGAGTCCCGCATCGCCCTCACGGACACCATTGAATTGATCCTGTTCTGGGACGGGGGCAGGCTCGGCCACCTGGAAGACAATGCCCTGGAACAGGGATTCCGCTCCTCCCTGGGAGGCGGTCTCAGCTATGTGACAGCCATCGGCCCCATCAGCCTCCTCTACGGCCACAAACTCGACCCAAAAGACGGGGAGAGCCGGGGGCAGGTCCATTTCTCCATCGGCTACACCTTTTAACCCCCTTCCAGCACCCATGATTTTAAGCGAACATCAATTTATTCTCAATTAAACCATGTTCCTTTTTTGACTTATTTGTTAACTTTCTATTCATCCTTGAATGGCAATACACCTTGTGCCATACTATGTTTCAGTACATTGATGACAATTTTCCGATTTCTTTCAGCCCATACAACCATGACAGTTTAAGCGGTTCAAAGTATCCACAAAAACCAAGGAGGAAAGCATGGAAAATGACAAATCGGAACCTGTAGAAAAGCCATCTCCAAACCAGACGGAAGACAGTTTAGATATGGGATTCTACCTGAAGGAGGGATTTAATATCGTAAAAGCCAATCCCGTCCCGTTTATTCTGGGCAACCTGGTTCTACTTATTATCAACAGCATCGCCATGGGCCTCCTGGTGGGCCCCTGGTATGCCGGAATGTATCATATGGTCCGAAAGGCGCGAAACGGGGAGATCATTGAATTCGGTGACGCCTTCTGGGGGTTTAACAACTTTATTCCGATATTTGTAGCCGGGTTGATCTTTTCCTTTTGCGTGGGGATCGGGGCATGCCTTTGTCTCGTTCCCGGCCTGATTGGCGGGGGGATTCTTCTTTACCTGATACCGCTCGTGGCGTTTAAGGGTGAAGAACTGAGTTCCGCCGTCACAAACAGCAAAAATGAGGCCATGAAGTCACTGGTAAGCCATACGCTGTTTTTCCTGCTGGCATCCATTGTCGCAAGTATCGGTTTTATTCTTTGCGGTGTCGGGGTTATTTTCACATTTCCGGTGGGAATCGCTGCCATGGCCGTTTGTTATGAAGACCGGCTCGGATAATAAAAAACGGCAACTCCTGGTAATCTGGCTGACACTCCTTTCGATAATACTTGCAGTCTCAATGGTTCTTTCCCCTGAACTTTTTGTGGAAAGGTACACAGCCGCATCAGCAGGGGGTGTCTGCCTGTTTAAACGAATGACATCTGTCCCCTGCCCCCTCTGTGGGATGACCCGTGCTTTTGTATATGCCGGCCATTTGAAGATTGTTGAATCATTCTTTCATAATCCCGCCGGGCTGGTGCTGTTTCTTTATATGGTAATCTATATCGCCGCAGGCTGGTTCTATATCATTTTCAGGAAAGAACGGTTGCTATCATTTCTTGAATACCAAATGCTTATCCCCATGACCCTTGTGATTGCCGGGTCATGGGTGGTCCTTCTCCATCTCTATCACGGTTCCTGATCCGGGACCGATACACCGGCAAAAGAGACGGAGCACCTTAAGTACCTGCTCACCCTTTTCAGCGTCCGGGGCAAAGGCAGCCCTTGAAATCTCCAGCTGGATCCAGGGCATGAACTGATGCTGGTGCCGGGTGATCCAGCCCCCGGCAAACGGCCGGTTGATCCGGACCTCACCTTTAAAATACCGTTCCATGCATTTCGCAAAGATCCGGGTCCAGGGGTCGGGGCAACTGGTTCCAAAGGCATCCCCCAGACAGACATGGGGCCGCCTCTTGCCGGTGTCCGGTCCCAGGGGCGGCCCCGTTTCTGCCATGGTGTGACAGTCGATTCCCAGGATCACCCCCTGTCCGGCCAGCGCTTCCAACCGCCGGTGGTAGGGCCGGTGGTAATTTTGAATAAGGGCGCGCACCTGCTCCGGGGTGGGGGGAGCGCTGTAGATGGGCTCACCCCAGCAGGTGTGGGTCTTGACCACTCCGTCCTTTTTCATATCCTCCTCCCCCCGGTTCAGGTCCACATAGGCCCGGGCAATCCTTGTGGTGACAAAATGCCGGACATGATCCCTGAGGCGTGTGTAAACAGCCTCAGCCCCCCCGTCTCCGTCAGCATAAATCTGAGCAGGTGTGAGCAAATTCAAATGTTCCACCTCCGGGGGGACGCCTGTGCCTGCATGGGGAAGCGAGATCAGGAGAGGCAGGGGTTCCATGTCAGGGTCCTCCTGCGGATCCGTCCCGCCTGGGGTCGGCCACGCCAAGAAATTGCTTACCCTCCTTGATCACCAGCTGCACACTGCCCAGGTAAAAGGAGTAGGGATCCCGGTTGTTAACGGTAAAACCGTGGCGCCGGAGAAGCTCCGGCACATCATCCCGCATGCGGGTGGCCTCGAGTGAAACCTTTCCCTCGATGGAACAGTGCATGCGGGGAGCCTCCACCGCATCAAACGGATCCGCCCCCTGCTCCAGGCGGAGGAGCACCATGAGAATGGCCGAGACGATCCGCTCCGATCCCGGGGACCCGATGGTCATCCAGGGTTGGGAGCCCTTGAACACGATGGTGGGGGCCACCGAGGCCCAGGGAACCGCCCCCGGCCTCAGGTAATAGGGATGGGTGATGTCCTGGTACTCAAATGCGCTCATGTAGTTGTTATAGAGGAACCCCAATTCCAGAGAGGTTGCAAAGGAGCCGTACACCCGCTCAATGGACTGGGTCAGGGAGACCACGTTCCCCTCTTTGTCCATCACCGACAGGTGGGTGGTTTCCCCGCTGGTCTTGATCCGGGTCTTGATCCGTTTGGCCACCCGCCGGGCGTAGTTCACATGGGTAATATCCTCCCCCAGCTCCATCTCCTGGGCAAATAAGGCGGGATCGTCAGGCCTGTCCGACCGATCAAGGTTGGCCTTCCGGATCACATGGGCCAGAAGGAGAATCCCCTGGGGAAGATTGGGATCCCGCCGGGTTGCCGGGAACTGCTCCAGAAGATTGAGGGCCTCGATAAGGGTCCTGCCCGCTCCGGGAGGCCCGAAGGTGAACACCCGCTTGTTTCCAAAATGGGTGGCCAGGGGCCGGCGTTCCACGGGCCAGGGAATCTGGGCAAGATCGTCGTCCCGGATCAGCCCGTCGTTTTCCACCATGTCCCTGTGGATCGTGGCGGCGATCTCCCCCTGGTAGAAATCCTCCACCCCGGACCGTCCCAGATGTTCCAGGGTGTCTGCCAGAACCGGTTGTTTCAACACCGAACCGATGGGGTATGGGGTCTTGCCCTTCTTTAGAAAAATTTTCCCTGCGGAATGGGCCCTGAGGTGCTTGAGTTCCCGCTTGGTGAGAAAATGCTGGAGGGGAGACACCCGGAATCCCTGCTGTGCCAGGCGCACGGCCGGAGCCAGAACCTCGGCCAGGGATTTGGTTCCGTAGTGTTTCAGGGCGTGCCCCAGGACAGCGGGGGTGCTTGGAACGGTGGTCGCCCGATGGCCCCGGAGCTGCTCCCTCCGGTCCAGTTCCCCGGGGGGGGTCCGGTGGGGGGCCCGAGTTCCACCGTCCAGGCAGAATTTCCTGCCGGATTCGGAAAGGTGAAGCAGCATCATGGTCTGTCCCCCCAGGCCCGAGGCAGCGGGTTCCACCACCCCCAGGGCAAAGGCCGACGCCACGGCCGCATCCACGGCATTGCCCCCGGACCGGAGCATCTCGGCTCCTGCTTCCGTGGCACGGTAGTGCTGGGTGGAGACCATGCCGCCGGTGGAGACCCCCACCCGCTGGGGATAAACCACCCGGTGATCTCCGGGATCCAGCAGATCCGTGTCCAGGGCTTTTCTTGAGTGTCTCTGCATTATTATTTCTCCGTCAGGATGAGCAGATACTGGGCCATGAGGAGGGTTCGCTGCACCAGGCTCATGCGGGATACCGCCTCCCGGGCCGTGTAAAGGTCCCTGGCCACGGGACCCAGGCCGCAAAGTACCGGAACCGGAGGCGTAACCAGGCCCGCCGAAGAGGGCCAGAGGGAGGTTTCCGTGGAAAGGGGAATGTCCCATTCAGCAGCCAGGGCCATGAGTTCATCGATCATATGTCCGTTGCCCCTTTGCTCCACCATGGGGGGGCGGTCCGACACCAGGGCCAGGTCCCAGCGGAGTCCCTCCCCTTTTAGAATCTGTTTCATGGCCCGCTCCAGCTCCCTCATTTTTTCCTGGGTGGGATAGGAGACCTGGAGGGTGACCCGTGCCCGGTGGGGAATTCTCTGGGGAAAGGCCTCGGTCCGGATATCCACGGCTGCCACCCCCAGCCGGTGTTTACGGTTACTCAGTTCGCTGACCTGGTCCAGCTTTTTGTAAAGCACCCGCATCACCTCCCGCACCCGGCCGCCCTGTCCCAGCTTCAAGGATTTGCCCTCCACGGTAAGTCGGTAGTTTCGCTGGCCCCGGCGGGAAATGACGATCCGGTCTCCCAGGTTGCCGGAGTTGAGCACCATCACCCGGTCTACCTTTTCAGCAGCCCGGGTGATGATCTCAGCAGATTCCTCGCAGTCCCGTCCCTCGTCGGCATAACAAACGACCCCCAGCCGGGAACTCTTGAATTTCCGAACATGCTTGAGTGCCCGGAGAACGTACTCCAGCTGCACCAGGGGGGCCCGGGATGAACCGACCCCCTCCCCGAACAGCCACTCCGGGTCGCACCGGAATTGCTCGAGCCCCAGGTACGGGCTCACCGGTACATCCATATGGGAGATGAGCAAAGTGCCCCGGCTCATGCCCAGGGGGCTTTCCCAGGTCCATACGTCCCGGTGGTCGGTGAGCCCCTTAACCTGTTTCATGCCGATCTCACCCATGATTTTGTCCAGCTTGTTCGCGGCCATGCGCAGCCCCACGGGATCGTCCGACCGGGAGCTGATGTTGCTCCAGTCCTCCACCCTTTTTTCAAGCTGGTCCCGCCTTTCCGTGAGAAAGGCAAACACCCCCTGGCGGGGATCCCTGATCTTTTTGGAAATCTCGGGGGGATTGGGGGTTCCGAAATAGCGGGCTGAGGCCACCTCCACCATGCGGTTGGCAAGGGCGGTGAAATCCATGCCCATGGCCCCTGCGGCAGCCACATAGGAGCCGTGCTCGCCCAGGCTCGGCAAAGAATTGATCTCCAGCACAAAAAGGTTGCCCCCGGCATCCATCCGCATGTCCACACGGGCACAGTCATAGCAACCCAGGGCCTCAAAGGCCTTCCGGGCGATCTTCTGGGCTTTTTCAAACACGGCCTTGTCAATCCCGGCCGGGCAGACGATCCCGATATCCCGGCCGGACTGGTGCTTTTTGTCCTCCAAGGTGTAGACCTTCGGACCCGTATCCCCGAAAATCAGTTCCGCCGGCAGAAAGGTTTCCAGGTTGCTCCCATTGCCCAGGAGCCCCACGTTGATCTCCCGCCCCTCAATATACCGTTCCACCAGCACGGCCTGGTCAAACTCCTTAAAAATGGTGGCTGCGGCCTCCTTGAGCTCTTCCGGGTTATTGACCACCTTAATGCCGAATGAGACCGCTTCGTTCTTGGGCTTCACAATGAGGGGATAGTCCATCTCCGGCATCTGGGAATCCGGGTTGTTCAGTACCGCAAACTCCGGGGTGGGAATGCCGTTCTGCACAAACAACATCTTGGCCACCACCTTGTCCAGGGCCAGGGAATGGGCCAGGGGACCGGAGCCCACATAGGGCACCCCCACCATCTCCAGAATGCTGGGAACATGGGTGTACCTGGCCTGCCCCTGGATCCCGTAGGAGAGGTTAAAGGCCATGCCAGGCCGTTCCCCCTTCAGGGCCCGGGGCATAAACTCCTCCAGCTTATCGATGAGGTCCTTGTCACCCTCCATGGCCGTGGCATGGTGGCCCCCCTTTTTCAGTGCCGTAACAATACGCTTGATGGCTGCAAGGCCGTATTTTTCACGGTTGGGCAATCCGAACAGGTTGATCACTTTCTTTGATTCGCGGTTATAGATCACTGCTATTTTCATCTGTAAAGTCCTTGTATTGAACATTGGAATAAAAATAACCCGTGAAACCCGGGGTAAGATATCTGGCATCAGGATGTTGCGAAAAAACATTATACCACAGGGGACAGCCCTTTCAAGCTATTACAGCAATCTCTAGCTCTTCGCATATGAATTGAGTCCATTCCTGTTAACATAGGTGCAGGTATCAATTCGAGTGCAAACATCTATAATTGCGGACAACATGGCCTTTTCTTTTTCTAATTTCTTTTTTGATGGCCGCAGGCGCAAACCCAGACACCAAGTTTCCGGTTCCGCTGCATCAGTTTCCGGCAGATGCAAACCTCGGAGATGCGTATCACCTCCCAGGCTTCATCCTGGGACATCCCCTTCTGCTGCAGCTGGCCTGCCATGGCCTCAGCCTCTTTCCAGTCCGCCCGGTAAATCACCGTTCCACCCCCCTGATCTCTTTCATATCCTCTAATGTCCGGGGGCCGTTGCTGAATCTATCCGACGTTGCACCACCACCATGGCCAAGGGCCATCCCGCGCTGGAACATGATCGAGGGTTTTATGGTCAGTTTAATCCTCTGGGAAGGACATGGATTGAGTTTATCGGTATTCAGGCAGACCTCTTTTCCTCCTAGGATTCCAAGGGTCAACCGGCCGCAGCCGGAACATCTTCTGTCAAGTATTCCATATGATTTCATGCAGACCTCCCGCTTCCTGACCTGGGCCTTGGAGCCTGGCTTATTTAACAGTTGCCGGTAGTTTCAATACTGGAACAAATCGTTTCAACGCCTAGTAGTGTCATCGGTTCTTTCGCACGAAAACTTCACTGCACAGAATCTGACACCTGAAGAGCTGGGTCATCCATCGCAACAAAGCCTTCCGCCCCATAACAATTCGCATTAAAATTACGAATCAATAATTTCATTTGACATTTAATTTAATATTTGGTTATCGTGTCGTTACGATATTGTCGACAATCGGCTGACGAAACGATCGTTCAGCGAACAAAACCGGCCATAAACGAACCATTCAAGCAAGATAGCAATGGACGTGACCATGACTCAAATCAAAAGTCATAATCTCAGTGAACAGATTGCTCAACATATTGGCGAAAAGATTATTCAACTTGAGATCAGGCCCGGCGAAAGAATCCTTGAGGCAAAAATAGCCGAAGAGCTGGGGGTCAGCAGGAGCCCTGTGCGGGAAGCATTTCGGATATTGGAACGCTACCGGCTGGTGGAACTCACGCCCAGGAAAGGGGTTAAGGCCACTGAAATTACGGAAGATTATATTGAGTGCCTCTACGACATTTTAAAAGTCAATTTTGGGTTGATGGCAAGCCTGGCAGTAAAAAGAGCCGGAGATGACCAGCGAAAAAGGGTGAAAGAGGTGCTGCAGCAGATCGAAGCCCAGGCCCGAAAAGGAAATGTCCGGAAATATTACAGCGGCATATTTGAGTTCGCAGCCATTGGAATGGCAGCATCCCAAAACCCTCTCCTGGAAAAGATGCTGCTCGATTTGTGGCCGAGCATCAGACGGATACAATTTGCTTCCCTCAGCATCAGGGCAGAGAAATTAAAGGAAAACGGTGCCTATTTCAAAAAAATGATCCTCTACCTGGAGCAGGACAATCCGGGCATGACAGAGAAAACCGTAAGGGAATATGCTGAAAACGAAAAACAATTCGCCATTAACATCATCAAACAAGGACTCATATGAAGGCATTAAAAGATCAGGAATATGATGCAATCGTTGTGGGGACAGGTCCTGGTGGGGCCACAGTTGCCAAGGAGCTTGCCCAGGGGAACCGATCCGTTTTAATGCTCGAATGGGGCAATAATGAACCGGTCAATGGCACAAAGGCCCAGACCTTACGCAATTTCGGGACACCCGGTAAAAGCGTTCTTTTCACCAATGAGATGCTGACAATGGTTCGGGGGATCACAACCGGGGGAAGCTCTGTTTACTACTATGGTACGGTCTTTTATCCACCGGTTGAGATGCTGAAAAGATATAATATCCGGATTGAGGATGAGATTGAAGAAGTAAACAATGAATTACCCATAGCCCCCCTGTCCGACAGAATAATGGGGCCCATGGCGAAACGGATCATGAACAGTGCCCGGGAACTTGGGTATGATTGGCAACGAGCACCCAAGTTTATGTACCAGGACAACTGCCGGCCGGAATGCGAAAAATGCGGTTATGGTTGCCCCCATGGCGCAAAATGGACCGCCAGGCATTTTGTTGAACAGGCCCGGAAGAATGGTGCCCGCCTGATCAATGGCGCAAAAGTGACAACGGTTTTAACTGAAAACGGGAAAGCACAGGGTGTTATGTTCAGGCAGGGTCACGCCACCCATCGGGCGTTTGCCAAACAGGTGGTTTTAGCGGCCGGTGGGATTGGTTCTCCGCTCATTTTAAGGGCATCGGGTTACCCCACTGCCGGACGGGATCTCTTTTATGATCCGTTGATCGCAGTCATGGGCACGGTATCAGATATTAAAGGAGGCAGGGAGATCCCAATGGCGTCCTGTGTCCACATGGAAGATGAGGGGTATGTCATGTCAGATATGACACTCCCCCCAACCGTATATGGGGTTCTGACCGCCCAGGCGGGCCGGATCAATCAATTACTCAACCATCCCAAAACGTTAACCATCATGGTAAAAGCAAAAGACAGTTTAGGCGGGCATTTGTCCAAATCAGGCGGGGTGCGCAAGCTTCTCTCCGATTCGGACAAGCAGAAGCTGACAAGGGGATATAAAAGAGCCAGGCAGATTCTCAGAAATGCCGGGGCCGGGAATATCTTTAGAAGCCATTTCCTGGCTGCCCATCCGGGGGGTACTGTGAAAATCAACGAGCTGGTCAATTCAAATCTTGAAACAGAGATTGAAAATCTTTTTGTGTGCGATTGCTCCGTTATTCCCGAAGCCTGGGGCTTGCCGCCGACATTTACCCTTTTGTGCCTGGGCAAGCGGCTTGCAAAACATATGAACAAATCATCTTAAAAATTAATACAGGAGATTTTTCCAATGTCTGGCCTGCAATTTAAAAATGCGTCTTTTGCTGTTTTTGCCGCCGAAATCATGAAAACACGGGAAGCCAGAACCATTCTGGATTCCACGGTTTCAGATTTTTTTGGCAAATGGGATGGAAACGGTGACCTCAAATCCCAATTTGCAAAGCATGCAAAACGGATCATTCAAAGACGGCTGACCCAATCGGAGGACAGACATAATAACCAGGAACTGATGGATCTTTTACAACATCCTGAGGTAATGGAATACATAGGGAAAAAGCTGCCGGTATCAATGAACAGCCTGGTGGAAATTGTCCACCTGATGGCTGTTTCACTTGAGAACTATCCTGAAGAGAAACAGCAGGAGTTTTTAAATGAAATATTTGCTTCAATCAATGCGGATAAGATCGCCGGAATACTGACCTCCCTGGCAGGAACAATTGACACGATTCATAAGAACAATCCAACGATTATCGCAGATAACCTGGTTTCTATCCTGAGACAATTTTTAGAAAATATTGATCTGGGAGAGATAAAAAATCTGTCTGAGAATTCCAAAACCGATCTGAGAGCCCTTATTACCAGGGTCAACGATCTTTTATTCGAGTTTCCGGCAAAGCTGATCCTGATTCTCTCTTTTATTCCCGGAATATCAAATACCCTGCTGTTTTTTCTTGAGGATCTGGTCAAAAGATTCAACGCCCTGCCCGCGGATATCTTAACAGATTTGCTGATTTCTTTTTTTAAAGAGGTGGATGAAAAAACGGTGGGCAGGCTTTTAAACAACCTGGCCGAGTTGATACGGCAGGTTCATACCGGAAGCGCTTTGATCGGTGATCCGGGGTCTCCCAGGTTCTCAACCGAGTTTGCCCGTAAAACCGGGACGATCTTAAAAGAGATGGACCCTGAACTGCTTTTCAAAGCCGGCAATGCCCTGATTGATGGGAAAGAGGCGTTGTTGAAATCACTGTATGATGCGGCCTGGGAAGATCCTGATTTTCCGGAACTTGCACTTAAACAGATGATGGCCACCAAAAACTCAAAAATCCGGGTGATACAGCAGAAAATTGAGCTGTTGGACGAACTCGGTGAAGAAAAGGCCGGTGCGGCAATCGCAGCCGCCGCTTCAGAATGGAATGCCGACGGGTTTGCCGAATTAATTAATTCAGCCTGCAGCATGGCCAACCGGCTCCATCAATCTTCTCCGGATCTTTTAAATGGCTTTGTTACTGAATTTGTAGATGCACTTGACCTGTATGAAATTGAGGAAAGCGTGACCTGGATCTCCCGTGATCTCACCGGGACGTTTAAACCGGTAATACAAACCGTGTTGCCCATTGTAGTCAAAGATCTGGTCGAATGCCTTGCATCGGGAAACAACGGCAATGAAGAACAGATCACCGCCATGCGGACAACCCTGCGCCGTTTTATAATGGATGAGGAAATTTACCCATGAAAAATGTCTTTCAAGAGGCCGCCACCACCCTTGACATTCCCAGCGTTCAGGAATGGAAAAAAAAGGACAGGAAGGTTGTCGGATATACCTGCTCATTCATGCCGGTTGAACCCTTTTACGCCGCAGGTATCCTTCCCCTGCGGCTCCGGGGGATAAATGCCACAAGCATGGAAATAGCAGATTCATATTATGGCCCTTTTGTCTGCAGTTTTCCCAAAGCCCTGCTCCAGGTTGCCGGCACCGGGAAATATGGGTTCCTGGATGGAGTGGTCCTGTCAAACGGATGCGATACCCTGCGCAGGCTTGACGATTGCTGGCGGAAAATGGGCCAGGATATAAAAGGCTCTCTTCCCCCCTGGTTTCATTATCTTGATGTGCCCCATAAACCCGACGGCCATGCCTTTGACTGGTATGTCAATCAGATCAAAAAAATGATGGCAGCCATTGAAAAACAGTTTGATGTAACCATTACCCAAGAGAAACTTTACCACGCCATAAAGGAGCAGAACCGGGTACGCAGCCTGCTTTGGGAACTTGAGAAGCTGCGGCGAAAAGATGAGCTAAAAGTCACCGGATCGGAAGCCTACACCGCCATCATCGCCGGAACGGTCATGCCAAGGGATATTTATGCCGGCCACCTGTCTGATTTAATAGAAGATATTCAAAACAGAACGGTTGATGTTGCAGCCAACCGGAAAAGACTATTTCTGAGTGGCAGTGTGTGCGATGATTTTGATCTTATCCATCTGATAGAGCAATCAAATGCTATTGTTGCGGGCGAAAACCTCTGTTTCGGTGTCCGCAATGATGAAGACATTGTCAGTGAAACAGGAGACCCTGTTGCCGCCCTTGCAGCGAAGTATTTATCCGGTTCGGTCTGCCCCCGGATGATGGGCTGGTACCAGGCAAGATCGGCCAGGCTCATGAACAGAATAAAAAATATCAATGTTGACGGCGTTATTTTGCAGAATATCCGGTTCTGCGATCTTCATGGTTCTGAAAACGGCCTTTTTGAACGTGATCTTGAGAAGAACAGGCTTCCGTCTTTACGAATCGAAAGGGAGTATGGTCCTTTGACTGAGAGCGGCAGACTGAGAATGAGGGTGGATGCCTTTATTGAACAGCTCTCATCAGGCAATCAAACAAGATAAAGGTGGCCCATGAGACCTGAACTGAAAGAGTACAACCTGGACTGGCTTTTTGCTTCAACCTTTAATGTCTCAAAACATCTGTGCAACGCGACCCCCAAAGAGCTCAAATCCATGTTCAAGTATATACCCTACGTAAGAGGGCTGTTGGAGCCTTTACTCGCCACGGGTAAGCCTGCCATGACATTCCTTGATTTCTTTGGGGATTACTACACCGAAATCACCAATGCCAAGAAAAATGGTAAAAAGGTGGTCATGACCACCTTCTGCTTTGATCCTTCCATTTTTTATGCCGTTGACAATGTGGTTCCCGTGACATTGGAGATCGGCACGGCCCTGACATCCATGCTCTGGAAACGGGGATCAACCGATTTCATGGATTATTGCACTGAGATCGGGTTTTCGGAAACAGGGTGTTCCTCCCAAAGGGGGGCCATGGGCGCCTATCTTGCAGGCCTTGGTGCCGACATTGACCTGGTTGCCCTGAACATGGGCGGGGTGTGCGACACCAATTCCAACGCCTATGCTTTTGCGGCTCAATATCTTAATGTTCCCTATTACGGGCTTGACTATCCTGCCAACCTCACGTCTGAAGATGTGCAGGAATACCATCATAAAGATTACAGGGCCCTGATCCGGTTTCTTGAAGAAAATACCGGGTGCAAGTTTGATATTGACCGGCTCAGGGAAGTTCTGGAGGAAAAGAGGAAACAGGATGATCTGATGAATGAGCTGGAGGAGATGCAGCGCCTTGTGCCCAACCCGGTTCCCGGGATTTATCATATCATGATCTACGCCGGCCGGTTCATCTTTTCCGGCAAAAAGAAATATACAAGGATGCTGGGGGAGATGGTTGAGATTGTTCGCAAGAATGCTGAAGAGGGGCGTTCAGGACTGAAAAAAGGGATTGAGAAAAACAGAACCTTTCTTCTCTATATTGATAACTATGCCCTTGGCATATCAATGGTTGAGTGGTTTGAGAAAAAGGGGATATCCCATATGGGCAGTATTTTATCACGGACATTCACGGAGACCGCCCCCTATACCACAGGGATTCCCGGAACAACCTATCGCATCGATACCACCACCCTGGACACCATGATCGACACCATGGCGGATATCAATGCAAGAATGCCCATGACCCGGACCATAAGAGGCCCCTACGATGCGCCGAACATGTGGCTGGAGGACAGCATCTCCCTTGCAAAAATATATAATGCGGACTGCTGTATTTACAACGGGACTCCGGGGTGCAGGAACACATGGTCGAACATCAAACTGCTGACACGGGATCTTGAAGCCTTAGGGTTTCCCACCCATATTGCCTATGCAGACAGCTTTGACAGCCGGGTGGAGGCATGGGAAACAACTGAGACCCGGCTGGATGAATTTTATAAGATCAGGGGGTTGCTATGAGTATTGTTGCGGGATGCGATGTGGGGTCCCTCACCACCAAGGCCGTCATTATCAAAAACAAACGAGTCATGGATTCCGCGATTATCCGGTCCGGTCCGAAACCGGCGGAATCAGCTGCCAAAGTAATGGAAAAACTCTTTGATCAAACCGGAATATCCCAAAAGGAGATTGCCTGTTGCGTGGGCACCGGTTACGGCCGCGGGAAAATCCCGTTCATTGACCATGCCGTCTCTGAGATCTCATGCCACGGCAAGGGGGCCCAATGGCTTGTTCCCACCGCCAGGACAATCATCGATATCGGGGGGCAGGATTGCAAGGTGATTAAACTTGATAAACAAGGCAACCTGTTAAAGTTTGTCACCAATGATAAATGTGCTTCCGGTACGGGCCGGTTTCTGGATGTCATGGCCAAGGTTATGAACATGGAGGTTTCAGACCTCGGCAGATTATCGGCAAAATCAAGCGCCCCTGTCATCTTTGCCTCGGTCTGCACGGTCTGGGCCCAGGCCGACGTAATAAAGCATATCAACTCCAGGCGTCCGGCGGAGGATATCTGTGCGGGCATCAATACCGCCATGGCCAACAGGGTTTCCATGCTGGCAAATACCTTAAAGATCGAAAACGATCTCTGCATCACCGGTGGTGTGGCTAAAAATGACGGCGTGGTCAAGGCGTTGGCCAAAATTCTGGGCTGCAGAATTAAGCGCATCAAAAGAACAGATCCGCAACTGACCGGCGCTGTGGGCGCGGCCCTCTTTGCCCAGGAAAGGCAACAGGCTCTTTTTAATAATCCAAACCGGAGATACCTATGATAACAGCAGGCTGTGATGTGGGTTCCAGAACCGCAAAAGCTGTGATCCTTGAAAATAACAAAATACTGGCAAGTGCCGTGATCCCGGCAAAACTGGATCCCGTCCAATCCGCAGAAAGTGTGATCAAGATCGTACTTGAGCAGACGGATCTTTCCTTAAATAAGATAAAAAAAATAACAGGGACCGGATACGGCCAGCAGGAGATCCCCTTTGCCCACACGTGTGAATCCGAAATCGTCTGCCATGCCATGGGCGCATCCTGGAACATCCCCTCCGCCAGAATGATTGTCGATATCGGCGGCCAGGATTCAAAGGCAATCAAGATCGACAACACCGGCAGGGTCGTCCGCTATTCCTATAACGACAAGTGTGCCGCCGGCACAGGCCGGTTCCTTGAAATCATGGCAGATGCATTAAATGTTGAGCTGGATGAGATGGGCGAATGCGGCAAGTCCTACACAGAGGAGATCAGCATATCCAATCAGTGTGTGATCTTTGCTGAGACCGAAGTTGTTTCACTGATAAATGAGGGAAAGGAGGTGGCTGATATTTTAAATGCACTCCACTGCTCCTTAGGGAAACGGGTGGCCTCCCAGGCAAGAAGCCTGATCATAGAAGAAGATGTGATCATGACAGGCGGTGTCGCCAAAAACATTGGTGTATTTGATGCCTTGTCCCAGGGACTGGGGGTCCAGGTAAAACCCCTTCAGGGCATTGACCCTCAAATTAACGGCGCCCTGGGTGCCGCGCTGATTGCGGCAAGTTCCCTATGAAAATCTTCAATCAAATCATTGATGAGATAGCGACCTATAAACACCATAAACAAAAGAGTACTTTATACCGGGAGTTTCAGGCAAACGCCGCCAGTACCTGGCCTGAAGCCGGGAAAAGAGATATCATCCTCATGCCTGACCTTGCAGTGGAGTTAGGCAGCCCTGGAACCGCTTCCGTCTCATTTATGGTATGGACCGGGGATGGGACCCGCATCAATGATCAAAAGGTCACCCTCCTGGGACCGGACCTTACTGAAACGTCGGAAAAACAGATCCCTTTTGGCAAAATTGTCATGGCAGAAGTTGAAGGGTTTGATGAAAACAACGCTTTTGACCGGAACAGGGAGATATACCTGAAAAAATTTGACCTGTCTTTAAAAGGGTATATGCTGAGATCCGCGTCCCACTACATGGCGGAATGGAACCGGATCAGTAAAGCTGCGATCCAAAACGACTTTTCATTCAACCACCTGGGCAGCGCTCTGATCAGCGAGTACAAGAAAATCGATTATGTGAAATCGGTTGAGGTGATTTTTGTCACATCATCGGACGATGATGTAAACGAACTGTATAATATGGGAAAACGGTCCGCCCGCATGATCAGCGCCATGTCCAAAATGGTGAATGAGATGAGTTATGACTGTTCAGCCTGTGATTATCAGGACCTGTGCCAGGAAGCCCTTGAACTACGCAAGTTAAGAACCCAATTGATGAAAAAGAACAGGAATTGATCCATATGCAGGAGAAACCGGTAATCATAGCGGTATGCGGCAAGGGAGGGGTCGGGAAAACCAGCATCAGCGCCCTTATGGTCAGGATGCTGTCCGAAGATCCTTCCAGAAAAATCCTGGCAATAGATGCTGATCCGGCAGTGGGGCTCTCCTTTCCCCTTGGCATTACGGTTAAAAAAACGGTTGATGATATCAGGAACGATCTAATCAGGCGTCTTAAAAACGGTGAGGAATCAAACAAGGACGAGCTGATCAAATCCCTTGATTACGAGCTTTTCAGCGCCCTTGAAGAGAGGGAGAATCTCGCGTTCCTGGCCATCGGCAGACCCGAAGGCGATGGATGCTATTGCCAGGTCAACGCTCTTTTAAAGGATATCATCAGGGGGATTGCAGGCAATTTCGATTATGTGATCATTGATGGGGAAGCAGGCGTTGAGCAGATCAGCCGGAGGGTCATGGAGATGGTGACCCATCTTCTGCTTGTCTCTGATGCCTCGTTAAAGGGGCGCACAATAGTTGAAACCATTAAACAGGTTGCCCGGGAAAAATGCGCCATCAATAGATCTGGCTTGATATTCAACAAAATGCGAAATCAGGAAGAGATTGATGCGGTCCAAGCCAAAACCAAGCTTTTTACCTGTGGCGCAATCCTTGAGAATGATATGATCCGCAATTTCGATCGTGAAGGCCGAAGCTTTTTCGACCTTCACGACAACGACACCATCACCCAACTGAATACTGCAATAAAAACATTGCTTTCATCTGCTTAAACACGGCTCCATGTCATAGATTGTCACAAGTTTCCACCACAAAGATTACCCACTGGATGCCTCCCATTGCAGATATCTGTCCCGGGACCAGTTCTGGTATTTCATCAACTCCCAGTTTACTTCATGGAGATCAAAATCTTCGCTGTCATAGTCACCGCCGGCCCATTCCATTAAATGTTCATGCTCTTCATGATCGGGATTATTCAACACTTTGCAGAATTCAAAATACCCCGGTACTCCCCCCACATCCTCGGGCGGGCAGGCTCTGGCGCCATCAAGGACGACAATGTCGGAGTCCGATTCCGGATTGAGATAGCGGCTATCTTCAAGAACAACCTCATGTCCCCAGCTATCCCCAAAATCGTAGAAATAGCCGAATGTACGACCTTTCTGTTTAATCATATCGACAAGACGGTATTTTCCGCTCTCAAGACCATCCTCTTTTGATTCCGGATAATCCGTGTACCGCTTCTTACCAATCGTGATTTCATGGAGATGGCTGTCGGTCCAGCCCATCACAATCTGGATCACATCATGCAGCCGGTCAAGGGTAATACTGGCCGGCACCACAAAACGCCGCCATATTTCAGGTTCAATATCGAGCAGTCTGATCTTCAGTAAATATGATCGTTCATCCATGGCACCCTCCCATTGAGCAATACTTTTTATCCAGTTACAAACAATTCAAGCCGGATCTCCCAGTCGCCGGTACGTCGGCCAGTATTCAATATAAAACAAAATTATTCAACATCTTTCCGTTCAAGCTGATTGAGAACCACCGAATGGCCCCTTTTTCTTACAAGCTCTCTTTCAATGCCATAATTCGATCATAGGATTGTTGAATTCTCTCTTTTGTAATTTTGCCTTCTTCAATGAGGTCGAGAATTATGTCAATTGTTTCCGGCACAATATTTTCGTTGTACGTTTTAATATTATTGGAAAAAACCAGCACATCACACCCCGCATTAATGGCCTTTTCAATGGCCTCTTTGGTCCCGAAATTTTCCTTTATGGCCCCCATCTCCATTGCATCGGAAACGATTACCCCTGAAAAACCAAGCTCATCCCGCAATATTCCAGTGAGTATCTTTTCAGACAGAGTCGCGGGATAATCTGCATCCAAATTTTGATTAAATACATGGGCACTCATTATCATCCGGCATTTTCCATTGTCAATTAACTGTCTGTATGGCTCAAGTTCTATTTCACTCCAGGTGTTTGTAACATCGGTCAGACCCAAATGGGAATCCGTTGAAGCACTGCCATGCCCTGGAAAATGTTTGCAGCAGCTGAGAATTCCAAGGTCTTCATGTTCATCAATAAATATTCCCCCATGGAAGGCAACCCGGTCAGGATCGTCTGAAAAACTTCTCCCAAGGGCTCCAATTGCCGGGCTGTCGGGATTTATATTGACATCGACCACAGGCGCAAAGTTGATGTTAATCCCCATCTCCTTCAAGGTGGATGCCATTATTGAAGCCTGGGAACGTGTTGTGTCCTCACTGTTGAGTTGACCAAGGGATTGGGCCGATACTGAAGCCGGAAAGCCATAGCGCTCTTTTAACCGGTCAACAACCCCACCCTCCTGATCTATGGCCACAAACAGCTTTTCTTTGCAATGGGTTTTCAAATCGCTTACTAATTGTTTCAATTGCTCAGGTGATTCAATATTTCGGGGACGAGACTTGGAGGGGCCATCCTTTTCATATAAAATAACACCTCCCAGGTTAAAGTTCTCCAGATCTGATACAATATGATGATCAAAGGAGATCGATGTCCCCCTGAAACCGACCAGCAGCATCTGACCGATTTGATCTTCCATATCAACCGCCTGGTGATCGTTATCCTTATTACAACCTGCAACAAACGAAACAATAATCAATAAAAAGGAACACCACTTTAAGTATTTATTCATAACCCTGCTTTATTCCATTCAATTATAAACAATGGGACCTCACCACAGCCGTTATTCATTCTCCCCTACCCCACTTCTGAAGTTGCCCACTGGCGGAACTGGGTGGCTCGAACCGAATTGACCCGGTAACCCACCGATATGATGGCGTCGAGATTGTAGAATTTTGTGTTGTAGTTTTTCCCCTCGGCGGCAGTTATTCGGAATTTCCGAATAACTGGTTCTTCCTCAAGCTCTCCGCCTGCGAAAATATTCTTCAGATGCTCAATGATGGTTGGTACCGTGACATCAAAGAGCTGTGCCATCAGTTTCTGGGTCAACCAAACGGTCTCATTCTCAAACCGTGCCTCAATGCTCTGTTGCCCGCCTGCCCGGTAAAGATCAGAAACTCAGCCGTGCTGTTGCGGATCAGTTGCTTTCCTTTATTTATATCCTGCTTCATGGTTCATCCTCATATATCAAAATTCAATTTGATTTTTCTTCCTGCTCATTTCTTAGCCTTATATTTCGACCAGAAACTTCGCTTACGGCCATGTGCCTGATAAATCAAATCTTGATACGCTTCGTGATTATCAAAATTTTTCCATTGCTTTATAGAAACAGCCAGTTTGTCCAGCTTTTTAAGATAACGGACGCCATGGTGATATGCCTTGGTGTAACCACGCTCAAGGATGGAATTCAACAGACTGCGGTAAATAAGAGTGGCTGCAAGATTTCGCTTTTCTGCTTCCATTGTTTCAGCCAGGTAAAGCATGCTTGAGTAAAAATCCCCGTCGAGCTTTTCTGCCCGTTTAAGAAGATATTCTTCCGTCTCATCTATTTTTCCGATTGAAATCAGGAATTCGGCGTCCGACTCACGCAATTCAGGTTTTTCAAGGATTTGAGCGACCTCTGTTGAAATAACCTCGTCCCGCCTGTCATTGCCAATGACATCCAAAAGTTCCTGAAGGGTTTCCGTGGAGCGGTATAATCTGAATGTTCGATACTGGAGTTCGGTCAGCTTCTTGTCGTCTCCCAGCCGTCTGTATATTTCAAGAAGCAACTTATCCCGCTCAGAAGCCTGATATGTTTCATCTTCAGGAATCTTGCCCAGCCACGAATAAGCGGTCTGAACATCTCCACTTTCCAGATAAACACGGGCAATATCAATGTGAGCCGCCGTTGACAGTTTTTCCCATGAAGCAATTCGGGATTGCTCAAAGAGCTTAGCATCCTTGATTTGGCGGGCAAGCGACTCTATCAACATCAAGTGGTGTCGCTTTTCGTACTCATCCGCTTCACCATCCGCAAGCTTTTGAAGCGCTGAGATCATGGTACGAATGGATGGTTCAGGCAGGCACTCCCCGGCACAGTAAATAAGGGTATCCCGCACGCCATAGTCATCCTTCCGGTTCAGCTTGAGAATGGTAGCGGCGACTTTGTCTTTGTCTGGACAGCGTGAAGCATAATCCACAAACAACTCTTTGGCATCATACCGGAACACATCTCCAACATGACCGCTGGAATCATCGCAATGCCCCAGAACTCCGTTGTCTGTTTCGTAAAAAGCAGCAACAAGCTCAACACCGGTAAGAGGATCGCTGACACCGGCCTTCAAACCCTGAAGTAATGCTTCCAGTTCCCTGGCAAATCCCGAGGATGCTCTCCAGCCAATGAAATGCTGTGACCGCCTCAGGCTGAATAGCTTTTCCTTAAACCGCTGGATATTTTCCCTGGGAGTCGCAATCAACCTTTCAACCAGATCACCGGCCGCATCAGACTGCACGGCAAGTTCCAGCAATGCATCCGCCAGACGCTCCACCCCCAAACCCATCAGTTTTTGTTTTCGATCATTTTTCATCAGGCTAAAAACTCTCTCTCTCAAAAACATTCATCTTTTTTTGCCCAGTACCGCCTAACCTCATGTTTTCCCTCAGACCAAACTATTAAAATTTTCTTAATAGTTGCCTCCGGAACCTGATAATCAACCAATTTGTTAACTCCCAGTTCATCGGTGGGTCCCCCCCCTTCCCGACACAGGGGGACAATTAGGCAGACAGCATGACGTATACAAACACCCCTTTCAATATCAGAAAACAAAAAAACCCGAAATCATTATGTAATGACTCGGGTTTATAAGCTTAGTGGAACTAAGCTGGAATACAATTTGGTGGAGGTGCCGGGAATTGAACCCGGGTCCGAAAACAGTCAGCAATGGCATCTACATACTTATCCCGAAATTTAAATTTTACTGGATAGTCTCCTCCGGGATGGATACGGACCAGTGTAGCCTGAATAATTTAACCTAAAAGGGCTCAGGCATCCCTTTTACGGCTGTCCCACATAGTCGACGCCCTTTACCGGAATCTGCAGGAAGAATCCCAGCAGGACGGAAGCCGCCTTAAGCAGCTACAGCGTAATTATAATCGTCTGCGATTACTTTTTTTTCCGCCAGTTTTACGAGTCGGCAGAAGCTCGATATGCAACCAAAAGCCTCGTAATCTCCGTCGAAGCCATTACACCCCCAAATTGTGAAAGAACAATATGTGTTATATATACAGTGTCCACCATGCAAAGTCAATACCAGGGATCATCAATCCTTATATTTTTTTCTTGCCCGGTCAAGTTCACGGTTCACGTCACGCTCCTTGATGGTCTCACGCTTGTCATAAAGCTTCTTACCCTTGGCCAGGGCGATCTGCACTTTGACCTTGCCGTTCTTGAAATAGACCTTCAGGGGAATGATGGTGAATCCCCGCTCCTTTGTTTTTACAATGAGGCGCTTGATCTCGGAATTGTGGAGCAGAAGCTTTCGGGATCGAAGGGGATCGTGGTTGTCATAGTGGGCGAAGGTATAGGGGCTGATGTGGAGCTGCCGCAGGAACAACTCTCCGTTCTTGATCTCGGCATAGGAGTCCTTGATGGTGACCCTTCCTTCGCGGATGGACTTCACTTCCGTGCCCTTGAGCACGATCCCGGCCTCCACCTCATCGGAGAGGTGGTAGTCGCGCCTCGCCTTTTTGTTGTTTGCTACGATCTTTATGTGTTCCGATTTCATCTCTTGTACAACTCCAACCTATTGCTGTTCATCCGAATCTTCCAAGGGAAGAATGTCCTTATAACGTGTCCTTACCAGGTCCGATATCTCCGAGACACTCCGCATTTTAAGGATCTGGTCCACAAGTTTTACCGTGTCCGCAGAATCAATCTTCCTGAGGACCTGCTTGACAATGGGAATGGAACCCGGATTCATGGAGAGCTCCTGGAGACCGAGCCCCATGAGCACGGGGATGTTGATGGGATCCCCTGCCATCTCTCCACACATCACCACATCCACCCCTGTCTTTTTGGCTGCGTCCATGATCATCTTGACCAGGCGGATCACGGCCGGATTAAAGGGATGATAAAGATGGGCCACCTGCCGGTTCCTCCGGTCAATGGCCATGGAGTACTGGATGAGATCGTTGGTTCCGATGCTGAAAAAATCCACATACTCCCCAAGCTCCTCGGCCATGATCACGGCGGACGGCACCTCGATCATGATGCCCAGGGGAATGTTCTTATTAAAGATCTTCTCCTCATCCTCAAGCTCCCACACGGCGGTCTCAATCACTTTCTTCACCTGGATGATCTCCTCAACACATGAGATCATGGGGATCAAAAGCTTGATATTGCCAAATGCCGCAGCCCTGAGGATCGCCTTTATCTGGGTGAGGAATATCTCCGGCCGGTTGAGACAGAACCGAACAGCCCGCATTCCCAGGGCCGGGTTGGCCTCTTCCGCTGTTTGTGAATAGGGAAGGACCTTGTCCCCGTTGATGTCAAGGGTCCGGATGGTGACGGATTTGGGCGTCAGAAGCTCGACCAGCTCCTTGTACTTGTCAAACAGCTCCTCTTCGGTTGGGAACCGCTTGAGATCAAGATAGAGAAACTCCGTACGAAACAGGCCAACCCCGTCAGCGGCATTGTCCCGGACGGACACGACCTCTTCCAGAAGCTCGATGTTTGCCATGAGGCCCATGCGCTTACCGTCCAGGGTAACCGCAGGCAGATGGCTATCCCGGGCAATGACGGCCCGGTACTCTTCGTACCTGGCCCGGCGCTCCTCGTACTTGAACAGGGTGTCCTCATCGGGATTGATAATGATAATCCCGTTGGAACCGTCCACAATGATGATGTCATCGTTGGCTACGAGCTGGGTGACCGTTCCAAGGCCCAGAACCGATGGAATGTCCAGGGACTTTGCAATGATGCCCGTATGGGAATCCCGGCCGCCACGGTCGGTGACAAAGCCCTTAATCCGCTCCAGCTGAATCTGGCTTGCGTCCGCCGGGGAGAGATCATGGGCAACAAGGATGACCCGCTTGTTGATGTCTGAAATTTTTATATCCTGGGCACCCACGAGATGGCGCATCACCTGCTCCGAGACCTGGACAATATCCGTAACCCGGGACTGGAGATAGGGATCTTCCACCTTCTCGAACATGTTCTTTACCTGGCGGGACACCTTTTTCAGGGCCCACTCGGCATTCACCCGCTCTTTTTCGATGGTCTCGATGGTCTTGCCATAGAGCATCTTGTCCTTGAACAGCACCATGTGGGTCTCAAGGATGTTGAGCTGGGAACTCAGGTCATCGTTCAATGATTCGATTATAGCGGCATGCTCGTCCTTTGCCTTTTTAACGGCGCTCTTGAACCGGTTGATCTCCGGCTGCACCCAGGAATCGGAAATAAAATACCGCTTGATGATATCCACACCCTCACGGTCGACAATATAGGCCTTGCCTATACATATACCCGGAGATCCGCTGATTCCGTGGATTACCGTCTGGCTGGATTCTGACTCACTCATCTACATCCTCTCCAAACCCCGTGTCAATAAGCTCCTTGATCGAATCAAGAATGGGGATGTCGTCCTCATTTTCTGTTTCCAGCAGAACCTCATACCCCTTTGAGCAACCCAGGGAAAGGATGTCGATGATGCTTGATGCATCGGCGCGGTTCTCGCCATCCCCGATCCAGATGTCGCCATCGGCGTTCTGGGCCAGTTTTGCAATCATTGCTGCAGGCCTTGCATGCATCCCAAGTTGGTTAATGATGGTGGTTCTGCGTGATAAAATCTTATAGTCTACCAATGGTTTAAATTTAGTTCCTTTATATATTATGTCCCGCGATCATACTTCTCCAGCGTCAAAAAGTCAATGGATTCTAGGAGCAAGCACCAAGGATGGGGGCAAGGAGACACTGGCCCATGGGGATAGAAGGGGGGGGAGAACAAAGCAAAAGTTCATCCCCCCCGCAGATTACGGCATCATCACTTTGGGATCAGAACAATCCCAGGGAGTGGAGAAAAACAATGGCAATGCCAATGGGAGCAAGATACTTGGCCGCAAACATGAACGCCCCGATAAGGGGAACCGTAAGGCTTCCCTTGCAAGTCAGTTCATCCTGGACACGGCGCCTCTTGAGAACCCATCCGACAAACAGCACGGAGATGGCTCCGCCGATGGGCATCTCCACGTTGGACACGGCAAAGTCGGCAAGATCAAAGAAGTTTTTACCAAAAAAGGTGAGTTGCTCCTGGTACTCGCCCATGGAGAGAGAGCAGACCACTCCCACGGCTGAGATAAGTGCGGTGAGCAACAGGGTTGCCCGCTTCCTTGAGATGCCAAGGTCCTCGGACACATAGGCGACGCTCACCTCCAGCATGGAGATGGAGGAGGTCAGTGCAGCCACGGCCAGCAGCAGGAAAAAGAGCAGACAAAAGATGTAGCCGCCTGGCATCTGGGCAAAGACATTGGGCAGGGTCACAAAGACAAGGCCTGGTCCCTGGCCCGGTTCCACACCAAAGGCAAACACGGCCGGAAAAATGGCAATGCCGGCAAGAAGGGCAATGACGGTATCGGCGATGCAGATCTGAACAGCAGTGGCAGCAAGGTTCTCCTTGGGATTGATATAGGAACCGTAGGTGATCATGGTTCCAACACCAAGGCTGAGGGTAAAGAAGGCGTGCCCCAGGGCGTCCAGCACCCCTCCCGCCGAGAGTTTTGAGAAATCAGGTTTAAAAAGAAAGGCAATGCCGCCCTCGGCCCCGGGAAGGGTGAGGGATCGAATGCACAAGAGCACGATGATGCCGAGCAGTATAGGCATCATCACCTTTGAAAACGCCTCGATGCCCTTTTTAACACCTGCATAGACAACCCCTGCGGTGATGGTCATGAAGATCAGCTGGCACACAATGGGCTCCACGGGGGAAACAATGAAGCTGCCGAACATCTCCCCCACCTGGGCAGGGCTCTTACCGGCAAAACTGTTGGATGCGGCCTTGACAATGTACTCCAGGGACCAGCCGGCCACAACGCCGTAGAAGCTGAGCACCGTGGCGCTGCCGAACAGGGCGATGAACCCGCCAAAGAGCCAGGGACTCCGCTTCCCGGCCAAAGCCCGGAAGGAGGTGACAATGCTCCCCCCTCCCCTGCGGCCGATGATGAAATCGGATATCAGCACGGGCAGACCGATGAGGGCGATGCAGCAAAGATAAACGATGATGAAGGCAGCGCCTCCGTTTTTACCGGTGATGTAGGGAAATTTCCAGATATTTCCGAGCCCGATGGCAGAGCCTGCAGCAACAGCGATGATTGACAACCGGCCACTGAAAAGCGGCCGTTTCTGGTGTTCCCCTTGGTGTAAATCCATGCGTGTTTCCTATCTAGTTGTTTTCCGGCATCCTTTACTCAACCCACTCCACAGGGCCGCCATCGGCTCGGGATGCCAAAAAAAAACGACACCGACAAGCAAAACCCGAAAAGGCTTATACTACAGTATCGTTCTTATTGCAACCTGTTGAAATCATATCACCAAACTGAGATTTTGAAAAACGGGGGACAGAGTAAAGCCCCCCCTGGGGAATCGCCTTAGGGAATACACCCGTTATGGAAGGCTTTCAGACGATCATTTAACCCACGCCTGACAAGAATTACAGCCTATATGTCTATACAGAGGTCTATTTCCCGGGCCTGTACTCTCCAAGCTCAAGCTCCAGAACATATTTGTCCCCCCTGCAATAGGAGTAGAGAAGCTCCACAGGGGTGTTATTCCTGTCAAAGGTGATGTTTTCCATGAGCAAACCTGCCGTTTTTTCAGGAAGATTGAACATGGTTGAGATTTTTTTATTCAGATTAACCGCCCTGATCACCTGGTGGGACTTGACCAGCTCTATCTTGAATTTATCGGTGATGACCCGGTACAGGGATCCTGCAGCATCTTCGGCTGTAAGCCCCTTGAACATATTGTAGGGGAGATAGCTCTCCTCATAGATGAAAGGCGCACCGTCCCCGGTTCTCAGCCGTTTGAGCAGCACCACCCGTCGTTCGGCCCCCAGCAGCAGCCGGTCTGCGACCTCTTTGTCGGCAATGCCATGCTCCAGCTCTAGAACGATGGTCTTCTCCTCAAGGTTTGCCGAGCCGAAATAGTCTTTAAAACTTGCAATCTTATTGATGTCATGGCGAAGCTCAACCCCGGGGGAGTCCGTTACAAAGGAGCCGACGCCCTTTACCTTCTTAAGCAGGCCTTTGGCAACAAGCTCAGAGATTGCCTGTCTCAAAGTATTTCTGTTGACACCGCACATCTTTGCCAACTCGACCTCGGACGGCAGTTTCTCCCCGGGCTTGAACCGACCGGTATCGATCAGTTCTGTCAACCACTGGCTTATCTGAAGATATTTCGGAACAGGATTATCAAGATTCACAACATTCATCACAACACCCTTGATTTAATAGACTTACACACCCATGGGTCTTTGGTTTATAAGCCTTTGATTGCCAATTAAAAACGAAAGGGATCCCATAATCCCCCAGTCCCTGTCCCCCTAAAAGCCCGGCTCAAAGACAGTTACACATCCATACATCACAACTAAACAGAGATCAACAAAAAGATCATTAGAATAGAGGCCAAACCCGACGACACATGCCACGGTGTTAAAATCTTGATTCTGCGACAAGAACCGCTAATAGCAAGAAAGTTACAGATCCATGGAAGAGTGGGTGAACCATTTTTTATCCAGACCACTGTTTTTTTTGTTGACAAAAAAGTGATAGCAAATTACACCTGTATAGAACTCTATACTTAAACACTCGATTGTTATTTTAATCATTAACAAGGTGATTGTATGTTTTGGTTCAGAAAAAGACAACTTGTTATCCCCGGCACCATGAACTTTGAAAGAACAGCCCTGCCATGGGAATCTGAATCAGCAGCTTCGGCACATCGACCGTCCATGGACACAAACAGCGCATCCGCACCTTGTCACACAAACAATCGAACAATCCTTTCCCAAAGCTTCACTAAAATCCACCTTTCTATCAAACAATCCGGCCTGATGAAAGACAAAACCGGTTCGTTCCCCACAGGGAGCGCTGACAGAGGTGATGATTTTTGCAAATACGGACTTGACCGGTATGCCGGGTTTATGACATCCGCGGGTTCAAAAGACCTGGCCCTGATGCGTTCTTCGCGCCCAGGGCCTATAACCGAGCTGGAAAATAAGCAGAGGGCAAGCTGAACCCAAAAAAAGAAAACGATTCATAACAGGGAAGAACCTTTGCTTAGAACCACTTTCTACAAAGCAACTTTTTTTTAAGGAGTACTAGGTACAATGAAAGATCAAGCGCGAGTAGTTGTCATCGGAGGGGGTATTGTAGGTTGCTCTATCCTTTATCACCTGGCAAAAGCTGGATGGAAAGATGTTGTAATGGTCGAAAAGGGAGAGGTGACAAGCGGTGCCACCTGTATGGCAGCAGGACTCCTTACACAGTTCAACTCATCCCCCACCATGATGCGGATGAGAAAGTACAGTTCTGAGCTCTACGAGGAACTGGGTGCATATGAAAAGGTCGGAAGTCTCCGGATGGCCGCTACCAAAGAGCAGCACATGACCCTCCAGCGGGCCGTAAGTACTGCCAAGGGTGTGGGCCTGGATGTGGAGATGATCTCCCCCGAAGAAGCAATGAAAATCATGCCCTGGGCCAGCAGCGAGGATCTCTACAGCGCGGTTTACCTTCCCAACGACGGTCATATCGATCCCCACGGAACCACCTACGCCGTTGCAAAGGCTGCAAAGGACCTTGGTGCCGAGATCTACATCAAAACAATGGTCACCGGCATTGAGCTTACGCCTGAGGGCGAGGTCGCCAAGGTCCTCACGGACAAGGGCGACATCAAGACCAACATCGTGATCAATGCAGCAGGTCTCTGGGGCAAGCAGGTTGCCGCCATGGTCGGCGTCAACGTTCCCTCAACCCCGGTGATCCACCAGCACCTTGCCCTCCAGGCCGTACCCGGCGCAGAAGTTCCGGACGGCGCCCCCTGCTTTCGTGATACGGACCGGCTCATTTACGGTCGTCCCGAACACGGCGGTATCCTGTTCGGCGGCTGGGAGATCAACCCGCCCTCCATCTGGGAGGACGGCGTACCCTGGAGCCACAGCGCCACCGAGGTTCAGTCTGACTTTGACCGCTACGAGCACCTGCTGGTCAACGCCATCAAGCGCTTTCCCTTTCTTGAAGATGCCGGCATTGAGCGCCTTGTGGCCCATCCCGACGCATTTACCCCGGATTCAAAGCCCCTTATCGGACCCTGGCCCACGGTCAAAGGCTTCTGGATGGCCTGCGGTCTCTCCATGGAGGGATTCGGTGGAGCCGGCGGTATTGGTAAGGCCCTTGCAGAGTGGATCATCGACGGCCAGACCGAGGTTGATCTCTTTGGCTACCATGCATGGCGGTTCGGCAAAAACTTCCAGGATCCCCACTATGCGGCATCCTGCGGCCGTGAGTGCTACAAGTACTACTACTACACCAGATACCCCGGCGACGAAGACACTGAAATGCGTCCCAGGCGCATCACTCCCTTCAACTACAGGCTCCAGGATCTCGGTGCCGTATTTGGCAAAAAGAACGGATGGGAGCGGGTCAACTACGTGGACAAGGGCCAGCCCTGGCGCCGTGCCGGCGAGGATCAGCGTGAATACGGCGGATGGGTCAAGGCACCCAGCTTTGATACCATTGGCGAAGAGTGCAAGGCCTTCCGTGAGAGAATCGGCATGGTCGACATGACCGCATTCGGCAAGATCGAGTTCAAGGGACCCGGCGCCCTGCCCCTTCTCAACCGCATCGCCATCTCCGAGATGGACAAACCCGTTGGTTCCTGCATCTACACCCAGTTCTGCAGCCACACGGGCGGCATCCTTGCCGACGTGACCATCACCCGCCTGGGTGAGGATCACTACAGGCTTGTCACCGGTTCAGGATTCATTGACAACGATCTCGGCCACATCAAGAGCCAGGTTCGCAAGGATGACCCGGCGGTTGAGATCAGGGACGTTACCGACGAATACTCGGTCATCGGCTTCTGGGGCCCCCATGCAAGAAAAGCCCTTGAGAAGATCACCCAGGACGACGTATCCAACGACGGTCTTCCTTACATGACCGCCAAGATCATCACCATCAACGGTGTTGAGACACTGGCCCAGCGGGTCTCCTATGCAGGCGAGCTCGGATGGGAGTTCTACACCAAGGTGGACAAGTCCATCATTGTCTGGGACAACCTGTGGAGCGCCGGCCAGGAGTTCGACATTGCCGCCTGCGGTTACAAGTCCCTGAACTCCCTGCGGCTGGAAAAGGGTTACCTCTACTACAGCGACGACATCACCACCCTGGAAACTCCCTACGAAGCAGGCATCGGCTTCACAGTGTGCAAGACAAAAGAGTTCCTCGGCAGCGACGCACTTGCCAAGGCTAAGGAGAAAGGCTTCAGCCAGAAGCTCTGCACCATCACCATCGGTGACGAAGAGTGGCTGCCCCTCTACGGCGGAGAGGCCGTGGTCGTGGACGGCGAGGTTGTCAGCCGTCTCAGGGGAACAGGCTACGGCCACACCGTAAAGAAGAACATCGGTAATGTTTATCTTCCCCTGGCACTTGCCAAAGTGGGAACAGCCATTAACGTTGAAATATTCGGAGAGATGGTTCCGGCGGTTGTCGCAGCCAGGGTTCTCTGCGATCCCAAGGGAGAAAAACTGAGAAAATAATAACCTGAACGTTCTGCGGGGCGGCCCCTTTGGGGGTCGCCCCGCAATTGATCATTTACAATCTAAAGGACAAGAGGCGGGAAATGGACACCAGCAAAATGACATGTCTTGAAAAAATGGATTCAGCCAGAAGCTATGAACTGCTTGAGATCGCCCACAACCTGGGCAAGGTTGCCAAGGAGCTTAAAGCCACACTTGAAAAAGCCTTCTTGCGCGAGCAGATCATCGAAATTGTGGAGGGATCCTATGACATTGGCAGGGTGCTGGAGGCGTACGAAATATTTGGCGGTTACATCAACCGAAGCTTCGGTATCGTCACTGAAAAGGACGGGAAGAAACAGAACTATTTCTTGAGAAAATATAAACGGGGAATCTCTGACAACGACATACTGTTCGAGCATGCCATGATCAGCCACTCCATCGCCCACGGGCTTACCATCTGCCCGGGCCTGATTCCCACCAAGGAGGCCGCAACCTTTGTGACTCCTGCAAACAGCCGCAGCAAGTTTGCCATCTACACCTTTCTCGAGGGCGAAGACAAGTACACCTGGGACAATCCCATCATGGAAGACGATGGATATAAAAGTTCCGCCCGGGTGCTTGCAACATTTCACAATTCGTCAAGGAATTTCGATCCCAAGGGACTGACCCGGGCCGAACCCAAAATCCTTGACATGATTCCCACCTTCATCGACACCTTTACAGACTGTGCACAGCAAGAGCGAGAATCTAAGTTCCACGAGTACTACAAGGGTAAAATCGACACCATCATATCCACGATCAAGGCAAACACCATACCCGAAGCCGATGTCGCAAAAATGCCCCTGAACCCCATCCATTGTGATTTTCATCCGGGAAACCTCAAATTTAAAGACAACAAGGCTGTGGGTCTTTTCGACTTTGACTGGTCAAAGATAGACCTCCGCCTTTTTGAGATCTGCCTCTCCCTTATATATTGCACCAGTTGCTGGGACGAGGAGAACGACGGCACCATGCTGTTGGATAACATCAGGATATTCATGGCGTCTTACCAGGACACCCTGGCAGAACTGGGTGGACTTGCCCCCATGAACGAAACAGAGCTTGACAATTTTCCAACCATGATGGCCATGGCCAATTTTTATCTTTTAAACTGGGAGATCACCGCCTACTACGCAGAGGAGGATCTAAACGACTACGAATACCTAGCATACGTAAAGCACAATGTCAGACTGTTGGAGTGGATAGAAGCAAATAAGGGGGAATTTGCAAAGATCGCTGATTCCCTGAGACCTTAAGACCCAATAACCATTTAACAGAACAAGGAGCAGTTGATGACACAAGCACGAGCAGAAGACATGCAAACGGCACAGAAGCTTTCCCATGCCAAGAAAGGGCTTTTATTCGGGGTGCTCTCCGGAGCGACCTGGGGCCTTGACGGCGTTATCCTGGGAATGGCCCTGGCCATGGCACCTTTTACCGACGGCGTCAGCCTCTATGCAGGCGCAATGGCCGGCGCCTGTATGCATGACGGTTTCGCAGGTTTCTGGATATTCCTCTACAACCTGTTTACCGGTCGTTGGAAAGAGTACGGCAGGACCCTCAGAACCCGTCCGGGTATGATCGTCTGTATCGGAGCCCTGTTCGGCGGCCCCATTGGCATGACAGGCTACTTACTCGGCATCAACATGGCAGGAGCGTCCTACTCCCTGGCCATCACCGCCATGTATCCCGCCATCGGCGCTATCCTTGCTGTGTTCATTCTCAAGGAAAAAATCACACCCAGGGTCTGGATGGGTATTGCCACCTGTATCTTCGGCGCTATCATCGTTGGCTGGACACCTCCGGACGGCGGCAACTATCCCAACTTCTACCTCGGACTTGCCTTCTCTTTGATGGCTACCTTTGGCTGGGGCATGGAAGGCGTACTTTCCACCTACGGCATGGACATGGCAGATCCTGACATCGCCATCGGTATCCGTGAAGCCACCTCCTTTGTTGTTTATCTTGTGGGCATTGTTCCCATTGTCGGCGGACTCACCATGTTCTGGGGTGCCTTTGCCCAGAACGCCGTATGGTTCATGGCCGCAGCCGGTCTTGCCGGCGGATTCTCCTATGTCATGTGGTACCGTGCCCTCAACACCACGGGTGTTGGCCGCGCCATGGCTTTGAACATCACCTATGCCCTCTGGGCCATCGTTTTCGGTTACTTCCTCACAGATCTCCAGCTGACTGCCAACCTCATCGGCGGCGCCTGCGTGATCACCTTTGGAACCATTCTTGTTGTGGCAAATCCCAAGGAACTTCTTAACCTGAGAGCTAACTAACCGAAACGAATTAAAGGAGAACGATCATGGCATATACACTTCCAATGAGATTTAGAATTCTTCACATAATTTCCACGCACAAGGACATCAACCGCCAGGAGCTCATGAACGCCCTGCAACCCGAATACGGAACAGAAGGACAGTTCAAGGACTCCCTGGTGGAAACCCACCTGGCCTCCATGAGGGCCGTGGGCATGATCGAGGATACGGATATATCCGTCGATGCTTCAAACAACCTGATCCAGAGATTCAAGATAACCGAATACGGCCAAAGCCGTTTGGCATACCTGCCAAAGTCATGGAGTCAGGCGCACTCCTGATTTTTAGGTCCCGCTTCAGGCCGGCCGGATACGCCGGCCGGTCTGAAGGATTAAAAGTATCACGACAATAATAGGAACAGAAAATGCTCATCAACATTGACAAATTGATCCAAGAAGCCCCTGCTGCACACAAAGCGGCGCTGGTAGAGGAATGGGAGACCTATAAAAGGGTCCAGGAGACCACCAAGGCAGTTCTGTCCGAAGTGGGTATCGAGACAAGAAACAAGGAAGTAATCGAGATTCTCGAAGGAACCGGCCTTGCCGGATATGATGAGTCCACCTGCAGGATCCACCTCCTTCCCGACCTCATCGATATGGTGCTGGATTCGGCTCCCAAGACATATTCCGGAGACGAGGGCATGAACACCCTCGGCATCGGCGGCATCCCCCCCTTTCTCTACAGGGAAAGCGACGAGTTTCCCATGCCCGCCAGCTACGAAGATCTTGACCGCGTAATAAAAATGGTCGGCGAAAACCTTGACGTGGTTCGTTTCCTGAGCCAGCCGGTCAAGGTTCACAAGGGAGATGCCCTTAAGTGTAACCAGATCATGGATCAACTTGACAACTGTATCAAGGTCACCGCCAGCTGCTACATGAGCGACGCAGATGCCGTGGAGTTTTTCAAGGGAAGGGATGACTGGCACGACTCGGTCTGCGGCCTCAAGTCCCCCTTGAGCTGCATGGACGACATGATGGACGCCCTGATCAAGTGCGCCCGGGTTGGCAACAACCTGAGAATGACCACCATGGCACTGGCCGGCCGCACCGCACCCCAGACCCCCGAGGGGATCATGGTCGTCAACCAGGCCGAGGTGATGTTCATGCTGGCCGTTGCCCAGACCGTCAATCCCGGCATGCTCTGCATGTTCGGCGGCATGCCCTGCCCCACAAGACCCGACGGAGAGCTTTCCTGTGCCAGCGACGGCATGAACATGCTCAACACAGCCATTGCCCGGGCCAACATGTGGGTCACGGGGCTTCCCACGGTTCAGTCCGGCGGAAGCAGCGAGCAGAAAGTTCCCAACGACGAAGCAGTCAAAGAAGGCATCCGGGGCCGGACCCTCCAGTGCGATTTCGGGGTTCACAACTCCCGTCATTGCTTCGGCGTTCTGGACAACCTGAACTTCTTCAGTGAAGAGGCGTTCCTCAAGGATACCGAGGCCCAGCGCCAGTATGTCAAGGAGACCAAAGACAGGGAGTACGTTCTCAAACCCCTCTACATCCCCAGGGATGACAAGGCCTTTGACGTTATCCAGAATATCGGCAGCGGCGACTACCACGTGGATTACCACACCACAGCCAACATATCCGCTTTTGAGGATTGGGCTGCGGATGCACAAAGCAAGGGCGTTCTTCCTGAGAGATAAGAAGTAACCACCCTTGTATGGAAGCACCAGACGAAACCGCGGGAAGAGTTGCTCTTTTCGCGGTTTTGTCTGTTTATGAACAAAGACCTTTATCAAGAAGAGAGGATACACATGCTGCTGAACTTTGATTACGACGGCGTGATCGTCGACTCCCTGGGCAATCTTCTGGACCTCACCATAAAGGCCCAGGAGCTCGTGGACGTTGGCAGGACACCCACCAGAAACGATTTTGCAACCCTTGAGGATATGACCTATGAGGAGCTTGCCCGGGTGATCGAGATTCCGGCGGCCAAGGTTCCGGACTTCATCAAAACAGTGCGGAACCTTGAGCGCCGCCCCCCGGCGCCCACCTTCCTGTTTCCCGACATTTCAACCGTGTTTGAACAACTGGCCCGGGATCACCAGATCGTGGTTATCACGGCAAGCACCACAGAAACGGTGACCCAGATCCTTAAAGAGAACGGACTTTCCAAAACAGTGACAAAGGTGATGGGCGGAGAACTCGGATTGTCAAAGGCCAAACGCATCGCCATGGCCCAATCCGATTTTAATTCAGACCCGGATGATACGGTGATGGTCGGGGATGCCATCAGCGACATCCGCCAGGGAAAGCTTGCCAAAGTCAAGACCGTTGCCGTCACCTGGGGATTCCAGTCCCGAGAGCTGTTGATTGCTGAAAACCCGGACCACCTGGCAGACACCCCAACGGACCTGCTCACCCTTTTCAATTAACACAACGGTGTCAGATGAACGGGGTCAGGCTTAGCTTATTGACACAAACATCGGTTTTCAAGGAATAACGACAATAAGCTAAGCCTGACCCCCTCGAAGCGAGCGAAGCAAATTCAGCCTACACTTCCCCCCCATCGAGGCGATGCCCCATCTATCAAATAAGCTAATAAGCTAAGCCTGACCCCCTCGAAGCGAGCGAAGCAAATTCAGCCTACACTTCCCCCCATCGAGGCGATGCCCCATCTATCAAATAAGCTAATAAGCTAAGCCTGACCCCAATTAGAACAATTAGAAGATGCCAAGGGAGTGGAGAAAGACGATGGCAATGCCCATGGGGGCAAGATACTTGGCCGTGAACATGAACGCCCCCACAAAGGGGATCTTGCGCTTTCCCTTGCAGGTGAGCTCATCCTCTGTCTTGTGCCGTTTGAGCACCCATCCCACAAAGAGCACGGAGATGGCTCCGCCAATGGGCATCTCCACGTTGGACACGGCAAAATCGGCAAGGTCAAAGAAATTTTTACCAAAGAAGGTGAGCTGCTCCTGGTACTCGCCCATGGAGAGGGAACAGACCACTCCCACAGAAGCGATGAGCCCTGTGAGCAGCAGGGTTGCCCGCTGCCTGGACATTCCCAGATCCTCGGACACATAGGCCACGCTCACCTCCAGCATGGAGATGGATGAGGTCAGGGCTGCCACGGTCAGGAGCACAAAAAAGAGCACACAGAAAAAGTACCCGCCGGGCATCTGGGCAAAGAGATTAGGCAGGGTCACGAAAACCAGCCCCGGTCCCTGGCCGGGCTCCACCCCAAAGGCAAACACGGCCGGAAAGATGGCAATCCCCGCAAGCAGAGCAATGACGGTATCGGCAATGCAGATCTGCACGGCCGTGGTGGCAAGATCCTCCTCCTTGTCAATATAGGAGCCGTAGGTGATCATGGCACCCACCCCAAGGCTCAGGGTGAAGAAGGCGTGACCCAGGGCGTCCAGCACCCCGGCTGCCGAGAGCTTTGAGAAATCGGGCTTAAAGAGAAAGGCAATGCCTGCCCCGGCACCGGGAAGGGTGAGGGACCGGATGCACAACAGCAGGATGATGCCCAGCAGCACCGGCATCATCATCTTTGAGAACGCCTCGATTCCTTTCTTGACCCCGGCATAGACCACCCCGGCTGTGATGGACATGAAGATCAGCTGGCACACAATGGGTTTCACAGGGGAAACAATGAAGCTGCCGAACATCTCCCCCACCTGGGCAGGACTTTTTCCGGCAAACCCGTTGGATGCGGCCTTGACAATGTACTCCAGGGACCAGCCCGCCACAACCCCGTAGAAACTGAGCACGGTGGCGCTTCCGAACAGGGCGAGGAACCCGCCCAGGAGCCAGGGGCTCCGTTTCCCTGACAGGGACCGGAAGGAGCTGACAACGCTGCCCCCTCCCCTGCGGCCGATGATGAAATCGGATATGAGAACCGGCAGGCCGATGAGAGCGATGCAGCAGAGATAAACGATGATAAAGGCAGCACCGCCGTTCTTGCCCGTGATGTAGGGAAATTTCCAGATGTTTCCAAGGCCGATGGCTGAGCCTGCGGCAACGGCGATAATTGACAACCGGCTGCTGAACATGGGCCGGTTTTGGGGTTTCCCCGTGGGTGAATCCATGATTTTGTCCTGTCTGTCTGTCTGTCTGTTTTCCGGTATCCTGCGATAAACCATTTGCCCTGGTTGTTACCGGCTCGGGATACCAAAAAAACGACGCCAACAATCATGTTCCAGGGAAAGGTTGTATACTATAAATCCGTTTTTTATGCAACCTGTTGAAATTGCGCGAACAAGCGCTGATGGGCATCTGACGGAGATCCTCCTGCTCCCGGACGCAAAACGGCCGGTGGAGACGTTAATCTCCACCGGCCGCTGCATTGGCAGGAATCGGACTACTGGGGGTTACGGGATCTTCAACTCAATTGCCGGTGACCCCTGCCAAAGTGTTACGGGTTATTCCAACCCGGACAAGCCGGAACCAAAGATTTTTCTGCTTCTCTTGCCAAAACGACACGGGAAGCAGAGCTAAGAAGCTAAAACATCAGAGGGTTGCCTCATCAACGATTTCGGCCAGATCCCTGACCTCCATCTTGCTCTCCCTGCCGCTGTCCTTGATGCCGTCGCTGAGCATGGTGATACAGAAGGGACAGGCCGCGGAAACGATATCAGCCCCTGTGTCCATGGCCTCCAGGGCGCGCTCGTTGTTGATGCGCTTTCCAATGGTCTCTTCCATGAACATGCGGCCTCCGCCGGCGCCGCAGCACATGCCGTTGTCCCCGTGCTTCTCCATCTCAACCACCTTGGTGGCGTAGTTGACCTTTGAGAGCACTTCCCTTGGCGAGTCGTAGATGTTGTTCCACCGGCCAAGGTAGCAGGAGTCATGGAAGGTGATCTTTCCAAAATCCTTGCCGCTGGTCTTGAGCCGTCCCTGGTTCAGGAGCTCAAGGATGAAATCCGTGTGGTGCACCACTTCATAGTCTGCGCCGAACTGGGGATACTCGTTCTTGATGGTGTTGAAACAGTGGGGGCAGCCCGTGAGGATCTTCTTGGGCTTGTACTGGTTGAGCACCTCCACGTTCTCCTGGATCATCATCTGGGCCAGGTATTCGTTTCCGCACCGCCTTGCCATGTCGCCGTTGCACCGTTCCTCATCACCGAGGATGGCAAAGTTGACGCCGGCCTTCTTGAGAATGCTCACAATGGCCCGGGAGGTCTTGATGCCCCGGTCGTCATAGGAGCCGGCACAACCGACAAAATAGAGAATGTCTGCATCCGGGTTGTCCCGCATCAGGGGAACGTCCAGATCCTTGCACCAGTTGGCCCGGGTGTCTGCGCTGAAGCCCCAGGGGTTGGACTGGTTTTCGAGATTGGTAAAGGTGTCCTGGAGCTCAGCCGGGAAATCCGCTTCCATGAGCACCTGGAATTTTCTGGCTTCCAGGATGATGTCAAGGTGCTGGATGTTGACGGGACAGATATCCTCGCATCCCCGGCAGGATGTACAGGACCACAGGGCTTCCTTGCTGATCCGTGCGCCCTCCTCCCCCACAAGCAGGGGAATGGTTTCCAGGTCACCGTCTTCGGCCATCAGGGTTTCGGCATGCTCGAACAGCTCCACCTTGGCCTCGTGGATCATCTCCTTGGGAGAAAGGGGTTTGCCGGTGAAATTGGCGGGACACCTTTCCTCGCAACGTCCGCACTCGGTGCAGGAGTAGAGATCGAGCACATGTTTCCAGTCGAACTCAGACACCTTGGAAAGTCCGAAGGTCTCTGCATCCTCGTCCTCGATGTCGGTCTTGATCATGGGTTTTTCAACATCAAGGGGCTTGTAGAAAACATTGGGAATGCCGGCCAGGAGATGAAGATGCTTGGAACCGGGAATGTAGATCATGAAACCCACGATGGTCAACATATGGATCCAGTAAGAAAGCTCAAGCCCAAAGGTCTTTGCCGACAGGGATAGGTCGCTGAGCCCGAACATGGAGGAAAGGATTGCGGAGAATGAAAAGCAGGCCCCGTAATCAAAACCATCGCTGGGCATGACCATGTGAAAGGCATTGTAAAAATGAAATGTGATGATGATGACCGAAGTAAAGAGGATGATGAACTTGGCATCATTCCCGTTGGTAAGGTAATCGGGTTTCACCACCAAACGCCGGTACAGGCCGTAGCCAAGCCCCATGAGAACAAAAAAGGCGAGCACATCGGCCGCCGTGAGATACAACGTGAAGAACCCGGGAAACATATGGGCAACACTGAAGTGGGGGAAGATCCCCTGGACCATCAGCTCCAGGGAGTGGGGCTGGACCGCCAGGAATCCGAAAAAGATAAAGGTGTGGGCAATACCGGGCCACTTTTTACGTCTAACATTGGACTGGCCCAGGATATCGGAGACCAGAACCCTGACCCGTTCGCCGATGCGGTCCGGCAGAATTTTTCTCTCTCCCCGCACCGATTGCATGATATTGACAAGCTTGCGTACCCGAATGTAAAAGTAGCGAAACCCGGCGGACAAAAGACACGCCATCAGTAAGGCTTTCACAATAGTATAGATTTCCATCGCGTTTCCTAAAATTGGGTGAAAAATGACTGCATTTATCTACATTCGCACTCGCACTCGAATTGAGACCTGTTTTGCCGATTGCAATAAAAATGGGCTCAATTCATATGCGAGGCGTTATAAGGGGAGCAGCAGTAGCAAAAATGCCGATCCCCTGCAATTATAAACCGGATCCTATTTTTTCAGGGCGGCGGTCAGGGCGGGAACCACCTCAAAGAGATCCCCTACGATGCCGTAGTCGCACTTGGTGAAAATGGGAGCATCCTTGTCATTGTTGATGGCCACGATCACTTTTGAAGTTTTCATGCCGGCAAAATGCTGAACCGAGCCGGAGAGTCCGCAACCGATATAGAGCTTGGGACTTACGATCTTGCCTGTCTGGCCCACCTGCATGGCATGGGAGGCAAAACCTGAATCAACGGCAACCCTTGAGGCACCCACAGCTCCGCCCATGGCGTTTGCGCACTCCTCCAGGATGGAGAAATTATCCTTGGAACCGATGGGCCGGCCGCCGGTGACAATAACGTTTGCCTCGGAAAGGTCCACCTTGCCGGAATCGCTGGTCTTCACCTCTTTGATCACAAGCTTTCCATCGTCTGCCGCATCTGCTGTAAAGGCCTCAGCCGCGATGTCGCAGGGGGCCTCGGTCTCCTCGATGGCATTGGGACGGATGGCGCAGAGGAACAGGTCGCCGGAAAGCTTCAGGGTGGCTTCGGTCTTGCCTGCAAAATAGGTTTTGACACAGGTGCCGGCCTCAAGATCAACACCGATGCAGTCAAGGCCGAGACCGGAATTTGTTGCCGCGGCCATGCGTGCCAGCAGATCCTTGCCCCTGCTGCTGCTCAGGGCCAGGAGTGCGGTTATCTCAAAGTTTTTCATTGCAGCAACAAGGGACGCTGCCTGGAGATCGGGTTTCTTTGAAAAGTCACCGTCATTTGAACCGACAGCGATCACTTTAGACACGCCATAGGTTTTCAGGTCGTCCTGAAAGGCGGTTGCATCTCCCTCGAGAACGAAGGCACAGATCTCGTTGCCTGCGCCCCTGGCTGCTGTGAGGACACCGAAATTGGCGGGTTTTACACTATTTTCGTTTGTTTCAATCAATACACCGATTCTTGCCATTGTTTTCTCCCGTATATGTCTGACTATAGTGCCGGTCAAATGACATGATGCCGACCTTACCATTTTTTATAAGTATCGATATCAATTGGCCTGACCAGAGCAATAAATGACCTGGAATGATTTAATTGCCGAAAATTTGCAGAAAAAGGGGACAGCCTATTCCAAGACCTTGGCCTCGTCCCTGAGAAGTTTAACCAGCGTATCAACCGCTTCTGTCACTGAACCTTCGAGCATCTTTGCGTTGGAGCGCTCGGGCACCTGCTCAAGAGCCACAAGTTCAACAAGTCCTGCCGCATCAACCTTGAGGCTGCCTGCATCAATCTCATTGACCGGTTTTTTCTTGGCTTTCATGATATCGGGAAGCTTGGGATACCTGACCTCGTTAAGGCCCTTGGTGGCACCCACAACACAGGGGGCGGTCATCTCGATCACCTCACGCTCGCCACCACCGATCTCCCGCTCAACAACAACCTTTCCACCGGCATAGGAGAAACCCACAACCTCGGTGGCCACTGGCATTCCAAGGTTTGCGGCCAGGCGGTAGCAGGTCTGCATGCCTTCTGAGTCGGCAGCCTGTTTTCCGGCAAAGATCATGTCTGCGCCACCGTCATCTTCAATGGCCTTTTTCAGAATAAGGGCAGTCTCGTCGCTCTCCACAAACTGCTTGTCCGTCTTAATGAGAATTCCCCTGTCACCGCCAATGGCAAGGGCTGCCCGGACAGTGGTCATGGCACTTGCTTTACCGAGGGTGACAATAACAACCTCTCCACCCTCTTTTTTCACCAGCTGGCTTGCCTCTCCAATGGCATACTCGTCATAGGGGTTGACAATGAACTTAACAGATTCATCAAAACCGCTGCCACCAACAACTTTGATATTTGCTGCCGTATCAGGAACATGCTTTACACAAACATAAACTCTCATTTTTCAATCCTTACCTTGCATGGTTATTGATTAATAGTGTACATGTCTATACAGATATATCCACAAAAAATGCAGGCTTGTCAACCCAAAAAAACATTATTTTTTGGATCGATACTCACCAAGTTCCAGCTCCATTACATATTTATCCCCACGGGAGTAGGAAAAGAGCAGCTCCACCGGGGTATTATTCCTGTCATAGGTGATGTTCTCCATGAGCAGACCCGCCGCATTTTCCGGCAGATTAAACATGGTTGCAATCTTTTTGGAAAGATTGACGGCCCGGACCACCTGGTGGGAACGGACAAGCTCGATGCCGAATTTTTCCGTGATGGCCCGGTAAAGGGAACCGGAGGCTTCCACCACAGTTAGATCCTTAAAGAGGTTATAGGGAAGATAACTCTCCTCATAAATAAAAGGGGCACCGTCCCCTGTCCTCAGGCGTTTCAGGAGGATCACCCGCCGTTCCGCCCCAAGAACCAGGCGTTCGGCAATATGCTTTTCCGCCACCATGGGCTCCATCTCAAGGACAATGGTCTTCTCCTCCAGGTTGGCGTTACCAAAATAATCCTTAAAGCTGGCTATCTTGCTGATGTCGTGGTGGAGTTCCACATAGGGAGATTCACTGACAAAGGAGCCGACACCCTTGACCTTCTTGAGGCGTCCTTCGGACACAAGCTCAGCAATGGCCTGCCTCAGGGTGTTTCGGTTAACATCACACATCCTTGACAGTTCCACCTCGGAAGGAAGCTTTTCTCCACCCTTAAATCGTCCTGATTCAATAAGCTCCTTGAGCCACTGGCTGATCTGCAGGTATTTTGGAACCGGATTTTCAAGATTAACTACTACCATAATAAGATATCCTTTTTTACTGCGCGTCTGCCATAACTTTTTTATTGACAAAACTGCGTTATCAATTTATTCCTGTATAGAACTCTATACGTAAATAATCAAGGTGTTTTTTTTAATCAACAGAACAAACCAATGGTTTTGACGGACGGATTATGGGAAACGTACTGATAGTTGACAGCAGCACCGGCTCATGCACCAAGGTGAGTGAGATCATCACCCACATGCAGCACAATGCCGTGGATGTTCATACACTGGAAAGCAGAATCCCGAAGGCCCGGTCCCGGGCCGAAGAACGCTCCCTCAAAACCCTGATGAAGGCGACCCACCGAAACATCAAACAGGCTTGCTCCTATCGAGTCTCGCCAGACCACGGCTGGGGTGGAACAACCAAAGCGTGGCATAGAATCTGCTTGTGTTGCTCTCCTGAACAACCCAAACCTCAAGATAAGGAGTAACCGTGGAAACAAAACAGAGAATGATCCAGGAGTATGTTCCGGGAAAGCAGTTGACCCTCCTCCACATCATTGCAAGTCCCCAGCAGACTATCCATAAAAACCTGGGACTCGACGACTCCTGCGGCAACGCCCTCGGCATCCTGACCATCACCCCCGGGGAAGCTGTCATCATTGCTGCGGACGTTGCCACAAAAGCTGCCGGCGTTGACATAGGATTCCTTGACAGGTTCGGGGGGGCTCTGGTAATTACGGGCGATGTTTCAAGCGTCGAATCCTCCATGAACGAGGTACTCGCGGTGTTTGGCAATGTTTTAAAATTCAGTGTGGTGGAGATCACACGTTCATAGAGGAGAGCGAAGAATGAAAAAGACCATGCTCGTGGGCAAAACCGGCTGCGGCAAGACCACCCTGATCCAGGCCATCCAGGGAAGGACCATCACCTATAAAAAGACCCAGGCCGTGAGTTTTTGCGACGACATCATCGACACCCCGGGTGAATTTGTCGAGAACCGGCGCTTCTACTCAGCCCTCATGGCCACATCCACCCCCTGCGAGATCATCGGGCTTATCCAGGACGCCACGGCAAGCCACAGCATCTTCCCCCCCAAATTCGGTTCCATGTTCAACAAACCCATCATCGGCGTGATCTCCAAGACCGATCGGGAGGGATGCAATATTGAAAGGGCTGAGAAGTTCCTCAAATGGGCCGGTGCCCAGGAGATCTTTCTCACAAGCTCAATTGACAACATCGGCATCAAGCCCCTGCTCGAGCACCTCAGCTAATAACCGAGGGCACGACAGCCGGGGTCAGGCTTTTTTTATTGCATCAAACTTAGCCACACTTTAACAAAACCAATAAAGAAAGCCTGACCCCAAAGACTGGACAGATGTCCACTTTTAGTGAACAAACCTTGAATTTTAAAGGAGAGGACAGACACACAGCCAAACAAATTTGCGCTTTTACCAGCAGTTCAACACCTTGTTTTCCCAGCACAACCAAGCCCCGTGCCGGCAAAACAGCAATAAAGTACCGATTAACAGGCGCGTTGGCCGCAGAATTGCACAATAGACAAAAAAATCCAGATAAAGGTTTCAATCGAGGATCAACAACAATTGAAGGAGTTATCTAAGTGAACCTACGAAGTAAGATCAACAACCAGATATTCACATTCAAATCCGTGACGGACGTGCTTGCCAAGGCAAACAACGAGAAATCCGGTGATGCCCTGGTGGGGCTTGCGGCCGAAACCGCAACCGAGCGGGTCGCAGCAAAGCTCTGTCTTTCCAAGCTTCAGCTCAAGGACATCTATGAAAACCCCGTGATCCCCTATGAAGAGGATGAGGTCACCCGGATCATCTATGATGATGTGAACACCGCCATTTATAAAAAGATCTGCAACTGGACCGTGTCTGAACTCAGGGAGTACATCCTGAGCAGCAAAAGCACCCAGAACGAACTGCTGAACATCTCCCGGGGCCTTACCAGCGAGATGATCGCGGCGGTTGCCAAGCTCATGTCCTCCATGGATCTTGTCTACGCTTCCAAAAAAATCAAGGTGGCCGGCCATTGCAACACCACCATCGGCCTCCCCGGTACCCTCTCCTTCCGAAACCAGCCCAACCACCCCACCGACAATGTGGAAGGTGTTCTTGCATCCCTGAAGGAAGGACTCTCCTTTGGATGCGGTGATGCCGTCCTGGGGCTCAACCCTGTTGAGGACAATGTGGAGAACTTCGAGCGGGTAATGATGGCCATTGTCGGCGTCAAAGAAAAATACGAAATCCCCACCCAGTGCTGCATCCTGGCCCACGTGACCACCCAGATGCAGGCCGCTAAAAACGGGGTGCCCGTGGATCTGATGTTCCAGAGCATCGCCGGCACCGAGAGTGCCAACAAGGCCTTTGGCATCTCAGCCGCCATGCTCCAGGAAGCACGTGAGATCGCCCTCAAGCTCGGCACCTCCACCGGTCCCAACGTCATGTACTTTGAAACCGGCCAGGGATCTGAGATCAGCCTCGACTGCCACCACGGCGTGGACGAGATGACCCTGGAAGCAAGGACCTACGGTGTGGGCAGGCGTTACAGTCCCTTCATGGTCAACAACGTGTCCGGCTTTATCGGACCAGAGACCATCTACACCGGCAAAGAGGTGCTCCGGGCCGACCTTGAAGACCTTTTCATGGGCAAGCTCCACGGACTTCCCATGGGCATCGCCCCCTGCTACACCAACCACATGAAGGCGGACCAGGATGACCAGGAGATGGGCACCATGCTCTGCGCCATGGCCGGGGCCAACTTCTTCATGGGCGTCAGCGGCGGTGACGACTGCATGCTCAACTACCAGGACACAAGCTTTCATGATGATGCAAGCATCCGGGAGATCCTCAGCCTGAGGCCGGCTCCTGAATTTGAGAAATGGCTTGAGAAGATGGGAATCATGGAGAACGGCAAGCTCACTGACAGAGCCGGTGATCCTTCAATATTTGACAAATAACCGGCATGGCCGGAGCATGGTATTTGCGCTTCGGGCACAACGAAAAATGGAACTTCACCGATGACATCGTTTTAACCGGAGTTTCATAGAAAGGGGATTAGAAAAACGTGGACAACCAAATAGAGAAGGACATCGTAGAGAGCGTACTTGCCAAGCTCCTGGAGCAGGGAATACTGAACCCGTCGGCCAAGGCAACACCTGCCACGGAAGCCGCCACCGGGAGCACCGTCGACACAGACAGCGAGCCTGTCACCCTGGAGCCCATGGACTTCATCGGCATCGAGAATCCCAACAACCTCGAAGCCCTGAAGGTGATGAGAAAATCCACACCTGCCAGGATCCTCATGGGACGGGCCGGAGCGCGTCAGAGAACTGCGTCCCTGCTCAACTTCCAGGCCGACCATGCCGCTGCAGTGGATGCGGTTTTCAAGGATGTATCCGACGAGTTCCTTGCAGAGCACAACCTGTTCAAGGTCAGGACCATTGTCAAGGACAAGGACGAGTATCTCATGAAACCCGAGCTTGGCAAGAAGCTCAGCGACGAGACAAAAAGGGAGATCCTGGACAAGGGTGATAAGGGCAAACAGGTCCAGATCATCGTTGTGGACGGGTTGAGTTCCACCTCCATCGAGGCCAACATTGCCGACGTCATGCCGGCCCTGATCCAGGGACTCGAGACCCAGGGCATCACCGTGGCAAAACCCTTTTTCATCCAGTACGGCAGGGTCGGCGTCATGGACGAAGTGGCCCCACTCATGGCCTGTGACGTCATCGTTCAGTTCATCGGCGAGCGGCCCGGCCTCATCACGGCGGACAGCATGAGCGCTTACATGGCCTACCGTCCCGACCACAACACGGTTGAGGCGGAAAGAACGGTAATTTCAAACATCCACAGGGGCGGCACGCCCCCGGCAGAAGCGGGCGCCCACCTGGCAACCGTTGTTAAAAAGATGATCGACAACAAGGTCAGCGGCGTAAAGCTTGCCGAACTGATGAGATAACCGGGAGCCACCGTGGGAACTTCTAACCTGGAAATAGTACAGAGCGTCGGCATCGACATCGGCACCTCCACGACCCAGTTTGTGGTGAGCCGGCTCACCGTGAAAAACGTGGCCCCGGGAAGCCTGGTCCCCAGGTTTGCCATCACGGACAAGGAGGTGCGGTACAAGAGCGACATCCACTTCACCCCCATCGACAGCAACAACCGGGTGGATGCGGACAAGATCTTTGCCCTGATCCGGTCTGAGTTCAGCCGGGCCGGGGTAAGCCCGGAAACCATTGACACGGGCGCTGTGATCATCACCGGCGAGACCGCCAAGAAGGAGAATGCCAGAAGCATCTCCGGCAAGGTGGCCGGTTTTGCCGGGGATTTTGTGGTGGCAACGGCCGGGGGCAAGCTTGAGTCCATCATCGCCGGCAAGGGTTCGGGCGCCTCGGATCTTTCCAGGCGCGACTATGCCACCGTTGCCAACATCGACATCGGCGGCGGAACGGCCAATGTGGGGATCTTCAAGAACGGCAAGGCCCTGGATTCCTGCTGCATCAACGTGGGCGGCAGGCTTCTCCAGGTGGATCAGTCCACGGGCCGGGTCATTAGCGTCAGCGAGCCCATGAAATCGATCCTGGAAGATATTGATCTCGGGCTCAGGCCGGGAGAACGGGTAAGCCTGGAGATCCTGGGCCGGATCTGCCGGCGCATGTCCATGGTGATCCTGGAGTGCCTGGGAACGGGTGAGCTGAGTGCCCTTGCGGAACAGCTCCTCATGACAGCGCCCCTGAGGCTGGACTATGACATCGACAGGGTCATGGTATCGGGCGGGGTGGCAGACCATGTCTATGCCCCCGCTTCTTCCATGGCCATCACCGATGCCACCCGGTACGGTGACATCGGTCCCCTTTTCGGCATGGAGTTAGCCCGGCTGTTCCAGGCAAGGAAGGTGCCCATGGCAGAGCCCACCGAGACCATCCGGGCCACGGTGATCGGTGCCGGGGCCCAGACCGTGGATGTCAGCGGCAGCACCATCCTTGCGGACGATGCAGTCCTTCCGTTCAAGAACATCCCGGTTGCAATCCCTTTTTCAGACACACTCCCTGGGGATGAAACCGCCATTGCAAAAGGGGTGGCCCAGAGCATCGACAACTTTTACGAGAATGATTCCCTGGACAAGATAGCCATCGGGCTCACCGGGAACCAATATCTTTCGTTCAAGGAGATCCAGGTCCTTGCCAGGGGGCTCTTAAAGGGGCTGGACCCGGTAATCCGGGCGGGTTTTCCCGTGATCATCGTGCTTGAGGCCGACATCGGAAAGGTGCTGGGCCAGAGCATGAAGGCGGTCAACGGCCAGATGAACATCGTCTGTGTGGACCAGCTGCTGGTCACAGAGGGCGACTATGTGGATATCGGGAAATCCATTGCAGGGGGAACCGTGGTTCCCGTGGTGATCAAGTCTTTGGTGTTTGAGACAAAACAAATTTAACGATTCGGTTTTTTGCACCGACACCGGATGCCGGTTGCCTGTTGCAAAGAACCCTTAAATGGAGGCCAATATAATGAAAGGCGACGCACTACGCGCACAAGTACTCAGTGTTAAACTCATACCCAATGTCAATCAGGCCATGGCTAAAGAGCTCAATCTTGAGGCCGGCCACAGAAGCATTGGTATCTTCACCTGTGACATTGACGATGTAGCCTATACAGCCCTGGATGACGCCACCAAAAAGGCCGTGGTTTCCGTGGCCTATGCAAAGTCATTCTACGGCGGAGCAGTCAACGCCAACACCAAACTTGCGGGTGAGTTCATCGGGATTCTCTCCGGTCCCACCCCTGCCGAGGTCAAGAGCGGCCTGAATGCGGTCGTGGACTTCATGGAGGGCGATGCCGCCTTCTACTCGGTCAACGAAGACGATTCCATCTGCTACTATGCCCACTGCATCTCCAGAACCGGCACCTTTCTTTCAAAAGAGGCGGGCGTTGAGGAGGGCCAGGCCCTGGCCTATCTGATTGCCCCTCCCATTGAAGCGATCTATGCCCTGGATGTTGCCATGAAAGCAGCCGACGTGGAGATGGCAGCCTTTTACGGCCCTCCCTCCGAGACCAACTTCGGCGGCGGTCTTCTCACCGGCAGCCAGTCTGCCTGCAAAGCGGCCTGTGATACCTTTGCAGACGGCGTCAAGTTCGTGGCTGAAAACCCCATGAGGTACTAGGATGAGAGACACAGCCCTTGGAGTCATAGAAACCTTTGGATTTGTTCCGGCAGTGGAAGCTGCGGACACGGCCGTCAAGACTGCGGACGTGGAGATCCAGGGGTGCGAGTACGTAGGGGCGGGACTGGTATCTGTACTCATGAACGGGGACGTAAGCTCGGTAAAGGCCGCTGTAGACGCCGGTAAAATGGCTGCCCAGCGGCTTGGGGAAGTGATCTCAACAACGGTGATCGCCCGGACAGCCGAAGGGCTTGAAACGATTCTCCTTGATGAAAAGGAATCGCCAAAGCAGCCTGAGCCTGAGCCACCGAAACCTGAGCCCCAACCTGAGCAGGCGGAGCAACCGGAGCAAAAACCTGTGGCAGGTCCGGAAAAAACGGATGCACCCGGCACAGGGGAGCAACCGGGTTCTGCCGCGCCGGCCCCGGCGTCCAGACAGCCTTCACTTGAAACAATGAGTGTAAAACGGTTGAGAAAGTTTGCACGGACCCTGGACCCATTCTCCATTGCCAGGAAAAAGATAAAATTTGCCCGTAAGGACGAACTGGTCAAGGCCATTTCCGACCACTACAGGCAAAAAAAGGATTAAACCATGGTAGATACGGACCTATTATCCATCCAGGAAGCACGCTCCCTGGTCAGGTGCGCACGCACGGCCCTGGCCGAGTTTGCCAAGGCAGACCAGGAGCAGGTAGACGACATCGTAGAAACCATTGCCAGCCGGGCGGCCTCCCAGGCCGAAGCCCTGGCAAAGCTGGCCGTGGAAGAGACAGGATTCGGAAAATGGGAGGACAAGAAGCAGAAGAACCTCCTTGCCAGTGAAATCGTGTGGAACCACATCAAACCCCTTAAGACCATCGGCCTGCTCAAGGAGGACAAAGAGAAACAGATCCTTGAGATCGCCACCCCTGCCGGGGTCATTGCCGGTTTGATTCCCTCCACCAACCCCACATCCACTGCAATATACAAGGTGATGATCGCCCTCAAGGCCGGGAACGCCATCGTGTTCAGCCCCCACCCCAGCGCCCTTAAGTGCATCACCGCCACCATCACCATGATTCAGGAGGTGCTCAGGGAGAAAGGAATACCTGAAAACCTTGTGAGCGTGATGAGCTACCCCACCATCGAGGGAACCGCTGAGCTCATGAAGGTCTCGGACCTCATCCTTGCCACAGGCGGCCCGGCCATGGTCAAGGCGGCATACAGCTCCGGCACCCCGGCCCTGGGGGTCGGTGCCGGCAACGTGCCTGTGTTTGTGGAGAGAACAGCCGACATAGAAGATGCCGTCACCAAGATCATTGCCAGCAAAACCTTTGACAACGGCACCGTGTGCGCATCCGAGCAGGCCCTGATCACGGAAAAGGTCAGTGCGGCCAAGGTGAAAGCCTGCCTCATTGCCCAGGGCGGTTATTTCCTGGAAGGGGAAGAGCTCCAAAAGATCAAGGGTGTCATGGAACGGGGCGACGGCAGCATGAATCCTGCCATCGTGGGAAGGGACGCCCAGACCATTGCCAGGATGGCCAAGATCGATATTCCGGCCAACACCCGGATCATGCTGAGCGAAGAAACAGAGGTCGGTCCCAAGGTTCCCTTTTCCAAGGAGAAACTCACCGCCCTCATGGCCTTCTATGTGGTGGAAGACTGGCAGGAGGCGTGCGAACTGTCCTTCAAGCTGCTCAAGAACGGGGGACTCGGCCACTCCCTTGCCATCCACTCCGGCAACAACCGGGTGATCCGGGAGTTTGCCATGAAAAAACCGGTCTCACGGCTTCTGGTGAACACGCCCGCAACCCACGGAGCGGTGGGCCTGAGCACCAACCTGTCCCCCTCCCTCACCCTTGGGTGCGGAGCCGTGGGCGGCAGCGCCACCTCGGACAACGTCGACACCCTTCACCTGTTCAACATCCGAAGGGTTGCCTATGGAGTGAACTCCATCGGCATCGATGCCCCCCCGGTACAGGAGGATGAAATCGATGTGAGGCTACTCACCGAAATGATCATGGAGAGGTTAAAGGCCATCTGAAATTGGGGGTCAGGCTTAGCTTATTAGCTTATTCGCTTATTTTAGTTTGGGTCAGGTCTGGCTTATTCGCTTATTTCAAACCTGGCCCCATCAAAAATCCTTGTATTCACAGCAAAGTACGTGTAAAACATCATGTTCTTTACAATGAAGACAAATATGATGTTGAACAGCCGAAATTTAATAATGCAAATTCAACGCTGAACAGCAGAGAATCAATAACAGGAGAGACACTATGTCATCAAGCGCATTGGGAATGATCGAGACAAAGGGACTGGTTGGAGCCATTGAAGCAGCGGACGCCATGGTAAAGGCGGCGAATGTCAAGCTCATCGGAAAGCAGCAGATAGGCGCAGGCCTTGTCACCGTCATGGTCAGGGGAGATGTGGGCGCTGTCAAGGCTGCCACTGATGCCGGAGCTGCCGCAGCCGAAAGAGTCGGGGAACTCGTCAGCATCCATGTCATTCCAAGACCCCATTCAGACGTGGAATCCATCCTGACAGCAAAGGGATAACCGGCCATGAAAGTCATCACTGAATTGTTTCTGAGGGAGAGTTTCAAGACATCTGTTCCTGAATCTTTCTACCTTGAAGAGGGTCAGATAATGACCCCTTCGGCGGCCCAGTTCCTGGGGGAGAAACAGGTGGCTTTGGTTCGGGCCGGTGAAAAAGCGCCCTCTCCTGCCCCAACGGAGCAGGAAGGGGCGGCTGGGGCGGCTGAAGCAACTGAAGCAAAAACCTCCCAGGACTCCCCGCCGGGCTATGAAACCCGGACCCGGTACAGATCGGCCAGCGACGGCGGCGTGTTTGAGAAGAAACCCGAGCACATGACCCAGCTCCACGGTAAGCTCCTCGTACCCAAGGACCACCCCAGGATCTACCTCCGGGGCAAGCTCGACTCGCTCCAGAGTTTAACCCTCCTGCTCCAGCACGGGGCAGACCAGGCAGGGCTCACCGGCCTGGTTGAGGACCTGGGAGAGATTCTGACCTGGGAGCGGGAAATCCTGAAAGCCGAGGTGCTGGACCAGCCCCTTGAACAGGCAACCATCCTGGGCCTCACCGATCCCGAGCTCAGGGAACGCTCCCACAACCCCAAGAAGTTTTTCAAGACCGGGCATATCCTGCCGGCCCTTGGCATGGATCTGATGATCCTGAGGCTCAACAAGCTCAGGAGCGAGGTCCGGGAAGTTGAGCTTGCGGCGGTTAAAGCCTTTAAAGGAGAATTTCAGGTTGAAAAAACCGATATACTCCAGGGCCTGAACAGAATGAGCAGCGCAGTCTACATTATGATGCTTAAGTTTAAGGCAGGGTTATACAATTAACGGAGTGCTTTCATGGACAAAACCATAATAGAGAAAATTGTTGCCCGGGTACTGGCGGAGCTTGCAGCCAAGCCCACCGCCATTCCTGTGGAGCTCTCTGCCAGGCATGTCCATCTGGCCCAGGCCGATATAGACGCCCTCTTCGGCGGTCATCTGACCCCGGCCAAGGATCTTTCCCAGCCGGGCCAGTTTTTAAGCAAGGAGCGGGTCAGGCTCATCGGTCCCAAGGGGGTAATCGACAATGTCGCTGTTCTGGGACCGGCAAGACCCGAATCCCAGGTGGAGATATCCCTCACCGATGCCAGGATTCTCGGCATGGACACCCCGGTCCGCCAGTCCGGGGAGATCAAAGACACCCCGGGGATTGTCCTTTCATCCCACAAGGGGATCGTGGGCCTGGAACAGGGAGTCATTGTGGCCGGCCGCCACATCCACATGCCCACAAAAGATGCAGCAGGATTCAACGTCAAAGACGGGGACCTGATCAAGGTACGCATGAACAGTTCAAGGCCCGTTATCATGGAGGATGTCCTGGTCCGGGTCAGCGACAGTTTCAACCTTGCCATGCACATCGATTTTGACGAGGGCAATGCCTGCGGATGGAAGCAGGGAGTGCCCGGCACCATCATAGCAAAGGTGCCCGGTACCATCGTAACAAACCAGGAGAAAGCAGTTGAACTTTGAAGAGATAGACCAGCAGATAGCAGACCTTGAGGCCTGCATAGACACAACGGTCAAGGTAAGCGCTGATGAGCCGCTCCTTGTTGGAGTGGACCTTGGAACCGCCTACATTGTCGTTGTGGTGTTAAACAGTGAGAAACAACCTGTGGCCTGTGCCATGGAGTTTGCCCAGGTGATCAAAGACGGCCTGGTGGTGGACTACATCGGTGCCAGCCGGATCGTCAGGAAACTTGTGGGACAACTGGAAGAGCGGCTGGGCAGAACCCTTGAGGAGGCTGCCATTGCGGTCCCCCCCGGAACCGGGGAGCGGGATTCCAAGACCCACTCCTATGTGGTGGAGGGGGCAGGCCTCACCGTCACCTCAATCCTTGACGAGCCCACGGCCGCCAATGCCGTACTCGGCATCGAGGACGGGGTGGTTGTGGACATCGGCGGCGGCACCACCGGGCTCTCGATAATTGAAAAGGGCAAAGTGGTATACGTGGCAGATGAAGCCACCGGCGGTACCCACCTGACCCTGGTCATGTCCGGAAACCACCGGGTGAGCTTTGAAGAGGCCGAAAATTTAAAAAAAGATCCGGCCCTCCAGGGGGAGACCCTGCTGGTGGTAACCCCGGTGATCCAGAAGATGGCCTCCATCGTCCGGAATCACATCCAGGGCAGGAAGGTCAATGGGGTCTATCTTGTAGGCGGCACCTGCTGCCTCAAGAACTTTGAGAAGGTGTTTGAGAAGGCCCTTGGTTTTAAAGTGTTTAAGCCGGCCAACCCATTTCTCGTAACCCCCCTTGGCATCGCCCTCAACTGCGGCAACCAGGAGACACCATGGAGCTAGAAGCCCTGATCCAGAAGCTGACCCGGGAAGTTATCCAACAGCTGAACAGTGAAACAGCAACCAGGACTGATGCACCAAAGGAAACCGTCCTGATCTTTGGAAAAAGGGACGACACCTATACCGAGCCCCTTCTTTCACTTATCAACAGCACAGCCCGCATCCTGTTTCTGGATGAGGAATGGAGGGACAAGGCCATAGACCGCCATGTCCTTCCCCTGCTCACCCTGGGCCAGATGGGAGAGCTCTCCCAGGGAATGGCCCGGGGACGGATAGGCGGTGAAGTACTGACCACGGTTCTTTCCGGCAAAACAGTTGAAGTGGTCCGGTACGGTTACACCTATTATCAGGACACTGCTCCTGAAGCGCTGTTAAGGCTATACGAAGCCCAGAAGGAAACCCTGAAGGGATTCGGGATCAAGGAGTTTGAGCCCATGGGGCAAGATCTCCTGCGATCCAGAAAACGACTGATAACTGAAACCGAGGTTCAAAAGGCCAGGGACAAGGGGGCGGTAACCCTCCAGGTTCCGGCGGACGCCTGGATAACTCCCCTGGCCGCCGAGTTTGCCAGGGACAATTCAATTGAAATCCTGAAAAAATAAGGGTGGTTCAATGATTATTTGCAAAGTATTAGGAAGTGTGTGGGCGACCCGCAAGGAAGATTCCCTCAACGGCATCAAACTGATGATCGTAAAACGATTGGATGTGTCCAACAACACCGAGACAGAGACGTTTGTGGCCGCCGACTTTGTCGGGGCCGGTGTCGGAGACAGGGTTCTTGTGGCCACGGGCAGTTCAGCCAGGAACGCATGCGGTCAGGCCGATGCCCCCATTGATGCAACCATCGTCGGCATCATCGATGAACTTGAAACAGGGGCGGACAATTAAATGAGCACCCTGGGTCTTGTAGAGACAAAAAGCATTGCCGCAGGCGTTCTGGTGGCGGATATCATGATGAAGCGGGCATCCGTGGAGCTTGTCAAGGCAACCACCATCTGCTCGGGGCGGTATATGATCCAGATTTCAGGCGAACGGGAAGAGGTCAAGACCTCGGTGGAGGCGGCACGGGAATCCGGCGTCGTCCTGGTCGGCACCTTTGTGATCTCCAACATAAGCCCGGAAGTGCTGTCGGCCATGAAACGCTCTCCCCTGGTGGCCAGAAACAATTCCCTGGCGGTTATTGAGTGCAAAACAGCCTCGGCCGGCATTGCCGCAGCCGATGCAGCCGTAAAAGAGTCAGGGGTGGAGCTGGCAAAACTTGTCACAGGCCAGGGAATCATGGGGAAATCCTACTTTGTCCTGGCAGGTGAGCTTACCGCGGTGGAAGCCGGCACCCGTGCCGCAGAGCTGAACCTTGGAAATAAACTCATCAATGCCGTTGTGATCCCGGCCCCCGACTTTTCTGTAATGAACGCTCTTATAAAGGTTGAAAGGTAAAACTATGGGTAAGACACTGATCAGATGCAACTGTATCGAGCAGCACATATGCCAGGAAAACAATGCCATCTATATGAACAACACCATGATCCTGACCTCTGAAGCCAAAGATTATCTCAGGAACAAGGGGATCGCCATTGTTTACGGGGAAAAACCGGCAGCCCCGGCTGTTGCCCCGGCCCAGCCCGCGGAAGCTGCAACACCCGCCCCGGCTCTTGAGCAGGGAGACCTTGAGCGGATCATGGCAACCGTGATCACCATCCTCAGGGACGAGTACCAGATAACAGATACAAATACACTGAGTGATCTCAGTTTAAAAATTTTAACAAAGCTAAATTCAAACTAACACAAGGAGTAAGGTATTATGAACGCATTGGGAATGATCGAAACAAAGGGACTGGTTGGCGCCATTGAAGCTGCAGATGCCATGGTAAAGGCTGCTAATGTAAAACTGATCGGCCGCGAGCAGGTTGGAAGCGGCCTTGTAACCGTAATGGTTCGTGGTGATGTAGGCGCAGTTAAAGCTGCAACCGATGCAGGCGCTGCTGCAGCCGACCGTGTTGGCGAGCTTGTCAGCATCCACGTCATCCCAAGACCCCACGCAGACGTTGAAGCCATCCTCCCCTCCTGCTCAGCAGAGTAGAGGCGGCTGCCTGAAAAAAAGGTCTGATCATTTCAGGTGATCAGACCTTATAAAGATACGCGCGCACCTGGAATCCGGACATTGTCATTGACACACGTAAACTGTTTGTTGTAAAAAGCGAGGTTTAAAAATGGAAATTGACGAAAAGATACTTGAAAATCTAATCCGCAAGGTTATTTCAGAACAACTGGGAAACATCCAGAAAGACGAAACCAAAACCATTGACAAGAAAAGCGGTGTGATTACAATAAAGGCTCCCGCCGTAACAACCGAGAGGTTTGATACTGGCAAGGCCGGAGACCAGGTTTTTCTCAAGGATGCTGTCACCCTTGAAGAGAGCCCGCGAATGATGTTTGGCATTATGGAGATGAAAGAGGGCTCAGCCTTTGACTGGACCCTTGGGTATGACGAGGTGGACTACATCATCGACGGCACCCTTGAGATCACGGTTGACGGTGTTAAAAGCACTGCCAGCAAAGGTGAAATCATCTTTATTCCCATGAATACCTCTGTAACTTTCAGCACACCGGATTCAACACGGTTCATGTACGTGACCTATCCGGCAAACTGGAGCGAGCAATAGCTTAAATATAAAAAGAACCAAAGGAAGTACCCATTGACACAGTTTAACGGAAAAACAAAAATTTGTTACGATGCAAATGCCATGGATGTCCTTGAGACATTGCCGGCAAAGCACGCCCTTCTGGTCACCGACCCCTTCATGGTCAAGACTGGCTTTTCAGAACGAATCGTCAGCCACCTTGAACGGGCAAACATCGCCTATACCGTATTTGGCGACGTGGAGCCGGACCCGTCGTTAAAAACCGTTAAACGTGGAATCCAGAAAATGGATGACGCCACAGACCTGATCATCACCCTGGGCGGCGGCTCAGCCATTGATACAGCAAAGGCGATCCTCTATTTCACCCACAAGGCCAATCCTACCGGCAAGAAGCCGATTCTGGTGGCCATTCCCACCACCGCCGGCACAGGCTCCGAGGTGACAGCGTTCTCGGTTGTAACAGACACGGATAAAGGACTGAAGCTTCCCCTGGTGGACGAGCTCATGATTCCGGATATTGCGGTTCTCGATGCACGGTTCACAAGAACGGTACCGGCATCGGTAACGGCAGCAACCGGCATGGACGTTCTCACCCACGCCATCGAAGCCTACACCGCCCGCAAGGCCAATGCGTTTACCAACCTTTACGCGGAACAGGCCATCAAATACGTGTTCAAGTACCTGGCCCGGTCCTACTCCTGCGGAGATGACATGGTGGCAAGGGAGAAGATGCTCCTTGCATCCTGCATGGCCGGCATGGCGTTCAACAACGCAGGCCTCGGCATCGGCCACAGCATTGCCCATGCCCTGGGAGGCGCCTTCCACGTCCCCCATGGAAAGGCAAACGCCCTGGTGCTCCCCCACGCGATCCGGTTCAACACCTTTGACGCCGGAGAGAAATACCGCTCCATTGCGGCCTTCCTGGGTCTGCCCTCGGCCACCATTGACGAGGGTGTCGCAAGCCTTGTCCACGGCATTGACTGGCTCAACAACCAGATGGGCATCCCCACCCGTATCAGGGACCTTGATGTAGACCAGGCCGCTTTCACAGCAGCCATCCCCACCATGGCAGCCAATGCCCTGGAGGATCCCTGCACCGAAGGCACCCCGAGACAGCCCAGCATCAGCGATCTGAAGACCATTCTGGAGCAGCTCTACTAAACCTGGATTCACAGAATAAGAGATTGGAATGAAAGAAACGATCATAGAAAAAGTTAAACAGGCAGGGGTTGTCGGAGCCGGCGGTGCTGGTTTCCCAACCCATGTCAAGGTAAATGCCAAGGTCGATACCGTGCTCGTAAACGGTGCCTCCTGCGAGCCGCTCCTCATGAGCGACCCCTATCTTCTGGAGCAGGAGATCGACACGGTGATAAAGGGGCTGAAAACAGTCCTGGACGCAACCGGCGCCACCGAGGGCATCATCTGCCTCAAGGGCAAACACGCCAAGGCCATGGCAACCGTGGCCCAGGCCGTTGAGAACGAGACAGATCCCCGGATCAAGATGTTCGAGCTTCAGGACTTCTACCCTGCCGGTGACGAGCATGTGCTGGTCAACGAGGTGATGGGACGCACGGTCCCGGAAGCCGGGCTTCCCCTGAACGTGGGCGCCGTGGTCAGCAATGTGGAGTCCCTCTTCAACATCGCCCTGGCCATGGATGACAAACCCGTCACCCACCGCTATCTCACCGTCACCGGCGAGATCCGCAACCCCATGGTGGTAAAGGTTCCTGTCGGCTCACTGGTTTCAGAGGTGCTGGACTTTGCCGGCAGCTCCCTGATCCCAAGCTACAGGGTAGTGGACGGCGGCCCCATGATGGGCCGGGTGCTCGACACCACGGACCGCCCGGTCACCAAGACCACAAGCGGCCTCATCGTGCTCTCCGAGGACCACAACGTGGTTGTCGGCAAGATCCGGGATCCCAAAGCGATCCGGCGGATCACCACCTCGGTCTGCTGCCAGTGCAACCAGTGCACGGATATGTGCCCCAGGAACCTTTTGGGACACGATCTCCACCCCCACAAGCTCATGCGGCTCTATGGCACGGACATGGTTCCCATGGAAGCCCGCAAAGAGGCCCTGCTCTGCTCAGAGTGCGGCGTCTGTGAGAAGTTCGCCTGCCCCATGGGCATCAGCCCCAGGGAAGTGAACGCCCAGATCAAGCGGGAACTCGCAGCAGAGGGAATCAGATGGCAGGCAACGGGCGAGACACCCGAGAACGATCAGTTCAAGGCCACCCGCCACATCCCCACAAAACGGTTGATGCATCGCCTGGACGTTGTCCAGTACGACACCCATCCGACAATCAGCCAGACAGAGTTCGTACCGAGCCATGTCAAGCTTCTGCTGGGCCAGCACATCGGCGCTCCGTCACAGGCGGTTGTTGCCGTGGGCGATCATGTGACCGCAGGAGACCTTGTGGCCGAAATCCCGGAAAAAGCCCTGGGCGCCAGGATCCATGCCAGCATCACCGGCGTGGTCACCGAGGTCACCAAGGAAGCCGTTACAATAAAACATCAGTAATAGAGGTTGATAATGAATTTAAGAACAATCGGCTCTGTGGAGCTCACCAGCATAGCCGTCGGCATGCATGTGGCTGACGAGATGGTCAAGTCTGCCAATGTTGACCTCGTCATGGCCCGCCCCGCCTGCCCGGGACACTATCTCATCATCGTTGCCGGCGACACCGGCTCAGTAACCACCGCCGTGGAAACAGGTAAGGAGATCGGCAAAAAGACGGTGATCGACTGGTTCACCATTCCCAGCATCCACCCCTCCGTCATCCCGGCCCTCAGCGGCACCTCCCTGGCCCCTGAGATCACTGCCCTGGGTGTCATCGAGACTTACACAACGGTCTCCTGCATCCTGGCCGCCGATGCCGCAGCCAAATCAGGCATGGTGGATCTCATCGAGATCCGTTCCGCATCCGGCCTTGGCGGCAAAGCCTTTGTCACCATGACCGGCGACGTGGGATCAGTGGAAGCATCTGTTGCAGCAGGCGTTGAAGGCGTAGGCGATTCAGGACCCGTGGCAAGCCACGTGGTGATCCCCTCCCCCAGCGAGGAACTGAAGCAGAAGCTGATGTAGTCCCCAAAAAGAACACCTATTGCCCGGCTCCCCTGCCGGGCAATATCCCTGGCCATTTCCAGGCCAGCCCTCCCTCACCCCGCAATTTTCCCCCTGCTTATTTTACTTGCCCCCCCCCCTGTCATTGGATCTCCAAACCGTTTCCAAATAGTCTAGTGGAGTCCCTCTTCAACATCGCCCTTGCCATGGATGACAAACCCGTCACCCACCGCTATCTCACCGTCACCGGCGAGATCCGCAA
>JAQYWC010000048.1 GCA_030145245.1 Desulfobacterium sp.
CCTGTCGTGGCCATGGTCCAGTTTGTCTGGCCGTTCTTATTCTTTTCCAGGAAGATCCGGGGGCTGTCCATGACAAATTTTTTCACCTGGACCGTTTTTGATAGCAGGGGCATGAGTTTTACCCTCACTTCAAACCGTTTCACCGTGATAAAGGCTTCTTGGGGAAATCCTTCTGGATTGCCCAGGGAGACGTCGGACAGGGCCACGCCCACCCAGGGAAAGAGGGAAAGATCAATCTCTCCCCCAAGTACAAAGGGTCTGCCAGTGGCCTCGGTGATCCGCTTTTCTATCGAAGGCTTGTACTTGTTGATATCCACAAACTGGGGTATCAGCAGGCTGGCCAGGACAATGAGAATAATCATGCTTGCGCATGCGACTAAGCTCCATTTTAGAATCTTGTTCATGGAGTACTCCTTATTCTTTGTTTTTAAATACGGTTTTCAACAGGTCTGTAACCCGGGCTGCCGGATCCTCGCGGATCTTCAGTTCCTCTTTTTCCAGCATGAGAAAGAGGCCGTCCAGGGCCCTGGAGGTGACATAGGCGTCGGGATTCTGGGTCAGGTCGCCTGCAAAGGGGATGGACGCCGTCTTTGCGGACAGATCCTGAAAGAGCCGGGTGGCGTTGACCTCGGCCATGGCGTCGTGGACAATGGGTTCAAAAAGACCTGACAGCTTCTGTGCGGTTCTGTCCTTAAAGTAGAGGGTCGCCTCGTTCTCCCGTCCGTTGAGGATTTTACTGGCATCGTCAAAGGAGATCTGTTTGATGGTGTCGACAAACAGGGAGAGAGCCTGGGGAGCGGCGCGTTCTGCTGCCCGGTTCATGCTCTGTTCAAACTGGTCCACCGTGCTGCCGAAACCAACGGACCTGAGAATCTGTTCCACCTTTTGGACCGATGGGGGCAGGGGGATCTTGATCTCCGGGTTCCCGTAGTAGCCGTCGGGTTTCGAGACCATGGCCACAGCGCTTTGGGTGCCTTTTTCCAGGGCTTCCTTCAGTCCCTTGATAATGGTCTCCTCGGACAGGGGGGACGAATCGCTCTCCACGGTTTGCCCAAGGTCCTTGAAGAGATCCATGAAGCCTGCATGGGCCGGTTGCAGTGGAAGAATGAAAAGTATAATGAGAAGCGTCGTTCTGATGGTGGTGAAATGCTTCATGATCGGGTTCCCCCTTTTTGGGTGGTGAGAAAGTAGTTGGATGGGATCAGCCTTTTTTAAGAATGGTCACGTCGATTTTTCCCTTAAGGCCGCTCTTAAAGGTCGCGGCATCGTTTGCATCCCCCACGATGCTGCCGTAGTGCATGGGGATGGCAAGGGCGGGGTTGATGGCAAGGGTTGCTTCCACCGCTTCGTTTGCCGTCATCACATAGGTGCCTGACACGGGAACCAGGGCGATGTCGGTCTTGATCTCCTTCATCTCGGGAATGAAGTCCGTGTCCCCGGCATGGTAGACCCGTGTTCCGTCAATGGTGAGGATGAATCCGAGCCAGTTATTCGCCTTTGGATGAAACTTCTTGTTGAGGTTGTAGGAGGGCACAGCCTCGATCTCCATTCCCTTCACCGTAAGACGCTCCCCCGGGGCCATCACCCGGACGTCGCCGGAAAGCTTTTCAGCGGAATCCTTTTCCGTGACAATGACGGTGTCGTCCGTCCGGATCTTTGCGATATCCTCGGGGGAGCAGTGGTCAAAGTGCTCATGGGTGATCAGGATGATATCTGCGGGAAGATCCGACTCAATCTTGAAGGGGTCGATGTAGATGGTCAGACCGGCATCAATTCGTATGCTGTCGTGGCCCAGCCAGTGGATCATGCTGCTTACGGTTTCAACGGACATTGTTTTCTCCTTTTGTTTGTTTTTGTCATTGAACGGCGATTATAGCGCTTTCAGCCGGGGGAAATCAACCATCCCCGGTTGCTCTTTCCTCAAAAAATCCGGCACCGGTCTGGTTCCGGCTGTCCTGGAACACCGACAGGCTCATCCGGTTGCAGCAGGAGGGAACATGGATCAGATGGATCACCGGTTCAAGGTGGGACAGATCGGGGTGGCTCCCGGCAAGCTGGTTCGGGGAGTCAAGGAGGAACTCCTCCCTGAAGAACGATCCGGGATCGTCCGGGAAGATTGCCACATGGACGATGCCCGACTCCACAAGGTCGTTGAAAAAATGGGTGCCGTAGGAGACCTCCGGGGTCGATCCGTTCTCCACGAATGCGACCTCGCCCAGGACAAGGGCGTTGTTGATATCCTCGTATCCCGCCCTCACCCCGAGGTTAATGTCGTTGCTGCCCCAGCGACCCGGACCGAACAGGGCGTAGCGCTTGCCAGCAAGGTCCTGGTTGATACGGCTCACGGCCCTGCTGATCTCGATCTTCTTTTCCACTGTGGGAAGACCGGCATAGGCCCTTGGGTCCACGTAGACAATGTATTCTATGTTGTGGACCGCCCCGCCCGAAATGATCCGCTTGTTCTTGAAGAAGAGCCGGTCTTTGTCGATCTCCTCGGGCATGACAATGGCCACGTCCTTTGCCACGCTCAGGGTCCTGCACTGGACGATGTAGAGATGGTCCCCGTCCCAGGCAAACTCCACGTCCACGGGCCCGCCATAGGCCTTGGCCAGGATGGCCAGGCTTTTTTTCAAAAGCCTTGGCAGGGGGGTCTTCCGGATGAGGTTGTCAAAGGTGATGCAGGTGCGGTTGAGGGCAAATTGTGTTGATTTAAACATGGGCGGTGCAAGGTGACCCTCTGTATCTTCTGACAGGGCATAGAAGAGATCCGGGTGATCGATCTCCGTCATGATATCCCGGTAGTGCCTTGATTCGAGGGCTCCTGTCTCAAGATTGAGAACATCCATGAACTTCTGGGAGTACTTTTTGATCTTGTCCGGGGTCACCTCGGGCCGGAGCATGGGGGCGCTCAGGTGGATCATTCTTGGATAATCCGCTCCGATTCTGTCCACGGCCCGGGTGCCTAAGCCCATCACAAGGCGCATCACCCCGTCCTCCTTGTTGATGCGGGGGGTCCAGGAGTAGGCGCTGAAGCTGAAACCCACCCCGGCAGCAAAGGGGAAAAAATAGGGGCCGAACCGTCTGCCCACCACCTTCTGCACAAGCACGCTCATCTGCTCGTTGAAATCCAGCAGGTTGTTCTTTTTCCGGTAGAGTATCGGGGCCGGGCCAAAGGTGCTCATGTGGACCCGCTTGAGCCCCCATATAAAGGCCTCAAGCCGGGTTTCCATCTCTCCCTGGTTGCCCAGGAACACGGAGTCGTATTTGCCCGAGAAGGCATACCCGAAATTGTCCTCCAAAAGGCTTGAGGAGCGAAGCACAAGGGGCGCTTCCCCCGTGATCTCCAACAGGTACCTGAACTTGTCCAGCATCTCCTTGGAAAACGAGGCGTTCACAAAGAGGTCGGCGATCTTTTTGTACTCCTCTTCGATCATCTCCCGGCTCTTGTACTTCTGGGAATGGAAGTGGAAGAGCTCGTTCCGGTCAATGAAATCCGAGAACACCCCGGTGTTGACGTACCAGGACTCAGGGATACGGATGTGGCGCTCAAGCTCGGGGTCGCCCTTGCTGAACCGGGGGACCAGTATCCTGTGGGCCAGGACCATGCCTGCGGCTTTCCCGCCGATCCTTCCGGGCCTTCGCCGGGTGCGGATGATCCTGTCCGAGATATCCCCCACATCCCTCACCGTGATGTGGTGCTTTGCAATGCCGATAAAGGGCAGCTGGTTTGAGATGAACTGGTTGATCAGTCCCACTCTTGCCCCCTCGGCCTCGTTGGGGGAGATGAGGATCTCTCCCTCGGGAATGGCGCAAAAGGCCTTGAGCTCCCGTTTTATGGCGCCGTAGGTGAGTTCCTCCTTGTTGACCTGGGAGACGAGGCGGAAGAACTGGGTCTGCTTCCTGGCAAAGTTGATGTAGTTATCTATCTCTTTCCCTGGAAATGTGGTGGCCACGGTGATGTCAATGAACATGTTGAAGATCTCGATGAGCTGCTTTTCGTCGGGAGGATCTCCCCCTGGGACCGTGAGGAATGCTTTTGCCTTTTTGATGAGCGTTTCCCGGTCGGTATTTCCCTGCTCGACAATGGCCTGGAGAAAGAGCCTGCGCATGGTGGCAAGGCTGTCCGGATAGGCCATCATCCGCTGGAACAGGCGGTAGGTCCTGAGCAGGTCCTCCCTCATGTCCATCCCCTGAGCCTGCATGCCTCGGCTACCCTTGCCACGGCCACGAGATAGGCTGCCTGGCGCATGTTGATCCCTTCTCTCTTGTGCATGTCATGGACCGCCTTAAAGGCTGCGGTCATCTTCTCGTCCAGCCGCTTTTGAACCTCCCACAGTTCCCAGTAGTAGTTGTAGGTGTTCTGTACCTGTTCAAAGTAGGAGACCGTGACCCCGCCGGCATTGGCAAGGAAGTCGGGAAGCACCACCACTTTGTTGTTGTAGAGGATCTCGTCGGCCGCAGGGGTGGTGGGGCCGTTGGCAAGCTCGCACAGGATCTTGCATTTGATGTTTGCAGCATTGTCCCGGGTGATGACGCTTTCCAGGGCCGAGGGAAAGAGCACCATGACATCGAGTTCGAGCAGCTCCTGGTTGGAGATGGGTTTTGTATGGGGAAACCCCTTTACCGCATCGGTCTTGAGCTTGTGATCGATGATGGCTTTGGGATCGATCCCGCCAGGGTCGTAAACGCCCCCCCTGGAATCCGAGACCGCAACCAGCTTAAGGCCGAGGAGTGCGTTGCCGAGAAGGGCGGCAAACTGACCGGCGTTGCCAAAGCCCTGGATCGCCATTGTCTTGCGTTCAAGGTCAATCCCGTGGGCCTTTGCCGCCTCCCGGGTCACGTAGATGCCTCCCCTTGCCGTGGCATCCCCCCTTCCCTGGGAGCCGCCAAGGGCAAGGGGTTTGCCCGTGATCACCCCGGGGTGGTGCTCGCCCCTTAAGGTCTCGTATTCATCCATCATCCAGGCCATGATCTGGGGGGTGGTGTAGACATCCGGGGCAGGCACGTCCCGGGTGACTGAAAAGGTGCTGCCCAAAGCCCGCATATAGGCCCTGGCAAGCCGCTCTTTCTCGGCCTCTGACAACTCCTTGGGGTTGCAGACGATGCCTCCCTTGCCACCGCCGAGGGGGATGTCCACCACGGCGGTTTTCCAGGTCATCCATGCGGCAAGGGCCCTGACCGTGTCGATGGTTTCGTCCGGGTGCCATCGAAGTCCGCCCTTGGCAGGCCCCCTTGCCGTGTTATAGGGAATCCTGAACCCGTGGAACACCCGGGTGGTGCCGTCGTCCATTCGCACGGGAAGCAGCACCTTGTACTCTTTCATGGGCCACCTTAACAGTTCGTGGGTGGCAGGATCAAGACCCAGTCGCCGGGCGGCGTCATCCAGCTGCTGCTGGGCGATGGCAAAGGGGTTAAGGGCTTTTTCGCTCATGGGCATCTCCTTCAAATTACAGCAGAGAAGTTAGTGGGCCGCATTTGCTGCATGGTCGGTGAAATCGATCAAAAAGGGTTTCAGGAACGCAATCTCGTTGGGCCGGGCGGGTCTCCAGGTCGCGGAAAGGAGATCCTTGCCGGCAATGACCGTGACCCGGGTGAGGTGGGCCACCTGGATCGACAGGGGGGCATCGTTTTCTATCTCGGTCCAGAGTACCCTGGCCACGTCCAGGCCAAACCGTTTGGCCACCTTTTGGGCAAAGTTTTGGGTGCAGTATCTGATGGAGGTGCCCTTGCCCCGGTTGCGGCAGATCACGGCCTTGGATTTCAGATGGAGAATATCCGGTTTGTCCGCGGTCAGGTCCACGATTCGTATGCGATAGGAGCCGGGCCACCAGGCCACGGGTCTTTCTCCGTCACAGGTTTTTCCTTCCCATTCATATATGGTGTCATGGAGTATCACTTTTCATCCTCTGCTGCACTGCCGCTGCAATGGCCGCAACCGCATCGTCAAGTTTCAGGTTCCCGGTGTTGATAACCATGTCGTAGTGAAAGATATCCGATATGGAGGCGTTGAAGTATCGTCTGATAAAGGAGCGTCGCCTGGATTCGGTCAGGGTGATGCGCCGTTCGGCCTCGGTCTCGGAAAGGTTGAACTCCTTGGCAACATGCCTGCGCCTCAGATCAAAGGGGGCGATGATCCGGACGCTGATCCGGGTTTTGAGGGGGAGGATGAAATTTGCTCCCCTGCCAACGATGACGCTCTTTCCGTGCTTGCCGATGGTGCCGATCACCTTCATCAGGTGCTGCATGTACTGGTCGGGCCAGAGGTAGCGCTCGTCCACCAGGGCTGCGATCCAGTTGTCCAGCATGTTAAGGCCTCTTTCGTCCAGGGTCTCCATGAACCTGAGGCTGATGTCGGCGTCCTTGGCCATCTCGTGGACAACCTCCTGGTGAAAGAGATCAAAGTCAAGCTTTGTTGCGAGTCGTTCAGCCACGATTTTGCCGCCACTTCCGGCCTCCCTGGAGATCGTGACCACCGGAACAGGCGCGATCTTTTTCGTCCCAACCCCGGACTTCACATAGTTCCATTTTGTTACCTGCTCTTCGACAATTTTGTTGGTTGATCGTCTTTGTGTTACCATGGAGACCTCCTTGCCTGGAAAGGCGAAATAAAAATTTTTACAAGGTGCAAACCGTCTGTTCAGGTCAAGGCAGATAGAGGTTTTTTGTGCAGCTAAGGGTCGGGGGAGTGCGAGGAAATATTATATTACTATCCCATGGAAACAGGGAAATGTCAAACCTGACCCCTGGAAGAATTTCCTTGACTTCCCCGGGGCAAACGCTTAATTAATTGCCGACCCGGGGATGGAGTTCCCCGTATAACCGCCCTTAACCCGGCTGATGACTCCTACCACTTTAACATAAGCAGTGGTGGAGTGCGTCTTTTTCCTCCTGCTGCTGTTGCTTTAACGATTAAAAGGAGGCCTCCCCCCTATGGAGCAGAAGTTTATTTTTATCGCCCTGGCAGGTGCCCTGGGTACCCTTTGCCGGTATAGTCTCGCAGGATTTGTCCAGCAGTTCAATTCCTCGTTTTTTCCCTTTGGAACCCTTGTGGTCAACATCACGGGCTGCTTTGTCGCCGGATTTCTATGGACCCTGTTCGAGAGCCGCTGGGCTGTTTCCGGCGAGATCAGGACCTGCGTACTGGTGGGCTTCATGGGGGCTTTTACCACTTTTTCCGCCTTTATCCTCGAGACTGGCATGCTTGTCCGGTCAACCGAGTGGTTCTATGCCGTGGTGAATCTTGTGATGCAGAACGGTCTTGGTCTCGGGGCCCTGTCCGCGGGAATCGTGGTTGCCCGTTTGATTTAATATAAGGAGATACGTATCGTGGAATCGTCATCCAAAGTCTGTCTCATGCGAATTTACATTGGTGAGGACCAGAAATACGGTAAACGCCTGCTTTACGAAGCCATCGTGGAGGAGGCAAGAACCCGGGGCATGGCTGGGGCAACCGTGCTCCGGGGGGTTCTTGGTTATGCGGCCGAAGGCAAGATCCGGACCTTTAAGGTGCTATGCCTGTCCGAGGATCTTCCCGTGGTGGTTGAAGTGGTTGACACCGAAGAGAAGATCCGGGAGTTTAGCCGGGACATCGGCCCCATGATCCAAAAGGGAATGGCCACCTTTGAAACCGTGGACCGCATCCTGTTCAACGGTTCAGGCAAGGGCGGTGGCAAGCCTTGACCGGCAGGCCAGGGCAAAATCCTCCGGGTAATGCCCGGTGATCCACCGGAGCTGGGCTTCGCTGAAGGCTCCGGGGGAGTGGGGCAGCCGCGGCAGAAACGAGTAGAGGAGCCGCTGGTCGGTGTCGGTGCTGTCAAACCGTTTTGAATACTCGATGTTTGTCACCATCCGGGCCCCCAGGGCTTCCAGGGTGGTAAGGGCCATGAGGATGCCCCTGTCCAGGGAGTCACGCATGGCGGTATCCGCCTCGAGGATGTTGCCGCAGGAATGCTTGGCCATGAGCTGGAGTTCCCACTGGGAGGTCTGGGCCTTGGGCACAAAGAGGATCGCGTTCTCATCCTCATGGACCACCAGGGAGGACGCCTTGTCCGGCTGGCCGTCGGTTCTTGTGTTGGACCGGATGGCTGCAAGATAGTTGTCGAAAAAGCCCTTGCCCGTGCCTTGCCTGTACTGCTTCACAAAGTCGGCCACAAGATCCCCGCAGGCATAGGAGTCAAACGGCTGGCCGTTTTCCGCGGCCACAGCGGCCGGAACCATGGCATACTGCTGGTGGATCTGCTGGTGGGAGGCGTGGAGCCTGTACCCTGACTGGGCAAATCCAAATCCAAAGTTCCAACCCCACAATGAGCCGTTAAACCTGAGATCACAATCGCCCTCATCCAGGCGACTGCAAATGGCCAGGCGAAGGGCTTCCAGCTCCTGTTCGGAAAAGGTTTGCCGTTGTCCGGGCAGGGGGATTTTCAGCTGTTGGGCTGTCATGGCATAGATCCGCTGGTAGCACAGGTGGCGCATCCCCTTCATGTCGGCGGGGGTCAGGTCCCGGATTTTGTACCGCACGGTGTCGTCCGCCGTGTTGGCGGCAAAATGGCCCCAGGGGATGTAGGAGTTGGTTCGAAGGTACTCAAACACATGGCTGTCCTCCTCCTGCCACTCCCCCACGATCTCGCTTTTGCCCTGGACTCCCGGGGTCAGCACCATGGCCCGTTTGTAGGTGTCCGGCAGAAAGGGGTTGTTGGCAATGATCTCGAACAGGGTGTGGTCATGGATCACGGGAATCGCCCTGGCCGGGGTGTCGCCCTTGAATGAAAGGCCGGTGGGTGTTGTGCCTTTCCCATCAAATGTAAACGAGCAGCAGCCTTTGGCAAGGGCGACAAGTTCCCTGGGATCGGTGGATGTGTTGGCAAGGGCGATCAGCATTGATTTGGGCAGGGTCCGGACGAGATCCTCAGGTTGTTTGCCCTTGATTCCGTTCTCAAGGAACCAGTTCTCCAGGGTGGACAGGAGGGAGACCTCCTCCTCCCGGGGCAGCGCCATGGTCTCCGGGGCTTGTGCCGTCCGGTCCGCCCACCTGGAGTTGACATAGGTGACCCCCCTGAAGGAAAAGGGGTTGGCAATCTCATAGATGCGGTCGGCATGGGGTTCTTCCACATCGCCCGTGGGGAAATTGTCCCGGTTATCCACCCGGGTGCCGTCGGCCAGGGTACCCAGGGGGTGGAGATGGTCGTTTTCCCTGAGGTTTGTGATTTTGAATCCGGGATCGTGGATGCCAACCACAAAGCCACCGTCTTTGCTCACACAGCTCCTGGGTGCCATTACAGCTCCGGTGCGCCGGCAGGGACGAGGCAGACAAAGACCAGGGGCGCGTCCCCCCGGTTACGGATCTGGTGTTCCTCGTTGCCGGGAATCAGGACAACGGTTCCCGGTGATACCGGTGTCCACCCGCCGTTTGAGAGAACCTCCCCGTTGCCGGAATGGAAAAAGATCTCATGCTCCCATTCATGGGTGTGACCGGGTGTGTAGCCATTGCTTTCAAGCTCAAACACCCTCATGCAGAAGTTGTCGGCTCCGTCGGCCTTGCCGATGACCACCCGGCCTGCCACTCCTTTTACCGCATCGTTGTCAAATCGTGTGGGTTCGATCTCTTTGTAGTTTACTATTTTCATGGATGAATCTCCTTGTCATGCAGGTTTAGCTTCTTAGCTCTTATTTTTGCGTTATCTTGGCAAGAGAATCAGAAACCGTTTTTGGTTCTGGCTTGTCCAGGTTAGGTGGTATAGGTTATATCTTTCATATGGCTCCTTCAAAAATGGGGGCCAAAAGTTGAGTTGTATCTTTGTCGAAAAATCGGAAAAAAGTCAAGGCGAAGCCGTGGTTTCGCCGGAAAGGAAGGAGCAGATGATTAAAATAGAGGTGCCTGGATTTGGCGGGGTTGCCCTGGACCACCTGGTGATGGATTACAACGGTACCATGGCCTGCGACGGAACGCTTCTCGATGGTGTGGCTGCGCTTGTGGAGATCCTTGCAGGGGGGGTGACGGTCCATGTGCTCACGGCCGACACCTTTGGCCAGGTGGCAAAAGAGCTTGACGGCCTTCCCGTGAACCTGCATATCCTCGGTCCAGGGAAACAGGACCTGGCAAAGCGGGAATATGTTGAGCAGCTGGGGGCCGGGGCCGTTGTCAGCGTGGGCAACGGCAGAAACGACGGCCCCATGCTGAAACTTGCAAAGATCGGCATCGCCCTTGTCCAGGAGGAGGGGGCAAGCGTTGAAACCCTCATGTCCGCAGACATTGTCTGTAAGGATATCAAGGATGCCCTGACCCTCCTGCTTAAGCCCCAGCGGCTCATGGCAACCCTAAGAACGTGATTCAATGGCCTCAAGGGCCTCGGCTGCCGCCTCCTTTAAGTCCTGGTTCTCAAGGGTGGGGGCAAGTTCCCTGATCTTTGCCTCGATTCCGGGATCGCCCGATTCGCCAAGGGCGTAGAGGATGTCTCCCTTTACAGGGATATCCGCCCCTTCAAAGGCCTGCCACAAGGGTTCGGTGATCCGGGCCGCAAGGTCCGGCATCTCCTCAGCCATCTCCTCCAGCACCACCATGGCCCCCAGGCGCACTGACCAGGTCTCGTGGATCAAAAGTCTGATAAAGGCCGGGAAGATGGCGTTGGCCTCCATCATCCTGGCTGCGATCCAGTTGGCTTTACCATCCTCAAGGATCATCTGAAGGGAGGAGGCGCTCATTTGTGACGGATCCCGGTTCACGATCATCTCCACCACCTCAGCCGGATCCACGCTGCCGGTCCACCGGATATCATTGTCCAGGATCAGGCAGGGGGCCGACATCACATTGTCCCTTGACGCCTCTTCGGGGAACTGGGTGCCGTCCACCACGTTCAGGTGAAGCTGGTCACAGGCTTTGGAAAGGGGTGTCATGGCCCGGACCATGGCCGGGCAGTGGGGGCAGTGCATGGCAACATAGAGTTTGAGCCGGGTTGGAATGTCGAGCCCGGCAAGTTTATCCTTTATTTCCGCCGGCAGCCCGGAAAGGGGGGCGTTGACCCGGGCCAGGGCCTCAAGAAAGGGTTCAAGCTCCTGCTCCAGGGGGAGGGCCGAATAGACGAGGTTGCCGGAAAGGTGTATCTCCGGAAGGGTGTTTTCCCCGTCGGTCTCTTGGGTTACCTTTACATTGGGCAGGGCCGCTGCCAGGCGGTCGCAGAAATCCATAAAAGGGGTGTCCTGGTCGCTGCCGGTGGTGAGCAGGGTGATGCCGGTCTCTTTTTCTATGCTGCCGTTCCAGGCATGAAGTTTCTCTTCGAAGTTGTTCACAACTCCTCCTGTTGGATGGGAAGCCGGATGATGAAATTTGTCCCCTTGCCGGGAACAGACTTCACCTCCATGGATCCGTTGTGGTTTTTAGTAATGATGAAATAGGAGACGGATAGCCCAAGGCCGGTGCCGACCCCAACGGGTTTTGTGGTGAAAAAGGGCTCAAATATCCGTTTGCTTTGTTCCGGGATCATGCCCGGTCCGTTGTCCTCGATCTCCACCTGGAGGCCGCCGGCGCAGGCTTTGGTTCTGAGAATAAACCGGTCGGGCGCGGTCTTTTCCGGGAATTCTGCCATGGCATGGGCTCCGTTCTGGAGAATGTTTAAAAACACCTGCTGCAGTTTGCCCTTGTCACAGGGGATTGGGGGAAGAGCCCCATCATACTCCCGCTGGATAAGGATCTTCTTGAAATCAAAATGTTTTTTCAGGTTGTAGTCCGAACTGACAAGGTTCAGGGTTTCGTCCAGGAGCCGGTCCAGGTGGTGGGAGGAGACGCAGCCCACCCCCTTGCGGGAAAAGCTGAGCATCTCCTTGACGATGTCAGCCGCCCGGATGCCGGCTTCGTGAACATGGTCGAGCAGGGAGAAGATCTGTCGCTGTTCCATGTAGGACCGGATGGTTGGCAGGGTTGTCTGGCAAGCCTCTGCCGCCTTGTGGTTGGCCGGAAGATCAGCGGTGAGCCGGTTTCTGACCACAGCGGCATTCTGGAGAATACCGGCCAGGGGATTGTTGATCTCATGGGCCATGCCAGCGGCAAGCCCGCCCACGGAGAGCATCTTTTCAGACTGGATCACCATCTCTTCCATCCTGACATGGTCGGTGACATCATCCATGCGGATGACGGCATCTGTCTTTCCCTTGCTTTCCAGGGGATAGACGGTCATGTCCAGGAAACGGGGCGTTCCGTTTATGGTTACGGGGATCTTTGTCTGTTTTTGGACCTTTTTCTTCCGGAGGGATTTTTCGATGATGGCGGCAGGAAATTCGTTCCAGGTGAAAACCTTATCAACGGCCAGGCCCGTTGCCCTGTCCGGGGGGAGTCCCGTCACTTTTTCCGCTTCAAGGTTCCAGTGGGTGATCGCTTTGTCACGGTCGATTCCCACGAGCACGGAAGGCATGGAGTCGATGATGTTTTTCAGGAAGATCCGAACCTGGTTGGTCTCCTCCTGGCGTGTTTCGATCTCCCTGTGAAAACGGGCAAGATCCTCGGCCATGCGGTTGAAACTTGCGGCAAGGTCACCGATCTCATCCCGGCTTTCGATCTCTACCCGTTCCCCGCTCCCCTGCCGCCCCACCAGTTCCATGGCATCCCTGAGAGTGGTGATGGGCCGTAGAATTGTCCTGGAGATGATCAGGTTGAGTACCACCAGCATGACAACAAGGATGGATGCCAGTACGCCTGCCACGATCAGGTTGGCAAGGCGCTGTTCCCCTTTGATCTCTTCAAGGGAGTAGCAGATCCGGATCCAGCCCATGGGTTCTCCAATGACGGTGATCGCAGCAAGGTAGGTCAGTGTGTCGGTTTTGCCCCATCGCTTTTCCCGGGAGCCGGGATCACCTTCCAGCCGGGTGAGGGCGTAGACGGCGGGATCCCGGCTTTCCTGGATGAGCAGAGCACCCGTTGCATCAAAGACGCTGATGGCAAGCATCCCCTTGACCCCCATCATCGCCTTGATCCGGATGCCCATGGCCCGGGTGTTCCCGTCAAAAATTTCATTGCCAAGGGGGGCCTGGTCCCGCTGGACCATGGTATCGAGAACCAGCTCAATCTGTTTGACCATGGTCCGGAAATGCCGGTTCTGCATCGGCAGGTGAATGGCCGAAAAGATCAATGCAATGGAGAAAAAGGTGAGCAGAATGGCAAGGTTGGTCTTGCATCTCAGGGAGAAGTTCAATGGTTTCATGGGTTCACTCGCTTGTATCGGACAGAACCTCTGTTCTCAAATTTCAGGATGATTGCCGGTCTGTTTATGGGATCGCCGTTGGCATCAAAGGAGATGGTACCTGTTACGCCTCGAAAATTACGTGTCCCTGCCAGGGCTCTTCTGATTGAACCAGGGTCTGTTGAGCCTGCCCGTTCCATGGCATCGGCAAGCAGCAGCATGGCATCATAGGTCCGGGCTGCTTCAGCTTCAACCGGACCGTTGGTTTTGTCGGCATAGCGTTTTACAAAGCGCCTGGCTTTTTCGTTGGTTGTATCCGGATCCCACGCAGTTGTGTGATAGCTGCCATGGATGGCGTCGCCCCCATACCTGTACATGCACTCTTCCCAGCCGTCTCCGCCAAGGAAAATTGACTTAATCCCCATGGTCCTTGCCTGCTTGATGATATAGGCCGATTCCCTGAAGTGGTCCGGAACAAAGACAACATCCGGAGCAACGCCTTGCATCCGTGTCAGCAGGGTTGAAAAATCCGTTGCATTCTGGGAATAATCCCCTTCCCAGAGGAGCTGGCCTGTTCGTTTGAAGTGCTGGATAAAATAGCTGGAGAGCCCCATGCTGTAACGGCTGTTTGTGTTTGTCAGCACGACGGCGGTACGGGCATTTAAATCCGTCAGGGCAAAATTTGCCAGGACCTCTCCCTGGAAGGTGTCGGTGTAGCAGATTCTGAAAATATAATTTCGGGTCCGGGTGAGTTCGGGAAGGGTGGAGGAGGGGGAGATCATGGGGACCTTTTTTTTCTGGAGCAGTTTTGCCATGGCCAGGGAGTGGGAACTCCACACGGCACCGATGACGCAGACAGCGCCATGTTCAACAGCGCTCCTGGCCGCCATCCTGGATCCCAGGGGGGTACTTTTGTTGTCAAATTCCAGCAGTTCCACCGGTCTTTCAAGCACGCCGCCGGCACGGTTGATCTCGTCGGCTGCAAACCTTGCTGCATAAAAAGCTGCTTTGCTGTCCAGTGCTGCCGGACCTGTGCGGGCAAAGATAACCCCGATTTTTATGGGTTCTCCAGCCTGGAGGGATAACACCGTTGTCATGACGATGAAAAAACCCAAGGCTGTAATCCTGATCTTCAATGGCAAATCTCCCCTTGAACCGAACAGACAGGCCGGAATCATTTCACGGTTTACCCGGGATTGTCAACGCCCCAAACCCTATTGTTTCCCAATAACACTCTTTATAAAAGGTGAAGAATCGTGTAGCATAATAAACCTTTAATGTCAGTACTTTTTAACTTTTATGAACGGTGACCATGGAATTTATAGCTGATCTTCACCTCCATTCGCATTTCTCAAGGGCAACGGCAAAGAACCTCGATCTTGAGCACCTCTACCTGGCGGCCCAGCTCAAGGGCGTCACCCTCGTGGGTACGGGGGATTTTACCCATCCGGGCTGGATGGCCGAGCTTGAAACAAAGCTGATACCGGCGGAACCAGGACTCTACAAGCTGAAAACCAGTATCGGGGAACGGCTGGACCGGGATATCCCCAAAGGCTGCAGGGGGCCGGTCCGGTTTCTTCTCCAGTCCGAGATCAGCAGTATCTACAAAAAAGAGGGCAGGGTGAGGAAAAACCACAACCTGCTCTATTTTCCCGACCTTGAAACCGTGAAGCGCTTCAATGGCAAGCTTGACAGGATCGGCAACATCAAATCGGACGGCCGGCCCATCCTGGGGCTTGATGCGGAAAAGCTCCTTTCGATCATGCTCGAGACCTGTGGGGACGCTTTCCTGATTCCGGCCCACATCTGGACCCCCTGGTTTTCCATGTTTGGTTCGAAATCCGGGTTTGACTCCATTGGGGAGTGTTTCGGCTCCCTGGCCCATGAGATCTTTGCCGTGGAGACCGGCCTTTCCTCGGATGTTCCCATGAACTGGCGGGTGAAAGACCTTGATCGTGTCACCCTGATCTCAAATTCCGATGCCCACTCCCCCATGTATCTTGGCCGGAACGCCTCCATGTTCCAGGGGGAACTCTCCTTTGATGGCGTGAAAAAGGCGCTGTCAAAAGGGGATGACACCTTTCTTGGGACCATCGACATGTTTCCCGAGGAGGGCAAATACCACTATGACGGCCATAGAAAGTGCAATGTCTGCCTCAACCCCGAAGAGACGGCTGCACTGGAGGGACTCTGTCCGGAATGCGGGAAACCCCTTACCCTTGGGGTCCTCTACCGGGTGCAGGAGCTTGCCTCAAGACCCGAAGGCTATGATCCGGGCAACCGCCATCCCTACCAGAGCATCATTCCCCTTGCCGACATTCTTTCGGAGATCTTTGATGTGGGGCCCAAGACAAAGAAGGTGGGGCTCCATTACGACATGGCCCTGGAACGGCTGGGGCCGGAACTTGCGATCCTGTTGAAAACCCCTGTCAGTGATATCGAGGCCGCTGGGATTCCGCTTCTGGCCGAGGCCGTCCGTCGCATGCGACGGGGCGAGGTATCCATCTCTCCGGGGTTTGACGGCGAGTTCGGCAGGGTCAAGATCTTTGAACCGGAAGAGAAGCGCCGGCTCAGGGGGGAGAACGATATGTTCCCCCAGCCCAAGCCACGGTCCGTTAAGAAGACGCGGCCGGTAAAGGGCGTACCCCCCCCAAAAAAGCCGCCAACCCTCCCGGTCATGGAAAAACCGGCACGGTGCCGCCGGGAGGAGAAGGGCGACATCCTCGCCTCCCTCAATCCGGAACAGCAGCAGGCCATCAACTGCCAGGGGCGGCCGATTCTCATCGAGGCAGGACCCGGCACCGGCAAGACCCGCACCCTGACCGCAAAGATCGCCTGGCTCATCCGGGAGAAAAAGGTGGCGCCCGGGGCCATTCTCGCTTTGACCTTTACCAACCGGGCTGCAAAGGAGATGGCAGGAAGGATCGCTGAACTGGTACCCGGTCATACCGGTTCTGTCTGCGCCGCAACCTTTCACTCCTTCTGTCTCATGGTGTTAAAGGAGTACACCCGGTTCACAAGTGCCATCGTGGATGAGATGGCAAGGCAGGAGATATTCAAGGAGGCGTTTGCCAGGGCAGGTGCTTCAGCGCCCTCCATGGATGCCCTGGACCGGATGATCTCAACGGCCAAGCAGCACTGCTTAAGGCCCGGGGACGACCTGGCCCCTATTGCAGGAGAGGACTACGCCCCTGTGGTTTCACGGGTCTGGAAGGAGTACCAGGCGCTGTTGGCAGCCCAGGAACTTGTGGATTTCGAGGATCTCATCTCCATGGTGGTGAATCTGCTCAAAACAGACCCGGACCTTGTTGCAACCCTTCAAAAGCGGTTTTGCCATATCTTTGTGGATGAGTACCAGGATATCAACACGGGCCAGTACCTGTTGACAAAGCTTATTGCCGGAACCGGGGAAGGGCTTGTGGTGATCGGGGACCCGGACCAGTCCATCTACGGATTCAGGGGATCGGACAACACCTATTTCAAGCGGTTCTTCACGGATTATCCCCATGCCGAAAAGATCGTTTTACAGCGAAACTACCGCTCCACCCAGACCATCCTCAACGCTTCCTTCCAGCTGATCAGCCATGGACAAGGCAATGGGGGGGAGCAGAAAATATTTTCCGATATCCATGGCCGGGAACGGCTCATCATGCTTGAGGCGGCTTCGGACAAGGCCGAGGCTGTGGCCGTGGGAAAAAGGATCGAGGGCCTCATGGGCGGCACCTCACTCTATTCCATGGATGCCGGTACCGCAGACCCGGCTGAAGCGGTGGAGTTCTCCTTTGCCGATTTTGCGGTTCTCTACCGAACCCGGCGCCAGAGCAAAATATTTGCCGAGGTGTTTGAGCAGGCAGGGATCCCCTTTCAGACCGCAGACAAGGAGAGCATCCTGGTTCACCCGGGCATCGGCGAACTCATCTCATTTGTGAAGATCTTAGGGAATGGTGGAACCCTTCAGGATCTTTTCACGGTTCTCAACCATATGAAGGCTGGAATCGGCAAGCGGACAAGGGAGAGCCTGGGGCAATGGTTTCACGGTCTGGACCTTCCCCTTGACCAAGCTGTTGAGCGTCTGGCCGCAGCCCCCCTTCCGGGTGTCAGGAAAAATATCGGAGAAAAGCTCTCGGCCTCGGCCAGGATCATCATGAACTTAAGGGGGAATATCCAGGGGCTTGACGCCTGTGGGACCCTTCAAACCCTGGCCCGTGGGGCAAATATCCTGCCGCTGATTGAAGAGAACCCGGGGAGCCGGGAGGTGTTCGACCGCCTCTGCTGTGATGCGGCAAACTGTTCCGATCACCTTGGGACCTTCCTTAACACGCTGGTCCTGAACGGGGATACTGAGAGTCTCTGGCCCGATGCCGAAAAGGTTTCCCTCATGACCATGCACGCCGCAAAGGGGCTGGAATTTCCTGTGGTCTTTGTCACCGGGTGCGAAAAAGGCCTTCTCCCCTTTGCCCATCCGGGAAAGGCGCCTTTGAATATTGACGAGGAAAGAAGGCTCTTTTATGTTGCCATGACCCGGGCCCGGGAGATTCTCTGTTTGACATATGCAAAAAAAAGAAGGATATACAGCATCATGAAAGAGACCGGGCGCTCTGTCTTCCTATCGGATATTGAAGAGGCGCTCAAGGAGTACAATACCAACACATACCGGGGCACCCCAAAGCAGCCCCTGGTGAAACAGCTGGATCTGTTTGATTGATTCCGGTTGCAACAGGAGAGAGCATCAAAGCATGGATGAAACATTGATAGAGAAAGTTGAACTCGGCAACGGGCAGTCCCTTACCATCGAGGACCTGTCAAAGAAGATCAGTGCGGACGCCTATCAGGTGATCGTGGAGGCAAGGGTGAAGGTTGCCGTGGAAGAAGACCTTTTCCAGGCCGGGGAGCTTGGCGGCATCTCCATGGATGATATCCGGAAAAAGGTGGGGGACCAGGTTGAGTTTGAGTACCGGACCGAGAGAAATTTCATCATGGCCCCTGACAAGGAGGCTGTGTTCAAACAACTTGTGGACACCTTCAAAGCAACCCTTATGCCCTATCTTTCAAAATCTGATTTTCCAGCAAAACTTGTATTAAAAGAGTATAGTAAGATGTAAACACCAACCCTTTGCGTAAGGAGTCCTCCATGAGCGTCTGGTTACCCTATGTGGTCCCTTTTGGGCTGTTCGGCATCCTAACCTATGCCGGCCCCCTCCTTCACCTCTCCCCGGCCCTTGTCTATCCGGCCAAGACCCTGGTCACAGGTCTTGCGCTTTACCATTACAGGGGGAGCTACGGTCGCGAGATCAGGCCCTCTCTGGACCTTTGGGCCATTGGTGCAGGGATACTCGTCTTTCTTTTGTGGGTACTGCTTGACCCCTTTTACCCGAAGATGGAGCCGGAGGGCTTAAACCCCTCAGACCACGCCGCAGGTTACGGCCTCTACCTGTTTATCGCAATCCGGCTTGCGGGAGCGGCGTTGATCGTTCCGGTCATGGAGGAACTCTTCTGGCGAAGCTTTGCCATGCGATATCTGGTGAGAAACGATTTCAGGAAGGTTGCCCTGGGGCACTTCACCTGGTTCTCTTTTGGCATCGTGGCCCTGGCTTTTGGTCTTGAGCACCACAGGTGGCTGGCCGGCATCCTGGCCGGGATTGTTTACGGGCTGCTTCTGGTCCGAACCAAAAACCTTTTTTCCCCGATCCTCTCCCATGGGGTGACCAACCTGCTCCTCGGAGGGTATGTGCTTGCAACCGAACAGTGGATCTTCTGGTAGATGAATCGATTCAACACGCTTTTGGTGCTGGTGGCTCTTTTCCTGCCGTCATGGGCAGGGGCGGACATCTACATGTTCATCGACAGGGAAGGCATGGTTCACTTTACCAACGTTCCCACCACCCCGGACTACAAGCTCTACATCCGTGAAAAGCCCAAACCCATGAAGGGGAAGGGCCTGCGGTTTGACCGGGAAATTAATCGTGCAGCCAAAGCCTTTGGCGTGGACGCCTCCCTTGTCAAAGCCGTGATCAAGGCGGAGTCCGATTTTGATCCCAGTGCGGTTTCAAAGCAGGGGGCAACCGGTCTGATGCAGCTTATGCCCTCAAATTATGACGATTTCAAGGTCAGCGATCCCTTTGATCCCGGTCAGAACATCATGGGGGGAACCCGGTATCTCAAGCGCCTCATGAACCGGTACCAGGGAAAGCTCCCCCTGGTGCTGGCCGCCTACAACGCAGGTCCGGACGCCGTGGACCGGTACAAGCGTGTCCCTCCGTTCAAGGAGACCCAGCGCTACGTCAACAAGGTGATGAAATTCTACTCCCTTTACAAGCGATGAGCATATCGGGGACAGATTTAAAATCTGTCCCCAAGCCGGACAATCTGTCCCCGGATTGGTCAGTTCAGGGTCTGTTCCTGCCCCACCTTTCGAATGAATGCCAGCAGTTTTTCCCGTATCTCGGGGTGCTCCATGGCATAGGCGATGTTGGCCATCTGGAATCCGGCCTTGTCACCGCAGTCAAACCGGGTGCCCTCAAATTTGTAGCCAAAGATGGGCTGGGTCTTGAGGAGTTGCTGCATGGCGTCGGTCAGCTGGATCTCACCACCTGCCCCGGTCTGTTTTTTACCAAGAAAATGGAAGATCTTGGGGGTGAGGATGTAGCGGCCGATGATGGCAAGGTTTGAGGGTGCTTCTCCCGGGGCCGGCTTTTCGATCATGCCCCGGACTCTTACGACACTGTCCTCAATGGGATCGGCATCGATGATGCCGTACTTGTCGGTCTGGTCCTTGTCCACTTCCATCACCGCTGCAACGGAGGCCCTTAGCCTGTCAAAACGCTGTATCATCTGGGAGAGGACAGGCTGCTTTGCCTTGATTAAATCGTCTGCCAGGAGTACGGCAAAGGGTTCGTCCCCGACGATGTCCCTTGCGCACCAGATGGCGTGGCCAAGCCCCAGGGGTTCGTTCTGGCGGGTGTAGACAATGGTGCCGGTTTCGGGCACCAACTGTTCCACCTGCTTGAGAAGATCGTTTTTGTTTTTGTTTCTCAGGGAGAGTTCCAGCTCAAACGAATGATCAAAATGGTCTTCCAGGGCTTTCTTGCCCCGGCCTGTTACAAAGATGATCTGCTCGATTCCTGCGTCCAGCGCCTCTTCCACTGCGTACTGGATGATGGGTTTGTCAACAACGGGCAGCATCTCCTTTGCCATGGCCTTGGTCGCCGGTAAAAAACGTGTGCCAAGCCCTGCAACAGGGAACACAGCTTTTCTGATTTTCATACACTCTCCCCACGGTTCTTATGCGTAAACGTTTTCAGGGACGTACGGGTGGGTGCCTCTCACCACCTCTACCCCTGCTTTTGCCTCTATTTTTTTGACCAGGGTTTCGTTATGGGGGCAGTGATCCAGGATACAGGGACCGATGTGAACCTTTGTGGGCTTTTCCCCCAGGGGCTTGTTCCACAGGGCCACCTGGGCGAGCCTCGGAACGATGCCGGCTCCGGGGCAATCTCCGCAGCTGAGGATGCCGAGCACCTCGGCGTCCTGATCCTTGTACCGTGCAAATTCACCTTCCCGCCTGTTGAATGCTACAAGACATCTGGAACAGGCGATGCAGACGCCGTCCATAACGCGATGACAACCGATGATCAGAATCTTTTCCATGTCTACTCCTCTTCTTTTAAAGTAAACTGCCGCTTATGCCAAGTCCATTGTGAAAAAAAGGTAATTATAGGGGGGCAAAATCATAGGGGGCAAACTGTTGGGGTCAGGCTTAGCTTATTGCGTAATTATAGGGGTCGGGCTTAGCTTATTGCGATTAAATTCAAAGAGCTGAATAATGACATCAATAAGCTAAGCCTGACCCCGGTCTTGAGCTAAGCCTGACCCCGGCCGGTCCTGGGGTTCGGTCTTTTAGTGGTTGCAGGGAGATCCGGGATCGTGTCCGCAGACGTTCTCTCCTGTGACCATGGTCTGGTCAAGGTACTGTTTTACCAGCGTCTCGGGTGACTCTGCGGGAGCGCCGGTGATGACCTTGATGCCCGCCTGGGCGAACAGCTCCTGGGCCTTGTGACCCATGCCGCCGGCAAGGACAACGTTGATGCCGTGGTCGTGGAGCCACTTGGGCAGGACGCCGGGCTCGTGGGGCGGGGGCTCAAGGACTTCCGTCCCTGTGATTTCGTTATCCTCAACCGTGACAAAGCTGAACTCTTTGCAGTGTCCGAAGTGTGCTGTCAATTTTCCCATTGCCATGGGGATTGCAAATTTCATAGTAACAATTCCTTTTTCTGATTCCTGTTGTTCTTTATCTTATACCCAGTGGCCTTCGACATTGGGGCCACCGGCATACGCCAAGTTTCCGGTATTCAGCTTTTCCACGGCCTCTTTCACGGTCCCGCTGATTCCAGTGATTACCTTAACACCTGCCGCCTCAAGCACGTTGAACGCCTTGGGTCCGCAGTTTCCCGTGATAACGGCCTCAACCTCCAGGTCGGCCACGGTTTTGCCGGCCTGTATTCCCGCCCCCTGGGGCAGGTTCAGGTTCTGGACGTTCTCCTTGACCTCAAAGGCCATGGTCTCGGTGTTGATGATGATGAAGTTCTGTGCCCTGCCGAATCTTGGGTCGATGTCTGATTCAAGGGTGTTTCCGGATGATGAAACTGCTATTTTCATGGGTCTCTCCTTTATTTTTATGCGAGTCTGTTCATGGTGTCATTGACATAGGATGTCACGTTTTGCCATACGTTTTGTACGGCCTGGGAGGCAGGCCCCTGGGAAAATTCCACCAGGCTCTTGCCCGCGTTCATGGAGGCGGTCACATCCCGGTCAAAGGGGATCTCCCCTGCAAATTTAATGTTGTTCTCCCGGGCAAAGGCTTTCATGAGGTCCGCCTTTTCCTGGTTCAGGTCGGCCTTGTTGATGCAGAGGAAGGCCGGGACCCTCATCTGGTCTGCCAGGCGCTTTACCCGCTCCATGTCGTGCATCCCGGACATGGAGGGCTCGGTGACGATGAGCAGGGCGTCGGCATTGGTGATGGACGCGATCACAGGACACCCGATGCCCGGAGGGCCGTCAACGATGATCAGGGGGATGTTGTTCTCTTTGGCGATCTCCCGGGCCTGCTGGCGGAGCGCGCTCACGAGCATGCCAGAGTTCTCCTGGGCAATGCCGAGCCTGGCATGGACCATGGGGCCGTTGGCCGTGTTGGAGAGAAAGCGCTCTCCGCAGGTCTGCTGCTCAAAAGAGATGGCGTCCACCGGACAATAGTGGACGCAGACACCGCACCCTTCACAGGCTATGGGGTCCACCACAAAATCGGTGGAGATCGCTTCGAACTGGCACCGTTCCAGGCACTCGCCGCATTCGGTGCAGATGCCGGGATCGATCTCGGCAAGCCTTCCGCCGAGGAAACTCTCCGTTTGGAGGGTGGTGTGGGGAAGGGTGAGAAACAGGTTGGCGGCGTCCACATCCGCGTCAACCACGACCCTGCTGGCTGCAAGGAAGGCAAAGGAGGCGGTTACGCTTGTCTTGCCTGTGCCGCCCTTACCGCTTATGATGGTGAGTTCCTTCATTTTATCTTCCCCCCCTTGTCCGCTTTCTGCATCAGTCGTGAATATAGGTCTTTGAAAAGGCGCTGCATTTCAGGGATTTCGTCCACCAGCAGCAATCCTTTGGAGCAGACGGCCGCAGCCTCCCTGGTGAAGGGCAGTCTGGCCAGGATCTCGATGCCCTCTTTGGCTGCATAGTCGTCAATCACCCGTGACTTGCCGTCATCCCGGTTGATGACAAAGGCCATGGGAACATCAAGTTTCTTCAAGGCCTCCACGGTGAGGGCAAGGTCGTTGAGCCCAAAGGGGGTGGGCTCGGCAACCAGCAGGGCGAAATCGGAGTTCCTCAGCGCTGCCACGGCAGGGCAGGAGGTGCCGGGAGGACCGTCAACAAAGGAAATAGCTTTTGGGTCGATCCGTGCCTTGACCTGTTCTATAAGGGGCGGGGACATGGCCTCTCCCACCCTCAGCTCTCCCCAGGTAAGGGGAATGCCGGCGCTGTTGGTTCCCTTGATCAGATCCCCCAGTACCCGTGACGATGCGGTGATGGCGTTGTCCGGGCAGACCATCTCGCACCCCCTGCAGGAGTGGCACATCTCCGGAAAGGTCATCACTTTTTTGCCGATGGTGGTGATGGCCGAGAACTGGCAGATCTTTTCGCACTCCTTGCACAGGGTGCATTTTTCCATGTCAACCTCAGGAACCATGGTCGAGATGGGCTCTTTTGAACAATTTTCAGGTTTGAGGAAGAGGTGGGAGTTGGGCTCTTCAACATCGCAGTCAAAGACCTGAACTTCTGCGTTTGGGGCGCAGGCAGCTAAGTTGACGGTGACGGTGGTCTTACCGGTTCCCCCTTTTCCGCTGGCTATGGTGACGATCATGTCGTTATCCTTCTATCGTGGTTAAATGAGCATATACTCGTAAGTATACCACCCGTGGTTGTCTGTCAAGTCTCAAATTCAGGCACATTGACTTTGGTCTCAAATTTTTATATGACTGCCTGAAACAATTTGAAACCTTAAGGAGTGTGGAATGAATAAAGAGAACGGTAACGACAACGAGAACCCCTCGGCAATATTGCCGGTACAGATGGGCTACAACAGCCGGTTCAAGTTTGACTGTCACAAGGGCGTCAAATGTTTTACAAAGTGCTGCCGGGGCATCGACATCATGCTGACCCCCTATGATATCCTGACCATGAGAAAGCGGCTCGAGCTTTCCTCTGAAGAGTTCCTGGCTATCTTTACCGACCTGAAGCTCCTGGAAAAGGGCGACCTTCCCATCGTGACCATGAAGCTTCTGGACGATGAGCAGCGTTCCTGTCCCTTTGTCAGGGATGAGCAGGGATGCATCATCTATGAAGACCGGCCCACCACCTGCCGCTACTATCCCCTGGGAGTGGGATCGTTGAGCTATGCCGAAGAGCAGGACAATGCCGACGAGTTCTTTTTCACTGTCAAGGAGGACCATTGCCTTGGCTTTGAAGAGGATAAGGAGTGGACCGTTGCCGAGTGGCGGGAGGACCAGGGCGTCGATCTGAGGGACGAGGTCAATGCCGGATGGACCGACCTCATTGTAAGAAAAAAATCGCTTCCGGCAAAGGTCAAGTTAACCGAGCAGAGCAAGCAGATGTTCTTTCTTGCCTGCTACAACATCGATAAGTTCCGGACCTTTGTCTTTGAAAGTTCATTTCTTGAGAAGTATGCGGTGGATGAAGCAAGGATCAAGGCGATCAGGGAAGATGATGTGAAGCTGCTTCAGTTCGGCTTTGACTGGATGAAAGCCGTCCTGTTCGGTGAAGGCGACATCAGGCCCAAAAACGCTGGTGAAGCTTCACCGGAGGGTCAGGAAAGCTAAGGGCTCTTTTGTTTGGTTTGTAAATTAGGGATCCGGGGGGAGCGCTCCCGGATCCCTGATCTGTTTTTGGTTGAAGCTTACTCGTAGTCGTACCAGAGACCGTTTCTGAACTCCGGGTTGTTCAGCCGCTCTTCAATGTCCACATGGAAGAAGTCGGCCAGGGGAGCGAAGATCTCCGGGTTGTCGGCCTGGACCTTTTGGGCTGCCTCAACCACCACCTCCAGCCCCTGTTTTGTCATCTTGCCCATGGGGGGCCTGCATCCTCCTGCCGGCATGCCCAGGATCTGCATCAATGTCTTGAGGGCAAGGGGGTTTCTGGCCCTGCACTTCACTTTGCCAAGGGCAGATGTCTCGGTGGTGGTGACCGTGACAAGTCCCAGGAGCGGGGCGAGGGCTTTCTGGATCTTTTCGGCTTCCTCTGTTTTGCCCTGGTCAAGGAGCATGACAAGGTCGGTCATGGCCTTGGGTGCCAGGTTGGACATGACGGAAAATCCGCCTGCGGCCTTGATGGCAGGGTCGGTCATCATTTCAAATATCAGGGAGTCATCCCCGGACATGATGACAAAGTCGTTGCCGCAGCATTCGCGGGTCCGCCGCATGTTGTCGAGATCGCCGGTGGCCTCCTTTACCGTGGTGATGTTGGTGAAGTTTCTGGCGGCCAGGGCAAGGTCTTCGGGCAAGAGCTGTGCGCCGGTTCTTCCCGGGATGATGTAGGAGATGATCTTCGTGTCGGGAAACGCCTTTGCAACCGGCTCGATATACTCCCTGCGGATCTCAAGGGAACTTGGACCGTTATAGTAGGGGTCCACCAGGAGTACGGCGTCGGCTCCGGCCTTGGCTGCGTGGCCCACAGCCTCCAGGGCTTCGTGGGTGTTGTTGCTGCCCGTTCCTGCGATGCAGAGGCACTTGCCTTTGGCGCCCTTGGCAACATCGGCAATGACCCGGTTGTGCTCTTCCCATTTAAGGGTCGGGCTCTCCCCGGTGGTTCCTGCGGCAAGGATTCCTGTTATGCCGTTTTCGATCTGAAATCTGATGAGCTGATCGAGGCCGTCGGTGTCAAGCTCTCCATTGCCGGTGAATGGCGTTACCAAGGCCGTATAGCATCCTGTCTTCATAAAAAGCTCCCTGTGGATTATGGTGTATGTCATATAGTTCTTCGCACTCGAATGGATGCCTGCTTTACCTATCTATAAAGAAGGGGTTTTATCCATATGCGAGGAGCTATAATTCTTTTTTGAACGTGCAAGCCTCTTTGTGGCTCTGTTTAACCAGTACTTGCTACCATATGTGGAGACTCAGTTCAACCTCTTTTCCCTTGACACGCTGGCTTGTAAAAAATAGTATATATGGATTTAAAATTTAGCTTGAATAAAAGTCGTTATAAACAAGGATTGATCCATGGGAATTGCAGACAAGTCACAAAACGCGGAAGCGTATATTGCCAACTTACGTGCACAGCTGACCGAGAACAGCGAGTGCGGAACCTCCCACTATAATCTGGCTGTTGCCCTCATGGGTCAGCAGGAGTATGACCAGGCAGAAAAGGCCCTTCACGATGCCGTGGACTGCAGTCCCAATCTGGCCGAGGCCTATGTCCTACTGGGCGGTCTCTGCCTCCAGAGAAACGACCTGGAAGGGTGCCTCAGGTACAACCGCGCATCTGTCAAGGCAAGGGCCGGTTTTGCCGAAGGGTATGCCAATATCGGTTTTGTGCTCCTCCAGGCGATTGACGGGAAAAATCCCAAGGAGGATGAAGAGAAACTCGACATGGCCATCAAGAACCTGCGAAAGGCCATTGTTCATAATGCCAAGTTTGTACAGGCCTATGCCACCCTGGGTAATGCCTACTACATGAAGGGACTGATTGAAGAGGGGATCAAGGCCAACCTTGAAGCGCTCAATGTTCATTCCGAATTCCCCATCGCCCATAACAACCTTGCCGTGGGCTACCTCCATACGGAGGAGTATGCCAAGGCCATCGAGCATTGCGACAAGGCCGAAGCCCTGGGGTTCGAGGTTGTTGAAGGCCTTAAAAATGAACTTGCCCCCCACAGGCAATAGGTGAAACCCCTGACTCAGGATTTTACATATCGCATGGCAGGGGTGGAGGGAACCATTGATGCAGACTCGCGCCTTTGGAACCTTTCCCTGGATGAGGCTTGTCCCTCCTTTCACCTTTCCCATTTCTTTGAATCGGCCACAGCCTTTATTCAACAGGACGATTACAGGGGTGTGCGCCAGGGATTGTGCTTTTACGGCAGGGAGGACACTCCCCTTTCGGAGATCGCGTCCATTGAGATCTGCCTTGAAAAGCACGGCGCCTTTTACCATCCTGCCCGGGTTTCGGTGGTGCTTGCATCACAAGAGATGCTGCTCTTTGTCCTGAATACGGCTGTTTCAGATTCCGGCCTTGCCGTGATGGAATCCGAAGCAAGGGCTCTTTTAAGGCTTGCCCGGGAGGTCTCCGATGTGGCTCTTCCCCGGGTCTTTTCTGCCGGCCGGGTCGCCGTAAAAGAGGGAGAGGCCGGCTTTTTTCTAGGCCAGTGGTTTGAAGGATATCTTGAGTTTCACATTTCGGGCTCCCCGGAAAACCGACACCTGGAACTCTGGGAGAGCGATGGCGCTATTATTTCTGTTGACGCGCCCGGTTATTTTGATCTTTATGGTCAGGCCGCCGAGATTCTCACCCGGCTCTACAATATTGAAACCTTTGAACAGGTATTCCCCTGGCACCATGCGGCAGGGGATTTTGTGGCAAAACCCCTGGACAGTGGATTTGACCTTCGCCTCATCACCGTGAGAAATTACGACTCCATGATAGGAATCGCCGGCGAATCCGGCGTTGTTGATATGGACGGGGTTAACAGGGCCCTGCTCCTCTTTTTTCTCAACCTCTGCTTGAGAATGCGCCTGGACAGGATCGACGGCACCAAAGAGTTCTGTATGGTTGATCCCGGTGTCGTACCCCACGTGGTTGACGGCTTTTTCAGGGGGCTGCAATCAAAACGGCTGGGTGCCATGGCAGGTGCCGGCCTATGCCGGAGTTTCGTCGATTTTACTGAAGAATTTGACCTGGGCGAACTGCAGGAAATTACTGAAATGACAGTTGCTTCCTACAATCCCAAGGCCCCCGAGATTCCACTGATTAAAAGAGATCTTGCCGCACACGGTGAAATGGTGGTATCTCAACTGAGGGAAATGGGGAAAAAGAGCTTTTTTATTGACAAGGCTTTTTAGAAATTTTATAGGAGCTCTAATATTCTGCTATAGCAGTGCCGTGAATACGTGATGGCCACCTAGGCCATCTTTTTGGAGATAGCTTTGAGGCAAGACTATTGAATGAAATGACGTCCACCCCTGTTAAGCAGGAAGACTTTTTTCATCAAGAGAATGTAATTTAACTATTAACGGAGGTAAGTAAATGGCAAAACATGAAACTCCTTTATTGGACCAGCTAGAGTCTGGTCCATGGCCGAGTTTTGTCTCTGACATGAAGCAGCAGGCTGAAGTCAGAGCAAAAAATGAAGCAAATGTGGAATTTCAGATTCCTGTGGATTGTGTGGATGATCTCCTTGGCGTTCTGGAGCTTTCCTTTAAACATGGACGTACCCATTGGAAACATGGTGGTATCGTAGGTGTTTTCGGTTACGGTGGTGGTGTTATCGGTCGTTACTGCGATCAGCCCAACCTGTTCCCCGGTGTTGAGCATTTTCATACAATGCGGGTTAACCAGCCTGCTGGTAAGTACTACACCTCAGAATATCTCAGACAGATCACCAAGCTCTGGGACATGAGGGGTTCCGGCATGACAAACATGCATGGCGCCACAGGCGATATCATTCTCCTCGGTACTACCACTCCCCAGCTCGAAGAGGTTTTTTATGAGCTGACCCACAACATGAATCAGGATCTCGGTGGTTCAGGTTCCAACCTGAGAACCCCGGCTGACTGCCTTGGTGAGTCCCGTTGCGAGTACTCCTGCTACGACACCAATGCGCTGGTTCATTTCCTGACCAACGAGTTCCAGGATGAGCTCCATCGTCCTGCGTTCCCCTACAAGTTCAAGTTCAAGCTCGATGGCTGCCCCAACTGCTGTGTAGCTTCCATCGCTCGTTCTGACATGTCCTTCATCGGTACCTGGAAAGATGATATCAAGATCGATCAGGATGCAGTGAACAAGTACGTTGAGGGCGATGCTGGTTATCCTGCAAACGCCGGCGCCCACAAGGACAGAGACTGGGGCCCCTTCGATATCCAGAAAGAGGTTATCGGCCTTTGTCCCACTGGCTGCATGAAGATGAACGGCAAAGAGCTTGAGATCGACAATTCAAACTGTACCCGCTGCATGCACTGCATCAACGTTATGCCCAGGGCTCTCAAGATCGGTGACGAGAGAGGATGTTCCATCCTCGTAGGCGCCAAGGCTCCTATCCTTGACGGTGCTCAGATGGGTTCTCTGCTGGTTCCCTTTATCGAGGTCAATCCTGACAACGATTACGAAGCCATCACAGAAGTCATTGAGAATGTCTGGGATTGGTGGATGGAAGAGGGCAAGAACCGTGAGCGTCTCGGTGAGCTGATCATGCGCCAGGGTTTCCAGAAGATCCTTGAGGTTACAGGTATCGAGGCGGCGCCCCAGCATGTTGCATACCCCAGAACCAACCCCTACATCTTCTGGAAAGAGGATGAGGTAGAGGGCGGCTGGGAACGCGACGTTGATGAATACAGAAAACATCACCTGAGATAACGGAGGGAGAATAACAATGGCATTTATATCATCTGGTTACAATCCAGAGAAACCGATGGAAAACAGAATCACTGACATCGGTCCGAGACATTATGAAGAGTTCTACCCTGAAGTTATCAAGAAGAATAAGGGTAAATGGACACACCACGAGATCCTCGAGTCCGGCGTTCTGGTCCACGTTTCCGAGACTGGCGACGAAGTCTACACCGTACGTTGCGGTGGCGCTCGACTCATGGGTACAGCCCATATCAACGAGATCTGCGACATTGCTGACAAGCACTGTGACGGACACCTTCGTTTCACCACTCGTAACAACATCGAGTTCATGGTTGATTCAAAGGACAAGCTTGAGCCCCTCATGAACGACCTCAAGAGCCGTAAATACGCTGGCGGAAGCTTTAAGTTTCCCATCGGCGGAACCGGCGCTGGTATCACCAATATCGTTCATACACAGGGCTGGATCCATTGCCACACACCTGCTACCGATGCTTCCGGTACAGTAAAGGCAACCATGGATACACTGTTTGACGATTTCCAGAGCATGAAGCTGCCTGCACACCTCAGGGTGTCCATGGCTTGCTGCCTCAACATGTGCGGCGCCGTTCACTGCTCAGACATCGCCATCCTCGGTTACCATAGAAAGCCCCCAATGCTTGATCATGAGTACCTTGACAAGCTTTGCGAGATCCCCCTTGCCGTATCTGCATGCCCCACCGCAGCTATCAAACCCGCAAAGGTGACTCTTGAGAACGGAACAGAGGTTAAGTCTGTTGCGGTAAAGAACGAGCGCTGCATGTTCTGTGGTAACTGCTACACCATGTGTCCTTCAATGCCTCTTGCTGATACAGAAGGTGACGGTATTGTTCTCATGGCTGGTGGAAAGGTTTCCAACAGAATCAGCGATCCCAAGTTCTCCAAGGTTGTTGTGGCATTCCTCCCCAACGAGATGCCCCGCTGGCCTTCAATGACCGATGCCATCACTAAGATGGTCAATGCTTACTCAAACGGCGCTAACAAGTACGAGCGTCTGGGTGACTGGGCAGAGAGAATCGGATGGGAGAAGTTCTTTGAAGTATGTGAGCTTGACTTTACACATCACCTCATCGATGATTTCCGTCAGCAGGCATACATGTCCTGGCGTCAGTCCACCCAGTTCAAGTTCTAATTTAAGAACCAACTGGTGTTGACAGAGTAAGATTCAAGGCCGGAGCGCTTTTTTGGGCGCTCCGGCTGTCACGTTTTAAAATTAATAAAGGGGTAGCATCATGAGCGATCTTCTCGAGAACAAAGAGGAAGCCCAGAAACTCGTTCTAGAGTTTCTTCAGAAAAAATCAAAAGCAAAGTCCAAGTTCTACATCAAGGACTTTTACAAGCTCTTTCCCGATGACAAACCCAGGATGATCAAAAAGGTTATCAACAACATGGTAACTGAGGAGATCCTTGAGTACTGGTCAAGCGGAAGCACAACCATGTACGGTATCAAGGGTGCTGGAAAGCAGTCTGCCACAGAGGGCGAAGATTAATAGGCTCAAGTAATAAAACCATGCAGCAGATGAAAAAAACAGTTCCAGGCCTTGTCGTTGCGGGTTTGAGGGGCGGGTCCGGTAAAACTGTAATATCTCTTGGTATTGCAGCTGCATGGAGCAACTCCGAAATAGAGGTGGCGCCGTTTAAGAAGGGGCCCGACTATATCGATGCCGGCTGGCTGTCCTTAGCAGCCGGCCGGTCTTGCTACAACCTCGATACCTACCTCTGTACCCCTCCCCAGGTCGAGCACAGCTTCTACTCCCATTGCCGGGATTGCGACATTTCCGTGGTCGAAGGCAACCGGGGTCTGTTTGACGGTATCGATCTTGAGGGACGGACCAGCACGGCCGAGCTTGCAAAGCTTCTGAACCTTCCTGTCCTTCTTGTCCTCGATTGCACCAAGAGCACCCGGACCATGGCGGCCCTGCTCCTCGGGTGCATGCATTTTGATCCCGATCTCACCATTCTCGGAGTGGTTCTCAACCGGGTGGCAGGAAAGCGCCATGAGAACAAGGTTCGGGATAACATTAAACAGTTCTGCGATCTTCCTGTGTTTGGTGCGGTTCCCAAATTGTCGGCCAGGGATTTTCCCGAGCGCCACATGGGACTTGTTCCCATTGAGGAGCACTCCCTTGCCATGGATTCTGTGACGGCCGCAGCAAAGGTGGCCCGGGAGTATATTGACCTTGACAGGCTCCACCAGGCCTGCATGGAGACAGCTTCCAGGGTTCCATCCAGGGAACCCCTTGGAAAAGCCGTCAGCCCCAGCCAGGATTTTTCAACAGCCGCAACCGTCTCAACAGCCCGGCCGGCTTCGACGCCGTCCTCTCTTCCCAAAGGGGAAGCGGATGGGCCTGTCGTCGGCATCATCAAGGATTCCGCGTTCCAGTTCTATTACCCGGACAACCTCGAAGCCCTGGAGGCCAGCGGGGCAAAGCTCCGGTATATCAGCCCGTTAAAGGAGAGTGTCATTCCCCATGTGGATGCCATTTACATGGGCGGCGGTTTTCCTGAGACCCATGCGCCCCAGCTCGCAGCCAACAAAGGATTTCGTGAAAATTTAAGGAACCTCGCCAGCCAGGGCCTTCCCATCTATGCCGAGTGCGGGGGATTCATCTTCCTTGGAGAGAGCCTTCTCCTTGACGGTGTATCCTATGACATGGCCGGGGTGCTTCCGGTCCATTTCGGCCTTTCAAAGCGGCCGGTGGGCCATGGTTATACCCAGGTGAAGGTGGTTGAAGATAATCCCTATTTTAAGAAGGGGGAGACCATCAAGGGGCACGAGTTCCGCTACTCCACCGTCCTTGACCTGGACCCGACCCAGGGCTCCATGGCCTTTGCCATGGACCGGGGAAAGGGAATCGTCAACAAGCAGGACGGATTCTTCCGGGACAATGTGTTTGCCACCTATACCCACATCCTTGCTTCAGGAACGCCCTCCTGGGCCGAATCGATCATCAGGCAGGCATTGGCCTACAGGAACCGCTAAACCCTTCTTTCACACCCTTAAATTCCCGGATAATTAATTTCAGAATGCCGCACATGGAGAGAACTTCATGTGCGGCATTGTTGTATCTTTGGGTCCTGGTGACGATTGCCTGTCGCTCAATAAAAAAGGGCTTTTCCGATTAATCGGAAAAGCCCTTTGGAACGTCTATGCGTGGTACTGATTACTTCTTGGTCTTGGGATGGCAGGCCTTGCAGGATGCGGGAGCAGGACCCTTGGTTCCCTTGGGATCCTTGGGATCTTTCAGGGATTTGTTGTGATCCTTGTGGCAAGTGATGCAGTTTGCATGGACAGCATCCTGCTGGTACTTCTTGATCTTGTCTTTTTTCTTGAGTTTCTCGCCCTTAACCTTTACGGTCTCGGTGTGGCACTCTACACAGCGCTGAACGTCGTCACCCATTTTGAGTTTGAGGGCTTTGCCCTTGTCATCATGGTGGCATACACCGCAGTCGAGCTTGTAGTCTTCAGCATGCTTCTTGTGGGTAAACTCAACAAGGCCTTTCTTGTGCTTTGCGTATTCCTTTGTTTCCATCTTAAAGGTGTCGGCAACTTTGGTTCCAGCGTAGATACCAGTGGATGCAAACAGAACAGCCATTCCGGCTACCACTAGCAAAGTCAACAGTTTCTTGCTCATAATCCCATACACTCCTTTAATTGTTACAAGTTTAACTAATCCCTTACTCTTTATTTCACAGCTGTCCAGCTGTTAAATCCCGTACGAATCTTTGCGAACTGTATAATAGAGGGTCAATCCCTGTCAATAATAAAAAGGGGTTATTCGCCATCTTCTTCCAGGTCGTCTTCATCCGTGTCATCGCTCTTTTTTTGAAACACCCTGGCACCCACAATACTGATTTCGTAGAGGATCATCAGGGGGATGGCCATCATGATCTGGGTCACCACATCCGGGGGAGTGATGAGGGCGGACCCGGTAAAGAAGATAAGCACGGCGTACTTCCGGTTTTTCTTGAGAAAGTCAACCGAAACAAGGCCCATCCTTGCCATGAAGGTGATGATCAAAGGCAGCTCAAACACAAATCCAAAAGCCAGCAGCATCTTGGAGGCAAACCCCAGATACTCCTTCATGGAGGGCATGGCCTGGATGGTGTCCGAGGAGAATCCCAGGAAGAACTGGAATCCGTAAGGAAAGACCACAAAGTATCCAAAGGAGGAGCCGAGCATGAAGAAGATGACCGAGAGGATGACCACCGGGATCATGAACTTTTTTTCGCTCCTGTAGAGGCCCGGGCTCACAAACATCCAGAACTCGTAGAAGAGGACCGGGGTGGCAAGGACAATGCCGGTGAGCAGCGAGACCTTGAGGTAGGTGAAAAAAGCTTCCGGAAGTCCTGTGAAGATCATCTTGTTGCCGGCACCCAGGGCGGTCACCAGGGGAGCGGTCAGGAAATCGAACAGGCGCTCCTTAAAGCAGTAGGCAATGACAAATCCCACGCCCACTGCAATAAAGGCCCGGACCAGCCTATCCCTCAGCTCCGTCAGATGCTCCGTGAGCGGGGTTCTTTCTTCTTCCTGGGTCATGGCTTGGGCCCGTCCTTGTCCTGGCTTTTCTCCTCCGTCGGCGCATTGCTCTCCTTTACACCGGAGGGCTTGGTTTTGCCGGCGGTCTCGTCCTTTACGTCCGAGGGCTCTCCCTTTACGTCCGAGGACTCTCCCTTTTCGTCCGAAGACTTGTCCTGGTCAAGGGGGGCGGTTGCCTCCTTGAGGGTGTCCCGTAGGGTTTTGGAGGGTTCCTCAAATTCCTTGACTGTCTCCTCCATGTCGATACTTCTCTTGAAATCCTGGGCAGCACGCTTGAACTCGCCCATGGCACGGCCCAGGGTCTTGGCAAGATCGGGCAGCTTTTTCGGTCCGATCACCATGAGGGCGATGGCCAGTATGAGAAGAATTTCAGGCATTCCTAAACCAAACATTCTGCGGTTACTCCTTTATTAAAAATTTGTAAATTAACCCAACCTTTTACAGTATTGGACCAGGATGTGTCAAGAATGTGGGGTGTCCTTCTTTTTGGAATCCCTGGGCGGTCGTCTTCGCTGTTGGTTTTCGGGTCTTCTGCGGCGGTTTTGACCGGACTTTTGGCCGGGCTTTTTTGAAGTCCTTGAATTTTGCTTTGGTTTCGGACGCGGGATTTTTTTGGGTTTTGGCAGGGCTGCCAGCATTTCCTCTTCAGGATACTCGCATTCAAGTTCGTTGCCGAGCACCTTTTCTATTTCGGGAATGTAAAACGAACTCATCTCATCGGCAAAACTGACGGAGATTCCTTCGGCACCGGCCCGTCCCGTACGGCCGATCCGGTGGATATAGTGCTCGGGATCCTGGGGAAGGTCGTAGTTGATAACGTGGCTGACCCCGTCGATGTGCAGTCCCCTTGCGGCAACATCCGTTGCAACGAGAATCCTCACCTTTCCTTTCCTGAAATCCTCAAGGGTCCTGAGCCGCTGTTTCTGGGAGACTTCCCCGGAGAGAATTTCGCCCTTCAGGTCATACTGCTGGAGCTTGTGGGCAAGCCTCCGGGTGGCGTCCCGCCTGTTCACAAAGACGATGACACGTTCGAGGTTTTCACCGTGTACCAGGTTGTAGAGCAGGGGGAATTTCTCATCTTCTGTAACGATGTAGACTTTCTGGTTGATTGAGTCGGCTGCGGTTTTGTCCGGGTCGATCTCCACCACGGCAGGATCCACGGTCCACTGGCCCGCCATGCGCAGGATCTCGGGGGCAAGGGTGGCGCTGAAGAAGAGGGTCTGCCGCTCATTCTTGTGGGGGGTGGCGTAGATGATCTTCCGCATGTCCGGAATAAAGCCCATGTCGAGCATCCGGTCGGCCTCATCCAGGACAAGGATCTCCACGTTTCCCGCTTTTACCAGTTTCTGCTGCATGAAATCGATGAGCCGGCCGGGGGTGGCTGCGATGATGTCCACATGGCTCGAACTCAGCTGATCCTGCTGTTTCTTGTAATCCATGCCGCCGAATACCGCAATGGTGCGAAGGGGGCTAAAGCGGGTCAGGGCCTTGGCATCCTTTTCAATCTGGAGGACAAGCTCCCGTGTGGGGGCAAGGATCAATGCCCTGGGCATGCCTTTGATTCGCTTTCCCTTGGGGGGATTCTGCAGAAGCCGGGCGATGATGGTCACAAGAAAGGCCGCGCTTTTTCCGGTACCTGTCTGGGCTTTGGCTGTGGCATCCCTGCCCTTGAGGGTGAAGGGAAGCACTTCTGCCTGGACCGGCATGCAGTATTCAAATTTTTCCTGGGCAATGGCGCGCATGAGGTTCAAGGGAAGGTCCAGATCGTGGAACCGGGTTTTTCCCTCTTCCACGGGAACCGGGAATTGGTCAAGGGTCCAGCGGGGGCGTTTTTTCTTGGGGGGCGGGGCCGGGCGGGTTTTCTCAACGGCTTGGGGCGCAGGGGGCGGCTGCTTGGGTGGAGCAGGGGTTGGTTCCTCTGTTTTGGGGGTTGGTTGCTTGTCTTCGGTTTCGGGGATGACGGGTTTGGGTGTCGTTGCTGGGTCTTGTTTGAAAAGTTTCTTAACCAGCGAGGAGAAAAAGCGTATCAATACAGTTGGTTTCCTTTAACAGCCTTTCCGGGCACCCTCCTCTATCCGGGGCGGTCCGAACCGGCCAGGGTTGGGCCTGGGCAAACAGGTCGGTTAAAAAGGGCGCCACGGCCGATAGACCGAATGGAGCCCTTTGCGTCCATCTCTTTTTCTGTTGAGCGGAAACGGAGAGATTTCCATCTTATAGCTCTTCGCATATGAATAGAGCCCATTTTTTATTAAAACAGGTAATGCTGGCATCCATTCGAGTGCGATCATCTATAACTCAATCTCTATTTTTACCATTTCTGCCAGAGAAAGCAATAGATCATTTGTTTGCTTTTTCAATGGCCTTGATGGCTGCAAAGGCCGTTGCAATGGCGACGGCCGATCCGCATTTCATTCGCATCCAGTCTGAGCCGGCCAGGATGGAGCCTGCCACATAAAGGTTTTTCACAGGTTCTTCAGATGCTCGGCCAAGGGGCCTGAAGCTTTTATCTGTCCGGATGCCGGCCCTGTTCACCGGGTGGCCCTGGGGGGAGAACAGGTCCTCCCGGTGCCACTCTTCCCTTGTTTCCGGTTGCATCACCGGAAGGTCCAGCAGGCTCTCTTGTATGCCCTGGCGGCTCGCCACAAGGCCCTTGCCCAGGAAACGGCCCGTTGCCAGCAGCACGGCCTTTGAACGGATGGTTGCAGGGGTGTTGCTGCCCCCTGTTGTGATGGTGAAACCAGCGCCGGTTTTTACCCGGGTGACCATGGTGGAGAGGGTGCGGAACAATGGGTTTTTCCCAAGCCCGCTGATGAAGGTCTCCTGGAGCCGGATTCCCGGAACCGATACCGGTGGGGTGGGAATCTCGAATACCGGGCGTTCCAGGAGCTGTTCAAGTTCTGCTACGGCTTCCCGGGATCTGTACATGCCAAGGAGGGCGGGAAAACCGATGTAGGCGGCATCCTTGATAAAGGGTTTGATCCGGTTTGCCAGTTTGACCCTGTTTGCCGAAAGGTCCAGTGACCGGGCAACATGCTCGGGATGGAGCTCTTCCAGGGTCTCGGCCCCTGGGAACTCGATGGTCTGGTGCCTTAAGTCCGGCCATCTCTCCTTGAGGGAGGAGGCGATCTGGCGGGCGCTGAAAAGCTTCATGCCGTCAAGGTCCACCAGCAGGGTGGGGCTCTTTTTTTCCAGGGCGACAACCCCGTTCCACATGGTTTCGGACACGGTGTAGGTCTTTTTCACGGTGCCCACCGAGGTGATGACGTTGACGTTTTTGTGGGCCGCCCGGTGGTAGGGAAGCGCCTGGTCGTTCAGAAAGCCCAGGATCTCTCCCATGGCGTTTTCGATATCCGGGTTGCCGACCTTTGCCAGGGGATGGTCCGGCAGATCCTTACGTACCTGGTCCAGGGCTTTCCAGGGATCGTCCCACTCCCGGCCTGACGGGTGAACCCCCATGAGATCCATGAGGCCGCTTGCAAAGTTCATGGCAGAGTGCTGGCCGATGAGGGTGGTTGAAATTCCCCGGTTCACGGCAAACAAGGCCGCTGCCATGCCGGTCATGCCCGATCCGATGATGGTGAGATCCGTGTGTATTGTGTCTGATGTCTGGCTATTCATGGGAATCCCCTTTCGCTTCGTCGGTCTGCTCGTTGTGTTCTGGCTTGTCCGGGTTCGGTGTTTCAAGTTCAAGATCAAACAAGCCGCAGTGCATGGCTTCGGTCAGCTCGGCCTGGATGAGCTGGTCTCCCCAGAAGATGGGCTGCTGGCCCTTCCACCGTTCGCTGAGAAAGGCCTTGAGTTCATCCACTCCGTCAGGGCCGGAAAGCCTGCCGTTGTTGTACATGTGGGCCATCACCCGGGTGCTGCAGAAAGCGCCCTGGCAGGGGCCTTTGCCGAGCCTGCTCCGTTTTCCGATGTTGAGAAGATCCGGGGCCTGGCCGTTCTTTTCAAGCTCGTCTGCAATGGTGTCCACGGTGCTTTCGGAGATCATTTCGCACTCGCAGAGAATCCGGTCGGTCTTGCCGGCGGGTTTCTGCATCCAGGCCCGGGGAGCGATCCCGGGTTCGGTCCACTTGCCCTCCAGGGTGGATGGAAGGGGCTCGGTGCGGGTTTTGCACGGCGTGGTGTTGCCCAGTCGTGCACCCACAAGATCGGCGGTTTTCTCGGCCATGAGTCTGAAGGTGGTAAGTTTGCCGCCGGTGATGGTTGCAAAGTTGTCAAGACCTGTGTCCTGGTGGTCCAGGAGGACAAAGCCCCGGCTTACTGCACGGTCATCCCCCTTGCCCTGGCTCACAAGGGGACGGACCCCTGAGTAGGCACGGATGTAGCGGGTGGTTTCCAGGGAGGGAATCATCTGTGCACCCTGGGAAACGATGAGGTCGGTCTCTGCCACCGTGGGTTTTATCAGGTCCGGATCATCCACCCTCATGGAGGTGGTTCCAAGGATGGAGACCGTCCCGCCCGGTACGAGAATGTCTGCGTTGGACGGCGGCCTTAGCCGGTTGATCACCCCTTCGGTCATCCTGGACTGGGTGACAAGCAGGGTTCCCATGGAGTAGATGATCTCGGTGGCGGCCCCTGCCAGGGCATCCACCTTGCCTGCCCAGGCCCCTGCCGCATTGATCACCTGCCGGGCTTCCACGCTGAAGCGCTGGCGGGTGTGAACGTTTTCAAGCCATACCCGGGTGATGCAGTGGTTGTCCTTTTCAAAGGACACCACCTCTGTGTGGCAGAGCAGCTTTGATCCAAGGGCTTTTGCATGGGCAATGTTCTCCAGGGAGAGCATGAAGGGATCTATGGCGCCGTCCCGGACCCCAAAAGCGGCAATGATTTTTTTCGAAAGCAGGGGTTCGGCTTCCAGCGCCTGTTCGATTGAGACCGGTGTGGCCGAAAGACCGCTCCTGGCGCAGAATCCCGGGAAATCCCCCACATAGTTCTCATCGTCCCCCCGGACAGCCACAAACAGTCCTCCGCAGTCGTCAATGCAGTGGGGGGCCGTTTGTTTCAGTATCTTTCCCTCTTCCATGCACTCCCGGGCACTTTCGCCGTCGTTGGCAACATAGCGGGCACCGCTGTGGAGAAGGCCGTGGTTGCCCCCGGAAGCCCCTGCATTAATATCCCCTTTTTCCACCAAAAGGCTTGTGATGCCACGCAGGGCAAGGTCCCTTGCGATCCCTGTTCCTGTGGCTCCGCCTCCTATGATCAAGACATCTGTCTCCACCGTGCCTCCATAAAAAAAAATTAAAGTTGCCAGGATAATAACACTTGCTTTCGGCTTTATCAATACATGCATTTTCGTTTTTAGACATGTATTTTCGGTTTTTAACATTCAGGGGCAATCCATTGATTTGTAAACAGATCGCTTTAATCCCCCGTCCCCCGATTCCGGAGTGTTGGATTCCCCCCGGCCCGTTAGCTGATCTGGAAAATGGCATTGTTTTTGCTTTGTTCTAATGGCATATCTTGAGGGGCGGGTGCTGGCCTGGATTGGGCAAGCGGGAACAGAACTTGAAATTGATTGAAGCGAAAAGGAGGAACTCCATGGATGTAACATTCTTTGGCGGCGTCAGGGAAGTAACCGGATCCATGCACATGATCGACACGGGCAATGACAGGATACTGCTCGACTGCGGTCTTTTCCAGGGACGCAGGAAGGAGGCGTGGGAAAAGAACCGGATCATGCCCGTTGATCCAGCCATCCTGACCAATATGGTGCTATCCCATGCCCACATTGATCACTCGGGCAGGATTCCACTTTTGGTGAAGGAAAATTTCAGGGGCCAGATCGTCACCACCCGTGCCACCATGGACGTTTGCAATTATCTTCTGCCCGATTCCGCCCACATCCAGGAATCCGACGCTGATTATCTCAACTACAAGGCTGCCCGTTCCGCCCTGATCTCCCACGGGAAGAACGGGTTGGCCGACCTTCTCTCAAACCGGGAGACCAATAGAGTTCGCAAGCTGTTAAAGGCGGGAAAGAACCGGATCAACCGGGAGATCATCAATGATCTTGCCGAAAAGTACTCCCTGGAGCGGGTCTCCCCCCTTTACAGGGCGGCGGATGCCAGATTCAGCCTGGGTTTTTTCACCGGGGTTCCCTATGGAACGCCGGTGACCATAGGGAAAGAGATGACCTGCACCTTTTACGATGCCGGCCACATTCTTGGTTCCGCCATCAGCATTATCCGGTACGGGCTGGGGAAAAACAAACGGACCATCTGCTTTACCGGAGATCTGGGGCGGTTCGGCATGCCGATCCTCAGGGATCCCTGCCTGGATTTCAACCCGGAGGACAGGGATATCGATCTGTTGATCATGGAAAGCACCTATGGGGACCGTGTCCATGAGCCCCCGGAAGACCTTTACAACCGGGTGGCCCATGAACTCAACCTGGCCCATGACCGCAACGGTTCCATCGTGATTCCCTCCTTTGCCCTGGGCCGCGCCCAGGAGATCCTTTATGTGATCCATGAACTCTATGAAAAGGGGCTTGTACCCAGGATGCCGGTGCATGTGGACAGTCCCCTTGCCTCGGCCCTGACCCGGGTGTTTGGTGAACACCCGGAGCTTTACGACCGTGAGACCCATCACACCTTTCTCGAAAACGGGCTCAATCCTTTTCTCTTTGACAAGGTCAACTTTGTCAGTTCCGTGGACGAATCCATGGCGCTCATGCGGGAGGCGGGTTCCGGTATTGTGATATCGGCATCGGGCATGTGCGAGGTCGGTCGGATCCTCCACCATTTGAGGTACCGGATTCACAATCCGGCCAACACCATTTTCATTGTGGGATTCATGGCCGAGCACACCCTGGGCCGCCGTATCCTCGAACTGGGTAAGGCCTACGAGGCCCAGGGCCGAAAAGGGCCTGCCCCGGTGGTGAAAATCCTGGGCAAGGAGTATCCCTTGAGGGCCCGGGTGGTTCGCTTGGGCGGGTTCAGCGCCCACGCCGACAGGGAGGAGATGCTGAGGTTCCTGAAGCGGTCAAACCTGCGGATCAAGCGGGCTGCCGTGGTTCACGGGGAGGAGCATGCCTCGTTTACGTTTGCCGACCGTCTCCGGCAGGAGGGCATTGCTGCCGTGGTTCCCAGGGTTGGTGAAACCCTCAGGGTGTGACCCTTTTACAGGGTGTAAAGGTTTTTGACAGGGGGCGTCTTTACAATTCCGGCTGGTATTGGTAAAAAAAAATATAGATTGAAAGCGGGTTATCCATATGAGAGCGGAGGATTGATGCAGAAACGACAGAGTAAGATTGTTGAGCAGGTTCAGGCGCTGGGCTACGTGTCCATCGAGGACCTTGCCCGGGATTTCAAGGTCACGCCCCAGACCATACGCCGGGATATCAACCTGTTGAGCAAGGAGGGACTTGTCCGGCGCTACCATGGCGGGGCAGGACTTGCCACCAGCGTCGAGAACATCGGGTATTCGGCCCGGCAGATCCTCTGCCATGAGGAGAAGCGGGCCATCGCAGCGAATGTTGCCGAAAGGATTCCCGCCAGGGCCTCGCTCTTTATCAACATCGGCACCACCACCGAAGAGGTTGCAAGGGAGTTGTTGAAAAAGGATGGCCTCAGGGTGATCACCAACAACCTGAACGTGGCCGTCACCCTGAGCCGGAATCCCGATCTTGAAATTTATATGGCCGGCGGGATGGTGAGGCACAGGGACCGTGGCATCACGGGCCATGCCACCCTTGAATTTATCCGCCAGTTCAGGACCGACTTTTCCATCATCGGCATCAGCGGCATCGGTTCCAACGGCGATCTTTTGGATTTCGACTACCGGGAGGTCCAGGTGACAAAGGCGATCATCCAAAACTCCGCAAGGGTGCTGCTGGTTGCCGATCACACCAAGTTCGGCAGGGAGGCCATGGTTCGCCTGGGGCATGTCTCGGATATTGATGAGCTGTTCACCGACATCATGCCTGCCAAGGCCATGGCAGCGCTTTTGAAGGAAAATGGTGTTAAGGTTAACATTTGACTTTTCGCCTGGACGTTCCCTTGTTGAGCGACGCCCAGGTGGGGGATGATCCCCCGGGAATTACAAGTGGGGCTTTGAACTTTTCCCGTCCACCAGCACCGTTTCGAGCCGTTTGACCAGAAAATCGATCTCATGGTCGTTGATGATCAGGGGAGGAGAGATCCTGATGGTGTGACCGTGGCTGTCGTTGACGATGACGTTAAGATCGAGCAGCTTTCTGCAGAACTCCATGGCATTGCCGTTGTTGACCTCGATGCCGATAAAGAGGCCTTCTCCCCGGACCTCCTTGACATGGGGGGATTGAAGGGCAATGGCCTGGATCCTCTGTTTTAACAGCGCCCCCTTTGTTGCAGAGCGCAGGGCCAGCTGCTCCTTTTCAAATACACTGAGGGCTGCGGTTCCGGCGACACAGGCCAGGGGGTATCCCCCAAAGGTGGAGCCGTCCGACCCTTTGCTGAAAACAAGGTCCATGATCCAGGCGTTGGTGATGAACACGGAAAGGGGAACAAGTCCCCCCGATAGCGCCTTGCCCAGGATGACGCCGTCCGGGACAATCTCCTCGTGCTCAAAGCAGAATTTCTTTCCTGTCCGTCCCATGCCCACCTGGATCTCATCGCACACCAGAAGAAGGTCGTTTTCATCGGCAAGCCGTCTGAGCCCTTTGAGGAATCCTTTGGGGGGGATCGCCATGCCTCCCTCTCCCTGCATGGGTTCCACCAGGATGCCGCAGGTGTTGGCATTGATCGCCTTTTCCACGGCAAAGAGATCTCCGAAGGCAACACTCACAAAGCCCGGTGTCAGGGGTCCGAATCCCTGCCGGTATTTTTCGGTGGTGGAAAACGAAACCACGGAGATGGTTCTGCCGTGGAAGTTGTTGTCAAAGACGATGATCTCCTGGTCTCCGTCTGGGATGCCCTTTTGGCTGTAACCGTAGTAACGCATGGTTTTTATGGCGGTCTCAACGCTTTCCACCCCCCCGTTCTTGGGCAGCACCTTGTTGCCGTTGTTGCCGAACCTTGTGGCAAGTTGCGGGGCAAACCCGGCAGCCTTTGCCAAAAAAATGCCCAGGGGGTCGGTGTAGACCACATTGGAGAGCACCGATGCAAATTCCCCCTGGAGGGCTTGGATCACGGCCTTTGCGATGGCGGGATGGTGGTGTCCTGTATTGGCGGCGGAGTACGCGGCAAGGCCGTCCAGATATCTGTTTCCGTTTTCGTCAAACAGCCAGCAGCCCCGGGCCCGTCGTACGACCATGTGGAGCCGTTCGTAGTGGTGGGCACCGAACTGCTCCTCAAAATCCATGATGGATCTGTCCGGAACGGTTGAAAATCCCCCATTGGGGTTCATCTTTTCCAAGACACCCATGCTCTGTCTCCTTATCTGTTCCCACTCGGTTTTGCGAAACACCCTGGCGGTCTTTTGTTGAAGCAGCTGGTGAGCCGGTAAATGAGTGTGTGAGATGACCCGGGGGCTCAATCACATACTAGCGAAAACAGTCTGATAATGTCAACGTCTAAAAAGCCGGAGGGGGTTGACGAAAGGGAAACCGGCAGGTAGAGTTTCAGAGGACGGGGTGACCACAACAGAGGGGGTGGACATGGAAGAGTACGGAGCTGCGGTGATGGAAACGGCTGACTTTTTACGGGACCACCTGGTAGTCGTTCCGGAGGTGGGGGTTCTCACGGGCACGGGGCTTTCCGCCAGCATGGATTCCCTTGGGGCCGATCTTGCCCTTGATTATTCAAAGATTCCGAATTTTCCAGTTTCAACCGTTGAAAGTCACAGGGGGCGGCTGGTGTCAGGATTCCTGAATGGCCGCAGTGTCCTTGCCATGCAAGGCCGATTTCATCTATACGAGGGCTATTCCCCCCTTGAGGTGACCTTTCCTGTCAGGGTGATGCAGGCGCTGGGGGTGACCTGTCTCGTGGTCACCAATGCTGCCGGCGGCATCAACCTCGATTTTTCCGAGGGCGACATCATGGTCATCCGGGACCACATCAATCTCACCGGTACCAATCCCCTTGCGGGACCCAACAAGGAGGACTGGGGCGACCGCTTTCCGGATATGGCCCATGCCTACGATGCCGGCCTTGTTGAGTCGGCCAAATCCGCTGCCCAACGGGCGGGTTTCGCGGTCAGGACCGGTGTCTATGCCGGGCTCCTGGGCCCCTCCCTTGAAACGCCTGCCGAGACACGTTTCCTGAAGATGGCGGGCTGTGATGCCGTGGGGTTTTCCACGGTGATGGAGAACATCGCCGGTGTTCACGCCGGCATGAAGGTTCTGGGGCTTTCCGTGATCACCAACATCAACGATCCCGATGCCCCGGAAAAAGTCTCGGTGGAAGCCGTCATCAAAACGGCCGAAAATGCGGCCCCGAAACTCGATGCCATCCTCCGTGGAATTGTAGAACAATTGCCCTGACTTGGCCTGCTGATCTCCCCGTGTTTTTTGTGTACTTTTTCAAAATGATCATGGTAGAATAACTCAAATTAAAGAAGGGCGTGATTTTCCGGACCCCATCTTTGGATAACCAGCAGCTGTTTCTCGGGTGTACCCTGGGTTGAGTCGTTTCTCTCCACCTTGTCGTTTTAAATTACACTTTCTTTTTTAAAATTTTTTTTTAACAGGAGGTGTAAAATGGAAGCCACATTAAAGAGAAACTATCCCAGACGATACATCGAGGTTCCCATCCTCTATTCAGACAAGGACGGGGAACGTAGCGCAAAAATGTATAACACCTGCGTGGATGGCATGTATTTCGAAACCCTGCTTCCCCTTAAACCCGGCGATGACATCCGCATCAAGATCGAAAACCCTTTTCCCGACATCTACTATTCCCCCGAGGCGTTCATGGTCAAGACCGCAAAGGTGAAGTGGTGCACCCGGATTTCCGATCCTGACGTCTACGGCTATGGCGTCGGGGTAAAATATGATTGACCCGGGAGTCCTGCCAGGGGCCGGGCTCAATTTTTTCTTGAGTATTGTCAATGTCCATACTATATCAGATGCACTCCCTTGCAGGTTAGGGGGGCTGACTGTAACCTCGAAACGCTGTTGAGCTGATTCGGCCGCAGGCCATGTATTTGACAAAGGGTGTCTTTGATGAGCAAGATCGCATTGATCAACATTACCGGACTGGATAGGAAAGGACTCGATTCAAAGTTTACGAGTATCCTTGGAGAATATGACGTCAATGTCCTCGATATCGGCCAGGCCGTCATCCACGAACACATCTCCCTGGGGATTCTGGTGGAAATACCAAGGGAGGAGAATTTTTCGGCCATCTTCAAGGATATGCTCTTTGAGGGGCACAAGATGGGGCTTGCCATCGACATCAAGCCCGTGGACCAGGAGGATTATGAAACCTGGGTTGCGGCCCAGGGCAAGGAGCGGCGCATCATCACCCTTCTTGGCAAAAAGATCTCCGCCCGCCAGATCTCCAGGGTCGCTGCGGTGGTGGCGGCCAACGACCTTAATATCGACAGCATGACCCGGCTGACGGGCAGGATCTCCCTTGGGAAAGACCAGGAGAACCCAAGGGCCAGCATTCAGATCTCCGTGAGCGGCATGCCCTCCGACATCCGGGCCATGCGGGGCAGTTTCATGGAGATCTCCCAGGAGATGGGCATCGATATCTCCTTCCATGTGGACAACATCTACAGCAAAAACCGGAAGCTTGTGGTGTTTGATATGGACTCCACCCTGATTCAGACCGAAGTGATCGACGAACTTGCAACGCTGGCAGGGGTTGGGGACCAGGTCGCTGCCATCACCGCCTCGGCCATGGCAGGCGAGATCGATTTCAAGGAGAGCTTCAGGCAACGGATCGCCCTGCTCAAAGGGCTCAGGGAGAGCGAACTTGTAAAGATCATCGAGACCCTTCCTTTGACCGAAGGGGCCAGCCTCGTCACCCGGACTCTCAAGGGACTTGGCTACAAGCTCGGCATCCTCTCCGGCGGCTTTACCTTTGTTGGCGATTATCTGAAGGAGCGCCTGGGGTTTGATTATGTGTATGCCAACGAACTCATGATCCGGGACGGTGTGGTGACCGGAGAAGTGTCCGGCGAGATCATTGACGGAGAGAAAAAGGCGCTCCTGTTGAAGGAGATTGCCAAAAAGGAAAAGATCTCCATCGAGCAGACCATCGCGGTGGGGGACGGGGCAAACGATCTTCCCATGATCAGTATCGCAGGCCTGGGGGTTGCCTTCCATGCAAAACCCATTGTCAGGGAAAAGGCAAGCACCGCCATCTCCAGCGTTGGGCTGGACGGGCTGCTCTACCTGATCGGGATGCATGAACGGGAGTTCAACCATGGCTTGATCCAGGGACTCGATTAATACAACCGGCTGTTTGCGTGGCGTTCGCCACGCAGATGGGAGACGTTACCGGCTGTTTTCGCCTTTCCCGATGTTACTGAGAAAGTGCTTTCTCCGGATCTTGAACAAACGTTTGTCCTCGTTCACCAGGTAGAAAACACCCTTGTTGTCGTCGTCAAAGCATTGGTAGAGGCCGGTGAAGTTCTCTATGGTTGTTACGTCACAGATGCGTTCAACGTCATCGTTGTACCGGGTGCACACCTCAACCCAGTTTTCCGGTTTCGCGCTTTCCTGGATGGTGATTTCGTTGCTCTCTTGGTGGTATTCGGCCAGGATCGATTCCATGTTTCCCCCATGAATGTTCTATTGTTTAACAACCGTTTCAGCGGATTCAAACAACGCAACCCTTTTTCTTATCGTATGTAAAGGGTTATCAGAAAAACGATGGTTTTTCAAGCATCCGGGGTTTTCATTGAATGTAATCCGACAATGCGGGCAACCAATATTGCAATATATAACTGACCAAAGACGGCTTCCAGCACGGCAAGATTCCTTGCCATTCCGGTTGATGGGGCGATATCCCCATAGCCGAGTGTGCTCAACGTGGTAAAGGAAAAGTAAAGCAGATCGATAAAAACGATTGGTTCCTCAAGTGTAAGTGCTTGGGCGTTGCAGGTAATTAAAACCCCGTACAATAATGCCCAGAAGATCCCGATCATGAAGTAGACGGCAATGCCGCCTTTTATGGTATCTGTTGTTACATTTTCCTCCAGAAATATTCTGATCAACAGAAACCTGATTGCGCCGGCCAGGAACAACAGGTATGCCGCAGTTGAAATTAGTTTTAGAGAAATGGCAACTTCTCCGGTGATGGGGAACACAATCCGTGTCGCAATGAAGTCAAAGGAAAATGCGATCAATGCAAGCCCGAAGAACAGTCTGAACGTCTTCTTTTTGAGATTAAGCAGTCTGAGAACTGAAAGAATCACTCCATAAAAGAAAAGGGGAACCAGGGGAGACTTTATTCCTATCATGAAGGGCGCAAGCAACATAAAAAGTATGAGCGCAGTATATAGTGTCGCATACTTGTTTTTTCCTCGAATTAACAGTTTCATCCGGTCTTCCCTCCATGGTTGAATATGCCCAAATAGCAGAGAAAATGATACCCAATTCCTTCGCATTGTCAAGCCATAAATGAAGCCGTTTTGCCCCAAATTTAAATGCGCTCTGTCAGGGGAACATCAATTCCTCTTTTCTGTCACCTCCATCCGCCACCCCTGGTATAGGCATCCTCCACCAGGTAAAGGTTCTTTTGCGCGGATCCGGCACTCAGACCTGTCAGTTCAATGGCCGGGAAGAACCTTTTGGTACATTCCAGGGGTACCAATGACAGTTGCATCACAGGGCTTTACAAAAGGATAATCCTATTTCTCTGCCATACAGACCTGAAATAGTCACAGCCAATAAAAAAACAGGAAAAATTTTTTCATTGGGTTCACCCATTTTTAATTGTTGGTTAGCAAAATCAGGAGAAGAACAGGAAGTTTAACTTGCGACAATTTGATACACTACCATGGTGTCATCTCCTTTTTAAAAATCTTTTTTTTCAACCTGGGGGGGCTGCTCTCCATCCACGGCTGCTGCCCCGGCCTGGATGACTTTTTGATAGGATGGGTTATCTGCCGTACCTGATGATTGCGACATCTCAGGGGGCATATATACGGTGACGTTTCTGTGGGCAAACTCAATGCCTTCCTCTCTGAATGCTTCCTGGAGCAGGCGGTACACCTCTTTTCGTATGGCAAACTGATCACCTGGTTTTGTTTTATATTTTACTCGCATAATCATGGCAGAGTCATCCATCTGGCGAACCCCTTGGGATTTGATCTTTCCCAGCAGTTTGGGTCCAAGCTCGTCATTCTTGAGAATGGGTTTATAGACCTTTTTTTTAATTACTTTCCTGACTTTTTCAACGTCGGTATCGTAGCGTACCCTGAAGTCCAGTTTGGTAATGATATAATCCCGGCTGTAGTTGGTCACCGTTGCGATATCACCGAAGGGGATGGTGTTCACCATGCCCCTTGGGTGACGCAGTTTGATGGATCGAAGGGAAAGAACTTCCACCATGCCTTTTGTGGGGCCGATTTGAATATAATCACCCACGCGGAAGGCATCATCCACCAGAAAAAAAATACCGGAGATGATATCCTTTACCAATGTCTGGGCGCCAAAACCGATTGCCAGCCCGACAACTCCTGCGCCGGCAACCATTGGGCCGATATTGACTCCCATTGTCGAAAGAATGACCATGACGGCGATGACGAGTATGAAAATCATCAAAAATTTGCGCAACAGCAGCAGCAAGGTCCCGATTCTGGAACCGCCGGCCCCTCCCTCCTCAAGGTCCTGGTCCTCTTCGGGCATCTCGACCCGGAGCCTGCGCTCTATGGCCGTATTCAAAAACGTCCAAACCACATAACAGAGCAATACAACGATCAGGCTGTTGAATACGGCTTTTGCCACCGCCTTTCCAAATGGAAACTCTATTCCCCAGATGTTCAGGTTCCAGATGAGGAACAGGACAACCATGGCCCCTCGAAGTGAGGAAATAATGATCTGCTTCATGGGGTGGACCCTGTCCAATCCCCTCTTGCTCTCATCATCCGGGGAGGATTGGGTGACACTGGTATCCTCTTCTTTTTCAGGGAGAACCCCAAACAGTAGTTCCAATATCTGGCGTATGGCCCAGTCCATGAAAAAATAGAGGGGAATCATCCCCAATGTCTTGAGGGCTGAATATCCCCCCAGGTTGCCCAGGAGCATATCACTTGTTGAGAAGATAAGTATGAGGAAAATACTGAAAACAGCAAAATGATGCCACTTCTGCATGAGTCTTGCCTGCAGGCTCCCAGTGGGGAATTTTGCTGAAAGCGCCGCTGCCAGCTCTTTTCGTTTTTGGAGAACCATGATCACTAACATGGCGGCAATGATCAGGGAGATCATGAAAACCGCCTTGATGTGCGCAGCTTCGCTTGCGCCGGCAAGCCGTTTGATGCCACAGGTCAGTAATCCGAAACTTGCGAATATGGAGATGGCGGCCACCCATCGGTATAGATACCGGGCCGTGGCGGTGGTCATTGGTAAGAACCGTGCGGACGGATCCCTGGGTGACAGAAAAAAACGGGATATGATCAGCGTAAGCTTTACCGCTACAATGGCCGACAGATAGGTCGCCACCAGCATGCGAAGGGCCTGGGTCCGTTCAAAGAAAAGATGATAGAAAAGCACCACTCCGGCGATAAAAATCAAAGTGGATATCAGATCGATGACTGTTTTTAAAAGTAACCGGCCGATCTTGTCCAGGAATGGTGCGGGCGTTTCCCATGGGATACGGCCCCTGAAGGGCTTGCTGTACCAGCGAAATATCAGTTCAACCGCAAATGCCGCCACAAATAAGGTTAAAACACTCGCTATGGCATGCATTGGATTGAAGTCGGTTTGGCCCCCGGCAAGATAGTTGAAAATCCCCGTTACCCGCTGACGGTCCTCTCTTTCGCCATTTTTTAAAAATTCTATTCGTTCCTGAACCAGAACGATTTTGTTTCTTATCTCTTCTATAAATACCGCAAGTCTGCTGGCTTGATCTTTTTCGGTTGAGTTTTCCCCGGCCAGGGCCTGTTTCTTTAACTCCTCCATCAGCAGGCGCCGCACCTGTTCGTCACTCATTCCGGCAACAACGGCTTCAGCCGATCTGCCCTGGGTGACTGCCGGTTCTTCAGGGGCTCCATCCGATCCAGGCGCATTGTTTGTCGCAAACCCAAGTGCCAATAGAATAAGGCATAGCCTGGCTAAATACTTCAAAAGGAAACCCTCCTTTCATGGTTGCTTTTTCCATCAATCAGGGAACGACGCATGCCTTTTCTATTTCATCAACAATGGCACGGCTGAGGGTGGTCTGGGACCTTTCCAGGGTGGCGGTGGCCGCCGGGGCAACCGTCTGGTCCAGATTCCGCACGGGCGCGGTTATCTGGACCGTGGCCTTCCCACCGGGTTTGCCTGGATCCATATCAATATACTCCCCGGAAAAATGGGTCCCAAGACCGCTGACACTGCTACCGACCACCCGGGCGCGCACCACCCAGAAACGGGTGTTTTTAGTCAAATATTCGTTGGCATCTTTTATCAGCCTGGCCGTGACCATGATATGGAACAGGTCCGGGCTGAGATGAATCAAGTCACAATCATGGCAGGCAATTGGTAACTCCATCTCCACCTCTTGGTCACGACTTACAGGCATGCGATTACTCGGTTGATTGGGTAGATCGGTCGGTTTAAAGGATCCAGGCAGGCGCCGTCCGGCCCACATTGCAGAGTATAGGATAACGAAGTTGTTTTTGTCAATAAAGGGAGGGGAAGCCTATTTTTGGCCAGGGCAGGGTTGGGAGGTCACTTGTTTGAATATAATTCTTTTCAAATTTATTTAAAAGGGACTATATTCGAGGAGGCTGACTGTTTAGGTAAAGATCTAAAACAGAAAGCATGAACGGAAAACGGTTAAAAGGTTGTGGGATTATCCCTTGCAAGGCTATATTTTATCTGGTAATTTCATTGCCTTTCAATGAAACAGTAACATACAGGAGTTTGAAAAAAATGTCGTTGAACCGCTTGAAAACCCGTGTTCGACTGGGGTTGGGGTTTGGAGCCCTGGTGATCCTTTTTATTGTGACCCTCAGCTTTTCCCTGATGGGTACCCGGTCGATTTCCAGCGCCATGAAAAAACTTTACACCAACTCCTACGCCAAAAGCACCGCCATATTGCAGATCGATTCCACCATGTCCAAGATACAGTTCCTTCTTTCCCAGTCCTCGGACGCGGAGGAAGAGGTGCTGGCAACAATGGTCAAGGAGATCCAGGAGAAAAATGGCAGGATCGATCAACTCTTTTCCGAGGTCCGGGCCGGTTACGGGGGGGAAGACCTGGAAAAACTGGATGGGGGAATAGCCCTGTTCAAAGAGTGGCTGGCGTTCCAGAAGAGGGTCCTGGACTATGCAACAGAGGGGAACATCATCGAGGCCGATGATCTCGTGTTAACAGAGGGGAAAGCGTTTGGAGAAAGGCTCAACCGGTTCACCGGCGAGTTCATAGCGCTTGCACAGACAGAGGCTGCGAACGCCATGGCGTCTGCCCAGGGTGCTGAGAAAACCCTGTTCAGGGGTGTTCAGGCATTGGCCGTGGGGGCCCTGGTGGCAGGCCTTTTCATTGTCTATCTTCTGTCCCGGTCCATCCTTGTTCCGGTTGCGTCCGCCGTTGCCCATGCAAAGAGAATGGCCACAGGGGATTTTACCGGGCGGTCCGGCAGCGATGCAACAGATGAGTTCGGAGACCTGGCCCATGCCATGGACGCAACCAGCGACAGCCTGGGGGCCATGATACAAGAGGTGAAGGGGAGCATGGCGCTTCTGGTGAACGCCTCCCTGGATCTGATCGCCTTGTCCGGCACCATGACCGAGGCGGCAGCAACAACCTCCCAACGGTCCGAGAGTTCCAGTGCCACCATTCAGAAGCTTGGAACCAATGTGAACAAGGTGGGCGTGGCCATGGAGGCCACCAGCAGAAATACTGAAACGGTTGCTTCGGCAACCGCCCAGATGTCGTCCACCATCCGTGAGATCGCGGAACAGTCTTCCACCGCCCTGTCCATCTCCGCAAGCGCCGTTGAGCTGACCTCAAAGGCGTCCGGCAAGATGGAGGAACTGGAGGGGGCCGCCCGGGAGATCTCCAAGGTTACGGAGACCATCAACGATATTTCCGAACAGACCAATCTCCTTGCCCTGAATGCCACCATCGAAGCGGCAAGGGCCGGGGAAGCGGGCAAGGGATTTGCCGTTGTGGCCAACGAGATTAAGGAGCTGTCCAAACAAACCGCCCTGGCAACCCAGGAGATCGAATCCAGGATTCATATGAGCCGGGAGACGACCCGGGAGACGGTGGAGCATATTAGGCGCATCGTTTCGGTGATCAATGAGGTTGACAAGCTTATTTCCGTTACGGCTACCTCGGTGGAGGAGCAGTCCGTTGCCACCCAGGATATTATGGAGAACATCACTACAGCCACCCAGGCCATCAGCCAGGTGGGTTCAGTGGCGTCTGACAATTCAAGCTATGTGAGGACGATCACCCAGGAGGTTGGCGAGGTAAGGGTGTCGGCGGTTGAGATGTCGGAAAACAGCGGCCGGGTCAACCAGAGTGCTATCAATTTGAGGCAGTTGGCTGATCGGTTGAACCAGGAGATGGAGCGGTTTAAGATCCTGTAAACTTCATGGGATAGACAGGATGGGGGGACGGGACCCGAAAATGTGGGAACCCAACCCGTCCGAAGTCCTGTCTATCCTCAAGATTTACGGCAGGGACCTACTCTACAACTTCAGCCTTGACGATGGTGATGGTCTCCTTTGGCACATCTGCATGGCCGGCCTTGTTGCCCGTGGCAACCGCCTTCATCTTGTTGACCACTCCGTGGCCCTTGGCAACCTTGCCGAAAACGGCATAGCCCCATCCCTGTGGGGTCTTGGACTTGAAGTTGAGCATATCGTTCTTCTTGACATTGATGAAAAACTGGGCCGTTGCACTGTGGGGATCCATGGTTCTTGCCATGGCGATGGTGTATGCGTCGTTGGACAGGCCGTTGTCCGCCTCGTTTTCAACGGGGGCGTTGGTGGCTTTTTCACCCATATCTTCTGTCATGCCGCCGCCCTGGACCATGAATCCGTCGATCACCCGGTGGAAGATGGTTCCGTCATAGTGACCGGCGTTTACGTACTCCAGGAAGTTGGCGCAAGTTTTGGGGGCTTTCTCCTCATCAAGTTCGATCAGGATCTCTCCCATGGTGGTTTCAAGTTTTATCATCATAAACTCCTTTGTCTTATTGTTTTAAAAAAAGGGAAGGAGACGTTGATCATCCCCTCACCGGATTGGTACACGGCTTTACTTTCTTATAAACCGGGTCAAAAGTCAACTGGCGTGTATGGACCGGGGCGGACCGCCCCGGAAGGGTCAGCCTGCTCAGGAAAATTCCCTGGGCGCGTTTGCGGCACAGGTGCCGATGCTCTGGCCCATGAAACTTGTGGCGCTCAGCAGCTTCTTTACCTCTTTGTTGCCGCAGTCAGGGCAGTTTACCCGTGTTTCCTCGCCTTTGAACACCAGTTTCTCAAAGGTGGTGTTGCAGCGTTCACATCGGTATTCATAGATCGGCATGGTCTGCCTCCTTGGTTTTGTCTGGGGTCACACCGGACCATTGAAAATGGCGCCTGCCATGACATACGTCCTATAGGGTCTTCTTAAAATCGTTGTAGCTCATGGTATTGTAGCTATCGGTCTTGATGAATTTAAGAATGCCGCCCATGGTTTTGCCATCCACATATCCCGGCAGGCTGCTGAGTTTTGTGTGGTCGGACTTCAGGAACCAGATGGTTGGAAAAGCCCGCACACCGTAGGAGGCTGAGATCTTCTTCTCCCGGTCTCCATCCACGGTGATGGCGATGAAGTTTTTGTTGATATACTCGATCACCGACGGGTTTTTCAGGGTGGTCTTTTCCAGCTTTTTGCAATAGCCGCACCACTCTGTGTGGAAATAGAGCAGCACTTTTTTGTCCTGCTCCTTTGCCATGGTCATGCCCTTATCAAAGGGTTGCCAGCGGATTTCGCCGGCAAGGGCGGTTGCGGGAACCAGCACGGCAAACAGCATGATTGCGATAAGACGGGTTGAGATCTTTATTTTCATGGGGTTGAAACTCCTTGGCTTATAGTCCGGCAAGAATTCCCAGGCGGTCCGTGATCAACAGGACCCCCAGGGTGATCAGCAGAATGCCGGATACCTTGTTGACGTACATGAGTACTCGGGTGGCACGCTTCATTATTTCAAGCAGCCGGTTGATGAACAGGGAGATGAGAATAAAGGGGAGGGCAAGCCCTGCGGAGTAGACGCCCAAAAGCAACATCCCCTCGATTATGGTCTCCTGGTTGCCGGCAACGATGAGGATCGAGCCGAGAAGGGGGCCGATGCAGGGGCTCCATCCCGCGCCAAAGGCCATTCCTATTACAAAGGTTCCCATGAGGTGGAGGGGCTTTTCGCTCATGTGGATCCGTTTTTCAAAGTTGAGTCCCTTGATGTTGATGATTCCCAGCAGGTGAAGCCCGAAAATGATGACGATGCCGCCGCCTGCATACCGGATGAGCCAGGAGTATTTTGCCATCACGCTTCCAAGGAAGGAGGCCGAGGCGCCAAGCAGGATGAAGATGAAGGAGAAGCCGCATACATAGGCCAGGGTGGACAGCAGCACTTTTTTCCTGGTTTCCCGGGCGTCCAGGGTCAGTTCGTCCAGGGTGAGTCCCGTGATAAAGCTGAAATAGGCCGGGATAAGGGGCAGGATGCAGGGGGAGAAAAAGGATAAAAGCCCTGCGATCAAGGCTGCCTGATAGGTGATGGTCTCGGTGAACACGTTAAAACGCTCCCTTTAAATATGGTGGTTCGGTTAACAACATGCTCTCTATACTAACCACCCTTGGCGCTTTTTTCAAGCCTGAGAAGGCGTTTTTCCCCGGAGACGGATCTCCTTGTCTATTGAAGTTTCTCCCTGTGTTTCCGGATGATTCCCCTGAGCTGGTCATAGGAGAGGCCGAGGATGTCGGCGGCGCGTCTCTGGTTGTGCCGGGAGATAGAAAGGGCGCGGTTGACCAGGTGGATCTCCAGGGTTGCTACGGCCGACTTCAGGGGCATGGCGGTGAAGTCGGGCACCCCTTCTGCGGGTTCCGGTGGTTCCCTGGTGGGCTCAACAGGGTCGGGAAGCTCTCCATAGGGGGATACAAAGGGGTTGAAGACGATCTCTTTGATTGTCCGGTCATGGGCGCGGTAGACGGCCCGCTCCACAACGTTTTTCAGTTCCCGGACATTGCCGTTCCAGGGGTGGTTTTCCAGGGCCCTTGATGCTTCCGCTGAAAAGAGCGGAAGGGCTTCCAGCTCCAGTTCATGGGCCATTCGCTGGGCAAAATGGTTGGCGAGCAGGAGGATGTCCCCGCTCCTCCTGCGCAGGGGGGGAAGAAATAGGACCTCGAAGCTGAGCCTGTCAAGGAGGTCCGGCTTGAACCTGCCGGTCTCGCACCGCCTGGAGAGGTTGGCATTGGTGGCGCTGATGATCCTTACGTCCACCTCGATGGGCACAGAGCTTCCCACCCGCTCAAAGGAGCCGTACTCCACCACCCTTAGGATTTTCTCCTGGGCTTCCATGGGAATGGACCCGATCTCGTCCAGGAATAGGGTGCCGTTGTGTGCCGCCTCAAACCGGCCGGTGCGGCGCTTGTCCGCTCCGGTAAACGCCCCTTTTTCATGGCCGAACAGTTCTGCTTCAACCAGGGATGGGGCAAGGGAGGAGCAGTTGAGGGTGACAAAGGGGCCCTGCCAGCGCCGGGAGAGGAAGTGGAGCCGTGTTGCGGCAAGCTCCTTGCCGGTTCCCCGCTCCCCAAGCAGCAGTACGGGCCGGTCAATGGGAGCGACCCTGGAGAGCCTTTCCTGGAAGTCGAGAAAGGCCTCTGACTGGCCAAGGGCCTCCTGGGTGATGGGCTTTGAAGGGATAAAATCCTGGGCTGCGGTCATTTTAACTCTATTTTAGTTGTTTTAGCCATAATCTGTTTACCCTTACCATTGGCCGTGGATGGGTGTCAAGGGGAACCCCTTGATATTGGGGCGGTTTCAGGTTTTGCCCCTGCTGGCACGGATTCTGCTAATTTAGTTTGGCAAACCCGTAACAAAAGGAGAACCTATCATGGGAATTTTTACACGATTCAGGGATATTGTGAGTTCGAACATCAGTGCCATGCTCGACAATGCAGAGGATCCCGAAAAATTGATCAAGTTGATGATCCGTGAGATCGAAGACACCCTTGTGGAGCTGAAATCCGCCTGCGCAGGGGCCATGGCCAGCAAAAAACGGGCCCGGCAGAGCCTTGAAAAGGCCAAAAGCCGGATGGACCACTGGGCAGGGCGGGCCGAGCTTGCCGTCTCCAAGTGCCGGGATGACCTTGCACGGGAGGCCCTGCTGGAGCGGCGCAGGTTTGCCGCCATTGTCGACTCTTTGAACGAAGAACTCGAGGAGCATGCAGCCCTTGTCACCCAGTACCAGGAGGATATCGTCCAGCTGGAGGAGAAGCTCCAGACCTCCAGGGAGAAAAAGCGGATGCTTGTCCAGCGCCACATCCATGCCAGAAAGAAGCGGCAAGCCCAGGAGGAGATCCGGCGCATGGACAGCTCCGATACCCTGGCGAAATTCGATGATCTTGAGAATCGCATCCATCGCATGGAGGCGGAGGCGGATCTGGTCAATTTCGGGAGCAAGCCGAGCCTGGATGAGCAGTTTGAATCCCTTGCCACGGACGATGATATCGAGAAGGAACTGGCCGCGTTGAAATCCGCCCGTCCGGGCCAGGAAAAGGGGGGCGTGAAACATGGTTGATGAGCGACCCCTGAACATGGAAAGGTGGCGATGATGAAAGGGTTATGTTTCTTGGGATTCATGTTTGTTGGGGGCCTCCTTGTCCTGGCAGTTGTCTGCGGCATTCTTGTCATGGTTGTGAAGATGATGCGCGGAGGCCTTGCAACCGGGGACGGGACCGATAAAAGCGAGGAGACACGGATGATCCAGGAGATATACCAGGGACTCTCCCGGATGGAGGAGAGGGTGGATGCCCTTGAAACCATTCTCATGGAGCGACAGAAAAAGGAGCTGTGATGAGGGGACGGTTTAAAAACAGTTGCCATGGTCGTACCGGCCATGGCAGAAGGGGTGCCGGACGGCATTCCTGGCACAAGGGGTTTGAAAATCCGGGCCAGGGGCTTTATCGCTCCAGGAGCGGGATTGTGATGGGCGTCTGCCAGGGGGTGGGCGACAGGTTTGACCTGCCGGTCTTCTGGGTTCGGGTGGTGGTGGTGGTGCTGTTTTTTGCCAGCGGGGTCTGGCCTGTGACCGGACTCTATCTGCTGGCGGCGTTCACCATGAAGCCCGAGCCGGTCACCCCCATCGAGTCCGAGGAGGAGGGGGATTTCTACGATAACTATGTCACCTCCAGAAAGGCTGCCCTGAGGGCCTTGAGCAACCGGTTCAAGACCCTTGAAAGAAAGATCCTCCGCCTTGAGGATGCGGTCACCTCCCGGGAGTTTGACTGGGATGAAAAGCTGTAGTAAATAGGATGGATTCAACTTTTCAACGTCAGCTTTGATGGACGGGGCATGGCAAAAAGGGCAATAAGCTAAGCCTGACCCCAATTAACGAAGGAGGGCCCATGAGATTTTTGATCATTGGAGGAGATGCCGCCGGCATGAGCGCGGCCAGCAAGGCGAAGCGAAAGAATCCCGACCTTGATGTGGTGGTGCTTGAAAAGAGCATGGATGTCTCCTACAGCGCCTGCGGAATGCCCTACAACATTGCGGATCCGGAAACCGGCATGGAGCAGCTGGTGGTGCGGGATGCTGATACTTTTATCAACACCAACAAGATCGACCTCCGGTGCGGCCATTGGGCCGAAGCCGTTGATCCTGTGTCAAGGACTGTCACCGGCATTGGGCCTGACAATAACCGTTTTTCCTTAAGCTATGACACGCTTCTCATCGCAACGGGAGCCTCGCCGGTCATGCCGGAGATTCCCGGGGTCGGCCTTCCCGGGGTGTTTCCCTTGAAGAGCCTGGAACATGGCCGGAAAATCAAGCATTTTATCGGCGCCAGGAGTGTCAGGCGGGCCGTGATCATCGGCATGGGCTACATCGGGCTTGAGATGTGCGAAGCCCTGTGTGCAAGATCCATTGCGGTTGAGATGGTCAAGCCCGGGCCCGTGCTCCTGCCCTGGATGAATCCCGAACTTTCAGATGTGGTGGAACAGGAGCTGGCCCTCAACCGGGTGGCCATCCATCCGGGACATGAAATCAAGGCGATCCGGCCCAATGGCGGTTCCCTCAGGGTGGTGTGCGACACCATGGATCTTGACGCCGATATGGTGATCCTGGCTTTGGGGGTTACGCCCAACAGCCGCCTTGCAACGGATGCCGGCCTTGATACCGGTCCCTCGGGTGCCGTTGCCGTGGATGACCGGCTCAAGACCTCCGACCCCCATATCTATTCGGCAGGGGATTGTGCCGATGCCATCCATGTGGTAACCGGTGGAAAGTGCTGGATTCCCCTGGCCCTCAGGGCCAACAGGGCCGGCTGGGCCGTTGCCGACAATGTCTGCGGCATGGAGACCCGTCTTCCCGGGGTGGTGGGAACCGCGGTTTTCAAGCTCTTCTCCCTGGAGATCGCCCGCACGGGTCTCACGGTAACGGAAGCCAGGGCTGCCGGGTTTGATCCGGTGGAGGTGGTGGTCAAGACCCGGTCAAAGGCCCACGGCCACAAGGGATCCTCCACCATCCATACGGCCATGGCCGGCGACCGGCATACCGGGCGCCTTTTGGGCGTTCAGATGGTCGGTCACGGCGGGGTGGCCCACAGGATCAACGCCCCTGCTGTTGCCCTGCACAACCACATGGATGTGCAAGGCTTTGCCCAGGCGGATCTTGCCTATGCCCCTCCCTTTGGGCCGGTGTGGGATCCTGTGCTCACGGCAGCCAACCAGCTTTTGAAAAAACTGTAGCGGTTGAAGGCTTTTTTGCTTCCAGGGCTCGCGCTCCGGTAGCAGGGCTGGCGCCCCGGTATCAGGAGCCTGAGAATTGGGGCTTGCGCTTCTCCATAAATGCAGTGACCGCCTCCATTAAATCATTGGACGGGATGATGTTGGCGCTGACGGATGCCACATAGTTGAGACCATCGTCAACGGATTTGCCCACGCCAAAGTTGAGTACATCCTTGGAGGCCTGGACCGCCAGGGGCGATTGGGCTGCGATCTCCCGGGCAAGGGATTCGGCGCTGTCAAACAGGCTTTCCCGGGTCTCGTAAACATCGTTTACCAGGAGAATCTCCTTTGCCCGCTGGGCCGTGATGTTCTTTGCCGTAAAGGCAAGTTCCCGTGTATGGCCCTGGCCCACTATCAGGGGAAGCCGTTGGAGCACCCCAACGTCGGCGACAAATCCCACGGCAGCCTCCCGCAACGAGAACAGGGCATCGGATGAGCAGAGCCGGATGTCGCAGGCCGTTGCCAGGTCCAGGCCTGCGCCGATGCAATAGCCGTGGATGGCGGCGATGACCGGTTTCTTGCAGATCTCCACAGAGGAGATGGCTGCCTGGAGGGCCTTGATCTTGGGAAGCAATTTCCATTTGACGCCCCCCTTCTGCTCCTGGTCCATGAGTTCCGGAAGTTCCGGCATCATGTCCATGAGATCGATTCCCCCGGAAAAGCAGGCGCCTTTGCCTGCGATCACAATGGCCCTTATCTCCGGATCGTTGTCAAGATCGCTGAATATGGCCTCAGGTTCCTTCCAGGCGGCAGGCCCCATGGCATTTTTCTTTTCCGGACGGTTGAGATAGACCCAGGCAACGGGCGGTCGCTTTTCCACAAGATAAAATTCGTATTCGCTCATACTCCCCTCCATTAGGTTGCGTGCACAAAAAAATGTTCAGCTTCTCTCACCGGGTTGCTCCTGTCTGCCGGGTCCATGAAATTTAAGGAACGCGTTTCAACGGACCTGCAGGTAGACCATATTTGCTACGTCAGGGAATTATTGTCAACCGTTATTGGCGAGCGTCAGGGGGGCTGTTTTGTGCGGCATGCATCTTGCTCTATGATTAAGGCAGATTCGGGGACGGTTTCACCCAACCAAGCCCTGAACCATGAATACCTCACTTGATGATGGGATGGCTCTGCAGTGCAGACCTGCAGAGCCGTCCACCCATGTTGACAGGTGTAAATGAAAATTTACAGAATCGTTTACAGTTGTCACCCACCGCATTGTTTCATGATCCTCTTTTGTTTTTTATTTGCCGTCAAGGACTTTTCTCACGGTTAATGCCAGTTCTTTTTTAGAAAACGGCTTCATGATGAGTTCCCGGAACCCGTGCTCTTTGAAGGTCTCCCCCGAGATCATGGAGCTGTGGCCCGTGGAGAGGATCACCGGGATGTCGGAACGGTTGGCCAGTACCTTTTGGGTCCATTCGATTCCCGACATGTGGGGCATGGTCTGATCCGTGATGATCAGGTCGAAATCCTGGGGGCTTGCTTGAAAGGTTTCAAGGGCCTTGCGGCTGTCCGTGGATGTGGTGATCCGATACCCCTGGCGTTCGAGCATCTGGCGGCCGAGGAGGACGATTGCCTGCTCGTCGTCCACCAGCATGATGTGTTCGTTGCCCGTGGGCAGGGGGGAGGCAGTTGGCGTGATGATGGATTCGGCAGGATGGTCTGATACCGGGAAATAGGCATCAAAGGTGGTTCCCTTTCCAGGGGCGCTCCTGACGGTTACCATGCCGTGGCCGGCCATGACGATGCCATGGACCATGGAAAGTCCCATGCCGGTGCCCTTGCCGATCTCCTTGGTGGTGAAAAAAGGCTCAAAGATGCGGTCAATGGTGTCTGGGGAGATCCCCGGGCCGGTATCGCTCACCGTGAGACGGACATAGTCCCCCGGATCCATGTCCGGTCTGTGGGACAGATCGCTTTTGGTGAGATGGATCTGGTTGAGGGTGATGGTCAGTTGCCCCTTCTCCTCCATGGCGTGGACGGCGTTGGTGGCAAGGTTTGTCACCACCTGGTGGATCTGGGTGGGGTCGGCATGGATGCTGCCGCATTCGGGAGCGATCTGTGTAACGATATTAACAGTGGTCGGGATGGTTACCCTGAGAAGCCTCAAGGTCTCCTTGACAATGGTCTGGGGGGCGATGTGCGTAGGCTGGTGATCGTGTTTCCGGCTGAAGTATAGTATCTGCTTGACAAGTTCCCTGGCACGGTTGGACGCCTTTAGAATTTCCACAAGGTTGGTGTGTGTTTTTTTTTCGTCTGAGAGGGGGGCTATGGCCATTTCGGTGTAGCCGATGATGATGGAGAGGATGTTGTTGAAGTCATGGGCAATTCCGCCTGCCAGGGTGCCGATGGCCTCCATCTTGTATGCCTGGTTTAATTTTTCCTTTAGCTCCTCCTTTTCCTTTGCTGCCTTTTTCCGGTCACCGATATCCCGGACAATGGCCAGGGATGAGAGTTTGCCCTGGTAGATGATGCGTTTGGCCGACAGTTCCACCGGTATCCGGGTGCCATCCTTGCACAGGACAACCACCTCGTAAATTGAAGAGACCCTTTCCCCGTTGATCCGTTTTGTATAGTGTTCAACCACTGTTTCCCGAAATTCAGGGGCGATAAGATCGAGAAGGGGCATGGTCATCGCCTCCTGGATTGTGTACCCTGTGATTTCGCACAAGGTGGCGTTGGCAAATTTAATGGTCCCGTCCCGGACCACCAGTACGCCGTCCCTGGCCTGCTCTACAAGGGTGGCATATTTTTCCTCGGAAAAGCGCAGGGCTGTTTCAACCGTTTTTCGTTCTTTTATTGACTGTTGCAGACGCTGGTTCATGGCGATCACCGTCATGTGTCGCCACAGGAACAGCAAAAGAATGCAGAGGGTCATCAGGGCAAGTACGGTCTTTCCATCCCAGAAGGGCGGGGCAGGGGGGATCAGGAGGTTGCCCTGGGCGTAACCGTTTGGTGCAAAGCACGGAACCAGGCTAACGAAGAGGAGAACGAAAATAACACAGGCCCGGATAGCCCATTTGCTGTTTATTTTCATGGTGGACGGCTCGTCTTGTTAATATGTGCAGTGCCTGGATCTGTTTGGTGATGATCTCTCCATGAAGTCTACAACAGACCTTTTGGAGAGACAAGGGGAAAATGGTTTTTGAATAGGATGACAGCTCTCCTCTCCTTTGTTGAAGAAACAAGGGCTCCTGTGATAGGGTCGAACAGGCATCGGGCATCACATCCACCCGGCTTTCGGCCTTCAGCCCGGATGGAAGCCATGGGGAAACAGTTCACTTTGAAAGTTGAGACATTAACCGTTCAGGCACAGGGGGAGGAGATGACAACAGGAAAAGCAGGGGTATTCAAAGAGACCTATGAAAACTATCTTCAGGAGATTTCAGGCCTGGATCTCGGAAACATTGCCGTGATCCTTGGCGGGGAAATCCGGGACACCGGGCTTTTGATTCCCTATTTCAACCGGGAGTACACGGTCTCTTCAACCGGGGTGACGAATTCCCTGGGGGCAACCCCGGATTTCGCAATCAGCGTTGTTCTTTTGAAGTATGTTCTCATGGCGCCTTTGGTGCGGCCCATTCCCAGGGGGGAGTGGCGGAGCTTCAGGGATTTTGCCGATGCAGGACCCCTTGTTACCTATTTTAGTTCAAATGCCATCAAGGCCCTGGAACGGGCCTTTGCAGGGAGGGTTGATCTGCTGGAAGAACGATGCCGGGCACTTGGGGCAACAGCATCACTCTTCACTTCATCCTACGATCTTTCCATGGAGATCCGGGTGCTGCCCAACATTCCCTTGGTCATCAACTTTAACGACAGGGATGAGGAGTTTCCTCCCGGCTGTACCATCCTGTACGACCATACGGTCGAGTCCTGCCTGGACATGGAGTGTGTGGCCATCACCGGGGCTACCCTTGCAGGAATTTTGTTGAAATCAGTTTGAGCCGGTCGCCCCGTTCTGCCGTTGGTTGTCACTCCTGGATGGCGGGGCAACCCTGTTGATACTCTTTGTTGTTGACTTTTGGGTTTGATTTGAACAGCTTGGCGAAAACAGGGCAGGACCGACACTCCTCGATCTTGTCCTGCCAGGTCTTATGGGCCTTTCCGCTGCAGATTGTTCCGTTGATGAACCAGCACAGATCCCCGGAATGAAACTCCCAGGCAGGGCATTCTTTCCGGAGCTCTTCGGGACAGTCAAGGATCTCCCAGCATTTTTCCGTATCCCTGTTGGTTTCGTTTCGCCTGAAGAGCAGGAACAGCAACTGCCGTTCCACATGGTGGGGGACCCGTCTCCACCCCTGTTCGTAGCTGTGTACCGCCTTGATCGATGTCCCGATGAGCTGCGCCATCTCCTTCTGGGTCTTGCCGAGCCTCGCTCTGATCTCCTTGAACTGCTGTTTCTCCATAATCGCTCTTCTCTTAAGGGTTCGCTGTGTGAAAATCGAATTATGGAAAAAGGTTATACCACAATGTGGAGATTGTCAACGGATAGCTGTTCCCGTCCTGGCTTTGGGAGATCCCGTACTATTTCTTTCTGGGTGGACTGACCACGGCCGTGCCGTCCAAAACCAGTTTCTTTTCCTGGTTGAAGCAGCGGGTGGCAAGGGTGAGTATTTTTCTTTCCGGATCGATCTCAAGCACCTCCACGCTTGCGCTGATGGTGTCCCCGATGTAGACCGGTGCGAGGAACTTGAGATTCTGTTCCCTGTAGATGGTGCCGGGGCCCGGAAGCTTCGTACCGATGACGGTGGAGATGAATCCGGCCGATAGCATGCCATGGGCGATCCTGGCCTTGAAAAAGGTGTTTGAAGCGTATTCGTGGTCGATGTGGGCCGGGTTGAGATCTCCGGTAACCCCTGCATAGAGGTAGATGTCAGACTCGGATACGGTCTTTGTGAACCGGGCTGAATCCCCGGGATTCAGCTCTTCAATGGTTTTTCCTGTCACAGCGATTCCTTTGGTTGCGGGTTGGTCAGAACCAGGAGCGGTGGCTCCAGATCTCTTTTTCCAGGTTCTCCTTGTCCTGCTGGAGCTGGAGGTACATGGAGGCGTTCATGATGGCAAGTCCCCCAAGGCGTGCAAGGGAACTCAACAGGGTCAGGGCGTCCTCGGAAAAGTTTCTCTCCTCCCCGCAGTAGACCCTCAGGATGCCGATGATCTCCTCCTTGACGGTGATGGGCAGGTTCAGTATGGTGGCGATGCCCTCCCTTTTTTTCTCATCCAGATAGTCGATGGCCTTGTCGTCATGGTTGTTGATGCGCATCATGGTGTTGGAAAGGGAGTGGGAAAGGGTTTCGGCCGATACCGGGCCCTTGTTCAGGTAGCTTTCGCTGAGGCCGTAGCTGGACACCAGCTTCAGCTCCTTTTTCTCCTCGTCCATGAGTCTGACGGACGTTCCCTTGACGTTGAAAGCTTCTGCGATTTCCGACGACATGATGTGCAGGATATGCTTGATGTCCAGGGATGAGTTCAGATCCTCTGTGATGGAGAGGAGCAGTTCGGCATTGTTTTTCTTTCGCGCGATGAAACGGGCTTTCTGGATCGCCATTCCTCCCTGGTCGGCCAGGGCGCTTAAAAATTCGATATCGAGTTTTTCAAAATCCCTGGGTTCTGCCGTGTAGAGGGATAGGGTGCCGATGGCCTTTTCCTCCGCGATAACCGGGACGACGAGGATCGATGCGATCCCTTCCGATAGTTTTGCCGCATGGTGTTCGGTCCTCGGGTCCGAGGTGGCATCCTTGACGGCAAGGTAGCCCCCCTGTTTCAGGATGTCCCTGGTCAGGGCCTGGGCCTTTTCCGGCGCCGCATGGACATAGGCGTCGGAGAGGCCGGTCTGGGCCACCGGAAGAAACAGATCCCCGTTTCCGTTTTTAAGGAACAGGGAACTTGCCTTTGCATCCATGGCCTGGGCTGCGCTGTTGACGATGAGATCGAGAACCTCCTCCATTTCAAAGGTTCGCTGCATGGAATTGCTGATGCGACAAAAGGTTTTAAAATAGGCGTTGCAGTTTCTCATTGAGCTCTCCATTGGGGTGGGTTGATGATCAATCCCTCTCTTTTAACCACTCTACGATCTTGGGCGCGAATCCCTCCTGGCATTTGCTGCTCACATAGATGCCTATGTGGCCGGTTTTGAAACAGATGTCGTTGGTGTCGGTTGCACCCACCGCCCCGGTCAGAAGTTCACAGGCCTCGGGCGGGACCAGATGGTCGTATTTTCCGTAAAAGTTCAGTAACGGCATGGTGATCTGCTTCAGGTCCACCCGGGTGCCGTCCACCTCCATCTTGTTCTGAATCAGGAGGTTGTGCTTGTAGCAGTCGTTGATAAATTGCTTAAAGGTGGCCGCCGGCACATCCGGGCTGTCAAATATCCATTTCTCCATGCGGATGAAGTTTTCGACAAACACCTTGTCGTCCATGTTGTTGAAGAACCCCACATACTTGTCGATCATGAGCCTGGCCGGATTGAGCAGGAGAAATCCCAGGTTCATGAGATCCCCCGGCATGTTGCCGTAGGTGTTGCCCAAAAGATCGGCTGCCGTGTTCTTGAGCCAGATGTGGAGCAGGCCCTTGTCCGTGTCAAAGTTGGTGGGCGTTACCGTGGTGACCAGGTTTTTTATCTTTTCCGGATGGAGGGCCGAATAGATCACGGAAAAGGTGCCGCCCATGCAGATGCCCATGAGGTTGATCTTGGGGACGCCGGTTTTCGCAATGAGGAAGTCGACGATGTTATCCATGTAGCCGTTCACATGGTCGCCGATGGTCTGGTACTGGTCTTTCCGGGTGGGGTAGCCCCAGTCGATCATGTACACCTCGAGTCCCTTCTCGAGAAGGGTCTCCACCACGCTCCTTTCAGGCTGGAGATCGAGCATGGTCTCCCGGTTGATCAGGGCGTAGACCACCAGCAGCGGTGTTTTGCTGGTCGGATTTTCAGGCTTGTAGTGCTTGAGCCTGACCCTGTCCTCCTGGTAAACGATTTCGTAGGGGGTGGTGGCAAGCTCGGTCTCAAGTTGGCCGGTCAAAAGCTCCCGCCCCTTTTTGATCCGTTTTTTCGTGGTCTTCTGCTGTTTTGACATATTGTTCAGAATAAGATCCACTGGAATCTTGGTGGTTGGCATGGTGGTGTCTCCTCTGAATATTACTTCCCTGTAAGCTGGGCGATCTCTTTTGAGAGTGCTTTGAGCTGTTTTTTCACGGTGTGGAGTTCCTTGTAAACTTCGTCCATCTCCCGGTTCGTGGGGATGGGAAGAAGTTTCAATACGTGGCAGAGCACCTCGTCCCGGGCATTCCTGTAATCTGCCATGGAGTCGATGGTCTTCTTGAGAACCGTTGTGTATTTCTCGGATTTGAGCAGCACCATGTAGTGCCCTTCAAGGATTTTTACCCATTCGTCATACCCTTTGCTCGTGTCGTCGAAAAAATCGCCCTTGTTGAGCATCCCCTCCATTTTATCCTGCATCACCCGGTTGGTCTTCTCTATGGGAACCGAAAAGAGATAGCCAAGCTCGGACAGGTGAAAGTGGAAGAGGTTGAACTTGTCCACGAGGGTTGCGATCCGCTCCTGGTAGAATCGCGGCAGCCCGAGCTGGGGAATGTGGAGATATTTCTGGAACTCCTGTTCGTAAAGGGTGCGAAACGACTCAAACATGTTCTGGTCGATATCTTCAAAGTTGTAGGCCTTTGTCCGCTGTCCGATGGCCGTCAGGGTGTTGAGGAACTGCTCCTGGAACTCCATGGTGTGTTCCACCGAGTCACCTGACATCTGCAGCAGCATCTCGTAGAGGCTGCCCATTCCCTTGGTGACCGATTCCTGATTCTCGGGACGGGTCATGAGTTTCAGGAAGGAGGTGAGGTTTTTGCAGGTGGTTTGCCAGGTCTCAAAGTTTTTGTATGCATTGTTGTTTTTCGTTTTCCGGGCGTCTTCGCTGCCATGGTTTTCAGGGGGGACAACCCCCAGGTCCTGAACCTTTGCTGCATTGTCCCAGAAACTGGTGGCCATGTTCATCCACGAAGAGACAAGATCTTCGTGCAAGTCTGTATTGGACTGCTGTTTTGTCATGTACGGCTCCGTTGTTCGGTTAAAAAAAAATCGCTCAACATCACTTCTTATCGTCGTTGTTTCCCAATCCTGCGGAAAAGAACCGCATGGGATCCAACTCCTTTAAGGTCTTTTCGGCAAGGTTTGAAAAATCCATGCCCATCTCAAGGTAGGCCTGAACCTGGTCATCCATGGCTTTCCTGTATTCCAGGTAGTTCTCCATGGTTTTTTCCAGGTGTCTGTCAAAAAAATCGTGGAGAATGTTCTCTCCGTACTGGATGACCAGGTGGAGAAGGGATACCGGCAGCAGGGAGTCCGCCTCCTTGGCCTTGTTCATGATGATCTGGGTCAGGACAAAGGCCGTGACATCTTCTCCGGTTTTCACGTCAACGACTTCGATCCTGTGCCCCTTTTTGATTGACTCCGAGACATCCTGTAGGGTGACATAGACACTTTTTCCCGTGTCGTAGAGCCTTCGGTTGGGATATTTTTTTATGCGTATGGTGTGGGTCACTCTGTTTTTCCCCTGGTTCGCGTGAACGTTATTTAATAATAAATGATGTTGTTCAATCGTTAATATAACGAGCTTGGGAAGTGTTGCTTCTTTTGAAGCCGAAATCTTGAAGAATTAATTTACGTTGCATCTTACAGCGCAACATTATTGATGTCAATGTATAAATTTTAAAGGCGATTTTTGGCTTAACAGGTTGAAATAAAAGGAGGATTTGCCAGCATATCCAAATTTATCGTATGGAATATTAAAATTGTGCGATGCATCATTTTTCCCTTGACAACCGGTTTTCGCAGCCCTATTATGTGGCATACGAAACAGAAAGACAGATGAATGAGGCCGTGGCAAATACCCCCTGTAGGTTGGTGTGCGAAACATCTCGGCAACTCAAAAAATCCATTAAAAACAAGGTGCCCAACGATCCTGTGTCCGGTGTGGCAGTGTTCAGCCTGTCAAACTTCCGGGATGGATATTCGGTACGAAATCGCTTTGTTTGAAGTAACCCAGAAAATGTTTGAATTAACCCAAAAAAAGGAGTCGCGATTATGGAAACAGCAAAACTTGCAAAACAGATGGTAGGTTTTCAGAAATCATTTTTCGACAACAGCTTCAATGCCATGTGCATAGTCCAGGACCAGACTGAAACCATGATGAACAGCTTTTTAACCCAGCTTCCCTGGGTGACGGCAGAGGGCAAAAAGGCCATGGACAACAGCATTTCGTTTTCCCAAAAGGCCAGGGGGGATCTCAGGCAGACCATTGAGGATGGCTTCAAAAATATCGATAACCTGTTTGACATCAAATAACCCGACACCATTAAGGAGATCCCATGGAAGCAAACAAAACATTTACCCAGATGGTCGATTTCCAGCAGGTTGTTTTTAATAACACCTTTAACCTGATGAAAACCTTTCAGTCCCAGGGGGAAGCGTTGATGAATCTCTCCATGGATCAGAACCCCTGGCTGCCGGAAGATGGGAAAAAGCTGTGCGCCAACTGGGCTGACACCTGCGAGAAGGGCATGTCCAATTACAAGGACCTCATGGATACAAGTTTCACCAAGGCAAGGGAGATGTTCGATCCCCAGGCAAAGCCGGCAGGCGAGGCTTCGGCAAAGTCTGCAAAAAAATAGTAACCCCAGACCCTGCCGGCAGGAGTTCTCCTGCCGGCACGAGCAGTACTCCCATAGGAGACAATGCTATGCAAACCAGTGATGTGGATTTCAACTGCTTTTCAATGGATACCTTTGTCCGGAACATGACCTCGCAGTCAAGCCTTTGGGCCGATCAGGTCAGCACGCTCCAGGAGTTGTTCCAGGGATTGTCAAAGTATAACAACGATTTTCTTATGCCGTTGCTGATCTCCACCAACTACTTCAGCAACGTCGAGATAACACGGTTGCTCTGTAAATCGCCCATGGAAAGTTATAACGCCTACATGGAGCTGCTTGAATTCAACATGGATCTCTTGAGCCGGTACTTTTCAGGAAGCCTCAACGCCCTGGACGAATACAACAGCAGGGAACTTAAAAAAGGCGTGACTTCCTGGTACAACACCATTTTCAACCTTGAGGGCGAAAAGCTGGATGGTTTCGTTTCCCGGCAGTCTGCGATGATCTCCAACGTCACAAAACTATTTCCCCAGGCCATTCAGGATATCGAGCCCGAGTACGGGTTTCATTTTGAGCGGGGGGAGAACCCGAAACTGGCAGAGACCGACCGGTTTATCGTCTACAGGGTCGCCCCGAGCGATAAAACGGTCCGGACCGATGGTAATATGAAGCCGGTGCTCATCATTCCGCCCTATGTCCTGGGAAGTAACATCCTCGCCTTTCTGCCCGGCGAAAACAAGAGCTATGCCCACAGTTTCGCCAACCAGGGGATTCCCACCTATGTTCGCATCATGAAGGATATCGAGACCACCCCCGCGTTTCAGACCATGACCATTGAGGATGATGCCCTGGATACCCGCGAATTTTGTGAAAAGATAAAGGCGGAACATGGGAAACCCGTGACCCTGAACGGGTATTGCCAGGGGGGCTACACTGCCCTGTGCAACATTTTGTCAGGCGAGCTTGACGGTTCGGTGGATGCCTTTATCAGCTGCGTGGCTCCCATGGACGGCACCCGGAGCCTCGGGTTTGGAAAATTTTTAAAAAAGCTGCCCCTGCGGTTCAATGACCTGAGCTACGGCACCAAGACCCTCGCAAGCGGTAACAGGGTTGCGGACGGACTGCTCATGGGCTGGGTCTACAAGCTTAAGAGCATCGAGGCCGAGGCGCCCATGGTCTCCTTTTTCCGGGATATGCTCATGGTTACCGGCAAAAACAACAAGCCGGTAAAGATCAGCAAGACCGCTGCAGCCCTCAACTACTGGCTCCAGAATGAGCGCTCTGATCTTCCCCTTGCCGTCACCAAGATGAGTTTTGCCTCCTACAACACTCCGATTACCGAGGACGGAACCCTGCCAGTTACGATGTTCGACAGAACGCTGAACCTCAAACGGATCGCCGAGAAGAAAATTCCCTGGCTCATCTGCTATGGAGAACATGACGATCTTGTGGAAAAGGAGACGGCTCTTGCGCCCCTTGATTATGTGGATGCGGAGGTGACCCCTTTCCCCAAGGGACATGTGGCCATCGCAACCTCATGGTCAAATCCCGAATCCGCCTGTGCCCTGCACACACGGTTCGGAAAGAATCAGACCCGTGGACCGGTGCGCTTCCATCTTGACCTTGACAAGGCGCTTGACGAAGCGTTGAAGCCTGTGAAAACGGCCCTGAATGAGAGCCCGGCTCCTGAAGCAAAACCGGTTCCTCCAAAGCAGGCAGTTCCTGAAACAAAGACGGCAACCCCAAAGAGCCCGAAGCAGCCATCCCCTAAAAAAGCGGCATCCGCCAAAAAAACGGTAAAGCCGGCCAGGGAAGCAAAGCCCGCTCCGGCTGTTCCAAAAAAGCCGGTTGAAAAATCCGCGAAAAAGCCAACCCCGGAAAAAGTCAGGGATGCAGTGAGGACAGCCCCCCGGGGTAATAAGAGCGGTGGGGCGGGTAGAAAAACAACCGGGAGAAGCGCAAAGCCTTTGGTCAAAGAGTAGCGTTTCACTGAAACCGTTGGTCTGTCCGCCATTCCCAGGTTGAATTTTTTCGGGAAGATGTTGTATTGCCAAAAGCAAATATGGGGTAATTATGAAGGTGTTTGTCAAGGTTTGCAAGGCCATGTCTGATGCAAGCAGGGTAAAAATTGTCAAGATGCTTCAGTACAAGGTGATGTGTGTGTGCGAACTTACCCATGCCCTGGGACTTGCACAGCCCACGGTGTCAAAGCATCTCAAGATTCTGGAACAGGCAGGATTCGTCAACTCCGCAAGGAATGAACGCTGGGTCAACTACAGCCTTTCCGACGGAAGCGATAATCCCTATGTTGCAAGCTTTCTTGGCAAAATAAAGTGTTGGATGGAGGATGATCCCGACATGGCGTCCCTCATCCGCCGCCTTCCGGAGATCCGGCGGGAAGAGATCTGCTGAAGATCGGGGAGAAATTTTTTTGCCGCTTCCATATTACTGTTTGGCAATATGGAGGGCCACCCCCTTTCCCGGATCAGTTTGACGTTGTTCGATCCTGATCAAGCAGATCGCTTGGTTCGATGTGGATGATGGCGTCCTCAAGATCCGGCAAACTTGAGATGAGATCGTTCTTTATCTGTTCTGCAATGTCGTGGCCCTGCTTGATGGTCAGTTCTCCGTCCAGGACCAGGTGAAAATCGATGCGAAGGGTTGAGCCTAGATAGCGGGTCCTGAGCTGATGAATTTCGATCACCCCCGGGTGGTTCTGCACAAGGGCTTTGATCTCCGTCAGGGTCTCGGCTGAGGCCCCCGCTTCCAGGAGTTCTCCAAATCCCGGCACCAGGATCTTGAACGAGGCCTGGATGATGAAGATCGAGACGATCAGGGCGCCCACATGGTCGAGGAAGGTGAGGTTCGGGAAGAGCATGGCGCCTGCCACGGCAAGGAATACCGGGATCGAGCTGATGGCGTCCAGCCGGTGGTGCCAGGCATTTGCCCGGAGCGCACTGCTCTTGACCTGTTTTCCTGCACGGTCGGTCCAGCGGAAGAGGATCTCCTTTGTGACAAGGGAGATGGCCGCCACAACAAGGGCGATGGGACCGGGCGTTACATCCGCACCCTCCTGGTGGAGGGTGGTGACTGCGTGCCAGCCGACCCCGATACCCGCCAGGAGAAGGATGGTGCCGATGACGATGGTGACCATGGTTTCGATGCGTTGGTGACCGTGGGGGTGGCACTGGTCCGGCGGTTCGGACCAGAAGAACGACCCCAGGATCACGGCAACGTCGGTGATGGTGTCGGAGAGGCTGTGGACCGCGTCCGCCATCAGGGCCTGGCTGTTTCCCAGGATGCCTGCCAGAAACTTGATGCCGGAGAGCAGGATATTGGCCACAAGTCCGATCCAGGTGACCCTGCGAACGTAGTGTTCAGGGGTGTTCATTTTCCCTCCTTTGGCGGTCTCATTTGAGAGAGTCCGCAAAATCGGCCGCCCTGGGGTCTTTTTCCAGGAACCTGTAGAGGGTGGCTCTTCCCACACCCAGATCCCGGGCCGCCTTGGCCTTGTTTCCCCCGGTCCGTTCCAGGGCTGCTTTCACCGCCTCAATATCGAGCTTGCCTGAATTGATCCGTGGTTCGGGCAGGTGGGTTGCGGGACCGTTTCCCGATACGGCCCTGAGTTCCATGGGCAGGTCCATGGGCATGATCTCGTTGGATTTGCACCGGACGATGGCGAACTGGACCGCGTTCTGGAGCTCCCTGACATTACCTGGCCAGTCGTAGTCCATCATCACCCGGATGGCGTCCTTGGAAAATGGGGGTACGGGTGCATGGATCTCGCCCTCGGCCCGCTTCAGGAAGTGGGCGATGAGCAGGGGAATGTCGATGCGTCTTTCCTTCAGGGGGGGAAGGTGCATGGGAATCACGTTGAGCCGGTAGAACAGGTCTTTCCTGAAATTTCCCGTTTCCACCTCCCTGGCAAGGTTCTTGTTGGTGGCGCTGATGATTCGGACGTCCACCTTGATGCTCTTTTCACCGCCGACCCGTTCGAGCACACCTTCCTGGAGGAATCGCAACAGCTTCACCTGCATGGGTTTTGGAAGTTCCGCCACCTCGTCAAGAAAAAGAGTGCCCTTATGGGCAAGCTCAAACCGTCCCTTTCTTTCCTTCACAGCCCCTGAAAACGCCCCCTTGACATGGCCGAACAGTTCGCTTTCCACCAGACCGTCGGGGATGGCGCCGCAGTTGACCGGCACAAAGGGGGCACGGGCCCGCTTGCTCTCCGAGTGAAGGGCTGCGGCCACCCGCTCCTTGCCCGTGCCGGTATCTCCGTTGATGTGGACGGGATAGTCGTACTGGGACACATCCTGTATCTGCTGGAAGATCTGGCGCATGGAGCTGTCCTTGCCGATGATGCCTGAAAACGAGGTGAGCTCCTCGGCCCGGGCGGCAAGCTCGGTGTACTCGGTCATATCCCTGAACGAGGCGATCACCCCCTTGAAGATGTTTTTGTCAAATATGCCGGTGATGCTCATCTCTATCTGCCGGGTTTCCCTGGCCTTTGTGAGGATGGTGACCGGAAATTCAAGCCGCTTTTTGAGGTCCGGCAGGTTGCCGCAGAAGGAGCACTGATCACCGCAAAAGGGAGCGCCAAAGGCCTCGTGGCAATCCTTGCCCATGACGTCCTCCTTTGAAAAGCCGGTGATTTTTTCCGCCTCTTTGTTGAAGAAGATGATTTTTCGTTCCAGGTCGTGGGCAATGATACCGTCCTTGAGATTGTCTAGAACCAGCTCGAGGGTTTTTCTGTCTGATATGAAGTCGTCAATATAAACCATAAATCTCTCTCCCAAGGGGCCGCCCTGGTTATGTTGTTCCTGCCTTGTCCCATGAATGTTGATTAAAATACAGACTCAGTTTCCGGACTTGGGCGCAGCCATGTAAAGACAGCCAACTCCGAAAGTCGAGATACAGATATGTATCACAGCCCAGGGGGGGATTCCATGGTTTTTATATTAAATTGGTTGACGGGTTTGAAAAAATCAGAACCGTCCCTATTGTTACATGGGGTCAGGCTTGCATGGTGCCTGGCCCTGTATATCAAATATAAGAAGGAGCATTGACATTGAAACACCTGAAAAACAACAGGGGCAGATTGACACGTCGGTTGGTCCAGGCGGGGGCTCTTGTGATCACCCTCTTTATCGGCATTCAATTTTACAGGTTTGCTTCCGCCCTTGCCGGCGGGGCAATCCCCGCGGTGGAGCGCCCCCCGGGTGTGGAGGCCTTTCTTCCCATCAGCGCATTGCTGGGTCTGAAATATTTCCTCTTTACCGGTATCATCAACCAGGTCCACCCGTCGGCCCTGGTCATTTTCCTGATCATCTGTCTCACAGCCCTCCTGTTCAAGCGGGGGTTCTGCTCCTGGATCTGTCCTGTTGGACTTGTTTCTGATCTTCTGGCCCGGCTCAATGGATTGATTTTTAATCACCGGTTGAGGGTGCCGAAATGGCTGGACCGGGGATTTTCTTCCAGCAAGTACCTCATCCTGGGGTTCTTTGTCTGGACCATTTTTCTTAAAATGCCCCTGGCATCGGTAAAGGGCTTTATAGAGAGTCCTTATAACATCCTTGCCGACATCAAGATGCTTGGGTTCTTTACCCATATCTCCCCCCTGGCCCTTGGGGTGATTCTGATCCTGGCGGTTCTTTCCGTAGTCATTCCTCATTTCTGGTGCCGGTATCTGTGTCCCTATGGGGCGCTTCTGGGCATCATCGGCCTTGTCAGCCTTGGCAGGATACGACGGAACCCTGCCGCCTGCACAGGCTGCGGAAAATGCGAACGCGCCTGTCCCTCCATGATCGCCATCCGGGAAAAGGAGAGCATCAACTCCCCGGAGTGCAGCGCCTGCATGGGGTGCGTCTCTGTCTGCCCCGAAGACAAGGCGATCGGGTTGTCCCTGTTCTTTGGAAAGCTGCCGGTGAAACAGGCGGGGGTGGCCGTGACCCTTGTGGCGCTCTTTTGCATCGGGATCGGCGCTGCCAGGTTTCAAGGCCACTGGCAGAACCGGATCACCAACCAGGAGTATCTTCAGCTCATGACGCCCCGGATGGGACCGGCCGGGCCCCGGGGGGATGCCGTTATTGATCCCAAAAAGCTGGAACGGATGCGGCGGATGATGAAAAAGAGGAGGGCTGATGTTGATGTCCCATAGTGTAGGTTTTGACCCTATATTCTTCCTATATTTTTCCTATATGGCGATGGGTCATGTTTATGGTATAGTCCTTTACAAATGTTTACCAAATGATCGATCAGGAGAGTTGGGGTGTTTCATAAATATGTTGGAAAACGTGCCAGGATCGTGTAAATGGCCCCTTACTATCTTTTTTTATCTCCGGAATCCATATTCCCATGCATACAATACTTATCTTGACGCTGCACAACGTCACCCGTATAATCCGCACAATTTTTTATTTGCAGTTGCCATGACCGCCACCTTCGGCCCCGGAAACCTTTCCATGACGGCCATGGGCAAACCCCCGGAATTAATAAAACGCGATGTCTTTTAAAATGGGAATGGTCGTTGGCAGACAGCCCATGGATTCCCTTGTGGCCTTCGGGTTGGGGGAGGAAAAAAGTTCCTTCCTGGAAAGTTGAGAGATTAAAAAAAGGATTCAAGAATTGGAACGAAATGATTGTTTTTATCAGTTGCTTATGGAGCATTCCGTAGATATGGTAACGCTGCATTCATCAGACGGCGTTTGCATGTACGTGTCTCCGGCATGCCTTGATCTGACCGGGTATGCTCCTGAAGAACTGGTCGGACGAACGCCACATGAATTTTACCATTCCGATGATCTTGAAAATAAACAGAAGGGTCTTGAGAGAATACGCTGCAAAGAGAGATTCCATACGTGTCCCTATCGAATCCGGCATAAAAACGGTCATTACGTATGGGTTGAAACCACTGGTAAGCGGGTTATAAATTCCGATGCCGGCAAAGCCGGGACCATTGTCGCAACAACCCGTGATCTTGGATGTCGAAAACAGTTGGAGAAGCAAACAATTCCAAGTGAAAAAAAAGAGCGGCGGCTTGAAGTGTATGAAAAAGTATTGGAATCAACACCGAACATGGTCTGTGTGTTTGACCGGGAGTATACCTACCGGATGGTCAATCACGCCTATTTAGCCTATTTTGGTGCAAACAGGGATGAGGTCATCGGGCGCAAGGCCCGTGGGGTGTTGTCTGAAAATGTGTTTGACGAAACCATCAAGCCTTTCCTTGAGACGAGTTTCGAGGGAGAGATGGTGAAATATGAAATGGAACACACCTATCCGGACAAAGGAACCCGATGGCTGGAAGTCAACTGCTATCCGATAAATGGTAAGGATTCTGAAGAGGTTGACCGGGTGGCGACATTGATCCGGGATGTTACCGAAAATAAACAAATTTACAATGAGCTTCAAGACAAAGAGGAAAAATTCAGGCTGATTGCTGAGACCATACAGGACGTATTCTGGGTGAGCACCCCGGGGGTGCAGCAGGTGCTCTATGTGAGCCCCGCATATGAGACGGTATGGGGCAGAAGCCGGAAACGTCTTTATGAGGAACCGTGTTCCTTCCTGGATGCCATTCATCCCGGTGACAGAAAGAAGTTGGGGGATTTTGTGGAGCTGCATGCTGAAGGCCGGTGGAACTGTGAGTATCGAATTGTTCGACCGGACAGATCCATCGCCTGGATAAATGACCGGGGATATCCGGTGACCGATGACGCGGGCAATATCAAATTCATGGTTGGTGTGGCAGCGGATGTAACAGAATTGAAACAGATCCAGGAAGCGTTGGAAAAAGGTAACAGAAACCTGGATAAAAAAGTAAAACGCAGAACCGTTGATCTTGAAAAGGCAAACCGTGAATTAAAGGAGAAAACCGAGACCCTCCGGGAGTTGAACACGGCCCTGAGGGTGGTGATCGATAATAAGGACGAGGCCAGGGAGGATCTCAAAGAACACGTCATTTGCCATTTGAAAACCCACATCGTTCCCTATCTGGAAAAATTGAAATCAACCTCCCTGGACCCGCTCCAGGACACCTATGTCAAGGTTATCGAATTTAACATCGAGCAGGCTTTTGACCCATTGGTTTCGAAATTGAACTCACGATATTTTAATTTAAGTCCGGCTGAAATTAAAATCGCTAATTTGATAAAAATTGGAAAAACATCAAAGGAGATCGCCGGTGTGATGAATATTTCCAAAGGAACCGTTGACTGGCACCGGATTCAAATCAGAAAAAAAATGGGTCTCCAGAACAAGAAAATCAGCCTTCGGACCAAACTGCGGTCTATTAAATGATATATAGGGTTTGACCCTATACTTTTCCTATATTCTTCCTGCATATCCCCCTTCTGTTTTTATGCTATAAGAGTCGGCAACTGCTCGCTAAATAAAAATGAAACCAGGGGCCTGTGTCCCGTAACGAAGTTAGAGGCGATGATGGGGACAGATGTTCATATCTTTCTGGTTGAGAATAACCCGGAAGATGCAAGGCTGATCATGGAAATCTTACGGGAATCAATACTTACCACCTACCGGGTTGAGGTCGTTGATTCCTTGCAGCATCTGATGTCGGCCGTGGCGGTCACACGGCCGGACGCCATTCTCCTTGATCTTTGCCTGGCCGACGCCCATGGCATTGAAACGGTTTCCCGGGTGACCGGCTGCTGCCCTGGGGTGCCGGTGGTGGTGTTGACCCAAGGGCCTGGTGAAGAGATGGGGTTCGAAGCCGTGGCAAAAGGGGCCCAGGAGTATCTTACCAAGGGCAATATGGATTCCCGGCTCGTTGACAGAACCCTCCGGTATGCAATTGAGCGCAAAAAGATACAGCAGGAAAGGGATATGCTGGAATCCCGTCTCAGGCAAGTTGAGAAAATGGAGACCCTTGGAAGCCTTGCCGGTGGGATTGCCCATGATTTCAACAATATTCTTTTTCCCATTCTCGGCCACACGGAAATGCTTCTCATGGATATTCCCAGGGAAAACCCCGTCCGTCAGCGGGTAGAGAAAATTTATAAGGGCGGGATCCGGGCCAGGGATCTGGTATCCCAGATCCTGACCTTTTCCAGGCAGGACAGCCTTGTCCTGCGTCCCATACCCATTGCCCCCATCATACACGAGGTGGTGAATTTTTTACGTTCCTCCATCCCTTCGAGCATTGAGATTCGACCGTGTGTGAATAACCGGTGCGGGCCGGTCAAGATCCACCCGACCCAGATCCATCAGATTCTGATGAACCTTTCCGCAAATGCCAGCGACGCCATGAAGGGGAAAGGGGGAACGCTGACTATCCATCTTAAGGAGCTGGATTGTCGATGGAACAGCTGTCCTGCCCCGAAAATGTCCCCCGGGGTTTATGCGTTTCTGAGTGTTGCCGATACCGGGTCCGGCATGGAAAAGGGGATCGTCAATCAGATGTTTGATCCGTTTTTTACCACAAAAGAGAAGGGGAAAGGCACCGGTATGGGCATGTCCATTGTCCACGGTATTGTGAAGAATGCCGGCGGGACCGTGCTTGTCCAAAGCGATCCCGGCAAAGGTACCCGGATCGAAATTTATCTTCCCGTGCATGACCCCATTGAATCGCACCCGGCCACAGGATCAGAATTCCTGGAAAAAGGCAATGAACACATATTGCTGATTGACGACGAAAAGGAGGTGTTGGCCACGACAAAGCAGATGCTCCAACATGCCGGATACCGGGTGACTCCTTTTTCCCATGCCCTTTCTGCCCTTGAATTTTTCCGTACGGACCCGGCGGCTTTCGACATGGTGATCACGGATATGACCATGCCGGGGATGAACGGGAACCGTCTGGCCGCAGAATTTGTGAAACTGCGTCCCGGTCTTCCAGTCCTGATCTGGACAGGATTCAGTGAAGAGCTTTTCGAACAGGAATCCGCCATGGGGATTGGCAAAATCATGGTGAAACCGGTAAGCCTTCATGGGCTCATGGATACGGTCCGAACCCTGTTGGATGAAAGCCGTGAATCTTGTGTCAAAGAATCCCAGCCCGCTGTCGATCACTTAACCGTATAACCGTCTGTTAAAGTCAGGCGGTGGTGCCAGGGATCGAACCATGATTGAGTTCCTTTTCAATCTTTGCTATCGTGGGAGGGCTTGCAAAACGTTTTAGCTTCTGGCTTGTCCAGGTTAGGGGAACAGGAACAATGAAGATTGTAAAAAATGTGGAAGAGGTGATCAATTCATCTGTGTTAAAACCCGGCAGCAGGATCTATTGTTCCGGCAATGCCGCCACCCCCCAGACCTTTTTAAGGCAGATGGCAGCGGATGACACCATCCGGGAGGTGGAGCTTTTGAGCGTACTGCTCCTGGGGGATGTGGGGGAGGTGTTCTCCAGGGAGGCCTGCCAGCGAATCACCCACCGGGTGATTTTCAACAGCCATCACTCAAGGGCAGCCGTCAACCAGGGAATGGCCCGTTATCAGCTCATGCACCTGTCGGACATTCCAAGGCAGATTAAATCCTATCTAAAGCCCGATGTGGCCATGGTGTCTGTTTCAGGCCCGGACAACGGCGGTAATTACAGCCTTGGCACCACCGTGGAAGGGGTGCTTGCCGCCATCCAGTCTGCCAGGGAGAACAATGGACTGGTGATTGCCGAACGGAATCAACGGATGCCCTTTATCCTGGGAACCACCATTCCCGGCGAGTTCATTGACTATCTTGTGGACGCAGATTACGATATGCCCATCAGTCCCGTTAAAAAACCGGACAGGAAGGCCATGGACATTGCCAACCTCATTGCCCACCTTTACATCAAGGACGGATCCACCCTCCAGTACGGCATCGGAGAGGTGCCGGAGGCGGTTACCCAGGCCATCATGGACAAAGGGGTCAAGGACCTGGGGATTCGAACGGAGCTGTTTGCCGATGCCATGAGAACCCTGGTGGAGAAGGGGATCGTCACCAACCGGTTTCTTAACAACCGGTTTTCCATTGCCTCCATCTTCCTTGCCGGAACCCGGGGGGGATACCATTGGATGGACTACAACAGCTCCATCCAGAGCCGCCCTTCGGACAGGACCAACAGCATCCTGAACATCGCCCGCCATCCCGGGATGATCGCCATCAACAGTGCCATCGGGGCGGATCTCCACGGAAATATCTGGGCCGACTCCCTGGATGCCAGGAAGATCTACAGCGGTGTGGGGGGCCAGGCAGATTTTTTGCGGGGTGCCTATCTGTCCGAAGGGGGGGTGCCCATCATTGCCATGAAATCAACCACCGCAAAGGGGGTGTCAAAGATCGTGGATAAATGCCCGGAAGGCATTACCACAACGGCCATCTCAGCCGATCCTGTTATCATTGTCACGGAAAAGGGCGCCTTTGATCCCAGGGGGTTGAGCATCACGGAGCACGCCATGGGGATCGCCTACCTGGCGGAACCTGAGGCCCGGGACTTGCTGCTCAGGCACATTTACGACAGCGGGCAGTTCCACAGGCCCTCCATGAACCTGACCGGCGGGATTCCAAAGGGGTTCTTTCCCCTGGAAAACCTGTGATCACCCCAAATCCGTTAAAAGCGTTCCCCAGGAGATCAGAGATCATAATGGCTTTTCAATATCCGTATTCACGGGCAGGTTCTTTTTAAACAGGCTATCCAATATCTCCTCCTGATCCATGGCAGATATTTTGTCGTAAATAGCGATAAATTGATCAAAATTGTTCAGTAAGAGATCGGTAAGTTCAGGGTCAAAATGTATCCCCCTGTCTTTTCGAAAAATTTCTTTTACCCTTGCCGGAGGCAGGGACGCCTTGTATGGCCTTTGGGATAAAAGGGCATCAAAGACATCGGCAATGGCTACAATCCTTGCGGACTCAGGAATTGAATCTCCTGTTAACCCCTTAAGATATCCTTTGCCATTCCATTTTTCATGATGAAATATGGATATCTCCCGGGCCATTTCCATAAGCTGGTTTGTTGCATTTCTTAATATACTACCCCCAATTTCGGGATGCTTTTTAACTAACTCAAACTCTTCTTTTTCTAATTTGTCCGGCTTTTGCAATATCTCTTTGGGGACTCCTATCTTTCCGACATCATGCATCATGCTTGCATACATAATGTTGTTACAGTAGGTGGCATCTTTTTGGGAAAGCTCTGCTAATTTTTTACTGAAATGGCTGATTCTCAAAATATGTGAATAGGTGTTTATTTCAAAAAAATCTGCAGTTATTGCAAGCCTGTAAATGATCTCCAAATATGCCTGCTGAATTTCATTGTATTTATGTTTGAGTTCAGTAATGAGGTCCCCCCGTTCAACGGCATTTTGAATGGTGATCAACAGATCATCATTGTTCCAGGGCTTTTCAATATATTGGTAAATTCCTACTTCATTTATTGCCCTGATCGCATTCTCCTTATCAGCATACCCGGTCAGAATAATAGATGTTGAATCATAGTTTTTTCTTTTGGCTTGTATCAAAAAATCGATTCCATTCATTTCAGGCATAAGAAAATCTGTGATTATCAGATCAACCTTATTCTTGTCTAATGTTACCAAAGCGTCAAAGGGGTTGGTTTCCGGGAAAACTTTATGGTCAGTCTCAAGCTCTATCAAGTCCTGGATGTTATCCACCACCATCTTCTCATCATCTAAAAGCAGAATCCCTGACTGTCTCATAATTTCTCCTTCCCTTTTTGGGGCAATTGAATGGCTAATCTTGCTCCTTTTTCAAGGCGGTTCTCAGCCCAGATGCGGCCACCGTGTTTTTCTGCAACAATCCGATAGCATATGGAAAGTCCCATGCCTGTTCCAACACCAACTCCCTTTGACGTATAACCGGGATCAAAGATTCTGGGGAGCGCTTCTTCAGGAATTCCACTGCCTGTATCCTCAAAAAATATCATAACGTCTTTTTCTGATGAATCCACGGTGATTTGAAGCGTTCCTTCCCCTTGCATGGCATCATGGGCATTATTAATGATATTCATGAAAACCTGGTTCATCTGGCTTGGAAAACATAAAACCGCTTCATTAAAGGCGTAATTCCTTTTTACTGTTATTCTGTTTTTTAATTTGTTTTTCATGATGGCGAGGGTGTTTTCCACAAGGGAAGAGATCGTTACTGACTGGTATTCCGCCTCGTCCAATCGTGCAAATACCCTCAATGAATCTATGATCGTCAGAATTGAATCACATGCAGTTGATGTTGTTGTCAGTTTCCGGCCTATGCTGGTGATAATTCTTGATACTGCGCTGTCAAGATTCTCTAGGGTATCTGTTTTTTTTATATAGCGGATGATCAGGTCGGTGTTTGAATTGATGATTCCAAGGGGGGTATTGATCTCATGGGCAATACCGGATATGAGTTCGCCAAGTGCTGCCATTTTTTCAGATTGAATAAGCTTGGCCTGGGTTTTCTTCAGCATGGTAAGGGATTCGCTGAGTTCGGATGTCCGTTCGGCCACACGATCTTCTAACTCTTCATTCATTCTGCGAATCGCTTCTGCCTGTTCTTCAAGGTTTGAGTATAGTCGTGCATTCTCAAGGGAAATACCGATCTGGGAATTTATCAGTGTAAGCATTTCTATGCGTTCAGTTGTAAATGCACCGGCAATGAGATTGTTTTCAAGATAGAGGATGCCGGTGAGATGGGATTTATGGATAATCGGAGCACAGAGTATCGATTTCGGACGATTTTCAATGACATAGGGTGTGTTGGTAAACCGGCCCTCTTTGGCAGCGTTATTGAGTACCAGGTGTGCCCGGGTCCTTACAACGTAATTGATGATCTCCTGGGAGATATTGTTTTCTTTTTCAACGGGAATTGAATGCAGCACCTGAATATTCTCCTGGTCGGTTCGCACTTCCGCCTCAATGGATAGTCTGTTCCCCGATTTTATGATCAGAAAACCTTTTGCTGCACCGGCATTTTCAATTACGATCTTCATTAAACGATCCAAAAGTTTGTTGAGTACGATTTCACCGGATATTGCCTGGGAAACTTTCATTACAGATGCTATATCCAACTCAGTTGCAACTTTGGTTGATGATTTTACGGTCGGAATGGTCTTTGTTAAAGAGGAATGATCATTGAATGATTCCTCTGTTTCAAAAAGATCATATTTCTCATCCAGATTTTTTACTTTGGCAGTGGCGCCCCATTTTTGATAACAAAAACGGGCATCCCCCATATAAACCCTGGCGATCTTTTCGTTCCCCTTTGAAAGATAAAATTTCCCGGCAAGTTCATTTGCCAGGGCCTCTTCGTTTAGAAAACCGTGTTTTTTTGAATGTCCAACGGCTTGGTCATAGAGATGCCCGGCCTTGGATTCCTGTCCGCTGATTCCCATCCGTTCCGCCTCGATCAGATAGAATTTGTGGAGATGATTCATTGGGGCATGGTGAGCCCATTTTTTCATCTTTTTCTGGTTGGCTGCGATTTTACTTTTTATTTGTTTTTGTTGGTTCCTTTTCAAGTTGGGATACACGGCAAGCATTGCCAGGGAATCATAAAAATAAAAGAGAGGCACGGCAAAGGTTCCAATACACGCATCCAAATGTCTTTTTGCCATGGATGCATTGGTCAGTGCCTGTGCGTAGTTTCCAAAAATGTAACATAGATATGATTTATTGAAAAACAGGTTGTAAAGGGTTGTTTTGTCATCCGCTTTCTGGTGAATGGGAAGCATCTTAAATTCATCATAGTGATCCCCTTTTAACTGTTCAGTATGTTGGGATTTCCCCCTTAAATTTGATACAACCTGCCTGTAGATCCCATGGAGATGGGAGGAAACTTCATGTTCTATCGTGGTGATCGCATGGCTGTTCCTTGCCATCTCCCGATTGACCCGGGACAATTCCATGCCGGAAACAAAACAATGAAACGAGTTGAAGAATGCAGCATGTCCGGCATATTCCAAATCACCTGTCTCAAGGGCATATTGAAAGGTCTTTGATAAGGGCGTTATTGTCTCCCTGATATGGTTTTTCCAATGGGAGATAAACCCATTAACCATATTGTATGTTTTTGCTTTATATCTGTTGGCTTGTAACCGTTCCTGAACCTTAAGGGCGAGTAATCCGAATTGATGGCCTTTTTTTATGTTTCCCACCACTCCGCACAGGATCAGACCGTATAAGGCATATATGAATCCTGATTCCTTTGCATTGCCGAATTTGATAGAAAAATCGATCATTTTAAACACAAGCAGAGGAAACAGATCCGGATTCGCAAAATAGGCAGCCGATGATACGGTTGTCATAATTCTCATGGATGCAAGTTTGGTCGGCTCTTGCATTTTGGGTAGCTCAACTAAATTTTCGATCTGTTTTCCTGCCATCACCACCATTGTTCTGGACAGGTGGAGCATGATGCTGAATTTGTCTGGTCTTTGTGGCAGAACGACTCCCAACAGTTTAAGAACCTTATGGGCTGTGGCAAGGGCTTCTTTCAATCTATACTGTGCTTTGTCTGCCTCAATTAATATTTCGTAGGCTTTTACTTTGTCGAGCAGGGTGCGCGCCTGTTGCATCACAATTGCTATATACTCTTTCATTTCGGTAAATTGGGAACACAGATATGCCGATTCAGCAGCTTCAAGATAGATTGAAAGAGTGATCTCATAATCCCTTTTCCATGGGTCTCTCTTTAAAAGGATAATGGCCGTTTTTAAATAATGAAAGCTTTGTTCATATGCTGCAGATGCTTTAGCTTTTTTAGCAGCCATCAGGTTTAAACTGGAAAGACGATCAATCTCTGATTCTCCTGTGGTCAGATCCATACTGAAGTTTAAATGGTTTACGATGTCAAATATTTTCTCTGTCAATTGTCTTTGGGAACTGTTTTGTAAAAGATATTGACCTGCCTGAAAGTGTATATCTCTTTTCTCCTGATCGGAAAGAAGTGAATATGCAGCCTGGTGAATTCGGTCATGGGTAAATCTGAATTTAACACTTAGGTCTGTTGCTGAATGCCTTATATCCAATAGAATTATTTTATAATTATCGCTAAGGGGGATCACCAGGTTTTCTCTTATGGCATCATGAAGTAATACAAGCGTATCTTTCTCAGGTTTGGAATAGATGACCGCAACCATGCCGAGTTCAAATGTTTGGCCGATGCATGCTGCTATCTGTAATATTTTCCGGGTGCTTCTGCTTAATAACTCGAAGGTTTCTATCATCAGGTCAACGATATGATTTGAAAATCCCAGGCCTCTTATTTCAGGCAGATCCCATTCCCATTCCAGGTTTGAATAGTTAAATCTGAGATGTTTTTTTGCATTCAAAGATTTCAGGAACTCCACGATAAATAAGGGATTCCCTCCTGTTCTGTTGAGACTGAGTTCCGCAAGTTTAATGATGTGATTCTTTTTTGTCTGAAGTGCATCCGAAATAAGTTCTGTGATATGGCAAAGCTTTAAAGGGGAGAGGGGAAGCCGGTTAATCGCTCTGCCCTCGGTTTCTATTCTTGTCATGGCCATGTTGAGAGGGTGAGCAGGTTCGACTTCACCTGGACGATATGTCCCGATGAGAAAAAAATACCCGATGGTCTTGTCGGCCATAATTTGTTCGATCAGGTTCAGGGATGCTGAATCTATCCATTGCAGATCATCTAAAAAGATGACAAGCAGATGATCCGGGCCGCAGAAAAGTCGAAGGAAATTCTTGAAAACCAGATTAAAGCGGTTTTGGGTCTCCACTGTGCCAAGTTCGGGAACAGGGGGCTGGGGGCCGATGATCAGTTCAACCTCAGGGATGACATGGATGATGATTTGACCGTTTGGTCCCAAAATAGAGAGTATTTTTCCTTTCCAGCCGGAAAGATCAGAATCGCTTTCAGTTAGAATCTGTTGGATCAGTTCACGAAAAGCATTTACAAACGCGATGTAGGGAACGTCCCGTCTGAACCGGTCGCATTTGCCGGAAATGAAATGCCCCCTTTGCAGGGTAAGCGGTTTGTATACATTCTTGATCAGGGTCGTCTTGCCGATACCTGAAGCGCCGTGGATCATCAGGAATTCGCGGGCGCCCCTGGAAACATTCTCCAGGTATGCTTCCAGGGCCTTAATTTCATTTTCCCGACCATATAATTTCTGGGGGAAAAGCAGATTGTCGGAAATATCGTGTTTCCCAAGGGAGAATGGCGCAATTTTATTGTTGCTGCTCAATTGATTTCGGCATTCTTCAAGATCCGCCTTGATCCCCCATGTACTCTGATATCTGTCTTCAGCATTTTTGGCCATCAATTTCATTACGATGTCGGATATGGGGTCTGGAATTGTGTGACTCATATGGGATGGCGGAACGGGTTGCTTTGCTATTTGTGAATGGACAAGTTCCAATGGGTCTGTGCTTTCAAAGGGGCACTTGTGACATAGGATTTCGTAAAAAGTAACTCCCAAAGAGTAAAAGTCGCTACGATAATCCAGTATTCTATTCGTCCTACCGGTCTGCTCCGGTGAAATATACGCTAAAGATCCTTCAAGAACATCAGGTGTGGTTATCCCGGGAGTCCCATGGGACATTGACGTTGCAAGATCAAAATCGATGATTTTGACCATGCCTGTTAAGGGGTTCATCAAAATATTGTATGGGTTTATATCCTTGTGAATGATATTTGCTGAATGAATTTCACCTAAAATGCCTGTAATATCAATGGCCATGGATAAAAACTGATGCAGGGTATATTTTTCGGTCCTGATCAACTCCCCCAGGGCTTTCCCCTTAAAATCCTCAAGTACGATGGCTGTTGTGTTTCTATACTCCTCAATGGAGAATGCTTTTATCACGCCGTCAAAATTCAGTGATTTGATGATTGCGTATTCGTTCTTTATCCTGGCAAGCGCCGCAGCCGTGGGGAATTCGTCATTTAAGAATTTAAGAATCACCGGGCAATTGTCTGAAATCCTTTTTCCCCTATATACGATGGTGCTTGGGCTATCATATATTTTTGTAACAGTTTCGTAGCCAGGAAATGCTTTCATTCAAGGGACCCATTCTTTTAATTAACAGGATTCATATTGGACAGACGGACGTTTTTTTAATTCAACTTATTAGATTGAATTATTGATTCGATCCATATAAACTGCTGTCGTGCAAATCGTACTTGAACGTTCTGTTTCAATCCATTTTATCTGAGATCTGTCACAATAACCAGGTGAAATAGTCCATTCCATCTGTCAGTCAGGTGTTCTTTCATTGTTATTATGTTTTTATAGTCCTACAGCCCCAGGGCAAACAAGGAGATATTATGATGAAAAACAGATCAAATTCCCCAATTGCCGTTATCGGTTTAGCCTGCTGGTATCCTGACTCTCGTAATCCAAGACAGATGTGGGAGAATGTGCTTTCACGCCGTCGTCAATTCAGGCAGCTTCCGGATCAACGATTACCTGTTGCCGATTATTTTCATTCAGATCCCCATGAACCTGATAAAACCTATGCAAAGCAGGCAGCTGTTATCGATGGGTTCGATTTTGACTGGGCATCCATGCGAATTCCCAAATCCACCTTCAACTCAACAGATATCACACACTGGCTCTCGTTGGAAGTTGCAATTAAAGCGATAAAAGATGCAGGATATTCCCGGGATAATATTCCGGGTGAGCATACCGGCGTTATTCTCGGTAACAGCCTGGCTGGGGAACAGTCCCGGGCCAATACCATGAGATTGCGCTGGCCCTTTGTTCGCCGTGCTTTTCTGTCGGCATCCAAGAAAAATGGATTGTCCCGCAAGCAACACATGGAGATCGAGACCGCATTTGAGACCTATTTTAAGTCCGCGTTTCCTGCTGCCAGTGAAGATTCCCTGGCAGGCGGTCTTTCAAATACAAATGCCGGTCGAATATGCAATTATCTCGATCTTAAAGGAGGAGGGTATGTTGTTGACGGCGCATGTTCATCTTCTCTTCTGGCTGTTGCAACGGCTGCTTCAAAGCTTGCAGAGGGTGAACTGGACCTGGTGCTTGCCGGCGGTGTTGATATCAGTTTAGACAGTTTCGAGCTGATCGGGTTTGCCAAGACCCGTGCATTAACTGATAATGAAATGACCGTCTACGATCGCAGGGGAGATGGGTTTATTCCTGGTGAAGGTTGCGGCTTTGTTGTGCTTAAACGCATGGAGGATGCCATCGGAGACGGTGATTACATCTATGCGGCTCTCCAGGGCTGGGCAATTTCGTCAGATGGCGGCGGTACGGGATTAACGGCTCCCAGTGCCCAGGGACAGTCCAGGGCGTTAAAGGCTGCCTACGATCGGGCACCCTATGCTATCCATGACTTAAGCTTTATTGAAGGACATGGAACCGGCACAACGGTGGGGGATCGTGTTGAATTGGAAGCGATCTCCATTGCCATGGGCGATCCTGGGCGATCCCCATCGTCATCTTTAAAAAACGGTTCCAGGTTTTGCGGCGTGACGTCATTAAAATCCCTTATCGGGCATACAAAGGCAGCATCGGGAATAGGCGGTTTTATCAAGGCTGTTTCTGCTGTAAATCGTCGTGTCCTGCCTCCCACGGCCGCCTGTCGCGATCCCCAGCCTATTTTCGATACGGTTGCCCGCTCACTCTATCCCATTATTAACGGTGAAGTGCGTGATGCCGGGGAAATAATAAGGGCCGGGGTATCTTCAATGGGATTTGGCGGCATCAACTGTCATGTTACTGTGGAGTCCTGTGATCTGCCGAGTCCGAAACTTGAGCCATCCATTAAAGAACAGGTGCTCCTGGTTTCAAACCAGCAAACGGAACTCTTTGTGGTGGCGGCTGATTCAGACAAGGAGCTTGTGAGCAAAATCGAAGATCTCCAGGAGATGGCCAAGGGGATCAGCATTGCCGAACTTGCAGATCTTGCGGCCAGGCTTGCTCAGGATACGAGCCCGGAAGCCAATGTCCGTTCTGCCGTCATTGCAGGCTACCCGGACCAATTGCTGGAAAGGCTCAAAAAACTGACCGGTTTGATTGAATCCAACCCTTTAACAGCAAAAATAGCCCATGACCCTGGAAATACCATATTTTTTGGCAGGCATATGGATAAGAAGCGGATCGGAATGCTGTTTCCCGGACAGGGCTCCCAGCAGCTCAGTATGGGCCGGGTACTTGTGGAACGATTCCAGTGGGCAAAGGAGCTGGCGGACCAGGCTGATAAATGGATCACTGAGGTTGGCGGGCTTCCTGTCGCAGGTTTGATGTATCATCCCCTGGATCGGACGGAAGGGGCAGATGAGATTGAGGGGTGGGCCAAGAAATTATCACAGACAGAGACTGTTCAGCCAGCCATTTGTCTCTGTTCTCTCCTATGGCTTAAATATCTTCAGCAACTCGGTATAAAACCGGATCTGGTTGGGGGGCACTCCCTTGGAGAACTTACCGCGTTCTGCGCCGCAGGAGGGTATGGCGAACAGGAACTCATAAAATTTGCCGCTGTCCGGGGAAAAGCCATGGCAGCCAGCCCTGAAAAACCCGGGGCCATGGTGAGCCTGATCTGTTCCCGTGAAGAAGCTGAGCAAGTGCTATCCGGGGTTCAGGGATACCTGGTGCTGGCCAATATCAACGGCCCCCGTCAGAGCGTACTCTCCGGTGAGACAGATGCTGTGGAACAAGCAATCTCCCTTTGTGGGGAAAAGGGGATAAAAACCTATCGTTTAAAGGTGTCAAATGCATTTCATTCAAAGCTGGCTGCAAAGGCCTATGATGTTTTGAAATCAGACACTTCCCTGCCTGAATCCATGGCTGATACAAATGTTAGGCTATTTTCGAGCACCAATGGTGAGGAGGTGAAACCAGGCCTCAGCCTGGCGAAACATTTTGCCGAGCAGGTGTTGGCACAGGTGGATTTTGTTGCCATGATCGAGTCCATGGCAAATTCGTGTGATCTGCTGATCGAGGTGGGACCGGGCAGGGTGCTCACCGGGTTGGCAACGGGGATTACCGGGCAGGACGGACCGCCATGCCTGCCGGTGGAATCCGTTGCCCAGGGGGATCAGGACTTGAATACACTCCTTGCCGTGCTTTTTACCCAGGGTGTGGATATCACCTGGAACAAACTGTATGAATCAAGGCTGATCCGTCCGTTTGTTCCGGCTCGGGAGAGAGTCTTCATTGAAAACCCGTGTGAGACGCGGTTCAATGGCGCAGGAAGAACCCTTCAACCTTCCTCTTCCTCTTCCTATGCCATGGGAGATCTGGATGCTTTGCTTGCCGGTTTTACGAAACTTCCCAAGGAGAAAATAACCCGGTATCTGAATTCCAGGGGAGGGTTTCTTGCGGATGTTATCAGGTCGGATATGAAATATCCCCTGCCTGACGCTATTTTAGAGAATATTTCACGGATGGGTGATTCAGATGAAAAACCCCATGGAATCAAGGCGCCTGCTCCAATGCCCCTTGCTGAAAAAACAACAGATATTGAATCGGTTCTGTTCAGCCTTGTTCATGAAGTTACCGGGTTTCCCCCTGGGAGCATAAAACCTGATATGCGTCTTCTGGATGATTTGAATCTTGATTCCATAAAGGCAGGGGATCTTGTTGTAAAGGCGGCAAGGGCCGTTGGGCTTGAAGGTGACGTGGAGACCCTTGACCTTGCAAAATCAACCCTTGCTGAAATCGTAACAGCCCTTGGGAAGTCAGATCAGGCCACTCCTTCCTCTTCTGATATCCTTGAAAAACTGATTGATAATGCCGTCAGGATTACCGGGTATCCAAAAGAGACCCTTGACCCGGACCTCCTGATCGAGAAGGATCTGAATCTCAGTTCAGAGAAGCTGAAAACAATGATCCAGGATACTGCTGTTGAGCTTGCCGTGGATTTCCCCCTTGATTTGGAACCGCTTCTTAAGCGGAACCTGAAACATATTGCCGCTATTCTGGAGAGGATCGTCAAGAGCGAATTCCAGAAAAAAGATTCCCGGATCAAGGATGATCCTGATTCATGGGTCCGGGATTTTGCCGTTGATCTGATTGAGGAACCCTGGGAGCCATTCGCTGATAATTTAATTCTGCGGGGGGAGGACAATTGGCCGGTCAGCAAAGTTCTCGTTCTGGGGCCTTGGGAGAATGATCTGCTTCTGGAATCGTTTGAAAAGGTTCTTTTTAAACTCGGGGCACAGGTGAAAACAGGGGGATTCAAGGATGCAAAGGAGAATCAGTTGGTTCAGGATTCATCCTATTCCCATATTATCGCCGTTTTTCCAAGGGAATCTGAAACAGAAGATGATAATGAAAAATATCTGACCGGAATTGTGGATGGGCTGGCAAGTGTCACAGCTCCCCCTCCTGCTGCCCATGCTCCCCGCCGCCGCACCACAGTGACATATGTTCAGTTTGGGGGAGGGTATTTTGGTGATCATGCCCGGTTTTCAAACCTTGACCAGTGCGGTGCACTGGCTCTGGGGGCGAGCCTTCATCTGGAGCGAAACGATTTGCGTGTCCGGGTTGTGGATTTTTCAAGTGTCATGGATGAAGAGACCATTGCAGAAAGAACGATACAGGAGATCAACACCCCTGCTTCTTTTGCAGCTGTTGGTTTTGATTCCCTGTTGAAACGCAGGGTTGTGTCCCACCGGCTGATTCAGCCGGTATCCTATCAGCCCCGCCCGCTTGGCTGGTCAGCAGATGATCTTATCCTTGTTACCGGGGGAGCCAAAGGGATCACCGCATCCTGCGCATTGGCACTGGCTGTTGAGACAGGAGTCCGCATGGCCCTGGTGGGAAGTTCACCCCATCCGGATGGGGCGTCTGATCTTCCTGGATCCGGGGAGATCGCAGAAACCCTGGCGAAATTTAAGGATAAAGGCATCGATGCCGGGTATTTCAGTTGTGATGTGTCGGACGCGGATTCGGTTGACTCCCTGGTCCTGGCCATTGGAGATAAAATGGGGGCGATCACAGGGGTGATCCATGGCGCCGGACTCAATCAGCCACGGGAGATCAGCCAGGTATCGTCTGAAATGGCCTTAAAGGAGATCGCTCCCAAGGTGATGGGGGCCTTAAATCTTTTTTCAGCTGTAAAAGACCAACCCATGAAGATGTTTGCGGGCTTAAGCTCCATTATCGGGGTTACCGGCATGCCGGGAAACGGATGGTATGGTTTTTCCAACGAGGCGCTGAATCTTTTGCTGAGGCGTTATGGGGAGGACCGGAATATCGCCACCCTCTGTGTTGCTTACAGTATCTGGAGGGATGAAGGAATGGGGGCCCGCCTGGGAAGCGTGAGCCAACTGAAGCGAATGGGGATCGATGCCATTCCAACTGACGAAGGGGTTAAACGGTTTGTTCATCTTTTCCTGAACGATCCGGGCACAAATCAGGTGATTGTTACCGCCCGCCTTAGTGGAATGGACACCTGGAACCCTCAACCCATTTCTCCGCCTGAAAAGGCAAGGTATCTTGAAGCGTTGATCGCTTCGACACCCGGGGTGGAATCGGTGTTCAAGGCTCACCTGGCCCTTGATCGGGATCCCTATTTAAAGGATCATCTCTTTAACGGTTCTTATCTTTTCCCCACCGTGTTTGGGCTGGAAGCCATGGCCCAGGTTGTTGCCCATGCCACGGGTGATTCTTTTGGCGGCAGGGTGCGGATTGAAGATGTTTTGCTTGAACGTCCCATAACGGTTGATCCTGATAATGGCGCAGATATCGTGATCCGGGCCGAAGTAAAAGAGATTGAGCCGGGATCCGGTCTCAGGGTGGTTCAAGCCGGCATATCCAAGGCGCAACCAGGGAACCGATCGGATTATTTTTCTGCCCGGTTTATCCTTGGACTGCCGGATGAGGCTGTCGAATATATGATTGATATTCCGGAAAAGCCCCTTGGTATAGATCCCGGGCTTGATCTTTATAATGAGCAGCTGTTGTTCCAGGGACCCTCTTTTCAGCGTATCGATCAGATTCAATCGATTTCGGTTGGTGATGGGAAGGGCAGAGAGGCCGTCTTTACGAGCCGCCTGGAGGATATGGATGTTACGGTGGGGACTGCTTTCCCGGAACCGTCACACCAGGGGCTGATTCTGGGGGATCCCTTTTTCAGGGATTCCCTGCTCCAGGCAGCCCTGCTGCTTGTTCCTGAAAAAACCTGTCTTCCTTTTAATATCAAGGGGGTGGATATCTATCCCCCGTCAGGCAGGGAAACATATCCTGAATCGGTTTCTGGCACTGCGGTTCTGGAGCGAATGGGAGATGATGAGCTGGAGTACAGGGTGGTTGCCGTTGATGGCAGGGGCAGGGTGAAGGAAAGGCTTGAGGGATATATTCTGAAGATATTAAAACATAATGAAAATTATCCTGTTGCAGCGGATTTGGCATATCCTGATCAACGGGACATTGAGATGGTGAGGCGGAAGATCAATGAATCATGCCGCCTGTTCAGGCTTGCCCCCCCTGAGCTGTGCTTGAAATACCTCCCTGGTATCCACGAAATGACAAAGGAGGATCGGCATACCCATGAGTTGCCCCTTATGCAGGCCAGCCTGGGCCTGGTTCATGGAAAAAACGCTGACCAGGCAGGTGGGTTTGAAATCGAGTGGCTTGAATCGGGCAGGCCCGTGGTAAAGGGGATGGATGAAAAACAGACGGCGATTTCGCTTTCCCATGATGAGCGTCTCTGTCTGTGCGTTGCCGGCCCGGGTCCCCAGGGGTGTGACATCGCACCGGTTACCCATCGGAACCGTCGTGACTGGACAGCACTGTTGGGAAAAGCAAGGGATCCTCTTCTGGACGCGCTGCTTGAGGATTCAGATTCCCTTGATCTTGCAGGAACCCGGATCTGGGCTGCCATGGAGACCCTACAGAAAATTGAAGGTCAAAGCAGCAGCTCCCTGGAGATTGTTCAAAAACAGGGAGAGGCCGTTCTTTTCCGGGCTGGGTCTGCCAATGGTTTACTCAGTATCCTGACCCTCTCCATGAACCTGACATGGGGACCTGGGCGGATCCTGGCTTTTCTGGTAAAGGATCTTGCACAGCCCGGGCATGAGGAAACTATACCTGAACAGACAGGGTATGAAGATCTTCTTGGGATGGAACATATTGGTATGTCCCTTGACGGTCCCCAGGGGCAGGGTGTTTTTGTGCAGAGTTTTCATGTCGGTTTCCGGCCTAATGCACAGCTTAGCAGGACCGTATATTTCACAAACTACTGTTTCTGGCTGGGAGAGGTAAGGGAGGCGTCTGTCTGGCCTGTTTTACGAAAGGTGGGTGAGGCCTTTGCCGAAGGAACATGCGGTCAGGTGACAAATGATACCCATATCCATATCCTGGGAGAGGCGACCGTAAAGGATCGGATCGAGGTTAAGCTGTGGGCTTCTGACAATCGTGGCCCTGCAAACTCCACCATGGAGCTGACATATGACTTCAGGAAAATATTGCCGGACGGCACCTATGAACGTGTGGCGCGATGTATCCAGAACACAACCTGGGTGGAAGTCCTGGGCCATGGAGTAGTCAAGCCTGAACCCTATCCTGATTATTACTGGAAATTCATGGAGAGTCCCCATGTCCTTTTGCTGCCCCAGAATAACGCCCCCAATTGCCTTGATGAACTTCCTGAACCCCTGGAGGAGATCATAACCTGGGGCGAACAGGAAAAAGAGCTGTATGCGGCACCTGGGGGCCCGAACATACAACCCCTGGTCCATGAGCAGATAATTGAAACCTCCCTTGATAATTCAAACCTTGTGGGCAATATCTATTTTGCCAACTATTTCTCATGGCAGGGCCAGACCAGGGACAGATATTTTTATAACCTGATCCCTGAATACTTCCGGGGCACGGGAGAAAGGGGGGAACTGCTCTGCCTGGAAAGCCGGGTGGATCACCTGAGGGAAGCCATGCCCTTTGACAGGATTGTCGTTACCATGGCATTGAAACAACTCAAGGCCCATGGTGCTGTGTTTTATTTTGAGTATTTCAAGCTTGGGGATGATGCCCTGCGCACCAAACTTGCCTTTGGCGAACAAAAAGTGGTCTGGGTGACCCGTGATCCCCAGGGGAAACCGGCTCCTGCTCCCTTTCCATCAAAGGTCAGGGAGGATTTGAATCGGTCAATTGAAAAAATGAAATCCGGGCAGGAGCGCGTTTCCCATTGCACCAGTAGCTGATTGGTCACTAATCCCTGGTGTAGCGGCCAATGATGGCGTTGATGGTGCCGTCGGCGTGCATGGATTCAAGAATCTTGTTCAGCGGTTCAACCATGGCGAGGTGGTTCCGTTTCTTTGAAAAGGCGATATAGATGGGAATCCTTCCGAGTTTTACCGGCAGCTCACGAACCGCGTTTACTTTGTTCAGGCGGGAGAGCTGGTAGAAGCAGGAGTACTTTTCGGTGATCAGGATAGTCTTCAATCCCAGAACAAGGAATGCCTTGATGTTTTCTTCGATGGTGGGGGCCTCTCGAATCTGGACGATGGTCCTGTTCCTGACGGCGTCGTCAAAGGTTTTTCCGTAGCTGAAGCCCCGGACCACGCAGAACCGGTAGTCGCTGAGTTCTTTCAGGTTCCCGTTGAATGTGATGGGCGCGTCTTTCAGGACAAAGAGGCTGATGATTCCAAAGGTGATGGGCTGCCGGGGATAATCCATGAATAGTTCACGCTCCGGGGTCTTGTACGCCCCGGCCACCCCGTCTGCATATCCTTTTTTCATCATGTGAATCACCCTTGCCCAGGGATAGGATTTGATGGTGACGGGCTGGTCCATGCGTTTGAACGCCTCCAGGGTAATATCCACCCAGAATCCTTTTTGTTCCCCGTTTTCCTGGAATGAATGGGGAGGATAGTCCATGGTGACAAGGGTCAGGGGCTCAGCACTTCCGTTTGAAACAAAGAAAAGAGCGGCAAACAAAAGCGTGGAGGCAAGCCTTTTCATGGGGTTTTCTCCTGGCGTGGTTGTTTGTTCCGGTAGACGGCAAAATAGGTCACGGGAATCACCACAAGGGTGAAGAGGGTGGAGGCCACAAGGCCGAAGATCAATGCCCAGGCAAGGCCTGAAAATACCGGATCAAAGGTGATGGGCAGGGCACCCAGGGCCGTTGTCAGGGCGGTGAGCACAATGGGCCGCATGCGGATGGCCCCGCTTGCAAGGATAGCCTCCTTAAAGGGGGTTCCACGGTCCAGGGCGTCCTGGATGAACTCGATGAGCACCAGGGCGTTCCGGATCACGATGCCCCCCAGGGCGATCATGCCGATCATGCTGGTGGCTGTCAGGAACACGGGGTTGGCAAAGCCTGCCACGTCTGGTGCGGCAACAAGGTTGAGCATGAGGAAGCCCGGCATGATGCCCAGCAGGGTCAATGGGATGGCCATCATGATGATCAGGGGCATGAAGAATGAACCCGACTGGATCACAAGCAGGATGTAGATGGCGGTCAGGGCCGCGGCAAAGGCGATGCCCATGTCCCTGAACACCCTGATGGTGATCTTCCACTCCCCTTCGCCGGCCCAGACCACCCGGGTGCCCGTTGGCATGGGGTCTTGTTCCAGGCGGGACTGCATGTCAAGGACGGCCTCGGCAGGGGGTCGTCCCGCGGTGTCGGCAAGCACGTATACCACTCTTTCAAGGTTCTTATGATAGATGGGCTGGGCGCTTTTTGTGGGGTGAACGGTCACAAGTTCCCCAAGGGAGATCATCTTTCCTGAGCGGGTTCTGATGGGAATGGCCCCAAGATCGCTGGTTGAGGAGCGAAGGGCCCGGGGCAGGGTGAGGCGTATCTTCAGGGGCTGCCGCTCCCGGGGCAGATGGACAAGGGCGGGTTCAATACCTGTCAGGGCGCCTGTGAGGGTGGTTGTGACGGTCCGGGTGGAGATGCCGTGGAGGGCGGCCTTTTCCCGGTCGATGACAAGGTCGATCTGGTCATGGGGATCTTCAGCCATGGCATCGATATCCACCACAAAGGGCTCTTTCTCCATGACGGCGGTCAGGTGACCGGCCGCGGCCACAAGATCCTTGTGGTCAAGGGACGGGCTGCCGTAGATCTCCCCCACGATGGTGGACAGGACCGGGGGACCGGGCGGGACCTCCACCAGCCGGACTGTTGCTTTGTTCTTTTCTGCTATTTTCTCAAGGTCTGTTCTCAACCGGAGCACAATGGCGTGGCTCTGGTACTCCCGTTGGTGCTTGGGCTTGAGAAGGACCCGGATGTCGGCAAGGTTACCCTTTTTCCTCAGGTAGTAGTGGCGCACCATGCCGTTGAAATCCATGGGTGAGGCTTCCCCTGTGAAGGAGAGGATGGTTGTCACCTCAGGCACGGTCCTGAGATAGCGTTCAAACTTTTGGACAACGGCATCGGTCCGCTCCAGGGGGGTGCCGTCTGCCATGTCGATGGTGATCTGGAACTCGTTCTTGTTGTCAAAGGGCAGGAGCTTCAGGGGCACGAGCCGGAACAGGGCCAGCAGGCAGGAGCTGACCAGCAGGAGAACCACCAGGCCCAGGAGCAGAAACCGCTTGAGCCTTGATTCCAGGAACGGTTGAAGCGCACGCCTGTACAACCTGTGCAGCCGGGGGTGGGGGCCCTGCCGGGGCTTATCCTTTTTTGGGGGGGCCGACCTGAGCAGCACAAGGGAGAGCCAGGGCACGATGGTGAGGGCGCAGAGGGTGGAGAAGATGACGGTGAGGGGAACGTTCACTGCCATGGGCGCCATGTAGGGGCCCATCATTCCCGTGATGAAGAACAGGGGCACAAAACAGACGATGATGGCAAGGGTGGACATGAGCACCGGGGGAAGCACCTCGTCCACGGCAAAGAGGGTGGCCCTGAACGGCTCAAGAACCCCGGCGCGGATGTGGCGCTGGATGTTCTCCACATTGGTGATGGGGTCGTCCACCACCAGTCCCAGGGAGAGGATCAGGGCAAACAGAGTGACCCGGTTGATGGTGTATCCGAACAGGTAGTTGACAAAGAGGGCCAGGGAGAAGCTGATGGGAACCGCAATGGCAACGATCAATGCCTCCCGCCACCCCAGGGTGAAGGCAAGCAGGATCACCACCGAGATAATGGCAAAGCCAAGGGAGCTGATCAGGCCGCCCACCTTTTCCTGGGCGGTTTCCCCGTAGTTCCGGGTGATCTCGGCCTTGACGTCGCTGGGGATCACGGTTTTCTCAAGGGTTCGGAACTCCTTGATGATCTCTTTTGCAACGGTCACGGCATTGGTGCCCTTTTTTTTGGAGATGGCCAGAGTCACGGCCGGATACCGCTGGCCCGGATCATGGCCCTGGGCAAAGCCGATGCTGGTGTAGGTTGAGGCGTTCCCGGGCAGATCCCTGACCGTGGCAATCTCCCTGAGATAGACCGGCCTCTGGTTCTTCACCCCCACCACCAGCGCGTTGATCTCGTCCGTGGAGGTGAGGAAGGAGCTTGTGGAGACCGTGTATGCGGTGTCGTTCCGGTTAAAGCTGCCGGCGTGGACCGATGCGTCCGCCCCCCTGAGGGCGGACGCAACCTCGGTGAAGGAGATGTTGAAGCCCCGCATGCGTTCCGGTACGAGCTCCACCCGGATCTCCCTGTCCCTGCCGCCGTGGATGGTGGTCCTGGAGATGTTGCTCACCTGGCTCAGCCGTGCCAGAACCTCCTGGCCGATCCGCCTGAGTTCGTAATCGCTGCGGGTGGCGGAAAAGAGGGTCAGGTTGACAATGGAGACGTCGTCGATCTCCACCGGCTTGATCACCCACCCCCGGATGATGGGGGAGACCTGGTCCATGTGCATGGCGATCCGGTTGTGGAGCTTTATGAGGGAGTCCTCCCGGTCCTGGCCCACCAGGAATCGCACCGTGACCACGGCCATATCCTTATGGGACATGGAGTAGACATACTCCACCCCGTCTATCTGCCAGAGAAGCCGTTCCAGGGGGGTGGCCACCAGCTGCTCCACCTCTTCAGGGCTTGCTCCCGGGGCGCTCACCAGGATGTCTGCCATGGGCACCACGATCTGGGGCTCCTCCTCCCGCGGGGTCACAAGCAGGGCGGAAACGCCCAGGCAGAGGGCGATGATGATCAGGATCATGGAGATCTTTCCGTCCAGGAAACGCTCCACAATGTTTGAGATCAGGCCGGGCCGGGTTTCAGGTTCAGCCATGGTTACCTCTCCTCTCCGGTTTCTTCGATTTTTCCGATCCCAAGAACCTCTCCCGGGGCAACCCCGGAAAGCACCTCTATCCGATTCCCGTTTTTCTTGCCCGTGGTGACGTAGCGCCGTTCCCAGCCCTGGTCTGTCCGGACCCGCACAAGTTCCAGCTGGCCCGTGCGGATCACACAGGACCGGGGGATGAGAATCACCTCCGTCTCGGATTCGGGGATCATGAGTTTGGCATACATGCCGGGATAGAGGCCCTTGACCGGGTCAATGGCCGCCTTGACAAGAAAGGTGCGGGTCTCAGGATCTGCATAGGGGACGATCTCCTCCACCACGGCCTGGCAGAAGGTCCCAAGTGTGGGGATCTCGGCCGTAAGACGGGTGCCGGGGGTGACCCTTGAAACCAGTCCCTCCCTGACATGGGCCTCGATCCTGAAGCCTGTTTGGGTTCGCAACATCACCAGGGGCGTTCCCGGAAGGGCAAGATCCCCCGGTTCCACCAGCCGTTGGATCACCTCCCCCCGGACAGGGGCGGTGATCCGGGTGAAGTCCAGACCCACCCGGGCCTGTTTGACCACCTCCTTTGCCTGTCTGATGCCTGAATCGGCTTCGCTCAGGGCTTCCTTTGCCATGGAGAGCCCTGCCTTTGCCTGGATGAAGCTTGATTCAGCCGTCTCCAGTTCCTGACGGGTGGCGGCATTGGCGGTAAGATAGCCTTTTATCCGCTGAAAATTCAGTTTTGCTTCGTTGTGGGCGGCCCTGGCTGATTCGATTCCCTGGAGGGCCTTTTGCCTTGCTGCGGTTGACGCCTTCAGGCCCTGTCTGGCCCTGTCCAGGCGGGAAAGGGGCTGGCGGCTGTCAAGGGTTACAAGGAGATCCCCGGGTTTTACCGGGTCGCCTGCCCTTACATGGACGGCCTTGACCTGGGCCTGGATCTGGGCCTGGATCTTTGTTTCGCTCCTGGGCCTTACCGTGCCGACTGCCGGCCAGGTTTCCATGACCGTTGTTCTGACCGCCGTGATCGTTTCTGAAACCCCGGCCACCGGGATAAGTAAAAAGATGGCGCCTGTAGCTATCCACTGTTTCAATCTGCCCATGGTTACTTCTCCTGTTTCCAGAGTTGCCTGAGGATTCCCATTGCCCGTGCTATTTCGCTCTGGGCGATCTTTTTGTCGTAAAAGGCGGCGGAGAGGTTGATCCGGGCCCTGCTCCTGGCAAGCTCGCTCTCAAGGTAGCGGGTCACCGAGTCCGAGCCCCCCTGGTACCGTTTCTTCACAAGGACCAGGGTCTCCCCGGCCATGGCCACGCTGGTTTTTGCCACCCCAAGGCGCTCTGTTGCGTCCTCCAGGTCCAAAAAGGCGTTTCTCAACTCCGTTAGAATGTTCAGCCTCACCTTTTGCTGAAAGGCAAGGGCCCGGTCCAGCTCCTGGCGGGCCTGGATGATCTCCTGGCCGGATGTGAACCCCGTGAAAAGATCCCATTGAAGGGTCATGGCTGCGGTGTAGTTATCCCTGCTTACGGCATAGTCGAGATCGTCACTGTCCAGGTAGTAGCGGGCGGCAAGATCCACAACCGGGAGATAGGTGGCGCTTGCCGCCTTTACCTCAAGTCTTGCTCTTTTGACCCTCTCAATGGCCGTGACCATCTCCGGCCTCAGCCCCAGGGCCTTGTCCACGGCATCCTTGTACGCCCTGGGAAGCCGGACCGGACATTCGCAATCCGTGGCAAGATCGAGGCTTTCCATGGGCTCAAGGGAGAGAAGGGTGGTCAGGGCGTTGAGGGTGGTTGAGTACAGGTTGCGACTCAGGACCAGATCTTTTTTTGCCTCGGCCACCCGCACCTCCAGGGAGAGGATGTCCGATCTGAGAACCCCGCCGCCTTTGAACCGTACCCCCATGATCCTGAGCTGGTCGGTGACCGTTGCCACGGATTCCTCGGCAATGCCCACATACTCCCTGGCCTTTAATACGGAGAAGAAGAGTTGGATCACCATGGAGACGATCTGGTTTTCCGTCTCACCCGCCATGGCGGCGGCAGATCGAAGATCGCTTTCGGCCATCCGGGTCGTCAAAATATCCCTGCCCCCCCTGAACAGGTTGATCCTTGCCACAACCCCGGTCTCAAGGTTGGTGAAACTGCCGGGGTCGTTGAAGTCGGTGCCGGGGGGGAGGGCCCGCTGGTCGATGGTCTTGAACAGGTAGGCCGAGGGGGCGTCCCCGGTTAAATATTCGCTGAACAGGGTCAGGGAGGGCATGAACAGAGCCTCGGTTTTTTTGAGTCCGGCCTTGGCCATTTGAACGCTGCTCTCTGCCATCTTTATATCGAAATTGGTTGAAAGGGCGATCTTTATCGCCTCTTCCACGGCCAGGGGGTGGTCCGGGAGGGCCGCGGCCATTGCCGAAGTTTGGGGATGAAACACCGCTGCAAGGGCAAGGGTTGCTCCCAGGAGCAGGGTCACAAGTTTGGGCTGAGCCATCATAAACAAACCTCCATGGACATTATCGCTATAATCGTTAATTGCGATGGTTGAACAGCAAGTATTGTTCCAGGGTCGATCTTAAAATAGTGTATTGGAGAGATTCGTCTCCGAAAGGCCTTTTAAACCATATAGGCTGGTCATTCTTCTGTCAATGTTCCAGATGTTTCTTGCTGATGTCTGGTACATATATGTGTCATGAGACATCCGTGTGGCAGGTTTTCCCTGTTGCCCGTTTCCCGGTCTGCTTATGAAACGTTGTAGAAGCGCACCATAAACCAGGCCTGTCCCCGTTCACCTGTCCCCCCGGCAAGCAGTACCTTCGAATCCATTTTAAATAATTAAGACCTGGCACACCACTTGCAATTCCCACGGAGGAGTAATAGAGTGGGTATCAGAATCTTGGGTTTTAACAATCCGTCAATCAAGGGGACTGTGAATGAAACAATATCTCATCATCGGCAATGGTGCGGCCGGAACCACGGCCGCAGAGGCGATCCGGCAGACGGACAGTGAAGGCAATATTGTCCTTTTGACAAAGGAGGCGCTTTCGTTTTACAGTCGCATGAGGCTTCCCGAATATGTTGCCGGCAAACTCCAGGAGAGCGATCTCATTATCAAAAAGCCCGACTGGTACAAGGCCCGGGATATTGATCTGAAGACGGGCACCACAATTACCCGGGTGGATTTTAACGCCAAACAGGCGTTCACGGCTACCGATGGGGTGATTGCCTATGACCGTCTGCTCCTGGCATCCGGAAGTACCTCCTTTATTCCCCCGGTTGAGGGAAGGGATAAGGAAAATGTCTTTTCCCTGCGGAGCGTGGCTGATGCCAGGAAGCTTGCAGACCTTCCCGGCAAGATAGAGCGGATCGTTGTCATCGGCGGCGGTCTCCTTGGTCTTGAAGCGGGGGCGGCCCTGCTGGCCCAGGGCAGAAAGGTGACGGTTGTGGAGTATTTTGACAGGCTGCTGCCAAGGCAGCTGGATACCCAGGGGGCCAACTTGCTTCAAGGGCTCATGGAGACCATGGGGTTTGACTTCAGGCTGGGGCAGGTCACGGAGGAGATCACCGGGGATGCCACAGTTACAGGTGTCCGGCTGAAATCCGGAGATCTGATCGATGCCGATGCCGTTGTTTTTGCTGCCGGGGTAAGGCCGGATCTCGGGCTTGTCCAGGGCGCTGCCATTGAGACCGACCGGGGCATCGTTGTTGACGAGCGGATGGAGACAAGCCTGTCCGGCGTCTTTGCCGCAGGGGATGTGGCCCAGTACGACGGGATCAACTTCTGCATCTGGCCCGAGGCCGTGGAGCAGGGACGGGTGGCTGGCATCAACATGGCCGGGGGAGAGGCCGGCTACAGGACCATTGCTCCTTCAAACCGGCTCAAGGTGGCAGGCATTGCCGTGGCCTCGGCAGGCGAGATCGATCCTGACAATAAATTTTTAAGTGACACCTCCATCCAGGGGGATGTATATAAGAAGATCGTCACCAATGATCAGGGCCGCACCATCGGTTGCATCATGATTGGCGATTTAAGCGATTTCAACACCATAGTAAAGACAATAAAAGGAGAGTAGGATCCATGAAAGATCTTAAAGGAACAGAGACCGAGAAAAATTTACTGAAAGCCTTTGCCGGGGAGTCCCAGGCAAGGAACCGTTACACCTATTTTGCCAGCAAGGCCAAAAAGGACGGCTTTGTTCAGATGCAGGCGATCTTTGAGGAGACGGCCAACCAGGAGAAGGAACATGCAAAGCGCCTTTTTAAGTTCCTTCAAGGTGGTGAAGAGCTTGAGATCACAGCGGCTTTCCCTGCTGGCGTCATTGGCGATACCAAAGACAACCTTGAAGCGTCTGCTGCGGGCGAGAACTATGAGCACACCACCATGTATCCCGAGTTTGCAAAGACCGCCAGAGCCGAAGGGTTTGACGAGATTGCCGGTGTGTTCGAAGCCATTGCCGTTGCGGAAAAGCAGCATGAAAAACGATTCCTGGACCTTAAGGCCAACATAGAGCAGGAGCAGGTTTTCAAGCGTGACGAAAGCGTGACCTGGAGATGCCGAAACTGCGGCTACCTCCATGAGGGAAGCGAGCCCTGTGACGTTTGTCCTGCATGTGCCCATGCTAAGGCTCATTTTGAGCTGCTTGGCGAAAATTATTGATCAAAGGAGGAAAAAATGGCTGAAAAACTTGGTGTTTACAGATGTGAACTGTGCGGCAACATCGCAGAGGTTCTCCATGGCTCTAAACCTGTCATGTCCTGCTGCGGCCAGGATATGACCCTGCTGGTTCCCAATTCCGTGGATGCCGCCCGTGAAAAGCACGTGCCGGTGGTGGAGAAGATTGAGGGCGGATATCTTGTCAAGGTGGGAAGCGTTGCCCATCCCATGGAGGAGAAGCATTACATCGAGTGGATCGAGCTCAATGCCGACGGCATGGTCATGAGAAAGTTCCTGAAACCCGGGGATACCCCGGAAGCAAAATTCCTGGTGGATGCTGACAATGTCACGGCCCGGGAATACTGCAACCTCCACGGTTTCTGGACCTCCTGATCCGTTCCGCAAATACTTGCACCCGAATTGATTCCTGCTTTACCCGTTAACATAAGCATGGGCTTAATTCATATGCGGGTAGTTATACGTTTCCCGGCACCGTCTCCTGTCATCAGGAAACGGTGCCGGGGAAGAACCACTTACTATTTTTCCAACAGCTTACCGGAAAGGAGGCGGATATGGCTCATCTCCTCCTTGACAATGTTGTCCACCCGGTTTTTTCCAAGCTCTCCGGGAACCAGTTCCTTCATGCCAAGATAAAACACGATGGAGTCCTTTTCCGCTTCTATGGCTGATTTCAGGATCTCCTTCATGTCACTGCCCGGGGCTTTCTTTTCAAAGAAGACCCGGGTGTCGGCAAGGGCTTTGAGGTAGAGAACCGCCTCTTCAACAGGATCAAATACCTGGCTTGCCTTTTCCTTGTCTGCAAGTTCCTTTTGCATATCCGCAAAGGTCTTTTCATGGGTCTCTTCCATCTGGGCAAGGCTCAGGAGAAAGTTCTTTTCATCTTCAGCCTGGACATTTGCTGCTGCCTTTTTGTAAAAATCGGCACCGTTTCTCTCGATCTGCTGTGCCATTTCAAAGATTTCATCTGCACTAAAATTGTAAGCCATTTTTCCTCCGAAATTGTTGTTATGAAAAGGATTCAGTCACTTTTTGCCCAATGGTCACGCCAAGGTCAAAACAGCGGACAAGATCTTCTGAATCTGGAACATACTTCACGGCAAGGCCCGGGTCAACAATTTCAAGGTCCATTGCCTCAAATTCCTTGTTGAGGATCTTCACGGCCTCACCGCTCCATCCAAATGAACCAAAGGCAACGGCCATCCTGTTTTTGGGCCGAAGTCCCTTGATATAGGTGAGAACATCCGCCACAACCGGGAAAATCCCGTTGTTCAGGGTGGGGGAGCCCACCACCAGGGCTTTGGCATCGAGCATCTCGGTCATGATGTCGCTCCGGTGGCATTTCCGTGTGTTCATCACCCTGACCCTGACTCCCTGGGATTCCACGCCCCTGGCGATCTCCCTTGCCATGGCTGCCGTGCTCTTCCACATGGTGTCAAAGACGATCAGTGCTTTTGGGGCGCACTCCTGTTTGCTCCAGCGTGCGTAGGCATCGATGATGGTGCCGGGGTTTTTCCGCCAGATGATGCCGTGGTCCGGGCAGATCATGTTGATGGCAAGACCGGACTCTGCCACCTTGGTCAGGAGCTGTTCCACCCTTGGCGCATAGTTTAAAAGGATGTTGGCAAAATATTTTGCCGCATGCTCCATGATGTGCCCGCCGATCTCGTCGTCAAACATGGCATCCCCGGCATAGTGCTGGCCAAAGGCGTCGCTTGAGAAGAGGATTCCATCTTCCTTTACATAGGTGAACATGGAGTCCGGCCAGTGGAGCATTTTTGTCTCCATGAAGGAGAGGGTCCGTTCTCCAATGGCAAGCTCCTGGCCGTTATCCACGCTGATAAGGTTGAGCTTGCCTGTAAAGTGGCTTCCAAGGTTTCTTTTTCCCATCTTGGAACAATAGATGGGTTTTTCCTCGCCGATCCTGTGCATGACGGCGGGCAGGGCACCGGAATGGTCCATCTCGGTGTGGTTGCTGATAACAATGTCGATCTTTTCAGGATCGATGATCTTGCTGATGTTGTCCAGGAGTTCCTTGGAAAACTCTTTCTTTACCGTGTCCACAAGGACGATCTTTTCATCCACAATGAGAAATGCGTTGTAGGTGGTGCCCTGGTAGGTGGAGTATCCGTGGAAGTCACGGATATCCCAGTCCCTGCAGCCTACATTATAGATCCCTTTGGCAATTTCCATTGGTTTGTACATGGTGTTTCTCCTTATCCGCTTCTAATCCGCTATTTCGAAAAATTCTTTTTCAGCCCCGCACAAGGGGCATACCCAGCTGTCCGGAAGGTCCTTGAACGCGGTGCCCGCTTCCACACCGTTCTCAAAATCTCCCTCCTCGGGATCGTATACATAACCGCAGGGGCACTCATATTTTTCCATTATCCATCTCCTTGTTAATATGTTTAATAAAATGGTTATTCGTTATCATGGCCCAGTTCTACAGCAATATGCGTGCCGGGATTCCAGGGGGTAAACCCAAAAGACCGGCGCTTATTTAAATATGGTGTTGAGGGTTGCTGAAAAATCGGTTTGCAGGCTCTCAAGAAACCGGTCCCATTCAAGACCAAACCGGTAAAAGGCCATGGACGCGAGCTTCTTGGTGATGATGGCGTCCCTGTAAACCTGCATCTCGTCTGAATTGAAAATCGCCATGATCTTTTTTTTGCCCAGGGTTTTGATCAGCACCTTTGGCACATAGGCTTCCATGATTTTCCAGACAAGGCCCTTCTGCTTCAGGATCTGGTTGAGCTTCCCCCGGATCACGGCCTGGAGGGCCAGGATCTCTTCGCCGGCCTTGTCCGACAGGGTGAACAGCGGGGTTGCCGGACTCTTCTTGTGGATCCGGATGAGCATGTCTGTTTCAGCACATGAATATTTATCAACCAGGGCCATGATGTCCCGGATCAGGGCCCACCGGGTTTTCATGTCATTCAGAAGTGTTGCTTCATACTCCTCTTTCAGGAGAAAGCCTGCAAGCACTTCGGCAATGGAGCTTGAGAAGACTCCCCCCTTGTTGGCGGTGGAGTCCTTGATCTGTTTTATACAGGTTTGGGTTGCCACATGACGTCTGGAGGCGTCGTCAAAAAAGAGGTTGGCCCCCTCGACAATGAACTTCAACTCCTGGAAGTTGTCAAGAAAGCCCTTCACGTTTTGGTGGTTGACCGTGTCCTTGAATCCGCCGCAGGGGATGAAGGCCTGGATCCGGGCCTGGTTTATGCAGTCCCGGCTGGCCGGATCAAAGAGGAACGTTCGGTGGAACACGCCACCGTCCTCCACCACCCTGCCGTCGGGGAGGGTCAGGTTCCTTGCCGAGACGGGCACCTTGAAGCCCTGGGGCGACAGCTTTTCAACCGGGAAATCCAGGGCGGTTGACCGGGGAGAGGCGTGTCCCGTGAAGGCGATCTTTTCAAGCTCGTTCCGGTCAATGCCGTTGGGGTCAAAGAGGATTGCGGCGTTGTCCATAATAAGGCAGATCCGGCCCTGGTAGCAGAGGATCTCGTTGGTGCCCAGGTTTCCGTCCGGTCCGCCGATCATCATCAGGTTGAGATCCTTTTCCCTTGCATCGTAGTGGGCGATCAGGGTCCTGAATGCCGCCATAACGCCCGTGGTTGTCATGCCGCAGGTTTGTATCCGGCCCCCGGTTTTCTGAAGGATCGTTTCCATGTCCGGGGTGACAACCACGGATTTGCCGTTGACCTGGAGGTCGGTTCCCCCTTCCTTTGCGTCCAGGAGGCCAAATAGTTTTCCGTTGTCCAGGATGCCGTAGGTGGCGTGGGGAATGCCAAAACTCTTGCCCGTGGTGAGGGTTCGCCAGTGGGGATATCCCCTTTCCTTGCCATGGAGGGCCACGGCATCCATGAAGGTTGCCGTTCCCTGGTCCGGGCCGAAAAAGAGCATCTCGGGCCTGCCGTAGTAATCCACAATGGTGTCATCCACAAGCATGAGGTCCAGGATTCCCTCGGTGTAGTCGTACAGGGCGTCCCTGGCGTATTCCCCGTAGGTGGCATGGGGAACGATTACCCCGGTTGAGCCGCTCTCGCAGATATCCTTGTGCTTGAGACGCTGGGCCTTGGGCCCTAGGGCAAAGTTGAGCAGCACGGCATTGTCGAGCTCGCTGCCGTGGTTGGCCGGGGTGATCCTGAGAAGCCTGAGTCCGCCCCGGGCAATGTCGCTTGCCCTGAGATGGGTGCCGCAGGCGTAGTGGCCGTTCACGAAAAAGATGGCAAACACGAACTGGTTGTATACCAGGGGATCGAGGATTTTATCATCAAACCGAAAGCTGAACGACCGCTTCCGGGGCCTGTAAAAATTGGTCTTCAAGGTGCAGGTGACAAGCTTTGCCATGAACTGGAAGATCTCCTGGCCCAGGGGGAAATCCATGAACCGTGAGGCCGTGAGCCTGTTGAATTCCGTGAGCTTCTCTCCAAGATCCATGTCAGCGTTATCGGCGGCAACGGCCGGGTCAAAGCGCTGTTCAAACAGGTTGTAGAGAAATTTCAGAAGACCGGGGTGTGCCATGGCCGTGGAAAGGATCACCCTTGCGCCGTAGGTGGATCTGTTGGATTTGTGGATCCTTGCGGCAAAGGCATCCTCATGCTCCTTGTTACCAAGGCTTGCCATGATTTTTCTGTCTGTTGTATTGTCCCTCTCCGTGAAGATGAACATCTGGGTGAAGTCAATGGCATTGCCGGCAAAGAGCATCTCCTTAAACGTAAGTTCTCCCTGTACATAGAGCTCGGTAACCGGGTTGACGCTGAAGGATAGAAAGGCGCAGAGATCCTGGATGATTTCGGTCTCTCTTGTCCTTGAAACCTCTCCCTGGATGTAGAGGGAGCAGATGGAGGAGGGAACCGATGAACTGTCCCGGTAAGGTTCCCAATAGGCGCGGATCAGCGTAAGGCCGTGGTCTTTAAACAGTTGCCTGAAGATGGGAATCTGGGGGGAGGCAAAGTCGGAGTTGAACATGAAGCGGGTTTCACCCGTGACAGGCAGGTTGAACACCTCTATCAGCGGAGAGACCGACGTCTTGGATGCCTTGAGAAACTTTTCGTACCGCCGGCGGGTGGGTTCGGGGGTGGCCGTGTAATCCCCGGCAAGGTTGAAGAGGAATTTTGACTCCTTGAATTCGTTCCGTGTGTAGTCGTTCACCGTTTCAGGCCGGATGATATAAGTGTAGTAGCTGTTCTCCGGGCTGAAGTAGTACTCCCGCCTGTGGCCCGAGATCAGGTTCTCCAGCACCTTTTCCATGTTGTCCCGGGTCTCCCGGGTGGCGATCCTCACCCGCTGGACATCGTTGCCATGCTCCAGGTCAAAGTCGATGTGGGCCACCCTGCCCACCAGGACCACCTTGCCCTCCTGGATGGCGATGCTCGAGGTGATGGAGGCAAGGAGGTTTTTCAGGGACTCCTTGGTAATGTTTTCAAAAAAGTAGTTGGGCAGCCCCAGGTCGTTCAGCAATATCCCTGCTGCCATGTTGATACAGTTTGCGGTGATCAATCCTTCGGAGGAGAGGTCTATCACGGCTTCGTAAAGAACCCGGAGATCCAGGCTGACGCTTTCAGCCTTGTCTATGATGTGGGGGGCCTGGAAAGCAGGACCGGTGACGCGGGTTTTCATGGGGATCTCCTCAATCCTTGGTAAAGTGGGTCCAAACTGCTGGTCTGTTTGTGGAACTGATAGCGCCCCGCATATGAATAGAGTCCATTTCATATTATACCTGGTAAAGCTGGCATCAATTCGAGTGCGGGCAGCTATAGAAGGTGCTGTTCCGTTGTTTGGGAACGACTATAAGGGATGGAGATCGCTTTTTCAACCCGTAAATCCGGATGGAACATTGTTTTTAACTGTTCCATCCGGATCGGGGCAAAAGGGGGGTGGACTTTGGTCAGCCACCTAACACAAAGAGCTTGATGACTCCCCAGCCGGTGATCCCCTGGGCAAGGGCAAGCAGGGTCAGGATAAGATTGTTGATGCCGTGGGCCAGGGGAAGAACCGTCCTTTTTTTACGGGTCTTGTTCATTATGTATCCGGACAGGAGGCCGAAGAGGATCATGGGCAGCATGACCAGGGCCGTTTTTCCGTGGAGGCCCGTGATGAGGATTTTCTGCCAGTAAATGTAGACAAGGACCATGCCGCCGGCCATGCCTGCGGCCCAGCTCGTAAGGGCGATGGCCCCCAGGAGTACGTGCTGTTTCCATTTGAACATGGTTTTGTGTTTCAAATGAAGGCTGCGGAACCGGTTGATTCCGATGAACAGCACATAAAGGGCCAGGACGATGGCCGAAAACTGCAACAGGGGATGAAAAAATAGCATGAAGGCCTTCCTTGGGATGGGGGTGCAACCCTTTTATTTGAATTCGTGGACCAGGATGAAATCGTTTTTTGCACGGGTGCCATGGCAGCCGATACAGCCCTTGGGCATGCCGTATTTGTCCGCTTTTCCCTTGGGCGTGTACTTGGCCCAGAACCAGTCATTGGCATCCGGGTTGTATCCGTCGATCTTGTACATCACCGTGATCGCCTTTAACTCGTTTTTCTTGGAGTAGTTCTCCTTAACGGCGATGGAACCGTATTGGACCGGCGGAGAGTTTGAGTTCACTGCCCTGTCGTTGACATATACCTTGTGCCGGGGACCGTGGGGAGCCCTGCCCGGCTGCATGCCCTGATGGTCGGGCCAGAACTGCCATTGCAGGTAGGGAGACTCCACGGTGATATATTGCCAAAGGGCTGCCGGATCCGGGCCTGGCATCTCTGCAAACAGGGGGGCTGCAAAAAACAGGGTGCATCCTGATACCATCAAGGCCGTGATAAATCGTTTCATCTTTATTCCTCCCTTCGTCGCTGGTTTGTTTTACATGGGTTCGGGCAGGCCTGAACAGGGCCCCGGGGGCCTCCACTGCAGGCGGCCTTTTTTATCTCTTTCCTAATGATTACAGCAATAAACATGCCCCTGTTACGGCTTTGCCATGGCATGGTTCTTGTACTGATCTCTTAAGTATCCGTTGGTGTTAATCCATTTAAAAATGAGGAGAAAACCATGAAGATCAATATCGAGAAGAATCTTGTTGAGTTCACCCCGGAAACGGACCAGGAAAAGGCAGATCTTGAAGGCCTGTGGCGCACGGTTGTGGATTGCGCCAAGTTTAACAAGAAGCTTGTTGCCGTGGGGCAGTATGTCCCGACCCAGGATGAATTTGCACGTTTTGCCATTGAGGGGTAGAGGGGGGCTTCCCAGGCGGCCAGCCTGGGAAGATCCTGAACTTAAGTATGTACCAGGGACAGGAAGTGTATGATACGGTTTTGTGTCAGGTAGATCGTTTGATACACTTCCCTGTCAAAGGAGGAACCATGGCCAACTGGATTTGCGATAAGTGCGGGTATGTGTTAGAGGCAGAGACACCGCCGGAGGAGTGTCCGTCGTGCAAGAAAAAATGCTCGTTTGTGGATAACTCCTGCTATACACCGGATTGTGATGGTCAGAAAACCGATCCCCGGATAAGGAAACGCTGATTATAAATGTTGTCATGCTTGGCTTGGAGATGCATATCATGCTCGTTCTTGGATTAAAGGGAAGCCCTCGCAAAAAGGGAAACAGCGATTATCTGCTTGGGTTGTTTTTACAGGAGGCAGAAAACAGGGGGTGGGAAACCCGGGTGGTGGATGCCGTTAAAGAGGATTTCTCCCCCTGTATCGGATGCGGAAACTGCGAACGAAAGGGGGTGTGCAGCATAGAGGATGACATGCCCGAAAACTTCTTTTCCCTTGTTCGGCGGGCGGATGTCGTGGTTGTTTCCGTGCCCACCTATTTTTATGCGGTGCCTGCCAGAATCAAGGCCCTCATGGACCGGACCCAGACCCTCTGGTCCCGGAAGTATGTTTTTAAGATCAAAGATCCCGGCCATGACTACCGCAAGGGGGTGCTGCTGGCTGTCGCGGCCAGCCACGGAAAGGATCTCTTTGACGGCATACATCTTAATGCCAAATATTTTCTTGACGCTGCCGGGGCCAGACTTGAAGAGAGCCTCTGCTATAGGGGGATGGAAGGCCGGGGGGAGATGGCGAAACATCCGCCGGTCCGGGGGGAGATGCTCTCCCTTGTGGAAAAGGTTTTATCGCCCTTTGAGAAACGGAAAACCTGGCTCTTTGCCTGCCGGGAGAATGCGGGCCGGAGCCAGATGTCAGCGGCCTTTGCCCGCTCCCTTGCTGGGGACAGGATCCAGGTGATCAGTGCCGGCTCCCAGCCTGCAGAAAAGATCAACCCCCTGGCTGTTGAGGCCATGGCGGAAAAGGGGATCGACTTGGCTTTTCTTACCCCGGTCTCCCTTGAAAAGGCCCTGGAAAACAGCCGGCCGGACCTCCTTGTGACCATGGGGTGCGGCGAGGCCTGCCCATTTATCCCCGGATGCAAGATGGTTGACTGGGATCTGTCGGATCCTGTGGGCAGGGATCTTGACGGGGTGCGGGCCATCCGGGATGAGATCGAAAAAAGGGTCAAAGCGCTCTTGAATCTTTAACCGGTCCTATGACAGGTGGTGGTTTACGGTTGACAGTTGCCACATTGTGGTATAGTTTTTTCCATAGGTTAATCCGATATAGACCCAAAAAATGAGCTGTTTTTGAAAATTGACCCGGTTAATGGGATCTGGTCAATATTTTTAAAGCGTTCCCAAGGAGCAGACTATGGAGATCCTTACCCCCAATGAACCACCATGCTGGAATGACAACCAGCTTATCTCAGAACACAGGGAAAAGCTGCCCCGTGTGATTCAGAATATCCTTTCAACCATGGACGATGAGACCTGCTTTGCCCACATAGGGGATGAGCCCATCCACTTTTCCACCTCGGTCAAGGCCATGGTGGACAAGTTCAGGGAGGTTCTGTTTCCCGGATATTTTTCCCGGGAAAAGCTGGATGCAGCCAACCTTGGCTACTGCATGGGCCAGAATGTCTCCCAGCTCCATGACATCTTGTCTGAACAGATCACCCACGTGCTGAGGCATGACTGCCTCAGGTACGGCCAGGCCTGTACCGAATGTGAGATACGGGGGCAGGAGGTGGCCTTGCGGGTGATCGAATCGGTGCCGGACCTCAGACGGGTGCTGGCCGATGATGTAAGGGGTGCCTATGACGGCGACCCTGCGGCCAAGAGCCATGACGAGGTGATCTTCAGCTATCCCGGCCTGTTTGCCATCACCGTGTACCGGATTGCCCACATCCTCCATGACTTAGGCGTTCCCCAGCTTCCCAGGATCATGTCTGAACATGCCCACAGCGTGACCGGCATCGACATCCACCCGGGTGCCTGCATTGGGAAACGCTTTGTCATCGACCATGGAACCGGCATCGTCATTGGTGAGACAAGCATCATCGGTGACAATGTGAGGGTCTACCAGAATGTCACCATCGGCGCCCTCTCCCTCCCACCCGGGGCTGGCGAGTTGCTCAAGGGAAAGAAACGCCACCCCACCATTGAAGATGATGTGATTATCTATTCCGGGGCCACCATCCTCGGGGGGGAAACCATTATCGGAAAGCGGTCTGTCATCGGCGGTAATGTCTGGATCACCGAATCCATCCCCTCTGATACCAAGGTGTTCATCGAAACCCCCAGGCTTGTTTACCGGTACAAGGAGAGAGATGATGAATATTCTATCTGATATAACAAAGAGCTGGGGGTGCACTCCCCTGGTTCATTTGAAGGGGCTCAGCACCCGGTACAATGCCACCATCCTGGGAAAGGTCGAAGCGTTCAATCCCCTGGGGAGCATCAAGGACCGCATCGGGGTTGCCATGATCGAAGCTGGCGAGAAACAGGGGCTTATTTCCGAAAACACGGTGATTGTGGAGCCCACCAGCGGCAACACCGGCATCGCCCTTGCGTTTGCAGCGGCGGTCAAGGGGTTGAAACTGGTTCTCACCATGCCTGAAACCATGAGCATGGAACGTCAGAAGCTGTTGAAGCATCTGGGGGCAACCCTGGTGCTCACCCCGGGAACCCTGGGAATGAAGGGAGCCATTGAAAAAGCCGAAGCCATGGTTGCCGAGACACCGGATGCCTTCATGCCCAACCAGTTTTCCAACCCTGCCAACCCGGAGGTGCACAGGAGAACCACGGCCGAAGAGATCTGGATCGATACCAAAGGCGAGATTGACATGCTTGTGTCAGGCGTTGGCACCGGCGGCACCATCACCGGTATTTCAGAGGTGATTAAGGAGAGGCGGCCATCGTTCCAGGCGGTTGCCGTGGAACCGTCCGAGTCCCCGGTTCTGTCCGGAGGCGTCCCCGGGCCCCATAAAATCCAGGGCATAGGCGCGGGATTTGTCCCGGATGTGTTGAATCTCTCCATCATCGATGAGATCGTCCAGGTGGCTTCCCAGGAGGCCATCAACAGGGCCAAACAGCTTGCAAAAGAGGAGGGTGTTTTGTGCGGCATCTCCTCCGGGGCGGCCGTTCAAGCAGCCATTACCATGGCTGGCCGGGAGGAGAACAAGGGGAAAGTTATAGTGGTTATCCTGCCGGATACAGGGGAGAGGTATCTGAGCACCGACCTGTTCCTGTAGGATCCCCCCGACCCGATCCGGTTCAGAACCGGATCGGGGGGTAGAACTTAGAAATATCGCTTCAGAAGGCCCTGGAAAGCCATGCCATGGCGGGCTTCATCCTTGCACATCTCATGGACCGTATCATGGATGGCGTCGAGTCCAAGCTCCTTGGCCCGGGTGGCAATGGCTTTTTTACCCTTGCAGGCGCCGTTTTCCGCAGCTACCCTGGCGGTAAGGTTCGCCTTTGTATCGGCTTCGAGAACGTCTCCCAAAAGCTCTGCAAATTTACTTGCATGCTCTGCCTCTTCCCAGGCAATCCGCTTATAGGCTTCTGCCACTTCAGGATATCCTTCCCTGTCTGCTTGACGGGCCATGGCGATGTACATGCCAACCTCGGTGCACTCTCCTGCAAAATTATCCTTGAGTCCCTGGAGGATCTCAGGGTCTACGTCCTTGGCTGAGCCAACAACATGGCCGTCGGCCCAAGCGAATTCGCCCTCTTCCATAATGGAAAATTTTTCCCCTGCCGCATTGCACTGGGGGCACTTCTCCGGAGCAGCATCACCTTCATGAACATAACCACATACATCGCAAGTAAACTTTTTCATTTTTTCTCCTTATTCGGCTCGTATCAGCCCTATTGGTAATAGTAATATCATCGGTCATTTTCTGAACTGTGGAATCCTCATTGCACCGACCGTGCCAAGTTGGAGGATAATCTTATAACTCCTTCAAAAAACAGGGGGTAAATGGTTTTCGGTTAAAGGATGAAACAGGGCGTGTCTCATGCCTGGGACAGTGGTGCTTTGAGACACTGGGACAGTTGCGTCTGGGCCTTACGCCTCCTCCTTTTCAAGGATAATCCGTACATCCGCAACCGTTGCACCCTGACCCTCCCCATGAACCAGCAGGGGATTTATGTCCAGTTCTTTTATCCGGGGGTTTTCCAGGACCAGGTCGGAAAGCCCGGTGATCATTCTTTCAAGGATATCAAGGTCCGCCACAGGCCGTCCCCGGAATCCCTGGAGCATGGGAAGCCCTTTGATGGAAGAGATCATCCTGCGGGCATTGTTTCTGCCAATGGGAGCGATCCTGAATACCACATCCTTGAACAGCTCAACATAGATGCCCCCAAGGCCAAACATCACCAGGGGACCAAAAACCGGATAGCGGGTCATGCCCAGGATCACCTCTTCTCCCCTGGGCGCCATCTTCTGGATCAGGACCCCCCGGATTTGGGCGTTGGGATCATATTGCTCAGCATTGGCAACAATGGTGGCAAAGGCCTCTTTTACCTGGTCTGTTGTTGTCAGGTTCACCTTTACCCCATCAGCATCGGATTTATGCATGATCTGGGGCGACACGATCTTCATGACAACGGGCAGCCCGATCTTTCCGGCAATGTCAGCCGCCTCCTCTTTGGTTGTTGCAAGTTCTGTGGGCAGCACCTTGAATCCGTAGCAGGCCAGTAATTCAAGCCCCTCGAGTTCGCTCAGGTAGGTGATGTCCCTGGAAAGGCAGTCTTCGATAATGTCAGCCGCCCGCCGGGAGTTGTGATCAAAGGTGAATTGGGCAAGAATTTGCCGGTTGAGCCACTGGGATCGTTTGTACATCACGCCAAGGGCCTTGGCCGCATTTTCCGGGAATCGGTATACGGGGATCCGGTGTTTCTGCAGATATTCCACCCCGACGGATACATCGATAATCCCCATGAAACAGCAGACCACGGGCTTGTCAAACCGCTTTGAAATTTTCACGATCACCTTAGCCGTGCCAATGGCATTGGTCATGGACTGGGGGGTGAGGATCACCAGCACCCCGTAAACCCCCTCATCCTTGATCACCGCTTCCAGGGCATTTTCATACCGGTCCTGGGCGGCATCACCGATCACATCCACCGGGTTGTGGATATTGGCGGTGGGGGGCAGATGGCTTGCCAGGGTCTCCAGGGTCTCTTTTTGAAATTCGGCCAGCTTCAATCCCGATACCTCGGTCATGTCCGTTGCCACAATGCCGGGACCGCCCGCATTGGTGACAATGGCGATTTTGTTGGACCGGGGCAGTTTCTTCAGGGAAAAGGCATTGGCATAATCAAACAGCTCATTTACCGAATCCACCCGTATGATGCCTGCTTCATCAAAAATAGCGTTATAGATGGCCTCCGACCCTGCAATGGCACCGGTATGGGATGCTGCCGCTGACGCGCCGGCAGCGGTCTTGCCGGACTTTATCACCAGAACAGGGGTGGGATTGGGGCCTGAGGTGATCTGCTTTACCTCATCAATAAACTCCTGTCCCGATCGCCTTAACTCCTCCATATAGATCATGATTACGCTGGTATCGGGATCCGCATGGTAATATCTCAGCAGGTCCAGCTCATCCACGTCTGCCTTGTTGCCAATGGATATGAACTTGGAAAAACCAAACCCTCTGTCCTTGGCAAAATCGAGGACAGCCGTACAAAGGGCGCCGCTCTGGGATATAAAAGAAACATTGCCGGCTTCAGGCATGCGGGCAGAAAAACTTGCGTTGAGCTTTATTCCGGCGTTGGGGTTGATCACCCCGAGACAGTTGGGGCCGACAACGCGAATTTTTGCTTCCTTGCAGATCTCAATGATCTTATCCTCGATCTCAATGCCTTTACCGCCCACTTCCCTGAAGCCTGCCGATACAATGATAATCCCTTTTACCCCTTTTTTTACACACTCTTCAACAGCGGTAAGGGCACGTTCAGGGGGCAGGATAATCATGGCAAGATCAACCCGATCCGGAATGTCCAGGATGCTCTTGTATGCCTTTACGCATAAAATGGATCTGGCCTTTGGATTCACCGGGTAGAGGGTGCCTGTATACCCTCCCCTTAGTATATTTTGAAAAATATCGTGTCCCACTTTCCCCGGGGTGGTTGAAGCGCCCAGAATTGCAACCGATTCGGGCGAAAAAATTGCATCCAGCTTGTCCATGAAAATCTCCTTGAAGTATTTATAGCATTAATCATCGCGTCGGTAGTAAATAAGCAAAAGTTATGCCGTCCACCAGGATCTTCCGGCATGGTTTGTGAATATCTTCAGGATAGATGTATAGCGTTTTCTGCGGGGATAAATCAATACTGATCATCCCGTTACAATCTTCTTTCCGGGCAGGTGATCTAATGGAGAAAAAACTGCAAGTGGATAAAAAACTGCAAGAAAAAATCGATTCAATGGCCATACAAAGGGGCAGTCAGTACAGGCCCAGGACCCGCCATCTTTTGGCAGACGGCAGTCCCAGATATACCAATCGCCTCTTCCTGGAGTCAAGTCCCTATCTGCTTCAGCATGCCCATAATCCCGTGGACTGGTATCCCTGGGGAGACGAGGCCTTTGGCGCTGCAAAACGCCTGGACAGGCCGGTGCTGCTCTCCATTGGCTACTCCACCTGTCACTGGTGCCATGTGATGGAGGAAGAATCCTTTGAGGATGAAGAGATTGCCGGGCTTTTGAATGCAAATTATATTGCCGTGAAGGTGGACCGGGAGGAGCGGCCTGACCTTGACGCCATCTATATGACAGCCGTGCAGGCCATGACCGGTGGGGGCGGATGGCCGTTGAATGTCTGGCTGACCTGGGACAGGAAACCTTTTTTCGGGGGCACCTATTTTCCGGCCAGGGATGGAGACCGTGGGGTGGGAATGGGGTTTTCAACCATACTGGAACGCTTGGGTGATATATACAAAACAGACCGGGCGAAGGTAGAAAAAACGGGCAACGACCTTGTCAGCGCCATTGGTCAATATATGACGATCCAACCGGGAACAGCGTTGCCGGGTGTTGATGTTTTTCACAAAGCAGCCCGGATCTACAAGCAGGAGTTTGATCCTGTCAACGGGGGGAGCAAAGGCGCTCCAAAATTTCCCAGCAGCCTGCCGGTCCGTTTTCTGTTTCGCTACTGGCAACGAACCCAGGATAAGGCAATCCTTGGGATGGCCAGGACAACCCTTGTTAAAATGGCTTCCGGAGGCATGTATGACCAGATGGGGGGCGGTTTTCACCGCTATTCCACGGATCAGCAATGGCTGGTCCCCCATTTTGAGAAAATGCTCTATGACAATGCCCTGCTGGTGGTGGCCTATCTGGAAGGGTTCCAGGCCGTTGGGGAGGAAAAATTTGCGGCTGTTGTCCGCCATATCCTTGGTTATGTAAGCCGTGAAATGAGATCATCCCATGGTGCCTTTTACTCGGCAACCGATGCGGACAGCATTGATCCACAGGGGGATATGAATGAGGGCTATTTCTTCACATGGACACCCGGAGAGATCCGGGAGGCATTGGATCATGATCGGTCGGAGGCGGTCATCCGGTATTACGGGGTCAGCGAAACCGGCAATTTTGAGGGACGCTCGATTTTACGCCTTGACCCGGACCCCGCCGGGGTGGCACGGGATCTCAAGATCAGCGGGCAGGCTTTAAGTGAAATCATTGAAAAGGCCAACCAGCAACTCTATCTTGTTCGAAACACCCGGCCAAAGCCCTTGCGGGACGAAAAAATACTCACTGCCTGGAACGGGTTGATGATCACAGCTTTTGCCATGGCCGGGCGCATACTGAACCAGCCTGAGTATATTGACCAGGCCGGAACAGCCGCCCGGTTCATCCTTACAAGGGTCTTTAAAGATAATACGTTGTATCGCAGCTATAAGGACGGAGAGGCCCGGCACAACGGTTATGTGGAGGATTACGCTTTTTTTACGGCAGCCCTCCTGGACCTGTATGATGCCACCCATGATGCCACATGGCTGGAAAAAGCCATTGAACTTGACGCCATCCTGGAGGAAAAGTTCGAAGACCTTGAAAACGGCGGTTTCTTCATGACCGCCCATGACCACGAGACGTTGATCGCCCGGCAAAAAAACAGCAGCGACGGGGCGCTTCCCGGCGGAAATTCCGTGGCCATTTTATGCCTGTTTCGCCTGGCCGGGTATACCTCCCAGGAGCGTTATGCTGAGCGCGGCCGCAAGGGATTGAAGGCGTTTTCTCAAATTCTTTCTTCCAACCCAACAGCCCTTTCCGAGATGCTTTTGGCCGTGGATCTTTTCCTCTCCACCCCAAAATAGATGGATATGCTCTACCCTTCGGGGAAGAAATAAGCCATGGGGCAGGAATTCTGCCCCATGGCGACCCTGGGATCATGGCTCCAGTTTGAAATGGTCTACCATTGTGTTTAGTTTCTCCGCAAGCTCTGATAGCTTTCCGGAGCTTGAATGGATGTTGCTGCTGTTGGAAGAGATCTGGGAGATGGAGTGGCTTACGTCCCGGATATCCTTTGACGTTGCCATGGATGCGACTGAGGTGTTGGCCACATTGCCGCTGACCTCCTGGATCGCATCTGCTCCCTGGGAGACATTGATATCGATGTCCGATACGGTATTGGTCTGGTCTTCCACGGCCAGAGAGATGGTCCCAATGATGTCACTGACCTCGTGGATGACCTGGGCAATCTCCTTGATGTCCTCCACGGTGGATCCGGAGGCGCTCTGAATCCAGTCAATGTTTTCCCTGATCTCTTCGGTTGCCCGGTTGGTCTGGGCGGCCAGGCCCTTTATTTCGTTTGCGACCACGGCAAAGCCCTTGCCTGCCTCTCCGGCCCGCGCGGCTTCAATGGTGGCGTTGAGGGCCAGGAGGTTGGTCTGTTCTGAAATCTCGAAGATGGATTCGGAGACCTTGCCGATTTTTATGGCGGCATTTCCCAGATCGTCCACCCTTGATGATGCCGACTCCACCCGCTGAACCGCCTTGGTTGAAATTCCATTGGCACTCTCGGTATTGCTGGAAATGTCCCGGATGGTTTTGTTCATCTTGGAGGTGGAATCGGCAATCTGCTGGGTGTTTGTCGTCAACTCCTCCATGGCGGCAGCCACCGCATTCATGTCCTCGCTCATCTGTTCTGCATGCTGGGCAACACTTTCGGTCCGTTGGGCCGAGCTTTCCGATTCCGTGGAAAGACCCTTGGCCACCTGATTCATGTCCGTGGAGGAGTGATTCAAGGAGACCGCCTCCATGCGGATGCTTTTCATGTGATCGTGCAAGGTATTTATGAAAATGTTGAGGTTGTGACCCAGAAAGGCGATCTCATCCATTTTTTCAATGGGCTTGTCCCGGGAAGGAAACCGTTGGGTCAGGTCTCCCTGGCTGAGCTTGTTTGCCGTGGAGGCGGCGTTAAGGAGTTGCCTGACAATGCCACGGATCTGCAGGAGGCTTAACACCATAAGTATGACGCCGGTGAGCATTCCTAAGCTTTGGAGGAAAAGGAGGTGCTTCACCTTTTTTTCTGACATTTTCTGCATCATGCCCACGGCCGTGTTCATCTCCTTGAGGAGCTTCAGGTTGTGCGCCTTGACATATTGGAGGCTTGGACCGGTTTGATCACCGTTGGAGAGGACCCGCGTCATATGGTTTGAAAACTCCTGCCACTGTCTTTTTACCGACGCCAACTGGGTTGCAGCCGGCTCTTCTGCCCGGGGGCAATTGGCGTAGAGGGTTTTTTCAAGGTTCAGGTCCAGGGGCGCATTCCCGGAATCAGACAGGGCCTTCAGGGTGATGTCAAAAACCTTCATTGTATTCCTGACGTCTGCACCGAGTTTTGCCTTTTCCGCTTGATTATCCATGGAAGAGAGCAAAAAAAGTTCTTTGGACATCTTCTGGGAGAGCATCCGTTGTCTTCCGGCAAGGTTGATGACAAGGCTGTCATCCTTTTGTGCCGAGGTGGTTTGCCAGGTCACGGCAAACATGAACAGAATGATGAAAAAAAGGCCTCCAACGATAAGCCCCAGTTTATACCTGATAGCCATAACTCAACTCCTTGATGTCGTCTAAAAGCTTGTGATTGCAATAATTGTTAAAGAGGTAAAACAGGACATAGTATAGATGGTGTTGGGCATTTTTCAAGGAGTTTGTTTGTCAGACGCTGTTGAGGCCCTGTACTGTCCTTGCTCTCCACCCGGCAAAGGGCGTTTGCCATGGGGGGCATTACTAATGGCAAGGGAGCATTTCCTTTCAATGAAATTTGAGGTCAGGACCTGGAAAGTGTGCTATAACAGATGAACAAATCAGTCATAATTTCACAATTGCCATGACAGGTCTATGACCTATAATTGAAGGAACAGGGCTGGTTGTCCGGCCACCGAAAGGAGTCGCCATGGTTCAGGAAAACAGGAAGGCCCCAACCAAAGGTCGCAATGGAGGAATCTTGAAAGTGATCGCTTGCGTATTTATTATTGTTGGGGCTTTGGCCGGGGCCATCTATTTTAATCTGCCAGCTGTGTTTCGGGACGTTCTGGCCTGGATTGACCAGGCAGGTCCCGTTGCGCCCCTGGTATTTTTATTACTTTATGTGGCAGCCTGTGTGTTTATGCTGCCCGGCGCCATCCTGACCCTTGGCGCAGGAGCGGTGTTTGGTGTGGTCAGGGGAACCCTGCTTGTCTCCCTTTCCTCCACCCTGGGTGCGACGGCAGCCTTCCTGATCGGCCGTTACCTGGCGCGATCCATGGTGGCACGGCGGGTGGAAGAAAATCCGACCTTCAAAGCGCTGGATGGGGCCGTGGCAGGCCAGGGCTGGAAAATAGTGGGCTTAACCCGGCTTTCGCCGATTTTTCCTTTTAACCTGCTTAACTACGGGTTTGGCCTGACCCGGGTTTCTTTGCGTGATTACGTGCTGGCGTCATGGATCGGGATGATTCCGGGCACGGTGATGTATGTCTATATCGGCTCCCTGGCAGGGAGCCTGGCCGAGCTTGGGGCAAAGGACAGCGGTGGAACCCGCTCCCTGGCAGAATGGGGGCTCTACCTTCTGGGGTTCATGGCAACGGTGGCGGTCACCGTGGTCATCACCCGCATTGCGCGCCAGGCCCTGGGCCAGCGGATGAAGCCCGGGGCGGAATCAAACACAGAATCGAATACGGAATCCAACGCGGCATCAAAGGAGACACAACCATGACCAACATTCCCTGGCATTTCCATGTGACGCCCCAAGATGAACACAACCAGAGGCTGGTGGACCATGTCCATCCCCGGGAATGGACGTCGCCCACGCCTGAGCCCTGCTACAATCTATTGGTGATCGGGGCCGGCACCGCCGGACTCATCTCCGCCCTCGGCTGTGCCGGGCTCGGTGGAAAAGTGGCGTTGGTGGAACGTCACCTCATGGGCGGTGATTGCCTCAATGTGGGGTGTGTTCCTTCTAAATGTCTGGTCCGTTCCTCCCGGGCGGCCGCTGAAATGGCTTCGGCAGATCGTTTCGGGCTGACACCCAGTTCTCCATCGGAGTCAGACTTCTCCACTGTCATGGAGCGGTTGCGGCGGCTGCGCGCCAATATCAGCCGGAACGATTCTGCCAGGCGTTATAGTGAAATGGGGGTTGATCTGTTCTTTGGCGAGGCGGTCTTTGCCGGTCATAATACCGTGACGGTGGGTAAAACAACCTTGCGCTTCCGCAAGGCCGTCATTGCCGCCGGTGCCCGGCCGGTGTGCCCCGGGATAGAGGGGCTGGACACGGTGGGGTTTATGACCAATGAGACAGTTTTTAACCTAACCAAACTGCCCCGGCGGCTGGTGGTGATCGGCGGCGGCCCCATCGGTTGTGAGTTGGCTCAAGCATTCCGGCGTCTGGGCGCCCAGGTGACCATCGTCCTGCACAGCCGCTTTCTGTCCCGGGAAGATCCCGAGGCCTCAGCCCTCCTTGCCAGGGTCTTTAAGGAGGAAGGGATTCGCATCCTGCCTGGCGCCCAGGTGGTTCGCGTGGAAGAGTCCCCAACGGGCAAGCAGCTGACAATCGCCACCGTTGATGGCCAGCAGACCGTGGAAGCCGATGAAATCCTGATCGGCGCTGGCCGCAAGCCCAATGTCGATGGCTTGGGCCTTACCACCGCCGGGGTGATCTATGATAACCGCAAGGGGGTTGTGGTGGATGATTTCTTGCGCACCAGCAATCCTGATATTTTCGCGGCAGGCGACGTGTGCATGGAGTGGAAATTCACCCATGCGGCAGATGCCGGGGCGCGCATCGCCGTACAGAACGCCCTTTTCATGGGACGAAAACGGGTGAGCGCACTGAACATGCCATGGTGTACCTATACCGATCCCGAAATTGCCCACGTGGGGCTGTACGAGGCCGACGCCGAGGCCCGGGGCATTCCCACCGACACCTACAGGGTTGAGATGGCGGATGTGGACCGGGCTGTTGCGGATGGGGAAGAGATGGGCTTTGTGAAAGTTCTGGTGAAGAAGGGAACAGACCGGATTCTTGGGGCGACCATCGTTGCTGCCCATGCCGGGGATCTCATCAGCGAGATATCCGTGGCCATGGCTGCCAAGGCCGGACTGAAAACCCTGGGCAACGTGATTCACCCCTATCCCACCCAGGCCGAAGCGATCAAACGGGTGGCTGACGCCTACAACCGCACACGGCTGACTCCCCGGGTGGCAGGATTGCTGAAATGGTGGCTCAAGCGGCAAAGGAGAGGGTAGATGCCGGTTGGCGCCCAGATCATGATCTTTGGCCGGTATCCGGTTGCAGGAAAGGCCAAGACCCGGCTGATCCCGGCACTCGGGCCGGAAGGCGCAGCCCGGCTTCACCGGCAGATGACCGAACATGTGGTGGCCATGGCCCGGTCCGCTGTCAGGAAAACAGGTGCAAGGCAGATTGGCATCACCTTTTGTTGTACAGGAGCGCCTTTGAAGGCGTTTCGCGCCTGGCTGGGGCCTGACCTTGTTTATCTCCAGCAGGGTTCAGGGGATTTGGGAACCCGGATGCTGGGGGCTTTTAAGACAGCTTTGGTGAAGGGCCCAGGGCCGGTCATTGTTATCGGCTCTGATCTTCCGGATTTGACAGGGGATATTATCGACCAGGCCTTTAAGCGTCTGGAAAATGACGATATCGTTCTTGGCCCGGCAGCTGACGGCGGATACTACCTTCTTGGGATGAACTCCCTGCACCCGGAGGTGCTGGCCGGCATTGACTGGGGAACGGAGCATGTCTGCCGGCAAACCCGGGACAGGATCAACGGTCTTGGCCTCAGTATGGCAGAGCTGCCCCTTCTCAGGGATGTGGACCGGCCGGATGACCTGTCAAGGCTGGGGAACGATCTTCGTTTTGCCCGTCATCTTGACGATTCCCCCCTGATCTCGGTGGTTATCCCGACCCTTAACGAAGCCCGGGCCCTTGGCCCTGTCCTGGATCGTGTCCGGGAAGGGGAGGGGGTGGAAGCCATTGTTGTGGACGGGGGCAGTCAGGACCATACCCGTGAGATCGCGGCCAGGGCCGGCGCAACGGTGGTGGAGGTCGGTGGGGGACGCGCTGCCCAGCAGAATGCCGGGGCAGCCCTTGCCAGGGGACGATGGCTGCTGTTTCTCCATGGCGATACCCTGTTGCCCAAAGGTTACCCGGGGATGGTACAACGGGCCATGACCTCCCCGGCCACGGTGGCCGGCGCATTTCGGTTCGAGACCGACGATTCCGGTCCCGGAATGCGCCTGATCCAATGGATGACGAATCTTCGGTCTGTTTTTTTACAGCGGCCCTATGGTGACCAGGGGCTGTTTATGGAAAAGAGGGTGTTCGACCAGATGGGGGGATTTGCCTCCCTGCCAATCATGGAGGACTTCGAGCTTGTGGATCGCCTTCGTCGTCTCGGTAAAGTTGTCACGCTTCCCCAGGCTGCCATCACTTCGGCCCGGCGCTGGCAGCAGTTGGGGCGGGTCCGCACCACCCTGATCAACCAGATGATGATCGCGGGCTTCCTTTGGGGCGTGCCGGTCCGGAGATTGGTCCGGCTTTACCGGTCCCATGGAATCGGAAGGTATGAAAAAAAACGATCAAAGGCGTGTAAAACCCTGTGAATTGAAATCGGGACCGGACCCATACTAATTTAACCTACAGCTTGTTGTGCCTTTGCCTTCTATTGTATAATCGGTTTAACAGGACATTGAATCTTACGAAAGGAGAAAGATTATGCCCATTTCCCTTCTTCTGGATGTAAAAGAGAAGTTTGAGGTTCAGGCTTATAAAAAACCCAAAAACAGGGATCAGCATACCCATATCCCTTTTTCCGGTTCTCCCAGAAAACACCCCTTTGAAGATGAGAAGTTCATTTTAATTGCTGATCCGTTTACAGCCAATACCTTTTACTATGAATTTAAGATAATGGATATTGGATTTGCCGAAGAGCTGCCTAACATGACCACTATAAACGGTGATGCTATCTCCATGGCCCGGATCTGGGTGAAAAAGCAGAGTGTGGCTCTCCGGTGTACCCCCTTTATTGTGCATGCGATCAGAGGGGAATCCTGATTTTTTATCCCGTACCTTCATTAGCTTTGTCTGGCTGGGAAGGAAAGGTCCCATTGAATAATGGTTTCAAAAATCTTGATCGATAGGATAAAATATCTTAGGGACTTTCAAGTGCGCAGATCTTGAGACCTCTTTTTCCATGTAATTGCTTTTTACATGCACCATTTCCCTAAGGATTCTTACTTTAATCAGGGTTGAAAGTTGTTCAAGTATCACGCCGTGGGGTTCCATCCTTCCTAGGAAATTGCTCGTATTCCTTCGGGGCCGGCAAGTTCTTATTTTACAAGCACACTCCACAGATCCCGGGCATAGGAAATCTCTGTTTCAGAGCCAAAGGAACATTACTCAATTGATGTACTGGATCAATGTGTCGGATATGGTGAGCGCGAACCTGCAACAGCAACCTTTGAAGTACGAGAAAATGACTTGCTGGTCCTGTCAACGGACGGACTTTCCAAAATGGTGTCCGGGAAAACGTTGTTATCCATATTAAATGCAACCACCCCTATTGAGGAAAAGACAGAGGCACTTATCCGGGCAGCACTGGATTCCGGGGGAAAGGACAATATCACCCTTGTGATGGCAAAAATAAACCCCATGGTCTGATTTGTTCCCAAACGGGCACTTGGGCCAGGTCCTCTTCAACGGTTTTACGCTTTACAAACCCGGCCGGAACCGCTAAAATCCCATAATTAATCACTCCTGAGATACAAACATCAACCCTGGGAAAACATAATGGATTTAAAGAAACCGTCGGAACTTATCTGTCATTGTTTTAACTACACGGAAAAGGATATTCAGCAGGACCTACTGAAAAACGGGTATTCCCGCATCCTACAAAAAATAATAGATGCAAAGGGCGATGGCAGGTGTGATTGTGCAGATAAAAACCCAAAGGGAAGGTGATGCCTTGGCGATGTCCGCCAGGTGGTGGACAGGGCAGGAAATAAATCATGGGCGAAGAACAGTCCCAAAACGAACCTTTTCCAGAATATTTCCAAGGATTGATCAACATGCCTTTGGAGATTCCTATGATTTCCATTGACGATTTCATCTCTGACAGAAAAAGCTTTGAGCTTGTTCTCGACAATCTCAAGGATGGCATCATTGCCCACGATCTGGAGCGAAAAATTATATTTTTCAACAAGGAGGCGGAAAAGATCACCGGGTATTCAAAGGACGTTGTCATGGGCAGGGATTGCCACGAAGCCTTTGGCACCCCCTTTTGCGGGGAGGGGTGTTCCTTTTGCGGCATGGTGTCGGATTTTAAGGAGCAACTCGAATTTCCGCTGACCATTCTCACAAAGACCGGGGATGCCCGGCGGATAGAGATGAGCATCACCGGTATTTTTGACAAGGAGATCTTCAAGGGGGTCATCGCCTCGTTCAGGGAGATGACCGGGCACACCGGGGGTGTTGTTGCCAGGGCCGGGGAGCACTTCTCGTTTTCCGGAATCATTGGCAAGGACAGCTCCATGCGCCAGATTTTCCAGCAGATACAGGATGTGGCCCCTTACGATTATCCCGTCCACATCCATGGCGAGACAGGGACCGGCAAGGAGCGGGTGGCCTCGTCACTTCACCTGGAGAGCAAGCGGGCCCCTGGCGCCTTTGTACCGGTCAACTGCGGTGCCATTCCGGAGAACCTGGTGGAGAGCGAATTGTTCGGCCATGTCAGGGGGGCGTTTTCAGGGGCAGTTAAGGAGAGAAGGGGGCGGTTTGAGCTTGCCCATAAAGGCACCCTTTTCCTGGACGAAATAGCGGAGCTTCCCAAGCCCATGCAGGTCAAGTTGTTGCGATTTCTTCAGGAGGGGGTGCTCGAACCTGTCGGCGGCGAAAAGAGCATCAAGGTGGACGTAAGGATCATCAGCGCCACCAACAAGAACCTTGCCAGGGAGGTGGAAAAGGGAAAATTCAGGAAAGACCTGTTCTACCGGCTCAACGTGATTCCCATTCACCTTCCTCCCCTGAGAAAGAGACGCAACGACATTCCCCTGCTGATCACCCATTTCCTGAGGCAGGCAGAGAAGGAGATCCACGCTCCTGTGCCCGGATTTTCCAAGGACGCCATCCGGGTGATGATGGCCTACCACTGGCCCGGCAATGTCAGGGAACTCCAGAATACAGTCCAGTTCGCCATTGTCAGGTGCAAATCAAACGAGATCATGCCCATGGACCTGCCCATGGAGCTCCGGTCCGGAGCGAAAAGCATCCAGGTGTCCCATCCGCCCGGACCAAGGATCAACACGGGCAAGCTCGATCTGGATGCCGTGAAACTCGCCCTGGAACGGACCGGGGGCAACAAGGCCAAGGCGGCCCGGGATCTGGGGGTGGGAAGGGCCACCCTCTACAGGTTCCTTGAAAAAGACCCCAGGGCGGCTGATTTCGCGGCCTCCCTGAAATAAGAGCAGACGGTGTCATCAATTAAAAAAAAACAAGGAGAGAAGCCATGAAAATTATTATCACCGAACAGTGCATGGGCGATAGGAATTGTAATTTGCTTTGTGCCGAGGTGTTTGAGTACGATGAGGATCAGCTTCGTTCCACTGTTAAATATGACGAAATTCCGGAACATCTGGAGGATATTGTCCGCAGGGCTGCCAAGGAGTGCGGTGCAGACGCCATTGAAATCATAGATGGGTAGATAGGAGTCACCCATGGTTCGATTTAGGGAAAGCAAGACCTCAAAAAATCTACTCATTGCCTATTCCGCAGAGACCCAGGCCCGGACCCGGTATAATTTCTTTGCCAACCGGGCCCGGGATGAAGGGTATATTCAGATTGCCGGACTATTTGACGAGACCGCGGACCAGGAGTGTGAACATGCCCTGCGGTTTTTCAAGTTTTTCAACGGCGGAGAGCTTGAAATTACCTGGACATTTCCTGCCGGGGTTATTGAGAATACCCGTGAAAATCTGCTGTCTGCGGCGGACCTGGAACGGTTTGTCCATACCAGCATGTATCCGGGGTTTGCAAAAACAGCCCTGGAAGAGGGGTATCAGCGGGCCGCCGATACCCTGAACGCCATCAGCGTGGCTGAGCACCAGCATGAAAAACTTTTCCGAAAGCTGGCCGCAAACATTGCCCGGGACCGGGCGTTCACGCGGGATGAAGAAAAGGTATGGCGGTGCATCAGCTGCGGTTTCATCCACAAAGGGGAGGGGGCCCCGGATAAATGCCCGGCCTGCGTTAAGCCCTTTGGGTATTTTGAACTCCTGTGCGAGAACTGGTAATTGTCGCCTGGCCCCTCCGGCATTATTACTTATCCCAGTTCCTTTTTTGAATCATCAGGCGTTTCAGTTCTGTCCGATTCGGTGTAGTCCCTTACCCCTTCTCCAACTGTATTAATTTTTCTTTTATGGCAACGCCGTGGGCGAACCCGGTAAGTTTTCCGTTTGCCCCGATGACCCTGTGGCAGGGCACAATCAAAGGGATGGGGTTCTTGCTGTTGGCCATGCCCACCGCCCTTGCGGCGTTTTCATTTCCAATGGCTTTTGCGATATCTCCATACGTACAAAGCTTCCCGTGGGCAATTTTAGATAATTCCCGCCACACTCTTTTTTGAAAATCAGTGCCCCTTGGGTTGACGGTTACATTGAATGTTGTCCGTTTACCGCTGAAATACTCGTTGATCTGGTTGATGGTATCTGTAAAAAAATCATGGTTGAGAACCCATTCTTCGGATATCTCAAAACGCCTTTTTCCTTGTCCGGTGTTCAGGTGCAGATGGGACAGGCCATCCACGTTTCCCACCAGGATAATTTCACAAAGCCGGGTCTCAAATCGTGTATAGTACATCATGCTGATACGTTCCTGTTCCATAGACATAAGGTTGCATAGGATCTGTACGGACGCCATTCCTCGGCCATCTTTATCATCTCTTTTTTTGACGGGGGAGTTCCCTCTTTGGCAAGGGCTTTGATAACGCCTAAATCACTGGCCGGAAAGCTGTCCAACATGCCAAGCCCCCCCATGGCGACATAGTTGACGGTCCACTCTCCAATTCCCTTCAGTTTTGAAAAATCCTTGGAAAATTTATCAAACGACTGGTTGGCTGTTAATTGGAGATCCCGGTCAAGAATGCCCTTTGCCGCAGTTTTGATTGTTGCCTGCCGTGTCCTTGTCACTCCCAGTCCCCCAAGGTCAAGTTTCATTAGTTCCGATGGCATTGGGAAAAAATGATCCAATCCCCGGGGGAAGCTGTTATCCGTTTCTATTGCCGCTTGTCTGGCAACCCTTGCGGCCAGGGTTGTTGCTGCTTTTACGGATATCTGTTGCCCCAGGATGGCTCTTACCACAAATTCAAATGGATCAAAGGCAATGGGCAGTCTTGGCACATGGCCTTCAACCATTCCCTGTACCAGTTGTTTATCCTTGGCAAATTTCTCATTTATAACCGTAAAATCGGTATCAAGGTCAAACATCCTGCGAACCCTGTTATGGATCTCCATGTAGCATTTTATGTCGTCACAGCTGATCCGTAATTCCAATGCAGACCGTTCCGGGTTGTCTTTTACAACAAAGAACCCTTTTGTACGATCTGTTCTAAAGGTCCTGGCATAGCTGTTCTCCGTTATAACTTCCATGCCTTTCATCGCCCTGGGCTTCATGAAAGACAGGATCTGGCCAAAAATAAACGGCTTTTTGTATTTAAGTAAAAGCGTGGTGTTGTCCTGGCTACTCTTTTTACTCTTTGAGTCTTCCCTTACCATGGTGGGCGTTTTTCCGAATACCTCTTTAAAAACTTCGTTAAACTGTCGAATCGAACCAAACCCGGATGCAAACGAGATATCTGTTACGGATTGATCCGAAAACAGGAGCAGCTTTTTGGCAAACAGGGACTTGTGATACCTTGCAATCTTAATGGGCGGCACGCCCAGGTGATCGACAAACAGTTTTCTCAAATGCCTGTCTGACAGCTGAAGTTCTTCTGCCAGGTCCTGGATGGCGTTATAGGTTAAATAACCGTCATATATTTTCCCAAGGGCGGTGTTTACAACAGAAGCACCATGGATATTTCCATTATAGTACTCAACGTCCACATCCGGTCTGCACCTGTAACAGGGTCTGAACCCTTTTTCAATGGCCTCAAATATGGTGTTGAAATAGATGACATTCTCCTCTTTGGCCACCGGGGATGGACAAGACGGCCGGCAGAAAATGCCCGTTGTTTTAACGCCAAACAAAAACGTTCCGTCAAAATTTTTATCTTTTTTAATTCTGGCTTGGCTGAATTCTGTGTTCATATTGGCATCACCTGGTTGTCATCGAACCCCTTTACTGCCGAAGCGTGTTCAATGGTTATGTCTAACTCTTTGTGCATGAAAATATCGTGTTGCCGGGAGGTTTGGCAAGCGATTTTCGGATATGGCATTCAAATAAGATAATTGTTTTTCCAGAAAAGGTTGCTTTTTTGAGACGACTGGTCATATTATGGTGCCATGGAATCGAAAACAGATAAAAAAAACCGGATGATAACTGTCGGTCTTGGGATCATGTACCGCAAAGGATACAATGCAACCGGAATCCAGGAGATCGTTGACAATGCCGGGGTGCCCAAGGGATCCTTCTATAATTACTTCAAGAACAAGGAGCAGTTTGCCGTGGAGATCCTTGACCATTATACCGGGGAGATGCTGGCAAGACAGGAAGCGCTTCTTTCCGATGCCTCCATCGCTCCTCTTCTCAGGATCGAAAGCCTTTACAAAGCCTTTGTGGACGAGTATCTCCGTGAAGGGGCGTTCTGTCTTGGCTGTTTTGCCGCCAATCTGAGCCAGGAGATGGGGGATACCAGCGAAAAAATACGCAGGGCTTCCGAAGCCTCCATCGCAAGGATGACAGGACCTGTGGAGGATTGCCTCATGGAAGCCCGGGAACAGGGGGATATCTCCATTGTTTACGATGCATCCATCCTTGCCGTCTACATCCAGAACAGCTGGCTCGGCGCCCTCATGCGCATGAAGGCATCAAAGAGCGGGCAGTCCCTGAAGATTTTTCTTGAGGTGCTGGGCAAGGTGATCCTTCGGTAGTTTTTTGACCGGTTGTAAGACGACTGGTCATATTATGAGCGGTGAGCGCTTTGTTCCGGGATTTTGTCCCGGATAATCTGATATCCATGGACGATCATGGATGGTTTAAGGAGGGAAGTATGAAGATCGGGTTGATAATGCTGTTGGTCGTGGGCGTATGGGTGCTGCTCCAGGCATATGTATTGCCAAAACTTGGTTTTAACACATGAATGAGGGATGCCTGCCAGGTGGCGGGCAAGAAAGGTGAGTCCCCCAAGAAGGAGAATCCTTTTCCCATGGACAAGGGAGAGTGAAACCAGCGGTTCGGTAAAGTCTCCTCTGTGAAACCAGTATCTTTTCAGGAACCCACTTTTCAGAGGAGGCCCCGTTGTTTCAACAGGGGGCGGGGATCCACCAGGTGCTTTGGAAACCATCGCTTGGGATCCATGGTTCCCTGGGCCAGGGAGAGAAGCTCTGAAAAATGCAGAATGGGAATCTTCTTCTGGAGGGTGCACCGTAACTCCAGGTTCAGATGGCACATGGCACAGGCTGTTACCAGGCATTCGGCCTCCACATCCATGGCGCCTGCGACAATGCCGTTGACAACGCTTGTGGCAAGGTCGGGTTTGGCAGCCGAGAGAAAGGTGCCGCAGCACCTTGCGCCGTAGCCCCAGGACAGGGGGACTGCCCCCAGGCGTGCAAGGACTTTTTCCATCAATCCATGGTAATTTGCCTCAAACCTCAGGTCCGGCGGCCTTGCCAGCATGCAGCCGTAGTAGGGCGCAAACCGGATGCCGTTCAGCCGGTTTTCCCCATTCTTGAGATACCGGGAGAGGTCGATTCTGCTGAAGAGCTCAAAGAGATGGATGATCTCAAGGTTCGGGTCAAATGGGGTCTGCCAGCGTTTTTCATAGGCGGCCTGTTCCTCCTTGTCCCGGACAAGTGCCAGGTGGGCCTGTCTGAGCCGTAACAGGCAGCTGGGACAGGCCACAAGCAGCGGTCTGCCCTTGGGTGCAAGGGAGAGGTTACGTTGGGGCAGCAGGGCCGCAACAGTGGGATCAATGGCGTGGGCAGAGGAGGAGCCGCAGCAGTTCCAGTCCGGAAGCTCGATCAAGTCAACATGGACCGCCTTTGAAAACGCGATCAGGGAGAGATTGTTTTCATGGCCCGGGGCCTTGAGGGAGCAGCCTGGAAAATAGGAGAACTCCATTGGTCATCCTTTGAAAACAGGGTCAAGGTGATGGATGTCGTTGATCTTTGACGGGGTCAGATCGAGCTTTCGTTTTTTCAGCATATTGAGACCCATCCCAAGGTCGCTGAAGAGATCCAGGGTCCGGAGTTTGTATCGCATCATGATCTCAAGCTTGTGGGTACGTCCGTACCGTTTCACCGAATGGAGCACCTCCCTGTGGAATCTCAGGATATCAGGCTCTGCAATGGTGACCCCACTTTCAAGGGCAAGATGGCGGAGGGCGTCCATCACGGCAGGGATGTCAATGGCCATGGGACAGTTGACCGCACAGGTGTTGCATCCCACACAGATCCAGATGGTTGCGGATTCAAGCGCCTGGGGAGCCATGCCAAGCTGGACAAGGCGGATGATCTGGTTGGGGGTGAAATCCATGGCTCCCACAAAGGGGCAGCCATTGCCGCAGCTTTTGCATTGAAGGCAGGCGGCAAGATCGGTCCTTGAACTCCTGTGAACGTCATGGGACAGTTTGGGATCACAGGAGTCAAGGTCAATCATGGTTATTCCTCTTGCTTCCAGAAGGGGGACATCTCCCTGAGCCTCTGGATCACCGGGGGGAGGGTGGTGACGATATGGTCCATATCCTCCTGGGTGTTGTAGCAGGAGAGGGAGAAACGAATGGTGCCGTGGGCTGATTCAAAGGGTACCTTCATGGCCATGAGCACATGGGAGGGATCCAGGGATCCCGAGGTACAGGCTGAACCCGAGGAGGCACAGATGCCGGCCTGGTCCATGAGCAACAGGATGGATTCCCCCTCCACCGCAGTAAAACCGATGTTCAGGGTGTTGGGGAGCCTGTTCCCCTTGTCGCCGTTGACCGTTGCCGCAGGAATCAGTTCAACCAGCCGGGTTTCCAGAAAATCCCTCAGATCCCTGACCCGGGTATCCATCTCCTGGAGATGCGCCTTTGCCAGCTCACACGCCCTGCCAAGGCCGATGATGGAGGCGGTATTCTCTGTACCTCCCCGCCGCCCATTTTCCTGGTGGCCGCCGTTCAGGAATGATGAGAACTTCAGTCCCTTTTTAACGTAGAGGGCGGCAACCCCCTTGGGCGCATGGATCTTGTGACCGGAAAGGGAGAGCATGTCAACCCTGGCATCCTTCACGTCAATGGGGAGTTTGCCCACGGCCTGAACTGCGTCCGTATGAAAGAGAATCCCCTTTTCTGAAGCCCGCTGGGCGATCTCCTTGATGGGAAAGATCACACCAGTCTCGTTGTTGGCCCACATGAGTGAAACCAGGGCGGTATCGTCCGTCATGCTCTCGTAGAGAAGCGTTGTGTCAAGCCGGCCTTTGCCGTCAACTGGGACAAAGGTCACCCGGTACCCCTTTTTCTCAAGATCCTCAAGGGGATTCTTGATGGCGGGATGCTCAACCCCGGAGGTGATGATGTGCCGTTTTTCCGGGTTTGCGGCAAGGGCGGCATGGATGGCCGCATTATCACTCTCCGTACCGCAGCTTGTGAACACAATTTCGTCGGGCTCGGCATTGATGAGGGCTGCCACCCGTTCCCTGGCGCGGGTGATCTCCCTGCCTACATTTCCCCCAAAGGAGTGCATGCTCGAGGGGTTTCCATAGAGTTCGCTGAAATAGGGAAGCATCTCTTCAAGCACTTCCGGCGCAACCCGTGTCGTGGCATTGTTGTCTGTATAAACGATTTTCATATGGGGATCCCTTTCTTCAATCAGGCTTGTGTTTTAACAGATTCCACTATCTCTTCGATTTTGTCAATACAGTTTCCGCATCCACCGCCGGCCTTGAGGTAGCTGGTGACATCCTCCACCGAATCCAGATGGTTTTTCTTGACGGCATCGATGATTTCAAGGTCGGTGATATCAAAGCATTCACACACCATTGTGCCGGGTTTTTCCAGGATCTGGATTCCCCTGTAGGCGTTGATCGCATTTTTCAGGGCATTCTGCCCCATCACCGAACAGTGCATCTTTGCCTTGGGAAGTCCCCCAAGGTAGTCAGCGATATCGTCATTTGTGATTTTTGCCGCATCGTCCAGGGTCATCCCCTTGAGGATCTCGGTCAGGGCCGAGGAGGAGGCAACGGCACTGGCACAGCCAAAGGTCATGAAAGTTGCGTCCGTGATCCGCTCGCTGTCATTGATCTTCAGAAACAGCTTCAGTGCATCACCACAGGCCAGGGAACCGGTCTCGCCCACTGCATCAGGGGCTTCCATCTGTCCGACATTCCTGGGATTTAAAAAATGATCTTTTACCTTATCTGTATATTCCCACATGGTTTTTCTCCTTATATATCAAGTTCCGCATCTATTATTGATAGCTTAACTGGAAGATAACATACCACATTGTGGCAGATTGTCAACGGAGTAACCATTGATTTTTTCCTGTACAGGGATTCTTGTTTGGTATTCCTAATCTTTTTACGGTCCAAAACATTAGGGGTTTACTTGGATGGTTCTTTGCCGTGGATTTAGTCCCGATCCCGATCCCGATCCCGATCCTTATACATGGGAAGGCCGTCATGATGTTTGCCGGTCATGGAATCCCTGGCAAGGGCTAATTTTTCAATAGCTGTGAAGCCCGGGCAGGAGATTGACGCCAAAATAGGTGAAAATCACGGCTCCAAATCCAGAATGGAGAGAAATACATCTCTATGAAACGTGAATGTGACCAATTTCATATCTACGACTAATTTTCTCTCCTAAATCGAAAAAAACCGTTGTATCAAACCGATAAAACAGGTCTTCCATCATTCTCCTGTCATTTTTTTCCAGAGAGGATTTCCAATCTTCAATATTTGTTCCTTTGGGTATCCTTGCCATGGACAAATAACTGAGAAGTTCAACTATCATATTCATTTGTTTCTTAACCGAGTCTATGTATTCCCTGGAACAGCCGGTTTTTTCTAATAGATTGAGCAAATGCGTTAAAATCGGTTCTTTAACTGTTTCAATTATAGTATTGAATTTAAGCCAATCAAATACGGAACAATTTTCAGTACCCCTGTTCTCAAACTGTATTGAAAGAGGTGTATACCGTTCTTTTTTTACCGGAAATTGTTCCCCTTTGATATGGACAAGAATAAGGCGGGGATTAATCATAAGGTTTCCAACCTCGGTAATGTAATTATTGTTTGCATAGTTACCTGCACAAAACAGGGTCAGTTCCGTCAACCTGCTCAAAGAGTACCTTTCAATACTGTCAGAAGCAGATAAGATAGATTCTAATTCTTCCAGTTTTGATTCAAGAAAACTTTCGTTAAGGTGAATCAAATCCATCTGTTTCTCTAGCTCTTTATTATATCTGATAAGCCTATTGATTCTGTCACTATCGTGGGAATGCGGTACAACGATATCACATCTGTTTTCAGTGGAGAGTCTATTTAATACATCCGTATCCATGCCCCTGTATATCGCAGCTTCACCCTCAAATACCTGCATGTGTTTTCCTTTTTCTCCGATTTTCATGTCAAATGAATCTGCTCTTTGTCATCGTAAATCGATAGCATTAATGGTTAACAACAATGATATTATAGATGTTCCCACATGACTTGATAACCGCTTTACCCTTGTTCTGATAAAATGGCATCAATTCATATGCGAGGGTCTATAATCCAATCGCATTCAGCTCGCTGAATCGCAATTGATTGAAAATAGTCAACGGAATCATGAGCTATCATTCAAAAAGCGATATGTCAATATGGATATAACGGTGGGGGGGAGTGTTTTTTTAGCCAAATTTAATTCGGTCGTGACTTTGGTTATAACTTTGGTTTTCTGACAGGGCGGCCGGGCCCTGTCAGGAAAACCAATATCTAACTAACTTCCGTAGCTGTGAAGCCCGGGGAGGAGATTGACGCCAAAATAGGTGAATATCACGGCGCCGAATCCCAGGATGGAGAGAAACGCGATCCGTCTTCCCTGCCAGCCGCGCATGAGCCGGGCATGGAGCAGGGTGGCATAGACAAACCAGGTGATCAGGGACCAGGTCTCCTTGGGATCCCAGCCCCAATACCTGCCCCAGGCAGAGTTGGCCCAGACAGCTCCTGTGACAATGCCCATGGTGAGAAACAAAAATCCAAGCATCACCATCTGGTGGGTCAGCTCATCAATGGTGTCAAGTTTTGGAAGGGCATGGAGCAGGCGTCCGTTGCCTCCCTTCTCCTTGATCAAAAACATGATGCCAAAGGCAAAGGCCAGGGCAAAGGCCGCATACCCCACAAAGCAGGTCATCACATGCACCGACAGCCAGTTGCTCTTGAGGGCCGGCATGAGGGGCCTGATCTGGACGCCCATATCCGGAGACAGGGAGGCATAGGCCAGGCAGAGAAATCCCATGGGCAGGACAAAGGCCCCAAGGGTACGGTTTTTGTGCCTGAATTCGATGAACAGATAGATCACCACGATTGTCATGGCATAAAACACCAGGGATTCATACAGGTTTGAAAGGGGAATCCGGCCAAACCCGGCCGCATAGGATTCCACCCACCTGAGGATAAATCCGGCAAGGTTGCCGGTGACGCCCAAAATGGTGGTCCACAAGGCAAGCTTCCCGGGCAGTGGTTTTCGGAAAACCCATGACGCGATATAGAGGAATCCGGCCAGGCCGTAAACAAATGTGGTGACAGATAAAATCAGTGAAGAGTTCATGAATATTCCTTTGGATTAAAAATCGCGGCCATCTCCCTGACCCTTTTCTTCATCCCGATCCTGTTCCTGGTTGACGTCCCTGACACGCTTACATGGGTGCCCGTGGGGGTTTCCTTAACCCCTATAACCATCTTTTGGTGGGACATGAAAAAAGAGATGAAACACCCTGCAATCAGCATGAGAAATCCGGCATACACCAGCCAGACCCCGGGATCTTTCTTGACCGCAAGTCCCGTGTAAAATCGGTTCTCCTGGCGGGCCACACTGATGATCCACTCTCCCTTTCTCATTTTGTCAAAGGAGGGAAAGCGGGTGGGCAGGATCACCTCCATGGGCGTTTTGCCATCTTCCTTGAGTTCGCACACATAGGCCTCGCCCACATCCTGGCCCATGAGTGTGTGGTCGTCCGCGACCTTCTTGAGGGTCAGCTCCCGTGCACCATCCGGGAAGGCAACGGTTCTGCCCACGGATATCTCCTTCTCAACTTTTTCGCCGGTTGCCCGGTTGGTGAAATTAAGCTTTTGGGTCTTGGCTTTCAGCTTGCCGTAGCTTGACTGATAGATGGTGAACCCCTTGTATTTCAAGGGATCGTTCACGATGATCTCTTTTTCTGAAACCGCTTTGCCATCTTCCAGGATCGTAAGGCTTGACCTGAACTCCCGGACGGCGCCGGTCTTGTAGTAGCTGATATTAAATGCATTACATTGGATTTGAAAATCAAGGGGGACTGGGGCGCCACTGTTCCTCAGGCGGATGGTCCCGGCGGATGTCCCCTCCGGAACGTTCACATGGCCGTCAATGCCGTAGATTGAACCCAGGAGTGCGCCAAACAACAAAATAATAATACTCAAATGGATGGCGTAAAATCCGAGACGGGTCCAAGCCCCTTTTTCGGCGAACGCGGAAAACCCTTTTTCATCCTCCTGCACATGAATTTTTGCAAAGGTTTGAGAAAGGCGGTTTTCCACAATGGTTCTCAGCTCCCTGGCGGATCGTTCGCAGTCTGCCTCTTCACGGATGGAGAGCCGGTTAAAGGCAGGCTTCCGCCTGAACACCATTTTGAGGGTGGGGGAGAGCCGGTTCAGGGAACAGATCAGGATATTGAGGGTCAGGGTGACCATCAGCAGTCTGTACCACCAGGAGTTGTACATGTTAAAAAGGTCAAACACATTGAAGAACCTGAAGAAGAACTCTCCGTAGGCGTTGATGTAATCCGCAGGATGCTGGTTCTGGGGAATCAGGGTTCCGAAAATGGAGGTGAATGCCAGCAGTGCCAGCGTTGCCACCGTCAGCCTGACAGATACGAAAAAATCCCAGACCTGACCGGGAAGGCCGCTGGGCCTTGAAATGGATATCATTGTCTCTCCTGTTCTATTTGTCTGCATGGTCCCTGTAATGGGTGATCAGCTCTTCCAGGGTCTGATCCTTGGAGGCCATGGCCAGGGGATTTATCCCGAGGAGCGCTTCCCAGACCTTGATCGCCTGCTTCGGATCATTCATATCATTGGCAAGGACAATGCCCTTGTTCAGGTAGGCGGGCTGAAATGCCGGGTCCAGGGAAAGTGCCCGGTCAAAGGTCTTGATCGCTGTTTCCGGATCGTCGGTTTTCCGGTACATTACGGCCAGGTCACAGAGGACGGCGGGATGCTCCCCCCCTGTTTCAAGGGCCTTGGAATAGGCATGGATCGCCTTTTGGTACTGGTCCGTGTCATAGTAGATGTTGCCAAGTTTTGTCCAGGCGGCCGTGTCTCCGGGGTCTGTAGCCACCCTGGATGTCAGCGCCGCAGCCATTGTGGCAAGATCTCCCTGCTGAACTGAACCGGGGGCCATGGCCCGTGACGGTCCGGCCTTGAACACTGCCGTGCCAACCCCTGCGATAAACCCCAGTGCAAGAAATATAACTGCAAAAATTATTGCAGACGACCGGGTTATAATAATCTGATCCTTGTTCTTAGCCATTGATTCCCCTTGTCCTGGATGACCTTTATTATTTAAAACTTCAAGGGCAGGCCGGAAGTTGACTATCAATTTCCGGCCTGCATCTTCAAACCTACCCGGTTATATATACGGGGAAAATTACACCAGTCTTTCTGGAACATTACATTTTGGAAATGTTTGCCCCATGGGTTGACATTGTTTGATTTGCCTTTCAATATGAATGATCCTTTCAAGCGGGTATTTGGACCGTTTGAAGGGAAAACTATTTTTATAAGGATATGGGGTTTATGAAATTGTTGATTATTGAGGATGACCCGGAGATTGCCGGTTTCATCAAAAAGGGATTGACCCAGGAGGGGTTTGTGGTGGACCATGCCGCAGACGGCGAGGAGGGCCTGGCCCTGGCCCTGGCCGAATCCTATGATGCGGCCGTGATCGATCTCATGCTTCCGAAATTGAGCGGGCTGTCCGTGATCGAGACCCTGAGGAAGCGGAACATCAACCTGCCGGTGCTGATCCTGAGTGCCATGCGCTCGGTGGACGACCGGGTGCGGGGCATCCAGAAGGGCGGGGATGATTACCTGGTCAAACCCTTTGCCTTTTCCGAACTGCTGGTGAGAATACAGGCCCTGATCCGCAGGTCCAGCGGGACCATAGAGCCATCGGGGCTCACGGTGGGGGATCTTTCCCTGGATCTGCTGACCCGTGAGGTGATCCGAAACGGTGTCTCCATCGATCTTCAGCCCCGTGAGTTTTCCCTGCTGGAATATATGATGCGGAATGTGGATCGCCCGGTTTCCAAAACCATGATTTTGGAAAAGATCTGGGATTTTCACTTTGATCCCCAGACCAATGTGGTGGACGTTCTGGTCTGCCGACTGAGAAACAAGGTGGATAAAGGGTTTTCCGAGAAACTGATCCACACCATCCGCGGGCTGGGGTATGTCCTTAAAACAGAGGTTTAACCTTAAAAAACGGTTTAAAGGATCAATACCGCTCAGGTTTCCGGCAACCATCGGCTTTAAGGTGGCGCTCTGGTACGCAGGTTTCTTTATCTTAAGTTCGGTGCTCCTGTTTCTGATGGCCTACTATTATTTCTCATCCATCCTGGTGGAGCAGGACCGTGAAGAGATATTGCAGGAGCTGACCGAGATCTCCTCCCTCTATGGGATCGGCGGCATCCATGCCCTTGATACGTTTTTGCAGGGCAACACCGCTACCCGCAGGTCAAAGCCTTTGTTCATGCGGATTGCCAATTCGGAAAATGAAACCATCCATCTGTTTTCACCCGGGAAGTGGAAGGATTTCAACCTGTCCATGCTGGAAAAGAACAACTTTTGCAGGAGCGAGTGCAGCCGGACCTGGATCCAGATCGCCTCTGACAACGGGGATTATGTGCTGGATATCAAATCCAGCCTCCTGACCCGGGGCCACTGGGTTCAGGTGGGGATAAGCAGCCAGGGCAGGGAAAAGGTGCTTCAACAGTTTCAAAGGATCTTTCTGGTGGTGATGGTGCCATTGTTTATCCTGGGGCTTGGCGGCGGGCTCTTCCTCTCCAGGCGGATTCTCCAGCCCCTGCGTCATATGATCCGTACGGTTCGTTCCATTGATATTGGCAGGAAGACAGCCACGGTGCCCCGCACCATGTCCGGAGATGAACTGGATGAGCTGGCAGGCCTTTTCAACGGGATGCTCGGCAATATTCACAGGCTTGTTGGAGGGATGAAAAACTCCCTGGACAACGTGGCCCATGACCTGAGAACCCCCATGACCCGGCTCAGGAACATCTCAGAGATGGCGCTCAGGGAAAAAGAGGATCTGCCCCTGATGAGGGCGGCCCTTGAAAAGGGGATAGAGGAGTCGGACAACATCCTCGGGATGCTGAACACCCTGATGGACATATCCGAGGCCGAGACCGGGTCCATGAATCTCCAGATCCGGCGGGCGAATGTCTCGGACCTGGTGGCCAATATCGCGGATATGTACCAGTTTGTTGCGGAAGAGAAGTCAATCGTGCTTCAGCTCGCGGTTGAGGAAAATTTGTGGGCTGAGGTGGATGCCGGCCGGATCAGCCAGGCCCTGGCAAACATTGTGGACAATGCCATCAAGTTTACCCCTGCCGGCGGAACCATTACCCTGGAAGCCTTTGGTTCCGGGGCCCATGTGATCATCAAAACCCGTGATACCGGATCGGGCATCGCCCCGGACGATCTTTCCCGCATCTTTCGACGGCTCTACCGGGGGGATGCAAGCCGCAGTGAAAAAGGGCTCGGCCTGGGGCTCAGCCTGGTCAAGGGGATCATCAATGCCCACAAGGGCCGTATCCAGGTTGAAAGCAAACCCGGAAAGGGATCCGTGTTTGTGATTCATCTGGTGAAGTCCGGAAAGGGCCTGCCAAAGGTGTGACAGCCCCCGACATATGGCTTGAAAAGTGAATTCAGCCTTGACACTGGGGTCCATTCAAAGAATACTCAACACAGGAGGAATGAACCCATGGCGTTGAAATCCGTACCCACCAGGGGGCGAACCCTGGATCACGCAGCCCTTGTGTACGATCTTCTTGAACCCGTCTTACTGCTCGGAAAACAGGCGGAATACGATAACCACATTGTTTCTTTGCTTGGGCTTAAGGGCGCCCATCGGGTCCTTGATCTTGGGTGCGGCACCGGGGTGCTCACCCGGATGATTGCAGACAGGCTTGATGCAGGCGGAGAGGCCGTGGGCATTGATGCTGCGGCCAATATGATAACGGTGGCCCAAAAAAAGCGCGCCAGTCGGAATTGCCGTTTTGAAGTGATGGCGGCCGAATCCCTGTCCTATGACGCTGAGTCCTTTGATGCCGTGGTGTCCAGCCTTTTCTTTCACCATGTGCCCCTTGATCTGAAAGAAAAAGCCCTTTCAGAAGCATTTCGTGTGCTGGGGCCGGGGGGGCGGCTGGTGATCGCCGACATGCATCTGCCCACCACCTTCATGGGGGCACTTGTGTCCCATGTGTCCCGCTGGTTTTTCATGCAGCCCCAGATCGGTGAAAATATCCGGGGCGTCCTGCCTGATCTCATTGAAAAGGCAGGGTTTCAACGGCCGGAAATCATTGCCACCTATTTCGGGTACATTGCCCTGTTCCACACCCTGAAGTCCCATGGATCTTCCCACGCGAATTGATCGTTGCTTTTCCTGTTTCAATACGGCATGGGATCGATTCATGTGTGAGGAGCTAAAACATCAAGGAGGTGCAACATGGAAAAGCACTCAGACCCTATTGCTCAGATGGAAAATGCGGAGCCGGTGAAAAAGTTGCTGGAGGAGCTCAGGGCCGGTCTTTTCAATTACTGGGAACTTGCGGAAGGTGTCCTTGGCAGGGGCGGTGTGACGCTCAGGCCTCCCAGTGAAGCGTATTTTTCATTTGAAAGGAATTTTTTCTCGTTCCTGTTCCTCTATTCCTTTTACCGGGCCAATATTCCAAAATCCCGCCGTATCCTGTACGCGGCGACCCTCCAGTGCCTGCGGGGCATGGTGACCGGTTGTGACAACCTGCTGGATGATGAATACAAAAAGACCCTGGACACGGACATCCCGGAAACAGGGTTCAGGTTTCGCTCGGTGATCGATATCATGGTTTCGGACCGGGTGCTTTTTCAGCTCCTCCTTAAAACCTGTATGGAGCAGGGAATCGGCCTTGACAAGCTTGGGACGGCCGTTGCGTCTTCCATGAAGACCATGACCCAAAGCGGGGTGCAGGAGGCGGCTGAGGAAGCGGGAATCACAACCATCCTTTTGCCGGACGACCTGCTTCGGACCATCCACCACTATAAAACGGGTATTCTGTTCAAGTGCCCCTGGGATATCCCCCTGACCATGGAAACCTTTGATCTGTCTCAAATAGAGCCTTTGCTGGAGGGGCTCTATCTGATCGGCATGGGATGCCAGATCATGGACGATATGGTGGATTTCATGTCAGATCTTGAGCGGAAACGACATAACTACCTGGTCTCTTTGATCTATTACAGCTCCAACCCGGTTGAGAAAACCCGGCTTCAGGAACTGATGGTCAGGGGAGGGCGACAGCGGCTGACGGTGGCCCTTGCAAAGGATTTTCCAGACAGCCTTGTAACGGCATCTGAAACCTCCCATGATTTTTTAAAACGCGGCCTGAACTTACTCTTTTCCGATCACCACCGGTTCCTTGTGGAACCGTCCATCCGATTTCTGGAAAAACGGATAGGTGTCGCCCATTTCATGTCCGGCGGTTAAAGTTTGGTGAGCTCCTTGCCGTAGTCCTGGGCCATGGGGATGGCTCCCTCCAGCCCGCTCGCCTTGAGCATCAGTGGGGAGGATGTCATCTTCATCTTGAAGATGTGCTCCATGGTGCCGAAGATTCGCTGGGTGGCTTCGGCGCTCCAGCCGTAGGAGCCGAATGCGCCTCCCGGAAGATTTTCAAGCTCTGCCCGCTCTGCCATGAACAACACCTGCTTCATGGTGGAGATCATGTCGCCGTGGTAGGTGGCGGATCCAAAGGCATAGCCGTCAAACCCCTTGAGTTCCTCTTCTGATTTGATCTCATTGCCCTTTTTGAGGGTTGCGCCGTGGCCTGCGATTCGTATCCCTTCGGCAATGAGTTCGGCTATCTTCAGGGTCTCTCCGGTGCGTGATGCATGGACAATTAAATATTCCCCCATTGATCTTCTCCTTATCCCTTGGTTGAATAACATGTTGTGGTTGGTTGTTTCTATCTTTTGTTTCTTCAGCAGAGGATCTTACTGTTTGCCCCCCGGGCGCTTGCCTGTCCTGTCATGAAGAGTGCTTTTTTGAGCACCTTGTGGATGTGGTCAAGATGGAGCTTTACCCCAAGGCTTCCGCCGCCAACGGCAGCCCGGATGATGTCCCGGCCAAGGAGAACGGCATCTGCCCCTGACGCCAGCATTTTCAACACATCATATCCGGTCCTGACGCCTCCGTCCGCCGTGATGAAAACCCTGCCCTTGAGGCGGTGGCAGATTTCCGGCAGCACCTCGGCTGTGCCCGGTACCGAGTCCAGGACCCGTCCCCCATGGTTGGAGACGGAAACCACCTTAACGCCTGCCTCGGCACAGGCCTCGGCATCGTCAGGGTCCATGATGCCCTTTGCGATAAAGGGCAGGGAGGAGAACTCCACAAGCTCCCGGATCTCGGCCATGCTTTTCCGGAACACGGGCTGGCCGTGTTTTGCCATGATGGTGGAGCCGCATCCGTCAAGGTCCATGCCCACTGCAGGGCAGCCCGCCTCCTCGGCAAGGGAGATCAGTTTTTTCAGTACATCCTGGGCCCTGGGCTTGAAGATGGGAATCCCGTGGCCCTTTTCCTGTTTGAGCACCCTGAGGGCCGGATTGTTCTCAGGGGTGTAGAACCAGGTGTCCCCCCGCCAGCCAATGGTGCCGGCTTCCCTGCTTCCCCGGACCACGGCCCTGCAGAAATCGACCTCTGAGACCACGTTGTTGTAGCGTTCGATGCCGGCCGTGGAGGCGGCCATCACCGGGAAATCCAGGTCCAGGCCGAGGAAGCGGGTGCGGGTGTCGGGCTCCACATGTTCGCCCACCACCCGGGTCTTTAGCCGGATGGCGGAAAGGGCCAGGGCGTTGGCCCTGAATCCCGCCCCCTGGCCTGCGCCGCCAAAGCCGATGGGCTTGCCATAGGCCTCTTTCTGGCAGATCTTGTCAAAGTTGCCGTCACAGGCCGGATAGGCGGCGCAGAGGCCCTTGAGCCGCTTTCTTGCAATGTCCCGGACATCCTCAGGGGTCTTGGGAATGCCCGCCTCTTTGTCCGTGAGCATGATCTTCTCCCCAGAGCAGTTGGGGCAGCGTTCGGGTTGATCCTTGGAACTTGTCTCGGTGTGACACAGGGTGCAGTACCAGTGGGTCATGATTTTTCCTCATCTTTTGGGGTTATAAAAGGAATTTTTCAATGGTGTCCCTGTCATAGTCGTGGGATATCAATGGGGGGCCGTTAAGGTGGTTCACCCGGTCATGGAAGGTGGGGGTCTCCTTTTGGAACAGGATGCCCAGGGGGATCTTCTCCTCCATCTCCAGGCTTCGCTCCATGGCCAGGGTCAGGCTGCCTGGGTCGTGGTCCGTATCGTCCAGATTATAGACCCGCTCCTTATACCATTTCATGGTGTTGAGGCGGTTGAACGAGACACAGGGCTGGAGCACATCGATCATGGAAAAGCCCTTGTGGGCCATGGCCTGGGTAATGAGCCGGGTCAGCTGGCCGGTGTTTCCCGAGAATCCCCGTGCAACAAATCCTGCTCCCTGGGTGAGGGCCAGGGCCAGGGGGCTGAAGGGGGAGGACATGGTGCCGGCCGGCTGGATCGGGGTGGGCATGCCCATGGTGGTCGTGGGGGATGCCTGGCCCTTGGTCAGGCCGTAGACCATGTTGTTGTGAACGATCAGGGTGATGTCGATGTTGCGCCGGATGGCGGAAAGGAAGTGGTTGCCCCCTTCTCCGTAGCAGTCCCCGTCGCCGGAGTTGACGATGATGTTGAGATTACGGTTTGCGATTTTTGCCCCGGTGGCCGCGGGCAGGGCCCGGCCGTGGAGGGAGTGGAACATGTTGCAATGGAGAAAGTGGGGGGTCTTTCCGGCCTGGCCGATGCCGGAGACCAGGAGTACATCACTTGGGGAAAGTCCCTGGTCGGAAAAGGCCTGTTTCATGGCCAGAAGGATCGGGAAGTTGCCGCAGCCCGGGCACCACTTGTTTTCAAAGTCGTTGTCAAAGGTTTTTAGGGTTGCCATGGTTACGCTATGATCTCCTTTGCTTTGTCCATGATGTAATCGGGGTAAAAGGGCCTGCCGTCGTACTTGAGGATGGAGAGGGTGGCCTTGATGCCTGTCTCCTGGGCAATGAGTTTTCCCAGCTGGGCCGTGGAATTCTGCTCCACCAGGATCAGGGTCTTGTTTTCGATCATCGTCTTTATGCGTTCGCCATCCATGGGCCAAAGTTCCTCAAAAATTATCCATCCCAGGTCGAATCCCTGGTCCCGTAACTTTTCTCCTGCCTCCTGCACCACCCCGCCCGGGCTTCCCCAGCATAGAAGGAGAATCGTGCTCTCCGGGTGGCCGGCCAGGGGCATCTCCAGCTCGGTTTTCATGGCGGTAAGCTTGGCGTTTCGTTTGTCCATCATCCTGACCCTGACTGCTGGGTCCTCGGTGATATGACCCGCTTCATCGTGCTCATTGCCCAGGGCTCTTACCAGGGCTTTGCCCATGCATGGAAGGGCCCTGGGGGAGAGACCTGTTTCCGTGAACCGGTAGCGCTTGTAGGTTTCCGGGGCGTCCATCTCTTCAGGGTTGACGATGAAGGTCTCAGGCCCGGCCGGGGCCGGAAAGGGTTCCTGGGTCACCCGGGTGGTTGTCAGATACTGGTCCATGAGGAGGATCACGGGCACCTGGTACTTCTCACTCAGGGTGAACGCCTTTTTTGTCAACTGAAAGGTTGCAGCCGGGGAGGCCGGGGCAAACACGAATCGCGGAAAATCGTCCTGGGAGGCCTGGATAGTAAAGAGCAGGTCTGCCTGGGCCGTTCGCGTGGCCATGCCCGTGGCGGGACCGGGGCGCTGGGCGTTGATGATTACCAGGGGGGTCTCGCTGATGGCCGCCTGGCCCAAGGCTTCGGTCATGAGACAGAAGCCCCCGCCGGAGGTGGTGGTAAGCGATCTTGCCCCGGCAAAGGAGGCGCCCATGGCCATGGTTACGGCGGCGATTTCGTCCTCTGCCTGCTCCACCACCAGGGGAAGGGTCTTTGAAAAGGGCACGACATTGGAGATGATGCCTGTGGCTGGGCTCATGGGGTAGAAGGAGTAGAACCGGCAGTCGGAGGCGATGGCCCCAAGGGCGGCTGCCTTTGCCCCTGTCATGAGTATCCGGTCCTCTTTTTTGCCGTTCCAGTCAAGGTTTTTGGCCAGACGGATCTCCCGGGCTGCGTCATACCCCTTTTGTGCGGCAGTGACGTTCAGGTCGACGATCCGGTCTCCCTTGGCGCTGAATTTCTTCACAAGAACGCCCTCGAGGAGGGAAAAGGGAGCCCCCATGATGGCAAGGGCCGCGCCTGCCGCCACGGTGTTTGCCGTGATTACATTGCCGGCCTCCTTTGCAAGATCCGCCACCGGAAGATGGAGGGTCGAGGGGGTGGATCTCTCCCGGGCAGTTGAGTTGAGAATGGAGACAGCCGTGTCACTGAGGTTGTCCCGGTTCAGCTCAACGGTCTTTTGGTCGATGGCAACCAGAATGTCGATGCGGTTGCCCGGAGCGGTAAGGGGGGTGTCGCTAATTCTCAGGAGGTTGAAATTATGTCCTCCCCGGATCCGTGATTCAAAGTCATCCACAGAAAAGGTAAACAGGCCGGCCCCATGGCAAACCTCCCCAAGCAGGGTGCCGATGGTCTGGATTCCCTGGCCAGCCTCTCCTCCGATTTTAAGTGTTAGGTCTGTCGTCATTTTTTCTCCTTGGAACGTCTTGGTTTTGGGCTGCCTGAATCGTTGTTGCGATGCCTAACAGAACAGCAAGATTCAGGCCATGACCTGGTGTTTTGTTGTGGGATGCAAAAAGACATTTTTTATCCATGGCAACTTCATATGGTACGGAATGTGTATACGGCCTAGTGATAAAAAATGTTTTCATTTTTATTGTAAATATGGTTTTGTGTTGTAAAGCATCACACAAAAAATCCTATTTCAAAAGCATGCAGATCAATTTTCTTTCATTTTTAATGGATTCTCTGGAAAAGACGCTCTTCAGGTCGGGGCAGGGAATGCACAGCAAAGGATGAGTAGACTATGGCATATGACAGCGCAAAAATATATTCGTTGAGCACATGCAGCCATTGCAAGGCCGCAAAGCGCTTTCTGGGTGAGTGTAAGGTGAAGTACGAGTTCGTGGATGTGGACAGCCTGACCGGGGAAGAGCGCCAGGCGATCCTCACTGATATCAAGGAGCTGAATCCCAGGTGTTCTTTCCCAACCATCGTCATTGGAGATACCGTTATCGTGGGGTTCCATGAGGATAAGATCAGGGAGGCTTTGGGAATCAAAAATGGAGATTAAGACACTTTACGAGACGCTCAGGAAGATTCAGGAGCCCAAGGGGTATTTCTTTAACAAGGACCTTGACCTTGTGTTCGAGCTCCTTGAAGCCCTTCTTTTGAACAAGGAGAGTTACGGATATATGGCCTGCCCCTGCCGTTTGGCATCCGGGGACCGGGACCATGACCGGGACATCTTGTGCCCCTGCGATTACAGGGAGCCGGATGTGAAAGAGTATGGGGCCTGCTTTTGCGGCTTGTACGTATCCCGGGAGCTGAAGCAGGGGCAAAGGAGTGCGGAGTATGTCCCGGAGAGGCGGGACCCGGACAGGTTCGTTTGATAAAGGAGGTGTCATGGAAGAGTGCATGCCGGTAATCAATACCGGTCTCAGGGGGGTGGAGGTCGCAAGCACCAAGATCAGCCAGGTGGATGCCAAGGCAGGCAAGCTGATCTATCGGGGCCATCTTGTGACGGATCTTGCAGAAAAGGCGTCGTTTGAAGAGGTGGTTTTCCTGCTCTTGTACGAGCGGCTGCCCAGGAAGGAGGAGCTTGAGGATTTCACCCAAAAGCTCAAACAGAAGCGTGGGCTTCCTCCGGGGGGACTTGGATTTTTAAGGAGCATCCCAAAGGATGCAAACCCCATGGATGTTATCCAGGCCGGGGTGGCCATGCTGGTGCAGGCCGATCCCCAAGCCGGGGAGAATAGCATGGAGGCCGCCCTTGTAAGTGCCGAGTTTCTGGTGGCTGGCCTTGCCACCCTCATTGCCGCCTGGGAGCGGATAAGAAAGGGCAAGGAGCCGGTGGAACCTGCCGACGATCTTGGCCATGCCGCTAATTTCCTCTATATGCTCACGGGCAAGCGGCCCGAGATCAATGTGGCCCGGTTCTTTGACACGGCCCTGATTCTCCATGCAGAGCATTCCTTTAATGCTTCCACCTTTACGGCCCGGCAGGTGGCCTCCACCCGGGCCCACATCTATGCCGCTGTCTCCGCAGCCATCGGCTCCCTTTCAGGAGAGCTCCACGGCGGGGCCAATGTCAGGGTGATGGAGATGCTCAAGTCCATCGGAGCCGAGGAAAAGATAGACGCGTATGTGAACAAGGTCTTTGATTCCGGGGGAAAGATCATGGGACTTGGTCATGCTGTTTACCAGGTGGACGATCCCAGGGCGGCCATCCTTTCGCCCATGGCAAAGGCCATGGGGGAGATGAGAAATGAGACCCTCTGGTACACGCTTTCGACCCGGCTGGAGCAGGCGGCGAAACAGGCGTTCAAGCGGAAAAAGGGGCGGGAGATCTTTGTGAACGTGGATTTCTACAGCGCCTCGCTTTTTTATACCATGGGGATTCCCATGGATCTTTTTACCCCGGTGTTCGCCCTTGCAAGGGTGAGTGGCTGGGCAACCCATGTGATTGAGGAAAAGTTTGCCACCTCGGCACCTAAGCCTGTACTTTACAGGCCCGGGGCCACCTATGTGGGCGATTATTGCGGGCCTGACGAGTGCCCTTTTATTGATATGGATGACCGATAGGGAAAATATCAAATTATGAGACGATGGAAATGTACGATCTGCAATTATATTCACGAGGGGGATGCCCCGCCGGCAAAGTGTCCCATCTGTAATGCGCCTGCCTCCAAGTTTGTTGAGATTGAGCCGGCTCCTCCGGAAACGCCGCCGGTGTCAGCACCCAGGGCGCCTGTCAAGGAAACCGGAATCGACAAGATCAAGGCCGTCATGGTGAAACACCATCTCCATCCGGTGTCCGTTCATTTTCCAAACGGTGTGTTGCCGGTGATTGTGGTGCTCTTCATCCTTTCCTTTCTCTTTGGGAACGAGAGCTTTGCCACGGCAGGGTTTTATAACCTGATCTTTGTGGTCCTCGCCCTTCCCCTGGTGCTGGTGGCCGGGTTTGTGGAGTGGGAAAAAAAATACAACAGGGCCTTAACCGTCCTGTTCCAGATCAAGATCGTTGCTGCCAGCATCTCCACGGTTTCCTGCTGCGTTGCCCTTTTCTGGTATCTTGTGGAGCCTACGGTTATCGCCTCGTCCAGGGGGTGGATATTCATCGGACTCAACCTGCTGATGGTGGGATCGGCCGGCATTGCCGGATTTATCGGTGGAAAACTGGTGTTTAAGGATTAACAAACCATTGGAGGAGAGATGGGAGAGACCATTGTGCTTAATGGAGACGGTTCCCTGACCGTGCCTGATGTTCCGGTTATTCCCTATATTGAAGGGGACGGGACCGGGCCCGATATCTGGAAGGCCACCAGAATGGTTCTGGATAAGGGTGTTTCCGTTGCTTACGGCGAAGAAAAGGCGATCCGGTTCATGGAGGTCTATGCCGGGGAAAAGGCCTTTGAGAGGTTGGGCGAGTGGCTTCCCCGGGAGACCCTGGACGCCATCAAAAAGCACAGGGTCGCCATCAAGGGACCGTTGACCACCCCGGTGGGAGAAGGGATCAGGAGTGTTAACGTTGCCATGCGCCAGGAGCTGGACCTGTTTGCCTGTGTGAGGCCCATCCGGCATATTCCCGGGGTGCCAAGTCCTGTGAAGGCGCCTGAAAAGACGGATATGGTCATTTTCCGGGAGAACATGGATGACCTTTACCGGGGAATCGAGTGGGAGGCAGGTTCCGGGGAAGCCTTGGAGATCATTGACTTCCTCGGCAGGAAAGGGATTCAACTGACCCCCGACATGGGCATCGGCATCAAGCCCATGGGCGAGGCCAACACCCGGCGCCTGGTGGTCAAGGCCATTGAGTATGCCATTAAGAACCAGCGCAGAAGCATCACCCTCATGCACAAGGGTAACATCATGAAGTTCACGGAGGGCGCCTTTAAGCGCTGGGGGTATGCGGCGGCAGCCGAGATGTTTCCCAATAACACCGTTACCGAAAAAGAGCTGTTTGAAACCTTTGACGGCAAGGTTCCCAACGGAAAGATCCTCATCAGGGACAGGATCGCGGACAGCTTGTTCCAGCAGGTGCTGCTCCGGCCGGACGAGTATGACGTTATTGCCGCGCCGAACCTGAACGGGGATTATATCTCGGATGCCCTGGCCGCCCAGGTGGGGGGGCTGGGACTTTCCCCCGGGGCCAACATGGGCGCCGGGTGCGCCCTGTTTGAGGCGACCCACGGGACCGCGCCGAAATATGCAGGCCTGGACAAGGTTAACCCGGGATCCCTGATTCTATCCGGCGTGATGATGCTCGAGCACATGGGGTGGAACAGGGCGGCCAGGGTGATCACCCGGGCCCTTGAACAGACCATCCTGGATAAAATCGTCACCTACGATCTTGCACGGGGGATTCCCGATGCCATTGAGGTGAAGTGCTCTGAATTTGCCACGGCTGTCTGTGCGCGGATGAAGGGGTGAGTTCTTTTTAAAGAGCCCCCGGCAACTGCTGCCAGGGGCGTGTTCCGTCAATGCCCGTTTACTGTAAGGGCATGGTGCTTGAATCAGGATTCATGGTCGGCCAGGAAATCGTCGTACATGGATTCCAGGGCGAGCTTGTGTTTAGACTCTTCCTGCACCAGGATCTGGAAAATCTTTTTCAATTCCTGGGTGGGTGATTTTTCTGAAAGATCCCTGTACAGTTTAACCGCCTGCTCTTCCCGCTTCATGGCAAGCCTCAGGATGTCGGGCAGCATCATCCCCTCCGAATACTCTATCTCCACCATGTAGTCGCTGATCTTAAGATCGGGAATGTTTTTAACCTCGTAGGTTTCGACCTTTGAGGGATCCTGGGATAGTCCTTTCAGCATTGTGGCATGTTTTTTCTCTTCATCGGCAAAGTTCTTAAACGTCTCTTTTACCGATGCAAACCCCTCTTTTTTACCCAGGTCCGTATAAAATGCGACGGCTTCTTCTTCTTTTTCAATGGCATAGGCAAGAATTTCATCCATGGATTTGAACGACATGTGATTCTCCTTTCTGATAGATTTCAGGTCAAAGGTTTTCGGCTTTGCATTGTTTAAAATCGATTCTTTCTCCGCAGGCGGTGCAGGTATGGGTTTTGTCGAATTCGTCTGAAAAGATTTCGTTCTCCTTATTGCATTCCGGGCACTTGCATATAAAGGATTTAAGTTCTTTGAATTGCTCAAATCCAGGGCAATGCTTTGGTGTGCTCATGTTTCCCTCCTGGCAAAGTGTTATCGGTTTAAAGGATTATAGTTGTTTATTGAATCAATACCACCCACTCCATTTGCAATATCCAAGCCAGCTTGTGATAAGGGTTCGTTCTTTTCAGCCAGGTCCTGTTATTATGAAGCTCCTGCCACGTTGTGGCACTGCTTTTGCTTCGATTCTATTGTTACCGGGAGTATCAACCTGGGGGTTACCCATCCAATCAAGTCTTTTTTCTAAGGAGGTGATCCGCGTCAACGTCTCATTGTAGTTGATACGTATAAGACATAAGTGTATCGCGATACACTTGGTGTATTGTGACAACTCAGACTCCAATCAGGGGGGAACAATGAAAAAAGAAGATAAAAACAAGAAAACCATGTCAGATCCCATGGACTGCACTGCTTGCGGGTCCACGGCCCAGATGATCACCAAGGCCAGAAAGGACGGGGTCGTTCTTAACTTTGACCGGGCAGAGGATATGAAGGCCTGTCCCATCGGTGCGGACTCTGCCTGCTGCAAGCACTGCTTCATGGGGCCCTGCCGCCTCAATGCCCGGGATCCGTACAAAAAGGTGGGGGTGTGCGGCGCCACCATCGACACCATCATGGCAAGGAATTTCGCCAGGGCTGTGGCAGCGGGGTCTGCCGCCCACACGGACCACGGCATGGCCATGCTGGAGCTGTTCCGGGACGTTGTGAACGGCAAGATCCTGGATTACGAGATCAAGGACACCTTTAAGCTTGAGTCCGTTGCCCAATCCCTTGATATTGAAACCGAGGGGCGGAGCGTCAAGGAGATCGCCACCGATCTTTATAAGGAACTCGAGCGGACCTATACCCAGGTGGACGGGGAGATTCCGATGGTAAAAAGGGTTCCCAAGGCAACCCTTGAGAACTGGCGAAAACTGGGCATCGTTCCCCGGGGGGCCATGCGGGAGGTGATGGAGATCATGCACCGGACCACCATGGGGGTTGACCAGCACTACGAGAATATTACCAAACAGGCCAGCCGGACAGCCCTGTCCGACGGATGGGGCGGCTCCATGGTCTCAACCGATATTTCGGACATTCTCTTTGGAACTCCCTCCCCCGTTGAGGTGGGGGTAAACATGGGGGTGCTCAAGGAGGATATGGTCAACATCATTATCCATGGCCATGAACCCAATCTCTTTGAATCCATGCTGGTCTCCGTGGGAAGTGCCACCCTGGTTCAGGCCGCTAAGGATGTCGGGGCGGAAGGGATCAATCTTGTGGGAATGTGCTGCTCCGGGGCAGAGATGATGTCCCGTCACGGGGTGCCCCATGCAGGCAACTTCTCCTCCACCGAGGCGATCCTGGTCACCGGGGCTGTGGATGCCATGGCCGTGGATATCCAGTGCATCAAGCAGGGACTGGCAGCCGTGGCCCAGTGCTACGGTACCCCCCTGATCACCACAAACACCCGGGCCCACATCGAAGGGGCCGTTCATTTTGAGTTCCACGAGCACGATCCATTGGCCTGCACCGATGAGATCGTGATCAAGGCGATTTCAAGGTTCAAGAACCGGAAACACGAAATCGAGATACCCAGTGAGGTGAACACCGGGATCCAGGGGTTCAGCCATGAGTATATTCAGTATATGCTGGGCGGCACCTTCAGGGGCGGCTATGCGCCCTTGAATGAGAACATTATCAACGGCAGGATCCGCGGGGTTGCAGGCGTTGTCGGCTGCACCAACCCCAGAACCAAACAGGATGATTCCCACATCAAGCTTGTCAAGGAGCTGATCAAAAACGATGTCCTGGTTCTCTTGACCGGGTGTGCCCAGATTGCCCTGGCAAAGGCCGGGCTCTCAAGCCCGGAGGCGGCCCATTTTGCCGGGCCCGGACTCCAGGAGGTGTGCGAAACCGTAGGCATGCCCCCGGTATTGGGCCTTGGTTCCTGTGTGGACAACTCAAGGATCCTCATTGCGGCATCGGCCATGGTGGCCCAGGGCGGACTTGGCGAAAGCCTGGCAGACCTGCCCGTTGCAGGGGCAGCGCCCGAATACATGAGCGAGAAGGCCATCGCCATTGGCCAGTACTTTGTCGCATCCGGCGTTTATACGGTGTTCGGCGTCACTTTTCCCATTGTTGAGAACACCAAGTTCCATAACCACCTGTTCAATGAACTGGAGGAGAAGGGCCTTGGCAAGTGGGGCTTTGAAAAGGATCCCATTGAGATGGCCCGTAGCATGATCGCCCATATCGACAAGAAGCGAGCAGCCCTTGGCATTGATAAGGCAAGGGAGCGGGTGCTGGTGGATATGGCCGACAGACGCGATATTTAACGGTAGCCGTGTCAGGGGGTGTTGATGACAACCGTTGTCTCTGTCATGTCAACCACCGGAAGCAGGGGGATCTCCTTGATTCCGTAGATCTTTTCCAGGTGGCCCGGGTCAGGAACGAGCCTGAGTAATTTTTCGGCAATCTCCTGGGCTGCCTGGCGGAATCGAAGCGTTGCATGGACGGTGACAGGGGTTTTTTCTGGCATGGAAAGTCCGTAAAACACATCCCTGAATCCCTTTGGGGGAACGGTCTCGTTTTTGGAAAAGCTCTCGATTTCCCAGGGGTAGATGGAAAAGTTTAAGTTGCGATCCTGTCCCCGGGTGTTGAATATCCTTGTGTCTTTGGCAAGCTTTCCCTTTGGGTCCAGGGAACCCGTGGACATGAGAACCTTTCCGTCCGGCCCGGTGGCCGTGACCTCCAGCCACATCTGGCGGATGTTGGTAAGCGAGGTGGGCAGATTGTGTCCGGCCCGGATGTTTTTCACCCGGATCCGTATTTCGGCAAGCCTGCCGTTCCGGTAGACCGGGGAGACCGCTAATTCCGCCGCAGCCTTGAGCCTTGCCAATGCCATATCGTATTTCTCCCTGGCATTGGCCGCAAGTTCCTTGTTGCCTTTCTTTTCTGCTGCAAGGGCCGTCAGATTGTAGAGAAACAGGTTGGCGCCGTTGAAGTAGTGGCGATACTCGGTACGGTCGGGTTTCACAAGCTCGTCTGCGGACCGCTTAAATGTCTTTGTATCCACCATGTGGCAATCCTGGCAATGGATGCTTTTGGCGGAGTAGGGACTGTCTCTCCACTCCTGGTAGCTGACTTCAATGGGTGTGTGGGTTCGGTGGTTGAACACCTGGTGGCAGGATGCGCACAGCTCGGAGGAGGTGTGGAGCTGTGATTGGATGCAGGTGTGGAACCCGTCTCCGCAGTCTTCATCGGGTGCTGTGGGACCGTATTTTGTCAGTTCCTCTTCCCCTGTTCCGGGGGAGAGGATCAGGGAGCCGTTTTCAGGCTGGTGGGAGGGGGTTTGCCAGTGGGTGTGCCCCTTGACCGAGTGGCATACATCACAGGAGACCCCTGCCAGGGCAATGGGGCTCAACCCTTTCAGGCCCGGTCCCTTGATTTCGCCTGTTACCACGGCCGCCGGGGTGTGGCACCCTTCGCATTGGCGTGTCGTGTCATGGCCGGCTTTGGTGGCAGCCAGGTTCAGCTCCCCCTGGTAAAGGGGATCCTGAAAGGCGATGGCGTGCATGGAACCTTGCCATTGTTCGTACTTTTCCGGGTGGCACTCGCCACAGGTTTCAGGATCGGTAAATTCAGCTTCTGTTTTCTCCCACTTGAGCAGGGAGGGGGCATAGGGGTAAAACCCGGTGTCTGTCTGCATGTGGGGGGGGGCTGCAATCGCTGGGCTGGAAAATAAAAGGGGTGCAACGATTAAGAGAACAATGGCTGACGGTTTCATCCTGGAACCTCCCGGAATTTGTTTTTTTAAGTCAATTTTTGTACTTCTGCTTTGATGGACCCCATGTGAAAACAGCCAACTTTGAAAGTTGAGGTTTTAAATGGTGAGCTCAAGTCCCACGGGGCAGTGGTCTGACCCTTGGATATCGTTGTCGATAAAGGTGTTGGTGATCCAGCCTTTGTCTATGATATCCTGGGTTGCGAAAAAATAGTCTATCCGCCACCCGGCGTTGTTGGCCCTTGCATTGAAACGATAGGACCACCAGGAGTATTTGACGGTTTCCGGGTTAAAGTGGCGGAAGGTGTCCACGTAGCCATTTGCCACGATCTTGTCCAGAACCTCCCGTTCCATGGGCAGAAAACCTGACCGCTTGCTGTTGGGCTTTGGATTCTTAAGGTCGATCTCGTTGTGGGCTGTGTTGAAATCCCCTGTGATGATAAGGCTTCGCCCCTGGTCCCTGAGCCGGTCTGCATGGTCGAAAAAAGCCTGGTAAAAGTCGAGTTTGTATTGGAGTCTCTCCTCACTCATCTGTCCGTTGGGAAAGTAGATGTTGAAGAGGATGAAATCCTTGAGATCCAGTTCAAGAATACGGCCTTCCTGGTCAAATCGCGGGACCCCCATGCCCGGGGTGACTGCCTGGGGGGAAAGCCGGGTGTAGGCCGCAACGCCGCTGTACCCTTTTTTAACGGTGGAATAGGCCCAATGGGAGGTGTAACCGGGAAACGTGAGCATCTCTTCGGTTCGCTGGTCCTCCTGGAGCTTGGTTTCCTGGAGCAGGAGGATGTCGGGATTAAGATCTCCGACAGATGTAAAAAAGTCCTTTTTCACGGCAGCCCTGAGGCCGTTGACGTTCCAGGAAATCAGTCGTATCGGTTTTTTATTCATGTTGTTCTCACCTGGTGTTTTATAGATTCAGGACATAATCTATTGGCATCGGCGAGAAAAGTCCAGGAAAAGTTGACGCGTCAGATCACCCAAATGCATCTGGTGGGATGGTTTATTCCTTGACGTCTTTGCCATCAAGTACGGCCCGTATGATCGTGATAAGGGTCTGGGTTATCATGGGCTTGGTCACATAGGCCTTAATACCACAGGAAAGGGCCTTGTCCCGGTCTATTTCTTCGCTGTGACCGGTACACATGATTATCTTCTGGTCCGGTTTCAATTCAAGGATCTTTTTGGCAAGTTGGTAGCCTGTCATCTTAGGCATGGTCATGTCCGTTAGAATCAGGTCAAAACCAAGGGGCTTTTTTTGAAATTCATTAAAGGCCCGGGCACCGTCAACATGGGTTATTAACCTGTAACCAAAGTCTTCCAGCAGCGCCTGGGTCGAACTCCTGATGCTCTCATCGTCATCCACAACCATGATGCATTCCCTGCCCCCTTTTAGCTCTTCCTTTTGTTCGATCAAAGGATGAATCTCTTCTTCTCCCTTGACGATCGGGAGAAATATCTGAAAAATCGTGCCTCGACCCTGTTCGCTGTAGACATTGATGTGACCGTTGTGTTCGCTGACGATCCCAAACACCACGGCCAGCCCCAGGCCAGTCCCCTTGTCCTTCTCTTTTGTTGTGAAATAGGGGTCAAATATCTTTTCCCGGGTGGTTGGGTCCATTCCGTGGCCGGTGTCCTTTACTTGAAGCTTAAGGTAGTTGCCGGGCAACAGGTTCATCCTGGGTACCATCCGGTGCTCCCGGATGGTGATCTCCTCCAGTTTAACGTCCAGGGTGCCCCCAGTCTCCATCATGGCATGGTAGGCGTTTGTGCAAAGATTCATGATCACCTGGTGGATCTGTGTGGGGTCTGCAAGCACGGCCGCCTCAGAGAGGATGCTCTGTTCGATCCTGATGGTGGACGGGATCGATGATCTGATCAGCTTGAGCGCCTCCTTGATCACAAAACAGATTCTCAAAGGCTTTTTTTCGTGGTCGCTTTTCCTGCTGAACGCAAGGATCTGCTGAACCAGCTCGGTCGCCCTTTTGGCGCATTGCAGGATCTGGTTGATATCCTTTTCGGCCTTGTCCGGGTTGTTCAGGTGCTTTTTTGCAAGTTGTGAAAAACCAAAGATGCCGGCGAGAATGTTGTTGAAATCGTGGGAAATTCCGCCTGCCAGGGTGCCGATGGCTTCCATTTTATGGGCCTGGAGAAGCTTTTTCTCAAGGGCATTTTTTTCCTGGTCAGCCCGTTTAAGGTCGGTGATATCCCTTCCTTCTGCGATGAGAAAGGCAATGGTCTGGTGTTCATCAATCACGGGTTTCAGGGAAAAATCGATGGCACGGATCTCTTTCTTCTTTGACAGGTTGGTGGTCTCATATCGGATCACCTCTCCCTTTGTTGCAGATCGAACTGAGGCTTTCAACCGTTCCTGGAGATCGGTATCGTGGGACCATATGGGGGTGTCCCAGAAAAAGCGGCCCATGACCTCGGATTCCATGGAACCGATGAAATCAAGGGAGGTCTGGTTGATCTCCCGGATCTCCCCTGTGGGAGAGATAATCGCGGAAAACTGGAAGGAGTGATTGAACAGGGCCTTGAACTTAAGTTCGCTTTTTTCAAGGGCGTTGCGGGTTTTGAGATGGTTTTTTATCTCGCTGTTGAGCTGGTCGTGGTAGCCGTCTAATTTGTCCATGAACGAGTTGAAATAGCGGGCAAGTTCTCCCAGTTCATCAGGTTCGTCGTAGTCCATTCGTATGGCGTAATTCCCGATGGAGCCGGCCTTTAGTTTTGCGATGAACCGTTCCAGGGGACGGGTGATGGAGGCGCTTACAAGGAAAATAGCCATGGCGGAGAGAAGAAAGAGTGTGATGATGGAGGCGATGAAGATGGTCCGGACCGTATTGAGCGGCTCGAATATCTCGTCCACATAGCCTGATGAGACCACGAACCAGCCATATTCCGGCAGATAGTCAAAAAGGACGAGCTTTTCCCTTACTTCCGTTTCATCCGGGTTTTTCCAGTAATAGGTCAGTTTTCCCCGTTTCTTTTGGAGGATGGTCTTTACGAAATCCGTTGGAAACTCGGTGATCTCAAAGATATTGGTCTTTGGCCGTTTCGGATGAACGATAAGGGTTCCCTTTTCATCCAGCATATAGGCGTAACCGGTCTTGCCGAACCGGTAGGAGAGAACGCTGGTTTTGAAATCACCGATGTCGATGAGATCTTTGAATTCCTCCCTGTATGAGGATGCGGATATGATCCAGTCCAGGGGCTTGAAATAGGTCATGTAGAGGGCCTTGGGCCGTTTTTCCGTTTCTCCGGGATTTTTCCAGAAATATTCGAGAAAGCCGTCCTTGATTCGGATCTGCTCTTTTATGAAGTCGTATCCTGAAAGATCTGTCCCCTCAACGCTTTCCTTGGGATGAACAAGGGCGGTGCCCTTGCTGTCAATACTGTAGATGTAACCGCTCTTGCCGATGGTCTGGCACAGAAATGCCTCTTTGATGGATGCCAGGGCCTGGGAGCTTGTGATAAGGCCTGAGCGGTGCTTGTTGTAGTAGTATTCGGCAATATCCAGGTTCTTTTCAGCGATTGCGCGCAACCGGTTTCGAATGGACACGGCGGCGGAGGTTTGAATCATGGTGACCAGGGAGTCGGTGGTGTTTTTCAGTTCCCGTTCGATGCTGTTTTCCAGTACCTGTTTTACCTGAACATAGACCACCGTTCCCATTGCCAGGATGATGGGCAGGGAAAAGAGCAGAAACGATACGAGCAGCTTGTTTTTAATCTTAAGCTTCCTGAGGATCATGGAATGTCCCAATGGCATTTTTAAAAAGTGGATATAAGATTTCATAATCCATCGCCATGGGGAGGTCAATCCTTTTTTTTCGGGTACCCCCGGGAATTGTTCGATCAATGATCGGAAATAATCAAAGGCTCATCTTTTTTTGTAACCATGGGTATGGTACTTATAAATAATTATTGATTTTTGATGTTTCCTTGCACCAGGTTTAAAGGAGGTACCGCCTTGTATCGAATTATTTTTGCTTTTTTGCTGTTTATTCCTTCCGTTGCCCAGGCAACGGATTCCGCCGGGATTGGAGAGCGCCTGATCCGGATAGAGCTCCCTGCTCCTGAGACTCCTGGGATGCGCGATTACCTTGGGGTTGGGAGTAAACCCACATTTACCATGGACGAGATCGATGCCCGGGTCGTGATCGTTGAGATCTTCAGCATGTACTGTCCCCACTGCCAGCGGGAAGCACCCAGGGTCAACCGGTTTTACGATCTTCTCCAGGAACGCGGAACCCCCGGGGCGGCCTTCAAACTCATCGGCATAGGGGTGGGGAACACCCCGTTTGAGGTGACCTATTTTCGTACCACCTATGGCATCTCTTTTCCGTTGTTTGCGGATGAGGATTTTACGATTCACAAGGCCCTGGGGGAGGTGAAAACCCCCTATTTCATCTGCCTGGCAAGGTCGGCAGATGGTTCTTTTCAGGTCGTTTTCTCAAGGGCCGGGGGGATGGATGATCCTGGGGTCTTTCTAAATAAGATCATGAAACAGATAGAAAACAGGAGGTGATCATGGGACTGCGTTTCTGGATCCTATTGTTTATGATGGTGCTGGTGCCGGCGTCAGGCCATTGCAGGTCAACGGCCTTTGGAACATCTATCTATGACCCCGGTCATTTGAAGCCCAGGGACAGCCTTCTCAAGGTAAAGGTGGGCGATATGGCCATGGATTTTACCCTGCCGGCCCTGTCCGGTGACAGGGTCGGCCCGGGTCAGTTCCGGGGAGAGAAAAACGTTGTCCTCACGTTTATCCCTGCGGCCTGGACCCCGGTATGTTCGGACCAGTGGCCTGGGTACAACATCGCAAAACCGCTCTTTGACCGCCACGATGCCGTGCTGCTCGGGATCAGCGTGGATAGCCGTGCCTCCCTCCACGCCTGGACCCAGGCCATGGGCGGTCTGTGGTTCGATGTGCTCTCGGATTTCTGGCCCCACGGCAGGGTTGCCGATGCCTTCGGTATCCTGAGGCATGACGGCACGGCCGAGCGTGCCATCATCATCATCGACAAGAAAGGGGTGATTCGATTCATCCATGTGTCGGACATTAACCGTCGTCCTGATCTCGGCATGATCATCAAGGCCCTTGAATCCATCACACCTTGAATTTCCCCACCATGTCTGACAAATGTCCGGCAAGTTCGGACAGGTCCTGGGCATTGAGTTTCACCTGTGAACTTGAGTTTGTCATCTCACTTGAGGATACGGTCACTTCTGAGATCTCCTGGGAGACATCACCTGCGGCAATGGAGGCCTGGGAGACGTTTTCGTTCACCTCTCCGATGCCCTGGGAGGCCTGGGAGACGTTTTCGGCGATCTCCCGGGTGGTTACGGATTGCTCTTCAACGGCCGTGGCGATGGTTGAGACGATTGCGTCGATCTCGGCCACCACCTTTGCGATGGTTGAAATCTCCGTGACCGTATCCTGGGTGGAATCCTGTATGTCCTGGACCCGGGATTTTATCTCACCCGTAGCTTCGGATGTCTGGTTGGCAAGCTCCTTTATTTCGTTGGCCACAACAGCAAACCCCTTTCCCGCTTCTCCTGCCCTTGCGGCTTCAATGGTGGCGTTGAGGGCCAGCAGGTTGACCTGATCTGAAATATCGGTGATGGTTTCAACCACCTGGCCGATCTGTCTTGCCGCTTTTCCGAGTTCGTTAACCCGGTCCGTGGCGTTGCTGGTCTGGGATACGGCGTTGTCTGTTATGCTCCTGGCATTTTCCGCGTTGGACGCTATTTCGCTGATGGTCGCGGTCATCTCCTCCGAGGCGGATGCCACAATGCCGATATTGGTTGAGGCCTCTTCCATGGCGGCTGCAACGGAGGTCATGTTGGCGCTCATCTCCTCGGAGGCCGCTGCCACTGTATTGGCCCTGGCGGCCGTTCCTTCGGAGACCTGGTTCATCTGGTCCGATATTCCGGCCAACATGTGGGACGAGTCTGTGAGTTTCTCGGAATCGCTTTTTATATCTCTGATCATGGACTGGACGTTCTCGATGAAGAGATTGAACCAGTCTGCAAGTTCCTGGGTCTCGTCCCCGGAGGTCGATTCTATTCTTTGGGTCAGATCCCCTTCGCCTTCGGCTATATCCCTTAACATGTGGATCATCTTTCTGATCGGCCCCACCACCCCCTTGGAAATAACAAAATAGCCGGCAACGAGGGAGATGATGATAAAGGCGGATATCACCAGGCACACCTTTACCACCTCGGACGTTATCCCGGCCTTAATTTCCGCAGCTTTTCTATCAAGAACCACATCCACATCATCGGTATAGATGCCCGTGCCGATGTTCCAGTCCCAGGCGTCAAAGCGTTTGGCAAAGCTGAGTTTCGGAACAGGGTTGTCATGCCCGGGTTTGGGCCAGAGATACTGGAACATGCCCCCCTCTCTGCTGCTTTTAGCGGCCTTGATCAGTTCCTTGATCACATAGACTCCGCTGGTATCCCTTGTGTCGATCATGTTTGTACCCCGGGCCTCGGGTTTTACCGGTAGAAGAATGGTTATCCCGGCTGAATCGTAGATAAAGAAATACCCTGTGTCATCCGCTCCATAACGAAGGGAGCCTATGGAATCCAGGGCCTTTTCCTTGATCTCGGCTACGGAAAACCCCTTGTCCCGTCCGTCCTCCAGGTGATCCCGGGCCATGGCGTGAACGATTCTCACCATCTCCTTGAGCGTCTGTGTCTTTTCATTCATCACCCCTGTTCTGTACTCGCTGATGGCAAGTTCTCCCTCCTTCTGAAGGGCTGATGCCGAAAGCAAAATGGCAGCCCCGCCAACAAGCAGCAGCGATACAATGATAAGAACATTGACCTTGGTTCCAATTTTAAGCTTCATCTCTACCTCCCTATATTGTGATCAAGGTTGCTTGGTTGGCATTGAGCCGGCCTTTACAATAAGGCTCTTTAATCCATCACACCTTGAATTTCCCCACCATGTCTGACAAATGTCCGGCAAGTTCGGACAGGTCCTGGGCATTCATTTTTACCTGGGAGCTTGAGTTTGTCATTTCACTTGAGGAGACGGTCACCTCTGATATCTCCTGGGAGACATCCCCGGCTGCGATGGAGGCCTGGGAGACGTTTTCGTTCACCTCTCCGATGCCCTGGGAGGCCTGGGAGACGTTTTCGGCGATCTCCCTTGTGGTTACGGATTGTTCTTCAACCGCCGTTGCAATGGTTGAGACGATTTCGTCGATCTCGGCCACCACCTTTGCGATGGTTGAAATCTCCGTGACCGTATCCTGGGTGGAATCCTGTATGCCCTGGACCCGGGTTTTAATCTCACCCGTGGCCTCGGAGGTCTGGTTGGCGAGTTCCTTTATCTCGTTGGCCACAACGGCAAACCCTTTCCCGGCGTCTCCTGCCCTTGCAGCCTCGATGGTGGCGTTGAGGGCCAGCAGGTTGACCTGATCGGAAATATCGGTGATGGTTTCAACCACCTGGCCGATCTCCCTTGCTGCTTTTCCGAGTTCGTTCACCCGGTCCGTGGCGTTGCGGGTCTGGGAGACGGCATTGTCCGTTATGCTCCTGGCATTCTCCGCGTTGGAAGCTATTTCGCTGATGGTTGAGGTCATCTCCTCCGAGGCAGAAGCCACAATGCCGATATTGGTTGAGGCCTCCTCCATGGCGGCTGCAACGGAAGTCATGTTGGCGCTCATCTCCTCGGAGGCTGCTGCCACGGTATTCGCCCGTGAAGCCGTCCCTTCGGAAACCTCGTTCATCTGGTCGGATATTCCGGCCAGCATGTGGGACGAGTCTGTGAGTTTTTCGGAATCGCTTTTTATATCTCTGATCATGGACTGGACGTTCTCGATGAAGAGATTGAACCAGTCTGCAAGCTCCTGGGTCTCATCCCCGGAGGTCGATTTTATCCTCTGTGTCAGGTCGCCTTCGCCTTCGGCTATATCCCTTAACATGTGTATCATCTTTCTGATGGGGCCCACCACCCCCTTGGAAATGACAAAATAGCCGGCAACAAGGGAGATGACGATAAAGGCGGATATCACCATGCACACCTTTACTACCTGGGACGTTATTCCGGCCTTAATTTCCGCAGCTTTTCTATCAAGAACCACATCCACATCATCGGTATAGATGCCCGTGCCGATGTTCCAGTCCCAGGCTGCAAAGCTTTTGGCAAAGCTGAGTTTTCCAACAGGCTTATCATGTCCGGGTTTGGGCCAGAGATATTCGAACATGCCTCCCTGGCTGCTGCTCTTTGCGGCCTTGATCAGTTCCTTGATCAGGTAGACACCGCTGGGATCCCTTGTGTTGATCATATTCGTGCCCTGGACCTCCGGTTTTACGGGCAGAAGAATGTTTATTCCGGCTGAATCGTAAATAAAGAAATATCCGGAGTCACCCTCTCCGTAGCGAAGGGACCCGATGGCATCCAGGGCTTTTTTCTTGATCTCGGTCTGGGAAACGCCCTTGGCCTGGCCGTCCTCCAGGTGGTCCTGGGCCATGGCGTGAACGATTCTCACCATCTCCTTGAGCATCTGGGTTTTTTCGTTCATCACCCCTGTTCTGTATTCGCTGATGGCGCGTTCTCCCTCCTTTTGGAGGGCCGATGCCGAAAGAAAAATGGCCGCCCCGCCAACAAGCAGAAGCGATACAACAATGAGAATATTGACCTTGGTTCCAATTTTAAGCTTCATCTCTATCTCCCTATGGTTATACTAATAATTGATTTTGGGCATTAAAGATGCAAGGTTCGGGCCAGGTGGTTGCCAGGAAAAGGGGGTGCCAGGGGGATCCCCTATCTTCTTGAGAAATAGCTCCCAGGCATTTTTGTCGCGATATTTCTTGTCCTTGTAAAAACGATTCTGATTGCTATAATGCGATCAATTATATAGGTGGGACGGTTGAAATGGCAACAGGTATTTACTCTTCCCAGGGTCGCTGTTGATCCTGGGAGATTATTATAACCAAGGAAGGAGGCCGTGAACATGCAAAAGAGATGGGCGTTTTCCACGTTTTTCGTTATGGTTTTTGTTGCTGTTGTGATGGTTGGCGCAGGTGTGGACCGGGGTTCAGAAAGGTTTTCCATGGACGGAGGAAAGCGGGGAACGGTGGAATTTCCCCACCACATGCACCAGGATGCCCTGACCGATTGTGGGGTCTGCCATGATCTTTTTCCCAAAAGCGCAGGGGCGATCCAGGAGATGAAATCCAGCGGCAGCCTTAAGAAAAAACAGGTGATGAACAGCAAGTGCATCTCCTGCCACAAAAGACTCAAGAAGGAAAAAAAGGCCGCAGGACCGGTGAAATGCGGTCAGTGCCACACCCGAACCTGATTCGGGAAAAGGATGATTAAATAGATGGATGACGTATCAATGGAAAAGCAGGAACGATTTTCACAGAGGATGACTGAGATCCTCAATGCCGGGGCCCTGAACCTTGCCCTTGGTCTTGGGTATAAACACCGCATCTTTGATGTCATGGAAGGGTTTGATGCTCCTGCGTCCCCGGGAAAGATTGCAGACGCGGCAGGATTGAGCGAAAGGTATCTGCGGGAGTGGCTGGGCATCATGGCCACGGGCAGGATCGTTGAGCTCTCAAGGGGAGAGGCCGGAGAGGCCCTCTATTATCTTCCTAAGGAGCATGCCGCTTTGTTGACCCGAAACGCGGGTAACTCCAATCTGGGGGTCTATGCCCAGGAGATTCCCCTTCTCACCGCCTGTGCCATGGAGGCGGTGAGCAACGGGTTTGTCACGGGAGACGGGGTGCCTTTTTCCCAATACCCGGATTTCCAGGCCTTCATGGGGGAACTTTCCGATGCAAAGCACCGCCAGGTTTTGGTGGATCAATTTATTCCTTGTGTGGACGATGGCCGCCTTTTGGAACGGCTTAAAAAGGGAATCCGGGTCTGTGATTTCGGCTGTGGCGAGGGGGTGGCCATGAATCTTATGGCAGGGGCGTTCCCCAACAGTCGTTTCACTGGCATCGACAACCATGAAGCCGCCATCAGCAAGGCAAGGGATGATGCCGCAGGGCTTGGGCTTATCAATGCCGAATATTGTGTGGCGGATGGGGCCACCTTAAAGGATAGCCACAGGTTTGACAACAGGTTCGACTATGTGGTTGCCTTTGATGCCATCCACGACCAGACCCGGCCCCTTGAGGCCCTTCAGAGCGTGGGGGCCATGCTGGCAAAGGGCGGTCTTTTCTCCATGGTGGACATCGATGCGGCCACGGACCAGGCCGCCAACATGGATCATCCCCTGGCCCCTTTTCTCTATACGGTGAGCCTCATGCACTGTATGCCTGTGGGGCTGAACAATAAAGGGGCAGGGCTCGGGATGATGTGGGGCCGGGAAAAGGCCGTTGCCATGCTGGAAAAGGCAGGCTTTGACCGGGTCGAGGTCCTGTCCATGGACCACGATCCCTTTAATCTTCATTTCCTCTGCCGGGCTTAAGCCGGTTCAGGGTTTTTGCTTCATTATTTCTGCTGCACCATGCGTTTTTCGATTCCTGCCACCCCCATGGAGCAGCAGAAGCAGACGGCAAAGTAGAGGAAAAGGACGGTGATCCACACCTCAAAGGTCAGAAAGGTGGCAGACATGAGCTCCATGCCCTGGAAGGTAAGCTCCTGTATGGAGATCACCGAGACGATGGAGGAGTCCTTAATCGTGGAGATGATCTGGCCGGCCATGGGGGGCAGCACCCGCACCAGGGCCTGGGGAAGAACCACATGCCTCAGCTGCTGGAACCGGTTGAGTCCAAGGGCTGCGGAGGCCTCCCACTGGCCCTTTTCAATGGACTCCACCCCGGCCCGGATAATCTCCGTAAAATAGGCACCCTCATACAGGGCCAGGGCTGCGGTTCCGGAAAAAAATACCGGCAGGTGGGACGGGTCTGAAATAAAGGTCGTTACAAGATCCCGTAATAGCCCCTCTTCCATGGTGGCGGCCCGGTCAAGTCCTATTACAGGGACGATGAGCTCGCCTAAAAAATAGTAGAAGATGAAGATCCAGACGATCACCGGTATATTGCGGATGGTTTCCACGTAGGCCGTGGCCACCATCCGTAAAAAACGGCTGGGTCCGCCCTTCATGACCCCCATCACCGTCCCGATGGCAAGGGCCGTAAGCGTGGACCAGAAAGAGATCCTGAGGGTGATCAGAAGCCCTGTGAGGATCATGCCCGGCACCCATCTGGCCGTAGGGTCGTCAAACCGGAGGATGTACTGGGGAATCACTTCCCATTTCCAGTTGTAGTGGGACTCAAGGGTGATGGTCACCATGAGCCAGGCAACCCCGGATCCCACCAGGGCAAACACCACCAGGTCCAGCAGGGTCAGCTTGGGATTCTTTTCAATCAATTGAGCCTTGTCTCCCACTCCCGGGTCTTGAACCAGTATGTTTTTCTCTCCTTGAACCATCCTTCGGATTCAACGTAGTGGATCCAGTTGTTGAGGAAGTTGATGGTGTCAAAATCCCCCTTTTTCACGGCAAAGCCGATGGGCTCTTTTGTGAAGTTTTCCTTAAGGGGGAGAAACAGCTTGGTGGGATGCTTGATCGCCTGGAATGCCGGGGTCGGGGCGGATGAGACAACGCCGTGGACCCGGCCGTTGATCGCCTCCTGGAAGGCCTGGGCCTCGTCGTCGAACATGCGTATCTGGGCCTTTGGCAGGTATTTCCGGATGGCGGCAACCCCTGTTGAACCGAGGCGTGCAGACAGGACAACATCGGTCTGGTTAAAGGCATCGAGTCCTGAAAAGCCCTTTGCCATGGTGGTGCTTGCAGCCATGGACATTCCCGTGTAGTCGTAGGGGTTGGAGAAGTTGACCTTGAGGTTGCGGCTAGGCAATATCCCCATTCCGCCGATGATGATGTCAAACTTTCCGGTCAACAGCGCAGGAATGATGCCGGACCATTTGGTGGGGATGAACTGCACCTTGACCCCCATCTCCTTGGCAAGCCGTGTTGCCACATCGATTTCAAATCCCATGAGTTTGCCGGTTTTGTCCTTCATGGCCCAGGGGACAAAGGTGGACATGCCCACCCGCAGAACCCCCTGTTTCATGACCTGCTCCACTGTACTTTCGCCATTGGAGCCGGCAACAGCCCCGGGGGGGGTGAATCCTGCCAGGGACAGGACAACGGCTGCCATAATAAGAATGTTGATGTAACGGGTCAATGGTTTCATGGATGGTCTCCTTAGGATGGTGCGTTATAAGATAGGGGGATTCTTCCCACAGATATTCTTCCCACAGATGATGATTGCTTTCATTGTGCGATATCATAAAATCATAAATTTGGGGACAGCTTTTTTTCCATGACATGGGTGACCATGGAGAGGGTCAGGGTGATGGCAAGGTAGATGGCGGCAATGGCGAGCCAGATCTCGAACACGAGATAGGTCTCGGCCATGATCTCCTGGCCTTTCATGGTCAGATCGTACACCGCGATGGTGCTCACCAGGGCCGAATCCTTAATCAGGGATATCATTTGGCTTGTGAGGGGCGGCAGCATGATCCTGACGGCCTGGGGAAGGATGATGTGGCGGTAGGTGTGGTAGCGCCCCAGCCCCTGGGAGATGGCGGCTTCCCACTGGCCCTTGGGAATGGACGTGATGCCCGCCCGGATAATCTCCGATGCATAGGCGCCTTCAAACAGGCCCAGGGTGAGGATGGCCGCGGCAAACCGGCTGAACCCCATCGCCGGGGAGAGCACAAAGTAGATGAAAAAGAGCTGCACCAGAAGCGGGGTGTTGCGGACAAGTTCAAGGTATAGTCGTGCAAGAATCCTGAGGGAGAGGAGGTTTGAGAGCCTGCACAGGGCGGCCACAAGGCCGAACAGGCTCGACAGCAGAAGCGAGATGAGGGACACCTTGAGGGTTACCCCAAGGCCCGCAAGCAGCGGTCCCGGAACAAATCCCTGTTCGCCAAGGGTGGCGATATATTTGGAAATGCGATACCACTGCCAGTTGTACTCCATGGTGCTGGCGCCTTTGTGGATGAGCCAGATGAAAATAGCCGCTGTCACGGAGAATTTGGCAAGATCCCGGAACCAGGCCATGCCGGTTGAGGGTTTTGTGTGACCATGCTTCTCTTGGGATTGTTTGATCGTTTCCTCCTGGTTGTGCAACCCTTGTTGAGCCATTTTGCTCCATGATCCGGGCAAACAGGCAAATGGATATAGTATCATACTGGGACAGATATTCAATGGGAAACCCGGGGGATTGCGGTCCTGGCAGGCACGTAAATTGCTAAGCACACGGTGAGAGACAAAGGGTCTTGAAAAAAGAGTTCCAAAACGGTAGTTTCGTTATAGGTCTGCTTTACTTACAGGGAGGTTCCATTGCCGGAAACGATTTATTCAAAACAGTCCCGGATCAACGATTCAACAGAAGCGCTCTTTGCCTGGCATGAACGCCCCGGTGCCCTGGAGCGACTGACGCCTCCCTGGATGGAGCTCAAGTCGGTTTGCACCACCCGGGGGATCCAGCCCGGGTCAAGGGTCAGGGTGAGGCTCTCTTTTCTGGGGCTGCCCGTTTCCATGGAGGCGGAACACATGGCCTATGCGCCTTCCGCCATGTTCAGGGACCGGCTCGTCAGGAGTCCCTTCTCCCAATGGATTCACACCCACACCTTTACCCCACATGGAAACAATGGCTCAACCCTTGGGGACAGGGTGGCCTACAAACTGCCCCCATACCTTTTGGGGCCGTTGAAACCGTTTGTGGTCCGACAGATAGAGCGGATGTTTGCCTACCGCCATTACATTACCCGGGAGGATCTCCATCGTCACAGGGAGGTTCCTGTCCCCCTGACCATCCTGGTATCAGGGGCCGGCGGTGTGGTTGGCTCGGCCCTGATTCCTTTTCTCACCACCGGCGGCCACCGGGTTATACGCCTGGTTCGCCGGCCGCCCCGGGTCGACAGGGAGGAGGTGTTCTGGGACCCGGTCCGGGGTGAGCTCGATCTTAAGAATTCCGGCCCCATCGATGCCGTGATCAACCTCAACGGCAGCAGGATCTTTGGGAGGCCCTGGACCCGGAAACAAAAGGCAAGGATTCTCCGGAGCAGGATAGATTCCACCCGTACCCTTGCCCGTGCTGTGGCGGCCCTGGCCTGCCCCCCGAAGGTGTTTATATCGGCCTCGGCAACCGGGTTTTACGGGGAGGGGGGCAGCCGGGTGCTGACCGAAGACGCCCCCCCGGGAGAGCTCTTTGTCTCCAGGGTTTGTTCCCGGTGGGAAGCTGCGGCCGCCCCTGCCAGGAAGGCTGGTATTCGAACGGTTATTGCCCGTATCGGCGTTGCGCTCACCCCCAGGGGAGGAGCCCTGGCAGAACTGTTACCCTTTTTTCATCTGGGGCTTGGCGGAAAAATTGCCAAAGGAGATCAGTACATGAGCTGGATCGCCATGGACGATCTTGTCTACGGCCTCTACCACATAATCAATACCCCTGATATTCAAGGGCCTGTGAACCTTGTCTCCCCCAATCCCGTGACCAACCATACCTTTACCCGGTCCCTTGCCCAGGTGCTTTCCACCCGGGCCGGCCTCATGCTTCCAGCGGGTGCCATCCGCTTTCTGGGCGGGGCCATGGGGGAGGAGGTGCTGCTGGCAAGCACCCGGGCCGTGCCGGAAAAATTGTTGGACTCGGGTTTCAGGTTCAGTCACCCCGATCTTGTCGCTGCCCTTGGCTTTACCCTTGGACGCCCTGTTTCAGGCGTTTTTCGGAAAGGATCACCTCCATGTCTAAAAAGTTGAAAATGTTCTTCTCCTTTATGATGATAACGGCCCTGTGCTTCGGGTTTGCCGATATCTATTTTCCACTTGAAACCCTTGATCTCGAGCGGCTTCACATCTTCCTCTTCAACCTTTGTTCCGGGGGAACCATTATCCTTCTGTTTTCAGAGAACAAGGGCCGCCTTTCCATCAGAACAGGGTCTTTTCTCGTGCTCTCCCTTCTCTATGCCCTGTCCGCCTTTCTGGAACTCTATCCTGTGACAATCCTTCTCTCCCTTGCTCTTGCCGGGATTGTCGAGTCCATCCGGGTGGAGAGCTTTTCCTTTTTTCCCAGGAATTTTTTTTCGTTAACCGAGACGGTGTCGGCAAAGTTTCACCAGGCCTCTCTCCTGTGCCTCTCCATTGGCCTTGTCTTCTCCTCCCTGGTCATTATCAACAACGAATATCTCCATCTGGTTCAGATGGAGAAGCTTGTGCTGAACACCTTTTTCCTGGGGTTCTCCTTTCCCCTCTCCCTGATCACCCTGTCGGTGATCTTCTCCATGATACGCCAGAACGGAGATTCGGTGGTCGGGATCCTTTCCATGGCCTGTTTCTGGGTGATCAATCTCGGGGTGATCACCTTTTTCATCTTCATTCTCCTGGAGCGGTTCTACCCCCAGCTCGCAGTTACCCTGACTCTCTTTGCCGCGGTTGTGACGGTCCTGATCCTATACGGCAGGCTCGGCCAGCGGCTCCAGCAAAAGCAGTTCCTCTCCTCGGGAATCGGTTTCCTTCTGATCACGGCCGTGTCCGGCATTGCCTATATTTTGCTTCAGATGGCCCCGGGGTATGATTCGGAACAGTCCAAATGGCTGTTGCGGCTTCACACCTATGCGTCCCTGTACGGGTGGAACCTCTGCGGCCTTGCCGTGATCTGCCGGTACCAGGATTTTCCCATCAGCCTCCATTCGGGTGTGGTGATATCGATCCACTGGCTCACAGCCCTGGTGCTGGCCCCCCTTGGGACATTCTTTCCGGTGGCTGCGATCCTTGCGGTTGCCGGCTATCTTTTTATCGTGTTAACCCTTTTTTTCAGCCGTGACGGGCGGGGGGCTTCATGAGTAATATTCAGAGGCTTGAAGGACTGCTTGGCTGCTTTTCCGGGGAGAGCAGGGTGCTCATCGTTATCAATGCCGACCCGGACGCCATTGCCAGTGCCATGGCCGTGAAACGGCTTCTCTGGCGCAAGGTGAGTGAGGTTTCCATCACCTATTTCAATGAGATCAGCCGTCCGGACAATATCGCCATGGTCCGGCTTCTGGATGCAGGCCTTGTTCACATCTCAAAGATAGATGACCGCAACTTCAACGCCTTTGTTGTGGTGGATTCCCAGCCCGACCACCACGAGTGCTTTGCCATGTTCCCCTACGATGCCATCATCGATCATCATCCCCTCACCTGTGATGTGGGGCGGTTCAACGATATCCGTGAGGGGTACGGGGCCTGCTCGACCATGATGACCGAATACCTCAAGGCAGCAGGGGTTAAACCGTCGGCCAAGCTTGCCACGGCATTGCTTTTGGGCATCAAGACCGATACCTCCGGATTTTTGCGCCAGGCCGGTATGGAGGATGTAAAAGCCTTTCAATACCTGTACCGGTTTGCCAACATCCATCTTCTCACCCGGATCGAGCAGGCTGAACTGGGGGAAGAGCATCTGGAGACCCTGGCCGCAGCCATACGGAGCCGGACCATTCTCCGCAACCGGATCTATTCCCATGCCGGCAAGATCGCCAACCCGGACCAGTGCGTCATCACCGCAGATTTCTTCATGCGGATCTCCTCTGTCAACTGGAGCATTGTCTCGGGGGTGTATAACTCAACCCTGATCATTATTATCCGTAATGATGGCCTTCGGAAAAACGCAGGCACCACGGCAAAACAGGCCTTTGACGCCGTTGGTTCCGCCGGCGGTCACAAATCCATGGCCCGGGTTGAGATCCCCATGGCCGAGCTCGACCCGGGGCTTGATCTTGGATCGTGGATCATCCAGCAGGTGGAGAAGCACGCCGGCACAAAGATCGAGTGAGACACATTTGGACTTGTTCTGATACATAAATGTCTTATGTGGACACTTGTCACCTTCCCCTCCTTTGTCCTGGGATAAGGGCGTTGCTTCTGCTAAGGTCTTGAAAATTCAAGGTGAATTGGACTCCGGTATGGGCGGGCATGGATGTTGCAGTATCTGTTGTCGTTGGATTAATCATTTAATGGAGGAGTCTAATGAATCTCAACGATATAAAAAAGAACCTGGATATCATCAACTCGGTTGACTGGAATATGACACCTGAAGAGGCGATCGCCCTTCACCTTGAGTGGGGCCCGCTGCGGGATCTGTCATATTATAACTCAAGGGACAACGATAATGAGACCGTTTATTTTGTGCTCAACACCTGGAAGAAAACGCCCATCGTCACCCTGGTGAGACGGAGGGGCTTTGATTCTGAAGAGCTTGCAACGTTCCGGCTGCCCAGGAACCTCGAACAAAAGGTGATTAGTTCCGAAGGTAAGCACCAGGGTGTATACGCGGTTGAAGGCGAGGTAAAGGAGTGGCTCAGGAACGAACTTGCCGCTTAAAAGAGGCCCACGGTTCCCTTTGGGCTGTTTGCCCAAAGGGAATCCTACCTTAAGTTTCAATCTTTAACCCTCTCCTGAAAGTGGGGTGAATAACATGAAACAGATGGGTGAGATGCTGCTTCGAAGGGAGTCTTTTGAAGAGATCGTCATGGGAAATACCGCCCTTGTGAGGGCCATGGTGGCATCCGGCACCCGGGTGGTATCATCCTACCCGGGGTCGCCGACGCCTGAGATTGCGACCGCCATTAAAACCATTCCGGATGACAGCCGCCCCTTTTATTTTGAATTTTCCACCAATGAAAAAGTGGCCATGGAAGTAGCCTACGGGGCGGCGATAAACGGTCATTTATCAACCGTTTTTTTTAAAAGCGTGGGGTTGAATGTGGCCTCCGATACCTTTGTGCAATTGAATCTGATGAACATCATTGGCGGGATGGTTGTTGTCCTGGGAGACGATCCCGGGGCAAATTCGTCCCAGAATGAGCAGGACAATCGCCATTTTGCCCGCATGGCCTACACCCCGGTGCTGGAGCCGGCAAATCCTTCGGAAGTTTACAGGTATTACAAAGCGGCTGCACTGCTGTCCCAAAAGCATCATATGCCCATCATCCTGAGGATGACCACCCATGTGTGCCACGCCAAGGAGAAGGTTGCCTTTGACGCATTGCCTGACCTTGTGTTTGATGATGCCCCGAAATTTGATGTTCGTAACGGTCCCTATATTCCCATTACTTCCCTGGTTTTTCCCAAAAAGCGGCGGGCTTTGGCAAATCTTGCGGCCGTGGAAGCCGGGGCTGAAGGAAGCAGCCTTAATCGTGTGGTGGACCATGGGAATGACAGCCGTGGGATCATCACCATGGGACTTCCCTTTTTGTCGCTCATGGATGTCCTGGAAACGGCCACGAAAAAGCCTGACATCCTGAAGCTTGGGTTTGTTCACCCCATCCCAAGGAAGCTTGTGCTCGATTTTCTCACACGGCACGGGTCGGTGAAAATCCTGGAGGAGCTCGATGACATCCTGGAAAGCGATGTCAAGAAAATCGCCTATGACGCTGGGTTGAAAACCCGGATCCTGGGCAAGGGAGATGTTGAGGCTTGGGTGGGCGAGTACACCTACGACAAGGTTTACGACATCCTGGCAGGGACCTGGCCGGATCTGTTGCCGGCAAGGGGGGAGGTTGACCAGGGGGTGGCGGTTCCCGATCGTCCGGCCCAGATGTGCCCGGGGTGCGGCCACCGCAGCGCATTTTACGCCATAAAAAAAGCGCTGGAAAAAAATGACATCACCGTGGCCGATATCGGCTGCCACACCCTGGGGTTCCTGCCCCCCTACGAGATGGGGCAACTCCTCATGTGCATGGGCGCGTCTCCCGGACTGGGGGCTGGGCTGTCCCTTTTTAACGATTCGAGAAAAGTGGTGGCGTTCATGGGCGACTCCACCTTTTTCCATGCCGGACTGCCCGGGATTATCAATGCCGTATTCAACAACCACAATATCACGCTTATCCTGATGGAGAACGGCACCACGGCCATGACCGGTCATCAGGAGACGCCTGCAACTGGTAAAAACGTCAATGGCGTGACAGAAGCAATTCCCGTGAAGGGGGTTCTGGAAGGGCTTGGGATCCGGTTCATCTACGAAGTGGACACCTATCAGCAGGAGAAGCTGACCGGTCTTGTAAAACAGGCCATGGATGACGATGGGTTCAGTGTGGTGATCGCAAGACACCCCTGCATGCTCAAGTTTACAAGGGAGCAGCGCCGGAAAAAGGGGTATCAGGGAAAACGGGTTGCCATCGACCAGAAGGTCTGCGACCAAAACCATGAATGCCTGGCTTCCTTTGGATGTCCCTCTTTCACAAGAAAGCAAGACGGAAGCGTTGAAATTAACGCTGACCTTTGTATCGGAGACGGGTCCTGCATACAGACCTGCCCCACATCGGCCATCAGTCCCTACAAACCCTGACCCTGACAGGCCTGATTTTATCGCTAAAACAACACGATTTTTTACAGCGAGATGAAAAATGGATGAATTCAATGCATATCTCATTGGTGTCGGGGGCCAGGGTATTGGTCTTTTGAGTGAAATTCTCATACGGGCGGCCGACCATGCAGGCCTCAGGGTCAAAGGGGTGGACACCCACGGCCTGGCACAGCGGGGGGGGACTGTGATTTCTCACCTGCGAATGGGGGACCGGGTTTCTTCGCCCATGGTTCCCCGGGGCAAGGCGGACCTTGTGGTGGCCCTTGAACAGAATGAAGCCCTCAGGGGGGTGAATACGGCCCTGGGAAGGGGCGGTGTCCTGGTTTACTACGATACGGTGTGGCAGCCCCTGGGGGTTCGCCTGGGGAAGACAGAGCCTGTAGAGGAAGAGCAGATCCGGGAGTTGTGCCAACGGAAAGGGCTCCGGCTTTATAAAGTGCATGCCCCGGAACTTTCTGAGCCCCGGATGCAGAATATCGTGGTTCTGGCAACGGTTTCAAAACACGGGTTGATCCCCAATGTCCTGGATCTCCATTACCGCCGGGCCATGGAGGATCTTTTGACAGGGGAGATGCTTACGAAAAACATGGCGCTATTTGACTTAAAGAGTGGAGGAAATTGATATGGGCGATCCAACGGAAGGATGCAGGGTCACGGTGTTTTCATTGTTTGATTTTAATCCGGGCCAGAAAATATATATCGATGGCGGCCCCCGGAAGGGCGATTGGGAGGTGGTCAGCGTGACGGACAGGAAGGTCAGGCTAAGATGCCCGGTGAGTTTAAAGGAGTTTGAATGGGATCGTTTCTGTTATCGTGTGGAGGAGCGGGTGGTCAAAACCTGGCCACAGAAGGATTGACGACTTTTAATTTTTGTGCAGGAATTCAATGGATTGGTAAACAGGGGGAATGATGGATGTAAATACCTATGAGAACATTATCAACATGGCCATCGCGAACGAGATAGAGGCCCAGGAATTTTACGGGGATGCAGCAGAAAAACTAAATGATCCTTATCTTAAGGAGATGTTTGAACACTTTGCCAAAGAGGAGAAGATGCATGAAAAAATGCTCAGGAATATTCTGAAAAGCGACACCATCTCTCTCCATTTCAGTGAAGCGGTTGACTACAAAGTGTCTGAAACCGTTGATGAACCCAGGTTGTCTACGAAGATGAAACCTGCGGACGCCATCGCCCTGGCCATGAAAAAGGAGGAACAAGCCTTAACAGAGTATAATATGCTCGCACAAAATTGCCCGGATCCGGAACAGAAAAAAGTTTTCCTGGATCTTGCCGCCATGGAGCGGGGGCACAAGCTGAAGCTTGAAACGGCGTTCGTGGATATCGGCTATCCCGAGGTGTGGTAGCCATGACTTTGGATTTTAAACCCATATCACTTGAACGGCAGCAGGAATATCTATCGATTTTTGATCTGTGTCCCATAAAACCTTCTGATTACAGTTTTTTGAATCTATGGGCCTGGGCCGGGGAATACGGACTTGAATGGGCCTGGGACGATGATCTTGTCTGGATCCGCCAGACAAGCCCTGGGAGCGTTTACTGGGCGCCGGTCGGTCCCTGGGACCAGGTGAACTGGGAGCGGCGTCTTGAAACATATTTTAGGGAAGACACTGTTTTTATGCGGATTCCCCAGCCTCTGCTTGAAATCTGGAAACCCGCCATGGACCATCGTGTAACATGGGAAGACGCCCGTGACCATTGGGATTATCTCTATGACTCAAAAGCGTTGATCCAGCTTCGGGGGAAACGGTTTCACAAAAAGAAAAACCTGCTGAATCAGTTCAGGAAGCTTTACGCGTATGAATATACCGCCTTTGACAGTACCATGGTCGGACTTGCCATGGGGATGCAGGAGGACTGGTGCACCTGGCGGGATTGTGAGTCTTCCGAAGCCCTTGCCGCAGAAAACCGGGTTATTTACCGGGTGCTCAAAAAATGGAAGGCGTTGACCGGGATCGTGGGAGGGGCCCTTCTTGTGGACGGTCAAATGGTTGCCTACACCATTGGGGAAAAAGTATCCGGGGATACGCTTGTGATCCATTTTGAAAAGGGCGATTCCGAATTCAAGGGGGCTAATCAGGCCATCAACCAGATGTTCCTTGAAAATTCCGGGATCGACGCATCTGTTGTCAACCGGGAACAGGATCTTGGCGATGGCGGGCTGCGTAAGGCCAAACTCTCTTACCATCCCGTGGCCTTTGTTGAAAAATACACGGTTTGGCTGAAGTAAAAAAAGAATAGCTCCCCTTGGGCCTTTGTGGCCCAGGGGGAACTTGGGGATTATCTGTTAATCCTCTTTTGAAAATTCATCTTTTCCGGCGCCGCACACCGGGCAGACCCAGTCAGCCGGAAGAGCGTCAAAGCTTGTTCCGGGATCGATTCCATTGTCGGGATCCCCGGTTGCCGGGTCATACACATAACCGCACAGATCGCATACATACGTGTCCATTGTTTGTCTCCTTTTGTTGTGATTAATCCTATTTAAAAGCTTTTCCTGATTTAACCCCCCCTGCCTTGAGTATGTGGGCAAGGGGGCAAAAACCGGTGAATGCCGCCTGGAAAATATTGGCACCGACAAAGGCGGTGACCCAGAGCCAGTGGAGGCTGTGGGAGACCGCAAAAACAACGGTGATCAGTATCATGGCGCCGGCAAAGGCAAAAACTATTTTGTCGATGTTCATGGGACCGGACCTCCTTTTTTTGCTTGTCTGGTTCGTCCTCAAGGTCTTTTTCGGTTACCTTTCCACTGGCTGTTTAGTACTCAAGGTCGTCCTCGGTCACCTTGCCCTTGAACAGGTTGTAGGCCCAGATCTGGTAGGCGATGACCAGGGGAAGAAAGATTACCGTAACCGTGAGCATGATCTTCAGGGTCAGGGGGCTTGAGGATGCATTGAATGCGGTCAGGGTTGCCCCGCTCTCTTTAAGGGAGGGGTACAGGGCCGGAAAGAGACCCGCGATGCCGAAAAAGGTGGCCCCGACAATGGTGACGGCCGATGAAAACCACGCCTTGAAGTAGTGTTGCCGGGTGAGGAAATATTTGATGCCCAAAAGGGCTGCCACGGTCACAAGTATGATCAGAAAAAGGGCCGGGTATTTGAAGTAGTTGTCGTAGAGGGAGGTTGCAAAAAAGCTTGCACCCAGAAATAGAACGGCCAGGGCAACAAGGGCTATCCAGAGTTTATGGGCCGTTGCGACCGCCCTGTCATGGAGGTCCCCACTGGTCCGGATGGCAAGCCAGTTGGCGCCGTGGACCATGAAGAGAACCAGGAAGAGTGCTCCCCCGAGAAGTCCGTAGGGGTTGAGGAGCATGAGAAGGTTGCCATGGTAGATTCCCTGGCTGTCAAAGGGGATGCCCCTGAAGATGTTGGCAAAGGCAACGCCAAAGAGAAGGCCGGGGGTTGCGCTTCCCACAAAGATGCAGGCGTCCCAGATCCGTTTCCAGCCCGGGGAGTCGATCTGGCCCCGGAATTCAAAGGCAACGCCCCTGAGAATCAGGGCGAAGAGGATCAGTAGCAAAGGGGTGTAGAGGGTTGAAAACATCACCGCGTACACCTTGGGAAATGCGGCGAAGGTGACGCCGCCTGCGGTGATCAGCCACACTTCGTTTCCGTCCCATAGGGGGCCCACGGAATTGATCATCATCCGCCGGTCCGTATCGGTTTTCCCCAGAAAGGGATAGAGGGTTCCAACGCCAAAGTCAAACCCGTCTGTCATGAAAAAGATCGCCCATAAAAGGCCCCATAGGAAGAACCAGGTTGTCTGCAATATCATGGTTGTAAGCTCCTGTTTATGTGAAATTGAGTTTGAAAGAACATGTCAATGCCAGGCCTTCTGCTACGCCTCTTCCGGCTTCGGGCCTTTGATGGCGTTTTTGGCCATGAGGAAGAATCCCACAGCGCCCAGAAGACCGTAGACAACGATAAAGGCGATCAGGGAGATCATCACCTGGTAGCCCGCAATGGGTGAGGCTGCCTCGGAGGTTCTCATCAACCCGTAGACGATCCAGGGTTGTCGTCCGACCTCGGCCACCATCCATCCCATCTCGATGGCGATGTAGGGCAGGGGAATGGCCCATAGCATGGTCTTGAGATATCCGGGGGAGTCCACCAGGCGGTTGCGCTTGAACAAGCCGATCAGGGTGAGGAGGATGAAGAGTGTGCCCAGGCCCACCATGATCCTGAAACCGATGAAGGTGAGGAGTACCGGGGGACGGTCCTCTTTGGGAAAGTCGTTAAGGCCCTGTACCGTTGCATTGAAGTCGTGGAATCCAAGGAAGCTTAAGAGGCCGGGCAGGGAACCAAATTCCCAGAGGTTTTTTTCAGCCTCCTGGTCGGGCCAGGCAAAGAGAATGATGGGTGCTTTGGTCTGGGTCTCCCAGTGGGCCTCCATGGCGGCAAGTTTGGCCGGCTGGACCTCGGCCACATGGATGCCGTGGAGATCTCCGGTAAAGGCGACGGCAAAGGAGGAGACAAGTCCGAAGACCAGGGCGATTCTGAACGACCGGTTGAAGATCTCAAGGTGCTGTTTTTTCAACAGATGATAGGCGCTTATCCCCATGACGAAAAATGCGCCCAGCAGGCAGGCCGAGGGAATCATGTGGAGGATCTCCAGGAGGGAAAATTTGTTGAATATCAGCTCGGTGAAGTCGGTCATTTCAGCACGGTTGTTGCGGATGGTATAGCCCACGGGATGCTGCATGAAGCCGTTGGCCGTGAGGATCCACAGGGCTGAGAAGTTACCTGCAATGGCCACAAGCCACATCACGCCGGCATGGGCCTTGGGGGAGAGTTTTTTCCAGCCAAAGATCCAGATTCCGATGAAGGTGGATTCAAGGAAAAAGGCGACCGTGGCTTCAATGGCAAGCAGGGAGCCGAACACATCCCCTACATATTCTGAGTATCTCGACCAGTTGGTGCCGAACTGGAACTCCAGGGTGATGCCCGTGACAACGCCTACTGCAAAGTTGATCAGAAAGAGCTTGCCCCAGAATTTGGTCATTCTCAGGTAGGTTTTGTCCCCGGTCCTGGCGTATTGGGTCTCCATGTAGGCAATAATGATGGAGAGCCCCAGTGTCAGGGGAACAAACAGGAAGTGGAACATGGTTGCAACGGCAAACTGCAGCCTTGATAGAAAAACAGGATCCATGGTTTCTCCTATGGTTGTTGGATGATCTCTGGTTCGGCCAGTCGAACAGCGCCTTTAATAGATAGTAGGGCTGTTGCTGATCTAAAAATGATTAATACTATTATCTATAAAACAAACTTTCGGAATTTACCATGGGCCATTGGAAAAATTTTCATGGGTTCCGGGTGTCACTCCCAGGACCGAAAGTTGACTTAAGTCAATAGCAACTATTGTGCCAAAGGGTTTTTCCATGGAAAGGGAGCCGGGGAAGGAAACGGACCTGTCTCATTGCAACATAATCGTATCATACGATTTTGATGCAATGAGACAGGCGTGCCGGATGCAGGCCGTCCCCCAACGGCTAAAAAGCTTTCTTGCTGCGGCAGGCGGACCTGGCAAACAGGGTGGCACGGTTGCTGCAAAGTTCTTTACCATGAACGAGTATTTAAGTAAAACAGGCGGGAGAATTTTACCAGATGCTGCAGAAACCATGCGACAACAACATTTTGAAGGCCCTTGAACTTGCGGAGAAGATGATTCTTCTGGCCCAGAAGGGGGATGAAGAACGGGAGGATTCGGGATGCGGTATCTTGTACGGTGTTCTCCTGGATTCAGGCTTCAAGCTGAGGGAGCTTGCAAGAAGAGAGAGAGACAACCATGTGAAAAAGGGTTGGTGGAGGGAGTGTGAAAGAGACGTTGAAAAGACCTGAAATTGATTTGAGTGAATGTGTCCTTTGTGACATCTGCATTGAATTGTGCCCCTATGTTTTCAAGAAAAATGATGCAGGATACATTGAGGTGGCTGATACCGATGAATACCCGGAAGAGGATATAGATGATATCATCAGGAGCTGCAGGGGAGATTGCATTGTTTGGGATGAAGACGCTTAAGAGAGAGGTGCATGGTCTCCTGGCCCGGAATGACGGTCAGGCCTTTCCGGAGGAGGTCCTGGGCTTTCCCCTCAAGCGGGTGGTCAACCCTCTTTTCTCCTATATACAGAGCAGTGATGAGAGGATAAAAACAAGGGCCGTTGCTGCCATGGGAAAGGTGGTGGCAGCCCTTGCCGACCAGGAGATGGAGGCGGCCCGGGTTGTGATGCGGCGCCTCATGTGGAGCCTGAACGATGAGTCCGGCGGGATCGGCTGGGGCGCGCCCGAGGCCATGGGGGAGATCATGGCCGAGCATGAAGGGCTTGCCAGGGAGTTTCACAAGATCCTCATCTCCTATGTGGATTCTGAGGGAAACTATCTGGAGTATGCGCCTTTGAGGCAGGGGGCTGTGCTGGGCCTGAAACGGCTCTTTAAGGCACAGCCCCGGCTCATGGCTTCCTATGCCGATCTCCTGGGGACCCTGGGGTGACGCTTTTATTTAGCGTTGTTCTCGGCAAAGTTTTTGATCATCAGTTCGCCAAGCTCGGTGGACCGTTTTGACGCGGCCTCCACTGCATTGATCATGGTGGTCCTGAGGCCTCCCTGCTCCAGGGTGTGGATGCCGGCAATGGCGGTTCCACCGGGGGAGGTGACCATGTCCTTGAGCTGGCCCGGGTGCTGATTTGATTCAAGGAGCATTTTTGCCGCACCCATGACGGTCTGTGTGGATAGAAAGAGAGAATCTTTTCTGGAGAGTCCCATCTTTACGCCAGCATCTGCCATGGCATCGATGATCATGAAGATGTAGGCCGGTCCGCTGCCGCTTAATCCGGTGAAGGCGTCCATGAGAACGTTTTCCTGGATAAAGACGCTCTTTCCAACCGAGTCGAACACAGCCTTTGCAAGCTCGATGTCTCCTTCAAGCACGTTCTTTCCTGCTGCGATTGCAGTGGCGCTCTCCTTGACAAAGGCGCAGATGTTGGGCATCACCCTGATCAGGCGAAGTTTCTTGTCCAGGCAGGACTCAATGGCTGCCAGGGGCACGCCTGCCGCAATGGAGATGATCAGCTTGGACATGTCAAGCTCAGCCGCTGTCTCCTTGAGAACGGTGTGGAGAATCTGGGGTTTTGTGGCGTAGATCACGATCTGAGCTTTTTGGATCACCTCAAGGTTGCTGGTTGTGGTGGCGATCTTGTATTTCTCGTGGATGATCTCGAGTTGATCCTGTCTCACATCCGAACAGATGATGTTTTCAGGCTTTGCCGCTCCGGAAAGAACCAGGCCGCTGATGAGTGCCTCTCCCATGTTACCACATCCGATAAAACCTATTTTTTTGTCATTCAGCATGCTGATTGCTCCTTAGGATTGATGACGTTATGAATATTGCTGTTTCAGGCTGGATAACCCGTTTTTTGTAATAAACAGTTTTGACATTAAAGTGTAGCTCATGTTTTTAGTCAAGGTAAAAAACACACACAGGAATCGTACCCCATGTTAAAAAACAGACTTGATGCTATTTACAGCCGCTATAACAAGCGGGAGTATGTAGCCCCCGACCCCCTCCAGTTCCTTTATAACTATCCCAAGGTCAGCGAACGGGAGATCGCAGGGCTTGTTGCCGCCCTCCTTGCCTACGGCCGGGTTGCCCAGATACTCAAGGCCGTGTCACAGATCCTTGCCATCCTCGGGCCCTCGCCCAGGGAGTATCTGTTAACCCGGGGAGAGAAGGATATTGTCCGTGATTTTGAGGATTTCAAATACCGGTTCACCACCGGAAACCACCTTTCCACCCTGCTCCTGGGGGTCAAGGATGTGCTCAACAGGTTCGGGTCCCTTGAGACCTGCTTTCTCCAGGGCTATTCTCCGGACCATGGGACCGTGATTCCGGCAATGTCTGCCTTTGTCAAAGAGATCTCTGCCAGGGGAGAGACCGGCATACTTGCCGCAGATCCCGATAAAAAGAGCGCCTGCAAACGCAATAACCTGTTTCTGCGGTGGATGGTCAGGAGGGACCGGATCGATCCCGGGGGCTGGGACAAAGTTCCGGGATCCGCCCTTGTGGTCCCCCTGGATACCCACATGTTTCGCGTGGGAGCCCTGCTGGGGTTTACCTGCCGGAAACAGGCCAACCTGAAAACCGCCCTGGAGATCACCCAGGGATTCAGGATGCTCTCCCCGTCCGATCCCGTCCGGTATGACTTTTGCTTGACACGATTCGGCATCCGGGAGGAGATGAACCCCGGGGATCTTAAAATCATGTTGGAAAAAGCATAGGAGCGAAAGCAGAAGAATGGGTTACAACGGACATGTGTTACCGAAATTGATACCAGGTACCCTTGTGAAGCGGTACAAACGTTTTTTGGCGGATGTGGAACTTGAGAGCGGGGCCGTGGTCACGGCCCATTGTCCCAATACCGGATCCATGAGGGGGTGTTCGACCCCCGGTACAAGGGTTTATCTTTCCGAGAGCGATAATCCCAAGAGAAAACTCAACTATACCTGGGAACTGATGGAGCTGCCCGCTACCCTCATCGGCATCAACACCCAGGTTCCCAACAAGCTGGTTCAGCATTCCATCGAGGCCGGACTTGTGGAGGCGCTTTCCGGCTTCACCTCGGTTCGGCCCGAGGTGAAGACCGGCGATCATACAAGGCTCGATCTGTTGCTTTCCAATGTTGCCGGAGAGGAGTGCTTTGTTGAAGTCAAAAACTGCACCCTTGTTGAACAGGGGGTTGCCAGGTTCCCGGATGCCGTGACCGCAAGGGGGCAGAAGCATCTGGCCGAACTTGAGCGCCTTGTCGCCCAGGGCAAGCGGGGGGTGATCTTTTTTCTCATCCAGCGCATGGATGCGGTTGCATTTACTCCTGCCTCGGACATCGACCCCGCCTATGCCCGGCTCTTGAGGCGGGTGGTCAGGGCCGGGGTCGAGGTGATTGCCATGGACACCCTGATGGATCTTAACCGGATTTCATTGGGGAAATCGATACCCGTCATCCTTGAATGACCCTGTATGCCCACCTGAAATACCTTGCCGCAAATGGCTGACATCATGGCTCTTTGTGTTAGATCTCACAATGTGGTAGTAAAATCCAAGGGTTATCTGCCTGAATTCCTATATTTTTTTGTTGCGGTAGTAGAAGTTATGGGATATAGCTTAAAGCTTTGGAGGAAATTAGGGAAGAGCAATTGAAGTCAATGCCTGCCCCTGGTTTTCTCTTTTTGCTGTTTTAAGCGATTGTTCTGTAAATTTATAGGGGTTATGATGAAAAAAAAAGCTGTTTTCTGGGTCGTCACTGTGTTTATCCTGTCATCGGTTGCTGCGTTTGCCGGTGACAACTATACCCTGGGGGTACTGGCCAAGAGGGGGCCTGTCAAGGCGCTTAAAAAGTGGAGCGCCACCGGCGAATACCTCTCGTCGGCCCTTGGCAAGAAGTTTGAGATCATTCCTCTCTCCTTTGATGAGGTGAATCCGGCCATAAAAGCGGGAAAACTCGATTTCTTTCTGGTTAACTCCTCCATGTTTGTCACGGCCAAGGTGAAATACGGTGCCAGTGCCATCTCCACCATGGTCAACTCCCGTCAGGGCAAGGCTTTGAAATCCTTTGGCGGTGTCATCTTCACCTCGGTTGACAACGACGCCATCAACACCCTGGCAGATCTCAAGGGCAACTCCTTCATGGGCGTTAAGAAATCATCCTTTGGCGGATGGCAGATGGCCTACAACGAGTTGATCGATGCCGGCATCGATCCCTTTGCCGATTTTTCCGATCTCAAGTTCGGCAACAAGCACGACAACGTGGTCCTGGCCGTCCAGAACGGTGTGGTGGGGGCCGGCACGGTGCGCACCGACACCCTGGAGCGGATGGCGGCGGATGAGACCATCTACATGGATGATTTCAAGATCATCAATGGGGAAAACGGTTCCGGTTTCCCCTTTGTCCTGAGCACCGCTCTCTATCCCGAGTGGCCCCTTGCCAAGTCAAAAAACACCCCGGACGCCATTGCAAACCAGGTGGTGGCGGCCCTGAAGAATATGAAGTCCGATGATGCCGCCGCAAAAAGTGCAAAGATTGTCGGGTGGGTGGATGCCCTTGACTACATGCCTGTTGAAAAACTTCAGAAAAAATTGAAGATCGGCGCCTTTAAATAGCTTTTATTATGTGGGGAAGATAACATGCCAGCCTTGTCTGAAATATATAAGAGCAGCCTGAGGATGAAGATCCTCATTCCAGTGGCAATTTTCGTGTTCATTTCGTTTGGGACCCTTGCTTTTGTGGTGTCCTCCTTCCAGGGGCATCAGCTAGCCGCCATGGGAGATCAGGTCAACACCCTGCTCAAAGATTCCAGCAGTGACACGCAAAAGGACTTTGATCAGCTGGACTCAGCTCTTACCGGCTGTTTCAAGACAATGTCCGCCACGGCCACCCAACAGCTCTCGGCAACCACGGCCGCTGCATTGGAAGCAGAGAAAAACCGCTCCTCCGCCGAGCTGGAAGAGGGCCTGAAAAAAAGTGCCGAATCCCTGGCCATGCTCCTGGCTGCGGTTGCCCCGCCTGCCATTGTTGCCAACAATTTTTCCGATCTTACCGCCTATGTCAAGGCGGCAGCCAGTGATCCCAATCTGGTGTTCGCCCTTTACCTCAATCCCAAGGGCCGGCCCTATGTCCGGTACCTGGACCGGAAAAATTCAAAAATTCAGTCATACTTCGCAACCGGAGAGGGCAAGCGAAAGTATGAAAAGGTGTTGTCCGCTTCCCTTAATGATCCCGGCGTGATCCGGGTTGAAAAAGCCCTGGAACTTGAGGGTAAACCCTTGGGTAGCCTGGTTTTGTGCATGGACAGGAAAGCCGTGGTCCAAAAGATCGACGGCATGTCGAAACGGTTCAGTGCCATGATCGACAGCAATGCCGGAAGCATCGACGGGGTGCTTGCCACCGAGGCCGGACGGGTGATGGAGCGGGTTGACCGCTCCCTTGGGGTTGTAAAGGAGAAGAGCCTTGCCCTTGTGTCGGACACGGCAGCAAGCATCGATCTTGCCGGAAAGCAGGGAGAGCGCAAGGTCCGGGTCATCCTGATGGTTGCAGGTCTTGTTTGCGGCGGACTGATGATCTTTGTCACGGGATTTCTGGTGGTGACCCTGTTGATCAAACCCGTGGAAGAGGTTGCGTCGAATTTGAGGGATATTGCCCAGGGCGAGGGGGATCTCAAGACCCGGCTTACGATCAAGAGCCATGATGAGGTCGGGGCCCTTGCCTCCTGGTTCAACATCTTCATCGAGAAGATCCAGGGGGTGATCGTGGAGATCTCCCAGAATACCGGGGTCACCAACGATTCCTCCAATGACCTTCTCCAGGTGTCAACTCTTCTGTCCCAGGGCGCCCAGGAGACAACGGAAAAATCCAATACCGTTGCCGCCGCTGCCGAGGAGATGAGTTCCAACATGGTACTGGTGGAGGAGGAGACCCGGGATGCGTCGGATAACATGGTGACCATTTCTGCGGCAGTGGAGCAGATGACCGCTTCCATGGAGGATATTGCGGCAAACGCCGGAAAATCAAGTGTCGTCACGGAAAAGGCGGTGACCTATTCGACCAATGCCTCCGAGCAGGTGGCGGTTCTTGGCAACAATGCCGAAGAGATCACAAAGGTGACCGAGGTGATCATGGCGATCTCGGAGCAGACCAATCTTCTTGCCCTCAACGCCACCATCGAGGCCGCACGGGCAGGGGAGGCCGGACGGGGATTTGCCGTGGTTGCAGGCGAGATCAAGGCCTTGGCGGCCCAGACAGCAGGGGCCACCAGCGACATCAAGGAGAAGATCGAAGGGATCCGTTCCTCCACCTCCATGACCGTTGCGGAGATCGAGAAGATCTCATCGGTGATCAACGAGGTCAACACCATTGCCGGCACCATTGCCGCGGCCGTTGAAGAGCAGTCCGTGACCACCCGGGAGATCGCCGGGAATGTGGCCCAGGCCTCCCAGGGAATAGGGAACATCAGCGAGAGGGTGACCCAGTCCTCGGCTGTTTCCGGTGAGATCGCCAGGGATATCTCCGAGGTTACCGGCACCTCCTCGGGTATCTCAGCCAGCAGTGTCCAGGTGAAATCCAGTGCTGAAACCCTGGCCTCGCTTGCCGCAAGCCTCAAGGAGCAGGTCTCAAAATTTTCCGTGTGATCCCTGGCAGCTGTTTTCAGGGAGACGGTTTTTAGGGTTTACACAGGGGGAGGAAGGATATAAAAGGGAACCATGAAATCAATCATGGAAACAATCGGCTTCGTCCCCCTGTTCCAGGGGCTTGACAGGGAAAACCTTGAGGAGATCGCCTTGGTCTGCGAGAGGCGGACGGTTAAAAAGGGGGAGATGATCTTCACGGACGGGGATCCCTGTAACGGGTTCTATGTGGTTGAGACCGGCAAGGTTAAGATCTTCAAGCTTTCTTTTATGGGCAAGGAGCAGATACTGCACATCTACGGTCCGGGAAAACCCTTTGGCGAGGTGCCTGTGTTCACCGGAAAGCAGTTTCCTGCATCTGCCCTGGCCGTGGCCAACTCGACCCTGATCTTTTTTCCGAGAAAGCGGTTTGTCGAGCTGATCATGACCCATCCCAGCCTGGCCCTCAACATGCTGGCCGTGCTTTCAATGCGCCTTAAGGAGTTTACGGTCATGGTGGAAAACCTGGCCCTCAAGGAGGTGCCGGCCCGCCTGGCATCCTATCTCATGGCAACCCGCAAGGAGCAGGAACATCAGGGGCCGGTGCGTTTGCCGGTCTCCAAAACACAGCTGGCTGGTCTTTTGGGTACCACACCTGAGACGATCTCCAGAATCCTGGCCCGCATGACCAATGACGGTCTCATCCAGGTGGATAACCGGGTGATCACCATCCTGGATCCCGATGGGGTGACGGATCTCGCCGAGCAGGGATGATGAGGCATTGCTGATTCCTGTACCTACTCATCCTCCCAGGAGATGCATTCAACGGGGCATGATTCCATCGCTTCCTCGATGCTCTCCTCGTCTCCGCCTGCGGGCTTGATCACGATCGCCTTTTCATTGTCACTGTCAAATTCAAAGACCTCCGGACAGAGTTCGACACATGTTTCGCAGCCTGTGCATTCATCCTCATCGATGACGACGATTTTTCCCATGTTAAAATCCTCCCTGTTCTTTAATGGGTGATGGTTTGTGATTTACCGTAAGTCCCGACTGATCTGGATTGTCTGATGTTATCAAATCCTTTCCGTGATCGGCAACAACTATTTATGGAAGGCTGCGCCTCAAATAGCGCTTTGCTTCCCTGCATGCACGTAAATGCGATTAACCATGCCTTCTGTATCCCAAGTGTGCTAAAAGAACCTGCGGTTTACGAGCGTTTCAGAAAAGATAATGGTTTTGTGAACGTTTTCGTTCTCAAGCGAAGAGGTGATTTTTTAGAAAGGAGTTAAATTGTGAATTCAGATCCAAAAACCATTGATGTTGTAGCGAATACTTTCGGACAGGCCATTAAAACGACCCTGGAAAAAGGAACAAACAGAAAAGTAAGTTATTCAAAAACGTTTCAAGCCATTCCCCGGGTGCGGCTTAAACCGGAAGTGGGGTGTTTTGTTCCGTTTGCAGGGGATTATAATGGCCTTGTGGTTATTAATTTCAGTAGTGCGGCTGCAATGGATCTTTATTCAAGTTATATGAGCGCCATGGGGTTGCCGGAGAGTGAACTTGCCAAAGAATATACATCAAATGAAGTGATTGATACCATGGGAGAAATGACCAACCAGGTTATGGGGCGCGCCATGAGTATGATTAAGTCAAAATTCGATCTCACCGCATTCTGTGGTCAACCCAAAGCCCTGGCCTTGAATAGTTCGATCACCTTAACCCCGGATATGGATAATCTGGATAACCGGCGGGTTTCATTTTCGGTGGGGTTCAGCAGCTTCCAGATGGAGCTGGCCATGGAGCATACCCAGTTTGTATCTTTTGGGAAATAAGCCCATTTCACGGGTCTGAATTGGCAAGGCCCCATTGAATTTGAGCGGCCTTGCCAGGTTTATGTCTCCCAACAGAGATGGAGGCCGTTTGAGGCCTTCATGCCAGGGCGCTTTTTAACGGAGAAGCTCTCCCCTTGTACTGATCACTGCGGTTGACAGCTCGATCTCTTTGCCCGCAAGCTCCATGGCCCGCTTCAAAATGCCGGGAAGGCCGGAGCAGCAGGGAACCTCCATGATCAGGACCGTGATGCTGTTGATGGTATTGGCCGCAAATATCTGGGTGAACTTCTCCACATAGGAATCCTTATCGTCAAACTTGGGGCACCCCATCATCACC
>JAQYWC010000077.1 GCA_030145245.1 Desulfobacterium sp.
GCAGGAGAGTGGCGGAGGGTGCTGAGAGAATCAGGTGCAGGCAGCTGGAACGATCAGTTTCGTTTCCATGGAGCACTTATAGTTTTAGTTAATTGTCTCACTATAGGGGGATATGAGGATAAAGTCAACGCTCCCAAGGCTGTTTAAAGCTCAAGGCGCCATCCGAGATGAACCCCGAAATCCGGGCTGTTGTCCATGGAGATGATGTTTTCGATGATGGAGATATCCATCACGCTTCTTTTCCCGACCCTGAACTTCAGGCCGAAGTGAAGCTCGTGGGAGGGTTCGTCAAGTCCATGGAGCGTTTCAACCACCGAGGTGGAGTAGAGGTATTGCGCCAGGACGGAAGCGTTTTGCGACAGGGGGTATGCCATGGCAAAGAGGCCGGTGAACTGGTGCCTTTTTAACTTGATGATGGTTTGCTGTGTATCGTCCTGGTCATCGTACAGGGTGAATCCTGCGATGCCGTAGGTGTAGAAGCTTGAGTTCCACTTCTTTGCAAGGCCGATGCCCAGGCCCAGGTCCAGTCCGTCTCCTTTGGTGACGATATCCGCACTTTCAAAGGCATACCGGGCAACACCGTAAATATTGACCGCAGGCAGAACCCGGTTGTCGTGTATGAAGTTGTAGTTGACCAAAAGGTTCAGGCCGCTGTTGTTAAGCTCATGGGCGGAGTTCTGGCTGATCAGGTTGCCTGTTACGGGATCGTATTCGCTGATGACGGCCCTTCCCTTGCGGTAGTCGTCCCTGTTGTTCTGGTCCAGGCCTAAAAGGTCATGGAATCCCTGGATGAAACCGTCCATCTTACCGCCGAAATAGGAGCGGGAATCCACCATAACACTCACCCCCAGCCGTTGGTTGAACCCGTAGCTGACTCCCAGGGTGGAATCGAGCATCTCATAGTCGAGAAGATAACTCCTCTCCTGGGCCCAGACATTGGTCCAGGTTGCCTGGGCAACGGTTTGCCATCCCTGTTTGATATCTCCGGGGACAAGAAGCGGCAGTGTCAGCCTGAAGCTCTGGGCAACGGACTGGGACCGGGTGTTGAGGATCCCCATGCCGTAGTTTAACTCCTGGGAATTTTCCGAGCCAAAGGCCGTAGAGCTGGCCGTGACCAGGAGAACAACGATAAAACGGGCAATGACGGGGCCTGACTGTTTCACAATATGCCTTTTTTTGTGTACAGTTACAAAGGTCTCGCATGGAATAGGTTTTGTTATTTATCCCATGATTTTCCTCAAAAGGGAAAGCTTATTTTTGTAGGGGGGGTAGAACAGGGGCAGGTCGATCCAGGTGTCTGATTTCAGAACGGATTTTTTATGGGAAAAACACTCGAAACCAGAAAAGCCGTGGTAGGCACCGATTCCGCTCTGCCCGACGCCCCCAAAGGGAAGGTGGGGATTGGCAAGGTGCATCACGCTGTTGTTGATGCAGCCGCCGCCGAACTGGATCGTGGATGTCAACGTCTCCTGCACGGTTTTGTTCCCACTGAAAACATAACAGGCCAGGGGATGGCTGGGCAGGGCGCGAATGGTGCTGTAAATCTCTTCCAGGTTCTCATATTCAATGACCGGGAGTACCGGTCCGAAGATCTCCTCCTGCATGACAGGATCGTCAAGGGTAACGTTGTCCATCACGGTGGGGGCGATGAACCGCTCATTTTCATTGGCCTTGCCTCCCAGCACCACCTTTGAGGGATCTATCAACGCCATGATTCTTTTCAGGTGATCGCGGTTGATGATTCTGCCGTAGTCAGGGCTGGTGCTTGCATCTTTTCCAAAACAATCGAGGATCCGGCGGGTCAGCTTTTTGAGAAAATCCTTTTTGATGCTCTTGTGAACAAGGAGATAATCCGGAGCAACACAGGTCTGGCCCGCGTTGATGAATTTCCCCCTTACGATTCTCCTGGCGGCGATTTCAAGGTTGGCATCGTGGTGGACGATGCAGGGGCTCTTTCCTCCCAGCTCAAGGGTGACCGGGGTGAGGTTTCGCGCCGCAGCCTGCATGACGATGGTGCCCACCCGGGTGCTGCCCGTGAAAAAGATGTGGTCGAATTTCTGGGCTAAAAGGGCTGTTGTCTGTTCCACTTCCCCTGGCACGGCAGCCACAAGCCCAGGGTCAAAGGTCTCGGCAATGATCTTGCAGATGATGTCGCTTGTGTTGGGCGTCATCTCAGAGGGCTTGAGCACCACGGTGTTTCCTGCGGCAATGGCCGCCGTCAACGGGGCCATGGCAAGCTGGAACGGGTAGTTGTAGGGGGCGATGATGAGGTTGACCCCAAGTGGGGTGTAGAGAATCCTGCTCTTGCCCGGCTGGACAAGGATGGATGTCCTGACCCGTTTGGGGCGCATCCAGCGTTTGAGATGCTTCAGGGTCTGGGTGATATCATGTATGCAGATGCCGGTCTCGGTTCCATAGGCTTCGAATTCGGGTTTGCCAAGATCTTTTTTAAGGGCGCTGTGAATCGCCCCTTCCTGGGTCTTGATGGCGCTTCGAAGCCGTTCCAGGTTCTTTTTCCGGAATTCGTAATCCAGGGTCTTCCTGGTGTTGAAATAATGCTGCTGGTTCCGGACAAGGGGATCGATCTGCGGGCGTGGTGTTGGCGTCATGATTTTTACCTCGTGATCGTTTATAATGGTGGTGGGTTATAGGGTCGTATCTTTATTGATAGTTTGATTTTTGAATAAGATCAAGAAAAATAGGAACATCGTTCTGGGAATTTAACGTTTTTATAGTGTAAAACAAAAAAGTCCTTGGGTTGAACAAAAATTTATGTAAGGTATATCCTGGTATATATACTTAACCCCTTACATTGAGGTGATTATGAGAAACAGGCTGTGGTTGGCGGTGATCCTCTGTCTTGTATCCTTTTCTCCCTGGCCGGGTCCGCTGGATGCCGCAGAACCGACTGCATCAGACTCCTGGGTCGAGCCCACCACCGGAATGGAGTTTGTCTCAGTTCCCGGAGGCTGCTTTATGATGGGAAACAATTCGGGTGAGGACGATGAAAGACCCTGCCATGAGGTGTGTGTCTACGATTTATGGATTGGCATGTACGAGGTGACCCAGGGACAGTGGGAAGCGATTATGGGTTCCAATCCCTCAAGGTTCAAGAAAGGTGACGATTTTCCCGTGGAGAACGTTTCCTGGAATGATGTAAAGGAATTTGTGAAGCGGTTGAACAATACTTCCAGCGGAAAGTTCCGTTTGCCCACGGAAGCCGAATGGGAGTATGCCGCCACCTGCGGAGGGGAGGGGTTTTCCTTTGCCGGCGGGGATGACATCGATGCCGTGGCCTGGTATGACGGCAACAGCAAGGGAAGCACCCATGAGGTGGGAACCAAGGAACCCAACAGGTTTGCCCTCTACGACATGAGCGGAAACGTATGGGAGTGGTGCGAGGATGTCCATGCATGGAACGCTTACTCCAATACCGGGCGTACAACCCCCGTGTTCCAGGGCGCCGGGTTTCGCAAGGTCGATCGCGGAGGAAGCTGGGTCAACTATAAGGGTGATGTTCGCGTAACCCGTCGGGATCGCTACAATCCCGAGGATAAGAGCAGCAACCTGGGGATTCGCCTCATCCGGGTACCGTGATTAAACGCAATTGGAATCTGCTCAACTTCCGGACTTCGGCATTGCCGGGTGTTATCCCGGCAGTCAACTCCGAAAGTTGAGTCATCTATTAACCGCGACAGGAGTGTTTCATGACGATTTTAGTTAAGCGATGGCTGGTCTTGGTGGCAGGTTTGCTGGTTGTGGCCACCGGGTGTTCCAAAAAAAATGTCTCCCATTCCGAATTTATGGGGAAATACGACGTTCAAAATAATAGCGCCGATTTTGCCTATGTGAAACCCGCGACCGATTTTTTTTCCTATGACAAGGTGATGATGGATTACCTGGTTCTGTTTTTGGATGAAGATACCGGTTACAGAGGAATACAGGCCGACGAACTCAACGAGGTCGCCCATGCCTTTCACCAGGCCGTGATGGACGAGTTCTCTTCCTCCCTGACCCTAGTGGATAAACCCGGTATCGGGGTGTTGAGGGTCCGTCCTGCCCTGACGGGTGTTTGCTTTACCAAGCCTGAACCCAATTCAATCACCTCTGTTTATTCCAAGGGAAAGTCCCCGTCGGTTCGCAAGATTCCGGGCAATCCCCATCTGTCCCTTGAAGACGCTTCCATGGAATTCGAATTCCTCGATTCCATAACCCAGGAACGATTGGCCGTGGCCGTGGATCCCTGTCCTGAAATCGATCCAAAAGGCAAGGTAAGGATGGAGGTCCTGACCGGAACCTTTGAGGCCTGTGCAAAGGGGCTCCAGCAAAAACTTGAGAAACTGAGGAATAAATAGAGTCAGTATGGGGTCAGGCTTAGCTTATTTAGGGGCAATAAGCTAATAAGCTAAGCCTGACCCTGATTATAACCTTAATAATGAATATAAAAGTCTGGTGTTCCCAGCTCACTACGGTTACCGATCCGGCAGGGGGGCGTTTTTAACCGAGGCTTGCGGTTCCATGAACCGGGCAAAGATCTGTTCCATCTGATGGGCATCCTCATGCCATTGGGGCCATTCCCTGGCCCAGGGGGCAACCGTTGCATTCTTTACCCGGTCCGCCACCGGGAAATAGGGTTTGATATCGATGATCGGGCTCTGGTCAAGGGCGTCCATGTAAGGAACCTGGATGATGCCCTGGTCCACGTCCACCCCAAGGCAGGCGGTGAGGGTCACGGCAATGGGGTTGGGCCTGAATGGGGACCGGCAGGCAAAAACACCGGCTGTTGTGCCCGGCGCATAGAACAGTTCCGTTTCAAGGGTTGCCCTGCTCTGTTGGTTGTCCTGGCCGGTGGCCCACCAGAACAGATGGATGTGGCTGAACTGATCCACCTGGGTCAACCCTTTTCTGTAGTCTTCATGGATCTGGAGTGAGAATTCGCCATGGGCGGCATTGACATGGCCGATGGGATGGATGGAATATGGCTGGTTTTTCAAGATTATTTCTCCTTATTTATGCAGTTAAACGCTGCCGGGGAGTATAGGAGATGTCCGGACAAATATCTTGACCCAGGTTGCTGTTGAGTTGACCCAGATTGCTTTTTTAAGTTTGGGCAGGCAAATTGGGTCAGAGGGGTTTGACTGGAATGCAGATGTCAACGGTCATTTTTCCGCACTCTTTTTCCTCCTGTTCCATGGGGGGATAGCGTTCAAAACAGGGGCCGTCATCGGGCGCATACCCGCTTGAGGGCAGCCACTGGGAAAAGAGCCCGTTCCAGGCTTCATAATAGTCGGAGGGGCCGAGTTTGAACCGGGCTGAGGCGTATTTCCCCTTGCTAAGCTGCATTTTTCCCACCTCTCCTGTTACCCGGGTCCCCGGGGGGACGGTGATGCAGGCGCTGACCCTCAGCTTGTCCAGGGCCGTGATGTCGATGCTGTCGTGGTAGACCGCAAGGCACTGGGTTTGACCGGAGATAAGATCCCTTGGACCGGCCCATTGGTACAGTCTTGAAAACAGGGATTCAAAAAGTGCCGCATCCCCTTCATAGGGGCCTATGTACCTGACATAGGCAAGGGTCTGTGATTTAAGTTCTTCGATCCTCACATCCCGGGTCAGCAACCGCCTGCCATGGGATTCAGGCGAGTCCTTTGTTTCTTTTTTCTCAGCTCTGCAGTATAAGGATGGGGTGCGTTTCCGCCACTGGGTGGCAGTCATGTTAAAACGGGTCTTGAACGCCCTTGCAAAGGCGGAAGAGGAGGTGAAACCGCAATCCAGTGCGATCTCCGTGACGGGTGTGTGATGGTTGGAGACAAGGAGGGTTGCGGCTTTTTCAACCCTCACCCGCTGGATAAATCCAAACAGGGTCTCGTTCACCATGGCATTGAAGATCCGGTGAAAATGGAACTTGGAAAAACAGGCGATTGCCGCAAGCTCCTCCAGGCTGAACTCCTTGTCCAGGTGGGTTTCAATGTGATCCATGACCCGGTTGATTCTGCCCTGGTAGTCATTGTGTTTTTGGGTGTTCAATGGCTCCATTTCGTTTATTACCTCAACTTCTTTGGGTTTCAATTGGTTGCCATATGAACGATAAAAAACGCCTTGTTGTCAAGGGAAAAACGTGGAAGACAAGAGCCCGGTGGCCACTCCAGTGTCCAGGAGATCCACCGGTCCGGTTTTGTTTGACAGCCCTTTGGTCTCACCCTATTATGAAGAATATCACATCATGATACGACAGTCCTTGCCCTGAAATGAGTCGATTTTTTCCGTGCCAGCGGAACCCCTGGAACGGGAAAAGGAGGATAAAAAATGCCAAACAGTGCCATTGTTATTTGTAGCAGCTGCGGAACGAAAAACCGCATTCCCGTGGCCCGCATCAGCGAAGGCCCGGTGTGCGGCCGCTGCAAAAGTCCCCTGAACACAGCGTCTGTCACTACAAAACCCGTGGTCGTCACGGATGATACCTTTGACCGGGAGGTTATGGCCCACAACACAGGGGTTGTCATGGATTGCTGGGCGCCCTGGTGCGGCCATTGCAAATCCATGGATCCTGTTTTAACGGCCCTTGCCCTCGAGTATGCCGGCCGGATCAAGGTCGTGAAGCTCAACGTTGATGAAAATCCTGCAATTACTTCAAGATTCCGGGTGATGAGCCTGCCGAGCCTGCTCTTTTTCAAGGCCGGCAAGGTGGTTGATACCACGGTGGGGGCCCTTTCCCGCCATGAGGTCGAAGCACGTCTTAAGGTTTTGTTGTAACCGTCCCGGATTGTTGTCCGGGCAAAGGAGGGAAGATGAAAGTTGTGATCACGGGCGGTTCCGGTTTTGTGGGGTCGTTTCTGACAAGGCATTTTCTTGCCCGGGGAGACCGGGTGACCGGCGTTGGCAGGTCCCTTGAACACAGGTTGGGCGGAGAAGATGGTTTCACCTGGATCTCTGCCGATACCACCCGTGGGGGAGCGTGGCAGGAGAGCATTGCCCGGGCAGATCTGGTGGTGAACCTTGCAGGGAAAAACATTTTAAGCCGATGGACCCCGGCCGTTAAAGAGGAGATCTGGAATAGCCGTGTCCTGACCACGGAAAATGTGGTTTCAGCCCTTGCTGCCGACAGGAAACCTCTCCTGCTGTCTGCCTCAGCCCTGGGGTTTTACGGGGATCGCGGGGAGGAGACCCTGACCGAGGAAAGCGCTTCCGGGGATGATTTTCTGGCCGGGGTGTGCGTGGACTGGGAAGCCCGTGCATCGGCTGCCGTTGAAAAGGGGTGCCGGGTGGTGATCATGCGGTTCGGGGTCGTGCTGGGAAGAAACGGCGGTGCACTTGGGAAGATGGTGCCGGTGTTTAAAGCTTACATGGGCGGGCCCATGGGAGACGGGCAGCACTGGTTGCCCTGGATACATATCAATGACCTTGCCGGGGCCGTGGATTTTTTCCTGGAAAATGAAGAGATCCGGGGACCTGTAAACTTCTGCTCCCCCGGATCGGTCCGCCAGGGGGAGTTTGCAGCAGCCCTTGGCCGGGTGCTCCATCGACCGGCCGTGATGCCGGCGCCTGCCTGGGTGGTCAGGATGATGATGGGGGAGGTGGGCCGGGCTTTTCTGGCTAGTACAAGGGGGATTCCGGAGCGTTTGGGAACGGCCGGATTTGCGTTTCGGTTTCCAACGATTCAAGGGGCCCTGAATGACCTCTTGTCCTGATTTTTTTTCATTTTTTTTGTTTCAGAAACCTGCGTCAAATGGGGCTTTCTCCACAGGGGGATGTTTGTTTGTAAAAAAAGAGTTGACCCTGATTTGGATTGGGAGTATACGCTGCTCCTCAATATGAGTTTGAGTAAGTCTGAGCAACTTTTTTTTATTACGGAATGACCCCCCATGAGCTATTTTAAACAGCAATTGAAATCATCAGTGTTATGGAACCTTATTCTCCTGACCATCGGGGCAGCATTGTTTGCCCTGGGACTCACGGGAATAGCAATTCCCCATGGTTTGATCACCGGCGGTATTTCAGGCCTTGGCCTGCTGCTTTACTATGCCACCGACGTCCTGTCTCCGGGATTCTGGTACCTGATCATCAACATTCCCCTGTTTGTCGTGGGATGGATCTTCATCAGTAAACGCTTTTTTTTATACAGCCTTTACGGAATGCTTGCCAGCTCTGTTTTCATGGATCTGATCACCCTGCCGATTCATATCAACGATCCGTTTCTGGCGGTGCTTGCCTGCGGATCGATCCTGGGGGCAGGTGGGGGGATCGCCTTTCACAGCCTGGGAACCCTCGGGGGAATGGACATTATCAGCATCATCGTCAATCAGAAACTGGGTATCCGGATAGGTACGTTTCTCTTTGCTTTTAACCTGGTTCTGTTTACCTTCAGCTTCGGCTTTCTGGAGACCGATCTTGTGCTTTACTCAATTGCCTTGAGCTTTGTGCTCTCCCAGGTGCTGGAGCAGGTGCTCACCATGTTCAACCAGCGGAAGATGGTGCTGATTGTGTCCGAGTTTAGCGACAGGATCGCCCCTGTCATCTACAATCGCCTGAAACAGGGGTCCACCTTTTTGAACGGCACGGGTGCCTACTCGGGAAAGGATAAGAAGATTCTCCTCACCGTGGTGCAAAATCACCAGTTAAAGCGGCTGGAAGAGGCGGTGCTGACCATCGATAACAATGCCTTCATGATCACGGAAAACACCTTTGACGTTCTCGGCAAAGGGTTTTCAAAACCCAAGGTCTACTAGGCAGGCATTCAGCCGAGAAGCCGTTGTATCTCCTGGCGGGCGATCTCAAGATATTGGGGAAAGAGCTTTTTCAGTGTGGGGGTTAACTCCATGTCCCAGTCAAGATCTTTGGGTTCGATGCCAAGCACGTGGAGTTCGGGCTTGTGACCCATGAGCTCGGTCATGCTGAGTGAATCCAACAGATCGATGTCGTGGAGGGAGAGGGTCTGGCTCTCGTCCTTCCTGAGGTCATCTTCGTCCAGGCGGTAGATGGTGCCGGGTTCTTTGCCGGCTTTGACGATATCCAGGACCAGGATGATCTCATACTCCTGGAACAGGTAGAAAATGTCCTGGGTAAAGGTGCCGCCGTCGATAAATTCGACATCCGCGGGCCAGGTCTCCTTCATGAGTTCATGCACGGCATGGACCCCGATGCCTTCGTCCATCAACAGAATATTTCCAACGCCCAGTACCAAAAGTTTTTTCATGACATGTTGTTCCGAATTGTGGGGTTAAACGTCAAAGAGGGGATGGAATTTCCATCCCCTCTCTCTTGCTCAGTGTCGGTCAGCTGTTAGAGCGGAAGCTCAACAACATTTTCTTCGCCGGTCTCTGCGTGCAGCACGTGCACGGCACAGCCCAGTCAGGGGTCGTAGGAGCGTATTAAACGCCCCACATTGACCGGATTTTCAGCATCGGGAACCGGAACTCCGATGAGGGCCTCTTCAATGGGGCCCCTCTGGCCCATGTCATCCATGGGGTTGGCGTTCCAGAGCGTGGCCGAAACGATCTGGTAGTTGGCGATCACGCTGTCCTTGATGTTGATGTAGTGGAGAAGGGCGCCACGGGGTGCCTCGGTGAGGCCGATTCCTTCTGCGCTCTCCGGGATATCAGCCGCAACGAATGTCTCCGCACCGGGTTTGGCTTCATCCAGCCACTTCTCAATCTGCTTGGCCACAAGCAGGGTCTCTTCGGCCCTTGCCACGTGGCGGCCGAGGATGGAGAAGGCTGCGTCGCCGATGTCACGGACGTTTTTAACACCAAGAGCCTTCTGGCCGATGGCGGAAAGCTCGGGGTTGGTGATCCACATCCTTGCAAGGGGGCCGACCTCATGGGGCTTGTCGTTGTAGCGGGTCGACTTGATGAAGCTGTAGCCCGTCGCTTTTTCAGGATCCGGAACGGTTTTGCCCTTGCTGAAGTGGAGACCGGTTGTTGAGTCGTCAAAGAAGGAGTGTTTCACATACTCCTTGATCTGAGCCGGATCAAAGTCTGAGAATTTTCCATCGGTGTAGACACCGGATTTCAGCAGGGTGTTACCCTCGCCATCCAGGGGAAACACACCAAAGGAGATGCAGTTCTTGTGGCCGGAACCGGTCTTGAGAAGATCGCCGTAGGGTCCCGCCAGGGTGTAGATGAGGGGAAGATACTTCTCTTCGACGAATGTTCTTACCTTCTTGAACCGTTTGGCGAACTCGTTGAGTTTCTCCCGGGTGGGGATCTCTGTGGTTCCGCCAACAACGATTCCCTGGACATGGGGCATTCTTCCGCCGAGAAGGGCGACCATCTCGTGGCAGATCTTCCTGATCTCAAGGGCTTCGAGATACTGGTCAACGCCGACCTGGTTGGTGGCCTTGTCAACACGGACATCGTTGTTTTTGTATCTGGGAACAAAGGGTGCAACGTCCGGACCATTTACATAGTCCAGGGCTGCCAGGTGATAGAAGTGAAGAATGTGGGACTGGAGATAGTTGGCACCGAGGATGAGGTTCCTTGCCACCCTTCCGTTGTTGGTCAGCGTAACTCCAAAGGCGTCGTCCAGGGCCATACTTGCTGCCGTGGCATGGGCCGTGGGGCAAACGCCGCAGATCCTCTGGACGATCTGGGACGCATCCCTGGGATCTCTTCCGGTGAGGATGTTTTCAAAACCGCGGAACATGCCGCCAAAACATCTGGCATCAGCGACCTTGCCGTCCTTTACTTCTACTTCTACTTTCAGATGTCCTTCGATCCGGGTAACTGGATCAATGGCCACCTTTATTTTTTTTCCGCCGGTTCCCTCTGGAACCGCTTCAGGTTTGCAACCTGCCATATTAAAACCTCCTTGGCTTTATTGGGTACTCTGAGTTAAGCACTTTCATAGAATGGAGATGCTGAATCCGGGAAACCGGGGTCCACACAGTTGATGCAGACCGCATTCTCAATGCACCAGTTCAGACCGCCGTTCCAGCGGCGCCTGAAGCAGTCCGCATAGGCGTCCGGACCCTTGCAGCCGATTTCCATTCTGCAACCTTTTTTATCTGTAAAGGTTTCGCTGAAAATCTCTTCATCAAAGTAGTCAAGGTAGGGACAATTCTCATGGACGTTCTCACCGAAAAAGAGGAGGGGGCGTCCGTCCTCATCAAGTTCGGGCAGACCCTTGGTGAGAAGGTGAACAATGGTACCCACGATCCAGTCGGGATGGGGCGGGCAGCCGGGGATATTGACCACAGGGGTCTTGATGCCGAATTTATCGAACACCGCCTGAACGCCGGTGGCCTCGGTCAGATTACCAGCAGCTGCGGGAATACCGCCGTAGGCTGCGCAGGTACCAACGGCAAGGACGCTTCCGGCCATCTCACCCAGCTCTTTGGTCATCTCGAGCATGGTGATCTCGTGGTGGTCACGCTCGCCAACGATGCAGTATTTTCCGTTGGCAGCCATGGGGATGGCGCCTTCAACAACCAGGGAGAATTTCCCCTTGAACTCGTCAGCGATTCTGTAGAGATTTGTAAGAGCGTCTTCGCCTTCACAGGCCATGACAGTGGGGTGGTACTCGAGGCTGATGACGTCGAGCAGTACTTTTGCAATGGTGGGTTCAACGCTGTTCAGAAGCGAGACTGAACATCCGGTACAGCCCTGACCCTGGACCCAGAGAACCGGGTGTTTCTCAAGCCCTTTTTTCATGGCAGAGACAAGGGCGGGGTTGATCATTTGGGAAAGACCGATTCCAGCAGCTGTTCCGGTCAGGGCTTTGAGAAAACCCCTTCGGGAAACGCCGCTGCTTTCCTGTGGTTCTTCAGGTAACTTCAGATCTTCTTTCAATGGCACCTCCTTGATGCTGTTAAAAGTTCAACTATCTACAAGCAAATAGTAAAATATCATTGACATTGTCATTGACATCTTGCTGGTACGTTAGCAGACATTTGTAACTCATTTGTAACCTGGGGGGGACTATATCTCACCGGAATCTTTTCTGTCAACTATATACTATAGGATCGGGCGAAGAGTCTGACCGTATCACATAGAATTTTTCAATAATTATTTGCTGAACGGCATTTGAAAACCGTAATTTTGTAAAAAACCATGATTTCAGCCTGTTGAGATTAAAATTAAAATAAATTTGACAGAAAAATTTGAATTTGCTACTCATGTTTCTTTGAGATTTTTGTGTAGAACCATATAATAAATAAGGATGATTCACTTGCTGATTTTGATTCAGACTGTTGAGAATATCCAGTTTTGCTCGAAATTTGCTGGAGTCGAAAAGGAAATCCGGTGACAACAGATATTTACACAAAAAAAGTTCTAATCTTCGGGTGCGGCAACACCTTGTTTGAAAATGACGGGTTCGGTCCTGCCGTGGTGGAGTACATTCAAGCCAATTATACCCTGCCGGAGACAGTGATCGCCGTGGACGCCGGCACGGGCATCCGGGATTTCATGTTTGATCTTCTTCTGATGGATGAAAAACCTGAAACAGTCATTGTTATTGATGCCGTCACCGTTTCAGGGCGGGAAAAAGGGGAGATATTTGAGATGACTCTCGCTGAAGTCCCCAAGGAGAAGCTTAGTGACTTTTCCCTGCACCAGAGTCCCTCGTCCAACCTGCTCAAGGAGCTTGAGGTTGCGGGCGGGGTCGAAGTGAAGGTGCTTGGGATGCATACGGATTTCATCCCCAACGAGATCAACCCCGGGCTTACCCCGGAAGTTGAGGCTGCCGTTCCAAGGGCGGCCCAATGGGTGGTGGAACAGGTAAAGGGTGAAGTAAAGATGTAAAGATGTAAAAAAAATGGGTGTGATGTCTGCTTCTTACTCTGCATAGGAAACAGGTGTTATAGAAGAAATTAACAAGTAGCTCTAAAATTCTAAGTGAGGTATTTATGACAAACAAGCCTGTGGGCTCTGTTCTGTTGGCCGGAGGTGGTATATCCGGAATTCAGGCAGCCCTTGATATGGCGGATTCCGGTTATTACGTCTATCTTGTTGAAAAGAGTTCTGGTATCGGTGGTGCCATGTCCCAGCTGGACAAGACATTCCCTACCAATGACTGCGCCATGTGAATTGTCTCACCCAAACTGGTCGAGTGCGGTCGGCACTTGAATATAGAATTACTGACACTTTCTGAGGTCGAAAATGTCAAAGGTGAACAGGGCAACTTTACAGTAACCATCAAGAAAAATCCGCGTTACGTGGATGAGGACAAATGCATTGCCTGTGGGTTGTGCGCCGAAAAATGCCCGAAAAAAGTACCGGACGAGTATAATGAGGGGCTCAACAAACGAAAGGCTGCCTACATCAAGTATGGCCAGACCGTCCCCCTTAAGTATGCCATTGATCCGAATAACTGCATCTATCTGAACAAGGGTAAATGCGGTGTGTGCGCCAAGATATGTCCCACCGGCGCCATCAACTACGACATGAAACCGGAACTCGTCGATATCAACGTGGGTGCGGTGGTTCTTGCACCGGGTTTCAAGCCCTATTCTCCCAAGGGTGTTGATTACTACGGATATGACGAAATTGCGGATGTTATCACAAGCCTCGAGTACGAGCGGTATCTCTCGGCCTCCGGTCCCACCATCGGGCATATTGCACGCCCCTCTGACGGCGGAGAGCCCAAGAAAATCGCCTGGATCCAGTGTGTGGGTTCCAGGAACACCAATTGCGCCAAGAACGGCTACTGCTCCAGTGTCTGCTGCATGTACTCCATCAAGCAGGCGGTGATGACAGGCTCCCACCTCTCCTCGGATGATAACGAACAGGTTATCTTCTACATGGATATCCGAACCGTTGGAAAGGAGTATGAGCGTTATTATGAGTCATCCAAGAAACAGGGCGTTTCCTATATAAAGGCCCGTCCCCATACCTTGCTGGCCGGCCCGGACGGCGTCGGTGTCACCATGACTTACACCACCGAAGACGGTACCCAGAACGATGAGTACTTTGACATGGTGGTTCTCTCCATCGGCCTTGAGGCCCCTGCAGACGCCATGGTGCTTGCCGATAAGTTCGGTTTTGATCTCACCCAGTACAATTTTGCTAAAACAGACAGCTTTGCACCGGTTTCCACAACCCGTGACGGCGTGTTTGTAACGGGTGCATTTCACTCTCCCAAGGCCATTCCCAAATCGGTTATCTATGCGTCATCTGCAGCAGCAGAGGTGGAGGCCGTTCTCTCTGAGTCAAAGAACACCCTGACAAAGGAGAAAACCTGGCCCGTGGAGATGGATATCTCCGCTGCGGATCCCAAGGTCGGTGTCTTTGTCTGCTCCTGTGGAAGCAATATCGCAGGCGTCATCGATGTTAAGGACGTGGCCGCCTATGCCGCAACCCTGCCCGGTGTCGAGTATGTTGAGAACAACATGTTCACCTGTTCCACAGACACCCAGGACCTCATTGCCGAGAAGATCCGGGACAATGGCCTGAACAGGGTCGTCATCGCAGCCTGTACCCCCAGGACCCATGAGCCCCTGTTCCAGGAGACCCTCCAGGGGGTTGGCCTGAACAAGTACATGATCGAGATGGCCAACATCCGGAACCAGAACTCCTGGGTTCATCCCAATGAGCCGGAAAAGGCAACAGCCAAGGCAAAGGACCAGGTTCGCATGGCCGTTGCAAAGGTGATGGGCAACTATCCCCTGGATGATGTCGAGGTCAATGTGACCGCAAGGGCCCTGGTTGTGGGCGGCGGCTTTGCCGGAATGAACGCAGCCCTGGGACTTGCAAACAACGGGTATGAGACGGTTCTTCTGGAGAAGAGCGACAGCCTTGGCGGTGTTGCTGTGGATCTCTATGAGACCTGGAAGGGCGAGCTGGTTAAACCCGGCCTTGACGCCGTAATCTCCGAGGTTGAGAACCACGATCTCATCCGGATCTTTACCGACTCCACCCTGAAATCCGTTACCGGATCCGTGGGTAGTTTCTTTGGCGAGATCGCCAGGGGCGAAGATGTTGAGAACCTTGAGTTCGGCGCCTGTGTCCTTGCAACAGGCGGACATGGCTACACCCCCAACGAGTACCTCTACGGCCAGGATGCAAGGGTGGTGACCGCCCTTGATTTTGACAAGATGCTCGCAAACGACCAGGACAAGGCAACCAAGGCCGGAAGCACCGTGTTCATCCAGTGCGTGGGTTCCCGTGACGACCAGAGACCCTATTGTTCCAGGGTGTGCTGTGCCGGTTCAGTGGTCAATGCCGTGCTCCTGAAAAAGAGCAATCCCGACATGGATGTCTATGTCCTCAACCGGGACATCAGAACCTATGGCGAGCGGGAGGATGTCTATAAAGAGGCCAGGGATCTTGGAGTGATGTTCATCTCCTACACCCCTGAGACAAAACCTGAGGTTGTGAACCTAGGAGACGATATCGTTGTCCGGGTCACTGATCCCATCTCGGGATTTCCCCTTGAGATAACAACCGACCGGGTTGTGCTTGCAACGGCCATTATACCCAATGACACATCTTCCTTTGTGGATATGTTCAAGTGCGGCGTCAATGCCGACGGGTTCCTTTCCGAGGCCCATCCCAAGCTCAGACCCGTGGATTCCACGGTTGACGGCCTGTTCCTTGCCGGTTTGTGCCATTATCCCAAACCCATCAACGAGGCTGTTGCCCAGGGCAAGGCTGCCGCATCACGGGCCAGCGTTGTTCTGTCCAAGAAGACCATGAAGCTGGATGCCATCAAATCCCATGTAACCCAGAACTGCGACGGTTGCGCCCTGTGCGTGGATGTCTGCCCCTACAACGCCCTGACGCTTGTGGAGTTTGAAGAGGGCGGCAAGATCCACAAACGGATCAAGACGGACAAGGCCCTGTGCAAGGGCTGCGGCATCTGTGCCGCCACCTGTCCCAAAGAGGGTATTGTTGTGGACGGTTTCACCCAGAGCCAGTTAAAGGCCCAGGTGGATGCGATTCTGGAGCGGGTTTGATCATAAATATAATGAAGGAGAACAATAATGTCAGATAATTTCGAACCGACCATCATCGGTTTCCTCTGCAACTGGTGCGCCTATGCCGGAGGAGATCTCGCGGGTGTCTCAAGGTTTGAGTATCCTACAAATATGCGGGCCGTCCGGGTAATGTGTTCCGGCATGGTCCATCCGGATCTTGTGGTTGACTCTCTTAAAAAAGGAGCGGACGGCGTCATCGTCATGGGTTGACATCTCGGTGAATGTCATTACCTGGATGGTAATAACAAAGCTTTAGCAAGAACCGCTGTCATCAACATGATTCTCGAGGATACAGGCATTGATCCCGAACGCTTTGCCATCGAATGGGTATCAGGGGCTGAAGGCCCCAGGTTTGCCCAGAAGGTGACCGAGTTTACGAACAAGATCAAAGAGCTGGGTCCCAATACATTCAACCTTGAGGAGGTGGCATAATGGCCGTCGACGTAGCCAGCGAATGGCTGAACTCGTGTTCAGGGTGTGAAATCGCCATCTTGAATCTCGGGGAGACCCTGCTCGACCTTCTCCCCCAGATCAATTTTGTACACATCCCTGTTCTCATGGATCACAAGCATCTGGGACAGCTGGGAGATCAGGAGCATATCGATATCCCCAAGGCAACCGTTGGGCTTTTGAGCGGCGGTATCCGGAACGAGGAGCACCTGGAAGTGGCCCTGGAGATGAGGAAAAAGTGCGACATCCTCATTGCCCTCGGCACCTGTGCCACCCACGGCGGCATCCCGGCCCTGATCAACTCCTACACCAATGAGGAGCTGTTCGACCGGTATTACTCAACCGAGAGCACCGATCCCGGAGCAAAGGTTCCCACAAAGGGCATCTCTCCCCTGCTTGACCGGTGCTATGCCCTGGATGAGAAAATCGATGTGGACATCTATCTGCCGGGTTGTCCTCCCCATCCGGACCATATAGCAGCCGCGATTCTCGCCCTGCTCAACGGGGAAACCCCCGAGCTTCCGTTCAAGAGCACCTGCGACACCTGTCCCACCAAGAGAATGGGAAAGGGTGATGTCAAAGGCATCAAACGGGCTGTGGAATGCCCTGAGTTTGATCCGGAGAAACCCATTGACGAGATGCGCTGCCTGCTTGAGCAGGGGTATCTCTGCATGGGCCCGGTCACACGGGCAGGCTGTGCCGGTGCCAACGGGGACGCTCCCCGCTGCATCAGTGCACGGGTTCCCTGCCGCGGCTGCTACGGTCCTGTACAGCAGGACGGCAACCAGCTGCTTGATATGCTTAATGCCCTTGTGAGTAACGGCATCGACATTTCCGATCTGCCGGACAGGGCCAACCTGTTGCGATTTTCAGGGGCCCACAACAGGCTCGTAGCAAAAAAAGGGAAATAAACCAGGAGATAATAATGGGAAAAACGATAAATATACAACCCCTGTCCCGCATTGAGGGCCACGCCAGCATCGAGATCAAGCTTGGCGAGGACGGCAATGTAGAGGATGCCATCACCCACTTCAATTCGATCAGGGGATTTGAGAAATATGTTGAGGGCAAGCCCGCCGAGGAGGTCACACGGATCGTGACCCGGATCTGCGGCATCTGCCCCTGGCATCACCACATGTCCAGCGTCAAGGCTGTGGACGCCTGCTTCGGGGCAGAGGTCGCCCCCGCAGGCCACCTGCTCCGCGAGTGCATGCAGAACATGGCCCACATCAACGACAAGATCCTTCATTTCTACTTTCTTGCCGCCCCTGACTTTGTCATGGGACCCGATGCCGACTACTCCGTAAGGAACGTCATGGGCATCGCCAATGCCGCTCCCGACCTTGCCAAACAGGTCATCCGCATGCGCCAGAAGGCACAGATGATGATGGAGAAGTTTGCCGGCAAGGTGATCCACCCCATCGCAGGCGTTCCGGGCGGATTCTCCAAGCCCATGAACGAGAGCCAGCGGCAGGAGATGATCGCAGACACCAAGGAGCTCCTTGAGTTTGCCAAGTTCTCCATGAAGTACGCCAAGGAAGAGATCTTTCCCAAGTACCTGGATCTCGTCACCACCCTCGGCACCATCACCACCGGCTTCATCGGCACCGTTGACGAAGAGGGCAGCCTCAACTTCTACGACGGCAAGATCCGCCTCATGAAAGCCGATGGCACCGCCGAGGATTTCGACGACACCGACTACCTCGACTACATTGCCGAGCACACCGTGGACGTCTCCTACGGCAAGTACCCCTATGCCAAGTCATGGAACGAAGGGTTCTCCATGGACCTCGACGCCCCCAAGGGCATCTACCGCTCCAACTGCCTGGCCAGGATCAACTGCTGCGACCAGATCCCGACCCCCCTTGCCCAGAAAGAGCTTGAGGAGTTCAGGAAAAGCTTCGGCCGTCCGGTACAGCACACCCTGCTTTACCACTGGGCCCGTCTCATCGAGCTTGTCTACTCCTGCGAGAAGACACTGGAGCTGCTGAACAACCCGGCCATCACCGACCCCGTCACCCGCTACGACGTCACACCCAAAGCGGGAAGAGGCGTAGGTCATGTGGAGGCCCCCCGCGGCACCCTGATCCATGACTACACCACCGACGACAACGGCTGCATCACATCCGCCAACCTCATCGTCGGCACCACCCACAACCTTGCGCCCATCTCCATGAGCGTCAAGCAGGCCGCAAACATGCTCATCCAAAACGGCCAGGTGGACGAGACCATTATTAATAAGGTGGAAATGGCGGTCCGCGCCTACGACCCCTGAGTCAGCTGCGCAACTCACCGCCTGGACGGCGGTCCTGTAATCGGACTCAATGTTGTGAGCGCAGAGGGAAAGACTGTCTTCTCCAACATGTAAAAACAGTACCTTAACGTACTTTGAAATACTTGGGCCATGGC
>JAQYWC010000053.1 GCA_030145245.1 Desulfobacterium sp.
AAAAAAGACAATAAAAAAGGGTCTTGGAATTTCTTCCAAGACCCTTGATATCTAAAATGGTGATCCCACCGGGAATCGAACCCGAGCTTCCGGCGTGAGAGGCCGGCGTCCTAACCGCTAGACGATGGGACCACTTGTTGAAAACCAGTACTCTCTACCTTAAAAATATCATCTTGTCAACTAATAGGATAGATGGGGATGCCCGTAAAGGACAGATGGGGACCGCCCTTAAAGTTGTAAGTTCCTTTTTTTTCAGGTAAACAAACAGGGATTCCATAAATTTTTAATATTATTTTACCATGGGGCTTCCCCTAAAATTGTGATCCCTCAAAAGGTTTTCTTGACAGGCTGGCTTTTCTCAATATAATAGCCGGAAAGATAACCTCACAAAGGGCGCCGGGCGCCGGAAAGGAGTTTTTTTGTTCAGGAAATTCATGGAGAATGTGTCAATCGTTGCGGGCCGGAAACGGATGGAACGATTGATGGATCGATAACGGCGGTTCAACCAGAACCGCGATCATAGAATAATCGATATTTAAAAATCGGCATGGCAGACAGGATTGCAGGATCTCTGCGGTCCCTGATACCATGCATGAATAAGCGGGTGCATCTAAGTTGCTCCCCATTGTTTCATTTCATTCCGTTACCATAGCTGTACCTTCCGGTCTTGCAGCGATATCCCATTCCACAAAACAAGAGTTTTTTATTTTTATTACAGGGGATTACAAACCATCCAGACGGATGAGGTTTTATTCTTCCCTGAATTGTTTACGGTGCGGAAAGTAGAACCCTTGGAGGGGACCACCATGGATATTATCATTGGAAAGACCATAAAAAAAGACCTGAGCTCTTTAAAGCAGCTCGCCGGCAAACCAACAACCACCGATAGTCATAACCAAAACCAGGGCATGGGTTCTCTTCCCAACGGGCTTGCCGCCATGGGATTTGATGCAGAATATGAAAACACCTTGCCTCCGGGGCTTGTAACGGAGCAAAAGATTGCCCGGGTTACCGGGGTTAGAAAAAACCTTTTTCTTGTGAATGACGGGCATGAAGAGATATCGGCTGCAACCTTGGGGAAACTCCGTCATCAGGCACCTGGAACCGGTATTTTTCCGGCTACCGGGGACTGGGTGGTGCTGGATAACGGCAGAATCGCCTCTGTCTTGCCCCGGAAGAACGCCCTGTCCAGGGGCGCCTCCGGACGGCAGGGGAAGAAAGAGACCGCAGCCGTGCAAAACCAGGTGATCGCCGCCAACCTGGACTGGGTGTTTATCGTCTGCGGTCTGGACAGGGATTTTAACATCCGGCGCATCGAGAGATATCTGACACTGGTGTACAACTGTGGATGCGCTCCGGTGGTGGTCCTGGGTAAATCGGATCTTCATGACTCTCCTGCGCCTTTTGTCCGGGAGGTGGAAGCCGTCTGCTTTGGCGTACCCGTTCACCCGGTTTCGGCCATTGAAAAAACGGGAACCTGCGCCCTTTCCGCTTATCTTGCCCCGGGGAAAACCGTCGCGCTCCTGGGGTCTTCGGGGGCGGGTAAGTCCTCCCTGGTCAACTGTCTTGCCGGACAAGAGATTCAAGCCACACGGGAGGTGAGCGCCCATGTGGGCAAGGGGGTTCACACCACCACCACCCGGGACCTGATTTGTCTTCCCGGGGGCGGACTGTTGATCGATAACCCCGGTATCCGTGAGATCGCTTTCTGGGATGTGGCCGAAGCGGCCGACAGTGCTTTTCCCGAGATTGACACCTGGGCCAACTGCTGCAGGTTCTCCGACTGTACCCATACGGGAGAACCCGGGTGCCGGGTCAGGGAAGCCTGTCTGAAGGGAGAATTGGAACAGGAGCGGCTGGACAGTTACCTGAAGCAGATGCGTGAATTGGATTATCTGGCCCAGCGCCAACATAAAAGCGCCGACCGGGTGGAAAAGGAACGCTGGAAAGGGGTGACGCAGAAGATAAAACAGATGAAGAGACACGGTAAAATACCCAGGTAAATCCTGATTGCCTGAAGCGCCTTCTTTTGAGTTGGGTCTCCCCACGGATGTACTGTGGGGGGATCCCATAAAATTATGGAATTTTTTCAGGCTGTCTTCCCCGGTACCCCATGCCAGGTTCCCAGGGTGGTTGAAAAGTGGAACAAGGCGGAAAGTCGTCCCTAGGGCAAAGCTGAAAATAAAAAAAGGGTCTTGGAATTTCTTCCAAGACCCTTGAAACTTCTAAGTGGTGATCCCACCGGGAATCGAACCCGAGCTTCCGGCGTGAGAGGCCGGCGTCCTAACCGCTAGACGATGGGACCACTTGTTGAAAAGTGGATACTATCTACCTCAGAACGAATATCCTGTCAACCATTATTTTATGGTTGAGGTGTTTTTTTTGTTCCCTTGCGGTATCCGAACACAAGGTAGACGAGCCATCCCACAAAGGGGATAAGGGCGGTTAAGCCCCAAATGGCCTTTGTCTTGGTGGAACCGAAATCCTTTAAAAGCACATCGATGATAGCCAGTATGGTGAGGCCCCAGAAGATGACCCCGATACCGGCAATGACAACAAAAGTATCCATGTTTGTTTGATCCTATCCTTTTAATTGGTCGGATATCTTTAAAAGCGTATCCACATAGTAGTTGCTGTGATTGTATTTATAGAGAATCTTGTGGGCCTTCTGCCGTGTCACCGACGGTTCCCACCCGAAATGTTTCAGGTAGTTTGCGATGCTGTGGATGGCATCGGCGTGCTCAAAGAGGTTGACACGGCCGTCCTGGTTGCCGTCCCTGGCAAGGGTGAGGGCGTTGCTTGGCATGAACTGGCTGATGCCCATGGCGCCTGCATAGGAACCGGTGATGGTGGCGACATCCAGTGATTCCCGTTTCGAGAATTTCAGCAGCGCCTTGAGCTCGGTGTAGGCCCATTCTGATTTTGAGTCGGCCTTTTTTTCGAACTTCTCCCTGGTCAGTCTCCGGGAGTCGGAAATGGAGTCCCAGAGGTTCTTGCGCTCCTCCTTGTCCGCAAGGGCGGCCATGGTGGAGAGGGTGTTGATCACCGCCCTGTTGCCCACATAGGTGCCCAGCCGTGTCTCCACAAGGATGATGGCGGTGATGATGGTCTTGTCTACTCCGTATTCCTCCTGGGCCTTGTCCAGAATGGCTTTGTGCGTTTCCATGTAGGCCCGTGCATTTTTGATGGAGGGCTTTGACAGGAACTGGTCGTAGTCAAGGCTTGACTCCGAATGGACAAAAAAGAGGGAGACCCCCTTGGGGTCAAAAAAAACCTTGGGGTTTTCAAAAATCTTTTTCATCGCCTCCTCCTGGAACCCGTCGTTTACCAGCCGCTGGATCAGCCGGTTGAATTCCAGTTTTGGGGTTGGGGCTTCTGTCTGTGCCCCACCCGGCAGGGCTGAAAACATAAGGGCGAGGAGTATTACTATAAAAAGGAAGAATGAAGTATGAGCTTTGACAATGCGAGTTTTCATATAAAATATATTCTCCTTGGGCCGTTGTTGGTCTTTGCCGTTTTTTATAGCCTATTTTTTACTGGATTGCATTAAAAAAATTTGGCAGGGCGATCTCAAGCTTGATACTGTAAAAACAACGTGTTATAAACGGTTTGGAAATTTAATGCCAACGATCGATCAATAAATGGTGTCATAACAGGCGTGAAGAAAAAGGAAAAATCGATATTTAAGTGTCAATCCTGCGGCTACCAGTGTCCCCAGTGGATGGGGAAGTGCCCGGATTGCGGGGGGTGGGACACCCTGGTGGCGGAACGCCAAAATGCATTGCTTGGTTCCAAAGGGGCAGGGGGGCAGACCTTTGCAAGGCCGGTGCCCATGGACTCTATCCAGTTTGAGGAGGAGCCCCGGAGCCAGACCCAGATCAAGGAGTTTGACCGGGTGCTGGGGGGCGGGATCGTTCCCGGAACCCTGGTGCTCATCGGTGGGGATCCGGGGATCGGGAAATCCACCCTCATGCTCCAGGTGCTGGCAAAGCTCTCGGCTGCGGGAAAGAAAACCCTCTACGTGTCCGGAGAAGAGTCCATCCGCCAGCTGAAGATGAGGGGGAAGCGGCTTGCTGCAGAATCCAACGCCATGCTGGTGGCTGCCGAAACCGACCTTGACGCCATCCTGGCCATGGCGGAACAGGAGAAGCCCGATGCCATGGTGGTGGACTCTATCCAGACAGTTTACAATCCGGATATTGCGTCGACCCCGGGTAGCGTGACCCAGATCCGGGAGGCTTCCATGCGATTGATGTCCATGGCCAAGAAGACCGGTATTCCGGTGTTTCTGGTGGGCCATGTGACCAAGGTCGGGGCCATTGCAGGGCCGAGGATCATGGAGCACATGGTGGATACGGTCCTGTACTTTGAAGGGGACCGAAGCCATGTGTTCAGGATCTTGAGGGCCGTGAAAAACCGGTTTGGATCCACCAACGAGATTGGTGTGTTTGAGATGAAGGAGAAGGGGCTTGCAGAAGTGCCCAACCCCTCTGCCGTGTTTCTTTCGGAACGACCGGTGAATACGCCCGGGTCCGTGGTCACGGCCAGCATGGAGGGGACCCGGCCGATCCTGGTGGAGATCCAGGGGCTTGCCTCGAGTTCCGGTTTTGGTACGCCCAGGCGTACGGTCCTGGGGCTGGACCACAACCGGGTGGCCCTGATTGCTGCGGTGATGGAGAAGCGTCTTGGCATGAACCTTTCGGGGCTTGATATCTTCATGAACGTCGCCGGCGGCGTCAAGGTGACCGAGCCTGCGGCTGATCTTGGCATTGCCATTGCCCTGGCTTCAAGCTTCCTTGACCGGCCTGTTCCGGAAGGGACGACCGTGCTTGGGGAGGTGGGGCTCACAGGTGAGATCCGTGCCGTAAGCCATGGGGAGCAGCGGATCAAGGAGGCGGTGAAGATGGGGTTTACCCGGTGTCTTGTACCGGAAAATTCCCTCAAGCAGGTCCCGGAAATAAAAGGAATACAAATTCAGGGTGTCAGTTCTCTTAAGCAGATCATGGCACTTGTTTTTTAACGCGGTTTTGGGAAGGTAAATGAAAAACAGAGGCAAGGCAAAAAATAAGAAGACCCAATGGGCTGATCACTTAACCCAAAAGGCCAAGGCGGAAAACTATCCTGCACGGTCGGTGTACAAGCTGATGGAGATACAGAAACGCTTCCGGGTGATCAAAAAAGGCGGCAGGGTCCTTGACCTGGGCTGCTCTCCCGGATCCTGGCTCATCTATGCCGCAAAAACAGCCGGCGCATCGGGACGTGCGGTGGGTATCGATCTGAAGCCGGTGGAAACCAATCTGCCGGACAATGCCGTTGCACACACAGGGGACATCTTTGAGATGGAGCCCACCCTTGGTGAGGCCGTGGGAAATGGGTATGACTCGGTGCTGAGTGACATGGCGCCGGCCACCACCGGGCGAAAGGATGTGGACAGTGCAAGGTCCTTTGACCTTTGCGAGGCAGCCCTGCGGGTGGCCTGTGATCTGCTCGCCCCCGGTGGTAATTTTGTGTGCAAGATCTTCCAGGGCGCCGAGTTCAAACAGTTTGAAAAAGATGTGAAATCACGGTTCGCCCAGCACAAGATTTTCAAGCCCGAAAGTTGCAGAAAACAAAGCAAAGAGATATATATCATAGGAATAGGTAAAAAATAACAAGGAGGCACAATGTCAGGACATAGTAAATGGTCGACGATTAAACATAAAAAAGGCGCCGCAGATGCCAAGCGGGGCAAAATATTCACAAAGCTCATCAAAGAGATCACCATTGCAGCCCGGATGGGCGGCGGGGATATCGACAGCAACCCACGGCTTCGGTCTGCCGTTTCCGCAGCCAAGAGCCAGAACATGCCCAAGGACAACCTTGAGCGGGCCATCAAAAAAGGCACGGGGGAGCTCGAGGGCGTTGAGTATGAGGAGATGTCCTACGAGGGGTACGGCCCCGGCGGCGTGGCTGTGCTTGTGGAGTGTCTTACTGACAACAAGAACCGGACCGTTGCCGATGTCCGGTACATCTTCAGCAAGGCCGGCGGAAACATCGGTACCGACGGATGTGTTTCCTGGATGTTCGATAAAAGAGGGCTTATCTGTGTTGCAAAATCCGAGTCGGATGAGGATACCCTCATGGAGGTCGGGCTCGATGCCGGTGCCGAGGATGTCAAGGACGAGGGCGACTGCTTTGAGATCATTACCGCACCTGAGGATTTTGAGGCCGTGAAAGAGGCCATTGAAAATGCCTCCATCAAGATCGACCTTGCTGAGGTGACCATGATTCCCCAGACCCAGACACGTCTGGAGGGAAAAGAGGCGGAGCAGATGATACGGTTCATGGAAGCCCTGGACGATTGCGACGATATCCAGAAGTTCTATTCCAACGCCGATATCCCCGACGAAGTCCTCAACGCCATGTAAGAGATCAATTCCTGTTGGACCGCGGTTGAGAAAGCGATTGCTCTCAACCGCGGCTCGCCATTTTTCCTTCTAAAGGGGAGCTTCCCCCACCCCTCACCCGTTCATAAAGAGAAGATCCGTGCCTTTGGGTACAACAAAATCAAACAGGGACGGGTCAAGTTTCCGAAATTCGATATCCATGAACTCGAGTGTGGTTGTGTCGCCGTAGACATTTGTCGTCTCCACCCGGTCGATCATAAAGGTGTCCTGAAAGATCCGAATCCGGATGGAGCTGATTTCGGGGTTTTTCTGTTTGGGGATCAGGAGAAGCTCGGCAAAGCCGTTATCGTTCCTTTCAAGGGTGATGGTGTAGTCCGCCCGAACAAGGCGTATGTCCGAGAGAAATGCGCCGCCGGCACCTGCCTTAAAAAAGGTCCGGGCTTCCCCTTGAACCACCTGGTTGTCTTCCGGCCGAAAGATCCAGAGGGTTGTTCCATTGGTGATGATCTCATGCTTTTCCGGTTCCAGGTACTCCCACCGCATCTTGCCTGGATGGCTGAAGAAGGCTTTGCCTTGGGCCGTTTCCGTGATATCGATGGCGGCAAGCCGGGAGCGCTGAAAAAAGGTTGCCGTAAAATCCCTGCCGGAATAGCGATTCTCGATCCCTGTCAGCATTGTCTCAAGGTCAATGGATGAAGATCTCCCCTGGGCAAAGGCGGTTGGGGAGAGGCAGATGAGTATCAGGAGGATAAGGCCCATGGATCGGTATAGGCTGCACCTGCATCCGGTATGTTCAACCTTTGCCTGGCTATTTGAGAAGCTTATCAATGTCTTTCCTCTTGTCCTTGGCGTAGAGCCTTCTCAGTTTGGGTTTCTCTATCTTGCCGGTGGGGTTTCTCGGCACCTCCCCGAAGATGATTTTCCTGAGGCGCTTGTACCGGGGAAGCGCTTCTCCAAACTCGACAATCTCCTTTTTGGTGAGTTCGCACCCGGCCTTGGCCGCAAAGATACCCGCCGGGATCTCGCCCAGGCGTTCGTCCGGAATGCCGATCACGGCCACATCCTGTATCTTCTTGTGCTGCATGTAGAAGTGCTCGATCTCCACCGGGAAGATGTTCTCGCCACCGCAGATGATCACGTCCTTTTTCCGGTCAACCAGCCAGATGAAACCTGACATGTCGTAACGGGCGATGTCGCCGGTGTGGAGCCAGCCGTCTATGATGGTCTTGGCCGTGGCGTCCGGGTTTTTGTAGTACTCCTTCATCATCCCGGGACCCCTGACGATGAGCTCTCCGCTCTCGCAGCCGGGCAGCTCGTCACCGCTTGCATCCACGATCTTGCACTCCCAGTCAAAGCCGGGAACCCCGATGGCACCCACATGGTCCGGGTTTTCCACACCCAGGTGGACGCAGCCAGGCCCCGTGGTCTCGGTGAGGCCGTAGTTGGTGTCGTAGTCATGGCCTGGGAAATACTGTTTCCATTCGTTGATCAGGCTTGGGGGTACGGGCTGGGCACCGATGTGCATCAAGCGCCACTGGTCGAGCAGGTATTTCGAGGTATCCAGGCTGCCGTTCTCGATGGCGATGAGGATGTCATGGGCCCAGGGCACCAGGAGCCAGACAATGGTTGCCAGCTCCTCGGACACGGCTTCCAATATCCATTTCGGCTTGACTCCCTTGAGGATGATGCACTTGCCTCCCACCATAAAACTGCCCAGCCAGTGCATTTTTGCGCCGGTGTGATAGAGGGGGGGGATGCACAGAAAGGTGTCTTCGTGGGTCTGGCTGTGGTGGCGGTTTTCCACATAGCAGGCGTGCTCGAGGTTCCTGTGGGTCAGGAGTACGGCCTTTGGAGTGCCTGTGGTGCCTGAAGTGAAGTAGAGGGCAGCGTCTTCTTCGATGGCAAGTTTCACATCCGGAGGGGTTTCCCCGCTTTCGGACCGGATGAACTCCCTGTAGGGGATAGCCCAGTCAGGACAGTTTTCCGGGTTGCCCGTGAAGATCCAGAGGCTCACAAAGGAGTCGAGAAATACCTTGCCTGTTTCGATCCTGTCGATGAACTCATCGCCGAAGATAAACACCTTTGCCTCGGCAACCTCGGTGCAGAGCCGGATCTTGTCAAATTCAAACCTGAAGTTCAGGGGGACGGCCCAGGCACCGGTGCTCAGGATGCCGAAATAGACGGGGAGCCACTCAAGGCAGTTGGTCATCAGCTGGATCACCCGGTCCCCTTTTGTGATGCCCCGGCGTGCAAGGGCATTGGCCAGGCGGTTGGACTCCTGGTAAAATTCCATCCAGGTGATCTCCTGCCGAAGATCCTCGGCCGGAGCCCGTTCGATCAGGGCGATCTCGTTCCCGTATCTGCGGCTGTTTCTTGCTAAAATCTCTGTTATTATCATCCTCTACATCCAGCCCCCAAGCGGTTGTGCGCTTATTTTTTTAGGTTAACGGTCGGCCATGGGCCCTGCCCGATATAAAAAATCCCACTGGGCAGTATAGTGCACAGTGGGATTTTTTTTCAAGGCTGTTTTATTATTTATTTCTTGGTCTCATTGACCTCTTCAAAGTCGGCATCGACCACATCGTCATCCTGGCCGGCTGCACCTGCCTGGCCCTGGGGATCAGCTCCGGGCTCTCCGCCCTCCTGGGCTGCCTGCTGGTACATGGCCTCTGCAAGTTTGTGTGACGCCTGGGTCAGCTCCTCGCTCTTCTGCTTGATGGCTTCTGCATCATCGCCGTCTTTGACCTGTTTCAGGGCCTCGCAAGCGGCTTCGATGGCTTTCTTGGTGTCATCGTCAACCTTGTCTCCATGCTCTTTCAGGGTCTTTTCCGTCTGGTCGATGAGGGATTCGGCAGAGTTCTTTGCATCCACAAGCTCTCGTTTCTTCTTGTCCTCGTCGGCATGCATCTCTGCATCCTTGACCATCCGGTCGATCTCATCCTCGGAAAGGCCGCTTGCCGCTGTGATGCGGATGGACTGTTCCTTGGCTGTGGCCTTGTCCTTGGCTTTAACATGGACGATACCGTTGGCATCGATGTCAAAGGTGACCTCGATCTGGGGCACGCCCCTGGGTGCCGCTGGGATGTCGGCGAGCTCGAACTGGCCGAGGGTCTTGTTGCCGGCTGCCATCTCCCGCTCTCCCTGGAGAACGTGGATGGATACGGCGGGCTGGCTGTCAGCAGCCGTTGAGAAGACCTGGCTCTTCTTGGTGGGGATGGTGGTGTTCTTTTCGATCAGCCGTGTCATGACTCCGCCCAGGGTTTCGATGCCCAGGGAGAGGGGGGTAACGTCAAGGAGGAGAACATCGTTGACATCGCCCTGGAGAACGCCTGCCTGGATGGCGGCACCCATGGCAACCACTTCGTCCGGGTTCACGCCCTTGTGGGGCTTTTTGCCGAAGATCTTTTCCACGCGCTCCTGCACGGCCGGCATACGTGTCATGCCGCCAACAAGAACCACCTCGTTGATCTCGCCTGCAGAGAGTCCTGCATCTTTCATGGCGGTTTTACAGGGCTTCACCAGGTTGTCCAGGAGATCGGCCACAAGGGATTCCAGCTTTGCCCGGGTGAGCTTGACGTCAAGATGCTTGGGGCCGCTTGCGTCTGCCGTGATGAACGGAAGATTGATGTCGGTCTCAACAGCTGTGGAGAGCTCCATCTTCGCTTTTTCAGCCGCCTCTTTCAGGCGCTGGAGGGCCATTTTGTCGTCCCGGATATTGATCCCCTGGTCTTTCTTGAACTCATCGGCAATGTAGTCGATGATTCTCAGGTCAAAGTCCTCGCCGCCCAGGTGGGTGTCGCCGTTGGTTGATTTTACCTCGAACACACCGTCGCCGATCTCAAGAACCGAGACGTCAAAGGTTCCTCCACCCAGATCGAACACGGCGATCTTCTCTTCGCCTTTTTTGTCCAGACCATAGGCAAGGGAGGCAGCCGTGGGCTCGTTGATGATTCGTTTTACCTCAAGGCCTGCAATCTTTCCTGCATCCTTGGTGGCCTGTCTCTGGCTGTCGTTAAAGTAGGCCGGTACAGTGATGACAGCTTCCTTGACCTCTTCGCCAAGATAATCTTCCGCAGTCTTCTTGATATTGGCCAGGATAAAGGATGAGATCTCTGCCGGGCTGTGCTGTTTGCCCCGGAGGTTGATCCGGGTGTCGCCGTTGGATGCCGCCTCGATTTTGTAGGGGAGAACCTTAATGTCGGCCTGGATCTCGGCGGAATTGAATTTGCGTCCAACAAGTCTTTTTACGCCAAATACGGTATTCTCAGGGTTTGTGATCGCCTGTCGTTTCGCGGTCTGGCCCACGAGACGGTCTTGGCCTTCAGTGAGGGCCACAACAGAGGGGGTTGTTCTGTTTCCCTCGGAATTGGTGATGACCTTTGCCTCTCCAGCCTCCATTACCGCAACGCATGAGTTGGTTGTTCCAAGGTCTATTCCTATTATCTTAGCCATGTTCTTTCCTCCGATATATATATCTATTTATTTTCTGTTTCTTTTTCTGTTATAGCCTTTGAAACCACAACCATGGACGGCCTGATCAGTCTGTCATGGAAGAGGTAGCCTTTCTGGAGCTCGGCCACCACTGTGTTTTCCGGATGATCTCCTGATTCCTGCTGGGTCACGGCCTGATGAAACGCAGGGTCAAACGCCTTGCCCTGTGCCTCCACAGGCTTGACATTGAAGGTCGTGAGGATTTTCAGGATCTCCTTGTGGGTCATCTCTACCCCTGCAACAAGGGTGGTGACCTCTGGTTCTCCGTCTTTGGCTGAACTGATAGCCCGTTCAATATTGTCCACCACGGTCAGAAGCTGCCGGAAGAGAGATTCATTGGCAAACTTTTTAAAGTCGTTCATCTCCTTGGACGAACGCCTCTTATAATTCTCAAACTCCGCCGAAAGTCTTAAGACGCGATCCTTTTCTGCTGCAAGTTCCTCTTTGAGCGCATCAAGTTCAGATTTTTCCTTTTTGCAGGTATCTTTTTCTGAGCTGTTTTCTTTCTTGTCTTTTGGGGTTTGCTGGGTCTCTTTCTTCTCTTTGGGCGGCTCTTCAGATTTCATCTTGTTTATAGGTTCGTCTTTGTCAGCCAATGTTGTCTCCTGATAAAAAAATATCTTTCCATCCATAAGTGTTTAATAATTTAACTAAACAGATGACTAATTTCAGAGGAAAAATAAGACCGTTTGATCCCATGTCAAGATATAAAACTTAAGGGGAGGGGAAAATAAAATTGAAGGGGGAGGGGAAAAGAGACCCGGCTGACCGTGGAGGTGTCAGACATTGCATGATCGGGATCGATCCACGACACAGATGATATCACTTATCGCTGCTTCCTTCCGGATCTGACGAGGTTCATGACCTTCTGTTACGCGGCGACCGATCAGAATGCCATTCAAGGACACTCTCCACAGCACAGCCGGGAACTTAGGTTTATACTCGAACTCGGTATGGTTTTCAAGTAAAAAAAAAAATACAGCTGAATTGGTGGTGTGTCGCCTGTGCCGCTTGTTGACGGGTGCAGCCATGGTGATGTATATGCTACCTTATAATAAAGGAGGATGGGTATGGTCTGGAAGGTCTATTTATTGAGGTGTTGTGACGGTTCCCTCTACTGTGGGGTTACAAAGGACGTTGAGGCCCGGGTCTCGACCCACAATGCGGGGAAGGGGGCTAAGTATACGAGGTCGAGGCTGCCTGTCGAGCTGGTTGCCGTGAGTCCCGATCTTGGAAAACGCCGGGCGTTTCAATTTGAGTACCATGTAAAGCAACTTCCTGCCGGTCAGAAGCGTGCCGCGGTTTTACAGGCCAGGGGAGTGGGTGGGGTTGAACGCAAATCCTCGGCCAATGAATAAAATCCTTGCAGGAACTTGATAAGTGCTGGCGTAGGTGGTACCTTTTAACTCTCAGGGCGTTTCTTACGAATTGTTATTTCAGATCGTATGTGGTAGAAAAAAATCAAATTTAACACTGTTTTCACGGGAGATCATTATGAGTGAGATTGTCAGGCAGGGAGATGCCACGGTGATAAGGCCGGGTATGGACATTGTCGCCTCCATGGCAGAGGATTTTAAGAAAGAACTTATTTCTGCAATAAACGATTATGCTGGCGATTTTGTAGTCGATCTTGTCGGTGTCGAGATGGTTGATTCCGTAGGTATCGGTGTGATTATCGCCACTCACAATACCTTGAGCCAGGCTGGCCGGAAACTTAAGGTTGTCAATGTCTCAAAGGATGTTTTCGGACTTTTCAGTACCATGAGGCTCAACAGGCGGTTTACCGTTGAGGAGGCGGTGTAGCGGGTGTTGTCCCCTGGGGGTGGTAGTATGCGGTTGAAAAAAATCTTTTTGTCTACGTTTCTTGTTCTGGTCCTGTCTTTTATGGGGCTTGCAGGGTGTGGCAATGACGATGGGGCTGATTATGAAGGTGTCGGGAAGCTGGTGGCGGAACGTAACCGCGCCAGGATGGCAAAACATGCTCAAAAACAAGGGTCGGCCGATCCTGGGACGTCGGCTTCTGATGCTGTAAAGGGGAGAAAACGACCTGTTGGGTCTCTGTCCGGGGAGGAGGTCGAGGTTGTGAGCCTGTCTTCGGGTAAGATCCTTGCAACGGGGACGGCCTATTTTGATGGGGATGGGAATATTGTAACCATCCGGATCAGAGAGGAATGATTGGGGTGGTTGATAACCTTGGGTACGGACTGTTTCTACGGTAAGTCCCAGAAGGATTGTTTACAGCTCAGGCATGCTTGGGGTTGTCACCGGCTTTAAACCGCCTGCCGGGATGCCCTGTAGGGGGAGTGTCTTCTGGGATTTGGCGGTGGGACATCAGTTGTCAGGTTCGAAAGGGTGGTCGGCCTGTTATGAACGCCCAGCCGCACCTGGATGGTTGTTGTCCGGTTCGCTAATGCTTTATTTGTTGGTTCTGCCGGTTTCTTTTAGGTGTGGGGTCTTCTGAAACTAAAAAAGGTCTTAGCTCTCTAAAGTCTAAGACCTTCCAGGTTGTATTTGGTCGGGGCGAGAGGATTCGAACCTCCGACATCCTGCTCCCAAAGCAATCACCACGGTCTTTGGTTGTTGTTTCAACGGGCTGATATCGTTTGAAAATAATCGGTTATCAATTTGGACGGTTTCGGTTGGTGGCAGGTTTTTATGGGATTCTCACACCGTTTCATCTACCAATCGTCTACCGTCAAGCATATCCGTATTTGTTTTTTAAATGTTTCATATAGATATATGTATGTAGGGTGTAGGTTGGAGTGTTGGTCACCCGAGGAGGGGGGGGGCAGAAGAGAAGAGAGAGGTCCATCGTTGTGTGTAACAATTTTGTAAGATTGTTTTTCAACAAATGTTTTTACAGCCTCTTAAATATTCTTCAAACATAGTGTCTTTTGTGTTATTTGCCTATTGTAAAGGAGGTTATATGCCACAAATATACAACACCCCATTAACTTCTTCATTGACATGATGTAAGTTGATCATTTGGTGTGCTCAATGATCAGTTTTTCCATTAAATCCTTCATGTGAATCCCTTCCATAGCAGCTTTGACCTTCAATTTGCGGTGTACATCTTCAGAAATTTTAACTGTAATGTGTTTTAAAACCTTTTTATTCTTGTTATCTTTTTCAGTACCCATGTTCCATCTCCTTTTAAGGTTATAATGTTGTTTAAACCTTTATTCTTAAATGGATTATCACCTGCTTTTACAATAACAGCACGGCCTTTTCTGCAATTACATAATTGTTTTTTATGTAAAATCTCGATCTCATTCCCTTCCGCTATCGCCTTCGTCAACTTTTGTCTTTTTTACAGTGAAAGATTCTTCAAAACAGGTTATACTCTATTATAATTTTTATATGTTTGTAAAATTATCAAGGCATACTGGGTGCAGGAAGGCGTGTTGGGTTTCTAATGACAGTAAGGGAGTTAGAGGAGAATGGCGTTAACTGTTTTTGTCAAGATCTATTTCATATAAAGAAATTTGGTCTTGATCATACCTTTGGCCTATTTGTGGCGAGTTTTTTAAGAAGGTAATGATAATTACTGTCGTAATTACAGACCATGAGGGGTGTGACAGAATGAGCGCCCCGTATAAGTGCCCCCACCTTATGATCAATCCCGAAAATTTCAATCTAACTTGGGTATAGTTTCCCGCTGGTTGAAATGAAAAAATGTTTTTTTAAAGTTAGATACCCCGTAGCTTGCTGGCGGATAGTTTATTTAAAATAAATATCAAATGCTATGGCCCAAGAATTTTATCGTTTTTAAGTAGGTTTTTTTTAATGAAGAATATTGATAATGAGTGCAAGTTGTTCCTTAACCAACGAATATCCGAATTCGAGGGTATCCTAAATGTTACCACGAAGTTTAGTGATAATTTTTTACTTGAAGTCAAGGAATTGTGCAAATACCTTATCTTACAACAGTTGAGGCCAATAGAGGATAGAACAAACTTACTATTCGCGAGTGTTAATTGGAAATTTAGAACTAACTCAAATAGCATGAAGAAATTTTATGGTTATGCAGTAAAGCTTGGAGTTAGTTTTAATTACCACCAAAAAAAGAATATTCAATTTTCCTTTGACTGCAACTCACTGTCAACATTCAAGAAGACATTATCCGAATTCAACTTGAAAGAAGATATTAATAAAAAATTGATTGGTTATTTTACACCGATATCTCATGACAAAACCATTGAAATAATAAACACTGAAATAAATGCCCCAACCAGATTGAGAAAACCCAAGGGGAATAGGGATATCTCACTTGAAATATACGAATCTGTTTTTGCTGCATTCTTGTATAGCTCGGTACCAGAAAAAGTGATGCATAGATTTTTTGATCCACTATTTAATGAAAAAAGCTATTGTTCGAGTTACTGGGATGAATTACACATGAGGTCCCCATCCCTGTTTAGTCGTGATGCTGCACTCTATATTCTAACGATTAATAATGAGATCGTTAGTAAATGTAAAACATATATACAATTCAGAAATAACTTGAACAGATGTATTTCTGAATACTATAAAAAAATAAACAATTATGGTTATCTTTCTATACTTATAGAACCTGTAAAGATCGAAAACCGTTGGATTCAATGGGAATTGGCGGCTGATATAATTTTATATGCAGAAAAACACATTGAGTCCAGGCTAAAAAAGGCGTACTTCAGATCAAAGGATATTGCAGAAAAAACAAGTGATTATATTAAAAATGTAGAATTGAACGACACTTCTTTTCATATCGCAAATGAAGGTTTTACCTATAAAGACTGCTTTGTGACCTCTCCATCTGCAGGGGATTCATCTATTAACGAAACGATACCACTATTAATATTTCAAAAAAATCATAGGGATGAATCGGAAATATTTTGCCCTAAATGTCGTAGTAATAAAGTTAGAGGCAACTCCTATCCGAGTTTTGGGGTAAAAAGTTGGGAATGTAAAAATTTATTATGTCCAGATAAAAGTAAATACAATAGAGGTAAGAGATATTCATTTAAAGGATTAGTTTCCCAACAAGCGATAGATGATGAACTCAACCTAATTCCCAAGAGATTAGTCAAAACGTGGGTGAGAGATGTTCAGCAAAATAAAAGCACAAAAGAAATATTTGAAATGTTGTTTCGATTTTATTCACTTTTTGGCGACAATGTAACTTTAATTAATTGTCCAGATTTACCAGAAGAAAATTATGGAAGAAAAATTATTAACAGTTCGTTTCCATTCAATGATTTAGAACGACAAGAACCGCTATTGAATAAGTCTTTCTTTAATAGGTACCTTGTCTCTGATGACCGTAAAAACAGCATATTGCCTATTAATTTAGGGGATGATGATTTTCAAGTCTTTGAAGGTGATTCTTTTGAAGTCCTCCAATGCTTCGAAGATGATTATTTCGATGGGGTTGTGACTTCTCCGCCTTATTATAATGCGAGAGAATACTCTCAATGGGACAATATTTATTGCTATCTTTACGATATGTATAATGTTAATAGAGAAGTGTACCGTTGTCTTAAACCTGGAGCTCTCTATTTATACAACATTTTTGACTATTTCGATAACGAGAGAAGTGTTACTTTTTCAGCTATGGGACAAAATCGAATGATTTTAAGTGCTTATACGGTGAATATGTTCAAAACAATCGGTTTTAGGTGTTTAGGTAACACAGCTTGGGATAAAGGAGATATTGAAGGTAAGCGTGGATTTAATGCGGGAAACTTTTCACCGTATTATCAAGCTCCTTTCAATTGTTGGGAACACGTTTTGATCTTTGTCAAACCATGTAGTTCAACCAAGGGACAGAATCCCGATTTGCCAGGAATATTAAAGACAAAACCTGTATTTAAAATGGTTAACGGAAAAAATACTTATGGCCATTCTGCGCCTTATCCGCCTGCTATACCTGAATTATTGATCAAGCTTCTCCCTAAGGGTTCAATAGTGTTAGATCCTTTTGGAGGCAGTTTAACAACTGGTAGAGTGGCTGAAAAAAATAATATCTCGTCAGTTTGTATTGAAAAAAGTATCGATTATTGCAACATAGGTTTATCGTTAAGGGAAAAGGAAAAAAATAAAGCCCATTTTTCTAAAAGGCAACAAGACTTACCACTGATATTTAAATGATGTTTTGGCATACATAAGGTGTATATTGGTATGTCAGATTGTTTGTGGTAGGCTTATTTGTTACTCCTTGATCGTTAGGTTTGGGGCAGCTTGATCATGGAGTAACAATATTGGGTCGTATATATGGCAAAGTCTCTGCACTCTGGCTATGCTCGAGGTCAAGGAATTTCATATTCGACTAAAAAGTTACCTGATTACCACGTATTCACAGCCATGCTTACGGGAAGAGCATAAATCGGCCCTTTCAGCATACAGTATGGCCAAGAAAAAAAAACAATTTCAAAACGGCATGAGGTTCTGGCTATGAATTACAAAGCCTTATGCCTCGGTTGGCCGCTGTATCCGTTCGAACAAGACTCCCGTTGGCAGACCGTCTTTAACTTTGGTTGAGAAAGAGTGGTAATCAGAAAAAGTTATACGTAGTTTTTGAACATCCCCTTGAAAATCCATCATTTTTTTTCGTTTAACCTTTTCTGGAATAGTTACATCTTTACCATTGATAGTAACATTGACTATTCCATTTTCTGAAATGATTTTGTGAGAATGCAAAGTTAATCCTCCAGGTGCCATCCAATTGATTGTAGCTGGTTCGACTGTGTCCTTTGTCTTTTTAGGGGACGAATATACTATTGACAAAGAATAAGGGGGTTGATCAATGTTATTAAAATAATGGGAAAATGGAAAAGAAAATACGGGAGTTTTAAAAAAAGTTACCCGCGAAGCACCATTGCCGTTCTCTTCGCTTCCTACAAAACACAGAAATGACTTAGGTGAAATGTTTTCATAAAGAGTTGTAAAATCGCCTACAATCTCATCCTCAGTCCAAGCTCTAGTTATAACACCATTTGGCCATAGCAATAAATTGCATTTTTTATCGTTTGAATCAAGTACATATTCAAAATCTGCATGAGCTTGAAGCCACATAGCCATGGCCCATCCTTCTTGCATGCGAACATCGGCCATTGTCATTCCATAAAGCCTACACATCCGATTAAAATCCTGAAGGATACGAGGTTTGAAATTAAATAATATCCACATTAAAGCTGATTCCGCAGTTAAATGTGTGCCACCTCCGAACTTATGAGATGGTCGTTTAATAACATTACAGCGTCGACACCGTAACACCATGTTTTCGATAAAATCAGCATCTATTGGATCTTTATAACTTTCTTTTGGAGTGCTGTGATCAGCTTGTAATTCAAGCCTAGATCCACAATCAGCACATTTTCCATCCTGTTCATAAAACCACTTCATAACGATACTCATAGTGTTGCCCTTACCGTACCGTTTTTTAAATCCCTCTGAAGAGGCCAGGCTAGTTCCAACCTGTGATGGGTTCATGTTCCCAAGTACAAGTGTTGCAATATCCTTCCAAGATAAAAGTTTGTAGTTAACTAAGGTTTTAAGCAGCGCATTCCAATTCTCTTCATTCCAATTCTCATCATCGTATTCGAAACCAGTCCCCATTATTTACACCTTTCTTAGAGTAGCTACATTAACAAGTAGGGCTGCATAACATTTATGAAGGGATTTGAGAATGTAAATTACAGATTGATCAAAATAACGAACGTTTTTTTCTTTAAAAAATGAACACATAACGGCGTGACCTTTTTGTTCAACTACATGATACTAAAAGCATAAATACGAGTTTAATGATCATCATGTAGAAGGAAGGGCCGTAATGAAAAAAACAATCGCATATTTAAGGGTCAGCACGGATGGGCAGGATTTAAAAAATCAAAAGCTTGAAATTCTCGAATATGCCCATGTGAATAATTTCACTGTTGATACGTGGGTTGAAATCAAGGTGTCAAGCCGTAAGGGGACCAAGGAGAGGTTGATAGATCAGTTGTTGTCTGATTTAAATGAGGAGGACTGTCTGATCGTTGCAGAACTTTCCCGACTTGGCCGTTCAGTTGGGCAAATAATAGGGATTGTAGATGAATTAATAAAAAAGAGGGTGAAGGTCATTATCATCAAGCAGAATATGATCATCAACGGTAAGAACGATATCGCAACAAAGACCATGATAACCATGTTTTCCCTTTTTGCTGAGATAGAGAGGGACCTGATCTCCGAACGTACTAAGAGCGGTCTCGCTCGTGCAAGGGCTGAAGGGAAGTTGATAGGAAGGCCCAAGGGTAATGGTAAATCCAAGCTGGATGGTAAAGAAAGGGAAATTCAAGATATGCTTTCCAAGGAGGTTAGCCGGGCATCTATCGCCAAATTAATGGGGGTCACTTGGCCTACCCTCAACCATTTTATCAAGACTCGTAGTTTGGCAGCATGATATATTATATAACGGCAATTTTTTGCATAGTCTTTTGCAGATCCTTCGATATAAATACTTAAATATACTGAAATAGTAAGAAAAAATACAGATATAATGGTATCAACATAATACCATCGGCAGAAAGCCTGTCAGGAGATCCTACCCCCCCCTCCTTCCCTGGACGGCTGAAAACCAATGTATTCCCTTTGATATATAGGCTGATGGGGTAGGGTTGCCATATAACTGATCAAGCCCCTGCCACCGACATGTCAAGCGGGTGATGTTGCAGGACACTTTTTTTGTGGTCGGGGGTGGGGTTCGAACCTAAAAACATGATGAAGCATGGTATGTTTCACCAGAAGGAGGTTCCTTCTATTGGTTCCACTCCCTACGACCACCTATATGAAGGCGATCATAATAGCGGCGGGATTACATCTATTACAGTTTTGGATTCGTTGCTGTCAGGAGGCTCCTATTGGTCTCCCAGACATAAGGTCTGTCAGGAGATACTACCCCCCCCTTACTTCCCCGGACGACTGAAAACTAATGTAGTACCGTTGAGAGATAGGCTGATGGGGTAGGGTTGCCATATAGCTGATCAAGCCCCAGCACTCCCCTTTTTTTGGTCGGGGCGGGTTTGAACTGAAACCATTATGAAGCATGGTATGTTTCATCAGAAGGAGGTTCCTTCTATTGTTTTCACTTTTCGCAACCCTCTACACGAAAGAGACCAGAACTGCGGCGGGATCACATCCATTATGGGTATGGATCTCCTATTGACCTCCCAGACAGAAAGCCTGTGAAGCCAATAGGGAACACCGGAAACCGACTGTTAATCTGTAAAACCTGAAAATCTGCCGTTCAAAAAATCCTTGAAAAGAATATTTGGGGGTTAATCTGGATTATATTGCCTGTCAAGAAGGACTTCCCTTGTAGCTTCCTGACAAAATCCTGATTAAATGGGTGGGGTTTAAGTAATTGATATTTATTTATATTGTTTTCCTTTAGATACTTCATTGTTTCCTTAATATTTTTCTTTAGAATATCAATATGAATCCCCATTGTTTCTTTAAGTATGTTACTGTCCGTTTTTCCACAGTGTCTTCGCATATTTGTAAACTTCATATAATCTATTTGTTTGTATTCTAAGGGTTTAATAACATTGATTATATCAATCTTATACAAATCGTCTATTGTATCAATTCCAAGGTTGTTGGGCTTTCCGTTGGCTTTCTTCAATTTGTTTCGTTTGTAGGTTAGTTCCTGTCGGGCTACTGTTTTAGGTACACGGCCTCCGTCTTCCAAACTGAATAAAAGTAAATCATGTATTTCAAGGTCTTTAATGTAGATCTTCCCTCCTTTTGTCTTTGTAAAACGTATGTTATTGGAATATTTGGTCGTGTTATATTGTGGAACGGGCCTTGATCTTGATGAATACTTCAAATGTGATATTTTCGTTAACTGTTTATATATTTCATCATGTTTCCCTTTTAAATAGAAATCAAAAGTGAATTCTATCTCTTGTATATGATAGTACGGGAAGAGATTTAATACCTGTTTGATCTGTTCCAATATGTATATATCTGGGTATGTTATCTTGATCGAGTCTGGATAACCATTAGTCCCTGTTATATGTTCAACTATATAAGATCTTGCAATTGTTTTTAATCTAAATGTATTACGAAATCTACCGTACTTAATTTTCTGTGAAGAGACTTCAACACCATAATGCATTGATTTAAAATGGTTTTGTAACATGTCGAAAATTATTTGAGATGTAAATGGAGTGCTGGTTGAGTTCCCGGAATGAACTGAATGGGACGGATTTACATCAGAACTGTTAAAATTATTGTATATATAACCCTTTTTATTAAAAGAATTAACTGTATCAATATTAATCAAAACATAATTGCAAGACAAATATATTTTGATTAAATTATTTTGGGCCATATAATTATTGTAGCTGGGTGGAGAATTGTTGGCGTGATCTGTTTGTCGTTTCTTCATGGTCACCTTCTTTAATCCTTTAAATAATGGGTTGTTTTTTAAAAACCTCTTGTCACGTGTCGTATGACAAAGGGGGGTGTCAGGGATTTTTATATATTTACACCTCCTTTCAAAAAAAAATCCATCTTCCGTTGCTTCTTATATATCTGCATACATCCTAGTGCCGTCTATATACACTCCTCATACATGTTGTTTTGTGGTCTAAGGGCTTGATAATATAAAGTGTTTGACAGCTTTGAGATGCTCATCTAAGGTGTTTTTCAAGGTCGAATATGTCAAGCTTTATATTGAAAAAACATAAGATTTTTTTTGGGTGAATATGTGGAGTGAAAAAGGCGTGATGTTATGATGAAAATGGAGTTAAATAAGGGGGATATCCTAACTCCTGCGGATGTTCTTCGGCTTATGCCACCGAACATAAAAAGCAGTTGGATATACCAAAATTGGGAGAAACTGGGCGGAGTAAAGATTGGAGGTAAGAAATTTATTTTGAAAAAGGTGTTTTATGCCAATTTATTGCAAGAAGGGCTGGTATTATGTAAACGTCATGGTCAAAGGGAAGAGATGGTTTCCAAGCGATGTCGGAATGACGGTAAAGCGATGGAAAACCAAACGAGAAGCGAAATCCGCAGAGGTGGAACTGAGAAAGCGGATAACGATGCTGTCTGTCGAAGCCGTGACAGACACGGTCTTGCTGACTATATGTAACAAATATCTGGATGATCAAGAGAAGCGGCATATCGGACATGACACTTACAAGACCAAGCAGAGGTTTTGTAAAGATATGCTGGGGTCGTTTGGAAATATTCCCATGACAAGCCTGAAAGCCCATGATGTCCAGGCGTTTCTGAATGGTAAGTTGGAGAAGGTGAGTGCCAACACCTACAATGTTTGCAGAAAGGAAGGTTTGCGGTTGTTCCGTTGGGCTGTTAATCAGCAACTTGTCCCGGCTGATACTGTTAATCCTTTTGAAAGGGTTGAAAAAATGCCATATCGGCCTCAAAAAACCGGGCCAGCACCCTTGCAAGATGTATTGAAGGTCTTTGAGGTAGCTAGTCCAGAACAACGGGATATTCTTGAAGGATATGTGTTGACAGGGGCACGGAAAAATGAGCTACTATCGTTAACCCATGATGACCTTGATTTTTCAAATAGAGTCTATACATTGAGAACAAGAAAGACGAAGGGTGGGGTGGAAAAGGTTACCGCTTATCCCATGTCAAAAGCTCTCCGCAAGCTGTTTAAACGAAAGATGGACAACAGGCACCGGGATCTTCCGTATGTCTTTTGGCATAAGTATTGGGATCGGGCCGAAAAGGATTGGACGGTTGACCGTTATAAAAGCCTGAACAGATTTACCGAAAGGTTGTGTAAAAAGGCTGGAGTTCCAATATTTGGCCTTCATCAGCTTAGGCACCTGGCCGCTACGATATTAAAAGAAGAAGCTGGTATGGGAATTTCGAAATTGCAAAAGTTCCTTCGGCATGAAGACCAGAAAACAACAGAGATTTATGCGGGGTTTCTTGATACGGATACGGGTGAACAGGTAGACTTTTTAAGTGAGTTTTGGGATGGGAAACTATCAACATTGGAACTGAAATAGAAAAATGTCTACCAAAACGTCTACCAAGGGCTGTTTCATAACAAAAGGGGTTACCATTATGAACGGTAACCCCTTGTCTTATACCGGTTTTTGTATGGTCGGGGCGAGAGGATTCGAACCTCCGACATCCTGCTCCCAAAGCAGGCGCGCTACCAGGCTGCGCTACGCCCCGAAAAATACAGGACAAACTTTTATCATCGTTTTTTGGAAAAAGCAAGCTCAATAATGGTGGAGTTTGTAAAAAAATGTCATTTTGCGTGGGAGAACAGGCTCCTATGGGATACAAAGTATTGAAATGCATTCTTTTTTTGCAATTTTCTTGACACCTGTACATATAAAGATTAACTTAGTACATTTTATTTGGGGCATGCGATTTTACGACATTAGGCATGTGAACGATTTATTAGAATGATTGTACATAGTAATAACAACCACACTACTTTAAAGACGGCTTGAAGAGTTGGCAGCTCCCGATGGGACTTGTGGTTTCAAGAGCCTTTTTTGTACAGGAAGGGAAATAATGCAATTAAAGATTGAAGAGAAAAGCACGGTAAAAAAGGTCCTCCACGTTGAGATTCCAAAAGAGGATGTGGCAAAGGAGCTGAACAAGGCCTACAATGAGCTGAAAAAGACAGCCAGCATCAAAGGCTTTAGAAAGGGTAAAGCTCCCCGCAAGGTGTTGGAGAATAGATTTTCCAAGGATGTTCATGCAGATGTGGCTCCCCGCCTGATTCAGGAAGCATTTTCAGAGGCTCTGGAAGAGCACAAGTTCAACATCGTAGGCGGCCCCCAGGTGGATCCGCCGGAACTCAACCCGGAAGCGGACTACTGCTTTGATATCGGCATTGAGGTAAGGCCTGAGCTTGAGGATGTCGATTTTAAGGGCGTTGAGCTGACACAGACCATGTATGAGGCTTCGGATGAAGAGGTGGATGCCCAGCTCGAGATGATCCGGAAAACCATGGCAACAAAGCAGCCTGTCACCGAGGAACGTCCTGTAAAGGCCGACGACTTTGTGCGGATTGATTATCAGGGATTTTTGGACGGAAAGCCCTTTGACAGCACCCCCATGGTCGAGAACTATGTCATGGCAATTGGCGGCGACACCCAGCCCGAGGAATTTTCAGCCAAGCTGACCGGGGTTATTCCCGAAAAAGAGCTGGACATCGATGTGGTCTACGCTGAAGACCATGAAGATAAAGCCCTTGCCGGTAAAACCATCACTTACAAGGTGCTTCTGAAGGAGATCCAGGAGGAGATTCTGCCTCCGGTGGATGATGCCCTGGTGGAGAACCTGGGCCAGTACGAAAATCTCGACGCCTTAAAGGTAGCGATCCTCGATAACCTTAAAAAAGGGTACGAGCAGAGGACCCAGCACGAGTTGAGCGAGCAGGTCTTTACAGCGCTTCTTGAGAAAAATGAGTTTGAGGTTCCGGACGCAATGGTGGAGATGGAGCTTGAAGGGATCATTGCTGAAGCTGAGCAGGCATATGCACAGAATAATATCAACCTTGAAGATGTGGGGCTGAGCAAGGATTTTCTGAAGACACAATACCGCGATGTGGCCGAGAAACAGGCCCGGCGTCATGTGCTCCTTGGCAAGATCATTGAGCAGGAGACGCTTGAGCTCACCGACGAGGAGCTGGAAAAGGGCTTTGAGGAGATGGCTGTAGGGATGAACGCTTCCGTGGATGCCGTCAAGAATCTCTTTAAGATGAATGAACGGCAGCTCGACTACTATAAGCACACCCAGCTTGAAAAAAAGGCTGTCCGTCTTATAATAGAGCAAGGAGCTGTCACCGAGGTGGCTCCTGCGGATGAGGATGATGAATCCAAAGAGGAAGCAGGTCAGGAAAAGACAGACCAATAGTATCTGTCCCGGTTAAGATATGGAAAATAGAATAATTAAAGGAGAGAATCGTGCCCTTAATTCCCATGGTCGTTGAACAGAGTAACAGGGGCGAGCGCGCCTACGACATCTATTCGCGGCTGTTAAAGGACAGAATCATATTTCTGGGGTCTGCCATGGATGATGAAGTTGCCAACCTCATCGTGGCTCAGTTGCTGTTCCTCGAATCCGAGGATCCTGAAAAGGATATTAACTTTTACATCAACTCCCCGGGCGGCGTTGTTACTGCTGGAATGGCGGTTTACGACACCATGCAGTACATCAAGCCCGATGTGGCCACCGTTTGCATTGGCCAGGCCGCGAGCATGGGCGCACTGCTCCTTGCCGCTGGAACAGAGGGGAAGCGATACTCTCTTCCCAACTCCAGGATAATGATTCACCAGCCCCTGGGCGGTGCCCAGGGCCAGGCTTCGGATATCAAGATCCAGGCCAACGAGATATTGCGCATGAAGGATTCTTTGAGCGAGATTCTGGCCCATCATACGGGTCAGGACCTGGCCAAAATTTCCGAGGACACTGACAGGGATTTCTTCATGTCGGGCGCCCAGGCAATGGAGTATGGTCTTGTGGACCACGTCGTTACCAGCAGGGAAGAGTTGGAAAAGGCAGAGGTCTCAAAGGAGAAGTAGTATGACCAGGAAAGATGATGAGAGTGATCAGTTCTTCTGCTCATTTTGCGGTAAGAACCAGAAAGAGGTCAAAAAGCTCATTGCAGGACCCAGCGTCTACATCTGCAACGAGTGTGTGAGGCTCTGCGATGAGATCATTGAAGATGAGGAAAAGGAGAGCCTTGAGCCGTCCCAGAAGAGTGAGAGGAAACTCACTCCAAAGGAGATCAAGGATGTCCTTGACACCTATGTGATCGAACAGGACAGGGCTAAAAAGGTTTTGTCCGTGGCGGTTTATAACCACTACAAGCGCCTGGATGCAGAGGTGAAAAACGACGATGATGTGGAGATCCAGAAGAGCAATATCCTGCTCATCGGACCCACTGGCTGCGGAAAGACGCTGCTTGCCCAGACCCTGGCAAGATTCCTGGATGTTCCGTTTGCCCTGGCTGACGCCACCACCCTCACCGAGGCCGGATATGTCGGGGAGGATGTGGAGAATATCATCCTCTCTTTGGTCCAGAATGCCGACTATGATATTGAAAAGGCCCAGCGGGGCATTATCTATATCGATGAGGTGGACAAGATCTCCCAGCGGGGGGACAATCCCTCCATCACCCGGGATGTCTCGGGTGAAGGCGTGCAGCAGGCCCTGCTGAAGATCATTGAGGGAACCACGGCAAGTATTCCTCCCAAGGGGGGGCGAAAGCATCCCCAGCAGGATTTTGTCAAGGTGGACACCTCCAATATCCTCTTCATTTGCGGAGGAACCTTTACGGGTCTTGAAAAGGTGATTGAACGACGTATCAGCAACAAATCCATGGGATTTGGTGCCGAGGTCGCAAGCAGGAAGGAGAAAAACGTGGGCGAGCTTCTGGAGAAGCTCAAGCCGGAGGATCTCATCAGGTTCGGCCTGATTCCCGAGTTCCTCGGTCGACTGCCCGTGGTTACCTCGCTTTCTGAGCTCAATGAGTCCTCCTTGATCAAGATTCTCACGGAGCCTAAAAATGCCCTGGTTAAGCAGTACCAGCGGCTGTTCGGGTTCGAGGATGTCAAGCTCACCTTTACCGAGGAGGCCCTGGCCGCCATGGCAAAGGAGGCGGTTACCCGTAAGTCCGGAGCCAGGGGGCTTCGGGCAATCATGGAGGAGACCATGCTGGATATCATGTATGAGCTTCCTTCTGCGGAAAATGTCAGGGAGTGTATCGTGGGGGACGAGGTGGTTCTGAAGAACGAAGAACCCATCCTCCTGTTCGAGCAGACAAAGAAGCAGGCATAACCAAACCAGAGAAATGATGACCCGATGATCAGTATTTCAAAACTCTTCAATCCCGATGGATCTGATTCTGAAAAAAGAGAGCTGCCCCTGGTTCCACTGAGGGATATTGTTCTCTTTCCCCACATGATTACACCCGTATTTGTGGGGAGAAGCAGATCCATCAAGGCTCTGTCAAATGCAATGGCAAAGGATAAGAAGATCTTCCTTGCCACCCAGAATGACCCGGAAATCCTCAAACCCACCATGAACGATATCTGTCAGATGGGAACCCAGGCTAGGATTACCCAGCTGTTGCGGCTTCCTGACGGTACGGTCAAGGTTCTGGTGGAGGGTGAGTGCCGGGGCAGGATCTCACGGCTCAGGGAGGTGGAGGGCTTTGTCACGGCCGAGTTTGTCACCGCACCTGAAACGCCCATGGAGGGGGTCCAGGCCGAGGCCGCTGTTAGGACGGTGATTGAAGCCTTTGAAAGCTATGCAAAGCTTTCGGGCGTTGTTTCAAAGGGGTTGCTCCAGACCCTGGGCGGGATTGTGGACGATCCTTCCAAACTGGCCGATACCATGGCCTCCCAGATGCCCTTTAAGATCAGTGATAAGAAGCAGCTCCTCGATTGCGTTGTCGTCGAGGAGCGGCTGTTTCTGCTGCTGAAGTTGATCCGGGAGGAGACCGAGGTTTTTACCATGTCCCAGAAGATTAAGGGCAGGGTGAAGGAGCAGATGGAGAAGCTCCAGAAAAAGCACTATCTCACCGAACAGATGGCGGCTATCAAGCGTGAGATGGGTGAAGATGGGGAACCGGCCAATGAGTTCCAGGAGCTTGAGAACAAGATCAAGCGCAAGCGGATGCCCAAGGAGGCGGCCGGAGCGGTCCGCCGGGAGTTTGACAAGCTTGTGCAGATGGCGCCCATGTCTTCGGAGGCCACGGTGGTTCGCAATTACATCGAGTGGCTCATCTCCCTTCCCTGGTACAGAAAGAGCCGGGTCAAGATGGATCTTGCCGATGCCCAGGCCATACTGGATGAGGATCATTACGGCCTTGAAAAGCCCAAGGAACGGATCCTGGAGTACCTGGCGGTTCAGGTGCTGGTCAAGAAGATCCGGGGGCCCATTCTTTGTCTGGTGGGGCCGCCCGGTGTGGGAAAGACGTCCCTTGCACGGTCTGTTGCCAGGGCCACGGGTCGGGGGTTTGCCCGGATATCCCTTGGCGGGGTTCGGGACGAGGCCGAGATCCGGGGGCACAGGCGAACCTACATTGGTGCCATGCCCGGAAAGATTATCCAGACCCTGAAAAAGACGGGTTACAGCAATCCGGTCTTCTGCCTGGATGAGGTGGACAAGATGAGCACCGACTTCAGGGGTGATCCGTCGTCAGCCCTTCTGGAGGTGCTGGATCCGGAGCAGAACCAAACTTTTAATGACCACTACCTTGATGTGGACTATGATCTGTCCGACATCCTCTTTGTTACCACGGCCAATACCCTCCACGATATTCCCGCTCCTTTGCAGGACCGGATGGAGATCATTCAGATCCCCGGATACACCGAGTATGAAAAGGAGCAGATCGCCCATGGGTACCTTGTACCCAAGCAGCTGGAGCAGAATGGCCTCGACCTTAATGATGCGCTGTTTTCCAAGCCTGCGGTTCTCACGATCATCCGGCACTATACCCGGGAAGCAGGGGTGCGGAGTCTGGAGCGGGAGATCTCTTCCGTGTGCCGGAAGATTGCCAAGGCCATTGTTCAGACCGGGGAGAGAAAGCTGCACACCCTCTCTGTCCGCTCGATTCACAAGCATTTGGGGCCGCCCCGATTCCGTGACTCCATGCTGGAGGCCAAGGACCGGGTCGGCATTGTTAATGGGCTTGCCTGGACCCAGGCCGGCGGAGAGCTGCTCACCATCGAGACGGTGACCATGCCGGGCAAGGGGAACGTGTCGGTTACAGGAAAGCTCGGGGAGGTGATGAAGGAGTCTGCTTCGGCCGCCGTGAGCTATGTCCGCTCCCGGAGTCAACAACTCCATATCCGGGAGGATTTCTATAAGGACCTGGATATCCATATCCATGTGCCCGAGGGTGCCATCCCAAAGGATGGCCCGTCAGCCGGCATCTCCATGTGCACGGCCGTTGTTTCGGCCCTCACCGGTCGACCCGTGGACAGGAAGACGGCCATGACCGGAGAGATTACCCTCCGGGGGCGTGTGCTTCCAGTGGGGGGGCTCAAGGAGAAACTCATTGCGGCCCATGCCTGCGGCATCACCCGGGTGATCATCTCCAGGGAGAACAAGAAGGATATTCGGGATATTCCGGCCTCCATCCAGAAACGGCTGGAGATTTGTCTGGTCGAGGAGATGGAAGAGGTCCTTGAAATTGCCCTGGTTGAAGAAAAAAATGAATAAAGCGTTTTTTCTGCTTGACACACTTCAAGTATGTTGATAGATATTATCTCGTTTTCGGGGGGCGAATAACTCAGTTGGTAGAGTGCAACCCTTACAAGGTTGAAGTCACAGGTTCGAGCCCTGTTTCGCCCACCACCTCGAAAGCGCTAAATTGCGGGGGCGTAGTTCAGTTTGGTTAGAACGCCTGCCTGTCACGCAGGAGGTCGCCGGTTCGAGCCCGGTCGCTCCCGCCATTTAAAAAGGGGCGTTAATCTGAAATTCAGATTAACGCCCCTTTTTATTTGTGTTTAGCATTTTTCTATCAAAGCCATGGCAATGGGGTATGGCAAAAATCATACCAGTACTCTTTTTCTTCTTGACACGCGCCATGGTTCCTGGTAGATACTATCTCATTCTTGAAGGGGGCAACCCCAACAAGTTTAAATCGCGGGGGCGTAGTTCAGTTTGGTTAGAACGCCTGCCTGTCACGCAGGAGGTCGCCGGTTCGAGCCCGGTCGCTCCCGCCATTTAAAAAGGGGCGTTAATCTGAATCCAGATTAACGCCCCTTTTTATTTTTGTGCTCTCAATTTTTTTTATAAAGCGTCGGCAATGGCCGTTCCCATTTCAGCGGTTGTGACAGCTGTTTCTCCCTCGCTTGTCAGGTCTGCCGTTAAGGTGCCCTGGGTGAGGACCTTTGAGACCGCCGCCACAATGGCGTCGGCCGCTTCCGGCAGATCCAGGCTGTATCTTAACATCATGGCTGCCGACAGAATCTGGGCAATGGGGTTGGCAATGCCCTGGCCGGCAATATCCGGTGCAGAGCCGCCTGCCGGCTCAAAAAGGCCGAAATTCTTCTCGTTCAGGCTTGCCGAGGCCAACAGCCCCATGGACCCTGTGATCATGGCGCATTCGTCCGATATGATGTCTCCGAACATGTTGGGGCAGAGGAGTACGTCGAACTGGTGGGGATCCTTGACCAGCTGCATGGTGGCGTTGTCCACGTAGATGTGGTTCAAGGTGACCTCGGGATACTCTTTGGCTACCTCTATTACCGTTTCCCGCCACAAGACCATGGAGGTCAACACATTGGCCTTGTCCACCGAGGTGACGATCTTTCGCCTGTTTTTAGCCGCCTCAAAGGCGTGCCTCGCAATTCGCTCGATCTCCATCCTTGAGTAGACCAGGGTGTCCCAGGCTTTTTCCGAGGGGCCGGACCCTTCCCTTCCCTTGGGCTCTCCAAAGTAGATGCCGCCGGTAAGCTCCCGCACGCACAATATGTCAAATCCGTCCTTGACGATGGCAGATTTCAGGGGGGAGGCAGAGGCCAGGGATTTAAACACCCGGGCAGGTCTCAGGTTGCAGTAGAGGTTAAAGTGTTTTCGTAAGGGGAGGAGTGCACCCCGCTCGGGTTGTTGCTCCGGGGGGAGGCTTTCCCATTTCGGGCCACCCACCGAACCGAACAATATGGCCTCGCTCTGTTCGCAGATCCTGAGGGTCTCCTGGGGCAGGGCTGTGCCGTGGTTGTCAATGGCGCATCCGCCGATGTCTGCTCCGGTAAACTCGATCTCAAATCCATGGATGGTTCCGGCCCTCTCGATCACCTTTACTGCCTCTGTCATCACCTCGGGGCCGATTCCGTCCCCGGGGAGAAGCGCTACTTGTCGTTTCAAATCTTTAATCCTTTTTTTTTGCATTTTGTCTAAGGGTTACTTTAAAATGATCCTGGCATCGACAATGTCCAGTCCCTCGTGGTGAAGGATCACAGGGTTCAGATCCATCTCTTCGATTTCAGGGTAGGATTCGATGAGTTCGGAGCAGAGCAGAAGCAGCCGTTTTAAGGCCTTTTTATCATAGCTCTTTTGTCCCCTCACCCCGTCCAGGATCACCGACGACCGGGTGTCTTGGAGCATCTTTTTGGCCGATGTGGGCGATATGGGCAGCACCCAGAAGGTCACATCCTTCATGATCTCCACCATGATGCCACCCAGTCCGTACATGATCACAGGTCCGAACTGGTCGTCGATCTTGGTTCCCACGATCACCTCAAGGCCGCCGTTGGCCATGGAGCTGACCAGGACGCCCCGGATGTCTGCGTCGGGTTTATAGTTTTTTGCATTGAGGCGGATCTCGTTGTAGGCGATCCTGATCTGGCTCTCGGATTTCAGGTTCACCTTGACCCCCCCGGCATCGCTTTTGTGCAGGATGTCCGGGGAGACGATCTTCAGGACAACCGGTCCGTCGATCTCTTTTGCCATCTCCAGTGCCTGGTCCTCGGTGGTGGCGACCTTGTCCACGGAGGTGGATACCCCATGCATCTTTAGCAGAATTTTGGCCTCATGTTCAAGAAGAACTTTTCTTCCCTCGGCTTTTGCCTCCTTAATGATGCTCTGTCCCCGTTTCTTTGCCTTGGCGCCCCAGTTGAAGACAAAGTTGGTCTTGGCCTGGTAGGAGGTCAGGTACTCGCCGTACTGGCACAGGGAGGCGATGCATTTGCAGGTGATGTCAAGGGAGTCGTGGACAGGAATGTTGTAGTGGCGCAACAGCTCGATGGGGTGGGAATCGTAGGAGCTGTAGAGGCTGTGCACCACAATGGGTTTGTTCTTTTTTTGAACCATTTTTCCAAGCCTGTGGGCCGCATCCTCCTCGGGGATGGCCAGGCTCTCGGTGAACCGGATACCGTAGCCGCCGAACAGGCCGACAATGAGGAGGCCCCCCACGTTGTGATCCTTGAGGATGATCTCGGCGCAATCGGCAAATATGGCGGGGTTGGAGTCGGTGCCACCGGCGACATCCACGGGGTTCACCACGGATGCGGCCTGGGGCAGGATCGCCCTGAGCTTTGCTTTGGTCTTTTCGTTGAGTTCCGGAAGGCTGATGCCGTAATCGGACAACAGGTCGGCACCAATGGTGGCATGGCCGCCGCCGTCCGCAAGTATGGCCACCCGTTTGTTTTTGATGGGCGGCTGGCTTGAGAGGGTTTGGGCCACGGGAAAGAGTTCGTCGGAATTTTCGATCACCGTGATGCCCGCCCGTGCGTAGGCCGCCTTGGCCACTTCGCTGATGCCGGCAAGGGAGCCGGTGTGGGAGCCGGCCGACCGTTTCCCGGAGATAGACCGGCCGCTCTTCAGCAGGACGATGGGTTTTTGTTTGGTGGTGTTATAGGCCTGCTGGAGAAATTCTCTCCCTTGGCTCATCCCCTCCACATACATGAGAATGGACTTTGTGTCGGGATCGTTTCTAAAGAACTCCAGGTATTCGTGGAATTTGATGTCCGCCTCGTTGCCCACCCCTATATAATAGGTGAACCCTTCGTGTTTTCGGATCATGGCCTCGGTGATCAGGGTCAGCGCCATGTTGCCGCTCTGGCAGATCAGCGCGATGCCTCCCTTGGGGGCGTTTTTGATGCCCACAAGGTTCATGTTGGTTTTCATGTTGATCATGCCCGAGGTGTTGGGGCCGATGAGCCTCACCCCCGAACGCTTGGCCGCTTCAACCGTCTGGACCTCGAGCCGTTGCCCCTCCTTGCCAAGTTCCCTGAACCCGCCTGCTACGATGATTGCGCCGGCGATTTTTTTCTTTCCGCACTCCTCCAAAATCGGGGGGATGGTACGTGCCGGGGTGGTGATGAGGGCAAGGTCTACCTCCTGGTCGATGTCGGTCACGCTCTTGTAACAGGGAAGCCCCAGAATGGTCTCTTCCCTTGGGTTGACCGGGAAGATCTCCCCCTCATATTTTTCTTCCAGGAGGATCTTGATGGCCTGGTACCCGCGTTTGGTGACGTTCTTTGATGCCCCGATCACGGCAACCGACTGTGCATTCAATACCTTTTCAAGCATTATTCAGCCTCCTTGGTTGGTCGTTTCCGGTTGTCGAAGCTGTCTAACGACTGTTCCCTCTCCTTGGTTGAAACGCAGGCAAGGCAGGCTTCGATTTCGTAAGTCATCAATGTCTCAAGGCTTGCCTCTCCCCGGGCCATGATCAGTCCGTTCTTGATCCTGGCCATGGAGAAGGCGGAATTTTTGGCGATGGTTTCAGACATGGCCATGGCCTGGTCCATGAGGGTGTCCAAAGGGACCGCGTGGTTGACAAGGCCGATTCGTGCCGCCTCTTCCCCGGTGATGTTTTCCGCAGTAAAGAGAAGTTCGCTCGCCTTGCCAGGGCCCACCAGATCCTGGATAAGCCGGAAGGCGCCGCCGGTGACCGAGGAGGTTACCCGGGCCTCCGGGGAGCCGATGGGGGCCTCCAGGGCCGCGATTCTGATATCGCAGGCAAGGGCTAGTTCATAGCCCGAGCCCAGGGCATATCCGTTGATGGCTGCGATGGTGGGTTTTTCAAACCTCAGCAGGGTTCTTGTCGCCTCCTGGAGGGATTCAAGGTAGCGTCGGTAATCGTCAAGGGTTCTGTTCCGGGACTCCTTGAGGTCGGCCCCGGTGGAGAAGGCCCTTCCCTCGCCCGTGATGATCAGAACTTTGATCCCAGGATCGTTTCGTATCTCCTCCAGGGCATGGAGCATGTCCAGCCAGAGTTGTTGGTTCATGGCATTGAGAACCCTTGGTCGGTTGAGCTTGATAAGGGCGGTGGCGTTAATTTTCTCAAAAATAATAGCATCATAGTCCATGGAATCCACCTTTTGAATGTTCCGTCAACGGTTAAAAGAAAAACGGTTGTTTTTGGGCTTGTCAGCGTCTGATATTCTTGATAAAAAGATCGTCTCTATTACTAACAGGTTATAGAGCCATTTGAACGAATGTCAATAAAGAAGTTTTGGGCCTCCGGGATTTAGCCGCCTTTATGCGGCGATTTTCACGAAAGGGGCTTGACACAGGACAGGTCATGGCTTAAGTACGTCTATAAATTTGACCCCAAGCGCCTTAACATCTACCCAAAGCAGCAGGACGAACCGCGTGAACATCTATTGTATCCGGAACAGCAAACGCTTTTCGAATGAAGCCGAATGCCGACGCTGCAACCATCGAAAGCGCTGCCGGGCGTTTCAGCTCTGGCTTCAGCCCGAGCTTCCCTTTGTGTTCAAGCCCAATGGTAGTCCTGATTCCGTTTTTGATGCCCAGAACGGGATAAAGAACGCCCTGGACGCCCTTTTTCCCAAAGAGTATGTTTTGTTAAAGAAGCGGGCGCTCGCGCTGTTGCCCGGAACCGTGGATAGGGCCAGCGCCATTGTCAGGCTGAAAATGTACGAACTTCTCCATGTCGATGGAGAGTAAGAAGGGACCAATGGAAACAGGATCTGTGCATCTCTGCACCGGAAAAGGCAGGGGACGGATCGAGCGTTAGGAGGGGGGGATTGCTCAGAATGGATGTTGGTTTTGCCTGTGCGGGGAGTTCTAACAGAGAAAGGCAGAAGATGGGTTCCCCTGCCTTTAAGACTGTTCTCCGATATGAATAGGACTACTGCTTTAAAACATTCTTGGCAGCAGGTCCTCGTTCGTTCTCTTCGATGTCAAAGGTGACCCTTTCGCCTTCTGAGAGGGTCTTGAACCCGGGCATGTCAATGGCCGTATGGTGTACAAACACATCACTTCCCTCGTCCTGCTCGATGAAACCAAATCCCTTCTTGTCGCTAAACCATTTTACTGTTCCTTTTGCCAAAACCTTTCCCTCCTTAAGTGTGAATATTTGGCTCTTATAGAAAGTCGTTCTGAAAGAATGACGAACAGAACAACCATTACGGCAAGTAATAATTGACTATAGCCTGTGAATCAAAAAATGCAAGCAAAAAAAAAGGGGGTTACGAAAAAAAAATCGTAACCCCCAGAAAAATAACAGTGTTATATATTATTTTCTATTGCCATACTCAGCATAGGCCATTGCAGTGGTCCGGTAGACCAGATGGGCCATCTTGGAGAAGGGCAGGAACGCGAACAGGTTGAAGATCGCGATCAGGTGAAGCCAGTAGAGAAAATAGGTGACTTCGGCATAACCAGCCAGCCGTGTCATCTCTGTCAAGAGGCCTGTGAGGCCCAGGGATAGTACAACGCCGAGGATGTACCAGTCCTTGTAAGCCGAGACCTGATCTTTCTTGGCAAGGCGGTTCTTGATCATGAGAAGCGAGCCGATCACCAGGGCCGCACCTGAGATGTTGCCCAGCCACTTCACCGGATTGAGCTGTGAATAGGGTCCGGGGATGTGGAAGACATAGAGAACCACACAGAAGATTCCCGTTACCACGGCAAGTCCGATGAAGGAGTAGAGAACCATCATGTGGGCGGTTGCCCTGTCCTGGTTTGCCTCGCACTCGTTGAACTTGTCGTGTTTCAGGACAACGGGAATGATGCTGACCAGGGCCTGGAGCAGCGCCTTGATGTCAATGGTTTTCTTGTCTGTTTTTCCTTCGGCAACGGCATTTTCATGGATGTCGATGACGAATCGCTTAAGGCTCAGACCAAACACGACGGCCACGCAAATGGACAGCGGAATGAAGGTCAGATCCACAAACCAGGTGGAGAAGAAGTTTGCCTGGGCGATGCCATGGCCGCCATGGGACCACTCAATGCCAATGGTATGGAATATCTTGGTCATGGTCTCTCCCGCCGTCATGGTGATGAAGGCGAGAAGGGCGAACCAGAGTCCCGGGATGGCAATGAGAAGCGGAAGCTTTTTCGGATCCTCCACTGCATTGGCAAGGAATTTCGGCTGGGAATACTCTTTGATGGCAGAGTACCTGATCGCCGAAAGAACATCTCCGGGCCGAGCCCCCCTGGGGCAGAGGTCGGAACAATCTCCGCACTCGTGACAGAGCCAGATGTCGCCGCTGCACTGGAGTTTGTCCTTCAGTCCCCAGGATGCAGCGATCATCTCTTTTCTCGGAAACGGGCTGTCTTCCGGTGCTATTGGACAGGCAACCGAGCAGGTTGCACACTGAAAGCATTTCTTCAGTGTATCTGCGCCAAGGCCTTCCAGCTCATCGATATAGGCCAGATCCGGTTGCACAAGGTATTTCTCACTCATACTGCGATACCTCCTAAGTTCGGTATAAAAGTTAAATTAGAATCAGAAACCCTTGAAGGGGTTCGGGCCAAGGCCTTCGATCTCTTCCACAAAATCGCTCAACAGTCCGGGAAGCTTGTCATACTCGTCGATGGCGATCTCCTCGAACCGTACCCGCTCCTCTTCAAGCGCCAGGCTGGCAAGGGCGTCGCCCATCTTGTTGGCCCTGACTTCGGCAAGCTCGCTGCCCTTCATGAAGTGGCACTGGTAATCATCGCCGTGCTTGCAGCCGATGAGGATAACACCGTCCATTCCCTGGGCCAGGGCGTCCTTGATCCAGATGGAGTTGACGGAACCGAGGCATCGTACCGGAATGAGACGAACGTCAGGAGAGTAATCGATCCTGTTCATTCCCACCATGTCAAGGGCGGGGTAGGCGTCGTTTTCACAAACCAGGGCAAGGATCCTGTACGGCGGCTCATCATAGTCGTCCTCGGAGGGAACGCCGATGGCCTTGATCTGGGATCCGATGCTGTCAATGCTGTAGTCGGCAAAGCTGATGATACGCTCGGGACAGGCACCCATGCAGGTTCCGCAACGGCGGCAGCGGGTGGGATTGATCTTGGGCGTACCCTTTTCATCGTCATCCAGGGCGCCAAAGGGACACTCTACCGTACAACGCTTGCACTGGGTGCAGCGCTGGAAGAAGAAGTCCGGGTAGGTCATGTCGCCGGATCTCGGATGAACGGCAACGCCCCTGTCGGCAGACTCGATGCACTGGATCGCCTTGAGGGCGGCACCGGTCGCGTCTTCCATGCTCTCTTCGATGGTCATGGCGCGGCGGATGGCACCTGCGGCATATACACCGGTACGCTGGGTCTCGTAGGGAAAGCAGATGTAGTTGGAGTCTGCATACCCGCCGAAGATGTCATTATCCCTGAATCCGGGACCCTGACGGTAGGCCAGGTTGATGATGGGATCATCAACGGTGACCGGTACCATTCCGGCTGAAACCACAACCAGGTCGGCTTTGATGTCGATGGCATCGCCAAGCAGGGTGTTGGAAGCTTCCACCGTGAGGTCGTCCCCGTTCTTGGAAACCTGGGTAACCGCACCCTTGGTCATGAAGATGCCGTTGTCCTGCTGCATGCTCTTGTAGAAGTTCTCCTGGAGACCTGGAGTCCGCATGTGCTGGTAGATGATGTAGGCCTTGCCGTCAGCATAGTCGTTGCGGACATATTTGGCCTGTTTCAGTGCCACCTGGCTTGTGACGGAACCGCAGTAGGGGAAGTCGGCGTCATCCTCGTCCTTGCCCGGACTCTGGATAAACACAACTGATTTTGCCTCTTTGCCGTCCGAGGGCCTCAGGATCTTGCCCTTTGCTGCGATCTTCTCAAACTCGTCGTTGGTGATCACATCGGGAAGGTCGAGGCCGAGATGTGTATAGGCGTCGCCTTCGAGTGTGTCAGTCCTCCAGCCGGCGGCCAGGATAACGGCGCCGTATAGTTCGCCTTCGGGATCAAGCTGAAGGATGTCGTTCTTGCCTTCGTTGAACTCGAGGTATTTGGCGTGGAGGGTTTCGGCATCCAGCTCATCGCCCTTCTCATCCATTGTCATCTCTTCGGGAAGCGGGAAGGGGACGTCAAAGGGGATCTTCTGGCCGGGTGTCTTAAAGGTGACGGTGAACTCGCCGGGCTGGCCGGCAATACGGGCCACCTCGGTGGCGGTCTTCACCTGGATGTTGGGGTACTGGGCGATCTCGGCCAGTTTCTCATCGATCACCGTGGGGATGAGCTCCTCAAAGGGCTCAACCACGGGCATCTGGCTTCTCATGTTGGCTGCATAGCCGCCCAGTTTTGCCTGTTTCTCGACAATGGTGACCTCAAAGCCGATCTTGGCAGCATCCAGTGCCGCTGAGATGCCGGTGATGCCGCCACCCAGAACAAGGATCTTCTTTGAAAAGGTCTCGGTCTTGAAGGGCACGGGCAGTTCAACCTTTTCAACCCGGATCATACCCATCTTGAGGTAATCCTCGGCCTTCATCTGGATCTGGTCAAAATGCTCCTCATCATCCTTCTGATCTTCGGTGAGGGCAGGGTATTTCTCCCTGGAGTGGGGCCATACAACGCCCTCCCTGAGGTTGACCCTTTCCACGATGCAGTTGTCGTACTTGAACACGTCAAAGTTGACCCGGCGGGAACAGGCCCCGATTACCAGGGCATTGACCTTGCCGTCATCCACGTCCTTCTGGATCAGGGCCGCGCCTTCCTTGCCGCAGAGGCAGGCGTGGGTGGTGCAGTTGATACCCTCTTCGTCGGGGACGTCAACCAGGTCTTCCATGTCCAGGACATCACCGATGCCACAGCCTGTGCAGATATAAACTCCGTATTTTTTATCCATGGTTGGTCTACCTCCTCACCAGCGTTTGAATAGCTTTCAGGGCCATGCCGGTTGCATTCTGGTTGGATGTTACAACATCTGCAGGCTTGTTGGCGCAGCCGGCCCCAAACATGCCGCCCTTTTTGAAGTCATTCACGATAAAGCCGTCTTCGGTGTACTGAAGATCTGCGTTGGGTTTGTCAACGGAAGCGTTGGGCTGCATTCCTGTTGCAAGCACGAGCATGTCCACGGTCTGCCGGACCTTCTCGCCGGAGATGGTGTCCTCGGCAACGAGCTTGATGTTACCGGTACCTTCCTCTTCGCCAACCTCTGCAACCTTGCCCTTGACAAAGAAGACATTCTCATCGGCCTTGAGGTTTTTGTAGAAGTTCTCGTACTTTCTGCCCGGGGTACGAAGATCGATGTAGTAGATATAGATCTTTGCATCCGGGTACTGGGCCCGAAGATAGGTGGCGTGCTTGAGGGAGGCCATGCAGCAGATGTAGGAGCAGTAGGGAAGGTGGTTCTCATCCCTTGATCCGGCACACTGGACAAAGCCGATGGTCGCAGGAGCTTTGTCGTCGGAGGGCCTGACGATCTTGCCCTGGGTGGGGCCGTTGGCTGATGCAAGACGCTCGAGCATCATGTTGGTGATGATGTTCTGGTAACGACCGAATCCCAGGTTGTCGATCCGTGCGGCATCGTAGGGTTTCCAGCCGGTGGCCCAAACAACGGCGCCGACTTTGAGATCGAGGGTCTTCTCCTCCATGTCGAAATCCACGGCGTCATATTTACAGGCTTCCTTGCATTTTTCCCGGTCTTCTGCGCCCATGGACGGTGCCATGACATAGCGCTGGGGAAAGGCCATGTTGTGGGGGAGATAGGCGGCTTTCTTCCGGTCCATGCCAAAGTTAAACTCGTTGGAGATCTCAGATTCGCAAACCGCTGCACAGTCGCCGCAGGCGGTGCAGTTTTCGTTGACGTATCTGGGGCTGATCTTGAGCTTGACGGTGTAGTCACCGGGCTTGCCGTCGACACTGTCGACCTCTGCCATGGTGATAACCTTGATTTTAGGATTGTCTTTGATTCTCTTGAAGTTGATCTCAAGTCCGCATGTGGGCGGGCAGAGTTTGGGGAAGTACTGCTTTAGCTGTGAAACCCTTCCGCCAAGGGAAGGTTCCTTTTCAACAATAAAGACCTCGTACCCCACTTCGGCAGCTTCCAGAGCAGTGGTCAGGCCGCTGATACCGCCGCCGACTACCATGATGCTTCCACTGGTCGGGGCTGAATTATCTGTTGTCATGCTGTCCCTCCGTGCATTTGTACACTACTTGTAATTAAACGGTTTAGGATGCCAGGAATCTGAACAACCGGCACCCTGCCTCCTCGAAACTTGAAACTCGAAACCTGAAACTCGAAGTTTGCTTTTGTTTCAAACCTGAAACAAAGATGTTTGCTTTTGTTTCAAACCTGAAACAAAGACGTTTGCTTTGGTTTCAAACCTGAAACAAAAGCAAAGTGTCCTTCCAGTTTTACGTTTCCAGTCTCTTTTCCTTTTAAAGAAGGAGACAGGAGGTGAAAAAAATTCCCGAGCACCAGAATCTGAAAAAACCCCCAGGCACAGAATCGCACCTGGAGGTTAATTTTTCAGAGTAACATACCTGAAACGATCAGTTCCTGATACTAGTCAGCGATGATCTTGTGGTACGGAACTTTTTTCAGAGACCACTCGTTGGTCTCTTTGTTGTATGTAGAGTTGACAAAGCAGAACCACTCTTCGTCATTCTGACCCATGAAGTCGCCTCTGTAGTAGAAGCCAGGATACCTTGATTCCTCACGGAACTGGATATGACGGGTATGGGCCTGAACGGTGTAGAGACGATGGTTGATCTCCCAAGCTCTGAGGAGCTCATGGAGGTCACCGGCTGCGATCTTCTCAAGATCTTCGCGGAAGTACTCGAAGTTCTCCATGAGGATCTCAAGGCTCTTGCCACCAGTCATGTAGTAAGTGGCTGTTCCTCCACCGTACTCATTGGTCATCTTCATGAGACGCATGGCCATGCCGGCAGGTTTGCAGTAGTTGGGGTTAACATCTTCTGCAGTTGAGTAGTCACAGTTGTCCAGGTAGTTGTAGACAGGCTTGTAAACCATGTCAACGAGCTCCTGATCGGTCTCTTTGAAACCTACTACCTTGTCGCCTTCGGCTTTAAGGTACTGGAGCATGGACTTTGCGAGGATACGACCCTCAGCATGGGATCCGGAGGAGAACTTATGACCGGAGCAGCCAACGCCGTCACCTGCGGTGAACAGACCTCTTGCAGTGGTCATCCTGTTGTAGCCCCATTTGTAATCTTCAGGGACCCAGTCTTCATCAGGACCTGAACACCAGATGCCGCAGCATCCTGAGTGGGATCCGAGGAGGTACGGCTCGGTGGGCATGATCTCAGAGTCTTTTTTCTCAGGCTCTGTGTTTGTTGCGCACCAGAGACCAGCCTGACCAACTGACATGTCAAGGAAATCTTCCCAAGCTTCTGACTCAAGATGCTTGAGCTCTTTCTTGCTCATGGTCTCGCCGAGTTTCTTAAGGGCGTCGGAGGTCTTCATGATGATGGGACCGCGTCCCTCTTTGTACTCTTTCATCATGAGATGGTTACGCAGGCAGGTAGGTGTGATGGCTGCTGTTCCGTAAGGAGCATATTTTGCGAGCTCAGCTTTTGCATCGTCGCTTGCAGCATAGTTCTCACCAAGGCCGTTAACTGTCTGAGCCTTGAAAAGGAGGAACCAAGCACCAACAGGTCCGTATCCATCCTTGAAACGTGCAGGGGTGAAACGATTCTCCATCATGGAGAGCTCAGCACCGGCACGAAGAGCCATGGTGTATGTGGAACCTGCGTTCCATACGGGATACCATGCACGACCTTTACCCTCACCGACTGAACGGGGCTGGTAAACGTTTACAGCACCACCGCAGGCACACATGATAACCTTGGCGTTGATGATGAAAACCTTGTTCTCACGGAGGGAGAAACCAACAGCACCAGAAACCCTTGTGGGATCGTCTTTGTCGTTGAGGATCTCAACGATGAAGCATCTTTCAAGGATGTTCTCCTCGCCAAGGGCGAGTTTAGCAGTCTCGGCAACGATTCTCTTGTAAGACTCACCATTGATCATGATCTGCCATTTACCTGTACGAACAGGAGTGGCGCCAGATTTGAGTGTACCAGCCTTCTGACCTTTTTTACCGTCGAGGTTCTTACCATCGTCGGTTTTTTTCCAGACGGGGAGTCCCCACTCTTCGAAAAGGTGAACAGAATCATCAACATGACGACCCAGATCGTAGATAAGATCCTCACGGACGATACCCATAAGGTCGTTTCTGACCATGCGGACATAGTCTTCGATCTTGTTGTCACCGATATATGTATTGATGGCGGAAAGACCCTGGGCTACAGCACCGGATCTCTCAAGGGCTGCCTTGTCGCAAAGAAGAATCTTTGTGTCGTCATCAGCCCATTTTTTAATCTCAAATGCGGTTCCGCAGGCAGCCATACCGCCGCCGATGATCAGAACGTCGACGTCTCTTTTCTCAACTTCGGGTTCCCTTACTGCCTTTAGTTCTCCAACAGGCTTGTTAGGTAATGCCATTATATACCTCCAAAGTAATTGTAATTTTATCTATTTCAAAAACAAATAACAGCGTTAACTATGCCAGCTCCTGGGGAGTGGGAAGTGTTGTGCCGTCTGCTTCCTCTGTACAGAGAAGCTCAGATCCAAGTTCTTTACCCTTGAGGTCCAGATAGGCATTAGCCTGGCCTTCTGCGGTAGTTCTGATGGGGAACTTGAAACGTTTTACGACGCCGTTCCTGAACTTACAGGTCCACATGATATCCTCGGTGCCCATCATGGGTACAACGTTGGCTCCCATGGGTACGAAGTCATTGTAGCCCCTGACCTCGATGGCCTGGGAAGGACAGATTTTTACACAGGAATAGCATTCCCAGCACTGATCGGGCTCCTGGTTGTATGCTTTCATTGCGTTGGGATCAAGGACCATCAGGTCGTTGGGACAGATGTACATACATGCAGTCTTGTCCCCACCCTTGCAGCCGTCGCACTTTTCTGCGATTACAAAAGATGGCATTTAAAATACCTCCCTACATTTGTGCCGAAATCATCATTAATTTCAGCAACTGGTGTTATAGATACCGCGACATCGTTTACTGTGTCGCCCTTAATATAAAAAATAGGTCGCTATACTTCGACCTCGTTCATCCGAAATTCCATGCTTGGAAGTGTACAAGGATAAAAAGTGTACACGCATAAATATGAAAGCCTGACCCAAGTCTTGAGTAAACGTTTGGAACGTAGCACCCGTTAATGTACCTTGTCAAGAGTTTTTGCCACTGGATTTTTCTCGGCTAATTTACTGTCTATAAAAGGGATGGAATTGTCAATATGTGCCATGGGTGATTGCAGTTCTCTACAATATATAGTAATGTTGTTGATTGTGTTGAAAATGGCTGTTTGCCGAATTTCGGCATGAAATTAGGAAATATAAATTTAAGGACGATTATCAATGAGCGAAGAAATGATTCCAGTAAACCTGGATGACAAAATGACCTTTGAGTGCTCCCCCGGAGTTCCATGTTTTAATGAATGCTGCAGGGATCTTAACCAGTATTTGACTCCCTATGATATCCTTCGGTTGAAAAAGAACCTCGGCCTGACCTCGGATCTCTTTTTGCGAAAGTATACTTCGGTTCACGTGGGGCCCGAGTCCGGCCTTCCCGTGATCTCCTTCAAGCTGGATCCCGCCACCCATCATGCCTGTCCCTTTGTGCGGAAGACCGGCTGTTCCGTGTATGCGGACCGGCCCACCTCCTGCAGGATCTATCCCCTTGCCCGGGCCATCTCGAGATCCCGGGAGACCGGCGAGATTCGGGAATACTTTGCCCTGATCGAGGAGCCCCACTGTAATGGGTTTGGCCGCAACAGCGGCCAGACCGTCCGTGAATGGCTCGACGGCCAGGACGTTGCCCTTCACAACGCCATGAACGACAAGCTCATGGAGGTGATCAGCCTCAAGAACCGGATCGTGCCGGGTAAGCTGGATCCGGTGGAGTCTGACAAGTTCTATCTCGCCCTTTACGATCTTGATACGTTCCGAAAGCAGATATTTGAGGGAAACCTGCTGGAGGGGCTTGATCTTCCCCAGGCGGTGCTGGCAAAGATAAAGGACGATGACCTTGCCCTGCTCGATTTCGGTCTTGCCTGGGTTAAGTATGCCCTGTTCGGCGTTGACATGGCGTTCGGAGTGTAGCGCCATGGAGATGAAGGGAAAGGTGGCACTTGTGCTTGGGGCGGTAAAAGGTATTGGCAAGGCCCTGGGGCTCGCCCTGGCAGAGCAGGGGGTATCCCTTGTGCTGACCCGCAATGACTGGGCGGACAGCTTTGAAGCCATGGCGGAAGATTTCCAGGCGTCCGGGGTGGATCACATGATCGTGGATGTTGATCTTCTTGATCAGGTCCAGATTGCGGATCTCGCCCTTGCCATTGACGAGCGCTACGGGCGTCTGGACATTCTTGTCAACAATATCGAGCGGGGCGGATGGCCGGTTGTCCACGGCGCCTATGTTCAGGAGCAATGGGATCTTGAGATGGCAACCACCCTCAGGGCCAAGCGCTGGGTGTTTGACGCCATGTTTCCGTTGTTGAAGCGATCCCGGGAAGGGGTTGTGGTCAACTTCTCTTCCATTGCCGGTGTGGTTGGTCGCACCGGGGCTGCAGCCCTGGTGTTCAATGACGGGTATGCGGCCGCAAACCGGGGTGTGTCTCTTTTGACCGAGACCTGGGCCCGCATGGGTGCTCCCCATGTCCGGGTTAACGAGATCATGCTTGGGATCTTTGAAACCCGGCATGCCCAGGGAACACGGGGGTGGGAAGAGGTGTTGACCGGTGAAGAGAAGCAGGCCATTATCGATCACACCCTGGTGGGCAGGACAGGTCAACTGGCTGATGTTGTCAAGGCCCTCCTCTTTGTCGTCCGCGACGCCCCCTATATGACGGGGTCCGTGATTCGTCTGGACGGCGGTTTTCTCCTGGGGGGTGCTGATGTGCCGCCCATGCCCAAGGGCGTTGTTTAAATAACAAAAAGGGCAGGACGCCGTGTTCTGCCCTTTTTTGTGATCTGTTTTGGGCCACCCTGTGAATCAGCCGTTCGGGTCAATTCATCAGCATCTCTGCGATGGTCTCTCTAATTTTACCCGGGTTTTTAATGGCGGTTCGATACTCCATTTCAATGCTGGCCATGTCGGCATAGAACGGGGTTCTGTCAAATTTATGGTAGCTTGCGGCCGAAAAAAGAGGGTCTCCGGTTTCGCATCCCGGTCCTTGGATGGCGGGTGATCCCGGGCGCTGAAGCTCGTGGGGGATCCCGTGGAGCCGGCAGATCATCGGTCTGAAGTCGTAGAGCTGGCAGAGGCCCTGGCTGTTGAGGGGGCACATCACCCTTACGGTTTCTCCGGTTTTTTTTGCGTGGGTCCTTTGTTTGCAGACCATTGCGGCCCGGGTTTGGATCTTTTCAGCCGTTCCCGGGTCCAGGGTCTTCAACCCTGCGAGCAGGTAGTGCTTTTCCATGTGGGTGTGGTGGTAGAATTCGGTTTCGCAGCAGTTGTCGACACAGCCCTGGCAGTGGAATCCGTAGTGGTCTGCAGCAGCGGTCCAGGCCGTGTCCATATGGGCGTAGAGGGTTGAGAGGCGCTTGAAAAAAGGGGTGTGGATGGTCTCGGTCATTGTGGATCCTGTGCTCTGTCTATTTTTGGGGGTTAAAAAAGGGGTCTGGGGAAGAACAACTTTGAGTAGAGGTTCAGGGCGTACCTGTCTGTCATGCTTGCAATCAGGTCGCACACCGAACGTTCCAGGGGGGTCTCATGGGGGTCCCAGTGCGCCATCTCCATCTTAGCCAGCTCCTGCTGCAGCTTGTCTGTGTTGTTCATGAAGTAGTGGTAGAGCTCCATGAGCACCTTTTTTGCCTTGATGAACTCCTTGTGGACCGACGGGGAGCGGTAGACCTGATCGTAGAGAAACCGCCGCAGCACTGTCATGGCCGAAAAGATCTCCTCCCCCATGGACAGCTTGAACTTTCCCTCCTCAGGTCCGCTGTTGTAAACGAGCTCCTCGATCATGGTTTTTGCCCGCTTTGAGTGGGTGGCTCCCAGTTTCTCCACACAGATGACCGGGACTTCGTCCCGGGTGATGACACGGCTCCTGAGGGCATCATCCAGGTCGTGGTTGAGGTAGGCGATGATGTCGGCAATTCTGACGATTTTGCCCTCCACAGTGGAGGCTGCCTCCCCCGGGGTGGTGGGCATGATATCTCCAAATCCCTTGGAGTGCTTCAGGATGCCGTCCCTCACCTCATGGGTCAGGTTCAGGCCCAGCCCCTTGTTGTCCAGGATGTCCACCACCCTGAGGCTCTGCTCCTTGTGGGAGAAGTCCGGGGAGAAGATCTCCTTGAGCGCTGTCTCTCCGCCATGGCCAAAGGGGGTGTGGCCAAGGTCGTGGCCGAGGGCAATGGCTTCGGTAAGGTCTTCGTTGAGCCGCATGGCCCTGGCGATGTTCCGGGCGATCTCCGAAACCTCAAGGGTGTGGGTGAGCCGGGTTCTGTAGTGGTCGCCAAGGGGGGATAGGAAGACCTGGGTTTTGTGTTTCAGCCGTCGAAAGGCATTTGAGTATACGATCCTGTCCCGGTCGAGCTGAAATGGGGTTCTGATACTGCAGGGCTCTTCCTGTCGCAGACGGCCGGCCGATTTTGAGCTTGGGCAGGCAAATTCAGAAAGAAATCCCTGTTCCCTTGTCTGGAATATTTCTCGTATGGAAGGGGGGGGGATTTTTGTTGAAAGTTCCCCCCTCTCCTGGCCTTCTGTCAGAGTGGTTCTTGAAAATGTCATGTATCCGTCGCAAATAATTAGTATAAAACAGCTTATTGATTCAAGAAAACAATTGTGCATATTGTCAAAATTTTGTAAAGGTATTTTTCTATGATAATCATCTGAGTTCATTGTTACAAGCAGAGGTGAAACCATCGAGTCATCAGAATATGAGCAGTATATGGCCCTGGCTCTGGGGTCTGCGGAAAAGGCTTTTTTTCAAGGGGAGTTTCCCGTGGGGGCAGTTATTGTCTCCAGGGGCAGGGTGGTGGCCGAAGGGTCCAGAATCGGTACGACCCGGGCCATGGAGCGGCCCAGTGAGATCGACCATGCTGAGATACGGGCGTTGAGGCAGCTGGAACGGCTGGGTCAGGAATTTGATCCGGCAGAAGCGACGATCTTTTCTACTATGGAGCCTTGCCTTATGTGTTTTTCCGCCATTATTCTTTCCGGGATAAAGGAGGTCGTTTACGCCTATGAAGATCCCATGGGTGGCGGGACCTGCTGCGATCTTGGCAGGTTGACTCCCCTCTACAGGTCGTCGGGGGTTAAGGTCGTTTCCGGGGTGTGTCGAAAAAAAAGTCTTGATCTTTTTAAAAGTTTTTTTCAAAAAGATGATAATATCTACTGGAAGGATAGCTTGCTCGAGCAGTACACCCTTGGGCAAGCATAGGGGTCTTGTAAATAAAGCTTGCAATTTATAAATTGTGTTAGTATAATGATAAGTTGCTATATGGTTTTAGCAGGACTGAGCAAAAGGCAAATAAAATCGCAGGAGGTGCGGGATAGCTAGACAGAGAAAACAGGACAGGACAAATGTGAACAGGGATATCAGGGCCCCCGAGGTCAGGGTTGTGGGTGCTGATGGCGAACAGATAGGTGTTATGGCCATAGACGAGGCTCTCCAGAAGGCTTCTGGGCTGCATATGGACCTTGTGGAGGTGTCACCCAACGCACAACCGCCTGTCTGCAAAATAATGGACTATGGTCGATACAAGTACGAAGAGACCAAGAAGCATCAGGAAGCCAGAAAGAAACAAAAGGGCTTCCAGGTGAAGGAGATCAAGGTCAGACCGGCTACCGATATCCATGACCTTCAGACAAAGGTCAAGCATATTCGGAAGTTTATCGGCAATAGGGACAAGGTCAAAGTGACACTGGTGTTCAGGGGCAGAGAGATCACCCTTTCCCAGCAGGCAAGGGAAGTTCTTGAGCGGGTGGCTGAGATGACAGACGAGTTTGCCCAGGTCGAGCAGTATCCCAAGTTTGAAGGCCGGACCATGACCATGGTGCTGTCGCCCAAATAAATTGGGGCTGATTAATGGCCTTGATTTAGATCTTGTGATGTCTCTGTGAAGTGCTGCTATAAAGATATGACAGGTGGTGCATTTGCCCTCTATGGGGCTGGATGTACCATTGTGTTTTTTGGAGTAATACGAACCCAGGAGAGGGAAAATGCCTAAAATAAAGACAAATAGAGCCGCTGCAAAGCGTTTCAAAAAGACAGGGTCTGGAAAGTACAAGTTCAGAAAAGCGAATTCGAGTCACATTCTGACCAAAAAAACGACAAAGAGAAAACGGTCTCTCAGGCTGGATCAGATCGTTAGTTCCAGTGATGTGAAATCAGTTAAACGTCTGTTGCCCAACGGATAGACCAAGGATTCAAGGAGCGTATAGAAGATGAGAATAAAAAGAGGATACAAGGCAAGAAGGCGCAGAAATAAGGTCCTGAAACTGGCCAAGGGTTTCAGGGGCGGTCGCAGCAAGCTTTACCGTACTGCTGCAGATGCGGTTGATAAGGCACTCGGTTACGCATACCGTGACCGCAGGGTTCGCAAACGGGAATTCCGCAAGCTCTGGATTACAAGGATCAATGCGGCATCCAAGATGAACGATCTCTCCTACAGCAAGCTCATCCATGGCCTGAAGCTGGCCAATATCGAGCTTGATAGAAAGGTTCTTGCCGAGCTGGCTGTTTCTGATCCTGCGGGCTTCTCTCAGATCGCCTCAAAGGCTGCGGCTCAGCTTTAGTCTGTTGAAGAAAAAGGGTGGAGATTGTTGTGGGAAAAACGATACAAGAAATTGAAAAGAAAGCCTTTGCAGATATAGAAAAGGCTTCTGGGGTAGCGGAGGTGGAGACCCTCTCCACCCGCTATCTGGGTCGAAAGGGTGAGCTTACCACTTTTTTGAGGAACATCTCAAAAATGGATGTAAGCGAACGACCGGCGGCCGGACAGGATGCAAACCAGCTTAAGCTTAAGCTTGATGGGGCGTTCAAGGCCGCAATGGACCGATTGTCCGAGGCGGACGGGGACGATGCGTTTATCGACGTAACCCTGCCTGGAAGGCCTGTGGCAAAGGGGACCCTGCACCCTGTTACCCAAGTCACCAAGGAGATCTCAGATGTCTTCTTGCGGCTGGGATTCGATATTGTCGAGGGGCCGGAGGTTGAAACCGATTACTACAATTTCGAGGCCCTCAACATTCCAAAGTATCATCCAGCCCGGGATATGCAGGACACCTTTTATGTGTCCGACTCCATCCTTCTTCGGACCCACACCTCTCCGAATCAGCCACGGGTGATGGAACGGGTTGAACCGCCGGTGCGAATGATCGCGCCCGGTAAGGTCTACCGGTGTGATTCCGATCTTACCCACACCCCCATGTTTCATCAGGTCGAGGGGTTGATGGTGGATAAAAACATCTCCTTTGGAGATCTGAAGGGGACACTCACCACCTTTATTCATCAGATTTTTGATGCAGACACCTCCCTTCGGTTCAGGCCCAGTTTCTTCCCCTTTACCGAACCCAGCGCCGAAGTCGATATCCGCTGTGTTATGTGTAAGGGCAAGGGGTGCCGCATCTGTTCCAGGACTGGTTGGCTCGAGGTGCTTGGGGCCGGCATGGTCCATCCAGCGGTCTTTGAAAACGTGGGGTATGATACCGACGTTTACACAGGGTTTGCTTTTGGTATGGGTATTGAGCGGATTGCAATGCTCAAGTACGGGATCGACGATCTCAGAAAATTTTTCGAAAACGATATGCGCTTTTTGGGGCAGTTTTGATATGAAAGTCAGTTTAAGCTGGTTAAATGAATATGCGTCAATCAATTCCGATCCCGAAGAGATGGCGGCAAAGCTTACCATGGCAGGTCTTGAAGTCGAGGCTTTCAACAGCAGGTTCGATTATCTTGACAGGGTGGTCGTTGCCCGGGTTGAAGAGGTTGTAAAGCATCCCAAAGCGGATCGGTTGAATTGCTGTAGGGTCAATGTGGGTGAGGAGATGCTGAGCATTGTCTGTGGTGCGCCCAATGTCAAGGAGGGCATGCTTGTTCCCTGTGCCCGGATCGGAGCAGTGTTGCCCGGGGATTTCAAAATCAAGAAGGGTAAGCTCCGGGGTGAAGTTTCCGAGGGGATGCTCTGCAGCGCATCCGAGCTCAAGCTTGACGCCGATACTTCAGGCCTGATGCCCCTTGATTCCTCACTTGTACCCGGTACCCCCCTGGTCGAGGCGCTTAATCTTTCAGACACCGTGTTTGAGATAGACCTTACGCCCAACAGGCCCGACTGTCTCAGCATGATTGGTGTGGCCCGGGAGGCTGCGGTCTTCCAGGAGCCTTCGGTTGAGTTAACGCTTCCTGAGACTGTGCTTCCCCAGGAACGGGCGGCTGTTTCCATTAACGATCTTGCAAGGGTCGACATTAGAGACCCTGAGCTCTGCCCCAGGTATTGCGCTTCCCTTCTGGTTGACGTGACCGTCGGGCCTTCCCCTTTCTGGCTTCAGCAACGCCTGGAGGCTGTGGGGCTTACCCCCATCAACAACGTGGTCGATGTGACGAACTACGTGATGATGGAGACCGGGCAACCCCTTCACGCATTTGATTTCGATCTTCTTGCCCAGAACAGGATCGAGGTGAAGACTGCCGGTGCCGTGACCCGTTTCACCACCCTGGATGGCAAGGAGCACCCGCTTGAGCCCGAGATGCTGATGATCTGCGACGGGGAGAAACCCGTAGCTATTGCAGGGGTCATGGGTGGAGAAAATTCCGAAATTTCAGCGGGTACCACCCGGGTACTCATAGAAAGTGCTTACTTTAATCCTGTCTCTGTCCGAAAGACGGCTAAGCGGACGGGTATTGGCACAGACGCCTCCCATCGTTTCGAGCGGGGTGTTGATCCAGCTGCCACAAAGCGGGTGCTGGAGCGAGCGACTGCTCTCATGGCAGATTTTTCAGGGGCGTCCATTGCAGGGGGGATCATTGATGAGCATCCCCAGCCGTGCCCCGGTGTTGAGATTCGCCTGAACACCGACCATCTCAACCGTCGACTTGGGACGGACCTTTCGGCGGGTGAAATTAAGGCCCTGCTCGAATCGGTCTCCTTTGGGGTTACCCAGGAATCGGAAACTTTTCTCAATGTATCTGTGCCGACCTTCAGGGTCGACGTGACCCGGCCTGAGGACCTCTCCGAAGAGGTGGCAAGGCTGTGGGGGTACAACAATATCAAGACAAGTTTTCCAGCGGTCTCTCCCTCAAGGGCGAGTCTCTCGCCACGGCTTGCGTTCAGGGACACGGTCCGGGAGTGCATGACCGGTTTCGGATTCAGTGAAGCGGTCAACTACAGTTTTTCCAGCGCCGACTCATGTGACCGTCTTAATCTTGGCGCGGACGATCTCCGGCGTTCGGTGGAGCGATTGCTCAACCCCATCTCCGAGGATATGTCGGTGATGCGCAGTTCCCTTCTTCCCGGTCTTTTGGAGACCATGAAGCGCAACAATGCTCAGCAGGTGGATACCCTGCGGCTGTTTGAGGTGGGGAATACATTTATTGCAACCGAGAAAGGGATCCAGCCAAATGAGCGGGAGAAGCTGTCCGCCCTCTGGACCGGTTCAAGGGTTGCTCCCTCCTGGCACACCAAGGCAGAGGCGTGTGATTTCTTTGATATCAAGGGCGCAATCGAGGGCCTTTTGAGTCACCTTGGTGTGGCTGATGTGGTTTTCTCCCGGGCCTCCAAGGATGATCATCCCTATTTTAAGCAAGGGGTGGCTGCGGCTGTAGAGGCTGGCGGAAAAACGCTGGGTGTCTTTGGACAGGTGGATTCCACTGTGCTGAAAAATTTTGGCCTCAAGCAAGAAGCTTTTGTTTTTGAGCTGGATATGGCGGATCTTCTGGCTGCGGCTCCCCAGTCCGTGACTTCGACACCGCTTCCCAAGTTTCCGGCAATTTCCCGGGATATTACCCTGGTGGTGGATCGGGATGTTGCGGCAGGCGCCATCATGGCACAGGTCGATTCTTTTGTAAAAAAAGAGACCCTTGTTGAGGATGCGTTCCTCTTTGATGTCTATGAGGGCAAACCCCTTGCCGAGGAAAAAAAGTCGATCTCCCTGAGGATTATCTATCGATCCTGGGAGAAAACCTTGAAAGAGAAGAAAATCAAAGGATTGCACGACAGGATCTCAAAGAGCCTGATCGAGGGGTTTGGGGCGGATCTTCCCGCCTGATCCGGTTGGGTTTGAGACGGTCCTTTTCGGTGTCTTCAAACAAGGAGAAACTTCCTTGTTGACACCGTAAACGTTTTGTGGTACTCTTTTGAATTAAGGTGCGGGTATAGCTCAGTTGGTAGAGTACAAGCTTCCCAAGCTTGGGGTCGCGAGTTCGAACCTCGTTGCCCGCTCCATTAATACCTTTTGTAAAGACAGGTATTTGTTCCATAGTGTTTGATTGATATTTGATCTAAGCCTTCAGTAGTATTTTTGGTGAGGACTTAATAGTTGTTTTGCATCAGGGAACGGGCATCTGCCCGTTTTTCTATTTTTTGGAGATCCGTTAACACGAACCTGTATAGGGGGTCACCGGTGAGGGCTTCATGAAGATACAACAGAGAAATCAGGATCCCATCATTGTCGGGATCGAAGAGGTGGCAGAGCCCCTGTGTCTTGCAGAGGGGTTTGAACTTGTGCACGTGGAACGCCTCTCAGACCAGGGCGGCATGCTCGTCCGGGTTTACCTTGACAAGCCAAACGGCATTACAATCGACGACTGCGTCCACATGACAAGGCAGCTGGGTGATCTGATCGATGTCCATTTGGAGGATATCGATTCCTACCGGCTCGAGATCTCCTCCCCTGGCTCGAAACGACCGTTGAAAAAAGCGGCCGATTTTGAGCGGTTTAAGGGAAGAAAAGTGAAGATCGAGACCTTTGAGCCCATTGAAGAGCGTCAAAAGTTTACCGGAATTTTGAACGGAATTCAAAACGGTCGTGTTGAAGTTGTTGTTAATAAAAAGACGATTGCTTTTCAAATTGAACAGATCAGCAAATCAAGACTTGCTTAGCCACATGGAGAGTAGTGATGCTTATTACAGATATTAAACGGGTTATTGAGCAGGTAAGCCGGGAAAAGGGCATAAACATTGAAGTGCTCATAACCACTCTTAAGGAGGCTGTTGAATCGGCTGCCAAGAAAAAACTTGGAACCAGGGCCGATGTAGAAGTTCACTATGACGAGAAGAGTGGTGAGGTCGAAGTCTTTCAGTTTAAGGAGATCGTTGCCGATGTGGACGATCCCAAAATCGAACTGACCCTTGAAGAGGGACAGAAGTACGATCCTGCCTGTGAGGTGGGTGACAGTCTTGGGATTAAGATCGAAACAGCTGAGTTCGGCAGGATAGCGGCCCAGAGCGCTAAACAGGTGATCATCCAGAAGATGAAGGAAGCCGAGCGGAACGCTGTGTACGAGAACTTCATTCATAAAAAAGGCGAGATCATCAACGGAATCGTCCAGCGGATTGACCGGGGCAACATCATTGTGAACCTGGGGCAGGCCGAGGCCGTGCTCACCTCCAGGGAGCAGATGCCAAGGGAAAGCTACCGCCGGGGGGACCGCATCCGGGCCTACATCCTTGATGTCCTGGAAGAGGCAAGGGGTGCACAGATTATCCTTTCCAGAACCCACCCTGAATTTATAGCAAAACTTTTTGCCACCGAGGTCCCGGAAATTGCCGAGGGAATCGTGAGCATCCGGGGAACCGCCCGGGAGTCCGGCGTCCGTTCCAAGATTGCCGTGAGTTCCACGGATTCCGATGTGGATCCGGTAGGCGCTTGCGTCGGCATGCGGGGGAATCGGGTCCAGAGTATCGTTCAGGAACTCCGGGGCGAGAAGATCGATATCGTTCCCTGGAACCCGGATGTGGCCAAATTTGTCTGCAACGCCCTGGCTCCTGCGGAAATTGCAAGGGTCATTATCGATGAGGATAACCGAAGCATGGAGGTGATCGTTCCGGATGACTTCCTCTCCATTGCCATCGGAAAGAACGGACAGAACGTCCGTCTGGCCTGTAGACTCACCGGCTGGCACCTGGAAGTGATGAGCGAGGATGAGTACAGCAGTGAACTCAAGCAGGGGTATGACTCTTTGATGTCGATCCCCGGAGTTTCCCTTGCCCTGGCAGAAAAACTGTTCAAGGGCGGTTTCAGTTCGTTCAAGGATGTGTCCGCAGCCAATCCCGGTGATCTATCATCGGTGACAGATCTTGAAGAGACAGCGGTCGAGAAGTTGATTGAGAATTCAAAAAAAATGGCCGGGGTGGGACAGGGAATTGAAGAATCCACGCCCGTTGAGGATGTCTCGATAACTGAAGAAGAAGCATCCGAAGAGCTGGAAGAAGCATCCGAAGAGCCGGAAGAAGCATCCGAAGAGCCGGACGAAGCATCCGAAGAGCCGGACGAAGCACCTGAAGAGCCGGACGAAGCACCTGAAGAGCTGGAAGAAGCACCTGAAGAGCTGGACGAAGCACCTGAAGAGCTGGACGAAGCGCCTGACACAGAACCGGAACCGGGCGAGTAGGTATGCCAAAGCAACAATAGGTTGGCGTGGACGGAATTTACTGCAGAGCACGAAGCCTGGCAGTAGCTGTTTCGTGGAAATCAGGCTTCTAACAAACAGAATATGAGATCAACATTTGGGGGGACCAATGGCAAAAATCAGGGTATATGAGCTGGCCAAAAAGCTGAATATGACGAATAAAGCGCTGCTTACAAAGCTTAAGGCTATGAACATAGAAGTGAAAAGCCATATGAGCTCTCTGGAGGGTGAAACGGAGAGTCAGGTCCGGAAAAGCCTGTTTGGCCAGAAAACTAAACAGGCGGATACACGGGTGAAACCAGCCGTGATCCGAAGACGTAAGCCCCAAAAGATCAAAGCGCCGGAAGAAGCGGAAGAGCAAGAAGAATCTGTCCAGGACACGGCAACTTCTGTTGCCAAGGAGGAAGAACCCATCGTTTTCGAGAATGTCCCCGAAGCTCCCAAGGAAGAAAAGGCTGCTCCAGAGGTTAAAGAGCCCACTGTTGTAGAGCCCCCCGAGCCCGAGCAGGAGCAAACGCCTGAACCAACGGCAGCTGCTCCGGAGAAGCGGACCAAACCCAGGTCCCATGCGGCTAAAATTATCCAAAGGCCGGTCGATGAACCAGAGCAGACTCCGGAGGTGGTGGAAACGCCGATCAAGCCCACGAAAGAGTCAGAGCCTGTGGTTGATACAGAACCTGTTGAGGCGGTCGGAAAAGACCTGAAGCCCGAGCAGCCTGTGAAAGAGCCCGAGCCCGTGGTTGAGACAGAACAGGTTGAAGCTGCCCAGAAAGAGCAGGTGCCAGAGACGCCGGCGAAAGAGTCCGAGCCGGTCAAGGTTGCCGAAGAGAATCAGAAACCAGAGGAAAAGGCTTTAGAAAAAGAGCCTGAACCCGAACAAAAGGAAACCGTTTCGGAGGTAAAGGAGGCATCCAAGGATACCCCAGAATCTGAAACCGAGGTTGCCGGAAAAAGCATGGATACAGCTGACGATAAAGATAAGAAACGGAAGAAGAAAAAGGTTCAGAAACGCTCAACACCTGCAAAGATAATCAAGATGGCCGTGCCCATCCCGGTTTCTTCCAGAACCAAGACCCGAGAGGCGGGCCAGCGAACAAACGGCAGGCCCAGGCCGGCCGGGGCCGCTCCTGGTGGACGTCCCGCTCCTGGTGGACGTCCTGCTCCTGGTGGACGTCCCGCTCCTGGTGGACGTCCTGCTCCTGGTGGACGACCCGCTCCTGGTGGGCGTCCTGCTCCCGGTGGTCGACCTGCTCCTGGTGGGCCTTCCGCTGGAATGCCTCCTGCCAACGATGCTGATGCAGCAAAACGCAGCAAGAAGAAAGAGTGGAAGAAGAAACGGGAAGGAGCTCCGGCTACCGCTGGTGACGCCTTTTCCAAGGGCGCTCCCAGGAAGAGAAAATCCGTTGTCGAGGGCAAGGATCTCTACGAGCGTAGGCCAGGTGGCAAAAAAGGTCGCAGAAAAGATACACGGTACAAGAAGACCAAGACCCAGAAGACTCAGATCACTGTTCCAAAGGCCATCAAGCGGCGTGTCAAGGTTGACGAGACCATTGAGCTTGCTGAGCTTGCAAAGCGAATGGGAATCAAGGCCAACGAGATGATCGTGAAGCTCATGGGCCTGGGTGTCATGGCAACGGTTAACCAGACCATTGATTTTGATACGGCAACCCTTGTGGCGGCAGAATTCGACTATGAGATCGAGAAGGCTTCCATGGAAGAGGATATTGTCCTCCAGGTACAGGAGGCAGAGGTTGATCTGGGTAAGCAGGTGCCAAGATCCCCTGTCGTCACCATCATGGGCCATGTCGACCACGGTAAGACTTCGCTTCTGGACATGATCCGAAAGTCCAAGATTGCCACTGGTGAGGCCGGCGGAATTACCCAGCATATCGGTGCCTATAGTGTGGATACCCCGAGCGGGACCATCACCTTCCTCGATACCCCGGGCCATGCTGCCTTTACATCCATGCGATCCAGGGGCGCCCAGGTGACTGACCTGGTTGTCCTGGTAGTTGCTGCGGACGATGGGGTCATGCCCCAGACCATTGAGGCCATCAACCATTCAAAGGCGGCCGGCGTTCCCGTTGTCGTTGCCGTAAATAAGATGGACAAGCCCGGAGCCGATCCAGACAGGGTTACCCGTGAGCTCTCTGAGCAGGGCCTTTTGTCAGAGGAGTGGGGCGGCGACGTCATCTTTGGCAAAGTGTCTGCAAAGACCGGCGAGGGCATCGACGCGCTGCTTGAGATGATTCTTCTCCAGGCAGAGGTGCTGGAGCTGAAGGCCAACCCGGACAGGCTTGCCACCGGTAATGTCATTGAGGCGAGGCTTGATGCCGGCCGGGGACCTGTTGCTACCATCCTGGTGAATCAGGGTACCCTTAAGGCGGGTCAGCCCGTTGTATGTGGTCTTCACTCCGGAAAGATCCGGGTGATGATCGGTGACACAGGAAAAGAGGTAAAGGAAGCCGGACCCAGCACACCTGTGGAGATCGTAGGCTTGAGCGGCGTGCCCGAAGCAGGGGACGAGTTTGTTGCCCTTGAGTCGGAAAAGGATGCCAAACACGTGAGTGACTCAAGAATGCAGAAGCAGCGGGCCAAGATCCTTGCCAAGCGAAGCCGTGCAAATCTTGAAAAGCTGTTCGACAGCATGGGTGCCGACGAGGTCAAGGAGCTGAAGCTTATTGTTAAAGCTGATGTTCACGGTAGTATCGAAGCCTTGAACGAGTCCATCATGAAGCTTGAACAGGATGAGGTCAGTATCGCCATCGTTCACTCCGGAACCGGCGCCATCAACGAGTCCGATGTCTCCCTTGCCGCTGTTTCCGATGCCATCATCATTGGATTCAACGTTCGGCCCACACCCAAGGTTCGGACCATGGCCAAGGATGAGAACGTGGACATGCGCTTCTACGATATCATCTACAATGTTATCAATGATATTAAGGCCGCCATTACAGGGCTGATGCCATCTACCTTCCACGAGAACGTCCTCGGCCGGGCCGAGGTGAGGGACACTTTTGTTATCCCCCACAAGGGTCTGACCATTGGCGGATCCTTTGTTCTGGACGGTAAGATTACAAGGGGTCAGAAGATTCGACTCCTCAGGGATGGCGTGGTCAAGTGCGATTCCACCGTGTCTTCCCTCAGGCGCTTCAAGGATGACGTCAAGGAAGTTTCCCAGGGGTATGAGTGTGGTATCGGCATTGAGCGCTACAACGACATCAAGATAGGCGATATCTTCGAAAGCTATGAGATCGAAGAGAGAAAGGCCCAAATGGAGCAGATAAAGGAATGAAGCCATATCCAAGGTCTGAAAGAGTTGGCATAAAGATCCAGGCACTTCTTTCGGAGCTGATCCAGAAGAAGATCCAGGATCCAAGGGTTGAGCTTGCCACCATCAGCAGCGTACAGGTTACCTCGGATTTGAGGATTGCCTATGTCTACTTCTCGGTTTTCGGAGGCGAGGAGCGGATCAAGGAAGCTGCTGAAGGGCTCAGGAGTTCCCACGGGTTTATCAAGCGCCATGTGGCATCACAACTTGGGCTTCGGTATATGCCGGAGCTGAAGTTCCTCCATGATAAATCCTTTGACCAGGGCACCCGGATCGACCAGTTGCTTCGGTCTGTTTCAAAGGAGAGCGATCCGGAAGAATGAATCATGGAATCGTTGCCATTGACAAACCCGAAGGCATCTCCTCGGCCAAGGTCGTTGCCCGGGTAAAGAGGCACCTCAATGTCAAGAAGGTCGGGCATACCGGCACCCTGGATCCCTTTGCCACAGGGCTCATGCTCTGTGGTATCAACAAGGGGACCAGGATATCCCGGTTTTTACTCGGTGGCCCCAAGCAATACAGGGCCACCCTTTGTCTTGGCATTGAGACAGATACCCTGGACTGTACAGGCCAGGTGGAAAACACCGCCGACCCATCTGTCCTTGCCCAAATCACGGAACAGCAGGTCGAGGCGGCGGTCAACTCCTTTATTGGCCGTCAGCTCCAGCACCCTCCTATTTATTCAGCCCTGAAGCACAATGGCCAGCCCCTCTACAAGCTGGCACGCCAGGGCAAGGCCGTACAAAAGCCCCCCAGGGAGATAGAGATTTTCTCCATCTCCATGGTTAACATTGAGATGCCCCATGTGACCATTGATGTGCACTCTTCGGCCGGCACCTACATTCGCAGCCTTGCCCAGGATATCGGAGCCAAACTTGGCTGCGGGGCCCATCTGACCGCACTTCGGAGAACCCACTCCTGTGGATTTTCCGTTGACAGGGCCGTTCCCCTTGCTTCCTTTGAATCCATGGACCTTGATGGCGCCAAACAGAGAGTCGTGCCCATGGCCGAAGTGCTCTCGTTCATGCCCGGGTTTGAAGCGGACAGGGAGCTTGTAAAGAAAATTGGCTTTGGTCAGGATCTCTTCCTTGAAAACCGGCTTGAGCCCCCGGCTGATCCGGACAAACCCTTTGTGAAAATCATAGATCCGGATGGCGGTCTTGCGGCCGTGGTCGAGTACGACTTTGACGCTGATAAATATAATTATTGTTGCGTTTTTGTCGATTAGCATTTAGCATATAGCGTTTGGAAAAACAGGTCACCGTTTTTTTCGAACTGTTTTTGGTCGTCTGAATGGAATATTGGATGGCCGTTTTTAGCGATCCCTATTGATAGGGATTTTTCATATTTATCTATTCCAAATAAAGGAGTGCAACGTGGTTTTACTGGCAGAAAATAAAGATGAGATGATCGAACAGTTCAAACTTCATGAATCTGACACAGGATCACCGGAAGTACAGGTGGCTCTTTTGACCCACCGTATCAGTTACCTTACTGATCATGTTAAAATCCACACAAAAGATCACCATTCAAGAAGGGGTCTTCTTATTCTTGTCGGAAGGCGTCGCAGTCTTCTTGATTACCTCAAGAACAAGGATATCTCAAGATATCGTACTTTGATCGAAAGACTCGGTCTGAGACGATAGAGTGAACGGAACCGGCACCGCCCCTGGTGCCGGTTCGATTAAACAAACAGGCGGCAGCTCTTTGGCAGATACCTGAATAAGTTCGCATATGCAGCATAAAAACCGTCGTGATTTTTATGCTGGAGGTGCGGGTTTATTCTGTATGAAGATGCTTTTGAGCCGTCTCTTTACAGGAGAAATTATGGAAAAAATATTCACCACCCAACTTAACGGCAAGGATTTCACCATCACTGCCGGTAAAATCGCGAAACAGGCTTCAGGATCGGTTATCGTCCAGCACGGCGAGACCATTGTGCTTGTGACCGCCGTTGCGGCAAAGAGCCCCAGGGATAGCGTCTCTTTCCTTCCCCTTACCGTGGAGTACCAGGAGAAGATCTATGCTGCCGGCAGAATCCCGGGCAACTATTTCAGACGGGAGATCGGCAGGCCCAGCGAAAGGGAGACCCTGACAGCCCGGCTCATCGATCGTCCCATCCGCCCTCTGTTTGAGAAGGGTTGGGCCTACGAGACCCAGGTGATTGCCACAGTCATCTCAACGGACAAGAAAAACGAGCCGGATGTCCTTGCCCTGGTGGGCGCCTCTGCCGCACTTCAGATGTCTGACATTCCCTTTGCAGGTCCCATTGCCGGCGTAAGGGTCGGTCGCATCGACGGCGAATTTGTTGCCAACCCCACCATTGAGCAGATGGAAAACAGCGATATCGAGCTTGTGGTTGCAGGATCCAAGACCGGTGTGGTCATGGTGGAGGGCGGTGCCAACATCGTTTCCGAAGCCGATATGCTCGATGCGATCTTCTTTGGTCATGAGAGCATGCAGCCCATCATCGCACTCCAGGAAGAGCTTAAGGCGGCTTTGGGTAAAGAGAAACGGGCTTACACTCCACCCGAAGTGGACCAGGACCTGCTTAACAAGGTTGCTGAGCTTTCCGAAGAGAAGATTCATACAGCTGTTCAGACCCAGGGAAAGATGGAACGCACCAAGGCCCTTGATGATGTTCGAGCCGAGATGATCGAGTCCCTTGGGGAGGAGCTTTCCGACCGGGTGGGCGAGGTAAAGTCCATTTTCGGAGATCTCATTAAGAAGGTTTCACGGAAGATCGTCCTGACCGAGAACAAGCGAATCGACGGCCGGCCCTTTGACAAGGTCAGGGATATTGCCTGCGAGGTCGGTACCCTGCCAAGGCCCCACGGCAGCGCGCTCTTCACCCGTGGCGAGACCCAGGTGCTGGGCATTCTCACCCTGGGATCGGGACCTGACGAGCAGCGGATCGAGACCCTGAACGGAAACGAGACCCGGAACTTCATGCTCCACTACAACTTTCCTCCCTTTTCTGTTGGTGAGTGCCGGCGAGCTGGTGGACCGAGCCGAAGGGATATCGGCCACGGCAACCTTGCCCACCGTGCCCTTGCGCGGGTTCTGCCCGACCCTGAGGATTTTGAATACACCATCCGCCTTGTTGGCGAGGTGATGGAGTCCAACGGCAGCTCCTCCATGGGCACTGTATGCTCCGGCACCCTTGCTCTCATGGACGGCGGCGTGCCCATCAAGGCGCCTGTATCCGGTATTGCCATGGGACTTGTCTCGGATGAGGAGAACACTGTTGTCCTTACCGATATCCTCGGGGATGAGGATCATTTCGGAGACATGGACTTTAAGGTGGCTGGAACCGAAGAGGGAATCACAGCGCTTCAGATGGATATCAAGATCCGGGAGCTCTCCAAGGATGTCCTTATCAAGGCCCTCAACCAGGCACGTGAGGGACGGCTTCATATCCTCAAGAGGATGCTTGCCACCCTGGATAACTCCAGGGATAACATGTCTCCCTATGCACCCAAGATCATCAGCGTGAAGATCAATCCCGATAAGATCCGGGAGATCATCGGCCCTGGAGGTAAGATGATCCGCTCCATCCAGGCGGACACCAACACCAACATCGAGGTGGACGACTCAGGACTTGTGAAGATCGCAGCGGAGAACCAGGAGGATGGTGAGGCTGCAGCAAAGATCGTCACTGACATCGGACTCGATCCTGAGATCGGCGCGATCTACGAGGGCGAGGTGGTGAAAATCACCGATTTTGGTGCCTTTGTAAGGATCAAGACCGGCACTGACGGCCTTGTTCACATTTCCGAGCTTGCCAACCAGCGGGTGAAGAAGGTGACCGATGTAGTTAAAGAGGGTGAGGTCATCCGGGTCAAGGTACTTGAGATCACCCGGGATGGAAAGATCCGTCTTAGCCTCAAGGCTGTAGAGAACGACGAGAAGAAATAGTGAATAGCCCCTGCTTATCCATCTGCCCCCTGGCAAGTGGCAGCAGGGGCAACTCCGTTTTTGTGTCGGGCGGAACCACCTCCATTCTTGTTGATGCCGGGCTTTCCGGTGTGGAACTTGAGCGGAGGATGCGTGCAAAATCGCTTTCGCCCGATGGTCTTTCCGCCCTGGTGGTGACCCACGAGCACACGGACCACATCCAGGCCGCAGGCATCTTGAGCCGGCGCTACAACATCCCCCTTTACATCAATTCAAAGACCCACCAGGCGGCAGCAAGCAAGCTTGGCCGGGTTGATCTTGTCAATGTTTTCGCCTGTGGCACCAGGTTTGAGATCGGGGATCTGACCATCAACCCGTTCTCCATCTCCCACGATGCCGCAGACCCTTTGGGGATGACGGTTGAGCACGGTAAGGCAAAGCTTGGCATTGCAACGGATCTTGGCATTGCCACCAATCTGGTGCGCCAACACCTTCAAGGCTGCAATCTTCTCTATCTGGAAGCCAACCACGATCCCCATCTGCTCAATACTGGCCCCTATCCCTGGTACCTGAAACAGCGGGTAAAGAGCCGAAAGGGCCACCTCTCCAACCAGGAGGCGGCAGCCCTTGTCTCTGACGTGGGAACGGAAGCCCTGGCCCATGTGATCCTGGCCCATTTAAGCGAACAGAACAACTGCCCTGAAAAGGCTCTCCAGGCAATGACCGAAGCCCTGGACTCACCCCATGTCAGGGTTGAGGTCGCAAGGCCCGATCTGCCGGGTTCCCTTATTGCGCTTTAAGCGCGTTTATACCCTATTCCAAAGTTTTTTTGTCGTCCAGCATGGTTCTTATCTTGTTCAGAAACTTGGTTGCATCCCCTGTGTCAATCGTGTCAGTCTCATTCAGGGCTTCAAGCATCTGAATGGCTGTTAGGCGGTTCTCCGCGCCCCGTACCAGCTTGGGGATGGCTGCGATGGCAAGTTTTTCGTTATACTGCAGAAGTTTCACCTGGTCGAGCATCCGCTGTTTCAGGTCGGCTTCGCTGGTGTTGGTCATGATGTTGTGGATGGTGACAAGCTTGCGTATGAATTTCAGTTCCTCCTGTTCGATGGTGTGATCCACCCCAATCAATGCCGCCATCAGCCGGAAGAGCCCGTCGACAAATCCGCCCTTCTCCATGTCGGCACGCATTTTTCTCTGCTCCTGCTGTTTCTTTTTCTTGCCCTGTTTCTCCATCTCGTTTTTCAGTTTATCCTCTTTTGCCGTGATCTCATTGATACGCTCTTCAAACGAATCCCGGACAAGGGGGTTGCCGTAGATGGTCTTGAAGCAGAACTCCTGGGCGTCGTCCCGGATATCCCGAAAGCAGTCCCAAAGGCCGGCCCAGGCCTTGGCGTTGCTCTTTTCCAGGGATGTGAACAGGTTGTCCTGGGACACCTGCCGGCGGTTATCCTTTACCATGGGGGCCCAGGCCTTGAACGGGGCCATCCAGGGATTCTTGTCTGAAAAGGCATACCGGGACCAGCGAAGGGGGTTGGCCTGTCTCAGCCATTCGGCCGAATGCTCCGTTGTCCACCATTTGACCCAGGGGCTCAGAAAAGTCTGGTAGAATTCATCGTTGAAGTCCGATACCGCAGATACCGCCCGGAAATCCTCTTCGTCGAGATTCCCGTCATCTAAGGCCAGGATATGGTCCATGGTGCGTTCATCAAACTTGACCTTGTAGTCGCCTGTTTTCTCAAAATCCTCGCCTTCTTCAATGACCATTTCGTAGAGGCCCGGGTTCAGGTATTCCATCAGGTCGATGCTGCCGATGATCCCCTTGTGCTCTTTTTTGGACACCTTGGTTGACACAAAGATACCCAGGTGGCCGATGGTCTTGTGGACAAGGTAGACCACAACCTGTCCCTGGTTCTCCAGCTCCTCCACCGATCCCCACACCTTGACGATCCAGTTGAGGGCCTGCTGGGGCGGGGTGATGTTGTCTCCGCTGGAGGCAAACACAAGAACCGGGTCATTAATGTTCTTCAGGTTTATCCGGGTATCCTCATCCAGTTCAAGCAGCCCCTGCTCCAGCCGGTTGCCCACAAAGAGGTTAGCCACGATGAAGCGGATCTCCTCTGCCGTCATGTAGTAGTAGCCGTTCCACCATCGCTCAAACTCCAGGTAGCGTTTCTCCTCGGTATCCACCTTGGAGTAGACGTTGTATTGCTTGGTCCAGAAGGTGTTTGACGGGTTCAGGTCTTCAAAGCCTGACACAAGGTTTGCCCCGTCGAATTTTCCCCCGCCAAGATCGCTCCACAAAGAGGCCATCCAGGTGCCGCCGGTGAGGCCGCCCTTGTAGCGCATGGGGTTTTTACCGTCCACCCCGGCCCAGTAGGAGAGGGGGGAGCCGTTGAATACCAGGGGACCTGTGATGTCGGGCCGGTCGGCGCCGATCAGGGCCGAGGCCCACCCTCCCTGGCAGTTGCCGATGAGGGCTGGTTTATCTGCATCCGGGTGAAGACGGCTGATCTCTTCGATGAATTTCACCTGGCTTCGCTGGACGTCGGTCAGGGTCTGGTCCGGCTCCGGGTTGGGGAAAAAAAGAATGAAATAGACGGGATGGCCCAGGGTAAGGGCGACACCGATCTCCGAATCCCGTTTGGACCCGCCGATGCCGGGGCCGTGGCCCGCCCTGGGATCGATGATCACGATGGGTCGCCGTATGGATGTGGTGGCCAGGGTTGCCCCCTCCACCTGAACGGCCCTTCGTTCTTCATCCTCCTCTTTTTTTGACACGGGCTTTTTACGACGGTCGATGATCTTTACCAGGGCAAAGTTGACGGGTTTCTCAAACGTTCTTCCATCCATGACGATCTTGTAGTCAAAGGTGAGAACCGGAGGATTGCCCTGGGCCATGTGCTCATGGTAGATGTCTCCCCGTTTTCGCAGGACATCCATGAACAGGATCGATCGCTGCAATGCGTCGTCAACGTATTCCCATGCGTCGCTGAAAAGGGTTGTGCCTAAAGCCTCTGTGGTCGGTTGCTGCTGTTTCATCTCTTCCTCCTGTGATCTCGTGTTGGCCGAAACTTAAAACGCCATCCATAGCCACGGGGGGGCTGACGCTGTGCCCGGCTGTTGACAATATCAAAAAGAAAATTAACGGCCCATGGAAACGCCATGGAACCGGTTCGATTTGGTGTGTGCGAATTTATTGGTTAATGTACGGATTTGATCTGGAAGCTTTGATCTTGAAAACTATAGCCAAATTGTTATTTCAAAGTCAAGTAAGAACTCAAAGAACTTATAGCTCTTCCCATATGAATAGCGCGCATTTTTTATTACACTCGGTAAAGCAGGCATCAATTTGAGTGGGAACATCCATAGTTCCCTTGACACCATGGCTTGGGTTGTATAGAAGTCTAGCTTGTCAGCGTGTCAATTGAACCCAATCCGGGAGAGTTGCTTTGAACCTTGTTGCCCTTATTTTGATCACCGTCTCCGCCGTGATGCATGCCGGCTGGAATCTCCTTGGCAAGCATGAGAACCCGGATGCCGCGTTTTTCCTTGTCGCCACCTTCTTTGGCAGCGTCATGCTGGTTCCCGTGGTGATCTTCTGGTTTCCCCTTCTCCCCAAGGTTTCCACCTATGCCTGGCTGCTCACAGCCCTGGGGGGCTTGTTCCAGGCCCTTTATTACGTCACCCTGGCCTTTGCCTATCGCCATGGCGAGATGTCCGTGGCCTATCCCATCTCCCGCTCGTTTCCCCTGGTTCTGGTGGTGCTGGTATCCCTGGTCCTGGGCAAGGGGGCGGAGATCTCCGGGCTCTGTCTTGCGGGGGTGGTGGCCATTGTCGGGGGGAGCGTTTTGCTGCCCATGGCCCGGTTCCGGGATGTCCGGTTAAAGAGCTACGCCAACGTCTCCTCCCTGATGGCCCTGGTGGTGGCCTGCACCACGGCCGGCTACTCCGTTGTGGACGATGTTGCTCTCTCCATTCTTGTGCCCGCCCTGGAGGGGGATCTCAGGTTCTGCAACATCTCTTTGCTCTATCTCTTTTTTCAGAACGGTTTTGCTATTTTTTTTCTGGTGCTCATGACCCTTCCCCAGAAAAAAGGACGCAAAAGGGTCGGGGAGATCTGGCGCCACCGTCTCAGGAATACGGTCATTGCCGGTATCGGCGTCACTGCCACCTACAGTCTCGTGTTGATGGCAATGACCCTTGCCGATAATGTCACCTATGTGGTGGCCTTTCGCCAGCTGAGCATCCCCCTTGGCACCGTCCTCGGGGTGCTGGTGCTCAAGGAGCAACGGGCCATGCCCAAGCTTGTGGGCATCTCCGTTATCTCCCTGGGGCTTGTCTGTGTAGCCCTGGGGTAGTAGCCCCCCAGGATAGATCTTATGATAGTCTATGGGATCGTTTATACCTCTAAAATGGCCCTGATCTCCTGGTTTATGCTCGTCTTAAGCGCTTTGATGTCGCCGGCCATGTTGTCCCCCTCCGCCCGGTCCAGGAGCCTGAAAAAGAGATCCAGCAGGTAGGTGTTGGCCTGCTTGGAGACCCTTGACTCCTCCTTGGCAAAGTGCACGGGAGAGTCGGGATCTCCCATGCTTCTGAGAATGATGTGGCAGGCCGTCACCACAAGTTTCGACATCCATTTTACTCCTTTATCTATAAAGGTCACCTCCCCTTCGAATCCAAAGAGGCCGCTTTTGACCAGGCGGCCGGCCTGTTCAAACTCTGTGTAGGCAGCGGTTCCCTTGAGCACGATCTGGCAGTGGCACAGGAGGTTGGCTGTTCTTTCCAGGCGGTCCAGGAGGTTGTTTGCCATCAAAAAGTCGATGTTGTTCCTCAGATCCGGGAGGGTTGCGTCCTGGACAAACATGAGAAACCCCACCTCAGGCTCGATGCCGTGTCGCCGGCACAGGTCAATGGCATCTGTCCCCTGGGAGGGCCCGGCGCTTTTGTTGATCTTTCCCAGCACCTGGGCCGATCCGCTCTCGATGCCCATGAGAAGGGAGGTGAACCCTGCTTCCACAAGGTGGTGGAGGATTTCGTCGTCAAGGTCAGATGGCCGGGTTTCCATGCCAAAGCGGATCTTCATGGGCTTGATCAGCGCCATGAGTTGGAGTATCCGCTCTTTTCCCCTTTTGCCGGGCCCGATGAAATTGGGATCCGTAAAGTAGAACTCCCGTGCGCCCTGGTCCACAAGGGTTTGCATCTCCAATGCGATCGCTTCCGGGGTGCGGCCCCGCCACAGTGGGCCCTGGTTGTAAAACGAGGGCACGGGGCAGAAGCTGCAATGGTTGTAACAGCCCCGGCTTCCAAGGATGGACACCGTGCCTTCAAGGGAGGGCCGCAGGGGAACCGGGAAGATGTCGGGATCTTTTTCAGGCGCTCTCAACTGGAAGGCGTTGGGATCAAGGGCGCTGTTCAGGGCAAGCCCCGGAATGCCGGTGATGGTTCCTGTTTCCTTAAGGGATGAAGCCAGGGTAACCAGGGTGTGCTCAAACTCTCCCACGGCAATGGAGTCCACCTCCTTGGCACTCGCAAGGATCTCCTGGGAAACCAGGGTGGGAAAGAAGCCGAACAGGTTGATGTGGCCGGAAAATCCCCGGGCCCTGAGGCGGGTAAAGAGATCGAACAGCCGTGGGGTGTGCTCCCAGAAGTAGACGGCGTTGACGCACAACAGGTCGGGATCAAGATCCAGGATTTCGGTTTCGGCCCGCTGAAAATTCCATCTTTGGCCGGCAGCGTCCATGAAGCAGGTGTCAAACCCTTTGGATTCAAGCATGGATGCGGCATAGCCGCCCATGAGGCAGGACCAGAGGGGGGTGTTGGCGATGTCGTTGAACCGTTTCTCCGAGATCATTCTCGGGTGTTCAAGTACCAGGATCTTCATTGTGCCTCCATGGGAAGTTTCAGCCGGGAAAAGACCCCGGCCTTGTGGCATCGTGCCTCGAGTTCGTGGAGCAGATGGGCATGGGGTTCCGGGTTGTGGTACACGGGATAGAGCAGATCCGTGTCCGCAGCCAGGGCCCCGGATTTTATCAGCCGTTTTGTCATGGGCGCGCCGGGATAGAGCCGCACATGGTTGAAGATCACCGCCCCCAGGTTGCCGGCGCCGGCATGGATTGCAAGTATCCGGTCCAGGGTTTCTACTGTCTCGTGTCTCTCCTGGTCTTCCTCTCCTGGCAGGTTGAGCAGAAAATGGCACATGGTGAGGATGCCGTTGTCCGCCGTGAGTCTTGCGGCATCAAAGAGGTCCTGCTTGGTCATTTGCTTGTTCAACAGTTTCAGTCCGTGGTCGGTGAGGCTGTCCCCTGAGAAGTAGATGGCCACGCAACCGGCCTTTTGGGCAAGTTCAAGGTTCTCCCGGGTGATGGAGTCCTCCCGGAAGAATCCGGTCCAGGAAAGATCCAGGTTTCGGTGGATAAGTTCCCGGCAGAGGGCTTCAAAATGCTCCCGGGGACGGTTCACCACGGAATCGGTGAAGTGGAAGAGCTTGATCCCGAACCGCTGGTTCAGGCAAGCCATCTCGTCCGCAATTTTGGAAGGACTGCGCAGGCGCATGCCGCAGCCCCCGAGAAAGGGGTAGAGACAGTAACCGCACCAGAGGTCGCACCCCCGTTTGCCTTCGATGCCCACAGCTGCGATATAGGCGTTGCCCTGGGTGTAGGAGAGGGGCGGGAAGGCGTCCACATCCATGGGGGGCAGTTCGTCCATGGAGAGCCTTGGTCCCATGGGGTTTTCCACGATACCGTCACTGTTTCGCCATAGAATTCCGGGGATGGTGCCCGGATCCAGATTGGGTTCAAACAGGCGTGGAAAGATCAGCTCTCCCTCTCCCTTGAGGCCCATGTCAATCTCCGGCACCTCCTCCATGAGCCGTCTTGCAAACAGGGAAAAGGCAGGGCCACCAGCCAGGATTTTTGCCTGTGGGGCCAGGGTTCTTGCAAGGGCCGCCCCGGTCCTGAGGGAGGAGAGATAGGAGGCCTGGTGGCCGGCCAGGGGGTCGAGGTTTCGAAAGGAGAGGGCAATGGCGTCGGGTTGAAACTCCTCGATCTTCTGTTTCAGGTCGGGCCAGGGATCCATGGCGATGTTCATGTCCAGCACCTGTTTATCGTGATGTGTGGGCAGGGTGCCTGACAGCCTGGACAGGCCTAAGGGATATACCCGTTCCCCGGCACCCAGGTGGGAGGTGGGAAGTTGTACCAGCAATATTTTCATCTGTGATTACTCCAGGACCAGAAGCCCGATATATTTGACATAGTTATGTTTCTCCTGAACAGGGGTGAGACTGAATCCTGCGTTCCGGGCCGTTGTGTAGACATCGATGCCCGAGGCTTCCATGGCCGGCCGGGCCCGGTCCGGGTGACGGCAGATGCCGGTGTCCGGGCAGGAGGGGCAGACGGGACAGGGGCCTGCCCCGAACACGAACGCCTTGTGGAACCCTGCCAGAAAGGCGGTTTTTTCAAGTTTGAGCAGTTGTTGGTGGAACGACCTGCCCGGGGGCGCTCCCTGGACCAGGATGGCCCTGGTGTAGCTGTCGAGCATGGTCCGGGTGGTATCATGGTCTACGGTCCGGGGCGGGCATTGGAGGTTGTTGCCGAATCCGGCACAGCCAAATTGGCACTTCATCCTCACCCAGGGGGCCGTGATCACCTGGTCCGGAGCAAGGGGAACGGCCCTGTCAAACCCGATTGAAAGGGCCATGTCGCACAGGTTCTCCTGAAACCCCTTGAGGGTGCCGCTGCCCCTTGCCACCATGACGGAGGTGTCCGTGGTAAGATCAATGGTCTCCACCGGGGCAACCCCCAGCTCTTCAAGCCAGGCCCCGATGGTGGCGGTTGGGTGGCAGGCGCCGTTAAAGGTGTTGAGCATCATGGTGATATCGTAGAGCGCGCCTTTCTGGGGGGATCTGCCGGCGCGGTCCGGGAAATAGTCGTGGATTACGAGCATACCGTCTGGTTTGAGTAGGGAAACGGCCCGTTGGAGGAGCTCTTTTGCTTCATCCGGGCCATAGGCATGGAGAAAGTTGCTCAACAGGATCAGGCCGAACTGTTGGTGGAATTCATGGTTCCTGAAATCCCCGGACATGGGGGTGATGTTCTCCCAGGAGGTCTTGTCAGGATAGATCTCCCGGGCCGCTTCAATCACCTCCTCAAGGTCGAAGAGCACGGCATCCGTGCCCGGACATTTTGCCTGGACCGCCCGGGTCAGGCTGCCCGATCCGCCGCCCACATCCAGGATCGGGCCCGTCACATGCTCCCTTGCCATAAGAGCGGCAATCTCCGGGGCCTTCTGTTTCACCAGGGTGTCCATGGCTTTCACATAGCTGCGGTTGCGTTCCTTGTAGCCGGGCGCCTTTGCCTCCGGCCGCTCCTTGCCCGAGACCTTGTCGAAAAGTTTTTCCCAGTTGGGCGCCATGTACTTGCGGTAGAGGAAAAACGCCCCCATGTATCCTTCCTTGTCCGGTACGAGAAAGAGGGAGGAGACCTGGGCGTTGTACCAGTGGTCCCGGTCATTGCAGACCAGGGCCATGCGTTCCATGGCCCTGAGCAGTCGAAACAGCTCGGACTCGTTGCAATCCATGGCATTGGCAAGGTCGGGAAGTGTGGAGATCCCCTGGTCAAGGAACTTGAAGATCTTAAGCTCCAGGGCGGCAAACAGCACCTGGGAATACCAGTAGGCCGTGGACAGATCTTCCAGGTATTGGAAATCGTGATGGGCCGGGTCAGCGTTTTTGAAACCATTGTTCATGGCGTATTATCCCTTTACCACTGTGAGAATTTCGGTGTAGGCACAGGAGAGCTCCTGTTTCACCCGCTCCATACTGTCGGGTTTGGCTTCCGCCTCCAGCCACAGGGTGGCGCTGGTTTCTCCCCGGGTGACCGACACGCAGGAGAGGATGTCCGGGTGGGTGATCCGCCGGACCGATTCGAGTCCTGACACCGACACCCAGTGTTCCCCTGAGTTTTGAAGGCCCTTTACAAAGTTTTTCCACTCAAGGGTGCCAAGGAGGTCGCAGCTCAGGTGGAGGATGGTGCTGTTGCCCCGGGCACGTTCCTGGATGGTGTCCATGATTTCCGGGTTTTCCATGGCCCTGGCCGGTTTTACCATCTCCATGTCCGTGGTCATTCGTTCAGCTTCCTTTCTGAAGAACAGGGCCAGCCTGACCTGGGAGGTGGGGGCTGTCGCAAGGGAGACGCCCACAAACACAAGGCCGCTTAATGCCATGGATACAATCACCCCGTGTCCCATGAGCACCGGGTGGATGGATTCCAGGTACGGGGGGGCCATGGGCGGCGTCTTTGCAAGATCCACGATCACCAGGGCGGACTGGGCCATGAACCCGGTGACAAGGGAGGCCACGGCGCCTTGTCCTGTGGCCCGCTTCCAGTACAATCCGCCCATGAGGGCAAAGAAGTAGGAGGCGCTGGCAATAAAGGTGGCGATGTGGATGGCGTCGATGATGGAGTTGATGAAGAAGGAGCCCAGGGTGGCAAAGGCGATGATGATCAGCACGCTTACCCGGTTGACCAGAAGCATCTGCTTCATGGTGGCCCCGGGGTGAAGATAGCGCTGGAAGATGTCCCTGGAGATGCAGGAGGCCCCGGAGGTGGCAAAGGTGTCTGTGCAGGACATGGCTGCCGTGGCAAGGCCCACGGCGCAGAGGGCCAGGGTAAACCCGGAGAAGCTGTGCTCCATGATAAAGGTGAGAAGGGCGGGTTCGGCCTTGGCCATTCCCATGGGAAATCCAGCGCCTGCAATGTCGGGATAGATGGTGTTAAGCCCTAGGGCCAGGAGGGCGCAGCCGGCAAACACCACGGCAACGAGAAATGATCCCAGGAACATGCCGTTCCTGGCGGATTTCTCATCCTTTGCCGCCCACACCTTCTGCCACTGGTCCTGTTCCGTGATCCAGCCGGGAATGATGGCAAACGAGAAGATCAGTACCATGGGAATGCCGATGGAACAGGGGTTCCACCAGTTGTCGGGCATTGATGTTAAAAGGTCTGCAACGGGCATGGCTGAGATGGTTCCGGCACTGGTCATCACCATGGCGGCCATGATGAGGACAAAGAGGGTGAGGCAGAAAAACTGGATGATGTCCGTTGCAATCACGGCGGACAGCCCGCCCATGGTCACGTAGATGGAGACGGCAATGGCTACGATCAGCGCTGAAACCAGGGGGGAGATGTTGTAGAAGGTCGAAAGCACCATGGCAAAGCCTTTGATGTCTGCCACGGCAAAGAGGATCATCACAACGGTGATGATGATGGCCACGGGTAGCCGCAGATAGCTGCCGTATCGAAGCTCCAGGAGTTCGGGCTGGGTAATGGATGGCAGGGCTTTTATCTTCCTGACAAACAGGCCGATGGCGAACAGGGCGATGATATTCGGGGCCACAAACCCCCAGACAGATCCCATGCCCAGCAGCATGAAAAAGCCGATGACGGCCAGGATGCCGCCGGCGGTGAGCCATGAGGCAGCCGCTGAACAACCAATGGAGAGCACCCCTGCTTTTTTTCCTGCAAGCCAAAAGTCGGTCTGGGTTTGCTGTCGTTTGTTGAAGTACCACCCCACACTGATGAGCAGGGTGATGTAGGAAAGAAGCAGGCACAGAAACAGTTGATATGGGTTCATATCTTCTCCTGTCGGATGATCCCCGTGGCGGGTGCCAGGGAACTCTTCCGAACGATCCAGGTGTGCCGGCATAAAAAAATCCCCAGCCGACACAAAATCAGCACGGGGATTTGCCATCTCTCCGAGAACGGTTGCTTACGCTTGTCTGGCAGGTATTCTGACTCGTGGATCATCCTACTGGCCGCGTCTTCCCATGCTGGTTCGTCATTGTAACCTGCAGCACAGTGACCGGTTGCGGCGGTCGTCCTCACTCACAGCGGCGGGTCCGTCCCGGATTTACGCCGGGTTCCCTGCGGAGTCCGGCCTTTTGCCAGACCCTCGACCTTCCCAAAGGAAGGCACCAGAAAGCTCCTTTTTATTTAAGAGACTGAACACACTCGTTGTCCAGATCGTACCTGGCTCATATCGCACAGTCCATGATCTTGTCAAGGTGGAAAAGGGGAAACAGGAAACCCGGGTCTCCCAGGATAAGGGGTGGATAAGGCATCGGGGGCTTCCGGGACAGGGGGGATAGAAAGTATTGGCTAGGGTTTGTTTGTTTCCACCACCATGAGCCCCACATAGAAATGGCCGACCGAACTATTGGTCGGTGTTTTTGTGATGTGCCGGATCTGGGTCTTGAGTTTTTCGGGGGGGACGGCCTTGTCACTGGGCCAGAACTTGACATCCAGGATATCCCCGATGTTCAGGTAGGGCATGATCTTGGACGACTCCTGAACCAGCACGCACATGCCTTTTTCCGACCGGTCCCTGAGCTTGAACTGGTAACAATAGGGCATCCCGCCGATGGAAAGCTCAACGCTGTGGAACATGTCAAGGTAACGTCTGTGTGAAAGTCGCTGCTCGCGACCGCTCCCATGGGTTGATTTTTCTGTCATAAGTTTATGCCCTGTATCGTTTTTGAGGCGATGGCCAGAAGTCCTTTTCCAGAAATTAACATCAGTGCCAATATATCCTACTCTCTTTTACCTATAGAAAAAAAAGGGCCGTGTCAATCGCAAAACCCTTGCCAGGCAGATTGATTGGGCCGGATCTCTGTTTATTCTATTGGGACTATGGTAAAAGGGGAGGCAATTATCAACCATCAGGAGGGAGAATGATACAACACGATTTAAGGCTTGAAAGACTGGGACAACTATACGATCTTTATGACGCCTTCATGGCAAAGGCTGACCTTGTCTGTCACAAGGGGTGCGCGACCTGCTGCACCTGCAACGTGACCGTCACCTCCCTGGAACTTGACTATATCAAGGTAAGCCTTGGTTCTGAAAAAGCCGGTTCACTCATGGAACGGGTGGGGAAAAATCTTGCAGAGAAACGGTTTCAGCCAAAGACCACCATCAATGGTTTTGCCAGGCTCTGCATGGAGGGGAGGGAGGTCCCTGAGGAGGAGAACGATCCCGCCTGGGGTCGGTGCCCCTTGCTTTTGAACAATGCCTGCACCATCTATCCTGCACGGCCGTTCGGGTGCAGAAGCCTTGTCTCCCAGGAAGATTGCAGCCGTGTGGGGGTGGCAACCCTTTCCCCCCTTGTGTTGACCGTTAACAATCTTTTCATGCAGTACATCGAACAGATGGATTGTAACGGGATATCGGGTAATCTGTCGGATATGATTCTTGCCGATTCTTCCCTTTCCCTGTCCACCGGTCTTGTCACCATCAGCAACCAGGCGGCAAGGGTTCTCATGGTGCCCCCGGAGCACAGGGAGCAGGTGGCTCACCTGTTGTCTGATATGAACAGGATCTGTAATGGATAGAACCAAAAGGGGGCAGGCTTAGCTTGGTACGATGGGGGTACGCTTAGTTTCCTCAGACGGGGTCAGACTTAGTTCTCTTAGACGGGGTCAGACTTAGCTTATTGCGGAGCAATAAGCTAAGTCTGACCCCAAGTATGTGGCAATAAGCTAAGCCTGACCCCATTTTTTCAATTAATTTGTATTTATACGCCCAGGCAGTTAAGGGCCCGCTGTGCAATGGCGTCGATATGTTCGATATGGTCCACGCCCCCAAGCTTGACCGCCTCCTTGGGCATGCCATAGACCACGCATGATGCCTCATCCTGGGCAATGGTGGGGGCACCCTCCTCTTTCATGGCCAGCAGGCCTGCTGCGCCGTCGCTTCCCATGCCGGTGAGAATGATGCCCAGGGCGTTGGCGCCCGCATACCGTGCAACGGACTTGAGCAGGACATCGGCCGCAGGCCGCTGGTGGTGGACCAGGGGGCCCTGTTTTACCTGGACATAGTAGCGGGCCCCGCTGCGCCTCAACACCATGTGATAGTTGCCGGGCGCAAGCAGCACGGTGCCATTGGTGACCGTATCTCCGTCCCGGGCCTCTTTGACGGTCATGTCACAGAGGCCGTCCAGCCTTTCGGCAAACGAAGTGGTGAACTTGGCCGGCATGTGCTGGACCACCACGGTGCCGGGCGCGTTTGGGGGAAGCCGGGTCAGCACTTTTTTAATGGCTTCGGTGCCCCCGGTGGAGGCACCGATGGCGATCACCTTGTTTGTGGTGGCGGCCAGGGCCCTTGAACCTAGGGCGGCATTGGGGCCTGTTTTCTTCGCAGGCGGGGCTTTGGCCACGATCCTTACTGCGGCCACGGCCTTGATCTTTTCGGCCAGCTGAACGCTCATGTCTCCCACTGAGTAAGCGGCACTCGGCTTGGAGATCACCTCCAGGGCGCCGATGGAGAGGGCTTCCAGGGCCAGCTTGCTTCCCTTGGATGTCAGGGAGCTGACGATGATCACCGGAAGCGGGTGATACTGCATCAGCTTTTTGAGAAAGGTGATGCCGTCCATGCGGGGCATTTCGATGTCCAGGGTGATGACGTCGGGCTTAAGTTTTACGATCTTGTCCCGTGCAACATAGGGATCCGGGGCCGTTCCCACGACCTCGATCCCGGCGGCCCTGGAGAGTTCCTGGGAAAAGACCTTGCGAACCACGGCCGAATCGTCAACCACAAGTACTCGTATGTCTTGAGTCATTTGTTCATCTCCCTGCCGGGGCCTTCATTCAATGGTTGAAAGGGCGGCAAGCATGCCCTCGGTGGTTTCAACCACCAGATGGCCCGGGAAAAGTTTGTGATCCAGGCTGTCCTTTATCTGTGGCACCCCCAGGTCAACCACGGCGTTGGGATCTACCTTGCTGAAGCAGTTTCCGGCGATCATGTTCAGGGCCTCCTGGAGGGTCTCTTCAAGGTCTTTCCGGGCAAGGGACTTCCTTGCCTCTCCCGTGAAGTTTTCGGCCATGGCATAGAGAAGGGGTTCCTGGGCAACCAGGGCCATGGTGCCGGTGAACGCCCCGGTGAAGTCGATGGTGCAGGCATGGAGGGTTCCTGACCCTGCCCCGAGCACCTCCTCCACCTTCGATCCTTCCTTCTCTTCCAAGGGGAGAAAGAACATGGTCTCCATCACTTCAGAAATCGAAGTCATCATCGTCGGTGTCAACGGTTTCATCGCTCTCTCCAAGAATAGTGGTTATCATGTCCCGGACCTGTTCCGGGGTAAAGGGCTTTTTGATGTAACCGGAAGCCCCGGACTCCATGAACTGGTCGATGCGTTGCCTGCTGCCTTCGGTGGTGATCACCACCACGGGGATGGCCCGGAAAAGCTCGTCCTGTTTCATTGCCTGGAGGAGTTCTAATCCGTTCATCTCCGGCATGGTATAGTCGGTGATCACGATGTCTATCCAGTTCGCCTGGAGCCGTTCCAGGGCTTCAAGGCCGTTGGCGGCTTCGAGAAAGCCTGAACCGCCGTAACCCGCAGCCCTGAATGTTTTTTTTATCACGGATCGCATGGGCTTGGAATCATCCACTATCAATATTGAAAATGCCATAATCATCACCCAGGAGGAATGTTAAGTGCCTGTTGTAAGAATTACTATACAATCTGCAGAAGCCCTTCGACCTGTTCCATGGTCTGGGTGAATTCTGCGATGATCTTCATGATATCGTCGGAAGTGAGCCCCATGTTTTCCACCACCTGGTCGTGGAAACGATAGGCAAGGCCGTCTGCCCCCGTCCCCATGCCTGTCATCATGCAGATGCAGTCGCTTAAGTAGACGATGGCGATGTCGGTGTCCTGCTGCATTGACGGGTCCGAAAGATGATGGTGGCGGATGATTTTGACCATCCTCGGGCTGAATTTCCACATTTTCATGATCATTGCCCCAAGTTCTGCATGGTCGATTCCGATCACCTTTTTTTCCGCTTCCCTGAAGCTGTAGTCCTCTTCCCTGACAAGGGTGTTGATCTTTTCATGGGAGGAGGCGATGAAACGGTCGAGCACGGTTTTGCCGATATCTTTTAACAGGGCTGCCGTGAAGATGCAGTTCTTATGTTCCGGGCAGAGTTTCTTTGCAAGTTCCTTGGCGATCAGGGCCGAGGAGACCGAGGATTTCCAGATCATCCCCTGCTCCATCTCATACCCGGTTTGGGGCTTTTCAAAGACCCGGGCGCCTGCCTTCAGCATCACAAGTTCCAGGATCTGGTCCATGCCGAGGATGGAGACGGCGTCCCTGACCGACTCGATCGGGTTGGAAAGGCCGAAATAGGCGGAGTTGCAGGTGCGAAGAATGTTGGCCGTCAGGGCAGGATCGTACTGGACGATGCCTGCGATATCTTCCATGGAACAGCCGGGGGCGTCAATCACCTCCATGAGCTGGTTTACCACGGCTGACATGGGCGTGAGCTGCCGGATCTCTTTTATCAGTACCTGGATAGCTGTCAAATTTTCACCTCCTTTGCCCCGGAGGTCTTGACATAGATATCTCCTGTTTTAATCTCCAGCCTTACCGTCCTGTTGACGTTTCCCCCGACCTCCTCATGGTCTACCAGGACGTTGTTTTTGAAAAAGATCTTTTTCAAGGCCATGTGGTTGCGTTTGCCGATGTTAAAGAATCCCTTCTGGTCCAGGATCTGGGCGCCTCCAAACACAGATACCTTCATGCGTTTCTTTATTGCGTCAAACTTGTATGCCTGCTTAAAAATTCTTGGAATGCCCGTGTCCGCAAACATGAAGGGTCTGTTGGCAGCCTTTTCCTTATCAAGGGCGGATTCCGGAAGCATGTAGTGGAGAATGCCTCCCACCCTGGCAACGGGATCATACAGCACAAGGCCGATGCAGGAGCCAAGGGAGTAGGTCACGACCATGTCTCCGGGCTGGTTGCTCACCTTCATGTCAGAGACACCCACGATGATTTTCACAGCATCTCCTTTGGTTCTGTCCCCGGGCTCAGCCGGAGGCGATCTCGAACAGGCCGTACATGTCGAGAATCAATCCCACCCTGCCGTCGGCAAGGATAGCCCCGCCTGAAAAACCCGGGATCTCCTCCAGGTTGCCTCCAAGGCTCTTGATAACGTATTCGTCCTTGCCAAGGAGTTCGTCGATGAGTAATCCCCTGGCCTCTCCCTTTGACTCGACCACCACCACGAGACTCTCCCATGGCTGTTTTGAATCTTCCTTGATGCCGCAGACCGTCTTCATGCGGATAAGGGGGATGAGGCTGTTGCGATCCTTGACCATCTCACCTTTTTCCTCCACGGTGTAGCACTCAGCTTGTTCCGGGCGGAACGACCGCTGGATCGCTATGGTGGGAATCACAAATTTCTCTGTTCCGATCTTTACGAGCATGCCGTCGATGATGGCCAGGGTCAGGGGTAGGCTGATGGTGAATTGGGTTCCCTTTCCCGGGGAGGAGCCAATGGAGAGGTGGCCCCGGAATTTTTCGATGCCGTCCTTGACCACGTCCATGCCCACGCCCCTTCCGGAGACGTCGGTGATGGCCTTGGCCGTGGAAAAGCCCGGCTGGAGGATGAGGTCGAAGATCTGCTGGTCGGATAGCTTTGCACCCTGGGTGACAAGGCCGGTTGAGATCGCCTTTTCAAGGATGCTCTCCTGGTCAAGTCCCTTGCCATCATCCTCGATCTCGATGACGATGTTGCCGCCCTTGTGAAAGGCCCTAAGGAAGATGGTGCCCTTGGCAGGTTTGCCCTTGGCAATCCGTTCCTCCGATCCTTCGATGCCGTGGTCCACCGAGTTCCTGATCATGTGCACCATGGGTTCGTAAAGGGCATCCACCACATTTCTGTCGATCTCGGTCTCCTCCCCGGACATTTCAAGGGTGACGTCCTTGTTTGATTTCCGTGCCAGATCCCGAACCAGGCGGATCATCTTCATGAAGGTCGCTTTGATGGGGATCATTCGCATGGACATGGCAATGTTCTGGATGTTGGAGACTATCTGGCCCAGCTGGCCGATGTTCTGGGTCAGGCCGGGGTCATGGGATGAGCGCTGTTTGAGCATGGACTGGGCAATGACAAGCTCCCCTGCAAAATCCACCAGGTCGTCCAGCTTGTTTGTGTTGACCTTTACCTGGGCGGTTGTCACCGTTTTTTTGCCGGGCCTCTGGTCCATGAGGGCTGAGGCAATCTCCTTGGAATCCACCTTTTTTTTGTTGACCAGTATTTCGCCAATCTTCTTGCTGGAGTCCTGGCCCTGCTCCTCAAGGGTGTCCTTCAGTGTTTCCCTGTCGATGACCCCCCGTTTGACAAGGATTTCGCCGATGGGCTCCCTTTCGCCATCGATCAGCTGCTTGGGAAGCTTCTGGAGCTTTTCTTTCAAGGGGCCGATGTCGATGTCGTCGTCCACCCCTTTCTGTTGTTTGGTAAGCCCTGTTCTGATCCGGGCCAGCAGCTGCTTCAGGGTGTCCACCGATTCCAGGATGGCATCTGTGGCGATATCGTTCATCAGAAAATCACCGCTCCGCGCATGGTCGAGCAGGGTTTCGGTGCAGTGGGCAAGGCTGTTAATTTTTTTCAGGTCGAGAAATCCCGACACCCCTTTTATGGTGTGAAAGGGCCGGAAGATGTTGTTGATGATCTCCATGTCGCTGGGCGCCTGCTCCAGCTCCACCAGGTCGATCTCAATGGTTCCGAGGTTTTCCTCAGCCTCTGCAATGAAATCGGTCAGGATCTCCATGTCTTCGTCGTTCAGGGGGGCGGCAGGTTCCGGCGGTGCCGTGGTTGCCTCCCCGGTCTTTTCGGTCACCTGGGGCTTTTCTACCACCTGGGGGGCTTCGCTCACCCCGGGCGCTTCAGCCGTTTGGGGTTCTTCGGCCACCCCGGGCGCTTCGGTTTTCTCCGGTGTCAGATCCGTGACGCCGATCTCTTCAAAGATCGAATCGTCCAGGACCTCCATCACATCTGAGATGTCAAAGGTGAATGCTGTGCCCCGTTCTATGTGGCGATACAGGGCTTTGAGCAGGGGCAGCCCCTGCTCCAGGGGAATGGTTGATCGGGTTTCCCCGGCGATCATCCGTTTGACATGGCCAATGTAGGCCTGGGTTACCCGGAGGAGGGTGGCGGCATTCAATTGGGAGGAGAGGGTTTCGATCTCCTCCAGGGTGGTGAGCATGGCGGTGAAATCGGGGACGCTGTCCAGGCAGAGGGAGCTGATCTGCCTGAGAAGATCATTGTGTGCCTTTTTTAATCGTTCCATAGTCCTTACCCCGGTTCAGGTTGAATGGTGCAGGAATATGCTTTTTGATTCCAGTGATATTACTTTTTTTTTGAGAAAATTTTGATGGTGACGAACGATGGAATGCATGATTGGGCATTCCGTTCCTACTAAACTAAACCATGGCGCCATGGGATGTCAAGAACGTAAAAATATTTCGGTCGTCATCAACCGTTGTTGCCCGCTATCATTGCATCTGACTCTTTTGGGGTGCAGATCTTGATCAGGCCGGGCATGACTGTATTTCTGCCGTTGCGTTTCGCCTTGTAGAGCATGCAGTCCGCGTCCTGGATCAGCCGTGAACCCTCTGTATTGTGATGGAGCTGGGCCACTCCGAAACTTGCCGTCACCCGGACAACCCCCTGGTCGGTCGTGACCTCCCTGGCCGCGATTTTCTGCCGGAGCCTGTCTGCAAGCTCCATTGCCTTGTGCTTGTCGGTTTCCGGCAGGATGGCGATGAACTCCTCCCCGCCGTAGCGTGAAAGGGTGTCCCCCCTTCTCATGTTCTGGCTCACAATGGCGGCGACCTCTTTTAATACCTTGTCTCCGGCAGGATGGCCATAGGTGTCGTTGACCACCTTGAAATGGTCGATGTCAAACATAAACACACTCAGGGCCTTTTTATGCCGGGTGGCATCTGCCACGCTTCGCTGGATCTGGGTTTCAAACTCCCGCCGGTTGTAGCATCCGGTCAGGGGATCCAGGGCTGCGGCATCGGTGAGCCGGGCGATGTTCATCTGCCTTGACAGGGAGATCCCCGTGCTTTTGAGGATGATGTTGACGATCTCGTCATGGTAGTTGAGCATGGTGCGGTTGGGAAGCATGTAAATCTTTGCCTGGCAGTTCTCCTCCAGGAGATCGTAGGAAACCAGGTTCTCCATGCTGTACTCCCACTCTGCTTCATCCGGGTGAAACTGGTGGTTCATATAGTTGATGGAGGCGGTGTTTGTGATGGAAAAGTCTTTGATGATCACCGACTCAAGGGATTTCTTGTACATCCTGGGGTCCAGCCATACATCAATGCCGTTCTCCTTTCGGATGACAAAGGCAAAGAGTCTGTAGTTGAGGATATCCTTGAGGCACAGGGATGCTTCCGAGATGATCTCCTCGGGGTTCTCTTTCTGGTTGAGCGTCACGATGTACTGGGTCAACCGCCGGTGGTCCGATTGCCTGGCTGCAGTTCCAAAGAGAGCTGAAAACAGGGTTGAAACCGAATTGGATAGTTTGTTGAATGCACCCTTCATTACAAATCCTTTCAAAGTAGATGATCGTTTGAAACAGGTTCATTGCAACTATGGTGCCAAAAGTTCTGATGAATATTGAAACTCCAATGAATTCAAGGGGGATTTCTTTTTCCGGGGGGGCGGACCCGGGCAGAGTGGGTAAAACCTGCCGGGCCCGTGACGGTTTTCTGACGCGGTTACAGGGTGCCCTTGAGGCCGATGGCCTCGGCCACGGTTCTCATGCCAAGGATGGTCTCGGTGATCAGTTCGGTTCTTTCCATGCCCAGCATTTCAGCGCCCCGGTCGATGACGGTCCGGTCGACCCCGGCGGCAAAGCTTTTATCCTTCCATTTTTTTTTAACGGACTTGGCCTTGATGTCCAGGACGCTCCGTGTGGGTCTCACCAGGCATGCGCTGGTAATGAGGCCTGTTAACTCGTCCACGGCATAGAGGGTCTTTTCCAGGAGGGTTTCGGGTTTGACATCTGTGCAGAGCCCCCAGCCGTGGCTCTCCACCGCCCTGATATAGCTTTCCGGCCAGTTCCGCTCCATGAGAAGCTGCCTCGACATTGCGCAGTGCTGGTCCGGGAATTGCTCATAATCCAGGTCGTGGACCAGGCCGATCACCTGCCACATCTCCTTGTCTTCACCAAATTTTTCAGCAAAATGGCCCATGACCCCTTCCACGGAGAGGCCGTGGCGGATCAGGCTTTCTGATTTGTTGAATTCCCTTAAAAGATTAAAGGCTTCTTGCCTGGTCGGTCGCGCTGTTTCCATTGAAACTCCTTGAAGTTTTAATTGGTTTATGCAATGAGAAATCAATATCGGCAATTGGTGAATTAGTCAATTCTCTTTGTCTGAAATCGTGGGTCGTGGGCGTTCAGGCTTTCATGGTCGGATGCATTCATTGTCCCCGGACCTGGAACTTAGGGAGCGTTAGCGTGATCTTTAAGCTGATCAAACAGAATGTCTCCACCGATGAAACCGGGGATTTCCTCCTCTTCTGGAAGGAGAGGATGTTTTTTCTGCTGTTCCTCTCCCTTGTGATCCTGGGGATTGTGCCCTATCTCACGGGCCTTACCCATGCCTTGCAGCGCCATGACTGGCTCAGGGTATCTGTCTACACCGGTGTGTATATCTATGTGATCGCCTTTATTCTCTTCAGGCGTATCCCCTTTGGATTCAGGGTGAGGACAGGGCTTTTCTTTTTCTATTTCATGGGGCTGTTCACCCTGGCCACCACGGGCATGGCCGGCAGTGCACGGCTTTACTTTCTGTGCTTTTCCGTTTTTGCCGGGATTTTTACCGGGGTGAAAGGCGGGGTTGTCACCCTGTTTATGAATGCCGTCACCCTGTTTGGTGCGGGATTCCTCCATTACCGCGGCCATATCGTCCTGCCCAACATGCATTCTCTGGGGGGTGCGGATTGGTTGCTCATTTCCGTGTCCTCGGTTTTCCTCAACATTGTGCTGACCCTCATCCTTGCCGTGCTGGTCCGGGCCATTGATGAGTCGGGCAAGAAGTTCCGGCTGCTGGCAGACAATACCGTTGATCTGATCTGGATCCTGGACCGGGAGATGCGGTTCACCTATGTCAGCCCCTGTGTTCAGTCCATGTTCGGGTATGGCCAGTCCGACTGGATCGGCAGTTCCGTCAAGGATCATCTTCCCTGGGACATGATCGAGGCCTATGACCGTTTTCTCCGGGGAAATCCTGAAGAGAAGGACCATCTGAGCGTCGAGTCGGTGATGCTGCACAGGGACGGTACCCGGATCCATGTGGAGGTGACCGGCACACGGATAGATGACCCCGGGGGCAACAACCTGTTCCAGGGGTCGATCCGGAACATCACCACCCGAAAGCGGCTTGTGGCCAAGCAGGAGGCCTTGCGGGAACGGCTGTTCCGGGCCGAAAAGATGGAGGCCCTGGGGCTGTTGTCCAGCGGGGTGGCCCACGACCTGAACAATATTCTGTCGGGCATCGCCACCTATCCTGAGATTCTTCTCATGGGGGAGACCCTTGCGGAACCCGTGAAAAAGGGACTCAACACCATCAAGGAGTCGGGCCGCAAGGCGGCCGATATTGTGAGCGATCTTCTTACCATCTCCAGGGGCAGGTCTGCGGAATTTGAGGTGATCAACATCAACCGGATGGTGGAAAACTTTCTGGACTCGCCGGAATACAACCGGCTTGTGGCCCTGCATCCCCATGTGGAGATGGATGTGGCCCTGGCCCCCGGGCTGCTGAATGTCAGGGCCTCCTATGTTCATATGGAAAAGAGCCTCATGAACCTTGTGATCAATGCCGCAGAAGAGGTGTCGGCCAAGCTTGACGGCCGGGTGAAGATCGCAACGGCCAACCGGTACCTTGACGCGCCCCTGCCTGGGTATGAGATGGTGAAACCCGGGGAGTACACTGTGGTTACCGTTTGCGACAACGGCTGGGGCATTGAGGAGGGCGCCCTTGGGAAGATATTTGAGCCCTTTTACTCGAAAAAGGTGATGGGACGGAGCGGCACCGGCCTGGGGCTCACCATTGTGTGGAACACGGTCCAGGACCATGGGGGGTATGTGGAGATCTCCTCGGACGCTGACGGTACCCGGTTTGATCTTTTTTTCCCCTCCGTGGGGGAGGCGATGGTTGAAAAGCCAAAGGATGTCTCCATGGATGAAATCATGGGCAAGGGCCAGACCGTGCTGGTGGTGGATGACCTGCCTGCCCAGCAGGAGATCGTCTGCCGCATCCTCGACCTTCTCGGATATGAGAGCCATGCTGTGGGCAGCGGCCATCAGGCCCTGGCGTTCATGGAAAAAAACAGGGTTGATCTGGTTGTGCTTGACATGATCATGGATTCTGGCATAGGAGGAATTACCACCTACAGGAAGATGAAGAAAATTGCGCCGGGCCTGAGGGCAGTGGTTGTCAGCGGGTGTGCCAGAAAGCGGGATGTTGTCGAGATCCAGAAGCTTGGGGCCGGAAGCTTTATCCAAAAGCCCTATACGGTTGTTGACCTGGGCAAAGCAATAAAGGAAGAGTTGATCGATGAAGGTTATAAAAACAGTAGAAGAGATGCAGAAATGGTCGGAAACCGTACAGCTGCGGGGAGAGACCGTGGGACTTGTCCCCACCATGGGTTATTTTCACCAGGGCCACTTAAGTCTCATGGAGACCGCCGGGACCCTGTGTGACCATGTGGTGGTGAGTCTCTTTGTCAACCCCACCCAGTTTGGTGAAAACGAGGACCTGGACGCCTATCCCATGGATCTTGACCGGGATCTCAGGCTTGCCAAGGAAAAAGGGGTGTCGGTGGTGTTTGCTCCCCCCCGGGAGGCGGTTTATCCGGAACGGTTCCAGACAAGTGTGGCGCTTGCATCCCTTCCCCGGCATCTTTGCGGACTGGACCGGCCCGTTCACTTCGGGGGGGTTGCCACCGTGGTGACCAAGCTGTTCAACATTGTACGGCCCAAGGTCGCGGTGTTCGGGGCCAAGGATTTTCAGCAGCTCCAGGTGATCCGGCAGTTGGTGAAGGATCTAAACTTTAATATCCGGATTGTGGGGAACCCCATTGTGAGGGAGGCCGACGGCCTGGCCATGAGCTCGAGAAACGTCTATCTTTCCCCGGATGAGAGACAGTCGGGCTTGAGTTTGTCCCGCTCCATTGAACTTGCAGAGCGCCTGATTCAGGCGGGAGAGAAAAATGCCGCATCCATACGGGCCAAGATTACTGACCTGATTACAGGACATGACCACACGGCTATTGATTATGTAAGCCTGTGCGATCCCGACACCCTGAATGAGGTGGACCTTATCACCTCCCCGGTGTTGTTGGCCCTGGCCGTGAAGGTGGGGAAAACCCGGCTCATCGACAACCGGGTTATTGATCCAGCACAATAACCACCCGGCACTGTTTCATGAACCAGTGCCGCTCGGCTGTTTTTTCGATGGTTTCGGCATCGGATTTGGAGATAACGATAAACTTGTTTGTCTTGCCCCCTTTTCTCAATCCCTTTATGATCAGGGGGTTGGGGCCGGTTTTTTCCGCTACCAGGGGAAGGGTTTGGGTGCAGGCAAACTGACAGACCCCTCCTTGAACCGCATATTCCCGGCTGATGAACCGGGCGCTGTAGATCTCGTTGCCCTGTTCGCTGACGATCATCGGGTAGATGACCGGCTGGATGCCAAGGCCCCTTGCATCCAGGATGAGCCCTGTGTATGGCTCCCGGACAGGCGGCTTAAAGGCGTCATTCTTGGGGGGGATGATCTTCAGGGGCGGGATCTCCCCGATCTCTTCCGGCAGCACCAGCTGGAGAAATCCGCCGAACATCTTTGCCTCAAGGGTCACTTCCATGGCCCGGTCCGAGGTGAAGTGCTGTTCCGCAATGGCGGCGTCCATGGCCAGTTTCTCAATGCCCGCCATGAGGGTATCCCCGGGGGGCGGGCTGGTTTCGCTCTCGTTTTCGAATGCGATCCGGTTGAGGATATTGATCAGGTTGCCCCTGGCATCCAGCTTGGCCTTGCCCAGGATGGCGTCAGGGGATTCATTGATCCCTTTTTCCAACGGCGAGGCCTTGCCCGTGGCTTGAATAGTGCCCGTGCTCCAGTTGACTTGGCCGTGTTCATATTGGGTGACGCACTGGTCGTTCTCTCCTGCCTGGAGGGATGGAACCAGGAGTGGCGTTGATATGAAGAAAAGGCAGAGTATTATTTTAACATGGCTTGCAAGTGTCATGAATATAGGTGTCCATGTGGTTGAAAACGTGGTCAAGGGCTTTGTCAAGGTCGGCACAACCGGGCAGGGTTGAGGCAAGTTGCTCAATGTAGCGCCTCTCTTTTACCCGGGCCGTGGTGGGTGCGAAGTTGAGGTCAAAGACCCAGGAAATTTGCATCAGCTTGAAATCGTTCAGCCGCTTGATATGGGAACTCTTTACAAAATCGTGCTGGAAAATGGCCTGGAACGGCTCTGGAGAGTACCCGCCGTCATCCTTAAGCCCAAGCTCGATGAATTTGTCGTTGCCGGCGTCCGTGGCGAGATAATGGTCGATCACCACCTGCCAGATGTCCAGCTTGTCAGCATCCCGCAACAGCTTCATGAAGAAGAGGGTTTTGTCGTCCCTGTCCGTGGGAAGGTTTGCGGCATTGTGAAAACCGATGGCGTCTGTGATGAGCGCTTTGTCCCGGGCCGACAGGCCATGGAGCAAGTTCATCTTTTCGATCACCCCAAGTCCCAAATGGGCATGGTTTTCCGAGGCAAGATCCAGAAAGGTGTTGTAGGTCTTGAACTGCTCAAACCGTCCGATATCATGGAGCAGGGCCATGGCTTCGGCCAGGATGAGCTCCTCTTGGGGAAGTGCCAGGGCTTGTCCCAGGCCCAGGATCTCTTCACATACCCGGATGGTGTGCTTTTTTTTCAGCAGATAGGGGCCGTCATCCCTTGTGGGATCGATGAAGGTGTCTGCATAGTCATGGAATTGCTGTTTCAGCTGCTCAAGTTCACGGTTTTCCATGGGGCCTCAATTGGTGCGCTCTCGGTTCAAAAGAATATCCCCGGTCAGGATAAAGGTGGCCTCGATAAAGTCGGCCAGGGCTTCAATATCATCCAGGCCAAAGGTCGGCACCGCCGGAGTATGGCTGGAATCGGTCATAAAGGCCACAAGGTCCGGGTCATCAAGGCAGAGGGGCTCTTTGTGTTTGCTGTCCGTCCTGAAAATCTCTATCTTGGGGATGCGTTCCCGCTTGAACCCTTCCACGATGATCAGGTCCATGTCCGAAAGATGGGCGGCAAGCTCTGTCAGGGAGTCGGTCTCCCTGTCCCTGACAAGGGCGATGGTGTCCGGGGAAACCACCAGGGTGGCATGGGCCCCGGCCTGTCTGTGGCGCCAGGAGTCCTTGCCCTTTTTATCTATCTCAACCTCTTTGTGGGCGTGCTTGACAGTGCCGAGCCTGTGGCCCCGGTTCCTCAGTATGGGAATGATTTTCTCAAGAAGGGTGGTCTTGCCTGATCCGGATTTTCCTGCAATTGCTATTATCGTTGGTCTCATAATTTCATCATTTGTTATTGGTTACTCCAGCCCTTATCAATAGTTTGCATGGCCGATAAAGTCAAGGAGGATCACCGGACCATGGTGATTTGGGTTTAAGTGTGATATGGAAATGCAGATGATGAATTAATGCAAATGGGATTGATGAATGGACAAGAAAACAAACATAGTTTTGATCGGAATGCCTGCGGTGGGAAAGAGCACAGTGGGGATTCTGTTGGCAAAAAAAACAGGGCTATCCTTCCTTGATACCGACATCCTGATACAGACGGGAGAGGGAAAGCTTCTTTCCGAGATCATTGAGGAGCGGGGATGTAAAGGATTCATGGCCCTGGAGCAGGAGTATCTTTGTTCCGTAGGGGTTACAGGTCACGTCATTGCAACGGGCGGCAGCGCAGTCTACAGCGGCCAGGGCATGGAGCACCTCTCGAAAAACGGGGTGGTTGCCTATCTTGAAACAGGGCTTGATCATCTTAAAAAAAGGCTTTCGTCCCTTGATTCCAGGGGCGTGATCCGCGCTCCTGGCCAGGACATTTCAGCACTCTATCACGAGCGGACGCCGCTCTACGAGCGGTATGCCGACCTGACCGTTCAATGCGGTACCATGACGCCGGATAAGGTGCTGTCAGCCATGATGACATTCAACGAACTGCCAAGGGCCAAGGAGTGTGATGATGAATGATCTGCTTTCAACCAAAGAAGTGGCAAAGTTTCTCAATATCAACGAGAAGATGGTCTATACACTGATTTCGGACAAGGGGCTGCCGGCCACCAAGGTGACGGGAAAATGGCTCTTTCCCCTGGATCTTGTCAAGCAGTGGATTGAGGCGGGCACGGTGAACTATCCCGAGCCTGCCACAAAGCTGCCCCCCTACCACGGGCTGGTGCTCATTGCGGGCAGCAACGACCTGCTGCTGGACAGGACCATCTCCACCTTTAATACCCGGTTCCCGGATCACATGGCCATGTTCGGCTTTGCCGGGAGCATGGGGGGGCTTCGGGCCCTTCGCCAGAACCTCTGCCACATCGCCTCCAGCCATCTGGTGGCAGGTGAGGGGGGCGAGTATAACTTTCCTTATATATTAAAGGAGATGGAACGGATGCCGGCCGTGGTCAACTTCTGCATGCGGGAGCAGGGCATCCTTGTGAAAAAGGGGAACCCCCACAACATCACATCGGTTGCGGACATGGCCAAGAAGAAGATCACCATGGTTAACCGGATCCTTGGTACGGGCACCCGGAAGCTGTTTGACAGGGAGTTGAAAAAGGCGGGTATCAAGGGGGAGAGCATTGAGGGGTATGAGAGTGTCCAGGCAAAGCACATGGACATAGGTCTTGCCATCCATGAGGGAAAGGCCGATGCAGGGCCTGGTATACGGCCTGTGGCCAACCGGCTGGATCTGGGGTTTGTTCCCATCTGCTGGGAGCGGTTCGATCTTCTGATCTCCAAGGAGCGGTTTTTTGACCAGGGGATTCAGCTGTTCCTGGGCACCCTTAAGGAAGCGTTCTTCAAGGATGCCGCAGCCAACCTGGGCGGGTACGACCTTTCCATGTCAGGCAGGATGGTCTACGCCCAATCCTCACCTGAATCGGAATCTGAATAGATTTTCGGCACCCGGGCCGTTAAGGAGGAGACAACCTCGTAGTTGATGGTGTTTGTCAGGCCTGCGATCTCGTCTGCAGTGATGGCCTCCTCCTCCTGGATCCCCAGGATCACCACCCTGTCCCCGGGTTTGGCACCGGGAATATGGCCCACGTCGATCAGGGTCTGGTCCATGCAGATCTTTCCTGCAATGGGCGCTCGTTTTCCCCTGATCAGCATGCTTCCCTTTGAGGAGAGCAGCCGTGAATATCCGTCAGCATAGCCCACGGGTACGGCGGCGATCACGCTCTCGGCTTCGGTTACATAGGTCATGCCGTAACCCACCTTGAACGCTTTTGGCACCTTCTTGACCGAGGTGACAATGCTGTGGATCTCCATGGCCGGTTTCAGGTCCAGGTGATCTGTTTTCACCTCTTCTGAGGGGGCAAGTCCGTACATGGTAATCCCGATTCTTACCATGTTGAAATGGGATCGGGGCATCTCTATGACGGCGGCGCTGTTTGCACAGTGAACCAGGGGGAATTCCATACCCTGGGCCTTTAACTCCCCAATGAAATCTGTAAACACCTTGTACTGGTAGTCTGCATAGGCCTTGTCCCTGCAGTCAGCCGAGGCAAAATGGGTATAGATCCCTTCCAGTTCGATGCCTTTAAGCCCGGCAATGATTGCCACCTCGGCAACCGCCTCGCCCTTGAGCGCTGAATCCCGCCTTCTTGAATCCGGCAATATGCCCAGCCGTCCCATGCCGGTGTCGATCTTGAGGTGGGCCTTGATGGTCCCTCCCCTGGCAACGGCTTTTTTAGAGAGCATTTGGGCGGATTCAAGATCAAACACTGTGAACGTTAGGTCAAGCGCCATGAGCTGGTCGATCTCATCATCCCGGGTGTATCCCAGGATGAGAATGGGAGCAGCTATGCCCGCTTCCCTCAGCTCCAGGGCTTCATGGAACCTTGCCACGGCCAAGTGGTCCGCTCCGTTTGCAAGGGCCGTTTCTGCGACCCGTACCGCGCCGTGGCCGTACCCGTCTGCCTTGACCACGGCCATGATCGATGTCCCGGCCGTGGTGAGTGATTTTAGAACCCTGAGGTTGTGACCAATGGCGTCAAGATCAATCTGCTTCCAGACCAGGGGAGAGGGGTTCTTTATCTTCTGCATGTCATCCTCGCATCAGCGTATGTGGCAGTGGTTTACCGAGGGTTCCACCTCAGCCTTGAGGGCGAGCATCTCGTCGTCGGAGAAGAACCGGTCCTCTTCCTTGAAAAAGAGGGGGTTGAGCATACTCACCCCCTGTGAGCAGGGCTGGAGAATATAATTCTTCGCCCCTTGGATCAGCTCTCCGATGTCTGCCATCTTCTCTTTGGTCAACAGCGGTTTGATGCAGGTGGTCCGGAACTCATAGGACGGTGCTTTGTCCATGATGATGCGGACGCTCTCCTTCACCGTGTTTGTGTCAAACCCCTCGCCGGCAGCCAGGCGGTATCCGTCAAGATCGCTCTTGATATCCATGGCCACGAAGTCCAGAAGCCCTTTGTCAAGGAGGTTCTCGACGACCCCGGGATTGCTCCCGTTGGTGTCGAGTTTGACCTTGAACCCAAGTGCTTTTATCTTCGTGATGACCCTTTCAAGGTCCGGCTGGAGGGTGGGTTCCCCGCCGGTGATCACAACCCCGTCAATGAGTCCCTGTCGCTTGTTGAGAAAGGCAAAGATATCCGCCTCGTCAATGGGCGCAGTCCCTTCCGGGAGCCTGCCTGCGGCAAGGTCCGGGTTGTGGCAGTAAGGGCAGACAAAGTTGCAGCCCGAGGTGAAGATCACCGATGATACCAGCCCTGGAAAGTCGATCATGGAATTTTTCTGGAAACCGCCGATTTTCATGGGTTATGCCACCTTAAAGGTTTTGCGCATGCAGAACTCGGTCTGCTTGCCGTTGTTCCACTGCTTCACGGGCCGGAGATAACCAACCACCCTGGAGTAGACCTCGGTCTCAGCCTCGCACTTGGGACAGGCAGGATGCTCACCCGGGATATATCCGTGGGAGGGGCAGACGCTGAAGGTGGGGGTCAGGGTAAAGTAGGGGAGGCGGTAGTTGTTGGCCACCTTTTTTACCATGGATTTCACAACTTCAATGTCGGGCATCTCCTCTCCAAGGAAGAGGTGAAGCACGGTGCCGCCGGTGTACCGGGTCTGGAGATCGTCCTGGAGATCCAGGGCCTCAAACAGATCGTCGGTGTAGTTGACCGGCAGCTGGGTGGAGTTGGTGTAAAAGGGGTCGCTTCCCTGGCTGAACTCGGCCTCGTTGGCGCAGATGATCCCGGGATACATCTTCTTGTCCTTCATGGCAAACCGGTAGGTGGTTCCCTCGGCCGGGGTAGCCTCAAGGTTGAAGATCTCGCCGGTTTCCACCTGCATGGCCTCGATCTTGCTCCGGATGTGATCCATCACCCTGACGGCAAAGGCCTGGCCCTTGTCCGTTGCAATGCTCTCTCCCATGAAGTTGATGCACGCCTCGTGCATGCCGAGGATGCCGATGGTGGAGAAGTGGTTGCGCCAGTAGCAGCCGGCAGACTCCCTGATCTTTCTCAGGTAGAACTTTGAGTAGGGGTAGAGGTTGCCGTCGGTGAACTTCTCAAGGATCTTCCGCTTGATGGTCAAAGACTGGCCGGCGGTCTGGATCAGTTCATCGATCCGTTCCATGAACTCAGGCTCAGTCTTGGAGGTGTGGCCGATCCGGGGAAGGTTGAGGGTAACAACCCCGATGGAACCGGTCAGGGGGTTGGCTCCGAACAGGCCGCCGCCCCGTTTCCGAAGCTCCCGGTTGTCCAGCCGCAGGCGGCAGCACATGGAGCGGGCATCGTCCGGGCTCATGTCCGAGTTGACAAAGTTTGAGAAATAGGGAATGCCGTATTTACCGGTCATCTTCCACACGTTCTCAAGGTTGGGGTTGTCCCAGTTGAAATCCTCGGTGATGTTGTAGGTCGGGATGGGGAAGGTAAAGACCCGGCCCTTGGCATCCCCTTCCATCATCACCTCGGCAAAGGCGTTGTTGATGACGTCCATCTCCGCCTGGAAGTCGGCATAGGTCTCTTCCAGGTACTTGCCGCCGATCACCACAGGGGAGTCTTTAAGAATAGCGGGGACGACAAGGTCCATGGTGATGTTGGTGAAGGGTGTCTGGAACCCGACCCGGGTTGGGATGTTGATGTTGAACACAAACTCCTGGAGCGCCTGCTTCACCTCTTTATAGCTGAGCTTGTCCTTCCTGACAAAGGGAGCCAGAAGAGTGTCGAAGTTGCTCATGGCCTGGGCTCCGGCAGCCTCGCCCTGGAGGGTGTAGAAGAAGTTGACCATCTGGCCGAGGGCTGTCCTGAAGTGGTTCGGCGGTGAGCTTTCCACCTTGCCGGCCACGCCCTTGAACCCTTCCATGAGCAGATCCTGGAGATCCCAGCCCACGCAATATACCGACAGCAGGCTCAGGTCATGGATATGGATGTCACCGTTGTTGTGGGCATCCCTTACTTTTGCGGGGTAGATGCTGTTGAGCCAGTATTCCGCAGTGATGTCGGATGAGATGAAGTTGTTTAGGCCCTGGAGGGAGTAACTCATGTTGGAGTTCTCCTTGACCTTCCAGTCCATGCGCTTGATGTAGGAGTCCATGAGATCCACGTTCTCCTTGATGGTGATCTTCCGGATCTGGTTGCGCTGCTCCCGGTAGAGGATGTAGGCCTTGGCAGTTTTATAAAAGGGGGAATCGAGCAGGACCCGCTCTACAATGTCCTGGATCTCTTCCACCTCGGGGCATGTTCCTAAACGAAGATCCCGGGCAAGGGTGATCACCTTCAGTGTCAGCTTTTTTGCCTCTCTATCATCAAATTCGCCGGTCTCTTTACCCGACTTAGCAATGGCATCACTGATCTTGGATGAATCAAATTCCGCAACCCTTCCGTCCCGTTTCTTAATTTTTTCGAACATGCATATCCTCTTGAATAGCTCTTGAATAGCCCTTGAATTTGGGCTGTTATTATAGTATAGTTCTGCGTTGTTTTTCCTGCTGAAGACATCACGTTGATTGACGTGAGGCTCTTTAATATTACAACATGCTGTAGCGTGTCAATACTAAAATTCAACATATGGTGTGCTTGGCCCCAAGACCCCCAACTGGCGTGGGTGAAAAAAAATAGGGAGAAAAACCGTGCAACTCGACCACAGTCCTTTCTACAAAACCGTGATTACCCCCTGGTATGATTCCGATCCCGCCTGCTATTTCCTGGTGTTTTTTCTGGGCGTGGTGCTTCTTTTTGCCGGAGTCGGCATCTGGGTTGCGGCCATCCGGTTGGAGTACGCACCATTCCTCTGGTTTCCAGTGATGCTGGCCGTGATGTCCGCCTTTGTGATGGCTAAGATTTGTTTAAGGGTGGTCAACCGGAACAGGAACTCATAACCTCGGCCCAGATGATCTCCATGAAGTGGTGGAGGATCTTTGCCGTGGCTCCCCAGATCACCACATCCTCGTAGGGGTAGGTCAGTTCCTCAATGCCCGGGCTTCTTCCGTTCAGCCCTTTTTCCATGTGGACGTCCAGAAGGTGGCCCACGGGAATATGAAACACCCGCTGGATCTCTGACGCGTCCGCGCAGATCTCCTGCTCCTGGTCCCATACCCCAACAAACGCCTCGATGTCCCGCTGGTTGATGGTCTGGAAATGGCCCAAAGATCCAATCACGTCCACATGGCGTTTGGATATCCCCATCTCCTCCTCAAGCTCCCGTAGTGCCGTTGCCTGCCGGCTCCTGTCCCCGGGATCCCAGTGACCGCCTGGAAAGGCCATCTGGTTCCGCCAGGGATACCCCTTCACGTCCGCCTTCTGGATAAAGATAAGGTTGGGCGAGCTTTCAAACTCCATGAGGGCCATGACGCTGGTGGGCCTGAACATGTCCTCCGGGGGCGCTCCTGGATGGTCGGATTGGATCACCGCCCTTGAAAGGGCGTCAAAACAGAGTGTGTTTTCTTGATTCATGAAAAGGTCTCCACCTGTTTGCAATAAGTATCCTTTTTCCATAGCACATTTTTACCGGCAAGGTAAGCCCGGCAAAAAATGATTTCAACGACGGGGTCATATCAGATGGGGTCAGACTTAGCTTATAGCCGAAGGGGGCAGGCTATAGCTTCCCGCTGACCCCAGATCCATGTCCTTGATTTCAGCTCCCCGCCGCCTGCTCCCTGAGCCCGGGCACCTTGCTGACCCGTGCCATGGAGAAGAAAACCCCCACCAAACATAACAGGGAAAATCCCATGAACGCCACATGGAGACTCCTGAGAAAAAGATCCAGGGTTTCAGGCACCACCGCCCGTGCTCCCATATAAAAGGATACAATGGTTGTCACCGCTGTCATGCTCACCAGCATGCCAAAGGAGCGCATGGTGCCCACAAGGCTTGAGGCCGTACCATAATGTTTGGCCGTAACGCTCCCCATCACCGTGAGCATGTTGGGGGTGGAAAACAAAGCAAACCCGAGCCCCATGAACGAGAGCATGGCCATGACCATCCACAGGGGCGTGGCCCGGCCCAGGGTGGATGCCCCAGCCAGTCCAAGAGCACAGATGATCATTCCCAGGGTGGAGAGCCTTGCCGGTTGCACCGTCTCACTCAACCGCCCGGATAAAGGCGAGAGCAGCGCCTGGACAAGGGGCTGGACAATGAGCACCCCGCCTGCTGCCTGGGGAGATAGCCCCTTGACCGCCTGGAGATAGAGACTGAGGAAAAATGTCAGACCAAAAGAAGCGGCATAGTTGATCAGGGTGGCAAGGTTGCTGAAGGCAAAGACCCGATTGGAAAAAAGCAGCCGCACATTGAGGATGGGAAAGGGCCTGAAATATTCGAACCAGAAAAAGCCGCCAAGTCCCAACACCCCTGAAAGAGCCATTACCGTGTATAGATCGCCCTTGGTCCGGTTGATGGTGCCCATGATCAAAAGAGAGAGCGCCACCATATATATGAGGGTCCCCATGAGGTCAAAGGGCTCTCCTTCGGATTCGGCCCACTCCCCCTTGAGTTTCCAAAGGGTCAGGATCAGCGCCGTGATCTCCAACGGCAGGGCCGTGTAAAAGATCCACTGCCATCCCAGATGGGTCACCAGAAAGCCCCCAAGCACAGGACCTGCGGAAAGCCCCCCATAGATGAAGCCCACAACGATTCCCATGGCCTTTCCCCGCTGTTTCGGCGCCATTGCCGAATACAGAATGGCAAGACTCGTACCCGCTATCATGGCAGCCCCGGCTCCCTGGAAAAAGCGAACCAGGATGAATATCTCAATGGAGGATGAGAAGGGGATCACAAGGGTGGCCATAATAAAAAGGATAGTCCCCCGTATAAAGATCTTCTTACGGCCAAGGATATCCCCCAGCCGTCCCGCAGGCAGCAGGAACAGGGCCACCGCCAGGATATAGACCGTTTCAACCAGCCCCAGCTCCACGGCATTGGCAGAAAGCTCTTGACCGATGGCGGGCAGGGCAATGCCCACCGAGGACATCATAAACGGTGCCAGAAACTGGACCGCGCTCACCACAATCAGGGTTGCAAGCCCGGAGACTTGGGACTGGGACGGGGTGTTGATTGTATTCTTATTCATTCCCCTGGTCTCCGTAGCGGGCCAGTTTGCCGTTCTCCATCATGCGGTCCAGCAGGGACAGGGCCTGCTCTTTTTCTTCCTTGGAAAATCCCTGTACAAAGATCTCGCTGGTGCTTCTGAGGGCCTTATAAAAGTCGGCCTCCAATTCCCGGGCCTTGGGGGTTGGGCTGACCAGCTTCTGCCGCCGGTTCGCAGGGTTGACCTTGCGAGCCACAAGGCCCTGGTCCTCCAGGTGCATGAGCCCCCTGGCCGTGGCCGCCTTGTCGATGACCACCCGTTTTGAGAGCTGATCCTGGGTCAGGGGGCCGTCGGCCAGGAAGAGTTCCGCAAGAAACGGAATCTGGCTTGCCGAGATCCCGAGCTTTTCCATTTTTTCACTGTTAAGGGAGCAGTTGAGCCTGTGTAAAAGGGCAAAGCGGTAGCCAAAGGATGTTGATCGGTCGTTCATTTACGTCTCCTGGATTGTTGATGTGTCAACTGTTGACACATCAACAATAGCCACGATCCCATGGCTGTCAAGGGGTCTTGTTTTCCTTTTTCATCTGTGTGCTTTAATGTATGATACATAACTCAACCAGGAGCGGGAAGGTGTTCTGAACGGACGCGCATGCAGGGTGTTGCGGGGAGGCCGGTCGCTTTCGGCAATTGGATTCTCAGCATGGAAAGCTCCGTTAATAGTTAGTAATGCAGATCCACATCACCCGACCGCCTTGTATGGGCTTGTCGGAACGCATGCGCACCGTCGTAAACGCCATGCCCAAGGGCAGTTGGGGTGCTTTGGGGTTGGGGTCTTGAGGCCGATGGGAAAACATTAGTCCTGGGCCCAGGCCGACCGAATTCAGAGTGAAGTGCGTTCCGTCGTCGGCGACCAGTTCCACTTCAACCGTTATTTCCGCACCACCCGGCATCACGAAGGAGGCGCTTTCAGGGCGAATTTCCCAATCTGGCAGATTTGGCATTTCAATCGAGATGCTTTGAACCTGTTCGCTGACCACTAAGGGCGGTGTCGGGTGGATTTCTGTCCACTCTTTGTCCATTTGAATGGAATCTGCAATATGACGCACAGTAGGTTTAATATTACACCCCGCAAAAATTAAGAGAACGAAGAGACAAATGACTTTGGTGGATCTATACATATGCAATACCCCCTTATGTGGCAGGATAGTTGTCGGCTCTTCTCACATGAAATGGAAAAGAGCCATATGATTGATGTGAAATACTATTTTTTGATTTTGTAGAGGGCGACGATTCCATCATAAGATCCCACCAGTAATAATTTAGTAGCCTGGTTGATATCGATAGACGTTATACGTTTCTTGCTGGGGGGTACAGCAGATAGGAGCTTTCCTTGTAAAATATCCCATAGTTGGACACTGCCGTTGTCCAGTCCGATGGATAACCAATTGTTTTTGCTTAAAGCAGATGAACGGATATTGCCGTTAATTTGTTTGGCAATAAGTTTTTTAAAAGGCGAAAGCCGGTAGGCGGATATTGAATTGTTCATAACCAAAACCAGTAAATTAATTGTTTTGCTGATATGTATGGCATTAACTAACTCTGGAATGTTGCAACTATGACTTGCTTTACTGTTTGCTATTCTCCATACGTAACATTTTTTTTGCGTGCTTGCTGCAATAAATTTACTGTCTTTGCTCATGGCGGCGGTTAAAGCCGGTTCATCGAGTTTCCAGGCAGCTATTATATTGCCGCCTGGATCTCGTACGACAACGCGTTCATCATGAAACCCTGATGTTAATACGTATTTCTGTCGACCAACTTGTAAAGCCGATTGTGCGGCGTGACCAACGGTAGATGAAAGTAATCTGTCTTGTGCTGGATAATAAATGTTTTCACCATAGGCGATCAGGTCAGCATTATTACCTATACTGCTAAACCGGGACGTTTTGGGGAAACGATATTCGGTTAGTTTTTTACTAAGTCTGTTTGTAAATATACGAGTGGTGCCTATTCTATTGGCAAAAAAAATATGATTGTCTTTGGTGATGAAGTTTAAAGCAACCAACTCACTTTCGAAGCTTGTTTCTATGGGGGATTTATTTTTTTTTATGTTCCAGTAGCGAATTTTCTCAACGGTGCTTCCGGCAAGCAGATGTTTCCCAGCATACGAGATGTCTACTCGTGCAATGCTTTCATTCTTGAACTGTTGCAAAAACAAGCACTCAAGTTGTACTTTTGCAGTATGTGCGATGTTACCTTGGCCAGCAAACAATATGCATGCCCCCCAAAAACACGATCGTTTTATTAAGTTTAATCATGGATGGTTTTCCTGTTACTTGGCTGCCACATAGCCGTAAAAATAATCGAGAAAATGCTCAACAGTCAGGTTTGGGATGTTTCGATTAACAGCACGGGCATTGTCACCCCATGTAAAAACTCTGAAGGTAAGTTTTTTTGATGAAATGGACGTATCATTATCAATGCTTTTGCCTTTGGCAAGCAATGACTGCACGGCCTGACCATCTATTAGAATGGACGAATTTAACACCACCCAATGATCGGGAATGGCTCTGCCATTTTTCTTTCCAAGGAATACATCAGCACCGACAAACAAGCACAAAACGTGTCCAGTTTGTTGTTTTTTGTGCGCAGTAAGTAACGTAGAAAGGTTTTTGTCATACATAACATTCGTGTGATTTGCGCCGCTGGTATATCCCGTTTTGGTGTACCAAAAGAGTAAATCACCAGGCATTCAATGTGGTTATCTGTTAAGTGAATTTAATACGCCTTAAACTAAGATAGGACATCACCGAACCAACAGCGATGGCGTAAATTGTCAGGGTCAGCATACCGCCTGACCCGTCATCGATTACGGACCCGCTGGATTACATGTAAAGATATCCAAAATAGGTTAATACCAACGCTGTCGCCACCCAATACCCAATGTGGCGGATCATAAGGATCGTGACTGTGGCCGATAAAATAACAAACACCAGGATCGCAGGCAGAACATACAGACTGACCAGCGCGCCGAAGGGAACCGTCTCTGTCTCTTTTGTCATTACAAAAACGGTAATCATCGCGGAAACCATTGTGACAACAAATGCCAAACCTGCACTTTTCAGCATCGTAATGCGTTTCGACATCATACGTTTTACTCCCAAAATGTGGCAATATTGCTTAAACTTTGGGTTTAACAATATGAATCCTGGATATTACATTTGTGCATATTAAAATCAGGTCGTCAAGGGCATAAAAAAAGGCCCGGGGAACAAGGTTGTTCTCCGGGCCTTTGAATTATGTGGTGGGACAGTTTTTTATTGTAAACCCTCTTCACCTCCGAATTCACGGTAGAGGGTGTATTCATCCAGCACACGGTTGTCGTTGGCTGTGGACTGGTGGGTGATCATTCGTGCGACGATCTCGCCTACGCCAGGGCCGAGCATGAACCCTTGTCCGCACATGCCGGTGGCGTGGATAAGGCCTTGCAGGTCACTGTTCCAGCCGAGGATGGGGGAGCCGTCCGGGGTCATGGGGTAGAGTCCCCTCCACACCCTTCGCACCCGGATGTTTTTGAGCCGGGGCATGAGTTCCACCATTCGTTTTGCTACCTGGGGGAGGAAAACCGAGGTCTCCCTTGTATCGGTGCCGAGGATGGGCGGGTCCGGAGTGATGCAGAAGACTATCTGTCCGTGGCGGCTCTGGTAGAAGTAGTAATTCTTGGAGCCGGGGGCGGATCTCAGGTCCACTACCATGGCCTCGAAAAAGGGCTTTACGGGTTCTGTGATGGCGCCTTCGTGGCAATCCGGGAATACGGGGACGTCCACATTTGCAAGCTTGCCAAGTTCCCTGGAGAAGGGGCCGGCCGCATCCACCACAACAGGGGCGGAATAGGCTCCCTGGTCGGTGATGACGCCTGTGATCCTTCCTTTTTCCCGGGCAATGGCTGTTACTCTTTCTTTGAACCGGAACTCCACGTTGTTGGTTGCAAGGGCTTTCCGGTAAAAGGCGTTGATGGCAAGCAGGGGGGATGCAGATCCGTCCTCAGGGGAGAAGGTGCCGCCCATGAGGCCTTCCTTTGCGATGCCCGGGGCGATCTCCATCACCCGTTGGGGGGGCACGTAATCGATGTTGAGCCCGAACTCTTTCTGGGTGGGCAGGAAGCTCTTGAGGATCGCCTCCTCCTCCTGCCGGTAAACCGGGAAGAGGTAGCCGCCTTTGAGCCACTCGATGTCGTCCCCGTGGGTCTCCTGCCAGGTGGAGAAGATCTCCAGGGAGCGCATGCCCAGGATGATCTTGCCGGGATCGGAGTGGGTGGCCCTGATGCCGCCGATGGCGTGCTTGTTCTCTCCCTGGCCCGGGGAGGGGTGGCTGTCGATGACAAGGGTTTTGACTCCCAGCTCTCCAAGGGCCATGGCCGTGGGAACGCCTGCGGAGCCGGCTCCTACAATGATTGCGTCATATCTTTTTGTCATCATTTGCCTCCTTTGGTTCCGGCCAGGGTGCCAAAGGGCACTTCCACAAACAGGGGCCGGTCGATTCTGTCCGTGGTCTCTTTGAGGTCGATTCCTTCTTCCCTGAAGATGCCCCACACCAGGGGACGGCAGGTCTTTGAGCCACAGGCGCCCATGCCGGACCGGGAGATTGCCTTGAGCTGGTTCATGTCCCGGACCCCGTCCCGGATGGCTTGGCGGATCTTGCCGGCTGTGACCCGTTCGCACCGGCAGATCATGGCCTGGTCGGGAAGGGCTGAGGTGTCGGGAACGTCTTCGGCAGGGAAGAGGTGCTCCTGAACCCTGATGCCCACGGCTTTCATGGCGATCACTTTTGAGAGCTGGACCTGGACCAGGAGGGTGCCGGGGAATTTCTTTTTGGTGATGAGGGCTTTTACCGGGGCCTGGGCAATCTGTTTACCGTCCACATCGGTGAGGATGATGGTGTTGCCTTTTTCTACCCGCTCCCGGTCGATCTCGTAGGGCAGGGTGACAATGGGGAAATCCGGGTTCTTGCGGAAGTCCACCAGGGTGACGGCAAGGCCGGGGCAGATGGCCACGCAGTTCATGCAGCCCTTGCAGAGGCTTGGGTCAGTGACATGGGGCAGGCCTGTGATGGTGTCGTTTTCCGTGTGGATGATCCCTTCCTTGCACACCGAGGTGCAGGGGTTGCAGGGGATCTCCTGGAAGCAGTGGAACACGGGCATGACGCCTGTTTCCCCGGTCGGGGCGGGGCGCTGGGAGGCTTTGCCCGGCCTGGACTTGAGGATGGCCGCCTTTTGGGTCCACTCTTCGGGGATATCGTTGTCGTACTTGCCAAGGGCTTTGGCTATTTTTACGCCTTCTATTTTGCCGGTGAACATGGCGGCGGAGGCCTCGGCAATCTCCTGGGCGTCCCCTGCCGCATATACGTCCATGCCCCACTCCTTGGCCTTGAGAAAGAACTCGTCCACCTTGGACAGTCCCACGGCGATGAGGACGGTGTCGACTTTGAAGGTCTGTTCCGTGCCCGGGACCGCCTTCCAGTTCTCGTCGCGCATGGCAATGGTGACGCTTTTCACCCGGTCGGTGCCGTTGGCCGAAACAACGGTGTGGTTGGTGAGGATGGGCACGCCCAGGCGTTCGAGCTTGTCCGCATGGACTTTGTACCCGCCGACTTCCGAGAGGCCTTCGATGACACAGGCCACCTCGATGCCTGCCTGGATGGCGTGGTAGCCGGCGATGATGCCCACGTTGCCGCCGCCGACGATGAGGACCCGGTCCGAGGCCTTGATGAGATCCCGGTTGACCAGGGTCTGGAAGGCGCCTGCGCCGTAGACCCCGGGCAGGGTGTTGCCGGGGAAGGCGAGCATTTTTTCCCTGGCGCCGGTGGCCACCAGGAGTTTATTGGGCCGGATTTTCATGTAGCGGTTGTCCTGGACAGCGCCGATGATGCCGTCGGAGAACACGCCCACGGCCGTGGTGTTGAGCTTTACCTGGACCGAGTCGAGCTCTTTTAGCTGGTCTTCGAGGATATGGCCGATCTCAAATCCCCGGGTGCCGGCCCAGGAGTCTTTAACCGAGCCGAAGAACTTGTGGGTCTGTAGGACGAGTTTGCCGCCGAGACGGTCCTTGTCGTCTAATAGTAGGGTGTCGATGCCGAGACGACCAAGCTCGATTGCAGCGGAGAGGCCTGCCGGACCCCCGCCGATGATCAGGACCTCGGTTTGGATCTCTTCGGGGGCGTCAACGGTCTGGGGGGTGTCTTCGGGGGGGACTTCAGGAAGCCCTTCCACGCTCTGGATCGTCATGCCCCGGCTAAGGGGGGTCATGCAGGATTTTACGGGAAGGCCGTCCACAATGACAAGGCACTGGGAGCACTGGCCGTTGGCGCAGTACATGCCCTGGGGGCTTTCGTCCTTGTGGTGGTGGCCAAAAATCTGGATGTCGTTGGCAAAGAGAGCGGAGGAGATCATCTCTCCGGTTCTGCCATTCAGCTCTTTGCCGTTCCAGGTGAACGGGACCTCTTCGCCTTGGGGAACTTCCAGAACAGGGTGTTGGGTAACTCTTTTTTGTGTCATGTGTCTACCTGTGAAACCGTCTGAATGTTGTTAAAAGGAGATGGGATCTTTGGCAGTGGCTTTGGGTCCCTTCTCTTTTTCTGGGCAAAGGTCAATGGTTCGACCTTTTGCAAAAGGGTTTGAAATACCGGGGAGTTGCCTCCCCGGCCTCAATGTCGCGCTCAAATTTTAATAGGGTCTGTTGCTATTTCCTTTTTTTGCCGAGATAGGCCTCCTGGATCTTTTCTGAAGCGAGAAGCTCCTTGGATGTGCCGCTCAGGACGAGTTTGCCAACTTCAAGTACATAGGCCCTGTCGGCAAGCTTGAGGGCTGCCTTGGCGTTCTGCTCCACCAGGAGGACGGTGACCCCGCTATGGGCGATCTCCTTGACGGTCTTGAAGATCGCCTTGACCAGGATGGGGGCAAGGCCGAGGCTGGGTTCGTCGAGAAGTAACATCTCGGGCCGTGACATGAGGGCCCGGCCGATGGCGAGCATCTGTTGCTCTCCGCCGGACAGGGTGCCGGCCAGCTGGCGTTTACGCTCGGCAAGCCTGGGAAAGAGATCGTATACCCAGTTGAGGGTCTTCTTGTCTGTTGATTTCTGGGAGTAGCTGCCCAGGATCAGGTTCTCCTCCACGGTGAGGATACCGAAGATCCGGCGGCCTTCCGGGGAGTGGCTGATGCCCATGGAGACAATCTTGTGGGCAGGCGTGGTGGTGATATCCTCGCCCTTGAACAGGATTGTTCCTGCGTTGGGATCGTGGAGCCGGCTGATGGTTCTCAATGTGGTGGTCTTGCCGGCGCCGTTGGCCCCGAGGATGGTTACGATCTCACCCTTTGCCACCTGTATGGAGATGCCCTTGATGGCTTTGATGCTGCCGTAGGAGACCTCCAGGTCCTTTACTTCAAACATGATATTATTTTTTTTATTCATCGTCGTCATCCTCGCTGCCCAGGTAGGCTTCGATCACCATGGGGTCTGACTGTATGGCATCGGGTATGCCTTCGGCAATGGGCTTGCCAAAGTTGATCACGGTAATGTAGTCGGTCAATGTCATGACAAGGTCCATGTTGTGCTCGATCAACAGGATGGTGACGCCCTGGTTCCTGATGCTGTAGATGGTCTCCACAAGCTCCATGGTCTCGCTGTCGTTGAGGCCTGCCGCAGGTTCGTCAAGGATGAGCAGCTTGGGCTCGCTCACAAGGGCCCGTGCCATCTCCACCTTTCTCTGGATGCCGTAGGCAAGACTGCCCACGGGTTCTGCCGCAAGGTGGTCGATCTTGAAGAACTCCAGGGCTTCCTTTACCTTGAGCCAGTTCTCCTTCTCGTCCCTGCGGGAGGCGGGGGTGTGGCAGATGCCGTGCCACCAGCGCTGGTTGCTTTGAAAATGGCGGCCGGACATGACGTTCTCAGCCACGCTCATCTCGGTGAAGAGCCGGATGGTCTGGAAGGTTCTGACAATGCCCATGGCGGCGACCTTGTGGGGAGGTGCGCCGGTGATCTCCTTGCCCTGCCAGAGCACCGCTCCCTCTTCCGGGGGGTGGATGCCGGTGATGCAGTTGAACGCGGTTGTCTTGCCGGCGCCGTTGGGCCCGATGATGCCGTATATCTGATTTTGTTCGACCTTAAGGTTGAGGTGGTCCACCGCAGTGAGTCCCCCGAACCGTTTGGTCATGTTTTTGAGTTCAAGAAGCGCCATTGCTTATCCTTTTTTGAAGTAATCTGGTATCTTGCCAAACCGGGCGGGAAAGATGCCCTCGGGTCTCAGGATCATCGCAAGGATCATGGCAAAGCCGAAGATGAAGTATCTCCAGGTGGCAAAGTCCCGGAAGATCTCCGGCAGGACAAACATGACAAAGGTGCCCATGAGGATACCGGGCAGGGAAGAGCCGCCCACAAGAACGATGGAGAAGAAGAGAACCGACTGCATGAAGTTGAAGGCTTCCGGGCTCACGGCCGAATACTGGATGGCCAGGAGCACCCCGGCAAGGCCTGCAATGCCGGCCCCGAGTCCAAAGGCGAAGATCTTGTATCCCCGGGTGTTGATGCCGATGGAGTTGGCGGCAAGGTCGTCCAGGCGAAGATAGTGAAGGGCCCGGCCCGCCTTGCTTTTGTCAAGGTTTGCCATGACATAGAAGGTGAGGAGCAGGACGGCAACCCCCAGGTAGTAGATGGCGGTCGGCGAGGCAAGATCGAAACCGAGAAACGTGGGCGTGTCCAGGCCGAAGATGCCGTTGGGGCCGCCGGTGATACCGAAGATGTCGTTCTCCACCAGCTGGAGAAACACGATGTTGAACCCGATGGTGGCCACCAGGAGATAGTCTCCCCGGAGATGGATGATCGGACCTGCCAGGATGATGCCGCAGAGCGCCGGGATCAGGATGGCCAGGGGAATGGCGTAGAGGATGGGGATGCCGAATGTGTGGTTGGCAATGGCCGCCGTATAGGCCCCGATGCCGAAGAACAGGGCATGTCCCATGTTGAACATGCCGCCCTTACCCAGGATGATGTCTTCGCTCAGCCCCACCACGGAGAAGATCAGGAAGGTTGACCCGATGGCCAGCCACTTGGGGTTGGCAAGGGCGGGAAAGAGCAGCATGGCCAGGATGAACACTGTATATCCGATTTTTTTGTTTGGTGATTTTTTCATACCTTCTCCGCTACGCGTTCACCCATGATACCGGTGGGTCTCACAACAAGGATGGCGATCAAAAGAGTAAAAGTAAAGGCGTCGGCCCAGGTGCTGGAGACGTAGCCTGCGATGAAGGCCTTGAAGATGCCGAGGAGCATGCCGCCCACCATGGCGCCGGGGATGTTCCCGATGCCGCCGATGATGGCTGCCACAAAGGCGTACAGGCCGTAGTTCCATCCCATGTTGAAGTTGATGCCCCGGTAGTAGAGGCCGATGAACAGGCCGCCCACGGCGCCGAGGAAGGTGCCGATGACGAAGATCAGGGTGATGATGCGGTTGACGTCGATGCCCATGAGCCGGGATGCGTCGTGGTCGATGGAGGTGGCCCTGATGGCCGCTCCCACCCGGGTCTTGTCAATGAAGAAGATGAGGCCGGCCATGATCAGGAGGGAGACCACCAGGATCACCACCTGGATGAAGCTGATGTATACCCCGCCGATGTTCCAGGTGGTGGCGGGCAGGATATCGGCGGGAAAGAAGCGCATGCGTGGCCCCCAGATCAGCATGATGCCGTTCTGGATCACGAGGCTTGCGCCCAGGGCCGAAACAACGGCGCTGAGCCTTGGGGCGTTCCTGAGGGGCCGGTAGGCCACCCGTTCGAGGATGATGCCCGCCATGGCGATGATAACGCCGGTGGCGGCAAAAATCGTCAGGACCGCCACCAGGGAGTTGGTGGTGCCGCCTAAAAACTGGTCATAGACGGAGAGGCCCACAAAGGCCGACATGGCCACAAGATCGCCGTGGGCAAAGTTGATCAGTTTCATGATGCCGTACACCATGGTATACCCAAGGGCCACCAGGGCGAAGATGGAGCCAATGGTCAGCCCATTGACAAGCTGCTGAAAAAAAATGTCCATATTGTTGAACCTTCTGAAAATGCTTGGCAGGCTGCCCAAGGGCAGCCTGCTGTTTGATGGGGTTTAACTTAACCCGGACAAGTAACACGATAATCCGGGCTAAGACCCTATTTTACAACCGGATAGATGATCTTCTTGGAACCGTCTGCCTGGTACTCGTATGTCTGATGGGCGCTTCCGGTACGGTTTCCGTCCGGAGCCCACTGGATGGGACCGGTGATGCCGGGATAATCCTTGATGGTGTGGAGGTATTCGGCAAGCTTTTTGGTGTCGGTTGTGCCGGTCTGCTCAATGGCGTAGAGAAAGGCTCTCATGCCGTCGATGTTGAGCAGGGTCCAGATGCTCGGGGGATCCATCTTGTACTTGGCCCGGTAGTCCTTGAGAAAGTTGATGGCAAGGTCATAGGGCAGAAGCTCGGGAGAGGGAACGTTGATGAGATAGGAACCCTCGGCAAATTTGCCGGCAAGCTTGATGTAGTCCGGGTTGTCGCAGGCGTTGGAGCCGTAGAAGTCGGCGGTGACACCCAGCTGCATCTGCTGGGACCTGAGAAGGCCTGCCTCATTGTAGTAACCGCTGAAGTAGATCACATCCGGGTGTTTGGACTTGATCTTGGTGAGCACGGGGGTGTAGTTCTGGGCGCCGGCCTTGATTTTGCCCTGGTACACGATGTTGCCGCCAAGCTTCTTGATCTCGGCTTCAACAGAGGATCCAAGGCCTGTGGAGTAGGAGGAGAAGTCGGTGACAATGGCGATTCTCTTGTACTTTTTCACGTTGATGAAGTAGTTGGCGGTATAGGTGGCCTCGGCTGAGTTGGGAAAGGAGTTCCTGAAAAAGGTCCAGTAGCCGTGCTCGGTCAGGGTGTCGCTGGTGCCGTCCGTGGTCTGGAGAACGCCTGCCCGGTAGTAGGTTGCCTGGGCAGCCTCGGCACAGGTGGATGTGTAGGAACCGATAACGCCGATCACCCCTTTGTTTACCAGGTCTTTGGCGCAGATGGCGGCTTTCATGGCCGTGCCTTCATCGTCGCAGGTGAAAATTTCGATCTGCTTGCCGAGGATGCCGCCCTTGGCATTGATCTGCTCTGCGATGAGCCTCACGCCCTGGTCAATGCCCTGGCCCTCGTTGGCGTACTGGCCGGTGGTGGGTGCCTGCACCCCTATTTTAATGGTATCGGATGCCATTGCCGAAGCACCCGAAAGGGCGAAGAAAAGCAAAAAAGCGGTAATCACTCTAACCATTTTGTTCATAATCATTCTTCTCCTGTTTAACGTCAATTATCATTAGCGATCGCCATTTGAATGGCCATCGACAAGCAAAGCCTCCTTGTCCTTCATGCGAACTATGAATCTGTGCACATGATTCTCCGCAACCCGGGCTGCCTCCCCAGGACGATGGTGCTTGACGGCCGCGACCATCTCCTGGAGATCCCTGAGGTTCTCAGCCATCCGGTCCAGGGTGTTGTCCAGGAACCGGTCATAGTACTGCCGGATGTTGTCGTGAACCATTTCGCTCACAAGCCGGTAAAGGGAATTTCTGGAGATCCGGGCCAGTTCCTTGTGGATCTCCTGGTCCATATCCAGAAAATCCTCCCACCCTTCGGTACCCCTGTCGTTCATGGCCTGGGCCCGTTCCATCATTGCGTCCAGGCGTTTGATATCGTCCGGGGTGGCCCGCTTGGCTGCAAGGACGGCGATTTTTCCTTCGATGCCTTCCCGGAATTCGCCGATATCGATCACCGTGAGGCTGCCTGACCGGATCAACAGGGCAAAGGTCTCGGTCAGCTGTTCCATGCCGGCCTGCTTGACGATGGATCCGCCGGCCGTGCCCACCTTGATTTCGATGAGGCCCTTGTGTTCAAGCACGCGCAGGGCTTCCCTCAGGGTGCCCCTGCTGATGTTGAATGTTTCCCTAAGCTCCCGTTCCGGGGGCAATACATCTCCGGGTTCGAGCCGCCGATCAAGAATCGCTTCCTGGATCTGTTCAACCACATCCTGAAAGATTCTGTTCTTCTTGGCTCGTTGAAAATCAGGAGTTTTCTTTGCTGGCATGCTCCTCCTTTATCAACCTCGTGATACTGTAATGGTTAAACCATTCGTAAGGGATCGATGGGGGTTTGTCAAGTTGTTTTCACTTGCTTTTCGAAAACCAGTAATTGAGGAAAAACAGGGGTTCAACTGGCTAAATGTTCAAAAAATCTTGACATTTCCCCCCGCAGGCACCATATTTTCATGGTGATATTTAATAAAAACAAAAGATTTTGAGGAGACTGTTCTAACCAATGTTTATCATGGGAAATTTTTTCAAAGCCATTGCTGTGGTTCTTGACTACGCCTTGAGCATATTCATGTGGATCATCATTGCCCGTGCTGTACTCTCCTGGGTCAATCCAGACCCCTATAATGCCATTGTCCGGTTCATCACCAATGCCACTGAACCTGTTCTTTATCAGATACGTAAGAGAATACCCTTTGATCTTGGCGGCCTTGATATCTCACCGATCATCGCCATCATGATCGTCATTTTTCTCCAGACCTTTCTCGTTGGAAGCCTGCGTCAACTGGCCTATACCTTGTCTTAAATTGAAGAGGAATTTTAATGGGGATTACACCTGAGGTTATAAAGCAAAAGGAATTTTCCACGCGGTTCAGGGGGTTTGACGTCCATGAAGTGGATAATTTTCTAGAGACTGTTGCCTACGAATTTGAGAAGCTGAACCATCAGATCCAGGCCATGAAAGAGGAGAACCACCGGCTTGATCTTGAGAACGAGGGATACAAGAAGCGGGAGACCTCGCTGAAAAGGGTGATGATCCAGTCCCAGAAGGTGCTGGAACAGATGAAACACAATTCCAGGAAATCGGCGGAACTGGTTATCGCCAATGCTGAGGTCGAGGCAGAAAAGATTCTTAACAGGGCCCATCAGAGGCTGTCACAACTCCACAGCGATATTACTGAACTCAAGCGCCAGCGCATGCAGATAGAGATGCAGATAAGCACAGTGATCGAGTCCCACTCAAAGCTATTGGAGATGAGTAAGGAGGAGAACAAGGCCTCGGATGCCACAGATTCGAGTCTGCGGTTCATCAAGCAGGCTTAACCCAGGAGTAATCCATGGCGAAAATCGATGCTTTTTTCAAACTCATGCACGAGCAGGGGGCTTCGGATCTCCACCTCGTGGCGGGTCAGCCTCCTGCATTGAGGCTCCACGGCGATATTGAACGAATCAAGTACAATGTTCTGACCACAGATGAATTGAGGAGCCTTCTCTACGAGATCACCCCGGAGGAGAAGGTCAAGGTTTTTGAGGAAACCGGGGATGTGGATTTCGGGTACGAGATTCCCGGGCTTGCCAGGTACCGGGCCAACTATTTCATGCAGAAAAACGGTGTGGGCGCTGTGTTCCGGGAGATCCCATCGGAGATCCTCACGGCCGAGCAGCTGGGGTTACCCCCGGTGATCTCAAAGCTGGCCTCCCTTCCCCGGGGGCTGGTCCTTGTGACAGGTCCCACGGGCAGCGGAAAGTCCACCACCCTTGCCGCCATCATCGACCAGGCAAACAAGATCAGAAAGGATCACATCATCACGGTGGAGGATCCCATCGAGTTTGTCCACAAGAGCCAGGGATGCATCGTCAACCACCGGGAGGTGGGTCTCCACACGGAAACCTTCAGCGCGGCCCTGCGGGGGGCGCTCCGTGAGGATCCGGACATCATCCTGGTGGGCGAGATGAGGGATCTTGAAACCATCTCCCTTGCCATTGAAGCCGCCTCCACCGGCCATCTTGTGTTCGGCACCCTGCACACCTCCAGTGCCGCCAAGACCGTGGACCGGGTGATCGAGGTGTTTCCGGCAACGGAACAGGCCCAGATCCGTTCCACCCTGTCCGACGGCATCCGGGCCGTGGTGGCCCAGACCCTGTTCAAACGGATCGACAAAAAGGGGCGGTGCGCAGCCATGGAGATCCTGGTGGCCACGCCTGCCGTGCGAAATCTCATCCGGGAGGCAAAGACCCACCAGATTCCCTCCATGATCCAGACCGGCAAGCAGTACGGCATGCAGCTCCTTGACGATGCCATCATGCAGCTCTATAAAAAAGGGTGGATCAGCCCGGACGAAGCCTATGGCAAGGCCAATAACAAGTCGATCTTCCGTCCGTTCCTCAAGACGCCGCCCGCAGACTTCACAGAAGCATAAAGGAGGATACCATGGAGAAACAGGAGATGGATCATATCCTTGAAAAGATGCTCGAAAGCCGGGAAAATGTGTCGGATCTCAACCTGACCCCGGGAAAACCCCTGCAGGTGGAAAGCTCGGGGGAGCTGGTACCGGTGAACATGGAGCCCGATTTCAAGGTGTTGACCCCGTTCCAGACCGAGACCTTTGCCCTGAACCTGATTAACCAGGATCGGCGACTCACGGAGACGCTTCTGCGGGAAGGCTCCTGCGATCTTTCCTACGCCCTTGGCGATAAGGCGCGATTCAGGGTCAACATCTTTTCCCGCTCCGGCAACTACGCCATTGTTTTAAGAAAGCTTGAGACCACCATTCCCACCATCCAGGACCTGAACCTGCCAAAGCCTTTCCACAAAATGGCCACGGAAAAGAACGGGATCATCTTTGTCACCGGGGCCACGGGCAGTGGAAAGTCCACCTCCCTTGCCGCCCTCCTGGACAAGATCAACGACACCAAGTCGGTCCATGTGATCACCCTGGAGGACCCCATCGAGTTCCAGCATCCCCAGAAATGCTCCACCTTTAATCAGCGGGAGCTGGGCGCGGATTTTGATAGCTTTGCCTCAGGGTTGAGGGCCGCCCTTCGCCAGGCACCCAAGGTGATCCTGGTGGGGGAGATGCGGGACAGGGAGACGGTGGAGATCGGGCTTTCCGCGGCCGAGACCGGCCATCTTGTGCTCTCCACCCTTCACACCGTGGATGCGGGCCAGACCATCAACCGCATCATCGGCATGTTTTCCAGCGAGGAGGAGAAGCAGATTCGCATCCGCCTTGCCGACACGATCCGGTGGGTGGTGTGCCAGCGGCTTTTGCCAAAGACCGGTGGCGGCCGGGTGGCCGCCTTTGAGGTCATGGGATCCAACCTCAGGGTCAAGGACTCCATCCTCCACGGCGAATCCGAGGGAAAAACCTTTTATGAGATCATGCGGGCGGGCCAGGCCTTTGGCATGACCACCTTTGATAACTATATCCTCTCCCTCTACGAACAGGGCGCCATCACCGAGGAGGTGGCCATGGCCTACGCCTCCAGGAAGGATGCCGTGGGCCGGGGGCTTGACACTATCAAGAGTTCAAGGGGGGAGGCGACCACTGAGATCGATTCCCTGGAGATCGACCATGGATACGAGGGGGCGTGATGGATATCGTCTGCAACAGCTGCCAGGCAAAGCTGACCATACCGGATAACAAGGTGCCAAAGGGCAAAAAGGCTTCGTTCATCTGTCCCCAGTGCAAACAGCGGATCCACATTCCTGTTCCGGCGCCGTCCGGGGAAGAACCGGGTGCTCCCGAGGCCTATGACGCCTCGGACAAGCCCTTTGATTTTGTGGACGACGACAAGCGGACCGCCCTGATCTGCATGGCAGGGGAGGCGTCCAGAACCCAGGCCTCAGACGCCCTGGAGGAGATGGACTATGCCGTCACATGGGCCGCTGATGTGAGGCAGGCCTTAACCCGGATGAAGTATCACCTTTTTAATGTTATTGTGGTGGATGACCGGTTTGACCCGCCCGGACAGCCGGGGGTGCTCGACGCTCTCCGGGCTTTGGAGATGGTCTCCAGGCGGCGGATTTTTGTCGTCCTTGTCACCCAACAGTTTCGCACCCAGGACAACATGGCCGCCTTCCATGGGAGCGTCAACCTAGTGGTCAACGACAAGAGTATCAACGATGTAAAGAAGATCCTTGTGCGGGGGATCCAGGATCATGAACGTTTTTATGCGGTTTTCACCGACTCCCTCAAAGAGACCGGAAAGGCTTAAGTTATGAATCAAGCGTGGAAAGAGAAGCTGGTAACCCCGGACAAGGCCCTGGCAGAGATCGAGCCGGGCATGAACCTTTTCCTGGGAACCGGCGCGGCAGAGCCGAGAACCCTGATCAAGCGCCTCATGGGGTCCAGCGAACCCAACCTCACCGACCTGACCCTGATCCAGGTGGTGAGCCTGGGGGACGCCATCTCCATTGAGGCCCTGCGGTCGAATAAGTACCGGCTCAAGACCTTTTTCTCCGGCTGGGTGGCAAGCGAGGCGATCACGGCCGGCCGGGTGGATCTGATCCCGAGCCGGTTTTCAGCCATTCCCACCCTGATCAACGAGCGCCAGATCCCCGTGGATGCCGCCCTGATCCAGATCTCCGAGCCGGATGAAGACGGTCTTTGCTCGCTTGGTATCGCCGTTGATGTGGCCCGCCAGGTCATGGCCCAGGCCGATCTTGTCATCGGTGAGATCAATCCGTCCGTGCCCCGCACGTTTGGCGACACCTTTGTCTCCATGGAGGAGTTTGATTTTGTGGTGGAGGGCCTGGAACCTGTGCTCTATTTTCCCTGCTGGAAGGTTGATGATGTGTATGACAAGGTGGCTGCCAACGTGGCCTCGGTGATCGAGGACGGCGCCTGCCTTGCCTTCTCCCCCGGTCCTCTGTTCGAAGCGCTGCCAAAGCACCTGGCAAGCAAGCGTCATCTGGGGCTTCATACCCCCTTTGTCACGGATGCGGTCATGAAGCTGACCAAGAGCGGGGCTGTGACCAACCGGCGGAAGTCCAAATTCCGTGGCAAGACCCTCACCTCCTATGCCCTGGGATCGGCCGAGCTGATGACATGGCTGGATAAAAATCCCATGGTGGAGTTTCAAGATGTGGGCCGGGTGTTCCATCCCCTGGAGATCGGTCAGAACAGCCAGTTTGTTGCCATTATCCCAGCCAGAAAGGTGGATCTTGCAAGCCGGATCGCCATGCACACGGGCCGGTGGAATGTCACCTCAGGTCCGGGCCAGACCATGGATTTCGTCAACGGGGCCGAGATATCCAGGGGCGGGTTCAACATTTTTGCCCTTCCCAGCCGTAACCTTGCAGGTGAAGCCAACATCCGCATCTCCATTGAGGCGTTTTCCAACCAGATCAATTTTCCAGATTCCGTGGACATGGTGGCCACTGAGTATGGGATTGCCTCCCTTGGCGGCCGGAGCATGCGGGAAAGGGCCCAGGCCCTCATCGAGATCGCCCACCCGGACGATCGTGCAGGCCTGGTTGAGCAGGCCAAACAGGAGAAGCTCCTCTACCCGGATCAGATCTTCCTCCATGAAAGTTCCCATCTCTATCCAAACGATGTTGCGGAGAACCACACCTTTAAGAACAACACCCTGGTACGGTTCCGGGCCATCAAACCGTCGGATGAAGAGGGGATGCGCAGGCTTTTCTACAGGTTCTCGGACGAGGCGATCTATTACCGCTATTTCACCCCCATCAAGACCATGCCCCATGCAAAGATGCAGGCGTACGTTAATGTGGATTACCGTAGTGTTCTGTCCATTGTGGGGCTTGTGGGGACGCCGGGCCAGGGCCAGATCATTGCCGAGGCACGGTTTGCAAGGCACAGGAACAAACCCCTTGTGGATGTGGCCTTTATCGTGGATGAGAAATACCAGGGCCTCGGCATTGCCACCCATCTCTATCGCATGCTGGCACGGCTTGCCCGCCAGCGGGGAGCCAGGGGCATGACTGCTGATGTGCTTTCTTCCAACCTGTCCATGATGAAGGTGTTTGAAAAAGGGGACTATCCGGTTCAGTCCCGGTTCGAGGACGGGGCCCATGCCCTGTTCATCCCCTTTGAACCGGGTAGCAGAGAATGAGTTTTATCGTATCCCCCATGTGAACAGAGCCTGTCCTTTGTCTTAAAACAGGCTCCATTTGTGTGCAAAGATCTATAAGTATCAGGCCTGGTCGGCAATGATGCGAAGGCCTTCCAGGGTCAGGGCGTTGTCCACGGTCTCAATGGTTTCGGACACGTCTGCGATGAGGACGGCCAGTCCGCCGGTGGCAATCACCTTGGGGGTGGTGTTCATCTCCTTTGCCATCCTTTTGACCATGCCGTCCACCAGGGCGGCGTTGCCGAAGATGAGGCCCGACTTGATGCTGTCGATGGTGTTGTCTCCGATCACGGTTTCAGGCGCCTTGAAAATCTCAACCCTGGGCAGTTTGGAGGCCCGCTGGAACAGGGCTTCAGCCGATATCATCACCCCGGGGGTGATGGCGCCGCCCAGGTATTCGCCCTTGTCTGAAATGGCGTCAAAGGTGGTGGCCGTGCCAAAGTCGATGATGATCATGCTGGTATGGTACCGCTCAAAGGCTGCCACGGCATTGACGATCCTGTCCGCACCCACCTCGGCCGGGTTGCTGTAGAGAATGGGCATGAGCTTCTTTACCGAATCAGGATTGATCCAGATGGGTTCCTGGTTCAGGTAGTCCCTGCAAAAGGAGTCCAGGATGCTGTTGGCCGGGGGAACCACCGAGGAGATGATGGTTCTCTTGATGGTTGACATATCGAAGTCCTTGTCTGCAAAAAGCGCCTTGGCAAGGATGTTGAATTCGTCGGCGGTGCTCTCCCTGATGGTCCTGATCCGCCAGTCCACAACCAGGTTGTCCTTGTCAAACACGCCTAGAACAGTATTGGTGTTTCCCACATCTATTACCAGCAGCATGGCTCTCCTCTACTCAATGGTTACGGTGAACAGTTCAGGTCTTGTGTCAGCCAGTATAAGACCCACTGGAAGCTCGATGACCGCCCGGCGCACGTATACCCCGGGGGCCAGTCCTTCCAGGTCAATGTATACCCTAAACTGCTCCTTGAAGCCACTTTTTTTCAGCGTGTTCCGGGGGCCCTTGACCTTTATCTCCATGGTGGTCGGAAGAATGGTTGTTTTTGGACGACTGTTTTTCGTGGCGATGGGCATCTCTTCAAAGGTTTGGGTGACAATGGTTTCAACAATGGGAACCGTGGCCACTACCATGGCTGTGGAGGTCTTAATCGTTGCCGAGAAACCAAGATCCAGGGGGATGTTCTTCTTGAAATTTTCCCTGGCATTGCTGATATCAACCGGTTTTGTCTTGATCCAGGCAAGGGAGCCGATGGCGGATTCCGCACCGATCACCTCCACTACCATGGGATCTGTGGCAGCATCAAGGGCTGTGTAGCCGGGTGCGGGTTTTCCGGTGTAGGGGACGTGGACAGGCAGGCGTTTTGTTAATTTCCTCTCCAGCTGCACCGTGATGAACGAGGGGGTGACAGCGGTGATGGCAAGCCTCGGGTGGAGGGGAATTCTTTCCTCCATCACCGGGATGGAGTAAATGCCGGGGTCGATGGTGCTGGCGTTTCCCGCAGGATCCAGGGCAAGGTCTGTGTATAGGTCCACAAGATAGCTCAGGTCCTCCTGGCTGGCCTGTTTGATTAACCTTGACGGTCCCTTGATCCGGATCTCCAGGTTGGTGGCATGGGACGGGATTTTGACAAGGTTTGAGGGTGGGGACGAGAACCCCAGGGGGACAAGCAGGTTGGTCTCTTCCGGCTCCGGGCTGCACCCGGTTAACAGGGCGATGACCAGGGCTGTGATGACAACAAGATGCCTCATCCGGGATTCTCTTTATTCATAATAGTAGGTGTTTTTCCGATGGTGTCAGGCGTTCATGATGGCCGCGGTGATACGGGCCACCGGGGCAAACGCTGCCACGTCATGGACCCTGACGATCTCAGCGCCGTTCAGCAGGCAGGCGGCAGCCGCCGCCATGGTGCCCTGTTCCGCTTCAAGGTCATCCGCCTTGACGGGCTTGCCGGTTGCGTCGGACAGGATCTTCTGGATGAACGACTTCCGGGAGGGTCCCATGAGAACCGGGAACCCAAGGGCCTTGATCTTTTCCAGATGCTTGATGAGCATCAGGTTGTGGGTAACGGTCTTGCCAAATCCGATGCCGGGATCAAGGATTATTTTGTCCCTTTGAATGCCGGCGGAAAGGGCGACCTCGATCCGGGCCGTGAGATGGTCCACGATCTCCTTGATGAGATCGTCGTAGGACGGTTTGACCTGCATGGTCTCGGGGGTTCCCTTCATGTGCATGAGGATGATGGGAACCCCGGTTTCCCTTGCCACCTCTGCCATGGCTGGATCTGTCTCCATGGCAGAGATGTCGTTGATGATCCCGGCTCCAGCCTTGATGGCTTCCCTTGCCACCTCGGCCTTGACCGTGTCGATGGAGATGGGCACATCAATCTGTTTTGACAGGCGCTCAATCACCGGAATGACCCGCTCCATCTCCTGGTCGGCCGGTACAGGCTCGGCAAACGGCCGGGAGGATTCCCCGCCAATGTCGAGGATCCCGGCACCAGCCTTGACAAGCTCAAGTCCGTGGGCCACAGCGTTATCCAGGCCCAGGTATTTGCCACCGTCGGAAAACGAGTCCGGGGTGGCGTTGAGGATGCCCATGATGCAGGGGCCTTTGTCAAAATCGAGTGTGAAGCGGTTCCATTCCATCTTGTTTGTCATTACTTGTCTTCCCCTTTTTCCGGGGCCTCGTCTTCATCTCCGGGGTCCTGGTCAGATCCGTTGTCTTCTGGTTCTTCAGCGTCAGTATCGGTTGACTCTTTTGCTTTTGCGTCGTCGTCGGCTGTCTCTTCCGTGTTGTTCTCAGGTTTGACGAATTTCTCGGTGGAGGGCTTGAAGTCGGGCTTCATGGACAGGATCAGCTCGTCCAGCTCCTCTCCCATGACCGTCTCTTTTTCCATGAGAAGATCGGCAAGGCTGTGAAGGATCTCGATGTTTTCGAGCAACACTTCCCTGGCTTTTTCATAGTTGCGATTGATGACAGCGGACACCTCTGCATCGATCTTCCGGGCCGTATCCTCGGAATACTCCCTGGCCTGGCCCATCTCCCGTCCGATGAAGATCTGCTCGTCACCCTGGTCATAGGCAAGGGGGCCCAGGGTATCGCTCATGCCCCAGGTTCTGACCATCTTGTTGGCAAGGGCGGTTGCCTGCTTGATATCGTTGGATGCGCCGGTTGAGATGCGGTTAAAGATGATCTCTTCCGCTACCCGGCCGCCAAATGCCACGGCAAGTTCGCTCTGGAGCTGGTCCTTGTACTTGAAGTCCCTCTCCTCGGGCAGAAACCAGGTGACACCGGCCGCCCGTCCCCTGGGAATGATGGTGACCTTGTTCACGGCGTCGGTGCCGGGCAAAAGCCTTGCCACCAGGGCATGGCCTGCCTCGTGGTAGGCGGTGGTTTTCTGTTCGTCCTCCCGGCGCACCTTGGATTTGCGTTCAAGGCCCATGTAGACCTTGTCCTTGGCATCTTCGAAATCGGTCATGTCAAGCTTTTCATGGTCCCGTTTGGCTGCAAGAAGGGCTGCTTCGTTCACCAGGTTTTCAAGGTCGGCACCGGAAAATCCCGGGGTGCCCTTGGCAAGGACCAGGGCGTCGATGTCTTCGCCCAGGGGGGTTTTCTTCATGTGTACCTTGAGAATTCCCTCTCTGCCCAGGATGTCGGGCAGGTCCACATAGACCTGACGGTCGAATCTGCCGGGTCTGAGCAGGGCAGGGTCGAGTACGTCGGCCCGGTTGGTGGCAGCCATGAGGATGACGCCTTCGTTGGATTCAAACCCGTCCATCTCCACCAGGAGCTGGTTCAGGGTCTGCTCCCGCTCGTCGTGTCCGCCGCCCATGCCGGCACCGCGCTGGCGGCCAACGGCATCGATCTCGTCGATGAAGATGATGCAGGGGGCGTTTTTCTTGCCCTGGGCAAAGAGGTCCCTCACCCTTGAGGCGCCCACGCCCACGAACATCTCCACAAAGTCGGAGCCGGAGATGGTATAAAAGGGTACGCCTGCTTCGCCGGCAACGGCGCGGGAGAGCAGGGTCTTTCCGGTTCCGGGGGCACCCACCAGGAGCACGCCCTTGGGGATGCGGCCGCCGAGCCGGGTGTATTTGCTTGGATCCCTCAGGAAGTCAACGACCTCGGTGAGTTCCTCCTTGGCTTCATCAATACCGGCCACGTTGTCAAAGGTGACCTTGTCTCCCTTGTCTGATATGAGACGGGCACGGCTCTTGCCAAAGGACATGGCCTTGCCGCCGCCGCCCCCACCCTGCATCTGTCGCATGAAAAAGATCCACACGCCGATGAGAACTATCATGGGCAGCCAGGAGATGACAATGGACATGAGCCAGGAGGATTCCGCAGGGGGTTTGGCCTTGATGGTCACGCCGCTGTTTCGCAGGATTTTTATGAGTTCTGCGTCCCGGGGAGCAAAGGTGGAAAATCTTGATCCGCTGTTGTCAGTGCCATAGAGGTCCTGGCCCTGGATGACGACGCTCTGAACCCGGTCGTTCTCAACCATTTCAAGGAATTGTGAGTAGTCAATGGCGGTTTCTGTTGCGTGCTGCTGGTTGAAGATATTATATAGCATCACCATCATCAGCACTATGACCAACCATAGGGAGAGGTTCTTGTAAAACTGATTCAAGACTATTTCCTTTTCTGATAGGTTAAATTAATTTCTAACAAATATTCAAAACCCATAATAACCATGTATTGCGATTAGGCAAGAAAAACTTTTTTCTTGTTCTGTAACCGTTTTCTGCTTTTGATCGCTCTTCCGATCTCCCTTAACGGGCGGGATTCCTTTTTAAAACAAAGGGTGTTGTTCCTTTTAATGATCCGGATTTGGTCGGGAAGATCCAGGCTTTTTCCCGGGGTGGTGGCAGCTGCAAGCTGGGCAATGGCGTCGATGTGGGCAAGGGTGATCCGTCTCAGATCGCTCTTGACCCGTTCCAGGGCTTTTCGCGCCACCCGTCGCTTCAGGGCCGTTGGCAGGGTGTTAAAGGAATCCAGGCAAAGATGGAGCCCGGCGTCTGACGCTTTGATCACGCTCCTGTCAAAAACCGCTGTGGTTTCGCCCTCCATCCAGGCCTCCTCATCCCTGAGAATCCGCCCCAGGCGGTTCAGGGTATGGGTCATGCCGGGGTTGTACTCTTTTTCCAGGAGGGGGAGCAGCAGGTGCCTGACCCTGTTTCTCAGGTACACGGTTTCAAGGTTTGTGGAGTCGGTTACATAATCCTGGTTCTCCGCTTTGAGAAAATTGAGGATCTCCTCCCTGGACAGCTCCATCAGCGGCCGGATGATCCAGTTGTCCCGGGTGTGGGGGATACCGGAAAGCCCCCTTGGACCGCTGCCCCGCAACAGGTTCATGAGGATCAGTTCCGCATTGTCGTTAAGGTTGTGGCCAAGGGCGGCTTTTGTGTAGGCGCTCTCCCGGCAGGTGCGCTCAAAGAAGGCGTAGCGGACATCCCTTGCCGCCTCTTCAACCGACCGGCGGTTTTTCCGGGCAAGGGCCGCCACATCCACCCGTTCAAGGTGGAAGGGGATCTTGTACGCTTCGGCAAGGTTGCGGACAAAGGTTTCGTCCCGCATGGACTCCTTGCCCCGTAGCTGGTGGTTGATGTGGGCGATGCCGAGGTTCAGCCGGTACTCGTTTCGAATGGCGAGGAAGGCAAGGGCCAGGGCCACGGAATCGGGTCCGCCCGAAACCCCCAGCAGGACGGACTCTCCCGGCTGGAGCATCCTGTGGGCCGCCAGGGTCTCGCAAAAGGTGTGAATAAAGGGTGGTATTGGTTTGTTGGATCTCTCTGTATCTGTTTGGGTCATTTGATTCTCTGGGTTACGGTTTTGCCGGTTTTTGTTATGATAGCCTTTGCTATCTGTCCTGGATCAGGGTTCTCTGGTACTGGTTCTGCCACTCCATGACCGGCCTGATCTTCTTGATGTCGTCCAGCCGGTTCTGCTCTTTTAGCCGGTTATATATCTCGACCCAGGCGCAGGGGATGTTGCCTTTTACCTCGCACATGGTGCCGTTTGTGCCGCCGCAGGGGCCGTTGAACAGCCCTTTTGCACAGCGGGTCACAGGGCAGACGCCGCCGGTGTAGCCCACCACGCACTCTCCGCAGGCCCTGCACCGCTCTTCGTAGACACCGATGTCCCGGTCGATGCCGATGGAAACGGTGTCCACGGCCGGAAAGATGGGCATTCCGGGATAGAGCTCGGCCATGTACTGGCACCCGGCACCGCAGGCCATGGAGAGGGCACAGTCATATTGGCCGATCATCTGTTGCAGTTCCTCTATAAAAAGGGGGTGGCACTGGCGTTCGATGGTGTATCCGGTTGCACGGCCCGGTCGCTGTTCCGCCTTGAATACGAGGTTGATCTCCGCACATAGCCTGTCCACCTCTTTCTGGCCGCCGCCAAGGCATACCGAGGCACAGCCGCCGCATCCGACGATCAGGATCTGGTTATAGTTATAGTCATGGATGTCCCGGACAATTATTTTGAGGTCTTTCTGCTTTACCTTAATCATTATCCTTTTTTTTCCTTTTCAAAGTCGTGAACAACGTCCTGGGACCTGCAGATCCGCCTTGCCAGGGCGATTAACGAGGGGATGTCGATCCCAAGGGGGCAGTAACAACGGGTGCAGAGGACGCAACGTTTCCACACAATCTCCCGGATCTCTTCCAGTTCGGCCCGGGTCACCTTTCCCTTTTTTTTGTAAAGGGTGCCGATGCTGTTGATAAATTTGTGGGAGGGCATGTATAGGGGAGCGTTGTCCCGGCATCGGTACAGGAAGCAGCTGTCCGCACAAAGGGCACAGTGGGCGCAGGTTTTGAGGGAGACCGCGACCTCCTTTTTTTTTTCACAGAGGATTTCGCGAATCTTCAGGATGTCGATGTCTGGTTTGTTCTGTGTGGTCATGGCATGGGAGGGCCGGCACGTTCAGCGCCAGACCCTGCTTCCTCCTTTGCCCAGGGTGTTCTCATGGATAAGGATAAACCGGTTGATGAAAAAGTAGATCATATGGATGAACCTGGTAAAGGGCAGGGCCATGATCATGATCTCTCCCGATGCCATGTGGGCCAGAACCATGATGTCGTAATTGCCGATCTGGTGATAGGCAAGAAAGCCGGTGAGAAAGGGCGCCGCAACAATCAACAGCATCAGAAGATCGGAGGGGGTGGTGATTGCTCTTACCGTTGGGACCAGGAGTCTCCTGAAGAGAAAAAACAGGCAGCAGGCAAGTACCGCCAGGGTCAGGAGATCCGTGGCAACTTCCAACAGGCTCGGGAAGCTTATTCCCACGGCCAGATCCAGGAGAATGTTGTGGCCCAGGACAACAAAGGGGGTCAGGATAAGGGTCACATGGAAGATGGTGGTCATGATCATCATGCCCGGATCCCTGCCGAACACCGTGAGCCGGAACATGGCAAACCTGTATGACAGGCTGGTCCGGTCCAGGATCTCCGGCTCTTTTTTCAGTCCCAGGTGGGGTCTGGGGCGCTCTTGGGGATGCCTGGGCCTTGGTTTGCTGAGTGTGTAGAATACGATGACCTGGTAGAGGGTGCCGCAAAAAAAACAGATGAATGAGAACCAGACCATGGGACCACTGATAAGATCTAAAATGCGCATGCAATCTCCATATGTTAAGTGGTTCGGCTGGGTGGATCAATGGATGGCTGCTGCGACCCTTGTTGAAAAAAGCGGGCTGGCCAGCAGGTCCTGGGGTGAAATCCTAAAGCATTCCATCTGCCTCAATAAATGAATATTATGAAACATTTCGTTGGGCAAGTAAAGTCCTCTTTGATAAAATCGAGGACCTTTGATATAAAAAAAGAAGCCGGGATCCGGGGGCAATGGGGTAAGACAGCTCTTTTTTGTTTCATCCCCGGGTTTTGGATCATGGAAGTGACATATAATCAGTAGTAAGGGGTATGCGATGATGACAAACAACGATATATTGCGAATGTTCAGATATGCCATGGAGATCGGCGATGCAAAGGTGAGTGCGGTTTTCGCCCTTGCCGGTCGGGATGTGGACGAAAAAAGGGTCAGGGAGTTTCTTAAAAAAGAGGATGAGGAGGGCTATGTTGAGCTTGAAAACTCGCTCATGGAGGCGTTCCTGGACGGGTTTATCCTCCACGAGCGGGGCGCCAGGGAGGGGGGAGGCAAGCCCGCCCCCAAGGAGGCCCTGACCAACAATGTCATTCTGAAGAAGTTGCGGATCGGTCTCAACTTCAAGGAAGATGAGATGATGGAGATCTTCCGGCTCGCCGGCAAGGATGTTTCAAAAGCCATGCTTTCGGCTTTGTTCCGTAAAAAGGGGCACAAGAATTATAAGGAGTGCGGGGATCAGTTCCTGAGAAATTTCCTGAAAGGGCTGGCGATCCGGTATCGGGGGTAAGCTTTTTTGGCTACGTGATTTTACTTGCTTTTTTCTTTTAAACCGGGCTATTAAACATCCATCAGGTGCTCCCGGAAGGGAGTTAAGAGGGAATTCCGTGTAAACCGGAAACGGGCCCGCCGCTGTATTTGAGGACGAAAGCCGCAAGAGTGCCACTGTTGTTTGCGTGACGGGAAGGCGCGGTGATTAGGATGAGTCAAGAGTCAGAAAACCTGCCTGATATCATAGGTGTTTTCCCGTGGAAAAAGGAAGCACCGTCAGATCTTGAGGAAAGACAGGGATGCCCCGGATCGATTGTTAATCGGTCCAGGGCTTTTTTTATCCCGGGCCCCAGGATTTGAAAAGGAGTTCCAAGATGAAAGCAGGTAGTGTTCTGTCCAGGCTGACAACGGTTTCTCTACTGTCCCTTCTGTTTTTAGGCGGAAGCGTTGGCACTGGCTGGAGTGAAGATGTAAACAACCCGGTCCATGAGCTTGAAGAGGTGGTTGTCACCGCCACAAACAAGATGAAAGTGGTGGATACCCCCGCCAGTATCTCCATTATCACGGCTGAAGAACTTGAACAGATGGGCGCAAACAATATCATTGAGGCGTTGAGGAAAATTCCCGGGGTGGATGACACCAGCGCCAAGGATTCCGCCATCACCATCCGGGGGAACAGGAGCGCCATGGCCGGAGGTCCTGTGATCCTCATCGACGGCATTCCCCAGAAGGTGGGCGACTACCAGTATGACGAGTTCAGCTTTATCCCGGTCTCCCAGATAGAGCGGATCGAGGTGCTGCGGTCGGCCGGTATTGCCTACGGACCCGGGGCAGCCCGGGGGGTGATCAACATCATCAGCAAAAAGGGAACCGCAGACAGTGCTTTTGGGTTTGACGGCGGCGCCTCCTATGGCTCCTGGAACACCCACAACGAATATGCCGGGATCTCCGGCGGACAGAACAGCTGGGATTACTATTTCAACGCCACCAACTATCATACGGACGGGTATGAGGATGAAGAGACCGACCGGAACTCCGCCCTGTTTCGTCTCGGGTACACGATTCCGGACGGCCCGCGGATCGGCTTCAAGGGAAATTTTATGAAGCGGGACTCCGATTTTGCCTACGGGTTTGTGAAAAAGGACTGGCACCTGGATAATTATCGCGACAAGAGTCATTTCCCGGTGAGTGAAACCGATCCGACCCTGTGGTGGCATACGGAAAAAGAGCAGGAGGAGTCCACCCTTGCCCTGGAACTCTCCCAGCGGACCGGCAGCCATTTCTACGATGCCTCCCTCTCCTGGACCGGTTATGATGAGGATTACCGGGACCTGCATTACCTCCGGGTGAAACCCAAGAGTATCTACCATGACGATAAACGCCAGGACTCCTATGCCATGACCGCTTCCGGGGGCTGCCACCTTGATTTTGGCCAGGTAAGCTACACCCCCACCTTGGGCGTTAATTTCGAGCAGATGAAGTTCGACCAGACCCGGGCCTATCCCAACGATACCGGCAAGAACACCGACAAGTACGATTTCGACATTGACCAGAAGCAGTATGGACTGTTCTGGGACAACGATTTCCTCTTTGCCGGGCAATGGGGGTTGAAGGCGGGTGGTCGTGTGGACCGGGTGGAGGTGGAGTTTGAGGACAAGGTGCCCACCCGGGTGGATGAGTCCACCACCATGTTCAGCTGGATCATTGCCCCGGGCTACCGTTTTTCTGACCGGGGGTCTGTTTATCTTTCCGCTGCCAGAAATTATTGGTATCCCACCCCCCGCTACTATGCCTGGGCCGCTGAAAAGGGAGAGGATATCAACCGCCCCGAAGACCTGAAACCCGAGGAGTCCATCACCTATGAGATCGGGTACAAGCACATGTTTTCCGAGATGCTGACCATCAATCTCACCACCTATTATGCTTTTTACAATGACAAGTTCTCCACGGTGTACGCGCCTGGCAGCACCAAATCAAAGGGGCAGAAGAATGTGGGGGATGCCGAGGCCAAGGGGATCGAGCTGGAGGTGGACGGCCGGTTGAATCAATATGTCGGTTACCGCTTTTCCGGAACCCTCCAGGATATCGAGTGGACCTCCGGCGAGATGAGTGTGTACATGCACCCGTCCGACAAAAAGGAGATCCAGGAGCTTGACGGGTATCAGATCTACGATATTCCCGAGGTGAGCTATGTTTTCGGGCTTGATTTCTATCCCTTGGAGGGGCTCAAGCTCAGTGCCGACGTCAACTACACCGGATCCAAGTATGTGGATTACCTGAACCGCATCAAGTATGACAACAAGACCACCCTGGATCTGTATCTTTCCTACACCCGGAATAACTGGAGATACTGGATCAGCGGCAAGAACGTGTTTGACGAGGAGATCGAACGGGTGAGCAACAGCACCGGTAACCTGACCGGTCCGGATGGGGAGTATGACAACGCCTATTATGTCCGGGACGGCGCCTATGTTGAGGCGGGTGTGAACTACAGGTTCTAACTTCTTAGCTCTGGTCTCTTTGGTTCCGGCCTGTCCGGATCAGGGGATAAAACAAAAGCAGGGGATCCCTATATCGTGGGAACCCCTGCTTTTTATGTTTTCAACTGCCCCCTGCACCTTGAAAGGCTGAACCAGGTCGGGGGGAGTGTTTTTCCGGTTACGCCTCTTTGCTGTTGGGCAGGATAAGGTTCATGGCCACCCCGAGGATGCCGGCAAGGCCGATGCCCTGGAGGGAGAATTCGCCTGCGGAAAAGCTCATGCCGCCGATGCCGAATACAAGGATCAGACCCACAATGGACAGGTTCCTCGCCTCTGTTAAGTCTTCGCCTGATTTCACAAGGGTGTTGAGGCCGATCACCATGATCGCTCCGAATAGAAGGAGCATGATGCCGCCCATGACCGGTGTCGGGATGGTCTGGAGCAGGGTGCCGAATTTGCCGACAAATGCCAGGAGGATCGCCGCAATGGCAGCCCAGGTCATGACAGCCGGGTTAAACACCCGGGTCAGGGCCACAGCGCCGGTGACTTCGGAATAGGTGGTGTTGGGCGGTCCGCCCAGCATGGCTGCAAGGCCGGTTGCGACGCCGTCGCCCAGCATGGTGTTCTGGATGCCGGGATCTTCGACATAGTTTTTTCCCGTGACACCGCTGATGGCCAGGACATCCCCAAAGTGCTCGATGGCAGGAGCGATGGCAATGGGAACGATGTAAAAAATCGCCTGGAGGTTCCATTCGGGAAAGGTGAATTCAGGCATGGCCAGCCAGGGGGCTGCCGCAATGGGTGCAAAATCCACGATTCCGAAAATAAGGGAGAGGATGTATCCTGCAATGATGCCGCAGAGGATGGGAATCAGCCGGAGGATGCCCCGGCCAAGTATGGAGACCAGCACGGTCACCGTAAGCGAGCTGAGGGAGATGATCATGGCTGTTCGTTCAGGAAACAGGACAAAGGAGCCGTCCCCTGTTTTTCCCATGGCCATGTGCACAGCCACCGGCGCCAGGATCAGGCCGATCACCATGATGACAGGTCCTGTGACAACCGGGGGAAGTACCCGTTTGATGATGCCGCTTCCCTGCCACCGGATGAGAAAGCTCAACAGGATGTAAACAACGCCTGCAGCACACAGGCCGCACATGGTGCCCGGGATGCCCCAGGTCTGTACTCCGTACATGATGGGGGGGATAAAGGCAAAGGAGGAGGCCAGGAATATCGGGACTTTTCCTTTGGTGATGACCTGGAAGACCAGGGTTCCAGCGCCTGCGGTGAAAAGTGCTACATTCGGGTTAAGGCCTGTGAGTAGCGGCACCAGTACCAGTGCGCCAAATGCCACAAAGAGCATCTGGGCTCCTAACAGGGCATCCTTAATCCGGAAATTGTACTCTGTTGATGAATTGCTGCTCTCCGACATTCTTTACGTCTCCTCCTTACTTATATCAATGGTTATTTGGTTCCAAAAATCTTGTCGCCGGCATCGCCCAGCCCGGGAAGGATGTAACCTGCTTCGTTGAGGCGCTCGTCAATGGACGCCACATAGATGTCCACATCCGGGTGTGCGTCTTCGATCTTTTTGATTCCCTCGGGGGCTGCCACCAGGAAGAGTCCCTTGATCTTGGTGCATCCCGCTTTCTTCAGCAGATCGATGGTGGCCAGCAGGGTGCCGCCGGTGGCCAGCATGGGGTCGAGGATCAGTGCGATCCGTTCATCCATGGCGCTTGCGGTCTTGACATAGTATTCAACCGGCTGCAGGGTCTCTTCATCCCGGTAAAATCCGACAACGCTTACCTTGGCCGACGGGATCAGGTCGATCACCCCGTCCATCATGCCGAGGCCCGCCCTGAGGATGGGCACGATGGTGATCTTTTTGCCCTTGATTCTGTCAACTTCCACAGGTCCGGCCCATCCTTCGATGGTTTTGGCCTCGGTTTCCATATCCTGTGTCGCCTCGTAGGTGAGGAGTCTCGCCACTTCCGATGAAAGGTCCCTGAAGTCCTTGGTGGTTATATCTTTCTGCCTCATCAGTCCCAGTTTATGCTTTATGAGTGGATGGTCTTTTACGTAGACAGCCATGTCTCCTCCTTTTAATATTTAATGTTATAGATGTTGATCGATTGATAAATCCACCAAGTTTATGAAAAAAGTGGTGCCATAGTCAAGAAAAATGAGTGTTATGTTGATATTTTTTTTGTTTTGTGGTGAAAGGAGGGAATGGAAAATCATAGATATATCGAAGTTGCCGTGGCCCTGCCGGTCCATGGCACGTATACATATAAGGTCCCACCAACAATGGTTGCCCAGGCAACTGTCGGCATGCGGGTGCTGGTTCCCTTTGGCCGGCGGCGGGTGACAGGGTACGTTATTGCCCCCGGCCAGGGGCCGGTTGAGTTCGAGGCAAAGGCGATCAGCGAGGTGCTGGACATGGAACCCCTGTTTCCGCCCGCCATGATCAAGCTGTTTCAATGGGTTTCAGACTACTACATCCATCCCCTGGGCGAGGTGATCAAGACCGCCCTTCCCAAGGGGTTGAACCGGTATGACGTTTCCGTGGTTACCTTGGCCGAGGCAACACAGGCCCTTGATCCGTCGACCCTCACCCCCCTGGAGCAGGAGATTGTGGCACTGTTGAAAAAACGGGGCTCCCTGCCGGTGAAGAACATCCTCGGCCGGGGAAAATCGTCGGCCACGGCCCTGGTAAAGCGCATGGCCAAGAAGGGTCTGATCCGGGTGGTCTCCACCCTCAAGAAAGACCAGGTCCAGATGAAGACGGAGAAGTTTATCTCATCCACCAACAAGAGCCGTGAAGGGGTGAAACTCTCCACCAAGCGGAAGCTGGTGCTGGATCTTGTTACGGAAAAGGGGGAGATCTCCCTCCAGAGTCTCAAGGCCGAACTTCCCACCGCCCCGAGACTGGTCAAGCTTCTTTTTGAGGCAGGATTCCTTGAGATAACCGAACGCCAGGTGTTCAGGGATCCCCTGGGCGATACCGTGGATCCGGACGTGCCGCCCCAGCTCACCGAGGAGCAGGCCGGGGTGGTCGACCAGGTGCGATCCACCATGGACAAGGGGTTCCAGCGCTTTCTTTTGTCCGGCGTCACGGGCAGCGGCAAAACCGAGGTGTACATGCGGTTGGTGACCGACGCCATTGACCGGGGCCGGGGGGCTCTTGTGATGGTGCCTGAGATCTCGCTGATCTCCCAGACCGAGCGCAGGTTCCGGGCGCGGTTCGGCAATAAGATCGCGGTGCTCCACAGCGGTCTGTCCAAGGGCGAGCACCTGGACCAGTGGAACCGGATCACCAGCGGTGAGGCCACCATCGTGATCGGTGCCAGGTCGTCCATATTCGCTCCCATCAATAAGCTTGGGATCATCCTGGTGGATGAGGAGCACGACACCTCCTACAAGCAGGAGACAGGTCTTCGCTACAATGCCCGGGACATGGCCGTGGTCCGGGCTCAGTTTAACGACATTCCCGTGATTCTCGGGTCTGCCACCCCTTCGGTGCAGTCCTATTACAATGTGTGTGAAGGGCGGTTCCAGGAGCTGAAGCTGGAAAAACGGGTCAACCAGAACCCCTTGCCCGAGATCGAGCTTGTGGATTTGAAGCGGTACAAGGATTTCCGGGGCCGGGAGCGGATCATCACACCGGAGCTTTCAAAGGGGATTGCCCAGAGCCTCGACCGGGGGGAGCAGGCTTTGATCTTCCTCAACCGGCGGGGGTATGCCACCTATCCCGTGTGCGAATCCTGCGGGGAGCCCGTGAAGTGCCGGTTTTGCGATCTCACCATGACACTGCACATGGACAAAAACGAGTTCCGCTGCCATCTGTGCGGGTTCAGCATCTCCATGCAGATGCGCTGTCCCAATTGCGACGCCAAAAAGATCAAGCCCCTGGGGTTTGGTACGGAACGGATCGAGAACATGTTACAGGTCCTCTTTCCGGACGCCCGGGTGGCACGGCTTGATCAGGATACCGGCGGCAAAAAAGGGGCCATGGTGTCGATCCTGAAAAAGGTGAAGCACCGCACCGTGGATATCATTGTGGGCACCCAGATGCTGGCCAAGGGCCACGATTTTCCCTTTATCACCCTGGTGGGGGTGATCTGCGCGGATCTCTCCCTTAATTTTCCCGACTTCAGGGCAGGGGAGAGAACCTTCCAGCTCCTGGCCCAGGTGGCGGGCCGGGCCGGCCGGGGGGATCGGAAGGGACGGGTGGTGATGCAGACCTATAACCCGGAACACTTCAGCATCGAAGCGGCCAAGAACCAGGACTTTATCGAGTTTTATCATAAGGACCTGCCCTTTCGAAAGGGGCTCTCCTATCCGCCCTTTTCCAGGATCATCCAGCTGAAGATCACCAGCACGGATAAGGAGAAGGTGAAGCAGCACGCCCTGCTGGTGGGGGAGATCTGTAAAAAGATGCTTGATAAAGACACGGAAAACGGGCATTTTATCCAGGTGTTAGGGCCCATTGAGGCGGGCATTCCAAAGATCGCCCTGCGGTACCGGTGGCAGATCTTGTTGAAAAGCGTCTCGGCCAGCCTGCTGAACAGGCTAGTCAGGGCCATGGTGGCGGAGAAGAAAGTCTTTGCCAACAAGGATGTAAAGGTTGCAATTGATGTGGATCCCTATTTCATGATGTAGGAGAGGTTGATGGAAATTCTATCCAAAGGGCATGTGTCAAAGCTGCTGGTCATCGACAACTATGACAGCTTTACCTACAACCTGGTGCAGATGTTCACCGGTTTCGACCTTGAGATCAACGTGGTCCGGGCGGACAAGATTTCAGTGGAAGCGGCCGAGGCCCTTGATCCTTCCTATGTGCTCATCAGCCCCGGTCCCAAGGATCCGGTCCATGCCGGGATTTCCATGGATGTGATCCGTGCCTTTTGCGGCAAGCGGCCGGTGCTGGGGGTGTGCCTTGGCATGCAGTGCATCAATGAGGTGTTTGGCGGCAGGACGGTTCGGGCGCCCCTGCCGGTCCACGGCAAAAAAGACTGGATCCGCCATGAAAACCAGGGGATATTCAAGGGCATGCCCTCACCCTTTGCCGCTGCCCGTTACCACTCCCTGATCATCGAAGGGATCAACCCGGATCTTGAGGTGACCGCCTGGAACAGGGAGGGGATCGCCATGGGGGTGGAGCTGCCCGGGGCCCGGCTGTTCGGCGTCCAGTTCCATCCGGAGAGCTTTCTCACCGAGCAGGGCCATGTTCTCATTGAAAATTTCCTGGCAGCGGGCGAAGGTGGGTCAGCCCAGGAGCTTGTTAACGAAAAGATAGGGGCCAAGGTTGTCGAAGTGTTCCCGTGACGCGAACTCCGCACTGAGGTAAGGCCCGTCCGTGGCGGTCACCACCACCTCTTTTTTCACCATGGACTGCTTGCCGTCGTCCAGGACAAATTCAAGCTGGAGCTTGTATCCGGGGGGGATTTCCTGGCTGACTTTCAACATGAATGTCACCCCCCTGGCGTTGAGCCGCTTGACGGTCATGGGGCCGCACCATTTTCCCAGCTCCTTGCTGGTGTAAGTGCCCCAAAGTTTCATATTCTTGATGTTCTGTCCCCGCTGTTCCAGCACGGCCCGGAAGGTTTGGCCGCAGGCACAACAGCATTTTATCCGGGTCTTGGGTTTCCGAATGTTGTACTGGGAGAGCTGCATGATCTTTTGCCGGTTGCAATGGGGGCATCGCAGGGTTGCCGTGTCAAGGCTGTCTATCAGTATTTGGTTTGCCATATTCAGCTCCGTTTCATTAGGGTTGATTGTTGAGGATCTCTCCGGTTGCCTTTTCAGGCCGGCCATGGAATCTCCGGCCGTCTTTGGATAATTTCTATTTCACAATTTGTACCATAATTGATAAAAAAGTTTGATCTTACGGAAATTATTGACTATTGTTGTAGGGCTGGTGGCGTTGGTCCGGGGATGGCAATGGATGTGGTGACGTTATACAGTATGATATCGTTCTATTTCGCCAACATGATGATATTTCGTTACGGAAAAAACAATGGAAAACTCTTCGTTTGAGCTGTTTAAATCCTTTGCAGGGGAGCTTGATCCTGACATCCTGCAAAAAAAGTTTCTCAATTCCCTGCTAAAGCTTCAGAACGTCCACAGGGGCTCGATCTGGATCAAGAAGAACCACAGGTACGAGTGCATCGAGGCCGTTGGTGAAGAGCGGGACAACATCAAGGGCGTCAGCCTCTCCACCCGGCAATCCAGCATCGTGGGCTGGGTGATCGAGAACGGAAAGATGACGGTGTCCGATCCCGGCCGGGATGAGCGCCACTACCGGGAGCTTGAGGATAACCTTGCCGTCAAGAGCAGCCTCATCCTCTGTTTTCCCCTTTTTCTCAAGGATAGATCCGTGTACGGGGCGGTTCAGGTGATCGACACCAGCCCGGACAAGAGTCACCTCAACCTTGATGAAGGCTATCTTGCAAACCTGCAGAACCTGGTGGACATCGGATCTGTGGCCCTGGGCAATGCCGTGCTCTACCGGGAAAAGCTTCAGGAGACCGAGAGTCTCAAGAGCGCCCTTAAGGAGTATCGGGATGAGAAGCACATTGTGGGCCATAGCCGGGCGTTTCAAGATTCCATGAATCTTCTCAAGAGCTATGCCGGGTCTGACTTCCATGTGCTGATCACAGGGGAGAGCGGCACCGGAAAGGAGCTTGTGGCGGAACGGCTCCACCGGTCCGGGCTTCGCAAGAACAATCCCTTCCTGGTCCAGAACTGCAGCTCCATTCCCGAGACTCTGCTTGAGAGCGAGCTGTTCGGCTATAAGAAAGGCGCTTTTTCAGGGGCGGTCAGGGACAAGAAAGGGCTGTTTGAGGCGGCCGACGGCGGCACCGTGTTCCTGGACGAGATCGGGGATATGCCCATGAACATCCAGGCCAGCATCCTGAGGGTGCTCCAGAACAACGAAGTCAAGCCCCTTGGTTCCACCCGGGTGAGGCACGTGGATGTGCGGATCATCTCAGCCACCCACCGGGATATCAAGAAGATGGTTGCTGAAAACACCTTTCGCCAGGACCTTTTTTACCGGCTGGCCGTGCTGCCCATCCACCTTCCCCCATTGCGGGAGAGGCGGGAGGATATCCCGCTCCTGGTCAAGCATTTCCTTGCCAGGGAGGGGGCAAAGGCCGGGGGTACACCCAAAGGGGTGGGATCCGAGGCCATGCGCCGGCTCACCTCCTGGTCCTGGCCGGGCAATATCCGTGAGCTGGAGAATCTCATCAAATACCTCATGGTGGTGACCGACGGTAACACCATTGATCCGGAGGCCATCTCCCTGGGGGGGGGCGACACGGCGCTTCCCCAAGGCCCGGGGGCGGATGCCCGGTTGCCTGCCCGGGTGACACAGCCAGGGGAGATCGATTTTGGCAATTGCACCTGGCTTGAGGTGGAAAAGAATTATGCCCTTTATCTGCTTGGCAAGAACTCCTGGAACGTCACCTGGGCTGCCAGGGATTCGGGCCTGAACCGGTCGACATTTGCCTCCCGGCTCCGGCGGCTGGGCATTCGGAAACAGAAACGATAGCCTGTCTCTACAGGCTTTTTATTCTGCCTGCAACATGGGGAAGCCCTGAGGTTGCGTCCCTGAGTTCAAACGACACGGTGTTGCCAAAGGTCTCATACCCCAGGGCCACCCTGGCCGGGAGATAGACCGGCAGCTTGAACCCGGCCTCAACAATCATGGGAAACTCAAAGGTGATTTTACTCCGGATGGCGGCAAGGCTCCTTGCAAGGGTGTACATGCCGTGGGCAATGGGGGATCTGAATCCCAGGAGCCTGGCTGAAAACCCATAGAGATGGTGGGGGTTGTAGTCGTTGGATGCCCGGGCATAGGCCCGTCCGGTATCTTCAGCAAGGTTAAATATCTCCTTGACCGGCAGGGGGGGCGGGGTTTGTTTTTTCTTTTTCCCTGATCCCTTTGTCCTGCGCCTGGAGAGAAATGTAGCCACCCCTTCCCACACCAGTTCATTGCCGGATCTCACCTCAAGAAAGCACTCCAGGGTTATTCCCCTGTCGTCCTTTGTCATCCTCTTAAGCCCGCATTGGGCGTCAAGGATCTCCGTTTCGTTCACCGGCCTGTGCTGGACAAGGCTTTGGCGGGTATGGATGAGGCCCATGGGACTGATGGGAAAGAAGGGGGAGGTGATGAGTTTGCCCAGCATGCCGACGAACAGGGTCTCAAGGTATATGCCCGGCAGAACGGTCTGGTCCCTGGGCTCGTGGCACACCCGCCGGAACGCTTTGATCCGTTCAGGCTCGGGGGGGATGCGGTCCATGGAGACCCGCATGCCGTGGACCTCTTTGTCCGTCAACCTTCCCTGGCGTTTGGAAAGGGAGAGCAGCAGGGCCTTTGAAAAGACCTGGCCCATGGAGGGGGCGTTGGAAAGGGCGATCGCTATCTCCGGGGTTGCAAGTTCCACGTTCTCTGTTTCCATGGGCTCTCCTTTTCTCTATTTGGCGATATGGGCGAAACTGCCCGATGTCAGGTTTTTGAGATCTTCCGGGGCAAGCTCGATGTCCAGGCCACGGCGACCGGCACTCACATAGATGGTGGCATGGGACTGGGCTGAATCGTGGATCACGGTTTTCAGCCTTTTTTTCTGGCCCAGGGGGCTCACCCCGCCCAGCACATAGCCGGTGGTGCGCTGTACATGGTTTTTGTCGGCCATCTTGGCCTTCTTGGCGCCAAGGACCTTGGCTGCGGTTTTCAGGTCCAGCTGGTGGGTGACCGGTACCACGCACACGGCCAGGGTTGAGCCGTCCAGCTCAACCACCAGGGTCTTAAACACTCGTTCCGGTGCCACACCCAGCTTTTCCGCGGCCTCTTCGCCGTAGGATGCGGCAGTGGGATCGTGGTCATAGGGGTGAAGTTGATAGTCTATCTTTGCTCTTTTTGCGCTCTTGATTCCAGGGGTCATGGTCTTTCCCTTGTGTAATGTTTTACCTATATTTCCGGATCCTGTGGGGAATCCGGATCCAAGGATTCACTATCAATATCACACTTTGTTGTAAAGGGATAATCCACCCAAACCCCCTTGTATGGCCTGTTCCAACTCCCATGGCAGGGACCCTGGAAACAGGTAAATCAATAATCTTGAACCGATCTGGAAAAGAGTTCAAAATTTTGAACCCAAAGAGAATCAATGATTTATCCCGTCATTCAGGTGTCTTATGCTGTTTGCGTGAAAGAGAGGTGCCTGGCGTGTTCAAAAAAATGAATTTTCCCGGCCTCCCACGGTCCTGCTGGCAGGGGCGTTGGCATGGTTGTGGATTATTCTTAGAGGGATAAGTTGTGTGATTTCAATGGTGTATAAAATCATCTTTATGAAATGTAAATTATTTTCGATGTTTGGCAAGCAAGTTGCATTATAATTAAGACAAGTTAACAAAATATGTTAATTTCATCTTTTTCCTCCTTTTCTTAAATTGGCTATCCGGATTTTCCGGGTGGCCTTTTTAAGTTTTATGGGGTCATATTTATGGGGTCAGGCCTGGCTTATTCGCTTATTGCCTTCATCCTTGGTTCTGATCATGACCACCCCTCCCTGTAACGCCTTACGCCCTGCCCTTATCGAAACCACCTATGAAGAACCCTTTTGCCATCTGAATTACCGATTTGACTCCGCTTTGGGAAGTTGTGTAGAAAACACCACCCAATTTGAGCCTTTGACCTATAATCCTGAAGAGAGAGTTCTGTTTATGAAACACCTGAAGTTGATGTCCCTCCTTGTTGCCCTGCTGTCTGTCTCCGGAATGGCCCATGCCGGAAAAATGCTGGATTCTGTACGATCCAGGGGTTATGTTCAAGCCGGTGTCAATACCGGCGCCCCGGGTTTCTCCATGCCCGACAACCAGGGGAAATGGCACGGCCTGGATGTGGATATTGCCCGGGCCGTTGCGGCCGCCCTTTTCAATGATCCCGAAAAGATCCGGTTTACTCCGCTTTCCACCCAGCAGAGGATCCCGGCCCTCCAGTCGGGTGAGATAGATATCCTTTCCAGGCAAACGACTCTTACCCTCTCCCGGGACACTGCCATGGGGATCGAGTTTGTCTCGCCTGTCTTCTATGACGGCCAGAGCTTCATGGTGCGAAAGGATATGGGGATCAAAGAGATCAGGGAGCTGGACGGTGCGAGCATCTGCATCCTTCCCGGTTCCACCACGGAGATGAACGTGGCCGACTATTTCCGTGCCCACGGCATCTCCTTTAAACCGGTCCAGATCGAAAGCAGGGAGGAACTGCTCAAGGCCTTTGTTTCCGGCCGGTGCGATTGCCTGACCAACGATGCCTCCTCCCTGGCCAGCCAGCGAACCATCACGGGCGATCCTGCCGCCTACATGATTTTTCAGGAGTTCCTTTCTAAAGAGCCCCTTGCTCCGGCCGTGCGACAGGGAGACCCCGCATGGAAAAACATCGTTAAATGGACCATCTTTGCTTTGATCGAAGCGGAAGATCTTGGCATCACATCCAAGAATGTCGACACCATGCTCAAGAGCAGCAACCCCAGGGTTAAACGTTTCCTCGGCGTCACCCCGGGCAACGGGAAAAGCCTTGGATTGTCCGAAGACTGGGCCTGCAACATTGTTCGCCATGTGGGAAATTATGGCGAAGTGTTTGAGAGAAACCTTGGAAAAAGCACCCCCCTCAACCTGGACCGGGGCCTCAACGAGTTGTGGAAAAACGGCGGCCTCATGTATGCTCCCCCGTTTCATTAAGATCGTTTGAAAAACAGTATCATCCCGGGGCCGGGCATTGTCCGGGCCCGGGGAGATAAAAAATCATTGAGAAAAACCATCCATACTAAAAAAAAGTTGTTCCTGCCGTTGCTCTTAACAGGATGTCTCCTGGTGATCTCCTGGCAGTTATACAAAAACGTCTCAGCCAGCCTGGCCCGCCAGGCTATTACCACGGGATTTGAGTTCCTCATCCATGAAGCGGCATTTGAGATCGGCGAGTCCCCCATTGCCTATTCGGCTGCGGACACCTATGCCAGGGCCCTGGTGGTGGGATTTTTAAATACCCTCAAGGCGGGCATGGCGGGCATGGCCGTGGCGCTTGTCCTGGGTGTTGCCGTGGGCATTGCCAGGCTTTCCTCCCATAGCCTTGTATCCTTTGCTGGTGCATGCCATGTGGAAATTATTCGCAATGTGCCGGCCCTGTTGCAGCTCTTTTTCTGGTACGCCATTCTCAATTCCCTGCTGCCCCCTCCCCGCCATGCATTGAATCCCTGCTGGGGGGTGTTTCTCAGCAACCGGGGGATCATGTTCCCGGCCCTTGAATTTCATCTGGCGCAATCCGCAGGCGCTGTTGGCTGGATCTTTGGAGGCGTCTCCTTTGACGTGAGCGTCCCGTGCCTGGCTGGATTCAATTTCAAGGGGGGCACGACCTTTTCCCTTGAATTCACCGCCCTGGTCCTGGGACTTGGGGTCTACACATCGGCCTTTGTGGCAGAAGCTGTGCGGGCCGGGATCACCGCCATTGGCCGGGATCAGTGGGAAGCGGGTAAAGCCCTTGGCATGCCTCCATCTGTGGTGTTCCGGATGATCATACTTCCCCAGGCCCTCAGGATAATCATCCCGCCGGTTACCGGGCTTATGCTCGGTCTTGTGAAAAACAGCTCCCTTGCCGTTGCCATCGGGTATCCGGATTTCCTGTCGGTCAGCAATACTGCCATCAACCAGACCGGCCAGGTGGTGGAGGGGGTGATGATCATTATGGCGGTCTATCTTGCTTTAAGCCTTATCACCTCGTTTGTAATGAAAAAATATGACGCCCACATCTCAAAAGGCTGGATAAGACCATGAACACAGACCTGGCAGGTTCGGCCAAAAAGATGGTCCGGGAGTGGTTCGATACCCCCCTCCATTGCCTATTGACCCTGATCATGGCCCTTCTCGTCTGGAAAGCCGGTATCCCCTTTATCAAATGGGTGATCTTTAACGCCAACTGGGGATTTGTCCGGGAGAACCTCAGGTTTATCCTCTTTGGTTTCTATCCCCCCCAGGAGCAGTGGCGGCCGCTTGCGGCCATGGTGCTGCTTGGGGTAACGGGTGTTGTCACCCTCCGGGGAAGCCTTGCTTGGAAACCACTTGCCGGGGTGTGGGCAGGATTCTTTCTTACGGCAGCATTTTTGCTGTACGGCGGGTTGTCACTCCTTGTGCCGGTGGAGAGTTCACGGTTCAGCGGACTTCCCCTGACCCTGATTCTCTCGGTCACAGGCATCGCCGTCTCCTACCCCCTGGGCATTCTCCTGGCCCTTGGCCGGAATTCAAGTTCCCCTGTTCTGGGGGGCGTGACCCTTGTGTACATCGAAATTCTCCAGGGGGTGCCCCTGATAAGCCTTTTGTTTGTCTCCTCCATGCTCTTCCCCCTGTTTCTGCCCGAGGGGGTCAGCGTGGGCAAGCTTTTAAGGGCGGAAACCGCCATCATCCTCTCGTCGTCGGCCTATATTGCCGAGGCGGTCCGGGGCGGTCTCAGGGCCGTTGAAACAGGTCAGTACGAGGCCGCCAAAGCCATGGGGATGAACCGGGTGGACACCCTGTGGCATGTGATCCTTCCCCAGGCCCTTCCCATTGCCATGCCGGCCACGGTCAACCGTTTCATCACCCTTTTTAAGGATACCTCCCTTGTGATCGTTGTGGCCCTGTTTGATTTTTTGAAAACCGCCCAGACACCCCTTGCCAATCCCAAGTGGATGGGCGCCAGTGCCGAGGCCTATCTCTTTGCCGCCATGATCTATTTTCTCTTCTGCTTCACCCTCTCCCGGCTGGGCAATAAATGGGGTCAGGCCTAGCTTATTAGCTTATTGCTCACCCATGGGGACGGTTCTATTGAAGCGTCCCCTTTATGTTCACGCCTGTAATTTGTTTACCGCGGCTTCAAGATTGGCCAGGGCTTTTTTCAGGACCGACAAGGGGCAGGCCAGGTTCATTCGCATGAAGCCTGTTCCCTCCTTGCCGAACATGGTGCCGTCATTGAGTCCGAGCCTGGCCTCCCTGACCATGAAGTCACAGAGCGCTTCCTGGGAGAGACCCAGTTTCCTGCAATCAAGCCACAACAGATAGGATGCCTCCGGTTCCATGGCCGTGATCTGTGGAATTTTTTTCTCAATAAAGCCGATGGCATGGGAAATGTTTTTCCCAATGTAATCCAGGAGCTGTTCCAGCCACTCCTCTCCATGCTCATAGGCCGCAACCAGGGCCGGGTTGCCGAAGATGTTGCCAAACCCCACATGGACGGCATTCAATGTGCGCTTGTATTTTGCCATGAGTTCCGTGTTGGGAATGATCACGGCAGAGGTTGAAAGCCCGGCCGCATTAAAGGTCTTGCTCGGTGCCACACAGGTGATGGTGTGTTGGGCGATCTCCTCTGAGATGGACGCCGTTGGCGTGTGCCTGAACTTTCTGGCCACAAGGTCGGAATGGATCTCGTCCGAGAGCAGAAGCAGGTCGTTTTCAACGCAGATCTTGCCAAGCTGCCCCAGTTCCGCTTCTGTCCAGACTGTTCCCCCGGGATTGTGCGGGTTTGAGATGATCACCATGCGGGTATTTTCATTGATCACTGATTTCAGGTGGTCCAGATCCATGCGGTACCGGCCGTCTTCAAGGATCAGGGGGTTGCGGACGAGCGTTCTGTCATTGTCCTCCACCACGAAATAGAACGGATTATAGACCGGGGGCTGAACCACGATGTTGTCCCCCGGCTTTGTCATGGCAAGAATGGCCATGGAAAGGGCCGACACCACCCCGGGGCTGAAGGTGACCCACTCTTTCTCGATGTTCCAGTCATGGCGCTTTTTCATCCATGCTTTTACCGATTCATAAAAGGCATCCTCCCTCAGGGTGTATCCAAAGATCGGATCCTCCATGCGCTTGTTGATGGCATCCACTAGGAAATCAGGGGTCCTGAAATCCATGTCCGCAACCCACATGGGAATCACGTCATCGGTGCCGAACAGTTCCTTGCGCAGGTCGTATTTTACTGAACCTGTTCCGGCCCGGTCAATTATCTCATCAAAATCATATGTTTTCATCGGTTCTATTCCTTTTTTGGGGGGTAATGATCTCTATTTTCTTATACCCATACGGTCCATTTGTACAAGGGATTCCATGGCCCTGGATGCATTTTTTATATTTACTTCCTTTTTTCAGGGTTCCTATCGGATATCTGGATAGAAGTCGCTTAAGGCATAGTAAAGATGAATTGGATATGTCTCAAGACCGTGTGATAGAAAACCATGACTTATAACAATGGGAGGAATGAACAATGCACAAAAAGGAAACCGTGCTGGCGGATATGGCCCGTGCTGTGGTTGATATGGATGAAACCGCTGCTGCAAAATTGGCGGAAACAAGCATTGAACTGGGGGTGGATGCCTACACCGGTATCAATGACGGACTAGTCAAGGGGATGAACATTGTCGGGGAGAAATATGACAATGAGGAGTATTTCATTCCTGAGCTGTTGCTTTGCTCGGACGCCATGACCGCGGGCATTGACGTTTTGCGGCCCCATCTGCCGGTCAAGGAGCAGAAAGTCAAAGAAAAGATCGTGATCGGAGTTATCCAGGGGGATACCCACGACATCGGCAAGAACTTGGTGAAGATCATGCTGGAGACCTCGGGGTTTGAGGTGGTGGATCTTGGCCGGGACGTGGCCCCGCAGAAATTCGTGGATACGGCAGTTGAAGTGAATGCCAGGCTGATCGGCCTGTCCACCCTCATGACCACCACCATGGGCAAAATGGAGGAGGTGATCCGGCTCCTTGAAGACCAGGGGATTCGGGACCGGTTCCGGGTGATGGTGGGGGGCGAGCCGGTTTCCAAAGGCTTTGCCGACAGGATCGGCGCGGATGCCTATGCGCTCAACGGCACTGAGGCGGCCAAGACGGCCCTGGAGCTTGTGGCAACCTTCTGATGCCTTGACAGCTGCGAAAGCTTGACAGCAGCGAAAACTGGGGAGAAAAAAGATGAATCTGAAGCGCAGAGTTCTGGATAAGCTGGCCGGCAAAGAGGTTGACAAGACCCCTGTTGGCTGTACCACCAGTTACGGCGTCATTGAAGTGATGAAAAAATGCGGTGCTGAACGACCCCTGGCCGACACCGATCCCGAAGCCCTTTCCACCCTGGCCATGGCCGGGTATGAGCACCTGGGGTTTGAGTGGATCAAGGCCATGGGCTGGGATATCACCGTGGTCAGTGAGGTGTTTGGATGCGCCCTGAGCGATCCCACCATCAGCATGACCTGTTCAGTCAAATCCCATCCCTTTTGCGACAGCATCGATGGGATTCACTGGCCAAAGGATTTCGACAAGCGGGGCAGATTTCCCGTGTACCAGCGCCAGTTTGAGATCCTGAAGGAAAAGGTGGGGGATTCCCTGGCCATCTACGGCCAGTGTGAAGGCCCCCTGACCGTGGGCGGCAACCTTGTGGGCATTGAAAGTATCATGCGGTCCATCCTCACCGATGTGGAAAAGGTGAGGACCATCATTGCTGCCGGTACCCAGGCGGTGATCGATTGTGCCAATTTTGCCGAGCGGTGCGGTGCGGATTATTTCAACATCTGCGAGCCCACATCCGGGCCGGCCCTGATCAGCCCCAAAATGTGGGAGGCCCTGGTGCAGCCGGCCATTGCAGCCATTGTGGAAAACACCGATATTCCCATCGTTCTCCATGTCTGTTCCAATACGGACAAGATCATCCCCATGATGTGCGACACCGGGGTGGCCGCCATCAGCATCGAGGAGGCCGCCAATATGAAGCAGGCGGTGGAGATCGCCCATGCCAGGGATGTCCGGGTGTTTGGCAATGTATCCACCTCCAGGGCACTGTTCATGGGCACGCCCCAGGAGTGCTATGACGAGGCGACCAACGCCCTGAAGGACGGGGTGGATTTCCTCACCCCCGGTTGCGGGATTCCCCCGGGCTCTCCCATGGAGAACATCCTTCAATTGAAAAGAGCCCGGGACGATTATTATCAATAACAGGTTTTCCAAGGAGACAAGCGTTGTGTTGAATGAAAAGGAGCGGTTGCTGGCCATCCTCCAGGGCGAGGATGTGGACCGGCCGGCGGTGATATGTCCGGGCGGCATGATGAGTGCGGCAACAACAAAGGTTTTGGAAAAATTCGGGGACAGGTTCCACAGCGATCCCGGCCTCATGGCTGAGGCCGCCCTTGCCATCAGGCAAACCACGGGATTTGAAAACCTGGGGGTGCCCTTTTGCCTTACCGTGGAAGCAGAGGTGCTGGGAAGCCGGGTGGACCCGGGGGATGCCTCGGTGGAACCCCTGGTCACGGAATATGGTGCCGCCACCCTGGATGAAATGCTCAACCTGCCTGCCCCCTCCTTTCAACGGGATGGCCGGCTTTCCATTGTAACCGATGCCATCGGGCTGCTCGCGGAAAAGAGTGAAGGGACACCCATCATCGGCAACATCACCGGCCCCATCAGCCTTGCCACCTCCATCATGGACCCCATGATCTTCTTCCGGCTCATGGGAAAGGAAAAACAGGGGGTGCACAGGGTTCTGGACCGGTTGATCGATTTTCTGGTGCTGTTTGCCCGGGAGCAGATCCGGGCCGGGGCCCATGTGATCTCCATTGCCGATCCCTCGGCCACAGGAGACATCCTGGGACCTGCCAACTTCAGGGCCTTTGTTGTGCCGGGCCTGAACCGGCTCGCAGCTGAGATCCGGCGTGCCGGAGCCGGGTGCATCATCCATGTGTGCGGCCGGGCCGGAACCATTGTGGACGAATTCAACGACATTGGATCTGCCGCCCTGAGTTTTGATTCCGTGGTCAGCATGAAAAAGGTGAGGGACCGGGTGCCCGGACCGCCCCTCATGGGCAACCTCAGCACCCACATGCTCCACACCAACACCCCGGAAAAGATCAACCGCGCCACCCGAAGAAACATGGAGAGCGGTGTGGAAATTGTTTCCCCTGCCTGCGGCATCAGTTTGAGCACCCCCCATGAAAATTTAAGGGCCATGACCGATACGGTAAAAGGGCTGTGACCGGCAGGGAAAGGGTATGGAAAGCCCTGAACAATGAGCCGGGCGACCGCCCGCCCCGGGGGGAGCTTCTCTTTACCCGGGAGTTTGTCCGCAACGCCGGCTGTATGAACCTGTGGGAGCTGGTGTTCCAGCTGGACCAGGACCTGGTTACATTGCCCCTTGCCGACACAGGGCCTTCTGCATGGGCAACCTGGAAAACCCGGGATCTCTTTCCCATGGGGTGTTTGTCAGGACCCCTGTCCCACCTGATGGAGACACTGGGGTGGCGGGGAATGGCGCTCCTGGTGGTCAAGGAGCGGGACCAGGCCGTTAGGATCATGGAGAGCTATCTTGACGGCTGGGCAGACAGGATCATCAAGGCGTGTGACATGGGCTGCGAGGGGGTTGTGCTGGCCGATGATATTGCCGGCGGCCGGGGCCTGCTGGTCTCCCCTGATTTCCTGAAAACCTGCTATTTCCCGCTTTTGTCCCGGTTCATCAAAGCCCCCCGGTTTAAAGACCTGCCCTTTATTTTCCATTCGGACGGCAATCTCCGGGAGATGGTTCCCCAGGTCCGGGGGGCAGGGTTCAGGGGCATCCACGGACTTCAGCCGTCGGTGGGGATCGCTCCTGAAACCTTTGACGCCAAGGGGATGGGCAAATTTGTGTTCTGGGGAAATTTCGAATTTGAAGGGGACGGCAGGCTCAAGGACGTTGTTGAAGTGAAAAAAGAGGTGAAAACCCTCCTTAAAAGGTGGAAGCGTTTTCCCGGCTATATTTTCGGATCATCCGGCGGCATTTACGGCGCCCTGGACTACCGGACCGTCAAACAGGCCCATGCCTGCGTGGGCCCTTATTACAGTAGGGGACGCAGGTTCAATTCGAGTGCACAGATCCATAGGAGTGAATCATATGTCAGATCGTTGTGAAGTTGTGTTTTTTCCAGAAAACAGGCGGGTCCGGGTAACAACGGGTACCACCCTGCTTGAAGCTGCCCGGAAGGCGGGTTTTCATCTGGAGGCCCAGTGTAATGGGGCCGGCACCTGTGGAAAGTGCCGGGTCCGGGCGGAAGGGGCGTTGACCCCGCCTGACCCGGAGGAGCTCGGGAACCTGGGGGAGGCGGTTGAAAAGGGGATCCGCCTGGCCTGCCGGGCAGGGGTGTGCGGCCCGGTACGGGTGGAATTTGAATCGGACAGGACGTTCACCACCGTTGAAAAGGGGGAAAAACGCCGGGTCACGCTGAAGCCCGGGATCCGGATCGTGGCTTTGGCCGCGGCTGATGCCGGGGAATCCGGGACCTCCCTGTGGGAGCGGTTCTCCAATGGGTATGGCAGTGACCCGGCCGGGGCAACAGCCCTGCTCTCAAGTCTTGCTGAAACCTGCGCCAATCCAAAGGCCGGACCAAAGGTGGGGGTGGTCAGGAACGGACAGCTGCTGGGCCTTGGACCGGAAGGAGAGAAAAGGTGCCTTGGCATTGCCTTGGATATCGGCACCACCAGCATGGTGGCCGAGCTTGTGGACCTTGTTACAGGTGACACCGTGGGTGTCGCTTCCGGTCTCAACCCCCAGGTGGCCTACGGTGGGGATGTGCTCACCCGGATCAGTTACGCCGACACAGAAAAGGACGGCACCTCCCGCTTGCACTCAAGGGTGATCGAGGGGATAAACGCGCTTTTCGCCACCCTCTCCCGGGGTGCCGGGGTCTCCCTCTGTGACATATACGAGATGACCGTGGCCGCCAACACCACCATGCTGCATCTGCTCATGAACGTCTCTCCGGTTTCCATGGCCATGGCTCCCTATGATCCTGTGTTTATCCGGCAGATGGCCGTCCATGGCCAAAGCATGGGTATTGATATGGCTCCTGCCGGCAGGGTGACCCTTATGCCGTCGGCCTCCGCCTTTGTGGGATCGGATATCATTTCCGGCCTGGTGGCCACGGAATTCTGCCACCTTAAGACCGCTGCCGTCTTCATCGACATCGGCACCAACGGGGAGATCGTCACCCTGAACCGGGGAATTCTAATGGGAAGTTCCTCTGCAGCAGGCCCCGCCCTTGAAGGGATGAACATCTCCTGCGGGAGCAGGGCGGAAAACGGCGCCATTGAACGGGTGGCGATCCTGGAATCCGGGGAGGTTGCCCTCAAGACCGTTGGGGACGATTGCCCCAGGGGATTGTGCGGCAGCGGTTTGATCGATCTCATTGCCGAGCTTGTCAGAAACCGGGTGCTGGAGCCCGGGGGCAGGTTTGCTAAAAAAGAGACCCTTGTTCCGGCCCTTGCCCAACGCCTGATCCGGGTGGAGGATAAGCCGGCCTTCCTGGTTTCCCAAGAAGGCCAGGTGATCCTGACCCAGAAAGATATTCGCCAGGTTCAGCTGGCCAAGGGTGCCATTGCCGCAGGCATCTCCCTGCTGCTGGACGAGCAGGGGCTGACCCCGGAAGAGGTGGACACGGTCTTTGTGGCCGGCGCCTTTGGTGCCCATCTCAGCCCGGAATCCCTGGTGGGCATCGGGCTTTTGCCGGAAGCGTTCGGCGATCGGATCCGGTTTGTGGGCAACACCTCCAAGGAGGGGGCAAGGGCATTGCTGGTCAACCGGGAGCTTGATCAGGAGATCCGCGCCATCTGTGACCGGCTGACCATCCGGGAGCTTTCCTCCCTGCCGGAATTCCAGGATAGCTTTGTCCGGCACCTGGGGTTTCCCAAACAAACGGTACCTGCCTGAAAGATCCCCTTTTATCCGGTTAATTTAAGAGGGGCCAGGGGAGTGTTACTCCATGGCCAGCAGGGCGGCGCCGAAAGCGCCTGTGTATTGGGGATGTTCGGGCAACACAACATCCCCATCGATCTCTTTCTGGATGAGATCCTGGATGCATCTGTTGTTGGCAACGCCGCCGGAAAACACCAGGGGCACGTTGCCTGCAACCCGTTTCACCATTGAAACCGCCCGTTTTGCCACGGAAAGGTGCAGGCCAAGGGCGATGTTCTGGGGCTTCTCCCCCCGGGCCATGAGGGAGGTGGCTTCACTTTCGGCAAACACCGTGCACATGCTCGAGATGGGGCAGGGATGATCCCCTTTCATGGCAAAGTTGCCGAACTCTTCGATATCCTGGTTAAAGGCCACGGCCATCACCTCCAGGAACTTTCCCGTGCCGGCGGCGCAACGGTCGTTCATCTCAAATTTCTTTACCTTGCCGCTTTGGTTAAGCGAGATCACCTTTGTGTCCTGGCCGCCGATGTCAAGTATGGCCGGTACATCCGGGAACCATGCGTTGGCCCCTTTTGCGTGGGCCTTTATCTCGGATACCACGGACACGGTTTTATCTTCTTTGGTTCCATTGTGCTGGCTGAACAGGTGCCTGCCGTAGCCCGTGGCCATGAGAGAGCTGTATTGGATCCCCTCGAGAATCTCTGCACACTTTTCCATTGGATCAAAAGAGGTGGAGCTCTTGCGCTTCTCAACGATTCCGCCTGTTTCATCAACCACAACGAGCTTAATGTTCCTTGATCCTATGTCCAATCCTGCAAATTCCATCTGCCCTCTCACTTGAATGATTCATGTCCAAAAGTAAAATAAACCGCTAATTGAAGCCTTTTTCTATTCTTGCCATACACTGAAGTCAAATCAATTATCCCAATGGAAAAGCCAAACAGGATACAGACAATCGATTAGACATATTAAAAATGGAAATGGTATCTGTTCGGGTCAAGAATCACAGACGATTCACATCATCGAATTGATGCCTGCTTTACTTATTAAGGTAATAAATGGGCGCTATTCTGATGCGAGGAGCTATAAACCAATTCACCCGAGCGAAGGAGCACCCATGGACAACCAAAGCATGGCCTATTTCAATGAATTCAACAAACACGCCCTTCTTGAGCTGGACAAGGCCCACGAGCAGGGAGTTAAAATAGCAGGTCTTTACTGCATATTCGGACCCACGGAACTGATCAGGGCCGCAGGCGCCATTCCGGTGGGTCTCTGCGGTAAAAAGCAGGAGCCCATCCAGGAGGCGGAAAAAACACTTCCCGCAAACCTCTGTCCCCTTATTAAATCCAGCTACGGTTTTGCCGCCGGTAACACCTGCCCGTTTTTCTCGTTTTCCGACTTCATCGTCGGAGAAACCACCTGCGACGGCAAGAAGAAAATGTTCGAACTGATGGACGATATCAAGCCCACCTTTGTGATGCAGCTTCCCTACCGCACCCTGGGGGACACTCCCCTTGAATACTGGAAAACCGAGATCCACAGATTAAAAGAGTACCTTGAAGAGAAAACAGGCAACACCATCACCCCGGAAAAGCTGAACCACGAGATAAAGCTTCAAAACCAGATCAACCTCCTTATGCAGGAGATCGCGTTGTTCATGCAAGAGCCCGACTCACCTATCTCAGGGCCTGAACTTCTCAGGATCCTCGAGACAAAGGGCTATGCCGTGGACCTTGAGGAATACGCAGCGGATCTTCGAGCCCTCAAGGCCGAACTTGAAGCAAAACGGGCGGACTTGGCCAAAAGCGATAAAAAACCCCACCGTATCCTCATCACCGGCTGCCCCTCGGGAACAGGGTCGGACAAGGTCACACGGCTTGCCGAAGAGTGCGGTGCCCTTGTGGTGTGCCAGGAGAACTGCACCGGCGTAAAAGGCCTCTACTATCCCACCCAGGAGGATGCCGAAGATCCCTTTGCCGCCCTTGCCGAACGGTATCTCAAGGTTCCCTGTTCCTGCATGACGCCCAACACGGGCAGGCTGGATCTTGTTGGCAAGCTTGCACAAGAGTATAAGGTAGACGGGGTGATCGATCTCACCTGGACATGCTGTCACACCTACAACGTGGAGTCTTTCTCCGTTGAGAATTTTCTCGACAAAACCCTGGACCTGCCCATGCTTCAGATCGAGACCGACTACTCTGAATCCGACAGCGAGCAGATCAGAACAAGAATCGAGGCATTCCTGGAAATGCTGTAAATCAAGCAGGAAAGAGCGTTTTCACCGTGGGAAATCCCTGTCCGGTTGTCCTGTTTCAGGTCGGGGTTGAAGTTTCATCTGCTCTGTGGGTATAAAGGAGCAGGAAACAACCCCGACAGGAGACAACCATGGCAGACGCTCTTTCTTTTTCCGTGATGACCTTCAACCTGAGGTTCGGCCTGGCCGACGACGGCCCCAACGCCTGGGAGAACCGAAAAAAAGCCTACCCCGCCCTGTTCCAGCGCTATCAGCCCGACTTCATCGGTTTCCAGGAGGCCAACAATTTTCAGACAGAATATCTCGCAACCCTCCTTGACCAGTACGGCTTCATCGGAAAGAGAACGCCTTCCCCCGACTTCTGGCAGAACAACCTGATCTTTCATAGTAAAAAATGGGTCTGCAAGGAAAAGCGCCACTGCTTCCTGAGCGAAACCCCGGATGTGGAAAGCCGGCTTGAGAACAGCCGCTGGCCCCGCCAGTGCACCCTCGGCCTGTTTGAGCAGGGGGCAGCCCGGGTGGTCATGGCCAACACCCACTTTGATTTTTACGAGTCGGTCCAGAAGCGCAGCGCAGAGCTGGTGGTTGATTTTCTTTCAGAGTTTCCCCGGGATCTTCCCACCATCGTTACCGGGGATTTCAATTGTATTCCCCTGGAGCCGGCCCACGACGTGTTTACTCAAAACGGGTTTGAGGATGCCTTTACCGGGGGCCACACCTGCACCTTCCACGGGTTTACCGGCAAGGATCGGGGCGGTCATATCGACTGGATCCTTTCCAGGGGCAGGGTCAAGGTCTGCCGAAAAGAGATCGTCCGGGATCAGTTCTCAGGCTTTTACCCCTCGGACCACTTCCCGGTCCTGGTTGAATTTACCATAGCCCCATCGCCAGCCTAAAAAGACTCATTTTTATCAAGAAATATTTCTATGCAGGCTCAATTTCTAACCAAACTAAAAATCATCAGACTGAACTGAGTTTTTATACCATTAGTATTCACTCAACTTTTATATTAAAAAGAGGAATAAAAAGCAGAGCCATTTCTGACCCTGCCTTGTGTTTTTGGTGCGATATTATTATTTCTTTCTGATTACCCCTGCAAGACCAAGAAGACTGAGGCCGAATAGGAGTATTGTTGCTGGTTCGGGTACAGGCGCAGAGTTGTATTCAACTAAATAACCGTTTCCCCACTTGGTGTCTGGTACTGAATCGTTCCAACTACCATTTGCCCAAATAAAATGGGTATAGTTCTCCCTGGTGCCACCATTAGGTTCAAAGGTGCCCCAGTTTGCATAGGAAAAGGCCTGTCCTGCTTCCGGCCCTGTCCTCCAAACCCAATTCCCTTCATCTCCTTCATCTGAGCCCCCAATCCAAGCGTTATCATAATAAGGGTGACCAGGGTTGCGGTAGGGTTGCACTAAATCGTACAGAAAATCGTTTTCTTCTTGAGAAGTTATAGTCGCCAAGTAGCCCTGGTATCCTAAATAAGATAATCCAGAAGCAGCCGTCAGCGCAGTACTCCAATCGATACTTTGGTCATTAATATATTCATAATAATGTCCATTACCTGCAAAGTAAACAGGGACGGCATTCACTGTTGTGGCTGCTCCAAGAAACAAAAAAAAACATAAAAACAAAACTGATTTTTTCATTACAGCTCCCTCCTTTTTAAGTTATTATTAACTCAGGTTTCACGATACTTGTGGTTTTTTTTTGAAAAAATAAATTTTAGATTTTTTCTCATATGAACTCCTTTTTAACCAACATGGTTATTTAATATTACATGCTTGATCACCATAATGAATAAAAGACATTGGCACGGCATGGGGTATCAGCCATGAAGAATTAATTTAAGTTAACCAGCGGGCTTCAATAACATTATGAGCAGTCTAAACGACAGTTGGAATTAGGGAAAATGGAGAATGAACTGAATACAAAATGACATCCTTTTGTATTCATCAACTAAATGTATAGTAAAGCATAAAACATGCCAGATTCACAAAACTCCAATATGGTTACTTTACAGTGTTTACAGCCATATATGGTAATTGTTTTCATATAAAAGCAATGTGTCATTGTTACAAAAAGCAAATACTATTTATAAAATAAAATACACAGATTTCAGGCTTGATCATAACCTCGGCCACCTTGTGTCGATCTTTTCAGGACGAAAAAATAAGCAATGGAATTACAGACCTTTGAAAATGCTGCGAATTGAGTTCCCGTATAATGGCCCATTTTACGATCAAGCCCCATATTTCACAAACCAAGTGCATTAATTTGCATCAGATATCGGTTGGATAGATAACGATTGTATTCAACTTGTTGCATTAAGTTGAACGATGGTACCGTTAAAAACGGTTGATTATATTTATCATTGATCGGTTTTAAATTTTGAAATTATACCCACACTTGTATCTTCCAGTGCTCTCTTTTGGGTACAGATTAAAACTCAAGAATACTTGCATTATGTTGCGAGTTGCTCCGAAGCCTTGATAGACAGGCGTTAGCCGGCTTTCGTTCTGTATGGCAAAATTGACATTAAATACAATGACTTGCTAAAGATATGGCGAATTTGCAAAAAAAGACTCAACATAAT
>JAQYWC010000015.1 GCA_030145245.1 Desulfobacterium sp.
GGTGGCGGCTATCAGCAGCCCGATTCCGCTCCCCAGGGTGGCGGCGGTTATCAGGGCGGCGGCGCTCCCCAGGGTGGTGGCGGCTACCAGGGCGGTGGTGGTTATCAGGGCGGCGGAGCCCCCCAGGGTGGCGGTGGCAGCGTGCCCCCCGCGGACGACATTCCGTTCTAACCGTTACCCATATTAAAGTTGTAAACTTTGAGGGTGTAAAGCTTCGGTTTTACACCCTTTTTTTGTTTACATTCCATGGTTCGTGCTGTATCCTGTAATTGTAGTTAACAATTCCACCATGGAGTGTAAACAATGGCCCGTCTTTTTTATATCAAATGGCTAAAATTTGATGACGGTGAAAGATTCCCCATGCTTATGAAAAAAGCAGATGGAACGCCCCTGTTTTTAACGACCGTCTTCACCATAGCCATCCAACGATCCTCAGGAAAGTCCTCGGCAACATTGGGTGTTAATCTCAGAGCTATCATGCATCTATACACCTGGGCATATTTAAACGGCATTGACATTGATGGGCGTTTTTCGGATCAGGATCTGCTCGGCATCGTAGAAATCGAAAGTCTGGTGAATGCAGCCGGTCTCACCTATGATCAACTTTGCAAAGACCTTGAAAACGCCCCGGGATCATCTAAACCCGGCGTTAAGAACGGTATTTATCCAATGGAAAAATATCGAAACTCTACCCACACCCAGATCTGTACCGTCGATAACAAAACCAAACTGATCCGCCTTTTATACATCCGGGACTACCTGGACTGGCTTGCCCAACAGCAGATGCCGAAAATCTCACCACAATCAAAAGAACATTCTCTGTTCAAAACTTCCCGCTTGCAGATGAAAGAAGCCATTGAAGCGAGATTGCCAGCGTCGAAAGGCCGTAATGTAAAAGGTGACCGGGAAGGGCTTGAACCTGAAATCCAGAAGAGGCTTACCGATGTAATCCATCCCCATTCTCCTGAAAATCCATGGAAAAATCCCCTTGTACGGGTCAGAAATCGCCTTTTTATCCTGATGATGCTTGTTTTGGGTGTCAGAAAAGGGGAGTTGCTCCTGACCCGCATCAAGGATGTTAATTTTCAATCCAATGAGTTGCTGATCAGGAGAGTGCCGGATGACCCCGACGACCCCCGATTCCATGAGCCGAACACCAAAACCCGTGACCGGATCCTTCCGTTCGAAGATGATCTTGCCGCATTGATTGAGGAGTATATCCTAAAGGTGCGAAACAAAGCTCCTGGTGCCGGCAGACACGATTTTTTGTTTACTGCAACCGGAACAGGGCAGCCCCTGTCATTGGCGGGTGTTACAAAGGTTTTCAGGACCCTGCGGTCTAAAATCTCTGATTTGCCGGATAATCTTACAAGCCATGTGTTGCGGCATACGTGGAACGAACGGTTTTCAGAAATGATGGATCAAAATAATGTTTCCGAGGCTGAAGAAAAAAAACTACGCTCCTATTTGATGGGTTGGTCTGAATTTTCCGGTATGGCCGGGACATACACGAAAAGATACGTCAGGAAAAAAGCAAATGAAGCATCCTTGGATCTGCAGAAAAAAATAATGAAAAAGGAGTAAAATGATGTATCCTTTTAAATCTGCCGTCCCTGTGAAAGATTTGCTGTCATTACCAGAATCGGCAATGACAAGAAATAGGTTCCAATTCAACCCCCAGGATGACACCTGGTGTATTGCCGATCTAAGCAGGGACTTTTCCCTGGATTTTAACCAGCTTAATGCCTACTGTGATCCCTCTTTCATTCAAGCGTTTAAAAAAGTCCTTGTTCATTATTTAGAAAATAAATCATCAACGGTTTCATTTAACATTTATCATCATTTTAAAAGATTCATCAAATTTGTTTATGATGACAATTCAGGAACCTTAGTCTCTGCGCTCAATAGCACCCATATCCTCAACTATAAAGCCACCCTTTCTTCACGAACTGAATACTACCTTACCTATCTGGCTGGTTTCTTCAAAAAATGGCATGCCCTTGGTTATCCTGGAATTCAACCGGAAGTACCGGCACTGCTCAACCAGTTACGGCTCAAAGGGAACTTCAAGGGGGAAGCGGTTCTCACCATGGACCCGGAAACAGGGCCATTTACAGAAATTGAATTGCATGGAATCTATGGGGCCCTGCATGATGCCTATTCCCAGGGTCGAATTCAAACCCGTCATTATGTCCTGACCCTGTTATACATGGCCCTGGGACCAAGAAATATCCAGCTTGCTGCCTTGAAAATAAAGGACCTTACCGCCCTGAAAGCAAGGGACGGTTCTACCAGCTATCTGCTCAACGTTCCAAGGGCCAAGCAAAGGGGCCAGAACATTCGAGATGAATTGAAATCCCGTGCCCTGGATCATGATATCGGTCATCTTTTAGAAGCCCATATTGAGAACATAAAAGAGTATCACCAAAAAAATCTAACCGACAAGATCGATGCAAAAGAGCTTCCCATTTTTCCAAACTGGTCGAGCTCAAATCCTGTGGGTTTCAGCCATCATTGTAATGGAACATATCTATATAATGAGATAGTCAGCATATTTCAAAAATTGACCGTTACTTCAGAGCGAACCGGAAAGAAAATTAAAGTTTCGCCAACCCGTTTTCGCAGAACCATTGGCACCCGTGCCGCCATGGAAGGACACGGTGAACTCATCATTGCCGATCTCCTGGATCACACAGATACCCAGAATGTCGGTGTCTATGTTGAAGCTACCCCGGAGATCATAGACCGAATAGATAAAGCCCTGGCATTGCAGCTGGCACCAATGGCCCAGGCATTCATGGGCATTATCATAGAGGATGAGTATAAAGCGAAACGTGGCGATGATCCTGCCAGCCGAATTAGAAGCCCCAACATCGAATCCGCAAAAGGCGGAAGCGTCGGCACTTGTGGAAAGTATGGCTTTTGTGGGGCCTATGCCCCCATTGCCTGTTACACCTGTCGGAAATTCCAGGCCTGGCTCGACGGTCCCCATGAAACAGTGCTTGAAGAGCTTATTTCAAAACGTGAAAGAACCCTGGAACAGACCGGTGATGAAAGAATTGCTTTTGTTAACGATCGAACAATTCTTGCCGTGGCCGAGGTTGTCCGACAATGCAAAGAGCTGAAACTGAAGGAGGCAGACAATGCCTGATATTATTCAGTTTGTTCCAAGAGACCAGTGTGATGCCGCTGACAACCTGAACGCTTTCATTGACCTGTGCCGCAATGAACTGACCATCTTTGGAGCCGATCTAAACTGGGATGCTGATCTCTGGGATGTGACGCCCTGGATATTTCGCTCAGGTCGTAAAGGGCGAACTGCTTTGACCTGGAGCAACCACGACACCTCAAAACAGAAGATGGGCAAACTCCTTTCCCAGCCGTTTTTGAATTTTGCCAAATCCTACATGCGTTATCAGCATGGCATGAGACCCACAAAGGTCGTTGGCTTTCGATTATCAGCCCTGCGTGCTTTAGAACGATCGTTGATGGAGCTTCACGGGGATTCAAAGGTTGAAAAGGCTGACATTGAAACATTCAATCGGTCAGCCCAGCTTGTTCGTGATAAATTTGAATCCTCTACCTCCTATATGATCGGCTCTCAACTTGAGATGATCTCACATTTTCTGGTCGAAAATAAGCTGGTTGCCGATTCCTTCATATGGAAGAATCCCCTGAAACGCAGCCGGGATAACAACCGGGTCGGAAAGAAAGCAGATAATGCCCGATTGAATAAATTACCCTCGGAAGCCGGTCTTGATGCCCTGCCCCGTGTTTACAATTTAGCCATAGAGGCCCCTGATATCATTACCACCTCAATTGTAGCTGTCCTATGCGGCGCATCAGACCGTATTAATGAGGCTTTTAGACTCCCGGTGGATTGTGAGGTCCATGGGAAACGATCAAGCGGAGAAGAGGCATACGGGCTGCGCTGGTGGCCCTCCAAGGGTGCCGATCCCATGGTCAAATGGATCATAGGAACAATGGCGGACGTGGTGAAAGATGCCATCTCAAAATTGCGAAAAGAGACAGAAGAAGCCCGCAGAATGGCCAGATGGTATGAAGAAAATCCAGGCAGGGTTTATCTGCCTGAAGACTGTTTGCATTTTAGGCGTGAAAAATTCTTAACTGGCAAGGATATCAGTAAGCTGATAGGCCTGGCAAAGCCAGACAAGGGAAATAGATGGGCAGAAAATAATGGCCTGGAAAAGATAAAAATCGGGCGTCGCGTCTATTTCCATTTCCATCAGTTTGAAAAAGCGGTCATAAACATGCTTCCTAACAGCTTCCCTTTTTTAAATCCTGAGACCGATCTTAAATATACCCAGGCCCTGCTTGTCGTTCCTCTGAACACATTTCATCCCCGCCAAGCCACACACCGTTGCATGTTTGAAATCGTTACTACAGACACCATAAATAATCAGCTGGGCGCAGGCCAGAAACACGGTAAAACATCTCTCTTCAGTCGTCTTGGATTTACAGAGCCTGACGGTAGTCCAATCGTTATTACATCGCACCAGTTTCGGCACTGGTTAAACACGTTGGCCCAACGGGGCGGCCTCAGCCAGTTGGATATTGCCAAATGGTCAGGCCGAAAGGACATCAGGCAGAATGAAGCCTATGACCATGTCACAGCCCATGAGTTGATCGAAAAGGTTCGTAATATTGATGATGGGAGCATGTTTGGTCCCCTGGCAGAATTTGTGGCAAAAGCACCGATTTCCCGTGAAGAGTTCATGCAGTTAAGCGTCCCCACCATTCATTCAACGGAACTGGGATTCTGTATCCATGACTGGACCATGATGCCTTGCCAGCGTCATGCCGATTGCATCAACTGCACAGAGCAGATCTGCATCAAGGGCAATAAGGAAAAAACAGCTCGGATAAAACAAAATCTTCTTGATGCAGAGGAACAGCTTGAACGGGCAGAAAAAGCCATTGAAGAAGGTTCCGCAGGGGCTGACAGATGGCTGGTTCATCATCAGCTGACAGTGAAACGACTTCAAAGCCTGTGGTCCATACTCAGCGATCCAAATGTTCCCCAAGGCGCAATGATTCAACTCTCAAATGACAAGGAGTTCTCACCCATCCGGGTCGCCATGGAAGATAAAATAGAGATTGGTGATGCTGATTCTCAAATGCTGAGCCGCATCCGGGCTCTCTCCGGTAATAAAGCCAAAGCATTACAAGAGATTAAAACAAAACAGTAAAAAGGTGGAATATATGGCTGTACATCTTTCAGATAAGGATATCGAATCTATTGTTAAAATTATCGACGGTTGGTCCCGCAGTGAGAAACTCACCTGGGACAACCTGATACTTGCTGTACAGGTGCGATTATTTCGTAAATATTCCAGGCAGGCCCTTTCCCGTCATGAACGGATAAAAAGGGCATATGCATTAAAGAAGCAATTCCTCAGTACCGGCTCAGATTCAAAGACGGAATTCAAGTCAGTGGAGCTACAGAAAGCCATGGAACGTATCGAAAGGTTGAAGGCTGAAAATGAAAGGCTTAAAGATGAGAACAATTCCCTTTTGGAACAGTTTGCACGGTGGGCATACAATGCTCATACCAGGGGGCTTGATGAGGCCTTTCTTAACAGGGCATTGATGCCGGTTGACAGGGAGAGAACAAAGATCTAACTGCCTCCTGATAAACTCTGCTTGGGTGTAAAAAAACTTGGTCTACACATGGCAGAGAAACAACTGGGGGAACATCCCATATTAATATCGATGTTGCTGCATTATGGCAGGCCGGGGGGATGTTGCCGATCTATCAACCGATTAAATTGTGATTTTCGTCAATGGGGATGCAGTCATCGGGGATTTGTCGCCCTGCCGATAATTTTAAGTGTGAGGAGAGAATCAGCTTCCTTGTGTTGAAATATAAGCACCTGGCTGTTATTTTTACCTATCTCAAAAGTTCAAAACAGCCTAATTTAAAGCGTCTTGAAGCCTGCACGGATGGGTAGATATATATTGTCACCTACTTATAATCCCATACAACTCAATAAGGTATAGGCCATTCGTTATTTTTTTGTTTCTTATTCTGTAGAATAAGAAACTTTTTATCTACTTCTCAAAGCCACTTAAAACTCACGTCTTTTCTGGGCCTTGCCGGACCGAACTGGAGCCGGGAGACCATGATAAAGCTCTACGGCTGGACATCTGCCAGGACTCCGGACTATTCCGGGGGGACCTCTTTCTCCATCGGCATGATCGGCCACAGGGAGTATCACCGGAAGATGTCAGCGGTCTCCCGTTCCCAGGGGCGGCTGTGTCAGCGGGGCTTGATGGAAAGATGATTCGGCAGCGGGCACCGTTTGACCAGAGCGGGAGTCTGTTGTTGATCGCCTTAACGGTTGAATTCTGCACTCCATAAAGGGGGGCCACCGGGAGCGACTACCTCGGAAAACCTCGCATTGGGAATGACCTGGAAATTTCCGGGTCCTTCCTGGGGCAAATGCCAAACACGGTTACGGGCAGCGCGACCTTTACCCGCCTGTGGCTGAAATTCTTCACTTCCGAGTTCCGTTGGTAGGGATATTCAACAATATCATGGTAGGGCAATAATAAAGCCTTAAACAGGACAGACAGGGGGCGGGGGGTAAAAGTCTGGAGCTTCATGTTTCAGACCGGAGGTGGCCCCCATTTCTCTCACTCCGTAATTTTTGAAACTTTTTTACACGGGTAGGAAAAAAAATGGTTTGGTGAAAAGTACACCTTTTTTTCTTAAACTCTCTTTTATTAACACCTTTTTTACCCAAAAAGCCTCATCAATTTTTTTATTTAAATAAAGTGTTTTGTATACAAAGAATCTTTATTGGAGGATTATCAGGGTTTATTTAAATATATTCTTAATATGTTATGGTAACATGGTTTACTTTTTGCATTCTTCTACACCTCAAGTTAAAGCCAAATCTGTAGACGTATAGGTATGTATGGGAAAACAAAGGACCTCACTGGGAGATCGTTTGGTTGGCTTTGATAAAAAAATAAGGAGAATTTTTATGAAAAAACTTTTTAGTTTATTAACCGGATTGTTTTTAGTTATTACGGTTGCAGGAAGTGCGAGTGCGTTTACGAACATTGTGGAGTTAGGAGGACTAAATTATGGTAATGACCTTATCACATGGACACATGATGCACCTTCAGACTTTGAGGTTCCTTATGATATCATTTATTCCGCCACAATAACTATCACATATAATTGGATCGAAACGGAAACGGGCGAAAATGTAAAGCTTGATGGCTCGATTATTGGTACATTAGACACGTATTCTTCATGTTGGTTATGGGGAAATCCAATGGATGACTTGGCATTCGCAGAGTTTGATGTTGCCGCTGAACTCGACCCATTTGATAATGGAAGTTTGTTAAATCTATCACTTAAAATAAATGAATCCGGTGACTGGAGTGGAAAAGATTATATACTAGGTACGTCGACCTTTGACTTAGACTATGAGAATGGTAGTGCCCCCGTGCCAGAACCAGCCACAATGGTTCTCTTTGGTCTTGGTCTTATAGGTCTTGCTGGAGCCAGTAGAAAAAAACTCAAGAAATAACCTATTCCACAAATTCAATCGCAAGGCAGGGTCAGCAATGGTTCTGCCTTTTTTATTTTACCGAGCGTCAACAATGTATACCTTTCTAACACACCGAAAAAACCCGTCAAAAAAGCCGTTATTTGAATTGTTGACACTATTTTAAAAAAGATCCTAGGTGTTTTTGACACTTTCTGATAACACTTTAACCGAGGGGGGAGCACCATGGGAAACATCTTCACTTATGCCAGGGTCTCGACACTTGACCAGAACACAGATTCACAGGTAACGGCATTGAAGGGAGCTTACCCGAAAGCAGTGCTCCGACAGGAAAAGAAGTCAGGCACCACGGCAAAGGATAGGTTCGTCCTGAACGTCATCCTGGACATGATCGGCAAAGGTGACAAGCTGGTGGTCTGGAAGCTGGACCGCCTGGCCCGGAACATGAAAGACCTTACCGATATCATTGAGATCCTGAACAACAAGGGTGCCGCCTTGGAGATCCTTGACCAGAAGATTGACACCAGCACGGCAACGGGCCGGGCCTTCCTGCAAATGTTGGGGGTCTTTGCAGAGTTTGAGACCAATCTCAGGAAGGAGCGCCAGCTTGCCGGGATAGCAGCGGCCAAGGCCAAGGGCAAGCACCTGGGCCGCAAGGCATCGCTCACCGATGACCAGAAGAAAGAGATCCGCACAAAGAACAAGACCGGGATGAACCCCACCACGCTCTCCAAGGAGTACGGGGTCAGTCGGGGGACCGTATACAACGTTTTGAAGGAGACAGCATAGATGGATATCAACCCGACACACCTATGACTTTGGCAACTATTCAGGCATTCAGGAAGATGCTCGATGTCATAGAGGAGTTTGTCAGGAATACCGAAGCTGAACGGCTGGAGGAGGGGCAGGCCGGAGAGTGAACTCCTGCCCAGGGGCTTTCCAGGGTAACTTTCTACGCCTTCCAACAAAAACGGTTTGAAATCACGCTGAAATCAACCTGACTCATGACAGCCATTATTGAAAGGGTTATCCGGCGTTTTGAAATTACGTCGAAATTTTATCAGCTTGTAAATGGCCAAGATTCTCTTTGCCGCCATGGTGATCCGGGGCAATTATGACGTTTCTGGTCACACTTGTTATGTCAAATCCTGTCCACCTGGAGAATCGCCCTCACAGGATGCCCGGTTAGACTGGCTTACCCACAAGAGGGTTAATCTCCACTAAACTTGAATTTTGTATCTGGAAAACCAAAGTCTGCGGATACCATATATTGTATCTTGGTAAGATGGAAAATATTTGCAAGACCTTTTTCGCAAATCCTTGTATTCCCTTGACGACTTGATTCTAATATGCACAGATGTGGTATCCACAATTCATATGTTAAAGCCAAACTCTGAGTGATCAGAGGACGGAAAGCCACGGGTCATTAATGACAGCCGGGTTGCACATTGGGTGCAATTCGGCTTTTTTTTTGTTTTTTATCAATTATTTAGGAGGCGGAGATCAATGAGGCACTTGTTAACAGGTTTTGCGGCGATTTTATTTTTAATAGGTCTGGGAGGCGTATCTGAAGCACAGCTAACCACCATCGGAACGGCACAGTTTGGAGGAACCGGCACAGAATACAACTTGATCTGGGACGATGACAACAATGGTAACTCTGTTGTCTGGCTGGATTATACGAATGGATCTCTTACCGGGAAAAAACAGAATGTTTGGGCCGCCGAGCTTGGTTTGTCTTTGAGCTATAAGGTTGATCCTACTTATACCATCACGTGGGATGATGCTGCATGGCGGCTGCCCAGCACTGTTGACGGGCTCTATGTAAGAGGTGATGACGGGACCACTACGGGAGGGTGGAACGTAACTAGTTCCGAGATGGGCCATCTGTACTATGAGGAACTGAGAAACCTGGCCGGCATGGGGGGGCCCCAGTCAGAAGGTGGTTTGAAGTACACTGGAGATTTTGAAAATTTAAATGGTTTATCCGGTTCTTGGTACGCATCCGGTACAGAGTATGCTCTAACCCCGGGCTACGGCTGGGCCTTCTACATGGTCTCCGGGTTCCAGAGTGTCCATAGTTTTGCCAACGGTGGTTATTACGGTTTAGCAGTTCGCAGTGGACAAGTTTCAACGACTCCAATACCTGCTGCAGCTTGGCTCTTAGGTTCCGGGCTTGTCGGACTTGCGGGAGTAAGGCGTAAGCTTAATAAATAAAATCATAAAATCCAATCACAAGGCAGGGTTTAGCAATGGCTCTGCCTTTTTTATTTTGAGGTACTATATGTGGTATGTGGTTACCCCTTCAAACTGCAAACTTACATGCGTTTTTATACATTGGTACCTATAAATTCTGCTGTTGCACACCACTCCATAGTGGTTTCCCCGATTAATCAAAAACTTGTTAACTTATACACAAAAGTTAACAAGTCGATTAACCCCGAAGATACCCACAAATAAAGATTGTCCCGGACCAGCCCAGATCCAGTTCCTGCCACGGCCTGGGTAATTCAGGCTTCAAGGGTGTGTTTTCTTTTTGCAGGTTCCAGCCTTGTCGTTGCCCGGGTCCATGCTCCCGTGCTCCCATGACACTGGCAACCATTCAGGTCTTTAGGAAAGTGTTGGATTTAACGGAGAAGTTTGCCCGGTCTACCTAAGCTGAACGGTTGGAAGGCAGGGGCGTGATCCCTGCCTATGATAAAGAGTGCTAATCTCCAATAAGCTTGGATTTCATATCTAAAAAACCAAAGTTTGCGGAGACTATATATTGTGTCTTGGCAATATGAAAATAATCTGCGATATTGTTTTCGCGAATTTCAATTATTTTCTTGACGATCTAACTCGTATATGAACAGTGTTATCTCTGTAGTTCATATATTAAACGCCAAACTCTGAGCGATCAGAGGACGGAAAGCCACGGGTCATTATGATAGCCGGGTTGCACATTGGGTGTAACCCGGTTTTTTTGTTTTTTTTATCAGTTCTTCAATTATTTAGGAAATGGAGATTTATGAAACGCTTATTAACTGGTTTTGCGGCTATTTTATTGTTAACAGGGATAGCAGGCGTATCCGACGCACAGTTAACCACCATCGGTACGGCAACTTATAATGGTGCTGATTACAACCTGATCTATGACGCAGACGGTCCCCTTGGCCCCATCACTTGGCTGGATTATAGTCATACACCAAACCATTTCTACTATCAGATGCCATGGGCAGCCACCCTTGGCTCCGACCTTACGGTAACCTTGAATCCTGGTTGCATTACGGATATTGACTGGACGGCAGACTGGCGGCTGCCCAGTGCCGGAGCGAATCCTCCACTGGAAAGTTACAATGTGATCACCTCGGAGATGGGGCATCTGTTTTATAATGAGTTGGGGTTAAGTGCGAATCCTCCTTTAACTACTGATGCACAATTGAACGCCACCAATTTTGATAATTTAATTGCCTCCTTCTACTGGTCCGGCACTGAGCACCCAGACGTCCAGGGCTACGCCTGGGATTTCGTAATGAGCCACGGCTACCACTCATGCCCCAACACGTACGGCCGTTTATACGGGTTAGCCGTTCGTAGCGGACAAGTTTCAGTGGTTCCCATACCAGCAGCTGTCTGGCTATTCGGTTCAGGCTTGATAGGTCTTGCAGGAGCCAGACGTAAACTCAAAAAATAGCTTCACAGAATACAGTCATAGGCCGGGTCAGAAATGGCTCTGCCTTTGTAACCTTTTGCGATACTATATGTGGTATAAGCTTTAATTCAAAAGGCTGATCGAAATGAGTTTTTATACATTATAAAAACGCATCTTCATCCCCTGGGCCTGCCACACCATCAATACCGGACCGCAAAGCTTGCACTTTCCCTGTATTTGGCTGTGCGCTTATCATACATCTGCGTGGTCTTGATCTGGGCATGCCCGACCGTTTTCTGTACCGCCTCAATGGGGCAATTGTTCTCCAGGGCCTGGGTAATAAAGGTGGCCCTGGCGGAATGGGGCGTGACGCCGGCAATGCCGACCTTTTTTGCGTATTTGTTAAACAGATGGTCGATGGTTCTGCGGCTGAGCTTTCTTTTGGGGTCCGATGCTTTGTAGCCCGACTTGACCGGTAAAAAAAGAACGCTTGCCTGGTCGGACCCGTGTCCGGCCTCTGTCAGATATTGGTCCAAGGCGATCTGTAGTTCCTGGTTGATGGCCATGCGGTTGCGCTTCCCGCCTTTGACCCAGAAATCCAGCACAAAAAAGCCCTGTTCCTCGTAAAAATCTCTGACCTTGAGGGAACACACCTCGGATACCCGGCATCCTGTAAAAAAGAGCGTGCTTAAAATGGCTCTGTCCCTCAGCCCCTGCAGCTTGGAAACGTCAGGAGAGTTGAGGAGGTTCCGGACCTCGTCCGGCGTTAACACCTTTGCCTCGACCCGGGAGGCGTTCACCGGCATGCGCTTAACGCCCTGGGCGACATTGATTTTAACCACCTGCTGATCGATCAGGTGATTGAACAGGGAAGAGATGGCGGAGAGGCGGTTATTGATGGTGCGGGCGCTCCTGCCCTGGTCCTGCAGGAACTTTTTAAAGGCGATCACATGGCCGTGGGTGATCGACCGCAACTCTTCCGGAGAAGAGATCCCCAGGAAATCTAAAAAAGTCCGGATGGCCCTGTCATAGGTGTCCACGGAATTGTCCGAATTGAAATTTGCTTTCCACAAAAGCTCCTCCGGCGCCTCCCGGAGAGCCTCCATGACGGAAACCTCTCCTCCCGGATCCGCCGTGGCAACCTGATTGATTTTGTCAGAATCAAAGCATAATCGTTTTTTGATTTCTCGTCCCTCCTGCGTCATTTTTTCCGGTAAAAATCCGACTCCCAGTTTTATTGCACATAATGCCTTTTATGTGCAATAAAACCTTTGGATTCGAGCATAAGGGGAGCAAACGGGGAAAACCGGGTTGGTTGGTGACCATAAAAAAAATCTGGGTGCAGGATGATACCGGTTTGTTATTAAGGCCAATCTTGAAATCTTCGTCAGTATAAGTCAAACTATTTGGTCTATTCACTGACGCGGTCGTAAACTCCCTTGTCGCCTCGCCAGGTTCCAAATTATTTTTGGAAACAGCACCCCAAAAATAATTTAAAACCTGTCGAGGTCGTACAACCGTTAAACTGTAACGTTTGTATTGAATGGAGCTGTACTTTTTGTGGAAACTTTACAAAAAAGTACTTAATTTGTTTAGTGCATAATGCAATCTATTGTAATTGTAGCTAAAAATAATAATTTACATTTAGTCGGTCATCTTAACCGTTCTGAAAATGACCTAAGGTAAAAGTGTAAACAAAATGGCGTAATTCCTTGGAATTACGCCATTTTTAGCTTTGTACCCTCCTGTGTGTGCTGCATAGTTGTTCTGTCGTTAACAGTACTTTCATGGAGTGTAAACTATGCCTCGTCTTTCGCCGTCAAGAACGGCAACAATAGGGGCTGTGCTGGGACGTGGAGGCGTGAGCGATAACGGCTACTTCATTGGTGCAAGGTCTATGCTGAGCTTTTTAATGCGGTAGTAGAGGGCCTCCCGCCGGATTCCAAGTCTTTTTGCCGCCTGGGAGATATTGCCCCGGGTTTCGGTCAAGATCCGGGTCACGTGCTCCTGTTCTGTTTTGTGGAGCAGTTCCTTTAAGGTCATGGAGGAGCTGTCCGGTTCCGCTTTTTCAAGGAGAGATGGACCCGGTGGCGGGAGATCGCATTGTTTGAAAAATCCTGGCAAATGGTCGACGATGAGTGATTCCTCATCCCTTGGCACCATGTTCATGGCATATTCGATACAGTTTTCAAGTTCCCTGACATTCCCTTCCCAGTCGTGGTTGACAAGGAGTACCCGGCAAGCCTTGTCAAGGGATTTCACATGGAGGCCGAACCGTGTGTTGAATTTTTTGATAAAGTGGCTGGCAAGGATGGGAATGTCTTCCTTTCTCTCCCGAAGGGGCGGAATTCGGAGGGTGATGGGGGCAAGCCTGTAGAACAGATCCTTTCTCAGACCGGTTTGTTCCTGACCATTGCCTTTGCCTGCCGCGCTTATAAACCGGCAGCGGATTTTCCGGTCCCGGTTATCCCCGATTCTGCGAACCACCCGTTCCTGGAGCACCCGCAACAGTTTGCTTTGAAGAGCGGCGCCCATGGAATCGATTTCATCCAGGAAAAGTGTTCCCCTGCCCGCCTGTTCAAACAGTCCTGCATGGGTTTCCGCGCCCGTATAGGATCCCTTTTGGGAGCCAAAGAGGAGGCTCTCCAGCAGGGTTTCGGGAATGGCCGCACAATTGATCCCTATGAACGGGGATTCGGAATTGAGGCCGGCGTTGTGGATTCCCTGGGCAAATATCTCTTTGCCTGTACCTGTTTCCCCTGAGATGAACACGGCAGAATCGTTTACGGAGATTTTTCTGGCCAAGGTCACAAGATCATGCATCTGCCGGGATTGGTAGAGGATGGAGTAGAAGGTGTACCGGGTGCCGTTGGCCCGGGCAAGGTGATCTTTTTCCGACTCGAGCTTTCGCTTGTATTCAATGGCTCCGGCAAAGTAGTTTTCCACATAGTTGAGATAGAGGGAGAGGGTGAAGAGGTATTTCACCTCGCCCTTTTCCGTGAAGGGGTAGCTGTTGTTGATCGAATGGACCTGGCGGTTTTTTGAATCCCTGAAACTATAGTGTTCTTCAATCAGCGGTTGCTGGGATTTGAGCACCCTTCCGTGGAGGTTGGGATTCATGACAGAGTAGAGATCCCGGGTGCTGATGCCTATCAGCTCCTCCCGTGTGGCACTCTCGTTTTCCAGGCAGGCGTTGTTACACCATATGACGTTGAGATCCTTGTCCGTGATGAGAACCCCAACGGGAATCTGGTCCAATATCTCTCTTAACAATCTGTTTTCCTGCTCAATTTTCATGGCCCTCTTATAACACGGGGCGGGGGATTTTAAAATCCTTGGCCGTGAATTCCCTTCTTCTCATGGGAAAGGGGTGTATAAAAATATTACATGTAAAAAAAGTCGGGTTTTTCCTTGGTAATCCTTTTATCTCAGGCGGTTAAACGGGTGTTTTCGGTTGGGGATGGTTATTTGTAAAAAATAATTACAAATAAAGGTACGTAGTTTTGTATGGAATATTGCGGTTTTTTCTCCTTTGATTTTAACGGGTTGCTCTCTTTTGTCATTGGTTTTCATTCCCTGGCACGTTTACTGCTCATGGCGTGGTATCGAACCGTCATTGATTTGATGGGGCTGATTGAATGAATTTTTGAATGAACGCCATGTCGGTAAACGATATGGGAGCCCATATGTGGATGGAGCATATATTATTGACCCGTTGGCAGTCCATGCAAAAGGTTTCAGGGTTTGCGATGCTGCCGGCAAAGAGAAAAAGGATGAACAATGGAATTTGATCGTAAAAAGATTAAAAATGTCGTCATGATCATGATGGACACCCTTCAGTTCAACTACCTTGGCTGCTACGGCAACACCACGGTTAAAACCCCGAATCTTGATCGTCTGGCCCGGAAATCGGTGCTTTTTGAAAATGCCTACAGCGAAGGATTGCCCACCATTCCGGTGCGTCGGGCCCTCATGACCGGGCGCTTCACCCTTCCCTATGGCGGATGGGAGCCCCTGGACAGCGAAGACACAACCATCACCGATATTTTGTGGGGCAAGAACATGCAGACAGCCCTTGTCTACGACACCGCCCCCATGCGTCTTGCAAAGTTCGGATATTCCCGGGGGTTTGACTACGTCGACTTCTGTCCTGGCCAGGAGCTGGACCATACCACCTTTGCCGACCTTCCCCTGGATCCGGCCCTGAAACCCGAAGATTTCACCTCCTCCTCCATGGTCTGGGACAAGGACGGTAACCTGATCGACGAGGACAGCGAGCAGCTCCTTGACGAGATCGGGTGCTTCCTCAAGCAGCAGCAGCACCGCCGAACCGATGCAGACAATTATGTGGCCAGGGTGATCAAGCGGGCCGATTACTGGCTCAAGGAGCGGCGGGACAAGGAGCGTCCCTTTTTTCTCTGGCTCGATTCCTTTGATCCCCATGAGCCCTGGGATCCGCCATCGGTATGGAAGGGTGAGCCCTGCCCCTATGATCCCGATTATGACGGCAACCCCATTATGCTTGCGCCCTGGACCCCGGTCAAAGGCCGCATCACCGAACGGGAGTGCGAGCATATCCGCGCCCTTTACATGGAAAAAATAACCCTGGTGGACAAGTGGGTCGGCAAGATTCTGGATTCCATCCAGGAGCAGGGCCTCATGGACGAAACCCTGATCGTCGCCATGTCAGACCACGGTCAGCCCATGGGAGAGGGAAAACATGGCCACGGCATCATGCGAAAGTCCAGACCCTGGCCCTACGAGGAGCTGGTGCATGTGCCGTTGATGATCCACGCCCCCGGCATTGAGGGCGGCCAGCGCATCAAGGGGTTTGTCCAGAACGTTGACGTCACGGCCACCATCATGGATGCCATGGGCCAGCTGGACACGGAAAGCGGTGTCAGCGACCACGGTATGAACACCTTTGGCGCCGAGGATTTCCAGGGCATCAGCCTTTTGCCCATGATGCAGGGCAAGGTCGATTCGATCCGGGACTTTGCCATTGCCGGTTACTACGGCATGTCCTGGTCCATCATCACCGAGGATTACAGCTATGTGCACTGGCTTGTGAGCGAGGATGAGAAGGACAAGGCCGACTGTGTCGAGGGCGCAGACAAGGAGATGAACGAAGATATGTGGACCTGTACCGCAGGTGCCAAGGTTGAGATGCCTGCCCACAACGAACTCTACGACCGCCGGAAGGACCCCTTCCAGCTCAACAATATTGCCAAGGACCATCCGGAAAAGGCCGAGGAGCTCCTGCAGCAGCTCAAGCTCTTTGTCGGCGAACTTCGCACCAGCTAGAACCTTTAAAAAAAACAGGAATGGACGTTTATGTTTACCATCGTTACAGACAGCGATTATAAGGAAAAAATAGAAGCCACCCAGGGCGGGGTTTTGATCTGCCACAAGCAACACTGCCCCCACTGCAAAAATATGGAAAAGGTGCTGGAGAAGCTGGCCAGGAAGATCAGCGGTCTTGCGTTTCTCAAGCTTGACAGCGAGGCCAACCCTGATGCGCTGGCAGCCCTTGACGCCGAGCGGGCCCCGACCATCCTGGTGATCAAATCGGGCAAGATCGTGGCAAGGAAAGCGGGATTGATGAATCCCAAGGAGATGGCGGCCTTTTATAAAGCCGCCTGATATTCGATCAATTGGTAAAATGGCCGGTGATGCCTTGCATTGCCGGCCATTTTATCGCTCTTCGCATATGAATTGAGCCCGTCTTCCATTAAAATCGGTGAAGCAGGTATCAATTCGAGTGCAAACATCCATAGGAATTAAGTGAGGAAGTTGTGAATCAACAAACAGAGTATGATCTGATCATTCTTGGCGGCGGTCCCGCCGGTATGACGGCGGCCATCTATGCGGCCAGGGCCAACCTGCGGACGATTATCCTTGAAGAAAATGTCACCGGCGGCCTTGTCAACTCCACCTATACCGTGGAGAATTTTCCCTCCTATGAGACGATCCACGGCATGGAACTCATGGAGAAAATGAGGGGGCAGGTGGACAGCCTCGGTGTTGAGGTGGAAGAGGTGTGCGAGGTCGAAACCCTGGATCTTGACGGGTCTTTAAAAGTGGTTAGGACCGATGAAGGCAGCTTTCTGGCAAAGGCGGTTATCATTGCCACGGGCCGAAGCCCCATTCCCCTTGACCTGCCCACAGAATGCAATGAGGTCCACCACTGCGCCATTTGTGACGGTGGCCCCTACAAGGGAAAACGGGTGCTGGTGGTGGGGGGCGGCAACAGCGCATTTGACGAGGGGCTTTACCTCCAGAGGATCGGCATCGACCACATCACCCTGGTGGAGGAGATGGATCGTTTTTTTGCGGCCAAGGCCACCCAGGATGAGCTCCTTTCAAGCGCCCGGGTCGACGCCCGGGTCGACGCCCGGGTCGACGCCCGGGTGGAAACAAAGGTGGTTGACCTGGCGCTTGAGAATGGTATGCTCGCCCGGGCCGTCCTTGAGAATGTCAGGACAGGTGAACAGGATGTGATCCCTGTGGACGGCGTTTTTGTCTTCCTTGGCCAGCATCCCAACAACGGGCTCTTCCGGGAGATCATCGAAACCAATGACCAGGGATATGTCCTTGCCAAAACGGACATGGCAACCAACATACCGGGGGTCTACAGCGTCGGGGATATCAATGACAAGCCCTTCCGCCAGATCACCACGGCCATGGCCGACGGCACCGTTGCCGCCCTTGCCATCGAGCGGTATCTGAGAACTCCAACATGATATCTTGTTTCATCTATTAAAGGAAATTATCATGACTGACAACAATTCGTCTTCACTGAAAGGCTGGGGGTATTCTGCTGTCATTGCTGCAGCAGGCGCCACAGTGATGCACGATCCCAATAATTTCAAGATCGCCCTTTACTGGTTCCAGACTATTTTTGCCATCGCAGGGTTTGCATTTGAGATCATGCCGCTCTTTGCCACGGCAACCCTTTTGATCTTATCGTATATTGTCACGGGAATCGCCTCCCCTGACCTTGCCTTTGTGGGGTGGACAACCCCCATTCCCTGGGTCTGCATGTGCGGCATGCTCATCGGGGTGCTCATGGAGCGGACACAGCTTTCCAACCGCATCGCCCTCCATGTGATCACCAGAATCGGGACCACCCCGGTGCGGCTCTATCTTGCCATGCTGATCGCAGGCTATGCCATCGGCGCCATCATTCCGGATGTCATCACCGTGACGATCCTCTTCATGACCATTGCGTCGGGCATGTGCGCCAGCATGAAGCTTGAAAAGGGGTCAAGGGCGGCAACCACCCTTATCATGGCGGCGTTTTTCGGTGCCACCGTGCCGGCCACCAACTACCTGCCCAACAATGTCGGCATTGTCGGGCTTCTCATGGTCAAGGAGATGGGGGTGCCCCTGGAGTGGTTCTCTTTTCTCATTGATAATCTGGCCTATTCCCTTCTGACAGGTGCTGCCTGCATGGGCATTCTCCACCTGTTCGGATCAAAGGAGCTTGGCTCCTACATGGAGGAGTGCCAGAACCATGCGGCCCGGGAATTGAACCAGATGGGCGGGATGAAGCGGGACGAGGTCAAGACCCTTGTTCTGACGCTTTGTGCCCTCCTCGGCTTTGCAACGGAACCCCTCCACGGCATTCCCGGGTACTACATCTTCTGCGCCATCGTGCTCATGGGGTTCACCCCGGTGTTCAACCTGCTCAAGGCCAGGGATGTGGAAAAGGTGGAGTTTTCCATCCTGTTTTTCATCATCGGCTGCATGGCCATCGGCATTGTGGCGGGAAGCCTCGGCATTCCGGACTGGATGGCGGGAAAGATCGTTCCCTACCTTGAGAAGGTGCAAAGCGTTGCAGGCTCTTCCCTCCTTGCCTACTGCGTGGGGATACTGGCTAATTTTGCCCTGACCCCGGTTGCGGCGGCAAGCTCCCTGAGCATTCCCCTTGCCAATATTGCCCTATCCCTTGATATGGGGATCAAACCACTGCTGTACAGTTTCTTTTACGGGCTGGATCAGTTCCTGTTTCCCTATGAGCTGGCCGCGGCCCTGATCATGTTCGCCACAGGGTATGTGAGGATGAAGTACCTTGTACTCATCATGGCTTGCAGGATGGTGCTTGCTGCCGGCGTCGTGTGGGTGGTCGCATCCACCTACTGGCAGTGGATCGGTCTCTAAAAAAAAACGGAAGATTCTTTAAATAATCAGACCTTACAGGGGCACTCCTTGAGTGCCCCTGTCTTGTTCCGGACAGGAAAGACCATGTTAAAAAACGCTATTGTTCCCCTGCTTGTCATTGCCCATATTCTCTGGGGCGGCGGCTTCATCGTTCTTAAGATTGTTATGGAGAGTCTGACCATCGGCCAGATTCTTCTGGGCCGGGTCCTTCTGGCCTCCATTGTTTATGCCTTGATCTGGAAGCGGATACCCAAGCCCGATTACCAGGCTGGGGACCTCAAATACCTGGTGATTGTCGCCCTGTGCGAGCCATTTTTACTCTTTGTGTTTGAAACCCTGGGACTGAGCTACACCACGGCTTCCCAAGCCGGAATGATCGTTGCCTGTGTGCCTTTGACCGTTGCCCTGGGCGCGTTTCTCCTTTACCGGGAACGGGTCAGCCGCCGCTGCATGGCGGGAATCGGGTTTGCCGTGATCGGCGTTGTGATCGTATCCGCCTTTGGCGAAGCCGGGGGGCAATCATCCCGGCCCCTGCTCGGTAATTTTCTCATGTTTTGCGCCGTCCTTGCCGCAACGGGAAACGCCCTGACAATAAAACATCTGAGCCAGCGCTACTCCTTTATGTTCTTGTCGGCCATCCAGGTGTTCGGGGCCACCATTTTGTTTTTACCCCTGGCATTCACCTCCCCCCTGCCTGCTGAAATCTCCTGGGCCACCATTGGGGGATTGATCTATCTGAGCCTTGGCATCACCTTTTGTGTCTATTTTATCATCAACTACTCCCTCGGTCAGATCAAGGCCGCCTATGTGATTCTGTTCACCAACCTGATCCCGATCTCCACCCTGCTCCTTGCCTTTGTTATCTTGGGTGAAAGGCTTTCCGCTGTTCAGTATGCCGGGGCCCTGCTGGTGATCGCCGGGGTCGTGCTCGCAGGTGCCCCTGAATCTTCGTCGGACTAGAAAAAGGTGGTTGCTCTTGTTTCGTGCTCCCATCCATGGTTAGCGCCTGGGATGCTGTTTCCGCCATAGTCTTGGGCTCTGGTAGCGGTATCCCAGGCTCCAGATCCCCTTATAACTGCGTTTTGCAGCGGCCTCGGCCTGGCGGTAGCGGGCAAGGTCAATGCCCTTGGCTGTTTTTCCCCGGTAAACCTCGGCCAGGCCCGCTTTTAAGAGTTTCAGGTTCACGTTGCCCCCCTTGGTGAACACTTCGGCCAGCTGGCGGTTGTATGGGCCGATGCCATAGCTTTTGAGGGTCACTTTCTTTCCGGCGACCAGTTTTTTCAGCAGGCGTTTGGATTTTTGGCTGAAGGGCTGGCCCGGGATCTTTCCATGGCCGGTTTCCGGGGCGTCAATGCCGACCAGCCTCACCATGAGGGTGAGGTTCGATCCCTTCACCTTGATGGAGTCGCCGTCATACACGGCCAGGACCTTGAATCGCTGGCCGGTGGTTTTCACGGGTTTTGCCTTTGGGCTGGGCCTTGTCTCTTTGGCGATCCTCGGCCGGGGCGTTGATGGGGGGGCTTGTACATTGCTGAAGTGCTTGATGCCGGACGGGTCGGTCCAGGAGTAGATCTCTGCCCAACCCGTGGCTGTGGCCAGGGTCACCATGAGGACAGACAGGACAATTGGGGCCATGGGAACAGACCTCCTTGTGGTGCAGGCGTTTGTAAACGGGGGGCCGGAAGGGCCGGGTTCTTTATTTATGGTTGGTTTTGGGGGGACAAGTCAATAAAAAAAAGGCTGCCCCCGGTCGGGGGCAGCCTTACTTTGCTAATTTAACGGAGATGAACGTTGGTTCTATAGTCGTTCAAAGATTCCAGCAGCACCCATGCCGCCGCCAATGCACATGGAAACAATGCCGTAACGGCCCTTGACTTCCTGGAGGTTGGCGATACATGTGGCGGTGAGTTTCGAACCGGTGCATCCCAGGGGATGGCCCAGGGCGATGGCGCCGCCGTGGATGTTGATCCTGTCCATGTACTTCTCGATGCCGAGCTCCCGGATGCAGTAGATGGCCTGGGAGGCAAAGGCTTCGTTGATCTCGTAGATATCGATGTCATCCACGGTCAGGCCGGCCTGCTCCAGCACCTTGGGGATGGCGTATCTCGGGCCTACGCCCATCTCGTCAGAGCGGCAGCCTACGGTGGCGTAGGAAACCAGCCGGGCAATGGGTTTAAGCCCCAGCTCTTCGCACTTCTCCTTGGAGGCGATGATGGTGGCGGCAGCGCCGTCCGTGGTCTGGGAGGAGTTACCGGCGGTGACGCTGCCGTTGACGGCAAACACCGTGCGCAGCTTGCCCAGGCCCTCGGGTGTGGACTGACGGATACCGTCGTCGGCATCCACCATGAACATCTCTTTTTTATAGGTGCCGTCCGCCTGCTCTACATATTTGTAGGCCGGGGTGGGAACGATCTCGGTAAAGAGGCCCTTGTCCCTGGCGGCGGCTGCCTTGTCCTGGGAGTTGGCGGCAAACTCGTCCTGCTCCTGGCGGGAGATGTTGTAGCGGTTGGCAACGTTTTCCGCCGTGATGCCCATGGAGATGTACTTGTCCGGGTCGGTCTTGGAAAATTCGGGATGGGGACGGGGCGTGTTGCCGCCCATGGGAACAAAGGTCATGGACTCGACACCGGCGCCGATGACGACTTCCGACCATCCCATCTTAACCCTGGCTGTTGCCAGGGCGATGGCCTCAAGGCCGGATGAGCAGAAACGGTTGACCGTGGCGCCGGACACATGGTCAGGAAAGCCCGCCATCTGGGCGCCGACCCGGCCGATGTTTAGGCCCTGCTCTCCCTCGGGAAAGGAGCATCCGCACATGACATCTTCGATATCGTCCGCAGTGAGACCTTCAGTTCGGTCCACGGCCGTCTTCAGGATGAATGAAATGAGCTCCTCCGGACGGGTCTCCTTGAAGAGTCCCCTCTTCTGCTTGCAGCCCGGGGTTCTGATTGACTGTACTATATATGCATCTCTCATCTGGAATCCTCCTTCTAGTTTCTGAGCGGTTTACCGGTTTTCAGCATGTGATCGATCCTGGCCATGGTCTTCTCTTCCTTGGCAAAGTCGCAAAAGGCCTCTCGTTCGAGTTTGAGGATCGCATCCTCGGTAACAAGGGTGTTCTTGTTGACCTCACCACCGCTCATAACATAGGCGATACGTTTGGCCAGGAATGCATCATACTCGCTCATGAAGTTGCCTTCGAGCATGTTGTAGATCTCGGCATTGACCATGCCCTGGCCTGCATTTCCAATGACCCGGAGACGCTGTTTCGCCGGGGGTGCATAGGCATCATCAACCATCTTCAGGACCTCTTTCTTGGCTTCGCCGATGAGGTTGTCCCGGTTGAAGACGATCCGGTCGGCAAGACCCAGATAGCCGTTGCCCTTTGCCTGGGCCGCCGACATGGAAACCTTGGCCATGGCAACGTTCATGAAGGCAGGAATGAAGAACTTGGCAAGGTCGTTGTCCTTGGCGGTTCCTGCGGGAAGTGCGTTGATGAATTTCTTCCAGATGTTCATGCAACCGCCGCCGGCGGGCAGCAGGCCTACGCCGATCTCAACCAGGCCCATGTAAAGCTCTGAATGGGCCACGATCTTGTCGGCACCCAGGCAGGTCTCGCATCCGCCGCCCAGTACCATGCCGTAGGGCGCAGCCACCACGGGGAAGGGAGCGTATTTGGTTCGCTGGATACCGTCCTGGGCCTTTTTGAGGAAGGCGTCGATCTCGGTGTATTTCTTGTCGTGGCAAAGCTTGGAAACAAAGGCAAGGTCTGCGCCGGCGGAAAATGCGCCGGGCATGCCGCCTGCCTCGTTACCGATCACCATGCCCACACCGTTGGCATCCACATGGTCCAGGGCCTGGTCGATGGAGTCGACGATTTCACCGTTGATGGCGTTCATCTTGGTGTGGAACTCTACGCAGAACACGCCGTCGCCGATGTCGATGAGGCTTGCTGAGGCATTCTCAAACACGGTCTTGTTGTTGCCCTTGGCAGCTGCCAGGGAGACCATGGTTTTGCTCACAGGGATCGCCTTGTAGGAGGAGGAGGCAAAATCGTAGAACTTTTTAACGCCGTTTTCAAGCTTGTAAAAGCTCTTGTTACCGGCAGAGAGCATGGCCATGACATTGGCCGGAACGTCCAGGCCTTCGGTTTTCATCCGTTCAACAGCCGCTTCCACGCCATAGGTGTCCCATACTTCAAAGGGGCCCATCTCAAAGTTGTATCCCCATTTCATGGAGTTGTCGATCTCGATGATGGTGTCTGAGATCTCGGGGATCCGGTTGGCGGCATACTGGAAGCTGTTGGCAGCCATTTTCCAGGCAAACTTGGCGCCCTTGTCATCTCCCGTGAGAACACAAATGATCTTCTCGGCCAGGGTCGCCTTTTTCTTGGCTTCGTCCAGGCAGGGGAAGGAGGGGCGTTTCAGATCTTCATACTCCAGGGTGGCAGGATTGATCACTTTTCTGATCTTTTTCCACTCAGGGGTCAGGTCTGTCTTGTAGAAACCCGCCCGGGTCTTGTTGCCCAAAAGATTCTTCTCGATCATCTTTTTGACAAACTCAGGAACCACAAAGGCGTCCCGCTGTTCGTCGTCGGTGCAAAGGTCGTAGGAGTTCTGGCAGACGTGGGACATGGTGTCAAGGCCGACAAGGTCGGTTGTCTTGAAGATGGCTGTCTTGGGACGGCCCAGGGCAGGACCGAAGATGGCATCCACCTCGGGAACGGTGAGGCCCTCTTCCAGCATGGCCTGCATCACTTTGCCGATGCCCTGTACGCCGATTCTGTTGCCCACGAAGTTGGGGGTATCCTTGGCCCAGACAATGCCCTTGCCAAGGTTTTTCTCACCGTATGTGGCGATGAACTCAAGAACTTCAGGAAGGGTTTCGGCGCCGGGGATCAGCTCCAGGAGGTGCATGTAGCGGACAGGATTGAAAAAATGGGTGCCCATGAAGTGTTGTTTGAAATCAGGGGAAAGTCCTTCGGACATATCCTTTAAGGGAATACCCGAAGTGTTGGAGCTGATGACAGAACCGGGTTTTCTGATGCCTTCGATTCTCTTGAACAGTGCTTGCTTGATCTTGAGGTTTTCCACAACCACCTCAACGATCCAATCGCACTCTGCGAGTTTGTCAAAGTCATCTTCCAGGTTGCCCGTGGTGATGAGGGCTGCATCCTTTTTGGTCATAAACAGCGACGGTGCTGATGCAAGGGCTGCATCCATACCGGCTTTTACAATTCGGTTTCTTGCTGCGGGATCGTTTTTTTCTTCATCCTTCAGATCAAATGGAACAATGTCCAAAAGCAGTACATCTACTCCAGCACCGGCGAGGAGGGCAGCGATTCCGCCGCCCATGATTCCAGACCCGATTACTGCAGCCTTTCTGATCTTTCTACTCATGACTCCCTCCTGTATGTAATTTAAAATACATGTAACAAACTATGAATGAGTATTCATTTTTGCTTAGCAGAGTTGTTCATGGAATGTCAAGGAAATTCATCAATTATCTTCTTTGGGTGCGGGCTGATTTTTGTCTTTCAATTTCAGAAAGTTAGCCAAGATGTACGGGGGGTTGCCCTCAAAGGGAATGAAAATGCATTCCTGGATGGGTCTAGGTAAATGGTATGAATGATAATTCATGACTCGGCTTTGCCTGTATCACCTTGCCATTCATCATGGGGTCTGATATGAAATTCTAGTTTGTTCTGTTTTTAACGTTATTTCCGTCTGAGGAGAATTTAATGGAGTTCGAAAATTTTCAAGCACGACCCTGCCCGGCCCTGAATATTGACTCAGTGGCGCGATTCATCGTCTCGCTCCAGAGGGAAAGTGGTGAGATTCCATGGCACGAGGGAGGTAAAACCGATCCCTGGGATCTGGTGGAATCGGCCATGGGACTTAACATTGCCGGTTTTTACCGGGAAGCGGACAGGGCCTTTGAATGGATGTTCAGTAAACAGAACGCCGATGGGTCCTGGTACTCCTCCTATGTTGAAGGGCTTCCAAAGGACAGGACCTGCGAGACCAATATGAGTTCCTACATTGCCACGGGCCTGTTCCACCACTGGCTGATCCGAAGGGAGATCGGATTTATAGAAACCATGTGGCCGAGCGTGGAAAAGGGGCTTGATTTCGCCATCTCCCTCCAGACCGAGCGGGGGGAGATCTACTGGGCAAAGAGTCCCGAGGGCAAGGTGGATCCCATGGCACTCCTGACGGGAGCCAGCTCCATCTACATGAGTCTGAAATGCGGCTTGAGCCTTGCCCATGTTTTGGGCAAAGAGATGCCCCACTGGGAGCGGGCCTTTGAGAAGCTTGGCAGCAGCATCCGGGACAATATTCACATCTATAACATCAGCAAGTCCCGTTTCTCCATGTACTGGTTCTACCCGGTGCTATCCGGTGTCCTCACCGGAGATGCGGCCAGAAAAAGGATCGAGCGGTACTGGAAAAAATATGTGATCGAGGATCAGGGGGTCCGCTGTGTGTCCGACCGCCCCTGGGTCACCATGGCCGAAACCTCGGAACTGGTCCTGGCCATTGCCGGTATGGGTAAGCCCGGGCTTGCAAAGATCATCTTCTCCTGGATACAGGACCGGGTGTATGAGGATAACACCTTTTGGTGCGGCTACACCTTTCCCGACATGACCGTCTGGCCGGAGGAGAAGATCTCCTGGACCAATGCCGTGGCATTGATGGCGGCCGATGCCCTCTATTCCATCACCCCCGGATCCCGGCTGTTCAGTCATGACGCCTGGGACGGGTTCAGGTTCAAGGGGTAGCGCCGTGCGAAAAGATCACCGTCCCTATCTCATCAAAAAAGCGTGGTTCGGCCTCCAGGGCTTTTACCTCCGCCATTTTTTCGAACCCCAGCTGGAGAGCCTGGGGGCCAATCCCTATGTGGTAAAACCCTGGCACATAGAGGTGTTTGGCGCCCCCGTAAAAATAGGCTCCCATGTCACATTGCTGGGAGCGTCTGACAAAAAGACACGGCTCACGGTCTGGACCGATAAGAGCGATGTCCCGGGCATCGAGATCGGCGACCATGTGCTGATCTCCCCGGGGGTGAGGATCAGCGCGGCCCAGGAGATCATCATCTCGGACAACTGCATGATCGCCAGCAACGCCTATATCACCGATTCCGACTGGCACGGCATCTACGACCGCAGCCTGCCCCCGGCCACGGCCGGCCCGGTTTACCTTGCACCCAACGTCTGGATCGGGGATTCCGCCATTGTGTGCAAGGGGGTCACCATCGGTGAAAACAGCATTGTGGGGGCCGGCGCCGTGGTCTCCTCCGATATTCCGGCCAACGTGATTGCCGTGGGCAATCCGGCCCGGGTGGTCAAGGAGCTGGACCCCAACCGGACCATCACAACGAGGAAGGACCGGTTTTCCGATGTGGACCGGATCTCCATGCTCCTGGACAACCAGGACCGGGAGATGCTCCGGGAAAACACCTATCTCGGCTGGTTCCGCCACCTGCTCTTTCCCTCCAAGAACGGATAGTCAAAATTCCCGGCGTTTCACCCCTTGGCGCCGTTACATGATGTGCCAGTGAAATCCCCCGAATGGGGGATTTTTTTTCTCCGTGTTCCTGGTATGGTGCCCCCCGGAAGTAAAAGGTCTTGACAAAAATCAAACAGTGTTTAAAATGCACATTCAAACATTGTTTAAATCGGCGGCAACGCCATATCAAGGCAGGACCCATGAAAGATACAAAAACGCGGATACTGGATGCCGCGGAACGGCTCATCACGGAGTTGGGGGCGGAAAAGGCCTCCCTTCGGAAGATCACGGATGAGGCAGGCGTCAACATCGCCGCCATCAACTACCATTTCGGTTCCAAAAATAACATGATTTCGGCCATCCTGGAGCGGTTCCTCGCGCCCCTGTCAAAGGAGCTCCACCAGAGCCTGGACCGGGTGCTTACCGGGGGGGAGAACGAAGTACCGGAGCTTGAGGAGGTGATCCGGTCCTATCTGGTTCCCCTGCTTGCATTTTCATTGAGATGTCCGGATCAACAGAATTTTTTTATACAGATGTACGGCTATATTGATGACAAGAATGTGTTCATGCAGAGCCTCCGGGGGATTGTGGAAAAAGATATCAAGTACTATGCCGACGCTTTTCTAAAAGCCCTGCCCCAGATTCCCGAACAGGTTGTGCTGCTGCGGCTGGCTTTTTTCAGGAACACTGCATTTGGCATCATGGAGGGGGATTGTATCATGGAGGAGAGCATTGGGGCACTCGGGCTTGTTCCTGACAGGGAAGCGATGATCGAGGAGATGGTGGCCTATGCGGCTGCAGGGTTCAGGGCCGGTGTGAAAGAGAAATCGTCAACTATTTATAAAGAGGAAACCCATGAAAATTAGGAACGGAATATTCGGATTGTTGATGGTGGCGGCGATGGTTGCTGCAGGCCCGGTAAGCGCAATGGCGAACGACGGCGCCCCGCCCCCGGCAAGGGTGGTGACGGCCCCTGTGATTGAAAGAAATGTCGCTGAAAACACCCAGGCGGTGGGCACCCTCTTTTTTGACCGGGTGAGCAACGCCTCCACCGAGGTGAACGGGATTGTCCGGTCGGTCCATGTCAGGGAGGGGGAGCGTGTGAAAAAAGGGGCCGTGATGTTCCGTCTCAACACCGACTTCATCGACAACGAGATCGAATCGGTGCAGGCCAACATGGCCCAGGTCAAGGTGCGCCTTGTCAAGGCGGCGAAGGATCTGGGCCGCTATGAAACCCTGTTTCAGCAGGAAGCGGCCAGTGAAAAGGAGTATGACGACATTGCCCTTTCCCGGGAAGATTTGATCAAGCAGACCGCCATCCTTGAGACCCAGCTGGCCCTGGCCCGGCTTAAAAAGCAGAAGAGCGTCATCCGGGCGCCCTTTGACGGGGTGGTGCTTGAAAAAAGATCGGAAACAGGGGACTGGGTGTCCCCGGGCTCGGTACTCTGCTCCCTGGGATCCATCAACGATATTTTCGTCAAGGTGCCCGTGTCCGAGGATCTCCTCTCCTTTGCGCGAAAAGGTGAAAAGGTAACGGTTTCCATCGTCTCCCTTGAAAAAGAGGTGACCGGCATCATTGCCGGGGTGATCCCCGTGGCCGACCCCCAGACCAAGAGCGTGTTTGTCAAGGTGCGGCTGCCGGCCATGGACAATCCCGTGCTGAACATGTCGGCCACCGTGTCCATGCCCGTGGGGGAGAAGAAGAACCGGCTGCTGGTGCCCCGGGATGCCCTGGTCAGCCATAACGGCCAGTACATGGTCTACACGGTGAACGGGGGTAAGGCTGCTCCCATGCCGGTCACCATCATCTCCTATGTGGGGCAGTATGTTGCCATCGACGCCAATGGGTTCAAGGCGGACATGCCCCTGGTGGTGGACGGAAATGACCGGTTGAGACCGGGCCAGGCCGTGACCATCATCAACTGAGACCCATTATAGATCCTCCCATATGAATTGAGCCTGTTTCGGTCCACAACCGGTAAATTTTTTACCGCAACCGGAACAGCGGGCATCCATTCGGGGGCAACCATCCATACGAGAGCCCAGGCCCGGGAGCAACCGGGGAAATGATGACTTATGAATGTGATTAAGAGTGCAATAGAGAGACCTGTTACCACGGCTGTCATGGTGATACTGATCGTCCTGTTCGGTGTGATCGGGCTCATGAAACTACCTGTTCAGCTCGCTCCGGACACGGATCTGCCCGAGATCGAGGTGATGACCTCCTGGTCCGGGGCAAGTCCCACGGAGATGGAGAGCGAGGTGGTGGAACGCCAGGAGGACAAGCTCAAGAGCCTCCAGAACCTCCAGAAGATGGAGAGCTCCTCCTACAACGACTACGCCACCATCACCCTCACCTTTGACCTTGCAACCAATATTGACACGGCCATGTTCCGGGTCTCCAACAAGCTCAAAGAGGTGTCCGACTACCCGGATAACGTGCTGGAGCCCGTCCTGTCCAGCTCCGGCGGCTCTTCCCAGCCCATCATCTGGATGCTGATGAAGACCAAGGAGGGGCCTGACACGGAGATCCTCAAGTACAAGACCTTTTTTGAAAACGAGGTTCGCCAGTACCTGGAGCGTATCGAGGGGGTCGCCTCCCTTTTGATCTTCGGCGGCACCGAGGACCAGCTGGAGATCGTGATCGATCCGGAAAAGATGACCCGCCGGGGCATCACCATCAACCAGATCATCTCCAAGGTGGTGGCGGCCAACAGCGATGTTTCCGCAGGGGTGCTGGGCATTGACCGGAAAAACTACCGGATCCGCACCGTGGCCAAGTTCCAGAACAGCTTTGATCCCCTGGATGTGGTGGTCTATGACGACGGCATGAAGCGGGTATTCCTGCGGGATGTGGCCACCACCCGCATCGGGTACGAGACCCAGTTTGTTTCAGTGATGGAGAACTCCCGGGAGGGGATCGTCATTGGCGTGAAAAAGCAGAAGGGCGCCAACGTCATTGAGATTGTGAAACGGGTAAAAGCCGAGGTGGACCGCCTGAATTCCGAGGTGCTGGCCGACAAGAACCTCTATATCAACTGGGCCCACGATGAGGCGCCCTACATCCTGAAATCCATTGACAACATGAAGAAGAATGTGATCATCGGCGGCGTGCTTGCCATCATCATTCTGCTCGTCTTTTTGGGAAGCCTTCGGTCCACCATCACCATCGGCCTTGCCATTCCCATTTCGGCCATCGGCACCTTCATCTTTCTGTGGCTGTTTCACCGGAACCTGAACGTTGTCAGCCTTGCCGGCATCTCCTTTGCCGTGGGCATGCTGGTGGACAACTCCATCGTGGTGCTGGAGAACATCGACCGCCACCGCCAGACCGGCAAAAGAATCTTCGATGCCGTGCTGGATGGCGCCAATGAGGTGTTCGGGGCGGTGGTGGCCTCCACCCTTACCACGGTGGCGGTGTTCCTGCCGGTCATCTTCATCAAGCAGGAGGCGGGCCAGCTGTTCAAGGATATCTCCATCGCCATCACCGCCTCCATCATTCTGAGTCTTTTGGTGTCGGTCACCGTGATCCCTTCGTTCATGCACTTTATCTATAAGAACCAGAAGGTCAGCACCGGGGGCAACAAAAAAAGCGTTTCAAAATCCGTGGGCGGTTTCTTTGTGAACCTGATCATGGGCGTGTCAAACCAGTTCCAGCGGAATGCGGTTACCCGGATTATCTGCATCCTTGTGTTCACTTCCCTCTCCCTTGCCAGTGTCTGGGCCCTGATGCCCAAGGCCGAGTACCTGCCCCAGGGCAACCGGAACTTTGTCATGAGCATCCTGGTGCCGCCGCCTGGCTATTCTGCGGAAAAGCGCCGGGAGGTGGGGGAGTATCTGTTTGAACAGACAGAGAAGTACAGGACCCCCGGGGACCACGACCTGCCCCTGATCCGTAACATGTTCTATTTCTCCTCCGACTCCCTGTCGGGATTTGGCCTTTCTGCCATTGACGAGTATGAGACCGAGGCCGGACGGTTCATCCCGGCCATGAACCGGATCATCAACTCTTTACCCGGCATGTTCGGCATCAGCATCCAGCCCGGTATCTTTGAGACCGGCATGGGCAAGGGGCGAACCGTGGATCTCAACATCTCCGGCGAAAACATGAACGAGATCGTCAAGGCCGGCGGCATGCTCTTTGGGGCCGTTTCCCAGGCGATCCCAGGGTCCCAGATCCGCCCGGTGCCCTCCCTTGAGATCACCTATCCCGAGGGACGGGTGATTGCCGATAAGCTCAAGCTTGCGGCCAACGGACTTACCGAGCAGGAGCTTGGCATCTACGTGGATGTGCTCATGAACGGCAGAAAGGTGGACGAGTTCGGCCCGGAAGGCAAGGACCGCATCGATCTTGTGGTCAGGGGCTCTGAAACCGAGTTCAAGACCCCGGAGGATATCCTCAACGCCCCCATTGTCAACAACATCGGCCGCCAGGTGCGCATCGGGGATGTGGCCACCATCAAGTACTCTACGGGCATGACCCAGATCGACCGGCTGGAGAAGAAGCGGAACGTCCGGCTTGAGATCACGCCCCCCGTGTCCGTGCCCCTTCAGACGGCCATCGAGACCATCAAGGCCGCCTGCGACAACCTGCAGGCATCGGGTCAGATCAAAGATATCTCCCTGGATCTGGGCGGTAATGCGGACAAGCTTGTGGATACCTTTGACGCCCTGAAGTGGAACCTGCTGCTGGCCCTCATGATCACCTACCTTTTGATGGCGGCCCTGTTTGAGAACTTTCTCTATCCCCTGATCATCATGTTCAGCGTGCCGTTGGCCGCGGCCGGCGGGCTCATGGGCCTGAGGCTCGTGGATCTTGTGATCGCGCCCCAGCCGTTGGATGTGCTCACCATGCTTGGTTTCATCATCCTCATCGGCACCGTGGTGAACAACGCCATCCTCATCGTTCACCAGTCGCTGAACAATGTCAGAAACAAGGGCATGGAGGGGATGCTGGCCATCTCGGATTCGGTGAGGACAAGGATACGCCCCATCTTCATGAGCGCCTTTACCTCCATCTTCGGCCTCATGCCCCTTGTGATCGCCACCGGATCCGGCAGCGAGCTCTACCGGGGCATCGGCAGCGTGCTGCTGGGCGGGCTTGCCCTCTCAACCCTGTTTACCCTGTTTGTGATTCCGGCCCTGCTGGCCTTTTTCATCGGGCTCGAAAAGAGCAAGGTTGACCAGGACGCCCTGGCTTACAGAGGTTCCCACCCGAATTGATGCCTGTTTTACCCATGAAAGTAAAAGATGGGCGCTATTGGCAGGCGAAGCGCGTAAATTTGAATCCAACATTATTTTGAACGGAGCATGGAATGAAAAGAATGATCGGGGTAACCCTGGTGGGGATGATGGCGGTGCTGGTGTCAGGGGTGACAGCCCCGGGTGCCGCCACCCTTGAAACCCTTCAAAGCAGCGCATATGACAACCGTGGCCTGGTAAAGCAATACCAGGCTGACCTGGATATCAGCAAGGAGCAGGTGAGGGAGGCCCGGGGCGAGTTTTTCCCCTCCCTGGATCTGGGCTACACCCTGAACCGCCTCAACCACGACACGGCCGTGGACGAGAACCGGAAGAACGATACCTTTACCGGCGGGGCCTCCTGGAATGTGTTTGCCGGGTTCAAGGATTACTACAATCTCAAGGCGGCCGAGACCCTGACCCATGCCAGTGGCTTCAGGCTTGACTCGGTCAGGCAGGATATCAGCCTTCGGGTGGCCCTGGACTATCTTTCGGTCTACCAGGCCATGGCGAACCTCAAGGTGTCTGAAAACGAGGTCAAGCTTTACGAGGACCGGTTGAAGCAGGTCCGCCTCAAGGTCAAGGTGGGGGTGCTCAAGAAGACCGACCTGTTAAAGATCAAGGTGGAGATGGACAACGCCCTTCAGAACCGGCGCAGGACCGAGGCTGACGTTGCCGCTTCGGTCAACCTGCTTGCCTTTGACACCGGTACCCGGGTTGCGAGGGAGGAGCTTGATTTTTCACTCTTTGATCAATTGCCGGACCGGGGGGAGTACCCGGCCTATGAGAAGCTTCTCCTTGAGAACCGGAGCGAGCTCAACGCCCTCAGGCGCTCCCTTATGGCCTCGGGCATGCGGGTGGCCGCATCCAAAGCGTCCCTCTATCCCCGGGCAGACCTGAATATGAGCTACGCTTCCCACACCCGGGACGATTTCTTCGCAGACGGGTTTGAGAACTCCGACGACGAGGTGCGCTGCCAGGCCGTGATCTCCATGAACCTCTTTGACGGCATGAAAAAATATGCCCGGACAAGCCAGGCCAGGCTTGAACAGAAAAAGATCGGGTTTGAGATCACAGAGCTTGAGGAGGCGCTCAAGACAGAGCTGAAAAACACCCTGCTCAACCTGGATGTGGCCTTTGACAACCTGGCCGTGGCCAAGGCCGGCACCGCCGAGGCCAAGGAGAACCTGAGGGTCACGGATCTTGGGTTCAGCCAGGGCATTGGCACCTCCTCGGATGTGCTGGACGCCATCTTCAACCTCTCACGGGCACGGTTCAACCTGATCAACGCCTATAAAGAGGTGTTTGAGAATAATTTCAGGCTGAAACGCCTGGTGGAGAGTTTTTGATCCGCTGATCCGCTGATCGTTTTTAAATAGGGGAACCGGCACTGAAGGCATCAGGGCCGGTTCCAGGATTCAAGGGCATGGACAGACCGAACGGTTTGCCCATGCCTTTTTTATTAACAGGCCGTTAGCCGCCGGGCAATTTTTCCTGGTAAAAACTGAAATCCTCCCCCCCCATTTGCGTATCCTGATCGAGTTCGGTGCCATGGGTAACTATTTTTAAAAAAAGTTGACTTTCCCCTATACGGAAAGCCTTACGGTGCGGATTGAAAGGGAATCTTTAAAATATGGTTTTTGTCTTTATTTTTTAATGATGGAGGTATGTATGACGGTTGTCGAGGAATCAGCAATGGCTAAAGGCGCTAAACGTGAGAAATCCGGGCTTCCTGCGCGTATTCAGCAGCTTAAGGACGCTTACCTGAAAGTAAAACCCAGTATCACCATCGGTCGTGCCCTGGCCTTTACTGACGTTGCGAAGCAGCACCCTGAATTGCCGAACAATCTGCGCCGGGCCATGGGGTTTAAAAAAGCGTGCGAAACCGCGCCAATGCTGATTCAGGAAGGCGAACTGATTGTCGGTCATCCCTGTGGCAAGGCCCGTGCCGGAGCGTTCTCTCCGGATACCGCCTGGAAATGGGTCCGGGACGAACTCGACACCATCGGCACCCGCTCCCAGGACCCCTACGTCATCAGCGAAGGGGACAAGAAGATCATGCGCGAAAAGATCTTCCCCTTCTGGGAAGGCAGATCCCTTGATGAAGCGTGCGAAGCGTCCTTCCGCAAAGAGGGCCTGTGGGAGTTCTCCGCTGAAGCCTGTGTGAGTGATTTGACCTATCATCATACCAGCGGTGGCGGCGACACCAGCCCCGGTTATGACATCATCCTGTTTACCAAAGGGATTGGTGGCATCAAGGCCGAGGCTGAAGCGCATTTGGCAAAGCTGTCCACGGATGCAGCAGGGGAGATGGAGACCATCTCCTTCTACCGGGCCGCCATTGAAACCTGTGACGGGATCCTTCTCTACGCCAACCGACTGTCCGCCTACGCAACGGAGCTGGCTGCAAACGAGCCGGATCCCAGGCGCAGGGCTGAGCTTGCAAAGATCGCCGAGGTCAATGCCCGGGTGCCGGCCCATCCGCCGGAGACGTTCCAGGAGGCGCTCCAGGCCATCTGGACCATCCAGTCCCTGTTCCTGATGGAGGAAAACCAGTGCAGCACATCCCTGGGGCGCTTTGACCAGTATGTCTATCCCTGCTACGAAGCCGATATAAAAGCCGGTGTCCTGGATGAAAACCAGGCCTTTGAACTGATGGGCTGCTTTATCCTCAAATGTTCAGAGATGATATGGTACACCCCCGGCGGGACGGCCAAATATTTCGCAGGCTACATGCCCTTCATCAACCTGTGTGTGGGCGGGCAGAAGCGGGGGGGCGGTGACGGGACCAATGCGCTGACCTATCTTGTCATGGACGCCGTTCGCCGGGTGGGGGTGTATCAGCCCTCCCTTGCCTGCCGGATTCACAACCAGTCCCCCCAAAAGTACCTGCAGAAGATCGTGGAGGTGGTCAAAGCCGGGGGTGGCATGCCCGCCTGCCACTTTGACGATGCCCACATCAAGATGATGCTCCGCAAGGGCTTTGATTTTGACGATGCCCGGGATTACTGCCTCATGGGCTGTGTTGAGCCCCAGAAATCGGGCCGGATCCACCAGTGGACAGCAGGTGGGTTTACCCAGTGGCCCATTGCCATCGAGTTTGTTTTCAACCGTGGCGTGCTCAAATCCTACGGCAGCAAACAGGGGCTGGATACCGGCGAACTGGATCAGTTTGCCACATATGAACAGTTTGATGCCGCTGTCAAAAAGCAGCTGGATTACATCATGGCGCTGACGGCCAAAGGGACGGTGATCAACCAGCAACTGGTCCGGGATATGGTGCCCACCCCCTATATGTCCCTGTTTGTCGATGGCTGCATGGAAACCGGCAAAGATGTCACCGCCGGTGGTGCCGTTCTCTATGAAGGGCCGGGAACGATCTTTGCCGGTCTGGGCTCCTACGCCGACAGCATGGCCGCCATCAAAAAACTGGTCTATGACGACAAAAAATACACCCTTACCGACATGAAGAAAGCCCTGGACGCCAACTGGGAAGGCCATGGGCAGATGCGCCGGGATTGCCTCAATGCACCCAAGTTCGGTAACGACGACGATTACGCCGACCGGATCACAGCGGATGTGATCGATTACACCGAAAAAACCATCAATCAGCATAAATCCCTCTACGCCCGTTTGATCCACGGCACCCTGTCCCAGTCATTCAACACCCCCCTGGGGGAGATGATCGCAGCCACTCCCAACGGCCGTTTGGCCGGCGCGCCCCTGTCCGACGGGATGAGCCCGTCCCAGGGGGCCGACACCAAGGGGCCCACGGCCATCATCAAGTCGGTGTCTAAGCTGAATGTTGAATCCATGAGCCTGGGGATGTCACACAACTTCAAGCTGATGGAAGGGTCCCTGGACACCCCGGAGGGCGCAGCCGGACTGATATCTCTGTTGCGCACGGCGTCCATTCTCGGCAATGCCCAGATGCAGTTCAATTACATGGATAACGAAACGTTGAAGCTGGCCCAGGAGAACCCGGAAGAGTATCGGGATCTCATGATCCGTGTGGCCGGATACAGTGCCTTCTTTGTTGAGTTGTGTAAAGAGGTGCAGGACGAGATCATCAGCCGCACCACGCTGGAGTAGGTGGGGACGGAACCGTAAGATGGCCTGAACGGTGAGATGAGCCCAGCCCCCGCTCGGTGGGGGCTGGCGTTGAGCGGCCGGATAGGGTACCTTCCGGTTATCGCCCGAGGGCGCGCCGGGGAAAGGTGCATGTCGGCAATGGCCGCCCTGGGCTCATATCATTGAAATCCCCGTTTCTGAAAAAGCAGTTGGGGGCGATTTTAAGTAAGTGGGAAGTAAAAGAAATAAAATGGCAAAGAATGTGGTATTTACTTCCTATTGCGGTGGCTTATTATTACCTTTTTTACCCAATAAGTGAAATCACTCTTTGGGTTTAAATAAAGTGTTTCGGCTTCAAGCAGCTCTATTACTGAGTTTTCGGGGTTTTATTTGGTAAACCCCTAATAGGTTGCAATAACATGGTTTACTTTTTGCATCTTCCTGGGATTCAAGTTAAAGCCAATTCTGCAGACGTACAGGCATGGAAAAGCAAAGGACCTCATGGGGAGATCGCTTGGTTGGCTTTGATAATGAATAAGGAGATTTTAATGAAAAAGTTTATAAGCGTTTTTCTAGGCGTTTTTTTAATGTTTTCGGTTGCGGGGAGCGCCAGTGCAGCACGTTATAAGGCTACCTATGACGGTAGTCAGAAGTTAGATGTGACCCCCAATTTTTCGTGGGAAATACCTTCTGTTGACTGGACATTTGATATCACTAAGGCTGGGTTTGATCCTGAAACTGAGTTTGTGACTGCGGCATTTGTGACATTGTCTTTGAAAGACGACGGGGACTTATCAAAGGAGTGGGCTCAGTTTAAGGTTGGAACGAAAACGGAAAAGTGGGAACTCGCTAAGTGGGAGGTCGATAGAGGACTTAAAACCATTAGTGGTGATTTGTCCAGTATTTTTCCCTTCTTAAACGAAGACGGAACCTTAGATGTCACTCTAAAAGCGACTGATGGTGACTTCTGGTTTAATAGCGCGAAGTTGCGCGTTGAAGCCATGGATCTTGTTGCCACACCTATTCCAGCGGCCGCCTGGCTGTTAGGCTCCGGGCTTGTCGGACTTGCGGGAGTCAGGCGCCGGCTTCGGAAATAACGTCACAGCATCCAGTCTCAAGGCAGGGTCAGCAATGGCCCTGCCTTTTTTTATTTCCTGTCTGGGCCGGGGGGAATGGCGGCGGATTGTTTCACGTGAAAAGGCAGTTCTGTCAATGGGGGGGCACATATTCCCGGGAAGTAAGTCTTGACTATTTTTTATGAGATTATAAATTAGGGATCTGACCATTGGAATGTGTTTGTTGGAGCAGCACCTAACCGCGGCAGCAATGACAGGGTGACCACCATGCGATATGAGGGCCAGATATTCAGACCGTTCAGTGAGGCAAACAGCTATATTCTCCAGTGCACCATCGGCTGCTCCCATAACGGGTGTTCGTTTTGCGGCATGTACAAGGACAAACGCTACAGGATCCGCTCCCTGGAGGAGATCAGCCAGGATATCAAGATGGCAAAGGAGCATCATGGGGACCTGGAAAAGGTGTTCCTTTGCGACGGGGACGCCATTGCCATGGAGAGCGACCTGTTGCTGGAGATTTTGCGGCAACTTTACGATACCTTTCCCTCCCTCCGCCATGTGGGGTCCTATGTGGGCCCCCAAAGTACCCTTGGCAAGAGCATGACCGAGCTTTGCGCCCTGCGGGCCGCCGGCCTCACCAAGGCCTATCTCGGGGTGGAGACCGGGGACGGGGAGATGTTGAAGCAGATCAACAAGGGCGTCACCGTGGAGGAGATGCTGGCTGCCGGAACCAGCCTCGTAAACGCGGGGATCAACCTGTCGGCCATGGTGCTGCTGGGCCTTGCCGGCAGTGACAAGGCGGTTCAGGAACGGATCGCCATTGCCACGGCCAGGATCTGCAGCCAAATGAAGCCCCGGTACCTTGCCGCATTGACCGTGACCCCGGTGCCCGGGACACGGCTTTACCGGGAGATGGAGAAGGGTAGCTATGTGGTGCCCGATGCCTTTGCCACCCTGGAGGAGATGAAGACCCTGTTTGAGCATATCGATGCCGACAACATGAAATTTGTCGGGGTCCACGCCTCCAACTATCTGCCCATCAACGGCACCCTTCCGAAGGATAAGGCGCGCATGGTCGGTCTGATCGATTCTGTCCTGGAAAAAAAAGACCTTTCGCGCCTCAGGCCTGAAACCATGAGGGCGCTCTGATCGCCACTGATTGTGGCCAATATATATAAGGAGATGAAACCATGATTTATAACCTGCTGCTTTTGAGCGTGGCAATTTTTATAGTGGCACACCTGCTACCGGGGATTCGCATCAAGGGGTTCTAGACCGCCGTGGTGGTGGCGGTTGTCTACTCGACCATCAACTATCTCACCGGCTGGCTGTTCATGCTGCTGGCTTTTCCCCTCATGATCGTCACCTTCGGGCTGTTCAAGTTTGTGATCAACGCCTTTCTTTTGTGGATCACGGACAAGCTCATGGAGGATTTTGAGATCAACTCAATTGGAACCACCCTGGTGGCTGCCTGTCTGATCACCCTGGTGGATTTTTTCCTCCACAAGATCTTCTGACCATTGGATCCGGTGACTGACGTTTCCTGCTTCACAGGATCTCTAAAATTACCGGGTCCAGTGATTGACGTTTCCTGCTGCTGCCGCTTGGAGCTTTCCAAGGGTGGCGGCATCGTTGAGCAGCGCTTTACACAGGTCGCACTTTCTGTAGCCGATAATCTGTCTTGACGTGAATCCCGCAAAATGGGCCAGGCGGGTGATGCCTGCGGTGCGGATCAGGTGGAAGAGGCGGTTGGTTTCGCTGGCCCTGAAGAGCGCATCAACGCTGCTGTCGGCAAGGTTGCCCAGGAAAAAGACATTGGTCTCTGTGAAGTGGCTGCCGGCATCGCAGCAGGCGTACATGTCAAGCTCCGGGGTGAGAAACGGGTTCATGGCACAGCAATTGGCCTGGTAATCCGTGCGAAGATCGTCATGGTCAAAGCTTGCTGCCCGGCCCGAATAGATCAGGGGTTCGGGAAAGAAGCGAAGGTTGTTGGTCCTGAGGAACGCCTCGTGGGGATCGTCCTGTTCTGAAAAATCGGTCACAAACGAGACAAAATAGTCCAACCCGTATCGTTGGCCGCTTTCGGCGGCATGGACCACGTTTTGGGGAGCCACCCCCTGTTGATGCCACCGGCTGTAGCTGAGCCTCAGCTGACAGAGCCCGTTCTGTTTCAGCTCCCTGACCACCCCGTCTGCCCTTTCCCGGGTGGTTGCCCAGAAACTGTTGGTAACGATCCTTGTGTAGATGCCAAGATCGCGGCAGAGCCGGACAAGTTCGTTGATCTCGTTGAAAAAAATCAGGGGCTCGCCGGCGGTGAAGCTGATCCCCTTGACCCCGGCTTCGGCCATTTCATGGATGATCTCTTTTGCCCGGCCAAGGTCCATGGTGCTGGTTTCCGGGATCTCTCCCTTTGCAACACAGTGGCCGCACCTGAGGTTGCACTGGGTTGAATATCCAAACGCGATTGTTCTCATGCAATGGTTTCCTTATGGTTGCTGTCTCTTTGGTTCTTGCCAAGGCTCTTATACCGCTTTCTTCTGGCGAAACATAGGAAAAACCCCATGGGGACCCTTGTTCTGCCCAGGGCAATACCGGAAAAAGAATTTGTTAAAAGGTTGATTTTTCGATCCATCCCTCCCTATAAGACACAGAGTGTTTTGAGCGTATGTTTATCATTAAGGAGAAGAGAAGATCATGGGTAAGGAATCAGGGGTGTCTCTGGAGGTGTTTGCCGGGATTTGCGGCTTTACGACAACAATACACGCTGAGGCAGCGGCGGGATACCATGCGGTGCTTTCCCTTTCAACCGAATGCCCCAATTTCAAAAAAGTGGCCAAGGACCTGGGAACGGAACCGGTGAATGTGATGGACGAGTTGTTCAAAAAAGGGGAGTCACAGGTGCTTGCGGCCTGCAAAAACAATATCCCCCATGTGTCATGTCCGGTGCCTGCGGCCATTCTCAAGGCCCTGGAGGTGAGTGTGGGCCTGGCGCTGCCCAGTGATCCAAAGATCACCTTTCTCAGTTGACCCGACCCTCTCCGGCATGGTTTCGGTCCATACCGGGGAGGCGTTTACACCGTTTGTCAGGAGCGCCATGAACCCCAGGGGATGCAGCATCATTTTTTTGAATTGCCGTAACCAGGTCCTGCTCTTTTTGCGGGATGAGAAACCGGGGCTTCCCTGTTCCGGCATGTGGGACCTGCCGGGCGGTCATGTGGAGGCCCATGAGACCCCGGAGCAGTGCATTGTCCGGGAGATGGATGAGGAGATGGGGCTGAAGCTTTGCAAGCCTGCGCTTTTCCGGGTGTTTGGGTTTGATGACAGGACCGAGTCTGTGTTCTGGCAAGCTTCAGACCTTGACATCGATGCAATACGGTTGACCGAGGGCCAGTGCCTGAAGTGGTTTGACCGTGACGAGGCCCGGGGGACAGCGCTTGCCTTTGGGTTCAACCGGGTGGTGGAAGCCTTCTTTGCTGCCATGGCGTGATGCCGCCACAAAGGGGGCTATGGTCGGTCAAGTGTGCAGACCTGACCCCCTATCGTATGAAGCCGGCCATCCACATGGTGACGGGGGGGTAAAAGGTGATGATCATGAGGTCCACCAGCAGGATGGCCAGAAAGGGCAGCACCCGGCGGCTTACGGCACCCAGGCTCTGTTTGGAGATGGCGCTGGACACGATGAGGCAGATGCCCATGGGCGGGGTGAGCATGCCGATGGCAAGGTTGGTCACAACGATCACCCCAAGCTGGATAATGTCTATGCCAAGGGAGGGCAGCATGGCGGTGATCATGGGCACCAGCAGGATCAGGGCGGCCGTGGTCTCCACAAAGGTGCCTGCGATCAGGAGAACCCCGTTGATGATCAGCAGCAGCAGGATGCGGTTGTCCGTGATCCCGAGGATGCCGCCGGCCAGGGCTGCGGGGATATCCTCCACCGCCGCCACCCAGGAGAAGACCGAGGCCGTGGCAATGATGAACATCACAATGGACGAGGTGACGGAGCCGTTGACGATGATGGTGTAGATCTCCCTGGGTTTGATCTTCTTGTAGACCACCATGGACACGAACAGGGAATATACCACGGCCACGGCTGCGGATTCCGTGGCCGTGAAGATCCCCAGGAGGATGCCGCCCAGGATGATGACAGGGGCGCCCAGGGCCAGGCCGGCCCGCCTGAAGGCGGTCCACACCCGGGAGGGGGAAAAACGGGTCTCAGGGGCATAGCCCCGGCGATGGGAGATGATGGAGCTGACCGCTATCAGGGAGATGCCGATGAGAAGACCCGGAATGATGCCTGCGGCAAAGAGCTGGCCGATGGAGGCGCCGGTGAGGAACCCGAAGATGATCATGGGGATGGACGGGGGGATGATCACCCCCAGGGAGCCGCCGGAAGCCTGGACTGCGGCGGCAAAGTCGGGTTCATACCCGGACCGCTTCATGGCCGGGATCAGTACCGCGCCCACGGCTGCGGCATCGGCCGCGGCAGAGCCCGAGATGCCGGCAAAGAACATGGCGGAAACGATGGTGACGGCGGCAAGGCCCCCCGGGAGCCATCCGGCCAGGGCATTGGCAAGATCGATGAGCCGCTGGCTGATCCCCCCTTTTTCCATGATGATGCCCACATACATGAATAACGGTACCGCCATGAGGTGAAAGGAGTCGGTGCCGGAGAACATTCGCTGGACCACCATCATCAGGGAGAAATCCCCCTGGACCAGGATGGCGGTCACCGAGGCAGCCCCAATGGCGATGGCAATGGGGGTGTTCATGGCAAACAGCACCATGAGCGAGACAATGAGCACGGTTGCAATCATCTGTCGCCCCCCTGGATCTCCCTTGCGAGGAACCGAACCCCATGGACCATGAATATGGCCCCGCTCAGGGGAATGATCCCCATGATGACCCACTTGGGTATGGCCAGGGCCGGGGTGATCTGGAGCCTTACAAACACGGCAAACTTGATGCCATGGACCACCATGATTGAGAAGAGCCCCAGGGAGATCAGGTGGACCAGGATGGCAACGAACCGCTCCAGGGCTGGGGTAAGCCGTGAAAAAAGCAGGTTCACCCCGGGATGGGCCCGGTCGTGGTAGGCCACCGAGGCCCCCAGGAAGGAGATCCACACCAGGCAGTAACGGGCCAGCTCCTCGGACCAGAACAGGGAGTTGTTCAGCACATAGCGGGCAAACACCTGGAGCACCACGATGACGGCCATGGCAAGGCCAAGGACGAACACCAGGCGTTCCACCCATTGGTTGAGGCGGTTACTGAAGGTTTCCAGACGATCCATATTAATGATCGCCTATTTTGTTGCTTCGAGCATTTTGATTAGCAGGGCGTGGACCTTGGGAGCTTTGTAGAGATCCATCTCCTTGAGATTGGCCACCTTTGCCCGGAACGCGTTGATGTCCGGATCGATTTCGATCTGCATGCCCTTGGCCTCAAGGAGTTTCAGCCGCTCTGCATCCTTGTCCCGGTTATCTTTTCGCTGGAACCGGGCGGCATCCTCCATGGCGGTTTCTATCATCTCCCGGTTTTCGCTGGAGAGATTGTTCCACCAGCCAAGGCTTGCCACGTCCAGGTGTGGGGAGTAGACATGGCGGGTCAGGGTCATGTACTTCTGGATTTCGTAGAACTTGTACACCTCCATCACCCAGAGTGGGTTTTCCTGGCCGTCGATCACCCCCTGTTCCAGCTCCGTGTAGATGGGCCAGGGCATGGGGGTGGGGTTGGCCCCCAGGGCCTGCCAGATGGTCTTGTGCAGGGCCGAGGACATCACCCGGATCTTGAGGCCCTTGATATCTTCCGGGGTCCTGACCGGGCCCCGGCTGTTGGTCAGGTTCCTGAACCCGTTCTCCGAAAAGCAGAGTCCCTTGAACCCCGAGGTTTCCAGGCTCTTGAAGATCTCCTGGCCCAGGGGGCCGTCCAGGATGGCGTCTGCCTGGGCATTGTCCTTGAACAGAAAAGGATAGTTGACCACCCTGACGATGGGGTCAAAGGTGTCAAAGGGGCCGCCGGTGATGATGCCCATCTCAATGGTTCCCATCTGGATCTGCTGGAGGATCTCGGTCTCGTTACCCAGGGACGCCGAGTGGAACACCTTGACCCGTATCTTTTTGTTGCTTCTTTCCTCCACAAGGGCCTTGAATTTTTCCGCCACAATGTTCTGGGCGGAGCCGGGCTTTGTGACCACCCCGAGTTTGATTTTCAGGGCAGCCGTAGACGGGGTTGAGAACGCGAGCAGCAGAACCGTGACCATGAGCAATAATCGTTTTTTCAAGACAATCCTCCGTTGAGATGATGGGAACCTGATGGATGATGGGTGGATATCGCAGATGAACAGAGCCCATTTCTTATGGCATCCGTTCGAGTGCGGAGATCTGTACCCTATGATTACTTTGTCTGAACCGTATAGCTGAGGGTCGTTTCTCCCCTGGCCGGCACGCTGATCTGCCATTGGGCCCTGTTGCTCGATGCCTTGGTGTGGGCATGGCTCTGGCGGGTGATCCGCCAGTCCCCGGGTACGGGTTCGGACACGGTGACGGTCACGGGGCTTGTTTTAGCGTTGGCGATCTTTATTTCGTAGGCAGACTGATACCGGAAGGCGCCCTTGCTTGAGGAGGACAATTTTTTGAAATCGGTCTGCTTCTTTTCGGCCGTTATGTCAAAGGCGTTGCCAAGCGTAAGCTTCAGGGACCCCTTGTCAGGGGTGTGGTCCATGCGGTCCTCTCCGGCAAACTGAAGCATGCCCTGCCGGTCCTGTTTGTACACCCGGATTATCCCCTTGGGAAGGGGCATGCCAAGGTTGTTTTCCTTTGTGTTCTCAAGGTGAAGCAACACCTGCACCTTGGGTTTTTCACCGCCGGGTCCCATGCTGCGGGAAAAGTAGTAGCCCTGGCCGTCAATAAAGTACTCCTTGGTGCAGGGAACGTTTTCTGCCTGGAGCAGGGCCACCTGCTTGGTCTGGTTGTTCTTCAGGGTGGTTTTCCGCTCCAGGGTGTAGAGGTGGTACTCGAACATCTCCTCCCGGGCGAAACCGCCCTTTGCCTTGGCCGAGTCCATCATCATGGGCATGGCCCTTTGCCGCATCTCCCGGGGGGCAAGGTGGATCTCCCCTGCCACCAGCTGAAGGGTGGCGTCAAGGTAGTCGGTCCGGCTGGTGTTGGTCAGGGTGACCCAGGCCTTGAGGTTCAGGCGGTCGTCATCCGGGTTGAGCTCGGCAACATAGTCGGCCCGCCAGGTGAGGCCGTGGGTGAGATAGGACAGTTCCAGTTCCCGGTTTTTTTTGGCGTCGTTCTGGACCGTCATGGTCAGGGTGGGGCTGGTCCTCAGGTTGGCCGGGATATGGGGAAACAGGAGCCTGCCCGGGATGCCGGTCTCAATGCCGGTGCCGGTTTCAAGCACCACCCCGTTGTGGGTGGCAAGCACCCTGGCATCCTGCCGTGTCTCCTGGCCGGTTTCCGGGTGGGTCTTGATGAGCCCCACGGTTTCTCCGGTGAACTTTGCAAGCAGGGATGCCGGGGAGAGCAGGTCAAACTCGAAGTTTTGCTCCACCACCCTGAGACCCTTGGATTTCAAGAGGGCCGTCTCCGGAATGATCTGGCCGCTCACGTCCCTGAAGGCAAGGGTTGATTCCCCCTTAGGCAGGGTCACTGCGCGTTTCTCCTTCACAAGGGCCATATCCTGGTTATAGATGGTGACAAAGAGGCTGGTCTGATCCATGGCCCCTGTGTCGATCTCCCCTGGCCTGGCATGGCAGGGGGTGGTCATCAGATGTACAAGTATTACTAAACAGATGAGTCGTTTCATGACAGCCTCCTTTTTTTTAGCAACAATATGCGGTCTGGCCCTGGAAAGCAAGATTTTTAAGGGCTGAAACAGCCCTGTTCCTGATATTCTTTGACTTTTAATTTACCTTTTATTATGGTCGTGTTTTTCTGGCCATGCCCGGCCTTTGATGCTGGCCGGCACGCCTTGATATCCGATTTTGATATCAGTAGAGAGAGAGTTTGAAGATCGTTAAGAAATAGTGATGTTAAGCAGTTGGATCCAATGTTGTTATCAGCTAACAAGAGGTACACTCAGATGAACGTTACACTTAAGAAGAAACTCGTCCTTGCCTTTCTCGCTTCAACCATCCTGCCCATTCTTCTCATTTGCACCATCCTTGGGTATAACATCAAACGCGACTCCATGGATACATTCTACCAATCCACGGGTAAAGAGCTCGCCCATGTGGAAACGGCCATGTCCATCTTCATGAAAGAGATCCGGAACAACATCATCATGGCGGCCCAGCATCCGGATATGGTTGCCGCAGATGAGTCCATCTCCTCGTTCCTGGACATTCCGGAGTCAAAGAGTTTGCTCGATTTTGACTTAAGTCTTGTGGAGCAGCGGATGATCAACATGTTCAAGAGCTTTAAGAGCTCCCACAAGCATTATCTCTATGCCTACATGGGCACCCCTTTTGGCGGGTACACCTATGGTCTGGATACCTATAAGACAGATCCCGGATACGATCCAAGGACACGGCCCTGGTATACCGATGCCCTTGCCAACCGGGGAAAACCCACCATCACTAAGGCCTACAACTCCACGGAAGGGGGGGCCATGATCAGTGTCTCCCATACGGTGCAAGGGCCCGATGGTACCCTCAAGGGGGTCATGGCCTTTGATGTTACCCTCAAGGCCCTCAGCGATTTCATTGACGGCATCAAGATCGGGGAGTCCGGGTATGTGATGCTGGTCCAGGACGACGGCGTAATCCTGGCCGATCCTTCCGATGGCGACAATCTGTTCAAGCAGCTCGGTTCTGTTAACGATGGGGCGTTCACCCAGATCAACAACATCTCTTCAGGGGATCTCCTGGTGAATATCAAGGGGGTTGATTATGCCGTCAAGGTGATGAGCTCCAAGGATCTTGGCTGGAAACTTGTGGGACTGATCAAAAAGAGCGAAATCATGGGCAAGGTGCGCTCCATGCTCTCTATCATGGCGGTTGTCGGGGTTGTGCTTGCTGGCCTGTTCGGTGTGGGCGCCTATTTTCTGGCAGCCTCCCTGGCACGGCCCATTGCCCATGCCACCAATATGATCAAGGATATTGCCGAGGGCGAGGGGGATCTCACCCGGCGGCTTGAGGTGGAGACAAAGGACGAGGTGGGAGAGCTTGCCCGCTGGTTCAATGTGTTTCTGGATAATCTCCAGGCCATCATCAAGGAGCTGGCCGCCAATGTGGGGGTGGTGGACACCTCTTCCGCAACCCTGCTGGATATCTCAAACAAGATGGCCGGGGGCGCACAGTCCACATCCGCCCTGGCAAACGGGGTTGCCAGCGCCACAGAGGAGATGAACGCCAACATGGCGTCGGTGGCCTCCACCATGGAGGAGACAACGGGCAATACCAATGTGGTGGCCGCAGCTGCCGAGCAGATGACCTCAACCATCAATGAAATTGCCGTGAATTCTGAAAAAGCCCGGGATATCTCGGAGAAGGCCGTGGCCCAGGTGGCAGGGGCCTCGGGAAAGATGAACCAGCTGGGTAAGGCGGCCCGGGCCATTGGCGCTGTTACCGAGACCATCACCGATATCTCCGAGCAGACCAATCTCCTTGCCCTGAACGCCACCATTGAGGCGGCCCGGGCCGGGGAGGCCGGCAAGGGGTTTGCCGTGGTGGCCAATGAGATCAAGGAGCTGGCCCGCCAGACCGCAGACGCAACCGCCGATATCAAGGCGAAGATCGACGGGGTCCAGGGCACCAGCAGCGAAACCGTGGTTGAGATCGATGGGGTGGCGCGGGTGATGAACGATATTAACGATATCATTGCCACCATAGCCACGGCCATTGAGGAGCAGTCTGCTGCCACAGGTGAGATCTCCTCCAATGTGGGGCAGGTCTCCCAGGGGATCCAGGATGTGAACGAGAACGTGACCCAGAGCTCCACTGCCATTGGCGAGATATCCCAGGATATCGCCATGGTGGATGTCTCCGCAAGTGAGATGTCCAGGAACAGCAACGGGATTACCGAGAATGTCGGTGAGTTGAAACAGATGGCCGTACAGCTCAACGAGATTGTCGGTCGCTTTAAATACTAGGAATGGATGAATCACTCAATTTTCGGTGTGCCAAACGGATGGCCGAAAGTTGAGTGAACAATATACTACAATAAGGTTAAATTAGATGGAATTGTTTCAGGGGACACAGGGAATTCGGTATCTGCTCACCGATATCGACGATACGATCACAAACAACGGCAGGATTCCTGCCTGCGCCTTTACGGCCATGGAGCGACTCCAACAGGCCGGCATCCGGGTGGTGCCCATCACGGGCAGGCCCGGGGGGTGGTGCGACCATATCGCCAGGATGTGGCCCGTGGACGGGGTGGTGGGCGAGAACGGGGCCTTCTACTTCTACTATGATGAAGAGAAAAGACGGATGATCCGTCGCTACTTCAGAACAGAGGCAGAACGGGCGGAAGACAAGAAGAAGCTTGCCGCCATTGAGAAAGAGGTGTTGTCCCGGGTGCCGGGATGCCGGGTGTCAGCGGACCAGGCGTACCGGGAAGCGGATCTTGCCATCGATTTCTGTGAAGATGTGCCCCCCCTTGACCGGGATGAGATCGATACCATTGTCAGCATCTTCGAGGCCCACGGGGCCGTGGCAAAGATCAGCTCCATCCATGTCAACGGCTGGTTCGGAGACTATGACAAGCTATCCATGACATCGCTTTTTTTCCGGGAGGTGTTCCATGTGGATCTTGACACCATCAGGGAGCAGGTGATCTTTTCCGGGGATTCCCCCAATGACGAACCCATGTTTGAGTTCTTTCCCAAATCCGTGGGGGTGGCCAACATTCTTGCCTTTGCGGACCGGCTGACCCATAAACCCGCCTGGGTCACCCAAAAGGAGGGGGGCCTTGGGTTCGCCCAGATGGCGGACCTTATCAACCGGGGTCAGGCCTAGCTTATTGTCGTTATTTTGATAAAGGGGCAGGCTTGGCTTGGCTTATTGTTGTTTTTGAGAGACGGGTTTGGGGTAGTAATGTAACGGGGCTGGACTTAGCGCTGATCGTCGGATCGTCGTAGTCGTATAGATCCGGGGTCAGACTTAGCTTA
>JAQYWC010000017.1 GCA_030145245.1 Desulfobacterium sp.
AAGTCTGACCCCTTTTTATATATAAGCTAAGTCTGACCCCTTTTTATATATAAGCTAAGTCTGACCCCTTTTTATATATAAGCTAAGCCTGACCCCTCTCTATATATCGGCTCCCAGCCCCGCAATCCATGGGCCTTGCAAACAGAAAACCCTGGGCGCTGTCACAGGCCAGTGCTGCAAGGGTTTTGAGCTGTGCCTCTTTTTCCACTCCTTCCGCCACCACCGATATGTCCAGGCTCTTTGACAGGGAGATGATGGATTTGACGATTTCCACGCTCTCCTTTCTGTTCTCAAGGGAGGAAACAAAGGAACGGTCGATCTTGATGGTGTCAATGGGGAACTGCTGGAGGTATGAAAGGGAGGAATAGCCCGTGCCGAAATCGTCAAGCACAAGGGTGAACCCGTACCTCCTCAGGGTTTGAAGCTTTTTTACGGCCGATTCGGTATGGGCCATGAGCAGGGATTCCGTGAGCTCTATTTTGATATCCCGGGGAGACAGTCCCTGGTTTGACACGGTGGAGAGGAGAAAATCGACGAAGTTCTCCTGGAGAAACTGCTTGATGGATACGTTGATACTCAGGGTCAACCCCTGGGCTTGCTTGAACTCGGTTTTCCATTGTTTCAGCTGTTGGCACGCTCTTTTGATGATCCATTCGCCCATGGGGATGATCAGTCCCGTCTCTTCGGCAAGGGGGATGAATTTGTCCGGCGTCACCAGGCCGTGGCCGGGGTGGTTCCAGCGGATAAGGGTTTCAAATCCCTCAAGCCCCATGGCGTTGATTCCTAGGATGGGCTGGTAGTAGAGTTCCAGGTCAGCGTTTTCAATGGCGTTCCTCAGTTCCTTTTCAAGGGTGATTTTCTCCATGGCCTTGTGGTGCATGGCCGGGGTGAAGATCTTGAAACAGTCCTTGCCCCTTTCCTTGGCATGGTACATGGCAAGGTCGGCATCCCTTAAGAGCTGGTCGCCGGTCTCATAGGTATCCGTGTCCATGACGATGCCGATGCTTGCGCTGATGTGGGCCTCATACCCGTCGATGATAAAGGGGGTTTCCGCCACCTCCCGTATCCTTGCGGCAATGCCGGTTACCTGGTCATGGTTTTGGATGTTGTGGAGAATAATGGCGAATTCATCTCCCCCAAGCCTGGCAATGGTGTCCATGGACCGTAAACAGGACTGGATCCTTGCGGTGACGGCGATCAAAAGCTTGTCCCCTGCCTGGTGGCCCAGGCTGTCGTTGATGCTCTTGAAACGGTCAAGGTCCAGGAGAAGAACGGAAAAGTCGAATGTTTCCGTGGTTTGTTTCAGCTCAATGGCCTGGTTGAGGCGCTCCATGAGAAGGGTCCGGTTGGGGATTCCTGTGAGGGCGTCGTGGAAGGCCTGTATCTTGAGCTCCTCTGCGATCCTGATCCGTTCTTCCTCGGTGTTTCTCAGCAATTGTTTCGAGGATTGCACCTCGGCGATCTTCTTTTCTACCATGGCGGTGAGGTTGTCCCGGTACTGTTTCAGCTCCAACTGGGACTTTATCCTGGCAAGGGTGACCGAGGTGCTCACCGGCTTTCGGATATAGTCCACGGCGCCCAGGGTAAACCCAAAGGCTTCGTCCTTCTCTTCGATCTTTGCCGTTACAAAGATGATTGGAATTTCCCGGGTCACGGGGGTTAGCTTCAACTGCCGTGCCACCTCGTATCCGTCCATGCCGGGCATCATGATGTCAAGCAGGATGAGATCCGGCGGGATCTCAGCGTCTGCGATCTCCAGGGCCATGGGGCCGTTGACCGCGACGCTGATCTCATAGTGGTCCATGAGCATGGCACCCAGGACATCAATGTTTGCCGGGGTGTCGTCAACGATCAGGATGCGCTGTTTTGTTGTCTGTTCCATGGTTGTTTTTGGACAATCCTAGGACCGGATCGTCTGCTTTATCTCCTTGAGGGTCTGTCTTGCTGTTGTAAAGTCAAATCGTTTGACCTGGTTTTCAAGTTTCCTGGCCCAGGGTTCAAGGGCTGTCGATTGGAAGAGGGGGGTGATTTCGGCCATGAGGCTCTTTGCCCTGAGACTGTTTTGGGCAAGCAGGGTATCAAGCGCCGCAAGCCTCTTGCCTGCATCTTCCGGCAGGGATGCCGTTCCGTGGGCAGGGTCCTCTGGGAGGCCTTTGCTGCTGCACGCAGCTGTACAGTGTTTGCAGGGAGTAAGGGCTTCCACAGCGGCAATGAACCGCTTAAGTTCCAGGTCAAATCGTTCCAGGGCTTCCCCGGTTGGACCCTTGTCCTTTAATTGCTGGTCAAGAACCCCCAGCGCACTGTGAAGGTCAACAAGGGAGAGGTTGCCGGCAGTTCCCTTGAGTTTGTGGACGAGGCCTGCGGCGGCTTCAAGGTCGTTGTCCCTGATGGCTTTTCCGATGGTTTCGGCGGCATCCCTGTGGTCGGCCGCAAAGTCGGCAACCAGGGTGAAGAACAGCTGCCGGTTGCCGTTTACCCGTTTGATGCCGGCCCCAATGTTTATGCCCGGTGCTGTTTCACCCGCCCCACCCGGCTGATCTGCCTGTTGGGAGTCGGTGGGGGCCGGGGCGATGGTCCGTCCCAGGCAGCGGGAAAGCACCTCAAACAGAGTCTTGGAGTCAATGGGTTTGGTGATATAGTCATCCATGCCGCATAAAATGCCCTGTTCCCTGTCGTCCTTTCCTGCGTTGGCCGTCATGGCGATGATGGGGGTTTTGTTGAACCGTTTGTTCCTCCTGATGGCCCGGGTGGTCTGAAAGCCGTCCATTCCCGGCATCTGGATATCCATGAATACGGCATCATAGGTCTTATTTTTCATCGCCTCCAGGGCCTCCTCCCCGCTGCCAGCCACCCGGGGACGGATGCCGGCACACTTGAAGATCTCCGTTGCCACCACCTGGTTGATGGGGTTGTCCTCCACAATCAGTATCCTTGTCTGAAACGGGCAGACGGAGGTGCGCCTGCCTTGTACGCTCCTTGCCTTGACCGATTCCGGGGATTCCAGAAGATTCATCAGGGTATCAAAGAGCATGGACTGTTTGACCGGCTTGGGAATAAAGGCGTTGGTCCGGTAACGGCTGCAGGGATCCCCGGCATTGTTCCGGGTATCGGTGCCAATGGCGATCACCGGCATTGCGGCCGCCTTTTCTTTCAGTGCCACGGCCAGGTCTCCGGGGGGGATGTCCGGGAGTTCAATGTCCAGGATGGCAAGGCAAAAGGGGTGGCTTAGAGTCTGTTGCGCCACGGCGGTTATCATCTTGTTTCCAAGGCCAAAGGCGCTGACGCTAAAGCCGAAGGAGGTGAGGTATTCGCAGACGATCCTGCGGACAGTGGGATTGTTGATGGCCACGGCCACGGCCCTGTTCTTCAGGGTTGCCGGCAGGATCTGGGGGGATGGCTCCTCTTTACAGCAGGGGGCGGCCTTGATGGAAAAGGTGAAACAGCTTCCCTTGCCCGGGGAGCTGTCGATCTCGATGGTTCCCCCCATGAGGGTGACCAGTTTCTTTGAGATGGCAAGGCCGAGTCCGGTCCCCCCGAATCTCCTGGTGGTGGAGCCGTCTGCCTGGGAAAAGGCGTGGAAGAGCCGGGACAGGGTGGACGGGTCCATGCCGATGCCCGTGTCTTGGATGGAAAAGATAAGCCCGTTGCCGGTCCCTTCCTGGCAATTGTACCTTACACCGATGGTGATCTCTCCCTGTTCCGTGAACTTGAGGGCGTTGGAGACAAGATTGACAAGGATCTGGCGTAACCGCACCGGGTCCGTGTACAGGGTCCTTGGAACCCGGGCATCCATGTCCAGGATCAGTTCTATCCGTTTGTCCATCAGCTCTGTCTTGAACATGTCTGTGATCTCTTCGACCAGATCCCTGACATTGACGCTGATGGTCTCGATCTCGACTTTTGCCGCATCGAGCTTGGAAAAATCAAGGATGTTGTTGATGATGGTCAGAAGTGACGTGGCCGAGGACCTGAGGATGGTCAGGAACTCTTTCTGGCGGGTGTCAAGCTGGGTTGCAAGGATAAGTTCGCTCATGCCCAGGACGGCATTCATGGGGGTGCGTATCTCATGGCTCATGGTGGCAAGGAACTCGCTTTTGCTTCTGGCGCTCTCATCGGCAGCCTCCTTTGCCCGTTTCAGTTCATGGTTGATGTGCAAAAGTTCGGTGGTTCGCGCCTCAACCCTTGATTCAAGTTCGCTTTCCCGGTTTTCAATCTGCCGGACCATCCAGTTCATGTTGCGCATGAGAAAGAGCATCTCGTTTTCATCCTGGCTCTCGACCGGCTGGTTAGGGAGGTCAAAATAGGTGTATTCTCCCCTTCGTATGGCGCAGCAGAGATTCGACACCAGGGTCAGCTGATTCATGAATGCCCATTTGAGCCCCCAGGTATAGGATGAGTAGAGGGTGAGGATAAAGGCCGTGCCAAGGCCCAGGGTCAGTGCAGACTGGAAGTCGTGATCCATGAACACAGGGGTGTTCCAGGTCAGGGACAGGATCACCACCAGGGGCAGGAAGCTGTATGCGGCAATTAATATTCTAAATTTTGTTCTTACTTTCAGCATGGTTCATCCTTGATCTCCCTAATGGGGTCAGGCTTAGCTTATTGTCGTATCGCTAATGGGGTCAGACTTAGCTAAGTCTGACCCCTGTGATTTAAAAAATGTTTGGCAAGGCTAACTTAATGCGGCTTTCTTGTCAACGGTTTTTCCGCCTGAATCCAGACAGGGCATGATCACCATGGCGCAGGGTTTTTAAAATTGAATCCGGCTTTTGGCGGCTTATTTTTTCTCCTGGGACGAAAACGACAATAAGCTATTCCTGACCCCCATATTGAGCAAAAAAGTTCGAGCATCTTTTTCCTCAATGTAGTATAGGACGATCATGGAAATTCCTGCCTCGATACTTCAAACCCTTCGGCACAACGAGATCGTTGCCAAACGATTTCACAGGATAGAGGCGAGCATTCTTTCGATCTTGAACTTTAAGGATTTTTTTGAACGCCTGTTGACCATCATCGGTAACACCCTTGAGGTGCCCTATGTGTGGATCACCATCATTGAAGAGAGTGCCATTGCAAGGCAGTTAAAGGAGATGGATGACTCGGAAATTGTGATGACCCGCACCTGTTTTGTATCCAGGAATACCTTTTCTTCCATCACAAACCACCGGGTTAAACCCCTGCTTGCCAACTGCCAGCTGGACCGGTTCCGGACAATTCTTCCGGATCAGCCCTTGTGGGGGATCGGCTCCATTGCCGTGGCTCCCATCTCTTTGGATGGTGTTATTGTCGGGAGTCTCAACCAGGCAGACACCACCACCAGCCGTTTTCACCCCGGCATGGATACCGGGCTTTTAGAAGGGCTTGCCCTTAAAATCTCCCTTTGCCTTTCCAACGTGACCGCCCACGAGCGGATTAAATACATGGCATTCCATGATCCCCTCACCGGGCTTTTGAACCGGCGGGTCATGGAAAAGATACTGGAGCGGGAGTTCCAGCGCTCCCGGCGCTACCGGTCCGATCTTGCGGTGATCTTTCTTGACCTTGATAAGTTCAAGGCCATCAATGACAGTTTCGGCCATGATCAGGGGGATGCCGCCCTGATCCATGTCGCCGATGCCCTTGTGGCCAGCAAGCGAACCATGGATGTAGCTGTCAGGTTTGCCGGGGATGAGTTTGTTGTCATTTTGCCGGAGACGGATCACTTCAAGGCCCGGCAGTACGTCGACAGGGTGAGGCACTACCTTGACAGGCATCCGGTGATGACCGCTCAAAACCGGTTTCATGTCAGGTTGAGCAGCGGTGTGGCCTCGGCCCTGGAAGAGGGGATCTCCTCTTTTAAAGAGCTGTTGAAACGGGCCGACGACAGGCTCTATGGGGCCAAGAAGAAAAAGCAGTAACAGATCTTGCCCTCCTGATCCAGGCCCGGGGTATTACAGGGCCAATTGACCAGCCTGCTCCCTGATGGAACCAGGAATCAAAATCGCTTCCCCGGAAGTGAATGAATCTTCATACATTAAAATCCCCTTTTTATCTGTCTGTAATTCGCTGAATTTCAAAGAGAAACAGGCTTGCTGTCCCTTGTCTTGGTAATAGACTCATTTTAATCCATGAAGGTCTTTCCATACAGGGAAAATGTCTCTCTTCCCCTTCCGGGGCCATGGTTCGCTTTTCTATAATCCCATAATGCGATCAATTACTATGGATTTAATCATTGGTAAAAAGAATCGAAGGTATTGGTTTCGTGAATTGCTCTGTATGGAAAACCCTTCAATAATAGCGGCCCTGTGGGTTGTTCATTTACTATGGTGGTGAAAAAATAGCCGTGAATACTGCTGGTTAGTTGCTTTTTGCCCGGGTTGGTACTGATCTTGCGATGGTCCTGTGCCAGGCGAGACAGTCAAAGCATCGCTTTAACTCAAAAAGAAAGGAGGAACATTGAATCTGTTAAAATCGATAAAAATAATCCTGGCAATCTGGCTATCTCTTGGTTTCGCTATGGTTGCACCTGGCTTAAGCTTTGGGGCGGAGGTTGATATCTACGGAGAGGGTGTGGTTACAGAGGATGAACTGGTCGTCTACCTCTACGCAGATCTCCAGGTGGACCATCTTTTTAGCTACGGCATAAAACTGGGCTACAATCCGGATGAGTTGACAGTCATTGATGTGAGTAAAGATGTTGATCCCATCCCCTATACCTTAAATGAGACAAAATGGTACCTGGGGAATGACTCAGCATCATACAGAAATAATCCCGATCCTGATTTTACAACGCCAGGGGAAGTGATCCTCATTGGAGGAAAACTTGATCCTGCCGACCCGGAACAAGGTGTATCAAGGGGCACAAGGATATTTATAGGCATGATCACATTCCAGGCGGCTGACGGTGAAATGCCTTTGAATCCATTGTTTAGCTTGTCCTATGCAAGAGGGGCCGGTACATCCGCCTATAAAAATTTCGTAAGGCTTGACGATCAGGTCCCACAGGTCCTTGACGGCACAGATGTTTCGTTTGGTTCGGTCATTATCCTGCCCCAGGGTGATGCAGATGGCAATGGGAGTGTCACCCCCAGGGATCTCAATGCCACCAAGTCAAACATCGGTAACGCGAATGCCCCTTGTTACATGGATTGTGATGGTAACGGCACGATCACCCCAAGGGATATAAGCTGCGTAAAAACAAAAATCTAAAACTTATTTTAACCAGGGAGAAACAGGAAATGAAGAAGATCTTATCAAGCACGCTGTTCGTCTTTTTTTTGCTCTTTGCCGGTCATGCAGGCGCTTTCACCGTTGTTCCCCCAAGCTATCTTTATACCCTTGACATTGATATCCCCGATCCTGGCATGGTCCCTGATCTGGTAAGGAAAATCGGGGGGGTCGAGTTCAAAGTGTTCGGTGGGAATCCCGGGCCCAACTGGACATATGAGTTGGGAGATGCCGTACCAACCGGCGGTAACTGGATCTTTGAAAGTTTTGGTGGGAATTATAGTGCCGTATATGATGATTGGGATTGGAACGATCCGGATTACAAGCCCATGACAACCGGCCGGGTGGTAACCATTACATCGGATGTTGAGCTGTCATTCGATCTTCTGGTGTTTTATGACTTTGAAGGCAAGATTAAGTTCCCGCCGGGCTATTTCCTCAGTGAGGGATTTAAGGAAACCACTGTGCCCATTCCAGGTGCCATGATGCTTCTCGGAAGCGGCCTTGCCGGCGTGTTTGGATTGGTTCGGAGACGGTCATGAAAACCAGAACCGCATATGTCTGCGGTGTCCTCTTTTTCCTTCTGATGCCTGTTCTGGCAATGGGAGCAGCGCCTGTAATTATTGATCACGATTGCACCCATATCTGGAATATTCCTGAATCGGCCATTGAAAACGCGGTTGCCGATCTGCACATCGCCTATGGGCACACCTCCCATGGCAGCCAGCTGATATCCGGCATGGGAACAAGCAACGGCAGTCAGCTGGATGCATTCATGACCGCCAACGGCGCGACCCCGGGTCTCTATCGGTGGAACAGGGGAGGAGCGGACAACGCCCTGGATCTGCACAACTATTTTGTGCCCGGGGATCTTGGCAATCCTGACAGAACCACATGGGCCCGGCGAACCAGGGAGTATCTTGACAATCCTGTCCATTGGGAAGTCAACGTCGTTCTCTGGTCATGGTGCGGCCAGGCAGCCACATCAACAGCCAATATCGATATCTACCTGAACCTTATGGAAGGCTTGATCGCAGATTATCCCCATGTGAAGTTTGTGTTCATGACAGGCCATCTTGAGGGATCCGGCACCACAGGCATTATCCATCGTGCCAATGAGCATATCAGGGCCCATTGCAGGACCAACAACAGGATCCTCTATGATTTTGCCGATATTGAAAGTTATGATCCGGACGGCCTGGTCAATTATATGGCGCTCAATGGAAACGACAATTGTGACTATGACTCTGACAACAACGGCTCACTGGATGGAAACTGGGCCAGGGAGTGGCAGGAGAGCCATGTTTTGGGGATTGACTGGTGGGCATCAGGCGCTTCCCACAGCCAGCACCTCAACGGCAACCGCAAAGGATATGCCGCCTGGTGGCTCTGGGCAACCCTGGCCGGGTGGAAGGTGGAGCAATGCCCGGTGGACAGTGACCATGACAATGATGTGGATGGATGGGATCTGGCCGTGTTTGCAGCAGAGGTTGAGCCTGGTTGCATGAACGTTTTTGCAGCAGATTTCGGTCAATAATGAATCGGTTACTTAACGAATGAAAAGGAGCTTTAAATGAAAAAACAACTCATGTGTGTCATATCAATTCTTTTAGTTCTCGGATGTTCGACCATGGTGAATGCATATTCTTACTCGGGCGATATCGTAAGCGGCTGGATCAGCCTGGATGTTACGGAAGGATATCTGTCAGCGTCCCTGACAACCCCTGAAACTCAACCCCTTGTTGTTGATTTTGCTTTTGATCCGGCGCCTTCAGGAGGGGTGATGAGCTACACTGCTTCTGCCACCCTTTCCCTTAAGCTGTTAGGGTTTTTCTCTTTTTCTTTTGAGCTGCCGTATACGGCCCTTGGAACCTTTGCCGCTCCTGATCTGTCAAGCCTTTTAGTGGACGGTGTGACGCCTGCCCATCATGCTGGCAGCAGGAAAATTACAGCAGCATTTGGCGGGTTCTCCCTTACGGATGCGACCCTGGATTATGATTATACATTTACACCCGATCAAGGGGTTAATGATCGATATGCCATTGCTATTGATACTTTGACCCTGTCCGGGGGTAATACAAGCCAGGTGCTTTCCGCTATTGTTGATGGTTTAAACAATTCCGGCCAGGTTCCCTTGCCCGAACCATTGAAAGCGCCTTTTAAAATTCCCGCCTCGGTAAGTGACGGGATGTTTGATATCCAGGTGGCTGCCCCGGTGCCGGTACCGGCCGCCATCTGGCTCCTGGGGTCAGGGCTCCTGGGCCTTGTCGGCATAAGAAGAAAAGCTAAACGTTAAAACACGGTTTGGGGCGGGTTGGGGTGGCCGGGAAGGTGCCACCTGCCCCCAAAAAAACAACTATATTTGCCATGTCGCCTGGTTTCGCCCTTTTCTCTTGGCGTTATAGAGCATTTGATCTGCGGTTTCGAACAATTGACGCTCGGTTTGTTCCATGGCAGGTACAAGGGTGGTGCCGCCGATGCTCACCGTCAGCCACTGGGATGCGGCAGAACCGGCATGTTCGATGCCAAGTTCCTCAATGGCCTTGCAAATTCTATTGGCAAGGATGACCGCCCCTTTGGCATCGGTTTCCGGCATAAGCATGGTAAACTCTTCACCCCCGTAACGGGCGGCAAAATCGGTGGTGCGCTTCAACTCCCGGGTGAGAATGGTGGCAACGGTTTTCAACACCTCATCCCCCTGGCCATGGCCGTAGGTGTCATTGTACTGCTTAAAATGATCCACATCCAGAATACCCAGGGAAAGGGGTAGCCCGTTGCGCATGGCCCGCTGCCATTCCTGGGTAAACCGTTCCGTAAAACTGCGGTGGTTGGGAATTTCCGTTAAACCGTCCAGCAGGGCGATGCTTTCCAGCAGCTTGCGCTGGCGCACGATCTTGAGGTGGATTTTGATCCTGGCCAGAACAATGGCCGGCTGAAAGGGTTTGACAATATAATCCACGGCCCCCAGCAGCAGCCCTTTCTCCTCTTCCTCTCCCCCCCCCAGGGCCGTGATGAAAATCACCGGTATCTCCCGGGTGGTTTGATTCTCTTTCAATGCCTTCAATGTCTGGTAACCGTCCATGCCGGGCATCATGATATCGAGAAGAATAAGGTCGGGGGGCTGTTTGCCGGCGCGTTCAAGGGCCTGCTCACCGTTTTTGGCAAGGATCACCGTGTAATCGGTTTTCAGCAGATCTGCAAGCACGTTCAGGTTGAAACGCTCATCGTCCACCACGAGAATGCGCTGTTTGTTATTCATCTTCTTTTTCCTGTGATGGTTCCAGGCCCAATGTTTTTTTAAGGATTCCCAGGGTGTTCAGGGCCTGGTCAAAATCGAGCTGCTCGATCTGTTCGATCAGGGTCGCCACCGTGTCGGCTGTTTCCGCCTGGGTCAGGGTTTTCCGTATGTGGGGAATCAGGTCTTCGGCTTCACAATTGCCCTCTTCCAGAAAAGGGGTCAACTGTTCCGTGAGTTCCGTGGCCCGGATGATGGAGAATTGTTCGGGAGCCGGGGGCCGGGCTTGCCCGCCTGCCAGCGCCAGGGGGCGAAGTTCTTCAAGCACCCCATGGAGGGACCGGGAAAAGGCCGGGAAAGCCGTTCCTGTTTTTTCCGGATCTCCTGCCAGGAGGGGTACTTCAAGATCTGCGGCCGTGGCGGAGAGAAGGGATGCGCCGATGTTGCCGGCAACCCCCTTGACCGTATGAACGTACCTTAATACCCTGGTGTGATCTCCCTGGGCCAGGACCTTTTCCATTTCATCCCCGGTTTGGCAGTAATCATTGTAAAAGTCCATGAGCAGCTTTTTGTACAGCTGTTTGTTTCCCCCCACTTTTTTGACTCCCTGGACAGCATCGACAGTGGTGAGACGGGGCAGGGCGTCGTCGGTTTCAACCCTTTGTTCACGGGCATTTGCCAGGGAGCGGTGGCCGGGTTTGATCCATCGTAACAAGGCGTTCATCAGTTCATCCGGGTCGATGGGTTTGGTCACATGGTCATTCATGCCGGCAGACATGCTTTTCTCCCGGTCTCCGGCAATGGCATGGGCGGTCATGGCAACGATGGGCAGGTGGGCATATTCCGGCAGGCTTCGGATTCTCCGGGTTGCCTCCAGCCCGTCAAGCTCCGGCATCTGGATGTCCATGAAGACCATGTCATACTCTTTTTCAGCCATGGCGGCAATGGCCTGGAGGCCGTTTTTTGCCGTATCCACCCGGAGCCCGGCCTGGGTCAGGAATTCCCTGGCCACCTGCCGGTTGATGGCGTTGTCCTCCACCACCAGCACCCGGGCACCGGCAATGGCCGTCAGTTGTTTCTGCTGGGGGACGTAATCTTGCCGTTTCTTCCTTCGTTCCCAGTTCTCCCGGTTGAAAATCATGGTGATGGCATCGAATAGCAGGGACTGGTTCACCGGTTTGGTGATGAAGCCGTCAATGCCGGATTCCATGGCATCGCTTTTCACTTCCTCCTGGTCGTAGGCTGTCACCATGAGAATGGCCGGTGTCCGGGGCGGGGGCTGCTGGCGCTTGATCCGGCGCAGGGTCTCAATGCCGTCAATTCCGGGCATCTTCCAGTCCAGCACCACCAGGTCGAAATAGTTGCCGTTGGCGGCGGCATCTGCAATGTGTTGAAGGGCTGCTTCTCCCGAGGCCACCCCTGCCACATCAAATGACAGGGAGGTCAGCATGGTGCAGAGTACCTCCCGGGCTGCATCGTTGTCATCCACCACCAGCACCTTGATTCCCATGAGATCGGCTGTGGGAAGGGGGATTGGGAGGGTTTGCTCCTTGCCCTGGGCAAACACCGCCGTGAATGTAAACGAGCTGCCCTGTCCCGGCTTGCTCTCGATCCGGATGGTGCCGCCCATGATTTCCACCAGATGCCTGGAGATCGACAGTCCAAGCCCTGTGCCGCCGAATTTGCGGGTGGTGGATTCATCGGCCTGGGTAAAGGGCTGGAACAGGGAATTGACCTGCTCTTCGGAGAGCCCGATACCCGTATCGGTCACGGAAAAGCAGAGGGTCACCTCGGTTTGGGTTATTTGCCGGACCTTTACATCGATGATGATCTCCCCCTGTTCGGTGAATTTCACGGCATTGCCGGCCAGGTTGATCAATACCTGGCCCAGGCGCAGGGGATCGCCCACAAGGTTCATGGGAACATCCGGGGCGGTGGAGAAGACGAGCTCCAGGCCCTTTCTTTCCGCCTTGAAAGCCACCATGCCGGCCATGGATTCAAAGACCTCATCCAGATTAAACTCGATGGATTCCAGGGAGAGCTTGCCGGCTTCCACCTTGGAAAAATCGAGGATATCGTTGATGATGTTCAGCAGGGAATCGGCCGAGGATTTGATCTTTTGGATATAATCTGTCTGCTTGGGCGTTAGCTCGGTCCTGAGGGCCAGGTGGGCCATGCCGATCACGGCGTTCATGGGGGTGCGGATCTCATGGCTCATCCGGGCCAGAAAATTGCTCTTGGCCTGGTTGGCCGCCCAGGTTGCCTCTTCCACCGCTTTTCGTTCCCGGATGTCGATGATGATGCCCCGGACCCCGGTAATTTCCCCGTTTTGAAAGATGGGGGTGGAATAGCTGATCACCGGTATCTTTTCACCGTTGGCGGTATAGAAATCGTATTCGCTGGGCAGCTGTTTTTTTTCAGCGATGAGCCGGGCAAAATCTTCACGGGCCCTGGACTGATCTTCCGGGGAGAGAAAATCCAGGATATTCCGGGTGCCCAGGTCTTCTTTCGTATGACCGGACAGTTGATACCCGAATTCATTGGCATAGGTGACGGTCCCTTTGGCGTCGGCCTCATAAATCATCTGGGGCAAAAGATCGGCCAGGTCCTTGAACCGCTTTTTGCTCTGGCGCAGGGCGGATTCCACCTGACGGCGTTCTTCAATTTCACGGCCCAGGCTCCGGTTGATCAGGGTCAGTTTCCGGTTCCAGAACAGGATCACTCCGCCAACCAGGATAAATCCGGCCAGGACTTTCCACAGCCATTCGTATTGGCCCCCCTTTTCGTAATGGATATCCAGCCATCTGCTGTAGATGGCCCGGTGCTCCTGTTCGTCCAGGGAGGCCAGCGTCTTGTTGATGATGGAGAGGGCTAACGGATATTGGGGGTCGATGCCGATCCTGTGGGCAAACTGGAATTCGGTGGCGCCGGCGATTTTCAGGTTTGTCATGCCCAGTTTCTGGAGGTTTTCAATGGCCACGGCCATGTGCCCCACAAAGGCGAACACCTCACCGTTTGAAACCTTGATAAGCGCCTCCGGCACATCGCCGGTCTGCACGGTGGTGATTTCCGGGTAATTGCTGGTGAGAAAATGGTAGCTGGTATACCCCCTGCCCACGGCCACCTTTTCTCCGTTTAACCGGGAGGTGTTCTGGATAAAGGGAATATCCTCCCGGGTGACGATGACAAGGGGAAAGGTGGTGAACGGCTCGGACAGGAGGATTTTTCGACCCACGATATCCTCCAGGCCCAGGGCCGGGACCATATCGATCTCTCTGTCCGCATATTTCTGGAGAACGTGGGCCCAGGTGGCGCTGTATTGAAATGAAAATTTAAGCCCGCTGCGTTGGGAGATGATCTTTAAATAATCGGCGATGATGCCGTCAAATCCTTTGGCATTATCCACAATGGAGAGGGGTTCCCAGTTGACTTCGCTGAAGACCAGGGGCTTATGAATAGCGATAAACGCTTTTTCCTCAGGGGTGAGGGAGATCCCTGTTGCCGTGCTGTTTCCCGGGTTTGCCTTTTTCGGCGGATCTGCGGTTGCGCCCTGGGGGCACAGGAAAAAAAACAAAAGGATGACACAGAAGACCATTGATCCCGGGCGCACCTTTGGGAACGCTTTGCATCTGATTGGGTTTTGTTCTTTTGTCTGGGTGAAAAGTTCCGAAGCCATGACTCCCGGCAAAAAGGTTTTACTTGTAGAAATTCGCGATCAATTACATTTATACTTGTATAACAAGTGCTCTGTTGGGTGTCAATCTCAAACAGGGGCCCGGCCCTTGCCGTGTCTGCCACAGCAGCCCTTTTCCCGGTTTTGAAATTTAATGGTTTGATGCCAAAGGCGGATACTGGTAAAGTCTTTCTTCAATATGGAAATTCACAAGGATAAAAAACATAAATGGCCGGGGCTGAAGCCCGGGATCACAAGAAAGCTGTCCACCCTGTTCCTGTTCTTCATCCTGATCTTCTACGGAACCCTGGTGGTTCTGTTTCTGGATGTTCAGCAGATGATGAAGACCTCGGAACAGATTGTGGGGGTCAACAACCGGATTTCGGAATTGTCAACATCCATGCAGGAGAGCCTTTTGTCCATGGATGTGAATGATAAGAAGTACCGGCTCCTTGGAAAGGAGATGTACCGGGACTATTTTGAATCGGCCAGAACGGATTTTGAAGCCGCCCTCAAAGGGATTGTCGGCCTTGATTCCCCCGGTTACAGGCTTTCCAAAAGGTGGAATGGGATCCAGCGAAACTATGTGGCCCATCTCAAGGATGCCCGGCTGGAACTTCAGGGGGGGGCCTGGGCAGGGGAAGAGACATTGAATGGCTGGATACGGGATCTTGCGGAGGCAAGGCTTGAAAATGAAAAAGAGATAGAAAATGCCCTCATCACCATCAATGCCCGGAGCAAGGAGAGCCTGAAGAAAGGACTTCTGGGCCTTGGACTCTCGGTTTTGATGGCCGTTCTGGGGGTGGTGGTGGTTTCCAGGTCCATGCTGACCCCGTTAAAGGCATTGACCCGGGGGGTGAAGATCCTGCCTGGCAATAAAACCGCTGCCATGGTAGAAACAAACGCAAGGGATGAATTTGGCGAACTTGCGGCGGCCTTCAATGAAATGAGCCGGCAGTTGAAAGAGGAGGAGGATCTCAGGTCTGATTTTATTGCAAGCTTGAGCCATGAAATAAGAACCCCCCTCTCCTCCATCCGGGAATCGGTCAACATGATCATGGAAGAGGTGCTGGGACCTGTGAATCAGAAACAGCGGAAATTCCTTCATATTGCCGACTCCGAGATCGCCAGGATAAGCGACCTTTTTGATCACCTTCTTCACCTGTCCCGGCTGGAATCCAGGGTGCAGCAGGTGCGGTTCCTGGCTGTCGACCCCAACCGGCTGATCCGGGATGCCGCAGATATCCTGGTGCCAAAGGCTGAGAAAAAAGAGATCCGCCTCAATCTCCATGCCATGGCGGAACCGCCCATGGTGATGGGAGGAGAAAAGGAGATTCTCCAGGTGCTTCTTAATATCATTGGAAACGCCATAAAATTTTCGTATAAGGGCGGCACCATCGATATCTCTACCATGGCAGACCATGGGGCGGTCATGTTCAGAATCGCGGATAACGGACCCGGCATTCCAGAAGGGGAAGAGGCGTTGATCTTTAATAAATACTATCGATCCCGGGAGATCAGGAATCACATGGACGGAGTGGGCCTTGGGTTGAATATCTCCCGGAAAATCGTGGAGTTTCACCATGGAAAAATCTGGATGGAAAATCATCCGGATAAGGGATGCTCCTTTTACTTTACCCTGCCCTGCTGAGGGGCAACAATCAGGTATGGATGAGAATGTCCGGAAATAGCGTAATATCCAATGTGTGGGGGAAACTGCTCCTTGTGATTCCCGGGTGCTGGCTTCTTTTGGGGTGCCACCTCATGGCGGTTCCCGGAAGCGTTGGAATGGACCAAGAGGCCCTGAAAGAGGCGGAAACCGCCTTTTTTCAGGAACAATACAACCGGGCAGGCCTGAAGTTTCAGGGGATATACGACAAGAGCCGGGACCCAAGGGTCAAAAACGCGGCGTTTCTCGGTCTCATCTGCACCGATCTTATGACGGCAGAAAACCAGACAGCGTTTCAACGGTCCCTGACCTTGCTGAACGGCTGGGAAGCCCTGGACCGGCCGGGTTCCCATGTTGAAAACCCGGCGCTCATGGTGCGGGTTCTTGAACGGTTGGTACGGGAGACCCGAACCGAGGCCGATGGCAAGTCCCGGGAAATGAGGACGATGACCCGGACCCACCAGAAAGAGATGGAAAAGATGGCATCGGTCCAAAAAGAACTCCAGGCCAAAATCCTTCGCCTTAACGCCATGATGGAAACCCTCCGTCATCAAATCTCTGAGCTTGAGGCCATCGACCAGGAGTTCCAGGAAAAAAGGAAACCTTTATGAATCCAAGGATTCTGATCGTAGACGACGATCCCAATATTCTCGAGGTCCTGGATGCCAGGCTCACAGCCTCAAGCTTTCGTGTGTTAAAGAGCTGTGACGCGCCTTCGGCCCTGGATCTTCTTAAAAAACATAAGGTGGATCTCATGATTTCCGACATGAAGATGCCGGATATGGGAGGCATGGATCTTTTCAGCCGGGTCCGGAGCTTCCTGCCCGAGCTTCCGGTGATCTTCCTCACCGCCTACGGCACCATTCCCGATGCGGTGGATGCGGTGAAAGCCGGCGCTGTGGACTATATCACAAAGCCCTTTAACGGGAAGGATCTCATCAAGAAGATCAACCGGATCATCGGGCTGGACAAAGGCGAGGACCCGGGGGGCGCGGAAGACGATTTCTACTGGGGAAAAAGCCCGGTGATGAAGGAGCTCTACGAGAAGATCCGAAAGGTGGCCCCAAGCCAGGCCAGTGTGCTGATCCTGGGGGAAAGCGGCGTGGGAAAGGAGCGCATTGCCAGGTTTGTCCATGACTTCAGCCCAAGATGTGACCAGCCCTATGTGGTGGTTGACTGTGGTTCCACCCCGGTGGGCATCCTGGAAAGCGAACTTTTCGGCCACCTGAAAGGTTCCTTTACCCATGCCGTCCAGGACAAGACCGGCCTCATGGAGGCCGCAGACAAGGGCTCCCTGTTCCTGGACGAGATCGGGAATATCTCCCCGGAGATGCAGAGCAGGCTGTTGAGGTTCCTGGAGGACAAAAAGATAAGGCGGGTGGGGGCCATCAAGGAGAAGTGCGTGGACTGCAGGGTCATCTCGGCAACCAATGCCGACCTTGCCGCTGATATCGAAGCCGGGACCTTTCGCCAGGATCTCTACTACCGCTTGCGGGTGGTGCCCCTGAACGTGCCGCCCTTGCGGGAACGCAAAGAGGATATTCCGGAACTGGCCCGGTTTTTTGCGGATAGATACACCCGGGAAAACAAACTTTTGCCCATTGAACTGCCCGGGGAGACCCTGGACTGGCTTAAAAACTATCCCTGGCCCGGCAATATCAGGGAGCTGAAGAACTCCCTTGAAGCCGGAATTATCCTCTGCAGAAACAACCGGCTGACCCCCGGGGATCTTCAATTGGAACCCGTTTCCGGCTCCCTGGACACCGAGACGCCCCTCTCCATCCAGGGGAGTGAAAAAGAGACCATCATCAGGGCCCTGAAAAAGAGCAGGGGGGTTCAGAAGAGAGCGGCTGAACTTCTGGAGATCAGCAGGCGGGCCATCCATTATAAGATCAAGAAATACGGGATTGACGCCTCGGCCTACAAGTAGAAAAGAGGGGGGAACGCCCGGAACAGAGCCGCTCCTCCCCTCGTGCGTACTTGTTCTCATCCATCTAACTGATGAGTTCAGCCTTTTCAACAACAATGGTATCTATGGTTTCGCCCTTTAAGAGCGTACCTGTGATGGTCACCTTTTTTCCGACAATCTTTTCAAGGCCCGAACCGCCCAGAATGTAGGTCTTCTCGTCGGTGCTCAGGATGATCTGTTCGCCGGCCTTGTTGACCATGCCTGTGAACGTCTGTTGGGTTTCAGCGGCAATGGTTTTTCCCGCAACCGCCGGCTCCGCATCCTTGGCCGGTTTTACGTCACCCGCAGTGGCAGTCGTTCCCATTCCAATAATTCCAGCAACCATCAGTACAGCAAATGTCTTTTTCATGGGGAATCTCCTTTTTTATGTCTGGTTATTAAATCCATAAATAGTGGCTGGGCTTCTCCCGGGCAGCGAAAATCAAATGCGGCCGGAAGGAAACCCACAGTTGGGCTGTTATTCATGTCCAACAATGCTATATGGATAGCAAAGCCCGTGCCAGTGTGTTAACCTGCTGGTTTCTATGGGGATTGTTTTTTGGGGGAACGGGGGTGCGCACCTGGAAGTTACGAAATCTGCGCACCCGGTTACGGAAGGTGCACCCGGGAAAGGGATGAAGCGGAAAGACTCCTTCCGCTTCATCCTGAATCATCGCCTTTTCATATCAGGGAGAAACAATCACTCCCAGTTTCTCCAGGGTGGCGTAGGTCACCCCTCCTGTTGCAAGTCCATGCTTCCGTTGATAGGCGGTGAGGGCGGCAATGGTTCTCGGGCCTATGAATCCGTCCAGGTCACCCGGGGAATGACCGGCAGCCGCAAGCGCCTGCTGCATCTTCAAAATCACATGGGGGGTGGTGTTGGTCTCACAAAGAATGCGCCGCCATTCCATCTGTCCCTCGTTTGTATGGATGGTCCGGGTGATGGTGGTGTACTCGGCAGGAATGGAAATCTTTCGCTCCCGGGGGGGCACGACCATTTTTTTCACCTTAACGGTCTTGTAAACAGCGGGAATCTCAATGGTCCGGGTGGTTGCAGGTTTGACCACCACTCGTTTTTTCAGGACCTGGTATTCTGCAGGGATGTTTATGGTCCGCGTCGTGGGGGCACGGGTCATCACTTTTTTCTTCACGGTCTTATACTGGGCCGGCACTTCCACAAGACACATGATCTCCCCTGTGGTGTGGTCCACTTTTTCAATGGGGCCGTGGCCTTTCTTCCAGGTGGTGTGGGCTTCTTTCACCAGGATTTTCTCCTCTTCCCACCCATATTCCGCCGGAACCTGTTCCAGCCGTGAGGCGGTTTCCCTGACCAGTATCCGTTCTTCAACCTCATCATACTGGGGAGGGATCACCTCCAGGCGCTGGGAGGCCTCCTTGACCAGAATACTCGTCTCCTCCATCTCATACCGGGGCGGCGTTACTTCGATTTTTTCCGAAGCCCCCCGTTTTAAAACGTTTTCGGTAACGGTTTTGTAGGTAGGCGGCACAAACACCCGGGTATAGCATTCTCCCCCTTTGGCATTGGGCGGCAGCAGTTCATTTGCCGGAACCATGCTGCCCGCAGCCATTGCGGACCGGGTTTTTTTCTCAAGGGCCTGGCGCTTCATTCTCTCCCTGGCAAGCTCTTTTTTATACCGGGTGGCTTCATCCAGGGTTGTCTTTTGTTCCTTTTTAAGGGCTTTGATGGACTGATCTTTCACTTGCAGCTGGTTTTTCAGTTTAGCCACATGTTCCCCCTGCTTCTGGGCACACCCCATTGGCATGAGAAAAAATGCGAACAGAATTACCAGCGCCAAACATCTACGAACCTTCATGACAAATACTCCTTTGTTGAATGATATGAACCAAGGATTTGCCCTGTGCGTAAGATACCGGTTTTGCCGACGTTCAGGGTGTTGAGTTTTTCCTGTAATCCATCGGTGTACAGACGCTTTGGGGCAAACCCCAACTGTATTTTCAAGGCGTGAAATGGAAGTCTTCGTTTGTTAGTGGAAGTAGAGAAATAAACGCTGGATAGGGAAAGAAAGCAACGTCTTGCAGGTGTTCAAAAAAAGATGAAACAGATGATGAGAAAAACAAAAAACACTATTGTTTATATACCACCCGGAAATGAGCGTTACAACCTCTTTTCAGGCAGTTATAAGAAAAATCCTCAAATATCGTTTATGCCAGGGGCTTGATGTGCTAAAGGAGGAATGTCTATGGGATTTTATCCCGGGAAGGTGACCGGTTGGGACCGTTAATATGGAAGAAGCGTCTTATGATGGAAAAAATTAAAAATCAGTGGTTTCTGCTCAGTCTTGTTCTTCTCTTTGTTGCGGTCATCTTTGACCGGTCAAATATTCTGGCGAGAATCGGGATTGCGCTGAAGGATAACCACTGTCCTGAAATGATGATATTTTTAATCTTTATTATTTCGGGTTTACTGATTGAAAGTGATCAGATAAAAGCGGGGATCAGAGATGTCAAATCAACGGCTTTATCCCTGGCAGTCATCATTGTGTTTGCCCCCATTGCAGCCTTGCTGCTGTCTCTGTTTTCCCTTGAAACCGGTGTGGTCGTAGGTCTTTTCATCGTGGCGGTGATGCCCACAACCCTGTCTTCCGGGATTGTGATGACCGGAATCGCAGGCGGTAATATGGCACATGCTCTTTTTGTGACGATCCTCTCCAATTTAATCGCTATCTTTTCCATCCCTGTTATCCTTTCCATTCTTCTCTCATTTCTTGACCAGGAAAAGGAACTTGCCATCGATCAGGGGGCCATCCTCATCAAACTGATCCTGCTCGTTCTTTTCCCCTTGATGATCGGGATGGTGGCAAAAGCAAAGGTCTTTAAGTTCGGTCAACCGGGCAAATTCAAGTTTCAGATCATTAACCAGTTTATGATTCTCGGTATTGTCTTTATCTCCCTTGCAGGGGCAAAGCAGGTGCTTGTGGGAAAAGGGGCTGCCTTTCTATACATCCTGGTTCTTGTGGCTGGTTTTCATCTGATGCTTCTGGGGGGGGCGCTTTTACTCGTAAAGCTATTCAGGGTGGAAAAAGGCCGGTATGAGAGCATTGTTTTTATGGGCTCCCAAAAGACACTGGCCCTGTCGGTGATGATCCAGGTCACCTATTTCAATGAATTTGGAACAGCCTTGCTTGTCTGTGTGGTCCATCACATCATTCACTTGATGATTGACGGGTATCTGAGTGCAAAGATGCGCAGGAACGCGATCCACATCCCAGGGAGGAAATAGGTTTTTCTCTCTGGTTGTCCGTGTGGCTTTGGCAAGAAAATCATATAAACGCTTTGGTTATGGCTTGTCCGGGTTAGGGTCTGGGGCTGTATACGACCAGCATGGATGTGTTGCAGTTCCGGGCCACATCCTCGCTCAACGACCCAAAAAAGAGCCGGGGCAGGCCCTGGGATTCCTCTGCTGCCATGACCAACAGGTCGTGATTGTCTGACTCTTTGATAATGGATTCAAGCAGGGCCTCGGATGGGTTTACTTTGAATTTCACCCCACAAGCCAAACCCGCTTTTTCCGTCCACCTTTCAAGAACTTTTTTTTCAGAGGCAAGGGTTTCCCGGGAAGAACCCGATGGCATGAGACGCAGGAGCAGGATCTGGTGGTGGCCGATGGCGGCCAATGAACCCAAAACGCTTTTTATGGTTGTCAGGTCTTCATGGTCGATGATGGGAACAAGAATCCGTTCCGTGTGAAGTTCGCCAACAAATCTTGCCACAATAACAGGGCAACCTGCCTGGTTTGCGACTTTTTCAACAACCCGGTGGTATTCGTTGACTTTTCTCTGGGGGTGTCCCACAACGATTCCAAAGGATCTGTTCTTACGGGCAATCGCTACGATGCCGTCGGGTACGGTTTTTGCCCGGACAACTTCAAAACCGAGTCGGGTGCCCAGCTCTTTCGTCTCCTTTTCTGCGGCCTTGAACAGTTTCTCCTGGATGCGTCTCTGCTCATGTGATGTCCGTTTTGACTTTTCAGAGACCACCCGCACGGCCAGGGGGAGTGCCTGGTGGTAATTGGCGATCAGGGCCGCGATCCTTGCCAGGGCAGAAACGGTTTGGATATGAGATCCGCAGACAATCACGGTCCCGTTGGAATTCTCAGGAATGGTCAGCTGCTCCCATACCCAGGGACCCAGTCTGACGATTTCAGGCTTGTTGATACGAACATCAAATGTGTGATTTGGGGGCCTCTCCCGGTATTTTTTTTTGCCAAATGTCGCCTCCCCCGCTCTTTCCACGGCAAACTTGGCGCAAAGGGGGCCAATCAGTTCCGAGAGCACCACCCCTGCCAGAACGACCGGGGTGATCACATCTGAAAATAGGGTGAGCCTGGGATCGCTCTGTATGAAAAAGATCAAGCCGATTGCCACACCCGCCTGGGGAATAAGCGCAATTCCCAGAAATCTGCGAACCGTGACCGGAGTCGCTGCAATGCGGGAACCGGTATAGGCGCCTGCGATTTTTCCAAGGCACCTGAGCAAAAAATAGGAGAGCCCGATCCATCCGGCCACATCCAGTGAGATAAAGTGCAAATGGGCACCTGCCAAGGTGAAAAAGAGGACCAGGATCGGCGGCTCAAAAGAGCGGAGTACATTGAAAACACGCACATCACGGCGGCCACGGTTGATGATGACAAATCCGGCAGCCATGCCGGAAAGCAAAGGGGAAAAATGAAACAGCCTGGCCGTCTCTCCGCAGAGGAGGAGCATGGCAAGGCCAAGGGTGAGCATCTCCCCTTGGTGTCTCAGGTATTTTACCGTAAAATCAAGGATAAAGCCTGTTATGACACCGGCTGACAGGGAAAATAAGATCTCGCCGAGGCTTTTGCCCACAGCCACGACAATGGAACCGGTTCCCCCCAGCACATGGTGGGCAAAACTGATGGCCATCCCGAAAAACATGATTGCCAGGGCGTTGTCCACGGCCACCACCGCCATCAGGGTGGAGGTGAGGGGGCCCTTGGCTTTCAGCTCCCGCATCACATGGAGTGTGGCTGCAGGAGCTGTGGCAACGGATACGGCTGCCAGGAGCAGCGCCAGAAAAAAGAGATTGCTGATGGTCCATATGGGATCACCTTGGTATGTGGCCCGGGCGACGAAAAAAGTCCCTGTAAATACCAGAATAAAAGCACCCGAGGTTTCGCAGAGGCCGATCAGTCCAATACTCTTGATCATGTATTTCAACCGCTTTAACTCCAGGTGCTCGCCAATACCAAAGGCGATCAGCATCAAGGCGATCTGGGTGAAATGCTCAAGCCGGGTACCCATCACATCTTTTGTGATCAGGCCAAACCCTGAGGGCCCGAGCAAAAGTCCGGCCAGGATATACCCGGTCACAGAAGGGAGTTTAAGTAATTGCCCCAGCTTTGCTGTCAGGAAGCCTGCCACCAGCAAAATGGCAAGGGCAAATGTCACATCATGCATGTTAAATTCCTCCTTTTTTTCAGGATGGAATCAAATCAGGTGGCCCAGGGGGGTGAAAGACTACTCCATGTCAAGACTCAACAGTGTCCTTCCCCCAAGATCCTTCACCGCGAGGACCTCTTTCCCACAGATGCCGTAGGACCTGACACTTTTGTTTTTGGGCATGGAGACCGATCCTGGATTGAACAGGAAAATGCCCTGGTCGTTTCGCTGGCACACGGGATAATGGATATGGCCGTAGGCGTATACATCTCCGGTGCCAAGGCTTGCCTGCTCAACCGGGTACCGATGGCCGTGGGTCAGGAAAAACCGCCGGCCCTGGTCCAGCACCACCGCATAGTCCCCCATCATGGGATAGTCGAGCACCATCTGGTCCACCTCTCCGTCGCAGTTTCCCCGGACCGCAATGATTTTATCCCGGAACCTGTTCAGGAGTTCGCAGGTCTCCTTGGGCGCGTACCCCGGGGGAATGGGATTCCTGGGACCATGGTAGAGGGCATCCCCAAGTACGATCAGGTAATCGGCCGCCTCTCTTTTAAACATATCCAGGGCCTGTTCGAGGCACTGGAGGTCCCCGTGAATATCAGCTATAAACATTAATTTCATAAAAATTTTCTTCTTGATTTATCCTAGGATTATTAGGAATACGTTAAGGTTTGGCACCGTCCAGAAGGTTCCGGATCGTTTTTCCAAGTTCGGACATTATCAGGGGTTTTTCAACATATCTCCTGATGCCCAGTGAGCGGGCTCTGTCCTTGGAAATTTTGTCGGAGTATCCCGTGCAGAGGATGATGGGAAGCCCCGGCCGGAGTTTGAGGAGCTCTGTTGCAAGAAGGTCCCCGGTCATCTCCGGCATGGTCATGTCCGTGACCACGAGATCGAATCCATGGGGATCGGACTTGAATCGCTCAAGGGCCTGAACGCCGTTACTGGCAGTGGCGACGCTGTAGCCCTGCTCCCTGAAAAAGATTTGGGCGATGTTGGCAAGACCTGGCTCATCATCCACGATCAGGAGCCGTTCCGTTCCCTTGGGATCGCTCTCCTCCTCCCGGTCCCTCCCTGGGGCGGACCCGGCGTTTTCGCTAACCGGAATAAAGACGTGGAAGCGTGTGCCCTTGCCGGGTTCGCTCTTCACAATGATGTGCCCCTGGTGATCCTCAACAATACTGTGAACCAGGGCCAGTCCCAGTCCTGTTCCCCGGCCCGTCCTTTTGGTGGTGAAATAGGGTTCAAAGATCCGGTCCCGGGTTTGTTGGTCCATGCCGTGACCGGTATCTGAGACCATCAGTTCGAGATAGTTTCCAGGTGCCAGGGGGCCAAGGGCAGGTTCCTGCCGTGGGATTGATTTTTCCACAAGTTTCACGGTCAGGGTGCCGCCGGAGTCGCCCATGGCGTGGTGGGCGTTGGTGCACAGGTTTATCACCACCTGGTGGATGTTTGTGGGATCTGCCATCACAAGGGCCTTGGAGCGGATTTCGTCTTGTATCACAATGGTTGCAGGAAGGCTTGATCTCAAGAGTTTCAACGCCTCTTTCACCACGATGAAGATCGGCAGGGCCTGTTTGTGGTGGCTGGTTTTCCGGCTGAAGGTCAGTATCTGCTGGATCAGGTCGGCGGCTTTTTTGGCACCCTTCAGGATCTGGTCGATATCCTGCCTGGCCTTTTCAGGGTTTGCGATATGGGACTTGGCCAGCTGGGAATAGCCGAAAATGCCGGACAGAATGTTGTTGAAGTCGTGGGCAATCCCGCCGGCCAGGGTACCCATGGCCTCCATTTTCCGGGACTGGACAAGCTGGGCCTTGATCTCCGCCTTCTCTTTTTCCATGTTTGCAAGCTCTGTGATGTCCCGGATCATGGCCAGGGTGTAGGCTTTGCCCTCGATCTCGACTTGGGAGGCGTTTATGTCGCACACCATGGCTCTTTTGGCCTTCGCCTCCATGGTGATCTCCCTGAGGACCGATCTGTCAGAGCCGTTTCCGAGAATGAGTCTTGCCATGACGGGTGATTCTTCTTCGGGACTGACCAGGGCGTCAAGGTTCAGCCGGTTCAACTCTTCCGGCCGGTAGCCGAACATCTTTTGGGCCGTGGTGTTGGAGAGAGCAATGACTCCGGTGTCCGGATCGACCAGGATGATGCCGTCGCTGGTGCTGTTGAAGATCAGGCTGAATTTCGTTTCGTTTTCCTCGGCCCGCTCCTTTGCAAGCTTCAGTTCCTTGATCTGCTTCTGTAGCTGGGGATAGTAGCTCTTTCGCAGGGAACTTTTTCCAAGACCGACGATTCGGTTCCGCAGCTTGTTTTGTTCTGTTGGGTCATCAAAAGGCTTTGGCATAGAGCTCCTCGATCTCTTTCTTTGTCGGCATCACAGGATTCGTGACAATACAGGGGTCGGTCATGGCGAAGTCTGCAAGGGCCGGAAGCTCCTCCTTTGAAATGCCCAGGTGGGACAGCCGGGTCGTGATGCCCACCCGTTCTCTGAAACCGGCCAGGGTCTCTACAAGCCTCTGACGGGTCTCTTTGGGATCCTGGAACGGTTCAAGGCCCATGGCCAGGGCCAGGTCGCTGTATTTTCCCCGGGCGTGATCGAAATTAAAGTCCACCACCGGCTCAAGCAGGATGGCGTTGCTCTCTCCGTGGGAGAGGTCGTACCGTCCCCCAAGGCTGTGGGCCATGGCATGGACAAGACCGAGGCTTGCGTTTGAAAAGGCGAGTCCGGCAAGGAGGCTTGCCAGCATCATGGCGGAGCGGTGATCCATCTCCAGGGGGTGGTTCAGGGCAGGTTCCAGGTGGTTCCGGATCAGGGAGACCGCCTTGATCCCATTGATGTCGGTGATGGGAGAACTTGCATTGGAGACATAGGCTTCAATTGCGTGGACCAGGGCGTCCATACCGGTTTCGGCTGTCAGCTTTGGGGGCAGGGTCGTGGTGGTCCCAGGATCGATGAGGGAGAGGTCCGGTACCAGGGATTTGCTGATGATGGCAACCTTGACCCTTCGTCTGGAGTCGCAGATGATGGAAAATTGGGAGATGTCTGCTGAAGAACCCGCTGTGGTGGGCACGCAGATCAGGGGCGGGCCCGGCACCGGCACCCGGTCAACTCCTTCAAATTCCAGGATATGTTGTTCGTTGGAGCTGACGATCCCGATCCCTTTTGCGCAGTCGATGGGACTGCCGCCGCCCACGGCAACCATGAGATCGCACCCGGTTTTCAGGAAGGTTTCCGCTCCCTCCATCACCTCGTGATCCCTGGGATTGGGAGAAACATTGCTATAGATCTCCGTGGCAAGCCCCTCCTTTTCCAGGGATGCTGCCACCTTTTGGGCCCAGCCGGCACTCAAGACCCCCTCGTCCGTCACCAGCATCACTTTTTCGGCAGCAAACTGCTTTGCATAGGAGCCGGTTGAGGCAAGGGCACCAGGGCCGAAGATAAATTCCGGGGCGACAAATTTTCTCAGTTCATCCATGGTGTGTTCCTGTTTGCCCGCTTTTGCGTGTCTATTGTTGTCTGCAAGCATATAACCGGTTGCGGGATCTGTCAAAAAGAATATAAGGGACGGTTCTATTGTGGCAGACTTGGGGGAACGGGCGCCATGCCGGATTTTATCAGGTCCCTGCATCGGGCGACAATGCCCTCCGGCAATTTTTTTAATCCCCATTTTTCCATGATTCCATCTGCGGTGGCGTCGGTGATGACAGTGCAGATGGCTTTGTTCATTTTTCTCAGGATCTCCTTTTTCCGGGGATGCTTGCGGGATACGGCCAGATGAACCGTATGGATGGCCAGGGGCGGCTCCAGGAAGGAGACCTCCGTATCTCTGCTGCCGAGATCAAGGTTGCGCAGCTGGTACAGGGCGTAATCCCTGTCCACCACCACGGCATCCACCCTTCCCTTGAAGAGCTTTTTGATGTTGGATGTTTCACTGGCGGCATAGTCCTTTTTTATTTTTGGATCGTTGTCAATCCCGGGGGAGGACATGCTGCCGCGCAGGATGCCGATGCGATAGGGATGCAGGCTTTGGGAGGTTCCGTCATATGAAATACCGGAGTTTTTCAATGTCATGAGATAGAGCTCTATCTGGTAGTAGGGGATTGAGAAGAGAAAGGTTTCTTCCCTCTTTTTTGAGTAGTACGCATTCATGAGGAGGTCTTTTTTTGCGTAGGCAACTTCGACCATACAGCGGGCCCATGGCATGAAATGAAGGACCGGATCGTAGCCGCTCCTCAGGGCTGCGGCAAATACAATTTCGCTGTTGAAACCCTGGTTTGCAATTGATGGGGAGCTGTATGGTGCCCAATCCGATGCCGCAAGGAGCAATTTCTCGGCGGAGCGCAGGGGGGCGGGGAATGATATGCAAAGGGTTGCGATCAGCACGTTGATAAGGTGTTTTATCCTCATCCTGACATACTCCTGTGGCGGCGGCCTTCTTATATCTCAGCCGGGTAACGGACGCTTTGAATCGTTCGCCACCCGATGATCTCCTCAAAAAAATAGGTTTATTCCGGATATGATATCACGTGGGATGTCCCTGGGACACGGTTTTTTTGCGGCGTTGCAGTGACCGGTGCAAGGGAACATATCGACATTTGATTGGGCTGCAACGCCGGTACCGGAAAAATTTTGTCGTAACAGGCGTTGAAAAAGACCGTATACACCGGCACCATCAGCACAAAGGAGAGATCCAGTGCAAGGGCCTGGAGCAGGCCGTAGTTCATCCAGTACATCACCCCTGGAATGGTGACAAAGAGCAGTCCCAGTTCAAAAAGGCCGGCATGGACGATCCGTAATCGCAATGAACGGGGGTAGAGGGGCTTGCCCAGCCGCTTCAATCCATGGTCGAAGAGCAGGTTGTAAACATAGTTCCAGCCCATGGCTGCGAGACTGAGCATTACGCTTAAAGCGCCTATGTGGCTTGCGGGTTGTTTCAGGACCCAGGAAAGAAACGGGATACAGATGGCCAGGAGAAGGCACTCAAAGAGAATGGTGTGGCGTAATCTGTCCTTATGGGTTCGCATGGTAAAAGCTCCTTTGTAATGTTGTGTTTTGGTCTGGGCCACTGCCCCCCAAAGGAGGCACTCCTTTGGGGGGCAGTGCCATTTGTTTCTTCTTATATTCTATTATTAAGATGGGATAAAGTTTGGTACTATCCGGAAAGCGGATAGGTCGCCGGCAATTGCCGGCGCTGGTTTGGAAATATGGGGAGAGGAGGTAAATCCATGGGGATATCCCTGGAATATCTGGACGCGTTTGTGACAGCCGCGGATGCCGGTTCTTTTTCGGCAGCGGCCCGCCGCATGGGCAAGGCCCAGAGCCGTGTCAGCACGGCCATTGGAAATCTGGAGATCGATTTTGGGGTGACGCTTTTTGACCGGAGGGGCAAATATCCCATACTGACACCGGAAGGGGAGACATTGCTCCGTGAATCCCGGCAGATCCTAGATCGTTTAAAAGCCCTGACCGATCATGCCAATATCATTGCTGGCGGCGTGGAGCCGCGGTTGAGGGTCGCTTGCGATGAGCTGGTGCCCACGACCCTGGTGGCGGATCTCCTTGGGCAGTTCAACCCCCGGTTTCCGGCAACGGAACTGGAACTTCTGACCGGAGTGATGGGGGATATCAGTGATATGGTGGTAAGCGGCCGGGCCGATCTGGGGATCGAGGTGCCTTTGGGGCAGCCGGACGGGCGGTGCGACTGGCGGCACCTGGGCCATCTCGAGTTTATCATCGTGGCGGCAGCCACCCATCCCCTGGCCCGGCTTGCCCGGGTCTCCCAGGATGATCTTGCGCCCTATCTCCAGCTGGTGCCTGTCAGCCGGGGCGGTGAACGTGAATCCGAGGCCTTTATCTTTGGCAGCCGGGTCTGGCATGTTGAAAACAGCCAGATCGTGAGGGAGCTTATCGTGGGCGGAGAGGGGTGGGGGGCACTTGCCGAATACCAGATCCGGGAAGATCTTGAGGCCGGACGTCTGGTCAGACTGCCCGTGGTGTTTGGCAAGAGCATGTTTACCGCGGGTATCTATCTGGTCAATGGCAAGGGGGTGCGCCTCGGCCCTGCCGCCACCTGGTTTGCCAATGCCTTTGTCAAAGCCATTGCATGATGGGGGGCTGAACAGACCGGGGCAACTCAAGGTTCTTTATTTTGCTTTTTTACGGCCGTAAAACTGCTGGGCCTTGTGTTTGTTGCCGCAGGTGGCCATGGAGCACCAGCGGCGGCGGTTGTTGGGGCTGTTGTCCAGAAAGAGCCAGCCGCAACGGGTTCCCGGACATTGCTTGACCCTTTTTTCCAAGGGCGAGATCAACAGTTCAGCTGCGGAATAGGCAACCGGCGCCTCCAGCCAGGAGAGATCATGGTCCTGGTATTCGAAACAGAGCCGGTTCCCGGCTGATTTCATGGCAAGCTCACTGGTCTGGCTGAGGCGCTGGTTGAACAGGGCAAGGGTTGCAGGTGCAGGCCCTTGTTCGCAAACAAAGAGCTGTCTCAATTGGTGCCGGAATTGACGCAGCCTCTCCATCCTCGGGTCCGGCTCCTGGGTTCCCGGATCGGCCGGCATCCGGGCTTTATCAAGATGGATCAGGCCCACCCGGCATCCCCAGGCCAACACCTGGGAATAACCGGTCAACCGGTCATCCACGGGTTTGTTGTCGACCCAGTTGGTCGTGTTGATAAAATCCAGGCTCAGACGGCCTCCCACAAGGGCAATCTCCTTGATCGCCGGTACTTTGCTGTGTAAAGCGCACATTATAACCACCATTCAGGTTGACAGGGTTTGTATTTGTTATGTATAACCATCATAACGGTTATACACGATCGTTCGTACAACTCAACCCTTAACTGAAAGGAGGAATGGATGAACCGTGTTCTTGAACAGGAGGTGACCTGCACCCTGGAGGGCGCTGCCAGGGGCGCAAGGGCGATCTGGCCGGTGGCCGTTGCCGTCTTGCCCTTTGGCATCACCTTTGGGGTGTCTGCCGGGGAGGCGGGAATCGATCCCGGGACCTCTCTTTTGATGAGTGCCCTTGTCTTTGCAGGAGCGGCCCAGTTTGCCGCCCTTGATCTCTGGTCAAGCCAGATTCCGCTGATCTCCCTTGTCCTCACGGTGTTTGCCGTGAACGCCCGGAACATCATCATGGGGGCATCTCTTTTTCCCTGGATCGGCCGGCTGCCCGGTTACAGGATTGCCATGATCACCCCGGTTTTGAGCGATGCAAACTGGGCCGTGTCCATGGACGCCTATGGAAACGGGGAACGGGACGTGGGGATTCTGGTGGGCAGCGGCCTGCTGCTCTGGGTTGCCTGGGTGGCCGGCACCGGGCTGGGGGCCTGTTTCACCGGTTTCGTTATGGCACCGGAACGGTTGGGGCTGGACCTTTTGATGCCGGTCTTTTTCATCACCGTGCTTGTGGGGATGGGGAAACAAAAGGGGATCTTCCTTCCGTGGGTGACGGCGGCCATGGTTTCCCTGGCAACCTCCTCCATGGTCGAAGGCAACTGGCACATCATTGCCGGCGCCCTGGCCGGGGGAATCGCGGGGGTGCTCCATGGTAAACCTTGATGGTTCACCCATGGCTGCGCTTGCAGCCATGACGATCGTCACCTATGGCACCCGGATATCCGGGGTTTTCATCATGGCCAGGGCGGGCAGGAGCCTTTGGTTGGAGAAATTCTGCCACTCCCTGTCAGGATCGGTCATTGTGGCGCTCCTGGTTCCGGTAGTCGTGTCCGGGGATTGGATCTTTCGATTGGCCATGGCCATGGCTGCCGCAGTCATGGCGGCGACTGGCAATTCACTTCTTGCCATGGTTACCGGTGCAGCCGTGGCATCCCTTTTTCGCCTCTGGTGCTGAGTCCACCGGTCCTCCCTCTCCGGTTGTACTTCTGGTGGTACCGGGAAAATTGCCTGGCCATGGGTTGACGAAAAATATTGCTTGTCATACTGTGAATCATTCTGAAGGTATTCCTTAAAAAAAGGAGGGTCCGGTGACGAAGATTTGTCTGATTGCGATCTCCATTGTTGCAGCACTGGTGCTTGCTTTTCCAGTGACCGACACTCGTGCAAAGGAGAGGATCCAATGGATGATCACCCATTGGCCGCCGGTGATGGAGCTGGACGAGTCCAGACAGACTATTACGGGCGGCCAGTGGGGCGGCCAGCTCCGGCTGTTGCAGAAACAGCTTTCAAATTACGATCACACCTTAGCCTACATGACCTGGAGCAGGTTCTGGCATGCGGTTAAAAAAGGGGATCACCTCTGCAACTGCATGGTTCTGAAGAACGAGGAGCGGGAACGAGCGGTGGTCTTTTCCATCCCGGCAACCATCATTATTCCAAACCAGATCATCATGAAGCGGAGCAGGGCAGCCCTGCTTGGCAATCCCGAATCCCTATCCCTTGCGGCGCTTTTGAAGGGTGGAAAACTCAAGGGGATGTTTATCATGAAACGCTCCTACGGCGTTGATATCGATGGAATTATCTCCCGTTACAAGACGTCCTCAAATACGGAGATAAGTGTTGTGAATGAGAAGAGCAACATTATGAAGCTGCTCCACAACCGGGGTGATTTCATCATCGAGTACCCGTTCACGGTCAACCACATCATGGATCTCTATTTCCCGGGGCAAAAGGGGGAGCTTGTTAACATCCCCATCCAGGAGGTCAATCCCTTTTATTACGTCTATTTTGTCTGTCCTAAAACCCCCTGGGGAAGATCGGTGATCAAGGATGTCAACAAGGCACTTGGGTTTTTGAGGTCGGATAAGCAGTTTCGGTCCCAGCTTGAAAAGATGTATACCCGGGAGCAGCTGAACACTGTTTGGAAACTGTATGACACCCATTTGCTTTCGCCCGTCAAGGAATCCAGTGGACCCCAGAAATCTCCTTCCCCAGGACAATTACCTTAAATCGTTAAAAAAAATTGCATTTATTTTTTGACACCCGGTCAGAAATCCGGTATAGCCTTTTGTTTTGTTTATCTTTTTTCTAACAGGAGGTTTAAATGCAACAACGAGAACAATGGGGAACTCGGGCCGGTTTTGTGCTGGCCGCCATCGGATCTGCCATCGGGCTTGGCAACATCTGGCGTTTTCCCTATGTGGCCTATGAAAACGGAGGCGGTGCCTTTTTTGTGCCCTACATTTTTGCAATGCTTACCGCTGGTATTCCATTTTTGATCCTTGAGTTTGGCGCAGGTCACAAATACCGGGGCTCGGCGCCCCAGATCTTTGCAAAACTGTCCAAGCGGTGGGAGTGGGTCGGCTGGTGGCAGGTGCTGGTCTGTTTTGTCATCTCCATCTACTATGTTGCCGTTGTCGGCTGGTCCATCTCCTATCTCTTTCTTGCCTTTAACCAGGGATGGGGTGCGGATACCGGGGATTTCTTTTTTAAGGAGTTTCTGGCACTTTCGGACGGCCCCCTGAATGTGGGCGGTATCCGGTGGCCCATATTTGCCTCTGTTGTTGCGGCCTGGGGTATCTGCTGGTTTGTGCTCTTTAAGGGCGTAAAAAAGGGGATCGAGACCGCCAGCAAGATCTTCATGCCCATCTTGTTCGTCATGGTTCTCATCATCACGGCCAGGGCCGTTACCCTGCCCGGTTCCCTCGAGGGACTCAACTGGATGTTCAAGCCTGATTTCACGGCCCTTCTCAATATCGACGTCTGGGTTGCGGCCTATGGCCAGCTCTTCTACTCCCTGAGCATCGGTTTTGCCATCATGCTCACCTATTCGAGTTATCTTCCCAAAGAGTCGGACATCAATAACAACGCTTTTATCACAGCCTTTGCCAACTGCGGGTTCAGCATCATCTCGGGAATCCTGGTCTTTTCAGTTCTCGGCAACATGGCGTTGAACCAGGGCGTGGGCGTGGACAAGGTTGTCCAATCCGGTGTTGGGCTTGCCTTTGTGACCATTCCCAAGGCCATCAATTATCTGCCAAGCCCCGTGTTCTTCGGAACGCTCTTCTTCACGGCCCTGATCTTTGCCGGCCTGAGTTCCCACATCTCCATCTGCGAGACCTGTGTTTCCTCCCTCATGGGCAAGTTTGACCTGAACCGGAAAAAGGCCGTGAGCATCTATTGTCTCATCGGCCTGTTCACAGGAACAATCTTTGCCACCAACAGCGGTCTCTATATCCTCGATATTGTTGATCATTTTATCAACAACTTTGGTGTCCTTACCGCAGGTCTTGTGGAGATCATCATGCTGGCATGGTTCTGCAAGCTCGAAACCTTCCAGAAGCACATCAACCGCACCTCGGATTTTGCCGTGGGCAATTGGTGGGTCTTCTGCCTGAAGTTCGTAACCCCCCTGGTTCTGGGCTATATCAGCGTTGCCAAACTTATTGCAGACATCCGTGTGCGCTATGGAGGCTATCCTGCCGATGCGCTCTTCTACTTTGGGTGGTTTGTTGTGGTGATGGTTGTCGTGATCGGATTTATTCTCCAGACAACCACGTTAAGGGGAAAGGGCGCAGAAAGCAGCTCTGTTGAATCAAACCGCTAAGGAGAGGAGAATAAACATGGAAACATCAGCCGTTATCATGATGCTGTTCGGCCTGGGTATCACCTGGGGCGGGGCAGCGGTATGCATATCCATTGCCTTGAAACGAAAGAACCTGTAATCTCATGACGGGGGAGGCGCAACGCCTCCTCCGTTATAAAAAACACTAAACAGAGCTGATGGGATAGCGATTTGGACATGCCTCTTCTTCTGCTTCACAAACCGATCCTTCCCCCTGATTTTCAATCCTGGCCTTTGAGCCTTCCAGGATAACCATAAGATCACGAATATACCCTTTCATCTGCGCAGACTGTTGATTCAGCTCTTCCGATGCCAATGCTGATTCTTCTGCATTGGCGGCATTCTGCTGGACAACTTTATCCACCTCGGAAACGGCTTTGTTTATCTGGGCGATGCCGTAGGACTGGTTTTCGGAAGTTACCGCAATTTCACCCACAATTTCCCCTACTTTTTTTGCACTTTCCGATACCTTGGAAAAGGTATCATTGGCCATGGTCACCAACTGGGATCCGTCCATGATCTTTGTTACGGTTGTTTCAATGAGGTCTGACGTATTCCTGGCAGCGTCAGCGGCCCGCATGGCCAGATTCCTCACCTCATCTGCCACAACCGCAAATCCGGCACCGGCTTCACCCGCGCGGGCAGCCTCCACCGATGCGTTCAAGGCGAGTAAATTTGTCTGAAAGGCAATCTCATCAATGGTTCTTACAATCTTTGACGTTTCCTTACTGGCGTTTGAAATTTCATCCATGGATGTGGTCAGTTCACCCATGGCAGCATTGGCCTTTAAAATCACATTGTTGGTCTCATTCATCAGCACGTCCGCCTGACCTGCATTGTCGGCATTCTGTCGGGTCATGGAGGCGATCTCTTCCAACGAGGCGCCGGTCTCTTCAATGGATGAAGCCTGGTCCGTGGCCCCTTCAGCCAGGGACTGGCTGGAAGCAAGCACCACACCGGATGTGAGTGACACCTGATCCGCATCGTTGTTTAACCCTGTGATGCTCTTGCTTATCACCTTGGAAATCCTTGATATGACGATGAACATGATGCAGAGGATTATAATAATGGTCAAAACGCCCAAGCCTAATACCACCTGCTTGGTTTTACGCTTCATTTGGTTGGTTATTGTTTTTGCCTTGGTGGAAATATTGCTCGTAGCTTTGCTGTTAATGGTCCTGAGAATAAACAGATCTTTTTCAATCTGGGAGGCAACGGCTCCAGCCATAATTGCCAGATCCGTTGTTGTTTTTTGTTCAATGCTCTTGTTCAAAGTCTTAAGATCTCGCGTGATTTGTGCGATTTTATGGTTTGTGGATGCTTTACTGATACAAAGCCGCAGGGTCCCATAATTGCGTCCTTCCACAATTACAGATTTTTCAACCAGAAAAACCGTCCCATCCTTTTTTGAGGCATTTAAAATCCTGTTGACTTTTTTTCGTTCTTTCCCTGTTTTTAAATATTCTTTGATTACGGGGTTTTTCTTATTAAAATACCGGGTTAAAGGTTTGCCGTTCGGTTTTAAAAAGATGGCATAGACAACATTGGCACTGTGGGTCGCGGATTTAACGTAATTGTTCATCTCCAGAAAATTGTTTGTCACAATGGCTGATGGCGCGACATGAATCAGTAAACTAGACAATGCATTGGCATTCTCTTTTAAGCCGGTTTCCAAGTCTGTCTTTACATCCTTGATGTGGGATTCAATTTTTTTGCTGATTTCAATGGCCAGAGCGTTTGATAATGCATTTGAACTCTTATTCAGTTTGTCGCTTACCCCGGTTGCAAGTGTTGTAAATTTTGCATTTGTTTCTGAGTTGTTCTTTTTTATGGATCCATAAACATGATCATTCAGTTGTTTAAGTTGATTGCTCTGAATGTTGGTAATGATGATCAACAAAATGGTGATACAAAGTGCAAGAGACACTATCGTTGTTATCATCAGTGTTTGTTTCAATCCACCGCTTAAAATTTGGGATCGCATTGTAAACCCTCCACCTGCTGAACGGATTCTCTTGTCCGGTTTTGAGTCCTAACCTTTGAACCTTCCATAATAACCATAAGATCACGAATATACCCTTTTATCTGCACAGACTGTTTATTCAGTCGTTTTGATGCAATTGCCGAATCTTCGGCACTGGCGGCATTTTGCTGGATAACTTTATCCACTGCGGCAACGGCGTTGTTTATCTGCTCTATACCGGAGGACTGTTCTTCGGACGTTACCGCAATTTCACCCACAAGTTCCCCTACTTTTTTTGCGCTTTCCGATACCTTACAAAAGGTGTCATTCGTCATGGTCACCAACTGGGAACCGTCCATGATCTTTGTTACGGTTGTTTCAATGAGGTCAGATGTATTTCTGGCAGCGCCAGCAGCTCGCATGGCCAGGTTTCTGACCTCATCTGCTACAACGGCAAATCCGGCACCGGCTTCACCTGCACGGGCAGCCTCCACCGATGCGTTCAAAGCGAGCAAATTGGTCTGAAACGCTATTTCATCAATGGTTTTAATGATCTTCGATGTTTCTTTACTGGCGTCTGAAATTTCATCCATGGATGTGGTCAGTTCATCCATGGATGCATTGGCTTTTAAAATCAAATGGTTGGTCTCTTGCATCAGCAAGTTCGCCTGACCGGCATTGCCGGCATTCTGTTTGGTAATGGAGGCGATCTCTTCCAGCGAGGCTCCGGTTTCTTCAACGGATGAAGCCTGGTTTGAGGCCCCTTCAGCCAAGGACTGGCTGGAACAAAGCACAACACCGGATGCAGCTGAAACCTGATCCGCATCCTTGTCTAACCCTGTGATCGTATTGTTTATCACCTTGGAAAGCCTGGATATGACGATGAACATGATACCCATGTTAATGATGATGGTGAAAAAACCCAATGCCAATACCACCTGCCCGGTTTTATGCTTTATCTGGTTTGTTATTGTTTTTACCTTGGTGGAGATGTTGCCTGTAGCAGTGCTGCTGATGGATCTGGCCGTAAACAGACCTTTTTCAACCTTAGAGGTAACGGCTTTAGCCATAGTTCCCAGATCCGATGTGGTTTTTTGTTTGATGCTTTTGTTTAGGTGTGTAAAATCCTGGGTTAATCGATGGATTTTTTGATTCGTGTATGCCTTGCTGATACAAAGCTGCAGGGTTCCATAATTTCGCTCTTCCACGATCAGCGGTTTCTCAACCAAAAAAATCGTTTTATCCTTTTTTGAGGCATTTAAAATTCTGTCGGTTTTTTTCTTCTCTTTCCCTGTTTTTAAATAACTTCGGATGATTGGATTGCCTTTATTGAAATATCGTGTCAAAGGCTTGCCGTTAGGTTTTAAAAAAATGGCATATACAACATTCGCACTTTGGGTCGCGGATTTAACATAATTGTTCAGAGCCAGAAAATCGTTGGTCACAATGGCTGATGGCGCGACCTGAATCAGTAATTCTGCCAATGCATTGGCACTCTCTTTTAAATTTGTTTCAAAGTCGGTGGTCAGGTGTTTTACTTGAACTTCGGTTTGAGCTGCGATCTCTTTGCTGATTTCAATGGCCAGCCTGTCCGATGAATTCCCTAGATCCAATTTTAAGTCAGTGCTTACCTTGTTTGCCAGTGTTATGAATTTTTCTTTTGTTTCTGAATTGTTCTTTTCTACGGCTCCATAAACAGACTCATTAAGCTGTCTGAGCTGATTGTTCTGAACATTGGTGATGATGATTAGTAACAGGGTGATGCAAAGTACAAGGGACACGATTGTCGTGACGATCAGTGTTTGTTTCAATCCACCGCTTAAGATTTTAGATAGCATCGTAAATCCTCCGCCTGGTGAACGCAATTATTTGCTGTTCGCGGCAAATGCTCCCACATTCAGTGAACTTTGTAAGTGCTCAACCGGAGCGTAATCCAGAGGGTCGGTCCAGCCGACAATTCTGGCATTTTTTGTCGCAAGATCCAATGCTTTTAGTTGCTTCAGGGCTTCCGTAACCTCGTTTGCTACAGACGTAGATGTCTTTTCAGTTTTGGCAAGGGGCCATTCAGGGTATAACCTGGTACTGCAAATAAAGGGAAATCCCGGATGTGACTGTTTGTTGATGATTTTAAAATCCTCAATGTCAATGAGCCCCTCGGCCGCCATTCGTTCCAGTGTATCGGTCCGCACGGTTCCGCAGTCAACAACCGTATTCAGAACAGCCAGGACAACATTGTCATGTTTTCCGGCAAATGCTACTTTTGAAAAATCTTTATACGGGTCAATGTTGGCGTTCTGCAGTTCCTTATAGGCCATTTGCCAGCCACCGAATGAGCTTTTTTTGACTGCCATAAAGCTCTTTCCTTTCAGATCATTCAAACCGTCAACCTCTTCGTTATCAATGGAAGTAATAATAACCCCGCCAAAAGATTTCAACGCTTTCCCCTGCCTGCTGTTAATCATGGTCGCGATTGCAGATGCATTGTATTTTATCTTTGCGGTGACAAACATTGAGGAATTTACAAGGAAAAAATCAACTTGGTTATTTTGAACGGAGGGGTTCACCTGATCAAAATCAAGGGGGACGATTTCAAATGTTTTTCCAGGTAGTTTTGAAGTTAAGTAATCTCCGGTTGCCTTCCATTTCTTCAGCGCCTTGATCGCTCCTCTTTTTGCCAGAACCCCTATTTTGTAGTCTTCGGCCGTAACCGTACTTGCCTGAAATCCCAATAGCATTGCCGCTAGTATAAAAAATAACTTTTTCATCTTTTTTCTCCTTTTGACAAATAATAGTTATTATTTCAATAAACAATTCTTTTTGGAACAACAACATAGTTGGTTAAAGTTTACGACGGTAAACTCTTCCAAATCTAATTGTTTGTTACGAATTTAATTTTTGCGATAAAACGTTTTGAAAAATTAACTTTGAATGTCACCCGGAGTGGGGGGCGAATAGTTGAGAGCGTATTGTTCACCAAGGAAAAAGAAGGGTGATAAGAGCTTGAACTCTTGTTTGTTTGATGAAAAACTATAGCAAGGTTGCGGTTATGAGTCAATACCATTATGTCGAATTATCATCATTGGGATCTCATCCGATTGGGGCGCTTTTCCTGCATGGTTCCGGCCTGGTTCAATCATGGGGCTGAAGGGGAAAGGGAAAGACCTGGGATGGGCGATGGGATGCCTGCGGTTGCCGGTGGTTATCCACGATCTTTCCCCTGGGTTCGGTTCCTCCCTATATATTTCCCCTCTCCTGGGCCATGTTCATGTAGGTTTCAAAGAGGTTTGCCGGGGGGTCATACTGGTCTGTCGCAGCTTTCTGTTCTAATTTCAAGGCATCGGTGGGGCATTCTGTAACGCACACACCGCAGCCGATGCACCGCTTGGGATCCACCCGGGCGGTCTCCTCCAGGGTGATGGCGTCCATGTGGCAGCGCTCCACACAGGCGTCGCACCCGATGCATTCGTCCTCATCCACCCTGGCAAAGAAGTTTGTGTGCACTACCTGGGCAGGGCTCTCCAGGGTCTTCAAGTTCTTCAGCACCTGGCAGCAGCATCCGCAGCACATGCAGATGTTGGCGGGTTTCTTGGAATTGCCCGGCTGGAGCACCAGGCCCGCCTTTTGGCCGATGGCCAGGATCTTTAAGGCCTCTTCCTGGTCGATTGATCGCCCAAGCCCGTTATCCTCGTAATAAAAGGCGCCGGAACCAAAGCTGAGACATACCTCCAGGGGATTGTCGCAGCCTTCTCCCATCATCTGGTGCTCCTTTCTGCAGATGCAGTCGGCGACCACGATCTTGCTCTGACTTCGGATGATCTCTTCGGCAACCTCGTAGGGCATGATGGTCATCTCGGCCGTGATCTCCTTTGAGATGGGAATGACCCGCAACTGTTTTGTATCATGGTTTAACCAGCTCTTGTGCATCAACTGGGGAATGTATTCGTTCACATCCCGGATCAGCTCCTTGGTGAGATTGTTGAGTTGATACTCCCAGATGCCCACCACAAACTGGGAGGCCATGTAGTGGGGGGTGTCGCCCTTGCCCGACCGGAAGATCAGCCCTTTTTTAGCCATGGCATCCAAGAGGGGAACCAGCTTATCCTCCTGGGTCCCCAGGCGTTCTACAATGGGGGCTGCAGGCTCCGGAATCATGTTAAGCCCCAGGGTGATCCTTGCCTCCTCCTCGGAGAAGAGGCGTTTGAGTATCCTGAGCTCCACACCGGAGTCTGTGGCAGGATATCCTGCGGGAAGTTTGTCCAAATGGTCTGCAAGTTGTTTGTAGAGCTCGGTCATGGCCTTCTCCTTATCTTTGTCGGCAATGGATTGTCAGATTGATCTTGTGATTCTTTTATATAGGGGTTGCAACAAAAAAAGGAAAGTGGCATAAATGACAAATATTGTGCAGGAAATGCCATATTCAACAGGGGGGAGATCATGGCCAGAATCAGCATGTGGACCGGAGAGGGATGCCTCTTTTCAAGTATTTCGACCCTGATGGACGCCTTTTCCATCGCCAACCTATGGAATAGCGCGGTTGATGACGCGGCGCCGGAACCCCTGTTCGAAGCACAGGTCCTCACCCTGGACGGCAGACCTGTTGAGGCTTACGGCGGCATTGGGATAACGCCCCACGGTGCCATCAGCGATGTTACACAGAGCGATTTCATCGTTATTTCACCCCATATGCCCCATGTGGGGAGCCTGCCCGGCCGTCTTGATCAGTTGCTCGCCTGGATAGAGCGGCTTCGAAGCTGCGGAACCCCCGTGGGCACGGTGTGCACGGGGTCCTTTGTCCTGGCTGAAATGGGGCTGTTGGACGGAAAGCTTGCAACCACCAACTGGCATTTTGCCAACCTGTTCCGGAAACGGTATCCAAAGGTCAATCTGAAGCCGGGGTTGATGATGACCGAGGACCAGGGCATTATCTGCACAGGCGCTGCAACAGCGGTTCACAACCTGGCGCTCCACCTCATTGAGACCTTTGGCTCAAGGGAGCTTGCCTCGGTGTGCGCCAAGGCGCTCCTGGTGGACCCTAACCGCATGAGCCAGGCCCCCTACATGATCTCCGAGCCCCAGAAGAACCACGGTGATTCCCAGGTGCTGAAAGCCCAGGAGCTGATGGAGGCAAACCATGGAACGGTCAGCGCCATCGATGCCATTGCCGGGGAGGTGGGGATCAGCCCCCGTCACTTCAAGCGCAGGTTCAAGAAGGCCACCGGGGAGATGCCCCTGAAGTATCTCCAGCGCCTCAGGATCGACGCGGCCAAAAGGCTGCTTGAAACCTCCCAGGAGAGCATTGACGAGATCACCTGGGCTGTCGGCTACCAGGACACAAGCTCGTTCTGCAGGCTGTTTAAGCAGCACACGGATCTTTCTCCCCGGGCCTACAGAAACAAGTTCTTTCAGTCCGGGACCTTTCTCCCCTCTGGCATCCTTTAATTCTCTTTGATCTTGTGCTGGGTGAACCAGTGCTTTGCAAGGTAGATAAACGGGGTGTCTGCCGCTCCCACGACCCATTTAAGAAGGTAGGTAGTCCAGAAGATCTCAATCAGTGCCGTTGCCGGAAACACGCCCCAGAACGCCAGAAGCGTGAACACGCTGGAATCGATCAGCTGGCTGACCATGGTGCTTGCATTGTTTCGCAGCCAGAGAAACTTTGTTGAAGGAAATCGTTTCTTCCAGAAGTCATAGGCCCACACATCGTGGGACTGGGAGATGAAATAGGCAAACAGGCTTGCGCCGGCCACCCGGGGCATGAACGCAAAGATGTTTTTCAGGCTCTCCTGGGCGAAATCATCCGGTGCCGGGACAAAATAGAGGGCCATATTCATGAGAACCGTCATGGCCACCAAAGAGAAAAGACCGATGTGAACCGCCTTTTTTGCCGCGTTTTTTCCATAAATTTCCGACAGTATATCGGTAACAAGGAAGGAGGAGGCATAGACAATGTTGCCAAGGGTTGCCGTCATGCCGACAAGCGCCACCAGTTTTACCACCTGGATGTTGGCCACAATGGCGGCAATGGGCACCCAGGCATAAAGGCCAGTCTTTCCAAAGAGTCTGTAAATGATGAGAATGAAACCAAAATTGACGGCAAGCATGGCAAGCCATAGCAGTTCGTTCATGGGTGACCTCCAGTTTTGTTAAGGCGGGGTGCTGAGACCGCCAGATTAAAAATGGGGGAGGGTATCAGTTTTATTCGGCGATATCAACCGGAAAGCGCTTTTCCATGGTTCAGGTTGCGTCCTGATCCGGATTGAATCCTTCGCTTGAAATGGTATAAGTGGCGTGCTATTCTAATGGAACTGTGTCTTCCAATAGGATTGATTTTTAAATTTCCCCAACTGTTTCAACCTGTGCGGTTTGGTTGTTGAAATAGACCCAGCCTGCTGAATTTATCGTCCTCCCGTCTTGGGAAGGGGCAAAAATGATATTTAATTCATTAAAATCACGGATAATACTTTCTATTACAGGAATTGTTATGCTCTCCCTTGGAATAACCATCTTTTTCTTTGAGCAAAGGGCAAAAGACGAATTGTCAGATGCCATTGAAGCAAATGCCCTTAACTCAGTGGAAGCCACAAGAAATTATGTGGAACTACAGCATAAGAGCATCCTCTACCATAAATCGGTCATGCTTTCCCGCAGGAAGATCGAACTGAAAAACAATACAACCATCGCATTCGCAATGATCAACAGCGCCTACCAGGAGTTCAAAGATGGACAAATCAGTGAAGATATCGCAAAACGACACGCCATTTATGATCTCAGGCAGCTGCGGTATGATGACGGTATCGGATATTTCTGGATAAATGATACGGTTCGTCCCTATCCCAGGATGATCATGCATCCTACCATTCCGGAACTGGAAGGAAAAATCCTTGACGACCCGGAGTTCGACTGTGCGTTTGGCAGAAATGAAAATCTGTTCAAGGCATTTGTGGATGTCTGCCTTGAAAAAGGGGAGGGGTATGTTGACTATCTTTGGCCCAAACCCATTCCCGGAGGACTTACGGAACAACAACCCAAAAGTTCCTATGTGAAACTTTTAAAGCCCTGGAATTGGATCGTTGGGACCGGGGTCTATATCGATGACATTGAAAAAGATGTCCAGGATCGACTCGATGCCGTGATTGAGGATTTGAATAAAATAATTCTCAAACAGAGAATTGGCGAAGATGGCTATTTTATTATTTTCAATGAAGAGAATCAGGTGCTTGCCCATCCCAACCGTGCGGGTGTGGATGGGACTCAGCTGGTCAATCCCATCACAGGCAATTTTCTTTTAGACGAAATGAAAGAGACCGTCTTACGTTCCGACCCTTTCCTAGAGTATCTGTGGGATAAGCCCGGTCATAAAGGGGAATATCGATTCCATAAGAAGGCGTATGTGACCTATTATGAACCCCTGGGCTGGTATATCGGCAGCACTGTTTACAAAGAAGAATTTGAACAGAAAATATCAAAATTTATTGATGCAATTATTCTTTTCGCAGGTTCTGTTCTTGTGATAACCATGATTGTCTCACTTCTTGTTTCCAGAAGTATTACAAAATCGCTGAATATGCTTGTTCTTTCCATAGGTAAAACAGGTAAGGATGGTATCCCCATCGATACCATCCCAGAAACCGGTACATCTGAAATCAAAGTACTCAGCGCAACGATGAATAAAATGATCGCGTCTGTCAGCAGATCCAGGAAGGCGTTAAAAGCCCAGCGGGATTTTTCCCTGGGTATTATCAATGGGGCTCCTTATCTTATTTGCGGGTTGAATCCGGACGGCATCATCACTTTTATTAATCCTGCAGGGGAAGCGGCAACGGGGTATTGCAAAGAGGAGCTGATTGGGAAACGCTGGTGGAAACTGTTCTGCGGTGATGCAGAGCATGAACATGCTGAACAGCTGTTCAAAGCGTTTACCGGAAAGGAAGTTGCCGATTATGAGATGAGGCTGGCCTGCAAGAACGGTGAACATAAAGTCATTGTCTGGACCACCCTTAACAAGAGAAACGATAACCGTGATCTCCAGGAAATTATCGGGTTTGGCCATGACATCACGGCGCGCAAGCATGGGGAAGAGGAACTTCACCTTTTGCGCAACTACTTGTCCAACATCATCGATTCCATGCCCTCTGTGCTGGTGGGGGTGGACGCAGACGGTAAAGTGACCCAGTGGAACAAGACAGCGGAACAAACCACAGGGATCAAAGCCACGGCAGCCCAGGGAAAAAATCTTTATGATGTGTTTCCCCAGATGGCTTCGGAGATGGAAAAAATAGCCGAAAGTATCCGGGTGCGGGAAACAAAACAGGAACAGAAAAAGCCACGGTTAACGGAAAAAGGCACCTGTTACGAGGATCTGACCTTCTATCCTTTGATCGCCAACGGCGTGGAAGGCGCTGTGATCCGTATCGACGATGTCACGGACAAGGTGAGGATGGAAGAGATGATGGTCCAGTCTGAAAAGATGCTTTCGGTGGGAGGCCTGGCCGCGGGTATGGCCCACGAGATAAACAATCCCCTGGCCGGCATGATGCAGACCGCCGATGTCATGGCGCGGCGCCTGGGGGAAAGGGCCGGTATGCCGGCCAATCTGAAAGCGGCTGAGGCAGCCGGCATCACAATGGAAGCGATCCAGGACTTCATGGAGGCCCGGGGCATACTGCGCATGATTACGACCATCATTGAATCGGGCCGCAGGCTGGCGGCTATTGTGGATAACATGCTCAGCTTTGCCAGGAAGGGCGACGCCCAGGTCTATCCCCATGCCCTTGAAGACCTCATGGACAAGACCTTGGAACTTGCGGCCACCGATTATGATCTGAAAAAACATTACGACTTTAAGATAATCGAGATCAGGCGGGCCTATGAAAATAACCTTCCCCCTGTGCCCTGCGAAGGGGCCAAGATCCAGCAGGTTCTGCTCAATATCCTCAGGAACGGCGCCCAGGCCATGGAGGCGGCGGAAATACCGCACCCCTGCTTTATTCTCCGTACCCGGTTTGAAAAAGAGAGGAAAATGGTCTGTATGGAGATAGAGGACAACGGCCCCGGCATGACGGAGGAGACCCGTAAACGGGTGTTTGAGCCATTCTTCACCACCAAATCCGTGGGGGTTGGCACCGGCCTTGGCCTGAGTGTCTCCTATTTCATCATCACGGAAAATCATGGTGGTGAAATGAGCGTGGAGTCATCCCCGGGCACGGGCTCAAAGTTTATCATCCGGCTGCCCCTGGAAAGGAGTACTTGACCGGCAATTTTCGGCCGGATCCCCGGGACTTCCGGCTCCCTTGACATCGGTCATGGTTTGGGATAATCAAATAACCTGATCGTAAGTCGATAACTCTTTATGGAAGAGAGAGCCTGGTTCTGAATGGAAGCGGCTTCAAGGGTAAACAGGGATCTATGAAAATTGCAATCTACGGCAAGGGCGGCATCGGCAAGTCAACCATCTCGGCAAATCTTGCAGCCGCCCTCTCCCTGTCAGGGAAACGGGTGCTCCAGATCGGCTGCGATCCCAAGCACGATTCAACCAGGCTTTTACTTGGCGGCAAGAAAATCACCACCGCCCTTGACTACATGAAAGAGGTGCCTGTTGCCCTCCAGCGCCTTGGCGGGGTGCTTCACCAGGGGTTCAACAACATTGTGTGCGCCGAGGCCGGCGGTCCCGAGCCCGGGGTCGGGTGTGCAGGCAGGGGCATCCTGAGTACATTTGCCTTGTTTGAGCGCCTGGGGCTTGACATGGACCGGTTTGACGTGATCATCTACGATGTCCTGGGGGACGTGGTGTGCGGCGGTTTTGCCGTTCCCTTGAGAAAGGGGTTTGCCGACCGGGTCTATGTGGTTACCTCAGAGGAGTTCATGTCCATCTATGCCGCCAATAACATCCTCAAGGGCGTCAAGAACTTCGATACAAACGAGCATCGCCTGGCAGGGCTGATCCTCAACAGCCGGGGGGAGTCCGAAGAACGGACCCAGGTTGAGCGCTTTGCCGAAAAGGTCGCCTTGCCCGTGGTCAGGACCGTTCCCAGGAGCGATCGGTTCCGCCAGGCCGAAATCATGGAGAAAACCGTTGTGGAGGCGTTCCCCGATTCCCCTGAGGCCCGGGTGTTCCACGGGTTTGCCCGGAGCGTCATGGAGAACACCCGCTTTTATCCTGCCATCTGCCTTGACGAGGGCTGTCTTGAACAGACGATCTCCATGGGCAGGGAGCCGGGTATCGATATCCAACCATCTGCCTGGGACGCGCCTGATGCGCCTGCGGAGACCGTGACCGATCCTGCAGCCGATGCCACGCCCGTGTTTTTGTCAAAGAGCATGATGACCCGGGAACCCCTCCACGGCTGCGCCTTTGCCGGCGCCCTTGCCACGACCACCCAGGTGGTGGATGCCATCACCGTTGCCCACGGTCCCAGGAGCTGCACCCACATCGCTTTCCAGGCCATCTTCTCGGCCGGGCTCAGGCTCCGTACCCAGAAGAATATGCTGGTGGCAAACCAGCTGGCCCCGGCCGTCATCTCCTCGGACATGGATGAGAACACGGTGATCTACGGCGGCAACGACACCCTTGCCCGGACCCTTGAAGCTGCGGTGGAAAAAAAGCCCAGAGCCCTGTTCCTTTTGACCACCTGTCCCGCAGGCGTGATTGGGGATGATCCCGATGCTGCGGTCCGGCAGATCCGGGCGCGCAACCCGGATCTGCCTGTCATCCCCATTACCACGGACGGTAATCTCAGGGGTGACTACATGCAGGGGGTGCTCAATGCCTGCATGGAGGGGGCCGCAGCACTCATGGATCCAACGGTCCGCTCTGAGGCGGATCTGGTCAACGTTATTGCCGAGAAAAATATCGCCTATAATGCGGAAGCCAATTTTAAGACCATCACCAACATCCTCGGGCAGATGGATATCAGGATCAACTGCAGGTTTGTGAGGAACACCCGGGTTAAGGAGCTGAAAGGGTTCCTCAGGGCCGGGTTGAACCTGCCCGCCTATACCGACTACTTTGGCCGCATCATGGCCGATTTCCTGAAGGAGCGCTTTGGCAGCCCCACGGCAAGCCTCCCGTTTCCCGTGGGATTCACCGACAGCAAGCTCTGGATACGGGAGATCGCAGCCTTTTTCAGCAAGGAGGAAAAAGGCGAAGCCATCATCGACACCTTTCAGGCACGGTATGAGACCCTGATCGCAAACTATCGCAACGCCCTCAAAAATAAGCGGCTCATGATCATCACCTATGTTCACAATGTGGACTGGATCCTTGAGGCCGCATTTGACCTCGGCATGGTCGTCTCCAAGGTGTGCATCCTGAACTATTCCCAGGACAACAGGTTCACCACCCGCTATTCCGGCAGGTTCGAGGTGGAGACAGATTATCCTCCCCGGCAGCGGGACGAGGATCTCAACCGGTTGAGGCCGGATATCCTGGTTGGAAACTATACGCCCAAGTCCCTTCCCTTTCCCGTCCATGTGGACACCATTCCCATGTGCCCGGATGTGGGGTTTTACGGCGGGATCGCCTTTGCACGGCGCTGGGCAAGCCTTGTGAAATCACCGGTAAACGAAGGGTGGAAGAATGATGGAATTTGATTGCCAGACCATAGCCCCGGATAGTTTTACCGGTGCCATCATGGCGGTGGAGGGCATCAGCGATGCCGCAGTACTCCTTAACGGCCCCACCGGATGCAAGTTCTATCACGGCTCGATCTCGGAGATTCTCCTGCCCCGGGCTGAGTATCTCGATCCCCTTTACTACTCCGAAGAGTTCTATTTTGGACAGCCACGGGTGCCGGCCACCTACCTGGACGACTATGACTATGTGTTCGGCGCCACCCAAAAGCTTGAAAAGATCCTTCCCGTGGTCGCAGAAAAAGGCCATTCTCTCATCGCCATTGTCAACTCACCGGGGGCGGCCCTGATCGGCGACGATCTGGAACGGTTCATCAAGAACGCCTGTTTGCCGGTGCCCTGCATTGCCATCGAAAACACGGGGTTTTCAGACTCCTTTGCAGCAGGGTTCCAGGACGGTGTCATTCAAGTTATCAAGAAGGTCGATCCAAGGCCTGGCACCACCCAAAAACACCGGGTCAACCTGATGGGCCTCTCCATCTTCCACCATCACTGGCAGGGCAACGTCAATGAGCTGACAACCCTCCTGAACGCCTGCGGCATTGAGGTCAACACCGTGCTCTGTGCCGGAACCACAATCGCCCGGTTAGGGAAACTTGCAACGGCCGAGTGTAATCTCGTGATACACCAGGAGTATGCAGATCAACTGGCCCCCTTTCTAAATGATCGGTTCCAGCTTCCCACCCTGATGCCCCCGGTGGGTGCGCCAATCGGGTTTGAGGCCACCGAAGCCTGGATCAGGGACGTTTGCCATAGCCTTGATCTTGATCCTGGTCCTGCAATGGCCATCATCAGGAGCGCACGAAAGCGCAGCCATGAAGTCCTCAACCGGTTCAACTCCCTGACCGGCCTGCCCAAGGGGGCGACCTTTGCCGTATCTGCGGACTCTTCCATTGCTCTTCCCCTGGTGACCTGGCTCTACAATTATCTTGGCATGGTGCCCGTTGCAGTAAAACTTGCCGAAACCGTGGATTGTTTTGTTGATGGGTTAAACGCTTTTCTGCACAGGATCGACTGCGCAGATGCCTTGAATGCCGATATGGCCGGGGCAACTCCCGATATTGTTATTGGCAGTGAGGCCGATATCTCACGCCAGCGGCTGGCGGGCTATCCCTTTTCCGGCATCGATATCTCCCTTCCCGCCGCAAGTCATATTCATGTGGTTGAAAAGAGCTTCATGGGTGCCCAGGGCACACTCTACCTTATCGAAAAGATCATCAACGGACTTTTCCGGGGAATGTGACCTGAGAAAACAGCACCGGATATATTGACAGGAAATAATAAGTATAATATTCTAATACACTATAAATAAAAGAAAAAAGATGATTTCGTTCCGAAGGACCTTCTCAACAAGAATTATTCCTGTCTGGGTCTGTAATTTAAAAAAGACTTTTCCATAACCTGCCTGGCCAATCTGTTTTTCACTGACAATTAAACTGTACAATCATATCCCATGGTGGACACCTTTTCATTGCGCAAGGGGGGAGGGACGATTTAAAGCATTGTGGGTGAAATAAGGAGGAAAGTATGAAAAAGTGTTTTTCATTGTTGGTCTGCTGTCTCATGGCATTGGGTTTAACCTTACCCGTCAACGCCAAAGGGATCATAAAAATCGGAGGGGTCGGTCCCCTTTCCGCGCCCGGATCATTTGAGAGCGGAAAGGAGATGAAAATGGCCATGGAGCAGGCAATAGACGAGATCAATGGGGCAGGCGGTGTTCTCGGAAAAAAGGTGGCTCTGGTATTTGAAGATACCCAGGGGCTGCCGGAAAAAGGCACGGCGGCCATGGAACGGCTGGTGGAAAAACACAAAGCTGTTGCCGTGGTGGGGGAGTTTCACAGTTCGGTTGCCAAAGCCGAGATCGAAGTGGCCAACAGGCTGAAGGTGCCCTTGATCATTGCCGAAGCCTGGGCCGATGTGATCACCGCTAAACAATACAAGTATGTGTTCAGGATCGCCCCTGCCAACTCCCTTTTTTACAGTAAAATCGCAGATTGGATCAAAGCTGCCGGTTTTAAAACGGTTGTGATGATCACGGAAAATTCCGACTATGGCATCGGGGTTGAAAGGGTAATCCGGGAGCAGTTGAAAACCGCCGGCATTAAAATCACATCCATTACCGCCGAAAGAACGATCCAGGATTTTACTCCCCAGCTTCTGCGATTCAAGATGAGCAAACCACGGCCGGACCTGCTCTTTGGGATTTTTACCGGAGCAGGAGAACTGCTCATGGTCAAGCAGGCCCATGAAATCGGATTGGCCCCGACAAAGGAAACAGCCATGTTTGCTGTCGGCACAGATGCCCTGCATAAGGAATTCTGGGAAATCACCGGCCAGAGCGGTAAGTACATCCTGACAAAGACAGGGTATTATCCCGGGATAAAATTTACCGAAAAGACCGAACCCTTTATCAAACGCTTTAAGAAGAAATTCAACAGGGAACCCACATTTGCAGCCATGGAAGCTTACGAGGCGGTGTGTCTGGTGGCAGATGCCATCAAGAGAGCCGGGTCCACCGACCCTGATGCCATGGTCACTGCGTTGGAAAAGACCCGATTTACCGGTCTCCGGGGCGTTATCCGCTTTTCTCTGGACCGGGAACCTAAGTACATGTATCACCAGTGGCCTGGGACGCCCTCCTTTGTCATTCAGTATACCCAGGTCGATCAACCTTACACGGATGCATTGCTTCTCTGGCCCAAAGAGTACAGTCATGGAAGCTTGATAAAACCTTAACGGAAAAAGCTACAGGCCCGGGAGACATTCATGACTGAATATTTAATTCTTCAAGCATTGAACGGCCTGATCATTGGTCTTATTTACGCGTTAATGGCCCTGGGCCTGACCCTGATTTTCTCAGTACTCAAGATCGTGAATTTTGCCCATGGCGAACTGTACATGCTGGGCGCTTATTTTTCCTATTATCTGGCTAAAATGTTCGGTTTTCCCCCGGTCCTTGCCGTGTTGTCGTCAATCATCATTGTGTTCTTCCTGGGGGTAGTCATTGAGGTTTTGTTCCTCCGTCCGGTTTATACGGGAGCGGTTGAGCGAAAAGACGAATACGCCATACTGATCACCTTTGGGTTGTCCATATTTTTGCAAAACCTTGCCCTTTTTGTGTTTGGCCCGTGGACAAGGCGGTCGCCCTCATTCGTGTCCGGGACAACATCCTTCTGTTCCCTCAGCATCAGTAATGACCGGCTCGTTGTGTCTGCCCTGGCGATTGTTTTCATGGTTGCAACCCTGATAATTATCGGCAGGACGTTTATTGGAAAGGGGCTTCGGGCCGTCAGCCAGGACAGGGAGGCTGCGGCCATTGCCGGTATAAATCCGTTTAAGATGAACCTGCTGGCCTTTGGAGCTGGCTCTGCTCTCGCGGCGGCAGGCGGTGCCCTGATCGGGCCGATCTTCCTGATATTTCCGACCATGGGGGCCATGCCGGTGATAAAATCCTTTGTTATCATTGTGCTGGGGGGCATGGGGTCCATCAAAGGGTGCATCATTGCAAGTCTTATCCTGGGGGAGGCGGAGAGCCTGGGGTCTGTCCTGTTTCCGGATCTGACCCGGGGACTTGCCTATAAAAATGCCATCGGGCTTTTGTTCCTGGTGGTTGTGCTGCTCCTGAAACCAACCGGTCTGTTTGGTGAAAAACATGTGAGGATGAAATGAATCGACCGTGAAGAATTTAAACCGCCTGATACTTATGGGGTTGCTTTCAGCAGCAGCGCTCCTGCCGTTTGCCATGGACGGTTACTGGCTTCATATCATTATTATTGCGTATTACTATGCGCTGCTGGCTTCCAGCTGGTGCCTGCTTGCCGGCTATGCGGGACAGTTTTCGTTTGCCCATGCAGCCCTTGCTGCCGTGGGCGCCTACACCTCCGCATTACTTGTACTGAATACCGGTATCTCTCCGGTTTACAGCATCATCATCGGAAGTTTTGCTGCTGCCGGGGTGGGGCTCGTTATCGGTTTTCTCTGCCTGAGATTGCAGGGGCCCTATCTTGCCCTTTTCACCATCGCCTATTCTGAAATTTTCAGAATCGTGCTCAATGCCGAATACCGCTATACCGGCGGTAATTTCGGTCTGAACGTGCCGCCGCTTTTTGCCCGGGAATCGAGGATCCTATATTACTACACCATCCTTGGGATCCTGATCCTGTCCCTTGTGGTGATGCATAAAATTGTGACTTCCCGGTTGGGTCTGTTTTTCAGGGCCGTGCGCGAGGATGAAGATGCGGCCGCAACCCTTGGTGTGAATGTGGTCAAATATAAGATTTTAGCTTTTGTCATTACCAGCTTTTTTGCCGGTCTTGCCGGCGGGTTTTACGCCCATTATGTCCGCATACTCACCCCGAATATCATACAGCTGCCCCAGATGGGGCTTATTATCGCAATGGTTGTGATCGGCGGCATAGAGAGTCTGGCAGGGGCTGTGGCAGGAGCGTTTATCCTCCAGCTTGCGGCAGAATACCTGCGGGACTATGAGGAGTTGCGCTGGGTGTTCTTTGGACTGCTCCTTGTGATCACCTTACGGTTTTCTCAAAACGGGCTGATCTATCCCATCTATAAGAGATTGACTAAAAAGAATGAAAAAACACATGCTGAAAGTGAGTAGGGTGACAAAGCGTTTTGGCGGCTTGACGGCTCTGGAAAATGTCTCGTTCAGAGTGGCGGAGAATGAACTCCTGGGAGTGATTGGACCGAATGGCTCAGGCAAGACAACCCTGATCAATTTAATCAATGGCATCCATAAGCCTGACAACGGCGATATTATTTTTCGGGATATGCCCATTCACCGGCTATCATCCTATAAAATTGCCCAAAAAGGAATCGGAAGGACCTTCCAGGTCACCCGAGTTTTCAGAAGAATGAGCGTTATGGAGAATATGATGGTGCCTGCACTTTCCATCTCTAAATCGGGGACCCAGGAAGCGCTGCTTCCCAAGGCCCTTGAGATACTTGCACTTTTGAAAATTGTGCATCTTAAGGACGAATATGGCCGGAGTCTTTCCGGGGGCCAGCATAAGTTGCTGGAATTGGGACGGGTGTTGATGCTGGATCCCGATCTCATCCTGCTGGATGAACCCTTTGCAGGGGTGCATCCCGAACTGAAAGCGGATCTCCATGATCATATCCGGAAACTCCATGACAGGGGCAAGACCTTTATTCTGATCAGCCATGATATGCATTCCATATTCAGCCTCAGCCAGCGGCTCATGGTGTTGAGTTCCGGGGAAAAAATCGCCCATGGCACTCCGGAAGAGATCAGGAAGAATGAGGAAGTAATCGAAGCCTATCTGGGAAATTAAGCATGTCTCTTGAAGTAAATGATCTTTTTGCCGGTTACTATGAGGATATAAATATTTTACAGGGGGTTTGCGTCTGTGCTGAAAAGGGCCGGATCACCATCGTCATCGGCGCGAACGGGGTTGGTAAATCAACGCTTTTTAAAGCCGTCTACGGTTTTTTAAAACCTAGGTCCGGAAGCGTTATTTATAAGGATGAGGATATAACCGGCACAAATCCATACACCATAGCAAAAAAAGGAATTTCCTATATTCCCCAGCGCAGAAATATCTTTCCCTACCTTACCGTGGAGGAAAATTGGGAAATGGGGGCCTGGATATTCAGAAATGATAAGAACCGGATTAAAGGGCGCATAAAAGCAAATTATGAACGGTTTCCCAACCTTTTCTCTAAAAGGAAAACCCATGCGGGTTCCCTGAGCGGCGGGGAGCAGAGAATGGTGGAGATCGGAAGGGCCCTTATGGTGGATCCCGACCTTCTTCTGGTGGATGAACCCACGGCCGGTCTTGCGCCGGTGGTAGCCAAAGAGATATATTCCAAGTTGAAACAGCTGAACATGGCAGAGCAGAAAACCATTTTACTGGTGGACCAGAACATCCGCCAGGCCATGGAAATTGCCGATTATATCTATATCCTTGAATTGGGTAAAAATAAAACCCAGGGGTCCAGAAAGGATTTTGAAACCGATTTAAAAGCGATGATAAGGGATTGGCTCTTCTAAACTGCTGCCATCTCAGGTATCTGCTCAGCCGGTGTTATCATGGAGGTTTCAACGGGAAGCACATGATAGATCCCCCGTACGTTACAATTGGTCCCCGTCCGTTCGTGGTGAATGAGGAAATCGAAGTCCTTCAGCCGGGAGTAAAAATCCTCAAATATCTGGTTTCGGGTTTCAAGGAAAATAAAGCTGTCGCGATGGATCCCGAAAACAGATGCGGCATGATTGATCATGAGAAACAGGCAGGCGGCCGACATGTACTTGTGGATGGTCTCCCTGTACAGCTCGGGATAGAACTTTGATACATTAAGGGATTTTGAATAGGCATCATAGGATAAAACCAGTTCTGTGGAGATCTCCCTCTCCTTTTCCCTGCTGTAGAGAAAATACTCGATGCATGAACCGTCCCTTTGGTAGGACAGGGAAAACCGATCGAGGAACGATGGCACCTGGATATCCATAAATGTAGATTCCGTATCTTCCAGGTCCCGGCATTCCGGCAGCCTGTCAAACAGGTGTTCTCCCTGGAGCCACCGGGTAAAGGGATCATTATTGGCAAGGCAGTAGTCCATGGCCCTTGGTAATTCCAGGGGCTCTGAATCGACCCCATGGTAGCGGCATACCTTACGTACCGTCTCCCGGGCAAGATAATAGACAAAATTGCTGGAGCTTGAGGTTTCAATTTCAGCGTTGGGATTTCCTGACTGGAAGGCATCCATGCAAGCCTTGTGGCTGTAAGAGGTCCAAGACCTGCAGATGAGCGGCCGCACCGGATAGATGCTGCATTTCCCCTGCTGAAGAAAAATGCACGGGGAACTCTCCTTTACCTGAACCCGGTTCTTAAGGGATTTTCCTTCGGTCAGCAGCCGGTTGTTTTGAATCCGCTCCCGCAAAAGGGCCTGGTCCTGGTCCGTGAACCCGGTGTCGATCCAGGAAAAAACAAGCAACGCCTCGGCAGGCGTCAGTTTTATCTGGTTATAACAGCAATAGCTGCACCCGGCTTTGCACTCTACCTGATCTTCTGCGTCTGTGTGATGAACGCTTTCCACGATGCCCGCGGCCAGGTCCATGATTTCCAGCACGGCCTCTTTTATCCCTTCCTGGGAAAAATCCGGCTTTAAATGGGCGTTGGTAATTTGTAGAAATAGATTTTTTAGGGCATCTTCTGCATTCGTCCTGTCCATCGTTACCGCGTCTCCTTAACCTCTATGCATGGCAGAGAGAGGTCTACGGCGAAATGCAGAAGATATCAGAGCCTACAGCTTGTGGTTGATTCTGCCAGGGGAATTCCCCGGCAATGTCGGTTACCATACACCCTATGGCCAAGAGTCACAACAATAAGATGACGGATGGCCCAAATCACCAGAAACCGGCCCTCTTCCGGTTGAAACCGCTATAGATAAAAAAATAGAGGCTCTCCATTGCCGGTGATTGTCAGGGCAGAACCTTGACTTCCTTAGAAGATTGGAATACTAAAATAGTTAAGTGGAACGCAATAGATGTGTCAGTCGCCCCCCCGGGCCTGGGGGGGAACCAAAAGAGAGTCGATAAAAAAAGGATAAATAATGACAGCAGATGACGTGTTGATTCGCCAGGTTGAAAGAGAAGATCTAAATGAGTGCTTTTTGATTGAAGCGGCATGTTATACCACGGATGGTGCAACCAGAGAGAAGATTGGAAAAAGGATAGATGTTTTTCCTGAAGGCTTCCTGGTGGCCGAGCTGAACGGCAGGGTCGCAGGTTTCATCAATGGCGGATCTACCTGCAAAGAAGACATTACAGATGAAGCGTTTAAAGATATGGTCGGCCATGACAGTTCCGGAGCAAACATCGTAATATTCTCGTTAGCCATTCATCCGGATTTTCAAAAAAAAGGGATTTCAGTACCGCTCCTGAAAAAGTATATTGAGTTGTCAAAAGATCTTAAAAAAAGCAAAATACTGCTGATCTGCAAAGATGACCTGATTAAATATTATGGAAGATTCGGTTTCTCTTACATGGCAGAATCCAATTCTGAACATGGGGGCTTTAAATGGCATGAAATGGGGCTTCTTTTAAATGAAGACGCCGGTATTTTATCTTCTGCTCCATGTTAAAGAGATAATAGCCATGGAACTTGAGTGAACCTTGTTTCACTCTGTCCATGACTCATCTTCGTGGTCTGTAAAACTTCGTCTTTTGCTAGCATTCAAAACGTCAGAAGGATGATATTATGATTCCTCAACAGGAGATGTTGATAGCGTTTGTTCTTACAAGCATTGTTGTATGCCTGATACCCGGCCCTGCGGTGATTTTTGTGGTGACCCACACGGTTTCCAAAGGATTTAAATCCGGCTTAGGGGCCGTGTGGGGATTGCAGGCAGGCTTTTTGATCCAGGTTCTTGCCGCAACCTGCGGGCTGAAACTGGCTTTTTCCGTATGGGAGCCGGGGGATGAGTAAGGCCGGGGTGCGGGTGGTGGATCTTACCCATCCCTTGGATGAAAACATGCCCATCTGGCCGGGGGACCCTGAATATAAGCTTGTCTCCCAGGCCTCCTACGGGAAAGATGGCTACCTTACCCACCGCATGGCTGTGGGGGAGCACAGCGGAACCCACTGGGGAACACCCAACACCTTTATCAAAGGCGGCAGAAGCGCCGACATGTTCACGCCAGAGGAGCTGGTGGTGCCGGCCGTGGTGATCGACATCCGTGCCATGGCCTGCCGTGACAGGGATTATTGTCTCACGGTCAGGGCGGTGACGGCCTGGGAAAGGGAGAACGGCAGAATTCCAATGGGCTGCGTGGTTATTCTCTTCACCGGATGGCAGGAGAAGTGGCACGATTCCAGGGCCTTTTTCGGCATGGATGACGACAATGCCAATGCCATGCACTGGCCGGGCTTTGGCCGGGATGCGGTAAACCATATGATCCGGGGGCGCGGAATCGCGGGCCTTGGAACCGATACCCACGGAGCAGACCCGGGCAATGACGAAGAGTTCAAGGCAAGCAGTGCCATCTATGTGGCGGACGGGATGGTCCTTGAATGTCTGACAGGCCTTGACCGGCTGCCGGCTACAGGGGCGACCCTTGTGATCGGGGGATTGCCTGTCACCAAAGGCACGGGCAGTCCGGCCCGGGTGCTTGCCCTTTTAACGTAAAAACAGGAGTTGAAGTAATTTAATGGACATTGAATCCACTATTGATTTCCTTAAGGAAATTGAAAAGTTTAAGACATGTGAAAGAACCTGTCAGACGACGCAGATCGGACGGGCTGAAAGTGATGCGGAACATTCCTGGCACCTGGCTGTTTTTCTGGTGCTGCTTGAAAACGAATTCGAAAATATCGATTTTGCCAAATTGTTAAAATTGGCATTAATTCATGATTTGCCGGAAATTTATGCAGGTGATACCAACCCGTATCGTGGTGATACGACGAATAAAGAGGAAAACGAAAGAAACGCAGCTGAAAAATTGTTCGCAATTTTACCGGACCCGGCAGCCAAAAAACTTTCCTCATTATTTGATGATTACCTGAACCAGGAATCCGTTGAGTCCCAAATTGTCAAATCAGCCGATAAATTAATGCCTCTGATTCAGAATCTGTGCACCAATGAGGATCACTCGTCATACCGGAAATTGAATGTTGAATACCCGGAAGTTTTGGAATACATGGGCAAGTATTTCTCAGGAGGGGTGCTTGAGAAATTCTATGGAAACCTGCTTTCGGAAGCCCAGGATAAAGGTGTCTTTTCAGCGTCTGAGGTAAAAGCCTGACACGGCGGACTTGACGGAGTTTACTCTCGTGGGATAGCCTTTTGCCGTTGACTCACAGGGAATCAAAGCCATGAAGACCAGACATAAAGAGATGTTGAAGCGTGGGTTGATCGTCGTCCCGGTTGTTTGTGCCTTGATTGTCGTGGGCGTCCTGAAAGGCTCGAAAAAGGGGCCTGAAAAACTGCCTGTCACGGAAACTTCCCGCAATGTTCGCACCCTTGTGATCCAGCCCATGGATGTGATCCCACGGGTTGTTGGGTACGGGGTTGTGGAACCTGATAAGGTGTGGCAGGTGGTGCCCCAGGTGAGCGGCAGGATTATTCTGACCAGCCCTGTTTTCGGTAAAGGCCATTTTGCCGGAAAAGGGGAGCTCTTCATCACCCTGGACCCCACGGATTATGAGCTGGGCGTGGCGCAGGCGGAGGCAGAGATCCGGACCATCCGGGCCGGTATTGCAGAGATTGACAAGCAAGAGCTGAACACTGAAAGACTCCTGGAGATTCAACACTCCCTTCTGGTCCTTAAGAAAAAGGAGATGGAACGGAACCAGACGGCACGGAAAACCCGGGTTATTTCGGAAACGGTCCTGGACAGGGCCAGGATGGACTACCAGGCCCAGCGTATCCAGGTCCAGGATCTGGAAAATGCCCTCAACCTCATCCCCACAACCCGGCAGTCCCTTGAATCCCAGCTTGACCTCAACCGGGTCAGGCTTGTCAAGGCCCGGGTGGATCTTGACCGGACCCGGATTCGCGTTCCCTTTAACTGCCGTATCACCGAAATCCTGGCCGAGGCGGGCCAATATGTCCAGGCCGGGCAGATCCTTGCCAGGGCCGACGGCACGGACCGGGTGGAGATGACGGCCCAGGTTGCCCTGGACAAGATGACCCGGCTCTTTCCGGACGCTGACGGGCCCATCACCTCCGGCGGATTCGACGCAACAGATCCTGTCAAGTTGGAGAGGCTTGGAAAATGCCTGGGGCTAAAAGTCTCTGTTAGCTTGGTGAACGACGGCTTTGATACAAAATGGGATGCCGATTTTGCAAGGGCCGGCGCCACCATGGACCCCCAGACCCGGACCATGGGCATCATCGTGGTGGTGGAAAAACCCTATGAAAAGATCATCCCGGGCCTGCGTCCAGCCCTTGTCCGCAACATGTTCTGTGAGGTTGAGATCACCGGGCCCCCCCTGGTGCAAAGGATAGTGATTCCGCGATCCGCCCTCCATGAAGACACGGTCTATGTGGTGGACCCAGAGAATCGCCTGGTGAGAAGATCAGTCCGGGTGGAATTTTCCCAGGACGATTTTTACCTGTTGAAGTCAGGCCTTGGCCATGGGGAACAGATTGTGGTGTCGGACCTCACCCCTGCCATGGACGGGATGCTCCTTGCGCCAACCGAAGATAAAGCGCTGGACGAACGCCTTCGAACCCAGGCGTGCATCAACACCCATTAGGGGAGGGATTCCATGATTCGCTTTTTTGCCAGACATCCCACAGCCGCCACCCTTTTAATGGTGATGCTCCTTGCCCTGGGCGCCCTCTCCATCGCCTCCCTGAGACGGGAGACCCTGCCCGATTTTTCCGCAGGCCTGGTGGAAATAACCGTGGTATACCCCGGCGCCACGGCAGAGGACGTTGAAGACGCCATCTGCAGTCGCATCGACGATGCCGTGGACGGCGTCAATTACGTTGAGGAGGTCACCACCGAAGCCACGGAGGGCCGGGGCAGGGTGGTTGTTGAAATGGAGGAGGGCGAAGATATCCGAACCTTCCTGGCGGATATCAAGACCGAGGTGGACGCCATTGACGATTTTCCCGAAAGGGCCGAAGATCCCGTGGTCAGGGAGCTGAACCGCACGGACCAGGTGATCTCCCTTGCCGTGTCCGGTCCCATGGCCCTGGTTGACCTTAAAGATTATTGTGAGGACCTGAAGGCCCGGCTGAAACGGGATGCAGGCATCAGCCTTGTTCAGGTGAACGGGTTTTCCGATCGCCAGATCCGGATCGAGATTCCGGCACCCATTGCCATGCAGTACGGCCTGTCCATGGCAGAGATCGCCGGGATCATCAGGAAACAGAGCGTGGATCTGCCGGCCGGGGCCATTGAAAACCGGGACCAGGACATTATCGTGCGGTTTACGGATGAGAGAAAAACGCCTGTGGCATTCCAGGATCTGGTGGTGGCGGCAAGTGACTCCGGCGCTGAAGTGCGCCTGGGGGAGATCGCCCGGATCCGTGATCTCTTTGAACTCAAGCATGAGACATACATCTTCAACGGCAAGCGGGCAGGCCTTCTCTCCGTTACCAAGACCAAGACCGAAGACACCCTCCATATCTATGACGCTGTTAAAGCCTTTGCGGAAAAAGAGCGGAAGCAGACGCCGGAAGGGGTGGAGCTGACCCTGACCCAGGATATCTCATCCATTGTGGCGGATCGGCTCCGGATGCTGACGAAAAACGGCATCCAGGGATTGATCCTGGTTTTTTTCACCCTTTGGCTCTTTTTCAACTTCCGGCTGAGCTTCTGGGTCGTCATGGGGTTGCCGGTCTCTTTTTTCGGGGCGTTTTTCATCATGCTTCAGATCAATTTTTCTTTGAACATGCTCACCATGGTGGGGCTTCTCATCGGTCTGGGGCTGCTCATGGACGATGCCATCGTGATCGCGGAGAATATCGCCACCCACCTGTCAAAGGAGAAATCCACCCTGGATGCGGTGGTGGACGGGGTCAGCGAGGTCAAGAACGGGGTGATTGCCTCCTTTACCACCACCGTGTGCGTGTTCGGTCCCCTCTGTTTTCTTACGGGCAACATGGGAAAGATCCTCAGGGTGATGCCGGTGGTGTTGATCCTGGTGCTGGCCGTGAGCCTGATCGAGGCCTTCTGGATCCTTCCCTCCCACCTGAACCACGCCCTTGCCGGCAACCGGGACGCCGGTAACGGCAGGTTCCGCACCTGGTTCAACCACCGGCTCGATATCCTGCGGGAAAACGTTTTGGGGGGGCTGGTGGATCTTGCCATCCGCTGGCGCTATCTCTTTGTGGGGCTGACCCTGGCCGCCTTTATCGTCTCCGTGGGCATGATCGCAGGGGGGATCCTCAAGTTCAAGGCCTTTCCGGAGGTGGACGGGGATGTGATCCAGGCCCGGATTCTCCTTCCCCAGGGCACCCCCTTCAAGCAAACCCAGGCCGTGGTGGCCCGGCTGACCCAGGCCCTGGACAGGGTCAACCAAACCTTTGCCCCTGACCAGCCCCCGGGCATGGCGCTTGTGCAAAATGTCTCGGTTCAATACAACGTCAATATTGACGCCAACGAATCCGGGGCCCACGTGGCAACGGTCTCGGTGGATCTTCTGGCGGCCGAGACCCGGAATGGCAAGATCGATGATCTGCTGAACCTCTGGCGGGAGTATACCGGCCCGGTGCCGGATCTCATCTCACTCAAATTTACCGAGCCTGCCATCGGACCTGCCGGAAGGGCCATTGAGGTTCGCCTCATGGGGGAGGATCTTGTGGTGCTCAAAAAGGCCTCCCTGGATCTCCAGGGGTGGTTTGGCCGGTTCAAGGGCGTTTTTGATCTTTCCGACGATCTGAGGCCGGGCAAGCCTGAAATCCGGGTGCGGATGAAGACAGGGGCCAAGGGCCTTGGCCTGGATGCCCAGACCCTTGCCACCCAGCTCAGGAGCGCCTATTACGGCACCACGGCCAGCGAGATCCAGGTGGGCCGGGAATCCTATGAAATTGATATCCGCCTTGGGGATGAAGACAAGAACAGCCTGGACGACCTCAGCTATTTTCATGTCACCCTGCCGGGGGGAAAACAGGCGCCCCTGGGGTCTGTTGCCGATCTTGCCCAGGGCCGGGGCTATGCCCATATCGCTTCCGTGAACGGCGTCAGGACCGTCACCGTCCAGGGGGAGATCGATCCCAGGACCGCCAACGTAAAACAGGTCATGACCCTCATGACCCGGGAGTTCCTCCCAACCCTCAAACAAAAGTACCCGGGGCTCAGGGTCCAGCTCAAGGGGGAGTCCGATGAATCGGCCAAGACCGGCGTCTCCCTGGGCCGGGGCTTCATGATCGGCCTGCTGGGAATCTTCGTCCTCCTCAGCTTTCAGTTCAAAAGCTATCTCGAACCCATGGTGGTCATGATCGCCATTCCCTTTGCCTTAATCGGCGTCATCTGGGGCCATCTCCTCATGGGGCTGGAGCTCTCCATGCCCGGGGTGATGGGGGCGGCTTCCCTGGCAGGCATTGTGGTCAACGACTCCATCCTTCTGGTGGAATTCATCAAGATCCGCCGCAGGGCCGGCCTGGATGTTCCCCATGCGGCCCGCCAGGCCAGCCGGGAGCGGTTCCGGGCCGTGCTGCTGACCTCCATGACCACCATTGCCGGGCTCATGCCCCTGCTCACGGAAAGAAGTCTCCAGGCCCAGATTCTGATTCCCCTGGCCGTGAGCATTGTGTTCGGGCTTCTGGCCTCCACCCTCCTGGTGCTGGTGATCGTTCCGTGCCTCTACACCATCCTGGCCGACTTCAACCTGGTCTCTTCCCTGGAAGAGGATTGAACAACCGGTATTTACGCCAGCAAGGATAAGGCAGGCCATTGGCCGTCAGCTGTTTTACCCCATAGATTAGTGCCGGATAAGGGAGTCTATAATGAATACCTGCCTTAAATTGATATTTGCCATATTGGCTATGAGTATGCCATCTGGGTCTGTTTGGTCATCAGAAAAGGATGTGTCCATTTCCGATCCTCAGACAATTCAATGCGAAGAAGCCAAATATGGGGAGTTGAATTTGAACTTAGTTAAAAATAATGATTGCTAAAGGGTGTGATATACATGCCAGGAATGATTATGGGAAAACGGCTGTTGATTTAGCAAAATTTACAGAAGAAGCATAAATAGTGAAGATCCTGTCGGCATATACTGATGAGATATAACAAGCAAAATCACCGGGTGGTAAGGGGGTTGCCCATTTATCGAATTAGCAAAAAACGACACCGTTGCTGAGTTCCTGGACAACTTTTATGGATACGTTTCGGCTAGGTAGGAGGAAAGCAATGCCCATGTCCCATCGAATTTGCGTACTTTTTATCAGCGCGTTGCTCGTGACGTGTAACCATGGGGAGCCCACGTCTTCCGCACCGTCCTGGGAGTGGCAGCCACTATTGCTCCGGCACCATGAGGGCGAATCTATCGCGCGGGTTGATCTTTCCGCCGATGGCAGGTGGCTGCTTGCGGCCAGCACACATCACCTGTTGCGGTTGTGGGAGATTGCACCCCGGGCTTTTACTGCCGCCACTATCAGTGCCGATGGTAAATACGTGATCGCCGGTGGTGAGGACGGGCGCGGTTACCAGTGTTCGTTTGCTGGCGGACCGGGTTATGTTGCCGCTGGTTCTTACAACGGCGATGTCGCTGTCCTTCGGCTGAAAAGGCCTATGTTTACCATAATAATCTGCTTTTTTTTATGCCCGTGGTCGTCCTTGACCGATTCATTCAAAGCCCCTACAATACCTTTATAGATATTAAGACGCTGGAATTTTACACAAAAAAAACACTCACCTCTGTTGGGCCATTACAGCTCTGCTGATCCTGTCCGTAATTACTTAAATTTTCTGGTGTCAATATCTGTTTCCGGAAATTTGTTAACCACGGCAATGGATAAAAAGGAAAAGCTGTCAAAAGATGACAGGTAGATAACACCACCCAAAAGAGGAAAGATTCCATGAAAGCAAGAAAAATTGAAGACGGCATCTACTGGATGGGAGCAATTGACCGGGAAGCAGGCCATTGCCCTTGTGGATATGCTGGTCGGTATGATTCCCAACCTCAAAGTTGAACTGATTGAACCTTACCTTGCCAAGGGAAGACCATCGGCAACTGATTATAAGGCCCTTGATGACCTGGCTGAAATCATTGCTTTAAAACATAAGGAAAACGGTTTTATATGATATTGACCGGCCGGCATTCAGATCCATGGACGTTTCAAAATAAAATTGCTTTACTTAACTTTAGAGAAGAAAGGGGGTGACCCGATGCAGAGGGAACAGCTGATAACCAAACTAAAAAAAAATCCTGACAAGATATGGGACATTATTGTGATCGGGGGAGGTGCAACAGGACTTGGCGTTGCCGTGGATGCGGCGTCCAGGGGGTATTCGACGGTTCTGCTGGAACAATCGGATTTTGCCAAGGGGACATCCAGCAGGAGTACGAAACTGGTTCATGGCGGTGTGCGATATCTTGCCCAGGGAGATATCTCACTTGTGCTGGAAGCGTTGCATGAAAGGGGGTTGTTACGCCAGAACGCGCCCCATCTGGTTAAGAATCAAGCGTTCATCATTCCGAGTTATGACTGGTGGCAAGGCCCTTTTTATAATATCGGGATGAAAGTGTATGACATGATGGCCGGTAAACTGGGGCTTGGCCCATCGGAAAAAATATCCAAGGAAAAAACCCTGACAGCCATTCCCAACTTGAGTGAAAAACAACTCAATGGCGGCGTGATGTACTATGACGGTCAGTTTGATGACGCCCGCCTGGCTGTCAACCTGGCGCAAACTGCCGTAGAGAATGGGGGAATTACTCTCAATTACATGAAGGTGACGGGTTTACTCAAAGATGAACAGGCGCTGATATGCGGCGTCCATGTAACAGATGTGGAAACCCATGACCGGTATACCCTTAAATCCCGGGTTGTCATAAACGCCACGGGTGTGTTTGTCGATGATATCCTGCAGATGAATGACCCTGATGCCCCAAAAATAGTCCGGCCCAGTCAAGGGGTTCATATTGTCCTTGATAAGTCTTTCCTCCAAAGTAAAACCGCGATTATGATTCCTAAAACCTCGGACCAGAGGGTCCTGTTTGCGGTCCCCTGGCATGACAAAGTGGTTGTGGGTACCACCGATACGCCCCTTGAACAAACCGCCCTGGAACCCCGCGCCCTGGAAACGGAAATCGAGTTTATTTTATCAACCGCAGCACAATATCTGCAAAAGATCCCCCGGAGAAAAGATGTTTTAAGTGTCTTTGCCGGACTGCGTCCCCTTGCGGCACAGCAGGATGGTGAACAAAAAACAAGAGAGATATCCCGTAATCACAAACTGATCGTTTCCTTATCCGGTCTTGTAACGATCACCGGAGGCAAGTGGACCACCTATCGTAAAATGGCGGAGGATACGGTCAACAAGGCGACGCTTGTGGGCGGCTTGCCCGAAAAGGACTGCGTTACCCGGAATATGCCGATCCACGGGTATGTCAAGAATACGGATTTTGACGCACCCGGGTATTTCTATGGTGCTGACCGTGCGTACATCATGGATATTATGTATAAAGACCGTTCTTTGGGTGAAAGACTACACCCGGATTACGAATATACAAAGGCCCAGGTTCTCTGGGCCGTGAGAAACGAAATGGCCCGCACCATCGAGGATTTTCTCGCGCGCAGGGTCAGGGCGCTTTTGCTGGATGCCCGTGCCAGCATGAAAATGGCACCGGAAGTGGCATCGTTAATGGCCCGGGAGTTGGGGTATGATCAGGCTTGGGTGAACGCTCAAATCAAGGGGTATCTTGAACTGGCCGGGGGGTATATCCTGGATTAGGCGTGCTCCTGCACATCAGCAATGGGTACCCATCCAAAAAGGAAAAAAGTCTTTCTGTGTTTTAATTCCTTAAAACCAGAATTCAGGGTATTTTCTTGTTTTGCAAAGATTGTTCACCAAAAGGGCGATAATCAACATGATAAAAGCACTCGCCCCAACAGGTGCCAAAGCATAGTAAAAGCCGAGGTTATGGATCTTTTGACTTCCGATCACTGCGATCAGGGCCGTTGCACCGCCCGGTGGGTGGAGTGTTTTTGTCGCGTGCATGACGGCGATGGCTGTGGCAACAGCAAAAGCAGATGCAAACCAGAGATGGTTGTGAAACAGTTTAAATGCAATTACCCCGATAATGGCTGAAATAATATGACCCCCCATAAGATTCCTCGGTTGGGCCAGGGGACTTTTGACCGCCCCGTATATGAGCACGGCAGAGGCACCAAATGAACCGATGATAAAGACCAGATCCGTTTCTGCAAAAAGATTGTAATTCAGGAACGCCACGGGCATGATTCCGCAGAATGCACCCACCCAGGACCAGAATACCTCTGAAAATCCGACGGCCGGCGGGCTTTGCTGTCCGCCCTTCATTTTGTTGAAAAAATTAATCAAAATCGCTCTCCGTTTGTTGTTGTTAAGGCCTTGCAAGGGGGCATGGATAAATGACGTTGTTTTGCCTGATTTGTCTTTTTTTCTTTGCGGTTTCCTGACATTGAAAACAAAACATATTGACACCTCCCTTTCTTTGGGGGTATCGTTAATTACGAAAATCAATATATCACCATCCAAAGCATAATTTCCTTGACCTCTATCAAGGAAATTTATTTTAAAATGCCATCCTAGGGTGGCTTTTCTTAAAGATGGGGCCTTGTAAATGAAAAAATATTTTATAGGCGTTCTACTTGTGGTGGCTGGTTTTATAATCGCTTTTCCCGTTTTCCTCATGACTAATTTTGCCATGCTCCAGACCTCCACTCCGGAATTCTGCTCCAGCTGTCACGAAATTCAACCGGCCTATCGTGAGTGGCAAACATCCAGCCATGCACACAATAAACGTGGGGTTGTGGCCGTGTGCATGGATTGTCACCTTCCGCCGCCGGAGAAAGTCATTAAGTTTCTCTACGGCAAAACCTACCATGGGTTAAAGGATGTGGTGGGGCATTTTTTGGGCGGGGAATATGACCGGCTTGAGACCCGGAGGGCGGCATCCCAAGGCATGGATAACAACAATTGCTTGAGCTGTCACCAGAATCTTCTTTATATCTCCAATCGGAGGGGGGGCATGCTGGCCCACCGGTCGGTTCTCTATCCACGGCCCGGATATGAGAAGCGGTGTACCGAATGTCACGAAAATCTGGTGCACAACCCCGCACCCCTGTATCAGTTCGCAACGTATTAACGTAAAACCGTTAAAAAATATAATCATCCAAGAAAAGGGGCATAAACCATGAAAAAAATTCTGACGCTTGCATTCTTTTGTTGCGGCATAATGGCTTTATCGGTGTTATGGCTTACGGGGGGCGAATCGGTTGCCGAAGATCTTCTGAAAGAGAAAGAGTTCAGGATTGAAAGAAGCATGCCCAAGGCGGCGGAGGCCTGTATTCAGTGCCACAAACAGGAAAATCCCGGGCTGTTTGCGGATTGGGCCCACAGCCGTCATGCCAGCGCCAACATCACCTGTTTCGATTGCCACAGGGCTGACGAGCGGGATCCGGATGTGAGTCAGGAGCATTTCAAGCAGTATGAACGCTCGGACAGGGGCGTCTACGGAACCAAAGAGTACCGGTTTCCCGTGACTGCCGCAGTGACTCCCAAGGACTGCTCCCGCTGCCACCCGGATGAGGCAAAGCAGTACAGCCTCAGCAAGCACGCCAACACCCTGGAGATTATATGGAAGATCGATCCCTGGCTGAACTCGGGCATGAACAGCGAAATTGAAAGGAATTCAGGCTGCTACTACTGCCACGGCACCATTCTGGAAATGAAGGACGGCAACCTGGATCCAAACACATGGCCCAATACGGGCGTAGGGCGGGTTAACCTGGACGGAAGCAAGGGAAGCTGCACCAGTTGCCACACCCGGCATCGCTTTTCAGTTATGGAAGCCAGGAAACCGGAAGCCTGCGGCCAGTGCCACCTGGGGCCGGACCATCCCCAGATCGAGATCTATACCGAGTCCAAGCATGGTGACATCTACAACACCTTTGGCGATGAGTTTAATTTCAACGCGGCTGCTGGCACCTGGACTCCGGGGGTTGACTACCGTGCCCCCACCTGTGCCGCTTGCCACATGTCCGGATCGGGAACCGTAATGACCACCCACGATGTCACCGAAAGAATCTCCTGGGAGACCCAGGCGCCGCTGACCGTGCGGCCGTCCGAGTTTGCGGCATTTCCCGCCAACAACAACTGGGAGGTGGAAAGGGACAAGATGAAGGCCGTGTGTATCCAGTGCCACGGCAACAAATGGGTGAACGACCACTACACCAAGCTGGACAAGGTTATTACGGAGTACAACGACGTTTACTACAAACCTGCAAAGAAAATGCTGGATACGCTTTACGAAAAAGGCCTTATCACCAAGGAGAGGTATTTTGACGAAGATCCTGAGTTGGAATTCTATGAACTCTGGCATTATCCGGGACGCCGGGCAAGGATGGGAACGGCCATGATGGCACCGGATTACGCATGGTGGCACGGGTTCTATGACTGCAAGATTGTGTTCAATAAATTCATGCAAGAGGGCAACGAGATGATCAAGCACAACAAAAAAGCGTTCAAGCACACTGAATACCCCAACGCAACCGGGGCTACGAAACAGCGTCCCCTGCCCATGCCAATGCCTGCATCCAAGTAATTCAATCGACAGATCCATAAGCAAAAAATCCCGTCCACCTGTGTGGGCGGGATTTTTTATGAATTTACACCCGTGTGCCAATTTAGTATGGTGGATGGCTGAAATGACTGTTAATACTTGCTTGGGAATTGGGAATTGGGAAAAACAGAGATGGCTTCAACACCGTTAGTCAACCATGAATTAGAGCTGGCCAGGGAATTTGTTCAATACACGGACAGCCATATTTTTTTAACCGGCAAAGCCGGCACCGGAAAGACCACCTTTCTGCATAACCTTAAAGGGAATTCGGCAAAACGGATGATCATCACCGCTCCCACCGGGGTTGCGGCCATTAATGCCGGGGGGGTCACCCTTCATTCTTTTTTTCAGCTGCCCTTTGGCCCGTTCATACCCGGCAGCGAGGCCTATGAAAAGAACCGGCAGCGCATGTTCCGGTTCAGCAAGGAAAAAATACGGATCATCAAGAGCCTTGATCTGCTGGTGATTGACGAGATCAGCATGGTGCGGGCCGATCTGCTGGATTCCGTGGATGCGGTCCTGCGGCGGCACCGGCGTAATGATAAGCCGTTTGGCGGGGTGCAGCTGCTGCTGATCGGGGATCTGCACCAGCTCTCTCCCGTGGCAAAGCAGGAGGAATGGCAGCTTTTGCAGGAACACTATGAGTCGGTTTATTTCTTCAGCAGCCATGCCCTTGCCCGGACAGAGCTGTTTACCATTGAACTGAACCATATTTACCGTCAGTCCGACACCCGGTTCATCGATTTGCTGAACCGGGTCCGGGACAACCGGCTGGATTCCGTCTCCATCGGGGAGCTGAACCAGCGGTATATTGAAAATTATACGCCTGAAGAGGACCAGGGGTATATTACCCTGACCACCCACAACAACAGTGCCGACCGTATCAATATAACCCGGCTTGGGGATTTGGCGGGAAAAGAGTATGGGTTTGCCGCTGAGATCTCAGGGGATTTTCCTGAACACACCTATCCGACCCCGGGCACCCTTATGTTCAAGCTGGGGGCCCAGGTGATGTTTCTTCGCAATGACGCCTCGGGCGAAAAGCGCTATTACAACGGTAAAATCGGTAAAATAAAGAGCATTACCAGCAAGCAGATCCGTATTGTCTGCCCGGAAGAGACGGATGAGATTGTGGTGGAACCCGTGGACTGGGAAAACATCAAATATACGGTGAACGAAGAGACCAAGGAGATCCAGGAGGATATCATCGGCAAGTTCAGGCAATTTCCCCTGAAGCTGGCCTGGGCCATCACCATCCATAAAAGCCAGGGACTCACCTTTGACAAGGCTGTCATCGATGCCAAGGCCGCCTTTGCCCATGGCCAGACCTATGTGGCGTTGAGCCGGTGTAAAACCCTGGAGGGCATCGTGCTTCGTTCGCCCATCCCTTCCCATGGCATTGACACGGATGAGGCGGTCCTGTGCTTTGATGAAAGGGTGCGGGAAAATCCGCCATCTGAAACCCGGCTTGAGCGCGCCAAAATATCCTACCAGCAGCAATTGCTGCTGGCGTGCTTTGATTTTCAATTGCTGAACAACCGCCTTAACTATCTTGCCCGGCTGTTGCAGGGCAACCCCGGCCTGGTTCAGGTGTCGGGCATTGGCGATATGGGCCGGTTGCAGGAGATGGCCCGGGAAACCATTTTTCCGGTCAGTGAGAAGTTCAAGCATCAGCTGACCACCCTTTTTTCTGGGACCACCCTGCCGGCATCCGATCACCATATTCTGGAGCGGATTGGCAAGGCATCCCCATGGTTTGAGGAGAAAATCGCCTCGATTTTTGATGATCTATTGCTGAAAATGCAGGTGGAGACGGACAATAAAGAGCTTGGCAAGAAGATTGGCAATGCCCTGAATAATCTCAAGCAGGAGATCCTTGTGAAGCGTGCCGGCATCCGATCCTGTGAAAAGGGATTCTCACCGTCCCATTATCTGCGCGCCGTATCAGAGGCCGAGATGGACTTTGTCCCTGAGAAAGGGAAAAAGCCCCAGTCTCCGGGGTACAGTGAATCAGACATTGAACATGCGGAATTGTTCCAGTCTCTTAAGGATTGGCGTTCCGCCAAGGCCAAGGAACAAGGCGTTGCTCTTTTTCTGGTCCTCCATCAACGGGTGTTGATTGAGATCGCCGTGGGCTTGCCCGCCAATGTCGCGGCCCTGAAGAAAATCAAAGGGGTGGGCAAGAAAACCCTGGAGAACTATGGGGACGACCTTTTGGAGATGGTTGTGAGCTATCGCAAGAAACACGGGATCGAGCAGGTGAAATTGCCGGAGCCCAAGACGGTGGCCGGGGAAAAAGAGGAGACCGGTTCAGACACCAAAACGGTTAGTTTTGATCTGTTCAACAAGGGGTTGACCATCGATGGGATCGCCGAAGAAAGGGGGCTTGTGGCATCCACCATCCAGAGCCATCTCTGCTTTTTTATCGAAAGCGGTGCCCTGGAGATCGACAGGCTGATCCCGGCTGATAAACAGGGCGCCATTGAAGCGGCACTTGGGGAGAAGAACTCCTTGAAAGCGGTAAAAAAAGAGCTGGGCGATGATTTCTCCTATGGGGATATCAAACTGATGATGGCCCACCTGAAGCGCAAGGGCCTGGCATCAAAGTAGATCCGGATTGATCCAAGGACCAATCCGGATTCTTTATGGAATTACTTGCCCTGCATCATCGCTTCAATGTCTGCATCCACATCACCGATGGGTTTGATGTCAAACTTATCCACCAGCACGTTCAGCACTGTGGGGGAAACAAAGGCCGGCAGTGTGGGGCCAAGGCGGATGCCCTTGACGCCGAGGAAGAGAAGGGCCAGAAGAACGGCCACGGCCTTTTGCTCATACCATCCGATGTCAAAGGAGATGGGCAGTTCGTTGATATCATCAAGGCCGAACACCTCCTTGAGCTTTAGCGCGATCACGGCCAGGGAGTAGGAATCGTTGCACTGGCCCGCGTCCAGCACCCTGGGAATGCCGCCGATGTCGCCAAGGTTGAGCTTGTTGTATCGATATTTTGCACAGCCTGCGGTGAGGATGATGGTATCTTTGGGCAGCTTTTCCGCAACCTCCGTGAAATACCCCCTGTCTTTTTGCCTGCCGTCGCATCCGGCCATGACAATGAATCGTTTCACGGCACCGGATTTAACCGCATCCACCACCTTGTCCGCTAAAGCAAGAACCTGGTTGTGGGCAAACCCGCCAACGATGGTGCCGGTCTCGATCTCCTGGGGCGGGGCACACTCTTTGGCCCTGTCGATCACCTGGGAGAAATCCTTGGTCTTGCCGTCCTCCCTGTCTGCAACATGTTTTAACCCGGGAAAGCCAACCACGCCCGTGGTGAAGATGCGATCCTGGTAGGTGTTTTTCTTTTTAATGGGAATGATGCAGTTGGTGGTCATGAGGATGGCGCCGTTAAAGGTTTCAAAATCTTCATTTTGTTTCCACCAGGAACTGCCGTAGTTGCCCTTGAGGTGGCTGAATTTCTTAAAGGCCGGATAGTAATTGGCCGGCAGCATCTCCCCATGGGTGTAGATGTCCACGCCCGTGCCTTCGGTCTGCTTCAGGAGCTCTTCCATATCCTTGAGGTCGTGGCCGCTGATGAGGATGCCGGGCTTGTCACCGACGCCGATGTTGACTTCGGAGATCTCAGGATTGCCGTATGCTTTGGTGTTGGCTTCGTCCAGGGTCGCCATGGTGGTCACGGCGCATTCCCCGGCTTTCATAACCAATCCCACCATCTCGTCCACGGAGAGATCTTCGGTGGTGGAAGCAAGTCCCCTGAGTATGAAATCGTAGATCTCATCTTTTTCCACACCGAGAACGGCCGCATGGTCGGCATAGGCTGCAACCCCCTTGAGGCCGATGATCAGAAGTTCCCGCAGGGATCTGACATCTTCGTTCTCCGTGGCCAGTACGCCAACGGTTTTGGCCTTTTCCTGGTAATTCGGGGCATCACTGTCAAACCAGACGGCAGAATCATGGAGCTGATTTTCTCCGGCCGTTTCAGGCGCTGGGGCAAATATGGCCACGATCTTTTGCCACAGGGAGTCTTTTGCGGCACCGGGTGCCAATGCATCAAACTGCTCTTTCAGCTCCTTTTTCACCTCCAGTGATTGTTTAATCCAGGAGCCGAGGCTGCCATCGTCAAAATTGGCATTGGTGATGGTGGTGAAAAGACCTTTGACTGCGAATCGGCCCACATCACGGCCCAGGTCTACCCCTTCTGCCTTGAGGCCTTCTGCGAGGACGGCAATCCCCTTGAGGTTGTAGATCAAAAGATCCTGAAGATTTGATGTGGTTTCCTCTTTCCCACACATCCCTTTGACTGTACAGCCTTTTCCCTTTGCGGTTTCCTGACACTGAAAACAAAACATATTGATGCCTCCGTTGGTTTGGGGTTTGCCTCTGATCGTTATAATGAACATATACGATGAGACCCAAGATTTCCTTGACCTGGATCAAGTAAAAATCTTATTCTGTGAAATTTTTCCGGATATCCGTGGGTGCTGGTACAGGCACGTAAAGAGAAACAGATTGACAAATTTGTCAGGTTGGTTGATCTGTCATGGCAATGTCGGTTGGGCCAGGAATCGTTGGGATATCTGACTTGAGTTTATATGTTTTTACAGCAATTACAATGAAATTGACAGATGATGTCAAAAAAAGAGCTTGTAGAAAGGATGGAAGCAGATGGGCTTGAAAAACAGAGGAAAACAGAGAAAAACAAAGGGTCTTATTATACTGGGGCATCGGGGCTGCAGGAACGATAGGGTTCCGGAAAATACCATGGCTGCCTTTCAGCGGGCGTTTGATGTGGGCGCCGAAGGCATTGAGATCGATGTGGAGTCGACAAAGGACGGCCGGTTGCTCGTGGTCAACCGGTGGTTTTTGAAGAAGAACTTCGATTTTTTCCCCTGGGAGAGGAACTTGGATGACATTCAGTCCCAGGGCAGGGAGAGGGGGATCTTGTTTCCTCTCTTTGACGAGGTGTGTCAATTCATAAAGGAGAGGCCGGGGTGGATCTTCAATGTCGAGATCAAATCCAGCCATCGTTTCCTGTGTCGAACAGCCCAAAAGGCCGCCCGCCGCATTGTGGACTTCGGGATAGGGGATCAGGTGATTGTCTCCTCATTTGATGTGAACACGCTTTTGACGGTGAAGGTCTTTCAGCCCCAGCTCGAAACCGCCTACCTGTTTCGGAAAGAGGACCGGGTGGTCAACCTGGATGATAAAAAGCGGTTTCGGTATAAGCTGAACGGGATGATCAACCGGTCCGGGATCAAGGCACTGATTGCCGGGGCCGACACCCTGCATCCGGAAATAACCCTGTTCCACAAAACCAAGAAAATATTCTGGCAGCGCAATCCCTTGCTGGCAAAGAAGCCGGTCAATACATGGAGTGTTGACACGGAAGATGATTTTGACAAGGCCCTGGTAAACGGGGTGGATATTATCATCTCTGACAATCCCGGGGCCATGGTGGCCTTTCGTTCCGGCCGGTCACAGCAACAGGAGACGTAAGCGGGCTTGCCCAAGCCATCCATGAATGGGACAGGGCTTACCAAAAGCAAGCCCTGTCTCAATCGATGCTCAATTATCGCCCCTGAGCTTCAATTAACCCCTAACTATTCATGGACATAAAACGGCCATTTATGGAAAAACCACTCGTTAAATAACAGGGGAATGATCCACCAGAAGTTCCATACCAGGGACTCTCCATGGGGAAATCTGTGGGAAAGGTCTGTCATGTGGTGATTTCCAAGTGCCCAATGGCCAAAATTACCATAATAGAAAATCCAGTAACTGATGGCGGTCAGGACCAGAACACCCAGGGTGCGAAATGAAAAAGCGCTCCAGCTGTCCGGGTCAGCCATGGGAGACATATCATCAAAGTAGTGATGCCAGATAAGGAAAGGAATTAAGGTGAATCCTGCGATCTCAGCCGAGTGCAGCCATAGGAAACGTTGCACTTCGGCTGCGCCCTTTGTTGCTTCCAGGTGGATAAAGGTTTCCTGGGGAACCCAGAGGAAAACGATCTTTTTGCAGATGAGGGCAATCACGTAAGCTGCGATGAACGAGATTGCCACAGAGACAAACCCTTTCCAGGGCTGGGGCAGTTTGATGAGGCTCCAGGGTTTCATGCGCCATACATTGGCTGTCATGAAAAGGATGATGATTGCCCATTCCCACCATCCAAACACCCAGTGAACATGGGGCGTTCCGCCGATGCTTGTCCACCAGGAAGAGTTGAGCACAGGCCCCTTGAAGAGGAAACCAAAAAAGGGAACAATGAGAACAACATAGCAAAAGAGGGTGAGCATAGCGCCCCAGGCGATCTCTGCAACCCCACCGGCCGGCTGGGGGATATTGCTCGGCTGTATGGGCCATTTCCCAAAGAAAATGGTGGACACGGGAAAGGTGAAAAATCCGATCAGCACAAAACCGACAATGGCCACCTGGGCATAGAGCCCTTTTTGACCGATGGCATCAAGGCCATAATAGCTGAGGAAATTCAACCCGACCCCAAGTACACGGTAAAAAACAACATCGATGATAAACCATACCAGGGTGATATTCACCAGGGTCTGTATGATTCCCCTGACTGGCTGGGGGAGATTTTGAAATGGCCAATCTCCCAGGAGCATGTGCTGAAACAGTCCAACCAGTATCATCATCGCAAGATACATTACAAATGGATAGGGAAACCATTGAACCGGTCCCCTGGGATCACTTAAAAGAAACCATGTTGCCAGGGCCACTCCCAGGAAAGAACAGAAAGAGATGATTCCGGTAAGGGGTTGCCCCCAACGAGGTTTTAATTCTCCTGTTGCCATACACTACTCCTTTTCAAAACAATTATTAAATAATTCATTTTCAAACTGAGCCATAATGGTGCGTTGTGCGTCCCTCCAATTAAAACCCTATTTTCTTGTATCTGAGCGCTCAGTCGCAAAGATAACCAAATAAATATCCACCATGATATCGGTGGGATAGTTACTTTTTTTTGACCCTCTTTTTTCCGATCAAGCGCTCAATCGTTTTATAGAGTCTTAAGATGTTCGTTTTTTTTTGTCAATGGTTTTTTTAAGGGGGCAGGGGGGGATTGGATCTGGAGGCGATAAAAATCGCAGGAAAAGATCCTGGAAGGGCTGATTTGACTATCTTACCTGGGCTGGCTTTTTGTCAGGAGGATTTCGCTCCTGCCGTAAGTGATACAAGGTCCTGGACAAAATCTCTCATCCGGCAGGCCTGCCTGTCCATCTCTTCTGAAGCCGATGCTGACCCCTTTGCATTTTCCGAATTCTCCCTGATGACGTTGTCCATCTCCATGGCTGCATTGTTAACTTTTTCAATGCCATTGTTCTGTTCGTTTGAGGTGAGGGCGATATCATCTACAATGGCGCCGACTTTGGTGGAGTTTTCAGCGACCATTGAAAACGCATGGTTTGTTTTTGACACAAGCTCTGAACCGTTGTTTATTTTCAGAACGGTTCCTTCAATGAGTTCTGATGTGTTTTGAGCAGCTTCGGCAGACCGCTTTGCGAGATTCCTGACCTCCTGGGCAACAACGGCAAACCCTGAACCTGCCTCGCCCGCCCTTGCCGCTTCTACGGCCGCGTTCAGGGCCAGCAGGTTGGTCTGGAAGGCTATTTCGTCTATGGTTTTGAGGATCGTGAATGTTTCCTGGCTGGCCTTTGAGATCTCATCCATGGAGGATGTCAATTGATCCATGGAGTCATTGGCTGTTTCGATAATCTTGTCGCCTTGCTTTACCAGATCCTTTGCCTGCTTTGCATTTGCTGCTGTTTCCCCTGTCATTGAAGAGATCATTTCAAGGGATGAGGAGGTCTGTTCGATGGCGGTAGCCTGGTCAGAAGATCCTTTTGCAAGGCGCTTGCTTGATGATGAGATCTGATGGGATGCGGTGGCCACCTGCTCGGACCCCTCTGCAAGGCCGGTGATCACTTTTTCCAGGGGGACGGTGATGGACCTTGAGACCAGGATGGTTACAATCAGGGAGATCAAAAGCGCTCCCACAACCAGCCACATGAACAGGTCCCGCCGGCTTCTGGCTGAAGCGTTGGAAGCGGAAAATGTCTCCTCGGCCATCCTGCTTTCCAGGGTGCAGAAATCGGTTGCAGCACGATCTAATTTTACCTGTCGGGATGAAACTTCCTCCATCATGGGTATGGCAATCATTCTGTCGATGGATGCCAGGTCCATTATTTCACCGGCGATTTTTTCAAAACCGCTTAACGCCTCTTTTATCCTTTGGAGTATTTTTATCTCATTTTTGTCGAGGCTGGAAATCTTTTCAAAATCTGCAATCATTTTTCCGGAGCCGGCAATGTTCAGCCATATCTTTTTGCGGATGATTTCAATCTTTTCATCCTCGATGCCAGAATCTGCAAGGGCGATGACGTGCATCAGGGCACTATTGGCATAATTGATGACTTGTCTGATATCGCTGCTTGTACTTGCTTTTTTAAATGCGACATTGACCACATGATCCAGTGCGGCCTCCTGCTTGAGCGACCCCACATATGACATCACAGCCGCACCAAGGAGGATCACCATGACAAGCACAGGAGAGAGAAAAACTTTTGTCGTAACCGAGAGTTTGCGAAATTTTTTCATAGCGCTACAATCCCCTGTTGATTTGTTTCTCTGGCGTGGTCATAACCCCTGCCGTGTTGAGAAGGCGGTGAACGGGATTGATCCAGGAGCTCTTCTGCCACGGGGGACAGGGGGTACGACCGTTCAATGCCTACTTGTATATACCTGAAGCTGCGAACATCTCCTGGCCCGGAACTTTTTTGACATATGATATCTTGTGCTGGATCTTTCCGGTCTCGGGATTTACCCACCTGTATTCGCTCCATCCTTCCTCTTTTTTTTGGGTAATGGAGATCATATCCTTTACAAGGTACTTTCCGTCAGGATCCTTTACGTTGAGAACGTTTTTGCCAACCCCTGAAGGCCTTGGAGGATATGCCAGCCAGACACCGTTCCAGTCCACAACAAACACATACAGCTCTCCGTTTGCTCCTTGTCTGTAACCTCCATTCTTGTCGTGGAGTATCTCCCGGGCCTTTTCGATCCCCATTTTTTCTATGAGGTCAACGGCTCTCACCGTCAGGTTCTTTGCGTCCTCAGGTGTGAACTCTCCCGGGTAGGCCGGTATCCAGGAGAAAAGAATAACAAATATCGCACCTGTAAACAAAATGGCTCTCTTCATAATAGGAGTCCCTCCTTTTGAAATTGCCAACTTATTGTCGGTTTGTGTATCCATCTCCCGGTTGTTACGGGAGCATGCATCGGGTTCAAAGGATGTTGAAAACTTTCAGGCGATGTTTTTTCTTTTAAAAAAAACGTTTTGATCCGGTCCATGGGGAAGGCCGAAGGATGGTAAGAGAGTGTCGCCGGAAGTTAAGAAAAAGATGGTTGGATTGTAAAATAAGCGCTTGCTTTTTGTCAAGAAAAGGATGAAATTTATTGAAAATCCTGGAGTTGGCGAAGCCCTGCCTTTTGTTTTTAAAGGGTTCAATTTTATTGCTCTCGGATTGTTCCGGGATGTAAAAATAGATATCAAGGTCATTACCCTGCATGCCATCCGGATCGTGCGCGGCATGCAAGGGTGCCGTCGTTTTTCACAACGGCATGGTCATATACGGAAGGGGTGCCGGCGGGGCAGCCCACGGACCGGACCAGGTCTCCATGGCGCAATTCGCTTTTGAACTCCAGTTCAAGGGAGGATAGGTGCTGGTTTAAAAGCACCTGGTCGGGAAGGGTTTCGAGGATCCATTCCGCGTATCGGACGTTGTTGACATGGCCGTTGCTGTCCAGGTCCCGGAAACCGGCCTGCCAGGAGATGCCGCTGGCGAGACCGTCCATTTTTCCCAGGCGTTCCGGGATCAGGGCTTCATGGGCCGGTCCCAGCTCAGACTCGGGAAGTGCAACAGGCAGGGCCGACGCGCGAACCATGCGCCGGGTCTCGACATTCACCAGGGCCCAGCTGCTCACCCCGGAGGCGAGAATCCGGCCATCTTCGCCCCTGGCCGTGTAGCCCCGGTAAAAAAGCAGACGATCCCCTCCGGCATGCCAGGTGGTGACCGAAACCTTTTCCCCGCGCAGGGGCAGCACCCCCAGGGTCATCCTTAATCCTGCCATCACCCAGAATAGTCCGTGGTCCAGAACCCGGTCAAAGACGCCGTCCTCGGCATCGGAGTGACGCACGGCTGATTCCTGGAAATATCGAAGCATGGCCACTGGAAACATGCGCCCCAAAGGCCCGCAATCCCAGGACGGGACCTGAAATGATGTTGTAAACCGGTTGTCTTTGTTAACCATCATGGGATTCTCCTTACCATTTTCCGAATCTGCCCGGATGCCACAGCTTCCAGGAACTGATCCCCCAGCCGGCGGCCCATGGCCACGCTCTTTTCCCAGAATGCCACCCGCTCTCCATCCCGGCCGGCAAGCCTTTCAAAATCACGGCGGTCCGGGATCCGCCCCAACGGCAGCTCTGCAACAAAAGAGGGGGACGGGGCCAGAAGCAGCACATCGGAAAGAAGTGCACCGTCTGCGATCCGTCCGGGCCGGTTCTTATCAAACCAGCCCAGGGTCACCTGGTTGTAAAAATGGGGATACAGCACAATCCCCTCCTCTCCATTCAGGAAATCAAAGGCGGGATGGTAATGGAAAAGCCCGCCGTCACGATAGACTCCCCCAGGCGCCCCGGGAATCTTGCGAATCCCTTCCATGACATAGGGAATGGACCCGCTGGCCAAGAGCGCCTGCCTCAGGTTTTCGCCTGTCAGGGGCACTGTGCCACCGGGGAATTCACCATTGTCCGAGAAGAATGGAACATCCCTTGGGTCAGAAAACAGGGTGGGACGGCACTGGCGGCGGAGCAGATCCCGGGAAATCCGGTTGGTCCCCCAGGCCATTGCAAGCCCTGCCATCATGGTCAGGGGATGGTCCGAGGCCAATGGCCCCCGGCATCGCACCGCTGAGAGATGAAGCCGGCAGTACGGATGGGCCAGAATCTCCTCTGCCATTCCCGGTTTGAGGCAGGCGTCCATGATCCGGTGCGCTTCGTCCGCCACCTGCCGGGGGGTTGCCTTGCCTTTGTAATACTGATGGATATAGGCATGGGCCAGGCGATCAAAGCCGGTCATTGGATTCACCTGGGCAGCCATTGCCGATTTCCACGACCCGATGGAGGTGCCGAACAGATGCAATGGTTTCTTTCGCCCCACAAACCATTGGCCGAAAAGCGCTGACTCCAATCCGTGAAGCACCAGCCACTTGGCTGCCCCGGAGGCCCCCACCACCATGGAGACATCATCGGGGGACAGCCCCCCGGACCGAATTCTTTCATAAGCCCTGTGGCCTGCCAGAAATATCAAATCGCCTGCCATGTTTTCTCCTTTGCGTACAAAACGATTAAAATAAGGGTGTCCTATTGATTGTCCCATGGCTGCAGCCATCTTGTGAGTTCCTCTTCGGGAATGATGTCCATGGTGCTGAACTCTTCCATGGTGAAAAGCACGAATTCTCCTTCGGATGAAGCGCAGAGAGCCCCTTCCTCATCCCGGATTTCGGCCACCATCCGGGCTTTTCGCTCGCTGATCCTCTCTTTGATGCAACCGCGGATGGAAAGGCGCGTATTGATACGCACAGGTTTTATGAAGGCAACGTTCATCCCTTTGGTCAGAATAAGCCGCTTGGTGAGATGGATGGCGGTCCAACCCATGGTCTCGTCAAGGATGGTGGAGAGGATCCCCCCATGCACGAGGTTGCTCCATCCCCGGAACCGGGGGGAGACGGTCAACCTGGAGCGAAGCTGCTTCCCATTGGATTCAAAGGTCATCTGAAGGCCGAAGGGGTTTTCAGCCCCACAGGCAAAACACTCCTGATCCCGCCCCACAAGGGGGGTCCATTGTGTCTCTGTCATTGTCTCTTTTTCGTCACATTTTATCATCCTGTTCCCCTAACTTGCAGTTGCGTTCAAAATTGTTCTGGCAGCCCGGATCATGTGGCGGCAGTGGGCATCAAAGGTTCCGGGCTCGATGTGATAGCGGCAGAAGTAGTGGGACCCTTCGGACAGGGAGATCAGGGCTTCAGCTGATCCCTTTGGGTCATCCACCCGGATCACCCCGGCCTTGGAAAGAAGGACCATCTGTTCCAGGAGGTATCTTCGGTAGTGTCCGTATAGATTGCGCACCCGATCCATCACCGATGGATCCCGCTGGCTCAGGGCCAGAAAGGAGAAAACCACGGAAAAGCTGGCAGCATTATGCCATTCCCGACTCCAGATCAGGGATAGAAGGCGCTCCAGGCGTTCCTGGGGTTCTCCGCCTTTGGGGAGCCTCGCAAACAGTGATGTATAGGTTTGAAGCACGTGGTCCACCAGGGCCATCACCATCTTCTCCTTGGAGCCGAAGTAGTGGATGATCAGGCTTGCATGGACCCCGGCCTGTTTTGCCACCTTGGCCATTGAGGCGTTTTCAAACCCCTCGGCCTCGATCACCTGGTAAAACGCCTTTAATATAGCGGGTTTTCTCGCTTCTGCATTCTGTCTTTTCCGGCCTGTCATATCGATCCTTTGGGGTGGCGCTGCCACTCTTGCAAATAGACTATTAATTGAACGTTCATTTAATAAGGGATTCGAAATCATCTGTCAAGGCGAATCAGCAGAGTTCATGGCACTATTCAAAGTGTGCATTACAACTATTTAATGTGGGTGTCATCCTCCTGTCATCTTCATCATGTATAAACTGTTTATTCTAAACGGAAAAGAAAGCGTACCCAGCATCAATGATGTGGATCACAAAAAGGAAAACTCAATCAATGAGAATTACAGAACAATTAGTCAAATATTTTTTATCTGTGACCGGTCTGTTTTTTGTCGGCAGGCTGTCGCTGTTTGTTCTGTATTTTGACCGGTTTCAGGACAGTGATGTCAATTACTGGTTAGCATTCTTCTACGGGCTGAGAATGGATACAATTGTTGTTTCCATATTACTTGTCATTCCCCTGATCCTGTTTACCCTGATGCCCCAAAAGGTTGAAAAACGGGTAACCTATTTTTTGAAGTTCTATTATCTGATAACCATATCGGCCATGCTTTTTATGGAGTTATCAACCTTTCCTTTTTTGAAACAGTATGATGTGCGACCCAATTATCTGTTTGTAGAATACCTTAAATATCCAAAAGAAGTGTTTGGGATGATCACCAGCGGTTTTAAGGTTGAGATCGCTGTCAGCTTTTCGATACTCTTTCTTTTTATTCATCTCTTTTTAAAATATGCAAAATTCAATTTCAGTAAAGTTTTTGAAACAGGTTATACTAAACGGGCCCTGTTGTTTATCCCATTGGCCCTTGTTCTCTTCATAGGGGTTCGGTCATCGTTTGGACACCGGCCGGCAAACATATCCGATGCCATGTATTCCTCAAACAGGATTGTGAACGAGATTACAAAAAATTCCCTTTACTCTGTTTGCTATGCTGTGTATGCAAACAAAAAATATAAAATAGATGCATCTGGTGAATATGGAAAAATGGAACCGGCTGAGGCATTGCAAAGGGTTAAAAAATGCCTGAACATTCAATCGGATAATAAGCAGTCCCCCCTCAGCCGGGAAGCTAAAACCCACTTTAAAGCAGAACGGCCAAAAAACCTGGTGATTTTTTTACAGGAGAGCCTGGGGGCGCAATTTGTTGAAACCCTTGGCGGTGAAAAAGGGATCACTCCAAATCTGAACCGGTTGACCCGGGAGGGCATTTTATTTGATAATGTTTTCTCAAATGGTACAAGAAGCATTCGGGGAATCGCAGGATCGGTTGCAGGTAATTTCTCAATCCCCGGAAAAGGCGTGCTGAAAAGAAATAAAGCCCAGACAGACTATTTCACCCTCTCGTCATTGCTGGAGCCCTTTGGGTATCAGACAATGTTTCTATATGGCGGTGAAAGCCGGTTTGATAATATGAGGGGCTGGTTCCTGGGGAACGGTTTTGACCGGATAATTGATGAGCCGGAATTCACAGATTATGCCTTTAAAGGCACCTGGGGGGTGTCCGACGGTGATCTGGTAAACATGGCAAACAAAGAATTTATAAATTTACATAAAAAAAATCAGCCGTTTGCCGCTGTGATGTTTTCCTCTTCCAACCATTCTCCGTTTGATTTCCCGGAAGGAAAAATAGATTTAATAGAGGGTGTGCCTGAAAAAAGCGTTAAAAATGCTGTGAAATATGCTGACTTTGCCATTGGTGATTTTATTGAGAAGGCAAAAAAAGAAAGTTATTACAAGGACACTGTTTTTGTCATCGTGGCGGATCACAATGTAAGGGTTTACGGGGATGACATGGTGCCGGTAAATATGTTTCATATCCCGGCATTGATTCTGGGCGGTGGGATTGAGCCGGTGACATACAGCGGGCTTGCCACCCAGCCGGATGTGCTGGCAACCGCCCTTGACCTGATCGGTCTTGATTTAACCTATCCGATCATGGGGCATTCGATCTTCAGTGATAAAAAACAGGAACTGTCACTGATGCAGTTTAATGACAGTTATGCCTTAAGAGTAAAAGACAAGGTTGCGGTTATCAGACCCAAGAAAGAGCCCTTGACATTCATCTATAAAAACGAACACCTGGAAGCCACCGGGCATGATGTTGAGCTGGAGAAAAACACCTTGGCGTTTGTCTTATCCCTGACACACCTTTACAGTGAAAAACTGTATCGATAACCCTGGCACCCAGGGGGCAGGGGCACCACCATCAAGGTGCCCCCTCCGAAAGAGCCCGCACAGATCAGCCCATGAACCGCTCCCAGGCGATCAGGCCCCACACGGTCATTGTCATGACCAGGCTGAGCAGGACTGCGGCGGATCCCATATCCTTTGCCTGTTTGGACAGCAGGTGATGTTCAAGTCCCACCCGGTCCACCACCGCCTCCACGGCGGAGTTAAGAAGCTCGGTGATAAGAACCATCAGGCAGGAGGCAACCAACAGCCCCCGTTCCACGCCCGTTGTCCCGAGCCAGAGTCCCGCCGGTATCATGACTGCCGTGAGCGCCATTTCCTGGCGGAACGCGGCCTCGTTTTTGAAAGCCGCCTTCAATCCCTCCACGGAGTACCCCGTGGCATTTATCAGGCGGCGAATTCCTTTTTTGTTCTGGTTTCCCATCTTTAACAATCCGTCATATCGAGTATCATCTGTTCATTAAAATAAGTTGATCCGGGCCTTTCCCGTCTGTTTTGGCCGCAGTATTCCATGGATAAAAACAGAATTCAACCCTGGTGGAAATTGTCAGGGAAAGGGCATACCTTTATGCAAAGAATGACTTCTTTTTTAAGGCCCCCATTGACACCTATTCTTACATGGAAATTCAGTTTGTCATGGTGCCTGATATGGATGCTCAGGGGCTGTTTCCGTATTTCATGTGGGGAGTCATCACTTTCGCCGGGGGGGGATTTAACCGGCCCGGGGGAATCCGGGCCGGTTCTGTTTTGCTAGATAAACAGCTCCTTGTAGGTTTCCCTCATGCTCCGCTTCAGGATCTTGCCCGTGGGGGTCTTGGGAAGTTCGTCCACGATGATCACCTCCTTGGGAGTCTTGAACGCTGATAGATGCTCTTTGCAGTGGGCCATGAGCTCATCTTTGGAAACGGTTTTCCCGGCCTTGAGTTTTACCACGGCCGTGACCGCCTCCACCCATTTGGGATGATACACGCCCACAACGGCCACCTCCTCCACATCCGGATGGAGATAGACCGCCTCCTCAACTTCCCGGGAGGCAACGTTTTCGCCGCCGGTCTTGATCATGTCCTTTTTCCGGTCCACCACGGTGATGTAGCGGTCCTGGTCCAGGACGCCGAGATCCCCGGAATGGAACCATCCGCCCTCCATGGCCTTTTCGGTCTTGTCCGGCTCCTTAAAGTACATGGTCATCACATGGGCGCCCCTGCCGCAGATTTCGCCGGGAAGATCGGTCTGGGTGATCTCTTTGCCGTCGAAATCCTCAATGCGGGTCTCCATGTGAAGCCCTGCCATGCCGGCGGACCCGATCTTCTCCATGGCGTCTTCAGCCTTGAGGATGGTGTGGTAGGGGGCAAGCTCGGTCTGGCCGTAGTAGTTGTACACCCCGGCTTTGGGGAAGCGTTCCAGCATCTCCCGGAGGATCTCCTTGGGCATGATGGAGGCGCCGTAGTAGCATTTGACAAGGCTTGACAGGTCGTGCTTGTCAAAGTCCGGGTGCCGGAGCAGGCCGATCCATACGGTGGGGGGCGCAAAAAAGGTGGTGGCCTTTTGGGTGGCGATGGTCTCCAGGATTTTGGGAATGTCCGGGCCCATGAGGATGTTTGTGCCGCCGATCCAGAAGATGGGGTTCAGGAATACGTCCCGTTGGGCGCAGTGGTAGATGGGAAGTGCGTTGATGTTGATGTCTGTTGCGTCGTAGCGGCCGTCGATGATGCAGCCCATGTACTGGGCGATGAGGGCCTGGTTGGAGATGATCACCCCCTTGGGCAGGGATTCGGTGCCGCTGGTGTAGGTCATCTGGACCGGGTCTTCGATTCTCAGGGTTGCGTCGGGTTCGGTGTCGTCCTCGGCCGTGTACCAGTTGTCAAAGTTGATGAAATTCTGTGGGGCCGGACCTCCCTCTCCCTGGTCGGACCAGATCAGGGTTTTGACCGTGGGCAGCTTGTCCAGGACGTCTTTGACCTGGTCGTAGAGGCTGTCTTCCACGATGAAGACCGTGCTCTCGGAGTGGTTCACGCAGTAGGCGATGTCGTCGCCCTTGAGCAGGTAGTTGACGGCAAGGTAGATGGCGCCGATCTTGGCGCAGCCCATCCAGGTGAGCACGTGGTGATGGGTGTTGTGGGCCAGGATGGCAACCCTGTCATACTTTTTTACACCAAGGCTTGAGAGGGCGTTTGCCGTCTGGTTGCACTGCTGTTCAAGTTCGGTGTAACTAAGGCGCATATCATTGAAAACCAGGGCGGTCTTCTCAGGAAAGTGGTAGGCGGATCGTCTGATCATGTCCGCGATCACCCAGCGGTTGATCCGGTTGTTCCGGTTCATGATGAACTCGATGTTCTCCTGATTGATCGTGTTGTACCTCTCTTTATCCGTTGGGGAGAGGGGTGCGGCTGATTGAATCATGATACTTCCTCCTGTATGACAGGGTTAATGGAATTACATCATTTCAATGGCGCACGCCATGGAGACACCGCCGCCTCCGCAGAGCGTGGCCATGCCTAGTGTCTTGTTTTGTCGCTTCAGGGCGTGCATGAGGGTGACAACGATCCTTGCCCCTGTGGACCCCACAGGATGGCCAAGCCCGATGCCCGACCCGTTGACGTTGGTGATCTCCCGGTTGAGGCCAAGCTCTTTTTCACAACCCAGGTACTGGGCGGCAAAGGCTTCGTTCACCTCCATGAGTTCAAAATCGTCAAGGGCGAGGTTGCTGTTCTTGATCAGGTTTTCAACGGCGGGCACAGGGGAGAGGCCCATGACCGAGGGGTGGCAGCCCCCACGGGAAACAGCCTTGATCCGGGCGATGGGTTTGAGGTCCAGCTCCTTTGCCCGGTCAAGGGACATGATGATCATGCCGGTGGAGCCGTCGTTGAGGCCCGAGGCGTTGCCTGCGGTGACCGTTCCGATCTTGGGCACAAAGGCCGGGGGCAGCTTGGCAAGTTTCTCCATGGTCATGCCCGGCCGGAAGTGCTCGTCCTTGTCAAATATGATGGGGTCTTTACGTCGCTGGGGCACCTCCACCGGTACGATCTCCTCGGCAAAGGAGCCGTCGTTGGTGGCCCGCTCCGCCTGGTTGTGGCTTCTCAAGGCCACCTCGTCCGCCTCTTCCCGGGTGATGCCCAGGTGCTGGGCAATGAACTCGGCCGTGTGGCCCATGATATAGGGTTTGCCAACAAACATGCTCAAGGGCGCTTTTGTCTCGTCAACCGGACCATCCTCGGGATGGGGAATCACATGGGAGCCGCAGTGGAGGGCGTGGATCATGCTGTCCACAAGGCCGCTGTCCTGGAGCCGGCAGCCCCAGCGGGCGCCGGGCGCGGTATAGGGGGCGCTTGACATGTGCTCGGTTCCCCCGGCAAGGATGACGTCTGCCATGCCGGCCTGGATCATGGCCATGCCCGAGATCATAGCTTCCATGCCTGAGATGCAGACCCGGTTGACGGTGGCTGCCGTGACCGTGTCGGGAATTCCGGCCAAAAGGGCGCCGACCCTGGCTGTGTTAAGGGTGTCGCAGGATTCTATGCACGATCCGTAGCGGACATCGTCGATGATGGACGGGTCGATGTTGGCCCGTTTAATAGCTTCTTTCATGGTGATACTGGCAAGGGCTGCTCCGCTCATATTTTTGAGGGTTCCGCCAAAGCCGCCGATGGCGGTTCTGCATCCTGAAACAATTACTACTTCCTTCATTGATTTCTCTCCTTATGTTGTGATCTCCCCCGCCACTGCGGCGGGGGTGTAATGCTTAAAATGAGTTTTCATGGATGGTGACGCCAGGGTGCTTTCCCACCATGATGGCGTCGAGTTTTCCCATGGTAACGGGGAGGAGGGTGTGGATGAAAAATTCTGCCGTGGTGATCTTGCCGTGGTAAAAGGCGGCATTTTTGTTGGATGAAAGGATCTTGTCCAGGGAGTTCTCCTTGGAGCTTTTCAACAGCTTTTCCAGGGCCGGGTGGGCTGCCTGGGCCCGCCACAGCAGCATCCATGCCATGGCCACGTCGCCTGCGGCCTCCAACAGGGGATGGCTGAAGGCAAAGGCGGATTTGAAATCCGGGCTTTTGATGTTACCTGCCGTGGCCTTGCAGGTGCTGTCCAGGAACTGGGCTGCGGTCATCACCTTTTCCCCGAGTTCTTCGAGCCCGTCTGTTTCCATGGCCTTTTGGGCGGAGGCTCTGATCTCCCTGATCAATGAGTCAAGGAAGGCGCCCTTGTCCATGGTGAGCTTCCTGCCGAGGAAATCCATGGCCTGGATGCCGTTGGCGCCCTCGTAGATGGAGCAGATTTTACAATCCCTCATGATCTGCTCCACCGGATACTCCCGGGTGTAGCCGTAGCCCCCTAACACCTGCATGGCATCCACGCAGACATCAAAGCCTTTTTCACTGCAATAGGCCTTGACAATGGGGGTGAGGATCTCGGTGAGGTTTGAGTAGTGGGTCTTCTCCCCGGGGGTGTCGGCGCAGTGGGCCTTGTCGATGCAAAAGGCGGTATAGAAGGCAAGGCTCCGCATCCCTTCCACATAGGATTTCATCTTGATGAGCATGCGCCGCACGTCCGGATGCCGGACAATGGGCACCTGGGGGGCGGAAGCGTCCCGGCTGGTTTCAAGGGACCGTCCCTGGAGGCGCTCCCGGGCATAATCAAGGGCGTGGAGATAGGCGCAGGAGGCGTGGGTATAGGCCTGGGTGCCCACCTCCAGGCGCACCTCGTTCATCATGTGGAACATGATCTCCATGCCCTGGTTTTCCTGGCCCAGGAGAAGCCCCCGGCATTTGCCCTTGCCGCCCAGGGACAGGCTGCAGGTGGGGCTGCCGTGGAGACCCATCTTCTCTTCCACCCCGGTGCAGACGACGTCGTTGGGCTCGCCAAAGCTGCCGTCCCCGTTGACCCAGATCTTGGGCACCAGGAAGATGGAGATGCCCCGGGTGCCGGCGGGCGCCCCTTCGATCCGTGCCAGCACCGGATGGATGATGTTTTCGGTCAGGTTCTGCTCGCCGTTGGTGATGAAGATCTTGTTGCCGGTTATGGAATAGGTGCCGTCCTCGTTTTTTATGGCCGAGGTGGTCAGCGCCCCGAGATCAGATCCTGCCCCGGGTTCGGTCAACAGCATGGACCCGCCCCACACCAGAGTGTAGAGCTTTTCAAGGAAGAGGGCTTTCTGGGCTTTGGTGCCGTAGAGGTCGATCATCTTTCCGGCGCCGTGGCCCAGGATCACGTAGACCATCATGGTGTAGTTGGCGCCGATGAGGTACTCCAGGGCGGCCTGTGCAACGGTGTGGGGGAGTCCCTGGCCGCCGAATTCAGGATCCGCAGTAAGGGCTCCCCATTCGCCTTCTTGCAGAAGATTGAGAACTTTTTTAAAGCATTCGGGCACGGTTACATTGCCGTTTTCAAATTTCACTCCCTCCCGGTCGCTCTCGGTGTAGGTGGGAAGAAGCTCCTTGACGGCAAGGGTCCTTGCCTCCTTGACCACCATGTCAGCCATGGTCTTGTTGATGTCGCTGAATTGGGCTGAGGTAAGAATGCTTTCTGTGTCCAGCTGCTCGTAGAGTACAAACTCGATGTCCCGTCGATCTGCAATCTGTTCTGCCATGTTTTCTCCCTATCCCTAGTTTTGCGTTATCGTTTAATGCCGTTAAAAATGAGCTCCGTTATGTTCCTGGCCGTTTCGTCCGTGGATACGGTTTCGTTGAAGATAGCCCTGTTCATGCACGAATGTTCGATGGTGCCGAAGATGGCGTTCCGGATATAGGCAACGGGAATTCCCTCCCTGATCTCCTTGTTCCGGATGCCCTCCTCTATGATGTCGATGATCACCCGGTTGAGAACCCGGACCAGGCGATAGGCTTCGCTCTGGAAGTATCCATCTGAGTTCCTCACCTCTAAAAGGATGATCCTGGCAAAGACCCGGTGGTTGGCATAGCGGTCGATGCAGGACCAGATCACCTTCTGGAGGCGGTTGATGGACCCGTCGATCCCCTTGAGATCCCGCTCAATCTGGACCAGGAACAGCTCGTAGTGCTCCTTGAGCACCTGGTGGAGGATGTCCCGCTTGTCCTTGAAGTACTTATAGATGAGCCCTTCGGTAACCCCGGCGGTTCCGGCGATCTCTGAGATGGTTATGGAGGCGAAGTTCCTGTCCTCCAGAAGCTGGCGCAGGGCGTTGATGATCTTTCGCTTTCCCGGTGGGGATGGATCTGCCTTCTTTGCCATGGCATGTTTCAGGTATGTAATATTTACCTGTCCTCTTCTTAAGTAATTATGCTTTATTACTGCATATTATCGATAGAGATACATGATGTTGCCAAGTTTCTTGTTGTGGTGAGTAAGAATTACTTATGCCGCTGGCAGATGTCAAGAAAAAAAAATATTCCCCTGGGGATCGGGCCGTGGCCTGGAATGTTTTCTTGTCTGGAAAATGGTTTTCATATAGCATGGATCTTATCCTAACCCGGACAAGCCAGAACCAAAGAGGTTTTTTGATTCTCTTGCCAAAATAACACGAAAAGCAGAGCTATTGCTCTGGTCAGACCAATTGATACCGATACTTATAAAGAATGGTAAGGTCGGCATCATGTCATTTGACCGGTACGATAAAGCTTAAAACAGGGAGTGGACCAACAGAATGTCAACGATTAACACGGGAACACACAGATGAAAGTTACCATGGTCATGGCCATGACCCTTGACGGGAAGATTGCAAGGGATGCCAACCACCCTGCCGACTGGACAGGGACAGAGGATAAAAAAAAGTTTGTTGAGATCACCCGGAGGGCAGGGGCGATGATCATGGGCTCCAGAACCTTTGACACCATCGGAAAGGTGCTGCCGGGCAGGAAAAACATTGTCATGACCCGGAACAAGGAGAGAAAGAGCTGCGGGGATCTCATTTTTACGGACAAGACACCGGCCCTTATTATAGAGGAACTTGCCCGCCAGGGATTTGAGGAGGTCGCCCTGATCGGCGGCACCGTCATCAACACCCTTTTTGCCAAGGCCGGCCTCATTGACGAGATCTGCGTCACCGTGGTTCCCCTCCTGTTTGGCAGGGGACTCTCCCTGTTTGACCTGGAGATGGAGACCCGGCTCGAGCTTGTGGATACCGAGATCATTGCGGACCACTCCCTTGTATTGCGGTACCGGGTCATAAAAAGATCCTGATGAATGATAATTTTCCGCGCCAACGGGTGGAACAGATGGACGGGGTCAGGATTGTTTTTAGAAAGGGCAATAAGCTAATAAGCTAAGCCTGACCCCATTAAAAATGGATCATCCGGTGGCCCCAAGGCGTCCATGGTGGGCTGTATTGATGAATTCGGAACGGACAAGCAGGGTTAATAATTCGCTGAATCCCCGGATCACCCGGTCCGGGTGCTGTTCCTGGAGCTGGGACAGGGGGTAGGCCCCGTAACCGGCGGCGCAGGTACGCATTCCCAGGGTTTTTCCCAGGGCCATGTCAAAGACGGAATCCCCAACCATCAGCGCCCTTTCGGGGGCAATGTCCAGTGTGCTGAGAATCCTGACACCCATGTCGGGAAAGGGTTTGGATCTTTCCACTTCATCTGCGCAGCAGGAGGCCTGGAAAAGGTGGGCGATGCCAAAGGCCGACAGGAGGGTGTCCAGGTTTTCCCGGCTCTCATTGGTTGCAATGGCCAGGGTGAATCCCCAGGAGCTGAGGGCCTGGAGGGTCGGCTCCACCCCGGGAAACAGGGCGGCGCACCGGGGGGCGGTGGTCCGGTATATATCCTTGTAACGGTCGCAGGCGTTGGCGACCCGGCCCTCTTCCAGTCCAACGCTTCTGAACATATCCTCCACGGACAGGGCGGTCATCTCTTCGCTCAAGAGGGTTTCATCAAGGGGCATTGAAAGTTCGTCCAGGGCCTGGATAAAGGTGGTCATGGTGGCTTTCTGGGTGTCTGCAAGGGTGCCGTCAAAATCAAAGATAACGGCATCGATGCCTGTCATAATTGAATAATGGTTCTTCAGGGGGGGAAGCATGCGCATCTCAACTGCAAATGGGTTTTACCTGATGTGATCACTAAACTATTTAGAAAAATCGGCAACAGGCGTTATGGTCTGATTAGACCGGGGTTAATACAGGATTCCATTTTCAGAGTCAATTAAAAAATCAACCCGGGTTTGAACGGGAATCTACCGGATATCTGTTACGGTTTGATCAGAGCGGTGTTGGGGGATGATGAGCGTGGGTTATTTTTGGTGCCAAAGGCCCCTGAGGGAGGAGCGCACCATGTGTTCAAAGCTGACGTTGCCAAGGGTGAACCACCGCTCCAGCCGGTCGCATGAGGTCTTGAGTTCTTTTGTTATCCTGTGGGCGTCAACCCCCTTTTTGTGGAGGGCTTCAACCCTGCCGTGGAGCGCTTCCAGAAACGCGAGCTTTTTTTGGATCTTCTCTTTGCCCTTTTTCCAGGCCGGGCGGTGGGCGCAGAAGAGGGTGTCAAAGTCAAGGCCCATGACCCGTTTCAGGGACTCGATCTGGTCGATCATCTCTTCGTCCCGGCGAAAGTATTTGATCTGTTCCCCAAGAAAGAGATCCCCGGAAAACAGCCATCCCCTGTTCTTCTCCAGATATACGGTGTGATCCCGGGAGTGGCCCGGGGTGTGGATGGGGGTGAGTTCGAACCGCTCTGTCCGGATGGTTGCAGGATAGGGGAGGACGGTGCAGGGGGTGGAACGCCCCCACATGATATGCTGGTAGGGGCAGATGGGCGTTCGGGTACGCATCTTTTCCGCGGTAACGGGATGGCCCAGAACCGGGGCCCTGTGACGGGCTGCGATCAGGGCTGCGTTGCCGGAGTGGTCCTCGTGGTGGTGGGTGAGAACGATCCGGTTGACCGTCTTGTTTTCAAGAAAGGCCAGGGCATATTTTGCCATGTTGGATTGGCCAGTGTCCACCAGAAGCCCGTCAAAAAGGTACATGTGAACGCCCATGAAGGGTTTGCCAACCGGAGCGAATCCAAGATTAATAACCGCTATTTCTTGAAATTTCTCTATGGTTTTGGTATGCAAGATTCTCTCTTTTGTTTTGTGTTGGTAACTGTTGTGGAACAATACACTTTTGGGGTAGGGTTATCAATATTTTGTCCTTGATTTTGTTAGTTTTTTCTGGTTATTGTCATTTACTAATAATGGTTCGTCCGAAAGGACAAGCTATTTTACCAGGATGGGTATATAACGGGATATAGGGTATACAGGTATTTATATCAGGAGGTTAGAATGTTTAAGATTGTAAATCGGGAAGAGATGGCGCAAGGTACCATCATCCTCAACGAGATTGAGGCGCCGCGTATTGCCCGAAAAGCCAAACCGGGTCAGTTTGTTATTCTTCAGTCCAATGAAAAGGGTGAGCGAATCCCCCTTACCATGGCTGATGTCGATCCGGATAAAGGAACCATAACCATCATCTACATGGTGGTTGGTAAGTCCACAGCCTCTTTTGGAAAGATGGCAGTGGGTGAAGAATATTTTGCAGTGATCGGTCCCCTTGGCAAGGCCACCCATATCGAGAAACGGGGAAAAGTTGTCTGTGTCGGCGGCGGAACCGGCATTGCCGTTCTCCATCCCATCACCCGGGGCCTTAAAGAGGCGGGCAACCATGTGACCACCATCCTCGGGTCCAGGAACAAGGATCTTCTCATCCTGGAAGACAAGATGTCAAAGGCGTCTGATACCCTTCATATCTGTACAGATGACGGATCCAAGGGCCACCATGGCTTTGTTACGGATGTGCTCAAGGATGTTCTTGAAAAAGAGGATATCAGCCTGGTCGTTGCCATCGGTCCCGTACCCATGATGAAGTTTGTCTCTGCCATCACCAAGGAGAAGGGGGTTGAAACCCTGGTCAGCCTTAACCCCATTATGGTTGACGGAACCGGAATGTGCGGCGGCTGCCGTGTGTCCGTGGGCGGAGAGACAAAATTTGCCTGTGTTGACGGTCCTGAATTTGACGGCCACAAGGTTGATTATGATGAGCTCTCCAATCGTCTCAGGGCCTACCTGGATGATGAGAAAAAGAGTGTTGATGATTCTGAGAAGAACGCCTAGTTCTGATATACGGAGGATGTAATGGCTGGTAAAGATAAAAAGATAAAGGTGCCAAGAGCGACAATGCCTGAGCAGGCACCTGAGGTCAGACGACGTAATTTTATGGAAGTGCCCCTGGGGCTGACCGATGAGATGGCAATGACAGAAGCGGCACGCTGCCTTCAGTGCAAGAAACCCGCCTGTGTGGAGGGGTGTCCTGTTTCTGTTGATATACCCGGTTTTATTCAGAAGATCGCCGATGGTGACTTTTCCGGTGCCATCGAACGGCTCTGGGATAAGAACGCCCTTCCTGCCGTGTGCGGCAGGGTGTGCCCCCAGGAGATCCAGTGCGAAGGAAATTGTATCCTGGGCAAGAAGGGCTCTTCCGTTGCCATCGGCTACCTTGAGCGGTTTGCCGCGGACAAGGCGAGGGAGCTGGGGACCGGCGCTCTTCCTAAGGTTGCAGAGAAGACCGGGAAAAAAGTGGCGGTCATCGGTTCCGGGCCCTCCGGCCTCACCGTGGCCGGCGACCTTGTGGTCAAGGGCCATGATGTGACGATCTTTGAGGCGTTTCATCAGACGGGCGGTGTTCTTGTCTACGGTATTCCTGAGTTCAGGCTTCCCAAGGATATTGTTGCTGCCGAGGTTGCCACCCTTGAGAAACTGGGTGTCAAGATTGAGCTCAACAGCGTCGTTGGAAGCACCGTCACCATTGACGAGCTTTTCGAGGAGGGATTTGATGCGGCATATGTGGGTGTTGGCGCAGGACTGCCCCGTTTCATGAACCTTCCGGGCGAGAACCTCATTGGCGTGTTTTCCGCCAACGAGTACTTAACCCGTGCCAACCTCATGAAGGCCTACCTCTTTCCCGAGTATGACACCCCCATTGCAAGGGGCAAGAACGTGGTGGTCCTCGGTGCCGGTAACGTTGCCATGGATGCTGCACGAACCGCCATGCGCCTGGGTGCCGATTCGGTAAAAGTGGTTTACCGGCGCTCCAGGGAGGAGATGCCTGCAAGGGCTGAAGAGCTCCACCATGCGGAGCAGGAGGGGATCGAGTTTGTCCTGCTGACCAACCCGACCCAGTTCTTCGGCAATGACGAGGGACGTCTCACTGGCATGGAATGCCTGAAGATGGAGCTTGGCGAGCCGGATGAGTCCGGCAGAAGACGTCCGGTTGCCATCGAGGGATCCGAGTACCGGATCGACTGCGATCTGGTCGTTGTCTCTGTTGGTGCAAAGGCAAATCCCCTGCTCACCAACTCGACTCCGGATATCGACCTGAACCGCTGGGGCAACATTGTTGCTGACCCTGCGACGGGCAAGACATCCAAGAAGGCTGTCTGGGCCGGCGGTGATATCGCAACCGGCATGGCAACTGTAATTCTTGCCATGGGTGCAGGCCGGGACGCTGCCAATTCGATACACGACTACCTGACCATCGGCTGGTAGTTTTAGATAGTTTTTAGTTTTTACAAGGGGAGTAAGGGTCGGATTTAATTTTAAGACTTGCCGTCTTCCGGCTCTTCCCCCTTCCTTCCTTTGCCTTGATACCCATAAAAATAGCAGGGTGCGAAAATACAGGTCTGATCCATGGCATGGAAAGGGCCGGAAGGCGGAGGGGCGTGCTGGCACCTGTCCCAAGCGTTCAGGACCGGTACCAACCGTTATGGGCGCTAATCTTCCTTGATGAAAATCTTGTGATCCACCAGGGAAAGCGCATGTATATGTCCTTTAATGAATTTCTGGTCGCCAAAAATGCTGATGAGGCGGATGCCTCCCTCTTCGGGCTGTACCAGGTCAACTGATTCCATGATCAGGCTTTCTCTCTCTTCGTTTAGCATATAGGCATTTGCTTCACACATTGTTTTGCTCCTTGTTCTCTGGTTGGAAATCCTTCAGGTGTGCGTCAATAAGTTCATCCACAAGCCGTGGCAGCGGCGTTGACGGGAGTCCCACGATTTCGAGGTTCTCCTGGGTCAGGGGAATCAGGATCTTTTTTGCCCCGGACAGTGAGATGGCTTCAGCCATTTCCAAGGTGAGTTCGCCCATCATGGAGTGGGGCATGATGATGCCCACCGTTCCGATGATCAGGTCCGCCGTTCTCACGGTCTGGACAATGGCGTTGGCGCCGGATGCGCCCCTGTTGGCCCTGGATTTCAGCATCTGGGCAGTTGCAATGGCATTGGTGCCAAGGGCCAGTACCTCGATGCTCTCTCCAAAACGCTCCTTCAGCTTTCTGATGACGGTTGAGCCTATTCCACCACCCTGGCCGTCTATTACGCATATTTTGCACATTCTCGTAGGTTTCATGATGTTTCCTTAGCCGGGTTAAATGGTTTTGTCAAGACATGGCTAGGGCATAGGAAAAAAAATGTGGGTGCCCTGCTTTGCCTTAAGGTTTGAACACGGTGTTTCCCTGGCAAGGGAATGGGTAAAGCCCTGCATTCCCTTTGCCATGAGCTGGTTATGGTTTTTACTGAAGTATCCCTTTAAAAACGGTGACAAAAGCGTCATCCAGGGGGTGGCGGTTCGCACATCCAGGGCAAAAATCCCCCTGGTTCCCTGTCGGTTCGCCTGGATACGACAGGTGCAGGTCCCTTCGATATCTCCATGTATGTCAGCTGAGATGGAGGCATGGGGGGTTGTCTCCCGGATTACGGCGTGGATGTCAAGGTGGTAGGGCAGGTGACCCTTCCACCGTGTCTTATATCGTTTGCCCGCCATGACAACGGGAAGATCATCAACAGAACCTTTGACCTCCAGCCCTTTCCACCATTGGGGCCACTCGTCCACATGGACCATTTTGTCCCACACCTGTTCCACAGGCGCTTCAACCATCCACTCCTCTTTAAATCGGTAGCGCAGCCATTGATTCACCCAAGAAACCACCCGGTCTGTTTGCCCCATTACCACCTGTCCTGTAAAATGCCGTTCATTATTAATGAATTTTTGTTCAAATATTTGCACATTAACACAAGCCCCCATTTCATCCTAGGTTTTTATTAAAGGTCAGGATTCCTGGAATAGCACAACCCATGGAGATCGAGTCCGTTTTGATGGAAAAAGGCTTGCTTAAACTGGCCGATCGTGTATATCCTGAAGGGTTTGTAAAAAAAATACTATATATAAATGAAATCACAGGTAATGTACTATGGATTACGATGTCATTGTTGTTGGGGGAGGGCCTGCCGGGCTTTTTTCTGCATTCCACCTGGTAGAGAATTCCGACTTAAGGGTTCTCATGATCGAAGAGGGACGCAGCCCGCTGGCCCGCAAATGTCCCAACCACAACCTTCAGAAGTGCGTCAGTTGTGACCCGTGCAACATCCTCGCAGGGATCGGCGGTGCCGGCCTTTATTCCGACGGAAAGCTCAACTTTATTCCCCGGCTCGGCAAGACCGATCTCACCCAGTTCATGTCCCTTACCCAGGCCCAGGAACTCATTGATGAAACCGAGGGCATCTTTACCCGGTTCGGCATGGACGGTCCTGTATATCCCACCAACATGGCCGAGGCAAAGCAGATCCGAAAAGAGGCGAAACGCTACGGCATCGACCTGCTGCTGATCAAGCAGAAGCACCTGGGCAGCGACAATCTTCCCGGTTATATCGCGGGAATGGCCGAGTACATCGAGTCCAAGGGACTGACCATTAAAACCCGGGAGGCCGTGGAGGAGATCACCGAACAGGATGGACGGGTCACGGGCGTTATCACGGACAAGGGGAGCTACACCGCTCCCAACGTGATCCTGGCACCCGGCCGCATCGGCGCGAACTGGGTCTCGACCCTTGCCCAGAAGCATAAGATCAATGTCTCCCAAAGGGGGATCGAGGTGGGGGTTCGCGTGGAGGTCCACAACGACATCATGGACGATCTGTGCAATGTGATCTACGATCCCACTTTTTTTGTCCAGACTCCGACCTATGACGACCAGACCCGGACCTTCTGCACCAACCAGGGGGGATTTATATCTCTTGAAAATTACAAGGAGTTTGTCTGCGTAAACGGCCATGCCTACTCCGGTAAGAAATCCCGGAATACCAATTTCGCCTTTCTTTCCAAGGTGGTCCTGACCGAGCCTGTCACGGACAACCAGGCCTATGGGGAGTCCATTGGCCGGCTGGCCACCATCATCGGCGGGGGCAAACCCATTCTCCAGCGTTTCGGCGACCTGAAGCGCGGCCGCCGGTCCACCTGGAACAGGATCAGCAAGGGCTATATTGAGCCCACCATGACTAATGTGGTTTGCGGCGACATTGCCATGGCCCTTCCCGGGCGGATCATCTGCAACCTCATCGAGGGGCTTGAAGCACTGAACCAGGTGGTTCCCGGGGTCTCCAACGATGAAACCCTGCTCTACGCGCCGGAGATCAAGTTTTTTGCCACCCAGATCGAGACCGACAACGATCTTGAGACCTCTGTCAGGGGAATGTTTGTTGCCGGAGACGGACCCGGCGTTGCCGGAAATATCGTGTCCGCGGCGGCCACGGGGCTGATCCCTGCAAAGCGTATCCTGGCCGGGCTCCATTAAAGTTCTGTAACACAAATTTTTACTAGTTATTTGGGATGTCATGGGTATGCGTTCTGTGGTATGGTGGCGTAAAAAACGGAATTCTGGATCGGTTTCGGTGTCTCAAACATACGGGAGATTGATTATGAACCTTCAGGAGAGCTACCCTGATAAGCTCCTCTCTGCAGAAGCGGCGGTGAAAAAAATAGAGAATGGAAGCCGGGTGTTCATCGGCACCGGGTGCGGCGAGCCCCAGGCGCTGATACGGGCCATGGTGGAGGATCGTTCCATCCAGGACATTGTGGTTTACCAGATGCTCAGCTCCACCTTTGCCAAGTATATGAACCACGAGGATTTTCTCTACCGGTTCTCCCTCAAGCTCTTCTTCATCAGCGTGGACATGCGCCGGGCCGCCTTTGAGGGAAAGATCGACTATATACCCGTCTATCTGTCCCAGATTCCCCAGATCTTTGCCAGCCAGGAGATCGGGCTGGATGTGGCCCTGGTTCAGGTGAGCCCCCCGGACAAGTTCGGATTCTGCAGCCTTGGCATATCCGTGGATATCACCCTTTCCGGCATGCATAACGCCGGCGTGGTGATTGCCCAGGTCAACCCCCATATGCCCAGAACCTGGGGAGACAGCCTGGTGCACGTGGATGAGATCGACTACCTGGTGTTCCATGAGGAACCCCTGGTGGAGGCGGCTCCCACCTGCAAGAACACCAAAGTGGTCCAGCGGATAGGCCATTATGTGAACCAGCTTGTGGACGACGGCGCCACCATCCAGGTGGGGTTCGGCCACCTTCCCGATGCCGTTGTCTCCTATCTTGACCAGAAAAAGGATCTGGGCATCCATACCCAGGTGATCACGGACGGAATGCTTCCCCTGTTCAAGAAAAAGGTGGTCACCAACCGGAACAAGAGCTATTTGCCGGGCCGGGTGGTGGCATCCCTGTGCATGGGATCCAAAGAGCTCTATGATTACGTGGACAACAATCCCATGTTTTATTTCCGGTCTTCGGAATTTGTCAATGATCCCAATGTGATCGCCAAGAACGATAACTTCATCTCCATCTCCTCCGCCCTTGAGGTGGATCTCACCGGCCAGATCTGCACCGATTCCAGGGGATACCTCTTCTATTCCGGTATCGGCGATCAGGTGGACTTCATCCGTGGGTCCTGCATGTCCAAGGGCGGTTTTTCCATCATCGTTATCCCGTCCACGGCCCAGAACGGCGAGGTCTCAAGGATCGTTCCCCATTTGAGTGAAGGGGCGGGTGTGGCAACCACCCGTGGGGATATCGATATTGTGGTGACCGAATACGGCATTGCCGAACTCAGACGGAAGAGCATCTACCAGCGGGTGATGGAGCTTGCCCAGATCGCCCATCCCAAGTTTCGCAAGGAATTGATCGATGAGGCCAAGAAGCGCAGGTACATCTTCCCGGACCAGCTGCCGCCCACCACCCAGGATCTGCTCTTCCTTGATAATTACCGTTACTCCATGGCGCTTCCCATGGGCAAGCACGTGGATTTCCGCCCGGTCATGCCCTCGGACGAGTTTGAGTCCCGGCAGTTCTTCTACTCCCTCCAGGAGACCACCATCTATTACCGGTTTTTCAACAAGAGAAAGGTGTTTTCCAGGGATATGCTACAGCGCCAGTGGGCTGATGTGGATTACACCCGTAACATGACCATCATCGGTATGGTTCAGACGGGCAAGCGCAAGCAGATTGTGGCCATCGGCTCCTATGCCGAGGCCGGGGAGCATGAGGCGGAGGTGGCGTTTCTGGTCAAGGAAGATCTCCACGGCATGGGCATCGGCACCTATTTGCTGGAGGTGCTTGAAGCCATTGCCCGGGAGAACCGTTACGACACATTTGTGGCCACCGTTCTTGCCGAGAACCGAAAGATGATCCGGGTGTTCCAGAACCACTTTCCCAATGCAAAGCTGATTCGCACCGGCGGCGGGGAGCTTGAGATCCAGATGGCGTTTGATCAGGGGAGGGAGGACCCCTCCCCCTTGGGTTAAAGCGTCTCGCATATGAATTGAGCCGGGGAGTTATCCGCCGGTCTCAATTCGATTGCGAAGGTCTGTGGCTGCTTATTTCTTTTTGGAGCTCAGCTCCGGGAAATCCCAGTAAAAGAACTCGTTGGCCTTGGGGCCTGCACCGGTTTCCTGGCGTGCGACCTCATTTTCCCTGAGTTCGATTCGCCGGATCTTGCCGCTGATGGTCTTGGGAACCTCGGTGACAAATTCGATGATCCTGGGGATCTTGAACTTGGCAAGGATCTCGACGGTCTTCTGGAACAGTTCCAGGGCAAGCTCCCTGGAGGGGGTAAATCCCTGGTTCAGGATCACATAGGCCTTGACCAGCTGGTGGCGCTTGGGATCGGGAACGCCTACCACCGCAGCTTCTCCAACGGACGGGTGCTCCACAAGGGCGCTTTCCACCTCAAATGGACCGATGCGAAAGTCCGAGGATTTGATCACGTCGTCGGCCCTTCCCACGAACCACCAGTAGCCGTCCTCGTCAATGGAGGCCCGGTCGCCGGTATAGTAGTAATCATCCACGAACACGCTCTTCATCTTTTCGGGACTTCCGATATATTCTGTAAAGAGGCCGATGGCCCGCCATCTGTTCAGGCGAACAACGATGTGGCCGGGTTCGTCAGCCTTGGTCACCTCATTGCCTTCATCATCCGCCAGGGTGACGTCGTACATGAACGAGGGGTAGCCAAAGGAACCGGACCGCATTTTGCCCGCCATCCACGGGGGATTGCCGATCATGGCCGTGGATTCGGTTTGTCCGTAGAAGTCCCGGATCTCGGTGCCGGTGTACTCCTTCCACTGGGTGATCACCTCGGGGTTGAGGGGCTCGCCGGCGCTGATGGACTGGCGCAGGCGCGACAGGTCGAACTCGTTCATGTCAAGGTTGATGAACATGCGCCAGGCCGTGGGCGGGGCGCAGAAGGTGGTGACCTTGCAGGCTTCCACAGCCTTGAGGTACTTTCTGCCGTCCAGCACGGCAAAGTTAAAGCCCGTGGCTGTGGCGCCCACGTTCAAGGGGGCGAAAAAACTGCTCCAGGCCCATTTGGCCCAGCCCGGGGCCGACAGGTTGTGGTGGGTGTCGTCCGGGCGGATGCCGATCATCACCGATGTGGACAGGTGGCCCAGGGGATAGGAGGTGGCCGTGTGGCCCACCCTTTTGGGGAGCCCGGTGGTGCCGGAGGTGAAGAAGCAGAAGAGCAGATCGTCTGACCGGGTTTTGGCCGCTTTTGCTTCAACCGCCTCCTTTGCCAGATCGCTGAAGCTGGTCCAGCCCTCTTTCTTCCCAAGGACCAGCTTGATCTTGGGCTTGGCGCCGGTCTCGGCAAGGGCTTCGTCCATCATGTCGGTAAAGGGTTCGGCTGCGACAATAATGTCAGGGGTATAGGCCTCGAACCTGAACTGCAGCTCCCGCATGGTCATGGAGGTGGCCGTGGGAACGTTGATGAGGCCGCCCTTGACGCAGGCATAGCTGGCAAACCAGGTCTCGGGAACAATGGGAACCATCATGTACATGTTGTCCCCCTTCTCTACCCCTGAGCCCCTCAGAAGATTGAGGCACCGGTTGCCGTTGTCCGCAAATTCCGTGTAGGTGTATGAGCGCTTCTCTTCGGTGGCGATGTCGGTCCATACAAGGGCCGTCTTATCTCCCCTCTCCTTGACATGGAGTTGTTCAAAAATTTCGTCAGCCCAGTTGAAGTATTCGGGAAGCGCCGTTGCGTTGAGCTTTTCAAAGAATGCCTTGGCAGCAGCTTCCTTCTGGTCATTGTCATCCATCCCATTCAGTTCCATGACTTCTTTGTATAGATTCTCCATGCCCATAAATGACTCCTTGCAGTTCTGATTTGCGGTTAATGTCAAGGCCGTTATAAGCCCCGTTGTCTGCAACAGATGATCGCAACCGGCAGTGTTGGATCGGAAATATCGCAAACAATTTCACGGGTTCAGGTTTGCCTAACGAGCGCTCAGTCTACGATAGTTAGAGATATAGATTAATATAAATACAGTTGTCAAAGACTTTCTTAAAATTTTTTTGGAATATAGTAACTGAAGGGGGTTCAGGGATTGCTGCTTACTTGGGATAAGGACAGGGGATAGCGGCGGACAGCTTCAGGACGTGCAGGCAGGGATTGGGGTACTGCTTCTCCCTTGGGATAAGGAGAAGGGAGAAGCAGTGTAGAGATGCGGGGATTAACTTGTGAATGCGTCGTCAGGCATCTCCATGATCGCGGTGATGTTGGACTGTATGGCCGCCATTTTGCCCATGGTTGCAGGCATGACAAAGCTTAAGAAATACTCGGCCGTCTTGATCTGTCCCTGGTAAAAGGCAACATCCTTTTTCTTTGCCTTGGCAATTTTGGGGGCCGCTACAACCGCACGCCATAGCTCCATCCAGGCCATGCAGACATCGCCGGTGGCATCCAGGAAGGGATGGGCCGATGCAAAGGCGTGGAGAACGTTTTCCGACATGGCAGTGGCGCCCATGTGCATGGCGACCTCACCGAGTTTGTTGACTGCGGTTTCCAGGATGACTGCCATGGCCTCGAGTCCCTCTATCTCTTTGGCTGCGGCAATGGTCTTGTTCATTTCACCGAGAAGGTCCATGAAGGGCTTGCCCTTTTTGAGGCCCAGTTTCCGGCCAAGGAGATCCATGGCCTGGATGCCGTTGGTACCCTCGTAGATGCTGGTGATCTTGCAGTCCCTGAGCAGCTGCTCCTGGGGATACTCCTGGATGAACCCGTAGCCGCCGTAGATCTGGACACCCTGGACGCAGACATCAAAGGAGCAGTCCGTGCAGTAGGATTTCACCACCGGGGTCAGAAGCTCGATGAGGCCGTCCCATTTTTCTTTCTCCTCATCGGTTTCAGCGGTTTGAACCCTGTCAAAGAGTAAACCCGTGTAGTAGAGCAGGGCGCGCATGCCGTCCACGTTGGCTTTCATGGAGAGGAGCTGACGCTTGACGTCGGGGTGGTTGATGATGGTCACCGGTTTGGGATCGGCATCAAACATGTTCATCAGGTTGACGCCCTGGACCCGTTCCTTGGCGTAGTTGACGGCATTGATATAGGAGGTGGTGGCAAAGCCGAATCCCTGCATGCCCACGCCTAGCCTTGCCTCGTTCATCATGACGAACATGGCCTTCATGCCCTTGTTTGCTTCGCCGATGAGCTCGCCCACGCAGTCGCCCTTGGAGCCAAAGGCCAGGGAGGCGGTGGCGTTGCCGTGGATGCCCATCTTCTCTTCAAGGCCTGTGCAGACCACGTCGTTGAGCTCGCCCGGGCTGTCGTCGTCGTTGAACTTGTATTTGGGAACCAGGAAGAGAGAGATGCCCTTGGTGCCGGCAGGCGCCCCTTCGATCCGTGCAAGGACCGGATGGATGATGTTCTCGCACAGGTCGTGGTCACCGCCGGAGATGAAGATCTTGTTGCCGGTGATGGTGTAGGTGCCGTCGCCGTTCAATTTGGCTGTGGTGGTGAGGGCCCCCACATCGGAACCGGCTTCCGGCTCGGTGAGGCACATGGTGCCGGCCCACTTACCGGTGTAGAGGTTCTTCAGGTATTTGGCCTTCTGGGCTTCCGAGCCGAACTCCTCAACGATCTTGCCTGCGCCGTGGGTGAGCCCCGGGTACATCATGAAGGCGCAGTTGGCGCCGGTGAACATTTCAACCGCTGCAATGTTCAGTACCTTGGGCATGCCCTGGCCGCCGTATTCAGGATCGTCGGACATGGCGATCCATTCGCCCTCACAGAACAGCTTAAAGGGTTTGCGAAAGCATTCGGGAATGGTTACGTGGCCGTCTTTGAGTGTGCATCCTTGTTCGTCTCCCTCCTTCTGGGTGGGAAGGACCTCTTTAATAGCAAGATTACGTGCCTCCGATACCACCATGTCGACTGTCTTTTTGTTGAAATCCTCAAAAAGCTCGTGTTTGGACAGATCTGCAACGGAAAGCATCTCATGGAGTACGAAATCTTGATCTCTTCGGTCTGCTATCGATTGTGCCATTCTTTTTCTCTCCTTGTGGTTAATCAGTTTATGGAAACACCTTGGGTGAACATTTCAAAAATCATTTTCAGTCTCTGCTGTAAGGCCTCTTCATCCTCCTCCCTGAACAGGGTTGCCCAGGAGGCGGAGTGGGCGATGTCGCTGAAGACGATGGCTATCTCCTTAGCCGGATACGCTTTGAACTCTCCGTCCCTGATGCCCTGTTCAAAAATGGCCTGGAACAGATCCACCATCTTCTGGTGCATCTTGTTGACCTTCTGGTTAAGCTTGGGCATGAGCACGGCATCGATGTTGCTACGCTCTGAAATGTAGATGCGGATGACTTCGTCGTTGCTTTGGTAGAATCTTGCCTTGGCAAACAGGGAATCAAGGAGTTTTTGCCGGGCCGTGGTCTCCTTTTCCTTGCTGATCTCAAGAAAAATCAGTCCCAGTTCCTGGACTTTGTGAAGGACAAGATCGTGGTACATCTGCTGTTTGCCGGAAAAGTATTTATAGATGGTTCCCAGGGGATATTGGGACTCCTGGCTGATCTGGGCCATGGTGGTGCCGTGGAATCCCTTTGCGGCAAATATGGACAGGGCCGTGTTCAGAATTTCCTGGCGTCGTCTCTGGTCGTCTCGCTCCTTGCGGGATATGGTAGCCATAATACTCTCCATCGTTGTTTCAATTTTAGAATTGACATTCTAGCAATAACGCTTAACTTGTCAAGTGATTTTTAATAAAATAGGAAAACCAATGGAAAAAAAACTGATACTTGCACCCCTCCAGGGATTTACCGACGCGCCCTTCAGGCAGGTGTATCCGCGACATTTCACCGGCTTTGACGAGGCCATGGCCCCGTTTATTTCAACCATGGGAGAAAAAAGGCTCAAGCCCTCCAGGATCAAGGATGTGCTGCCCGAGAACAATCCCATTATTCCGGTGGTTCCCCAGATCCTGGGGAACGTGGCCGAGGATTTCATTTTTCTTACCCACCATCTGGCAGACATGGGCTACACAACGGTCAACTGGAACCTGGGGTGTCCCCACTCCAAGATTGCCAAGAAACGGCGGGGATCCGGACTGCTCTGCTGGCCCGACCATATCGACAGCTTTTTGGATAAGGTGGTTGGTGCCATCCCCTGCACCCTGTCGGTGAAGGTGAGGCTCGGCCGGAACACAGCCGGCGAGATCTATGATCTTCTGCCCGTGTTCGACCGCTATCCCCTGGAGGAGATCATCGTCCATCCGAGAACCGGGGTGCAGCTCTACACCGGGGAGGCCGACGTTGACGCCTTTGGAAAAATTGTGGAAAAGACCCGCCACTCCCTTGTGTACAACGGGGATATCACGGGGGTGGAGAGTTATCAGCGGGTGGAACAGCGGTTCCCCATGGTTAATCGCTTCATGATCGGCAGGGGGGTGCTGGCAGATCCGTTTCTTCCGGCAGCCATCAAGGGGGAGGTGCGGGACCGGAGCCAGGATCTTTCCAGGATAAAACGGTTCCACGATGACCTGTTCGAGACCTATGACAGCAATTTCTACGGCCCCTCCCACATCGCGGGACGGATGAAGGGATTCTGGAAGTACCTGGGACCGTCGTTCCAGGGCGGGAAAAAGGCGCTGAAACGAATTTTCAAGTCAAAGAACAGGGAGGATTACCTGGTCCAGGCCCAGAGATTTTTCAGCGAAGAGATTCCCTTCTCTCCCGGGGAACAAGGAAATTAAGGTTGCCAAACCCTAGCGAAACGGCTTAGAATAATGGATAAACCTTTCAACGATCTCATTTACATATAAAAGTATGTCGATAACAGCCTGCCCATCGTGCAGGCTCGGCATGGATATCGGGTGTGTTGCCTTTGTCTGACCTTTTTAGCGTAAGGAGTCGCCATGACCGAAAAAGCGTCACAGGTTTTCCTGCAAAGAGCCCAGGTAAATAACTTTATCCGAAGGGTCGGGTTTACCCTTTTTGCCATCGTCATCGTGTACACCCTCGCGGCCCTGGTCTATTCGACCCACATCATCTACAAGGTCAAGCTCAACTATGCCATGGTGATCGAACAGCTGGGGGGCACCCGGGAGGCGGTGACGGATGTGGGGTGGCATGCCAGGCTCCCCTTTTTTACACGGCTTGAGCAGGAGGTGCCCCTGATGAACCAGCGGCTGTTGCTCGGGGATACCCAGGAGCCCATGCGGATCATCTCCAGGGAGAACGTCGCCCTCTGGACCTCTGCCATACTCACTTACCGGATCCATGACCTGAGGATCTGGGCCATTGAGAATCTTGCGCCCAAAGATCTTCTCCAGGGGGATTTTGACGGCATCGTAAAGGATATCCTCCAGGCCCAGAAGGTGAACAGCCTCATCAGCGACCGGGAGGGGATCAAGGAGAAGATCTTCAAGGCCCTGAAGTCCCGGCCCATCAATGAGGCCGGTCCCACCCTGGAGGAGAAGTACGGGATCACCGTGGTCAGCTTTGTGCTCCGGGAGACCCGGTTCGGGGACGCCCTGGTTGCGGCCACAGAGGAGAAGAAGCGAAGGGAACTCATTGCGGAGGCTGAAAACTATGCCGCAGACCAGGAGGCCGACCGGATACGAAAGCTTTACAAGGCCTATCTCGAGAGCATCTCCTCCCTGCAGAACGCCCTTGGGACAGGGGAGAACGGTATCGAGCCCGACCTGCTCAATTTTCTCACCCAGCAGAAGTGGGCCACGGCATATGCCAACCAGACCGGGCAGAAGACCTTTGTGCTCCATGGTTCCAGGGCCTCCCCCTCCTTGACACTGCCTTCCCTGTCCGATCCCCGGGTGGTCCAGGGGAATCATGGAGCCAACACTGTGACAGGCTATTCGGATTATAAAAATCCTTAACTCCGGGAGAGATGGATATGCCCAAGCGATTCACAAGAGAGAAGACCCACATTCGTCTTCCTGAAGCCCAGATTAAGCGAATCGAGCGCCTTGTCGATTCCTGGTCCTATAATACAAAAGCTTTTATCCGCTCCCGCCTCAACCAGTACACCCCCATTGCCCCCTTGTTTTCCTTCTTGAAATCCGCAGCAACCCTGATCTTTCTGTTCCGGGTCAGGGAGAAGCAGATGAACGTGCTCAACGATCCCGAGATCCTTACGGACTGGAAAAAGCGGTTTGAGTATTCCGGGGAAACCAATCCCGGCCGATCGTGGAACAGAATTCTGGAGGAGGAGCTGACCCGGCAGGAGAAGCAGTACCTGCTTGCCGTGCTTGACAGGGAACTCACCGATATCCATGTGCCGGTGGAGCTGGAGGAGATCATCTCCAAGATCTACAGGGCCCATATCCGAAAGGAGTATCTCACGGGCCAGGATGTGCCCAAGGCCCCCATCCTCCTGGTGGAGGGCGCAAGCGGCAGCGGCAAGAGCGCAACGGTCCAGGAGACCATTGAAAAAGTGATCTTCAGGGACGAGGTGATCCCCACCATTGACTGGCGGAGAAAGCGCAACGAGATCATGGCCGGGGAGGGGATCTTCACGAGCCTTGAAGAGGTGAACCCCGATTTTGCCATGGAGATCGCCCTGGGGCACCGCCGGACCTTTTACAACGCTCTGGCAAGAATCCCCATCATCAACCGGATCTTCAAGCAGCGGATCATGGAGAACCTGACCCATTTTGAGGAGCGGGGCATCTCGGTGGATTACTCCACCATCACCCCCAACGACTACCAGACCGCCTATGCCGGGGAGCCGGGCAACTATTTCCGAAAGGCCATGGGATTTTTAAAGGTTACCTCCATCCGCCACATCGAAGAGGCCCACTCCGCCTTTGGAAAGGCCGATGCCAGGGAGTCCGGGGTGGAGGGGCAGCAGCGCTCCCTCATCGACACCTCAAACATCGTCCTGGACGAGATCATCAACGGCAAGAGGGACTGCTTTCTGGTGGCCACCACGGACCAGGCCGACCGGTTTGATTCGGCCATCTACCGCCGGTTCATCGAAAAGGGAAAGATCATCGATATGGCCGAGTTCTGGACCAATCCCGATAACTTAAAGCAGATCATCGTGTTGGAACTCAAGCGCCACAACCTCTCCATGGACGACCATTCCGACACCCTGAACGCATCTGTGAAAAGGATCTACACGGTTTTCAGGGAGCGCAGCCTCAAGGTGACCCCGGCCTATGTGCGAAAACTTGTGGAGTCGGTGTACCGGATCAAGGGGGATTTTATTCCGGAATATCTGGACGACGCCCCGCTGATCCGGAACGCGTTCCAGCTGGTTGCCAAGAATGTCTACGGAGAGCTCTACAAAAAGGTGGTGGACAAGATAGACCGGAACACCCCCTGGGAGGAGTATGTGGGCAACATAAAGGACCGGTTTTCCGAGATGGTTAACAACTGCTTCAGCTATGGGGTTAGCGAGGATAAGGGGGTGGTGCTGACCGGTCCCCCCGGCAGCGGCAAGACCTTTCTGGTGCGAACCTGGCTCAGCGAGAGTCCCCGGGTCCACGACATTGCCACAAGCCCGTCCGCCCTCCAGGATCCGGCAAACCCGGTTCACGGGGCCGTGGCCAACCTGGAGCGGGTCTATGACATCGCCAAGATGATTGCTCCTGCCGTTGTGCTCTTTGACGAGGGAGACTCCCTTGCCCCCAGGAGAAGCGCTTCCGGGGGATTGCCCTCGGACGCCCTGACCAACAAGTTCCTCAACATCATCGACGGTGAGATCCCGTTGAACAAGGTGTTCACCGTGCTGACCACCAACCGCCTGGATATCCTTGATCCCGCCCTGATCCGGTCCAAGCGGCTTAAGGTGCTGGAGGTCACAGGCCATCTCCGGCAGAAGGATATCGCCGATATCATCATCAAACAGTTTGACACCATCTGCCACGGACGCCAGGTACCGGCCGAGCGGATCATCGAGACCGCCCAGGGCATCTGCAACACCCCGGCCGATTTTACCGCGTTTACGGAAAAGGCCATTGCCCTGTGCTCCACCGAGTACAAGGTCCTGGTGCGGCTCAGGGAGCTTGAGCATGCGCCCCAGGAGGATAAGGTGGGGTTCATCAAGTTTAACTTCAAGACCTTGCTTGGCATCCTGGATGCCATGAACGCCCCTCCCCTTCTCAAGGCGGACATCAAGGGCGATCCCGTGAACTTTGTGAGGCGCTACTCGGCCATCCTCGACCTTGTGAAAAAGGTGGAGAAGGAGGAGGAGTACCCCTTGAAGGAGTCCCACCTTGAATCGGCAAGACGGGAGATCTCCCAGAGTCCGGTGCGAAAGGGGGCTGTCCAGCTCAACGAGTTCCTGGAGGCCGAGCTCAGCCAGGAACCCCAGATCGGATTCATCATCGGGGTGGGGGCCAACGATGTGACAGGAATGCTGCTCCCCATCGCCACCAGCCTCACCGCCCGGCTGGACCAGTCCCAGGTGCTGGTCACAGGGGCTGTCTCCTCCACGGCGGACACGGCGGCCCAGATGGACATGGCGGTTCAGATGACCCGGCAGAGTGCCAGGGAAGCCTTTACCATGGTCAAGAACTATCTCCAGGAACTCACCCCGAAGATCAGCATTGCCGGGCTGTTTGAGGATTTTCTTGGCAGATACGCCATCCACCACCAGCTTCTCAGCGCCTCCTATAACGTGGGCGGGCCTTCCGCAGGCTATGCCCTTGCCCTCAATACCCTGTCCGCCCTTCTGAGGATCCCCTTGTGCAACGATTTCGGAATCACCGGTGCTCCATGGACCAAGGGGGTCAGAAAGGACGAGGTGGGGGGATCGGTGATCATCGGCGGCCATCGGAAAAAGACCGAAAAGGTGCTGCTCCATTTGAGGCGGATGTACATGCCGCTCCAGAACTATAAGGATCTTGAACCTGAGTTCCTCATGGGCTACTGGGAGCGGGGCAAGGATATCATGGGGGTGACCCATTTTGCCGATCTCATATCCGAGGTGGTCTCCCTGGATGACCTTTACGCCAAAGAGCTCCAGAAGCTTATCGATATGAGGATCAGGCGAAAGCTGGAAGATTACCACGGGGCAAAACGGTGCCCCCTCCTCAAGGACGACATTGTCCAGGGAAAAAGAGAGCTGAGAAAGCGGGTGGAGTCGGTGATTCTTGACAGGATCGATGCCATACGCACCTATCTTCTGACTCCGGACAGGGACCGGTACATCTCCCACGCTCAGATCTTCAAGCGTTACGGAAGCCTGTAATCGTATTCAGATGTACCCTTTTTCCAGAAGTATGGCGAACCTGTCTTCCGGAACCGGCGGGCTTAAATAGTATCCCTGGCCCTGGTCGCAGCCGTGGAGCCGTATCAGCTCGAACTGCTCCCGGGTTTCGATCCCCTCGGCCCGATCCGTTTCCCGCGATTGTGGTTGAAACGATCGGTTCTATCAAAAGGGCAGACAACAGACCAATGGCATCCGTTCGATGGGCAAAAGGCGGGCAGGGAGTGCCCGGCGACGGGGCCGCCGGGCAGGCAATTTACTATTCAGGCTTTAGGTCCGTCACATATTTCTGGATCACTTCAGGTTTGCAGGGCTTTGTCACAAGGCTTACCAGGATGAAAAAGGCAAAGCCGATGAACACCCAGTAAAACTGATGGGGGGTGCTGATTTTGTTGGAAGGATCGCTCAGAAAGAACCAGTGGGCGCTCTTGAGCACCTTGTTTGCATAGAGCCATGATCCTGCCGAGCAAAAGGTCATGATAAGGATGTTGGCACCGGCTGCAACCGGGGTTGCCCGCTCCCACCAGAGCCCCAGGATGAGGGGAGGACCTACCGAACAGAGGATGACGATGAACGCCGCTCCTGAAATGTCGAGGACAAGGGCCGGGGGGTTGAAGGCGGCAAGACCGCAGACGGCGATGATGATGATGGTCATGATCCGGGTGCACTGGACCGGTTTTTCTTCCGGCCAGGAGCTGCCCATGACTTTGCCGATCAGGTCACGGCCCATGATGATGTTGAGAACCATTGTCCAGCCGGCGGCGGTTGCCATGGCAATGGCAAGTCCTCCTGCGGCCACAACGGCGAGGAGGGGACTGTTCTTAAGGCTTTCCATGGCTGCGATCATGGAGTAGTCCGTGACCGAGGCGCCTGCGACGCCCAGGGTTTTTTTCATGTGCACCAGCACCTTGACCGCGCTTGTGATGCCTTCAATCTGCATGAACGGGTGGAGGTTCTCGATGAGAACCCTGGCGCCGGTGCCGATGATGATGAGGCCCATGTACATTGCCCCGCCGATGAGAACTGCCCAGAAAACGCTTCGCCGGGCCGACTTAATGTCCTGGGTGGTAAAGAAACGAACCACGGTATAGGGCATTGCGGAAAACCCGAAGTGCCAGACAAAGAAGAAGCCGATGACGCCGGACCACATGGCCATATAGGGGTGTGAGACTCCTTCCGGTGAGGAGTAGGGCATGTTAAAGAACTTGGCATTGTTGGCAATCACCGCCTCGGTGAGGCCGTTGAGGCCACCGAAGTGGGAGATGACCACCATGGCTGCGACCAGGGAGGCCACGGTCATGGCAAAGCCCTGGAAGGCGGTGGAAAAGGTGGTGGCCACCATTCCGCCGTAGTAGATGTAGACAAAGACCACCAGGGAGGCGATGAACACCGACATGGTGAAGTTGACCTTGAGGATGCAGAGCAGAAAAAGTGCCGTGCCGACGATGGATAGGATCACGTAGCAGAAACCGCAGATGATGGTTGGGATGGCGGTTATCAAACGCATCCACTTGGTGTCGTAGCGGTCGGCATAGTAGTCTGTGAACGAGGTGGGGGCGTATTTCCTCAGCGGGGCCGCCGTGAGCAGGGTGGCGATGGGCATGCCGCCGATGATCCCCACCAGGGCCCACCAGAACGGGTAGCCCAGAAGAAAGATAAAGGCCGGCAGACCCAGGAAACTCGCCGGGCTGAAGTAGGTGGCGGCCAAAGCAGAGCCGTTGACCACCGGGCCGATCTTTCTGCCGGCCACGTAGAAATCGCTGGCATCTGCTGAGGCTTTTCTGGTGTACCATCCGATGCCGAAAATGATGAGAAAATAGATGACTGCTCCCATAATGACAATTGGATTCGCTTGCATGGTTTAATTACCTCCTTTGGATTTCATGGCCAGTTCTTCCCGTTTCTCCTCAGAACTGTAGAAAATGTAGGAGACAATAATGGGGATAACCCACAGGGCTAACACCATGTTGTAGGTGTAGCAGGCAGGAACACCGAGAAATAACTTCAGCGGCATTCCCGGAATGATCATTTCAAGGAACATGAAAAAAAAGCACCAGCCGTACATGAGTGCCATGCCAGCCCAGAACACTTTTGGCATACCTTTGAACATCGTTTCACCTCCATCATCGTTTGCGATTAATTGGAATTCTGCACCACCCAACCTTCCTGTTGATGACCTGCCGGCGGCATTTCGCCGTGGCACCGGGATCTGCTTGTCTGAACACCACCTCCCTTCGTAAATGGTTGAACTTACAATGGTAATAAAATAATAACTCGTGACGAGTTTTATAAACAGCAAGTATGGCGGGTCTGGTGAGCGCGGCGCAGGAAGAGGTCGGTAAATCCGTGGACAGTATTGAATGGGCGCTCGCTCTGAATAGAATTTACTTTATATCCATTATATTTATTTTGTCAACTCTTTTAAAGTGTGAAATAGAGGGAGAATCCGCGAAATGCGAAAACCATAGATAAGAACCTAAAAAAAAGATTGATTGTTTGGGGGATGACGGATAAGAAATGATGTACGGGTTTCAGAACGATGTGTACAAAATGTGATCCATGGATTTCAACCGTTTCATTCAGATAAATCAGGAGATGATCAATGGGTTCAAAAAAAACGAAGGATTCCAGGATTGATGCCTGGGAGAGGACAAAGCGGTTCTGGTACAACTTTTATCTTTTCGCCGGCGTTGGTATCAACTTTATCATCTATTTTACAAAGCCCTGGGGATTTGACCCGGGAACGAATGTCGCCCTTGGCGCCAGCCTGGGCCTGGGGATTCCCCTTGCTGCGATGTTTGTGGGAACCTACCTCCACCAGAAGGTGCTGGGTATATGAGGGGGCGGGCAGGCTGGCTCGGATTCTTTATCGGGGTGCTCCTGGTCCTTGTCGCTGCTTCCCCCGGCTTTGGGGGGGTGCTTCATCTGTTTGACTACACCATAGACGAATTCGTGGTGGGAGAGAAGCAGGCTGAGCTTGCCGTGTGCTACGCCAACGGCAACAAGTACTCTGACAAGAGAACCACCTACACGGGCAGTTTCCTGAAGAAATGGTTCGGCGGCGAAAAAACGACCCGGGAGACCGCCAATGTCCTGTTGGATCAGGATCTTATCCGGGAGATCGATTACCTCAAACACCGGGTGGTTGATTATCCCCTGGCCAGGATCGTCGATCCCGACTGGTATGACAGGCATTCGCCCCTGGAGATTCCTTCCTCCGCCCAGACCATGATCGACACCAGGTACGAGGTGAAAACGCCCCAATTCTCGTTGACGATTTCACCTGAATCCGTGGTGGTGGACAACCGGCCGTGCACCCACGTGATCGCAACCCTTCGCCTGGAAACCCTGGACAAGATCAAGAACGCCTCCAGCGTTACCCTGATTCGCCAGGCCATGTGGCTGACGGATCAGGTAAAGGGCATTGACGAGTTCAGGGCCTTTAACCGGGCCATGGAGGCGCGTCTCGGCATCGACGCGGCCAGGGTGGGCATCTTCGGCAATATCCTGGGATACTGGCAGGGGGGGCTTGATTCCATCGGGGCGTCGCTGAGCAGTGTCTCGGGCTATCCTGTAAAAAAGGAGGTGTCGGTTACGGCGGTTTACACGGCCGGGTTGGGCACCGATGAGGTCAAAAGGACCGAAGCCTCCATCTCAAAGATAGCCGTGAATCTGAGGAAGGTTATCGAAAATCCCCCTGGGATGGAGCGGTTCTATCCGCCCAAGGCGTTCAGGATGGTCATTGCCCGGTAACACTACCAGGAGAATTCCTCTATTGGTTTCATCCCTCATCAATCGTGTGAAAGTAAAAAAACCGAATCTAACTTTGATGGACCTGGATTTCATCCCGCTGTTCCCAGAGTGTTTGGCTCTTTTCTATCCAGATTGTACGGTACAGTAAAAAATGTAATACTTACCAGTAAAAAAATGTAATAAAAAATAATTTACAAATAGTGTAACGCCTTGTTATCGTGGGGCGTTCCCCCTCTTTGAGGGGGGTGAATGCTTAGGTCTATATTTTGCATAATTAAAAATTAAATACATTTTAAAATCTCGGATGTTCCTTACAGCTCTAATAGTGTTTTCATGAGACGCCTACTCCATCGCAATTCCTAAAATTAAACTGTTTTTGGTCATACGTCCGTCATTATTTTATTTGATGTGCTTATGATGTTTTTTAACAATCCATGCGAAAGCCAAACCTATCGTAAGGCCAGGCCGGAAAGCCAGCGGGTTCTATATAAAAGATATTCGATGGGCATGGAAAAAAAGGAGGTTTGTATGAAAAGGTTTTTAGGAATTATGGTTGGCTTTTTTTTATTGTTTTGCAATACGGGTATTGGGAATGCGGCGCCTTTTGAGATCGGTTCAAATGGGACGCTGGAACTCAATGGACTTGCATTAGCCGCGGCAGATTATGATGCCAATTCATTCCCGCAATTTGACCTTGCCGAGGGGGCAAGCACAGATTGGTTAAATTTATTTACTATCAACTCTTTAACAGGTCTTTCCATTGGTGGTAGTTTAAACGCGGAGATAGAATTTATACAACCTGGATTGAACTATGGAGACATCGCAACGGCAAGCTTCATTGCAGGATTTGGCATTGTCGTAGGTAATGTACAGTGGGGCGGAGAGACCATTGTGAATTATGGCTTAGGTGGTCAGTTTGCCATAGACATGAAGGATATCGATGGATCATTCTTCGGCAATGCTATACTTCCCACTCCATTTTACCTTCAGGGTAAAATTAGAAATATTTCAGACCCTGTCCCGGAACCTGCAACAATGGTGCTCTTAAGCTTTGGTCTTTTCGGTCTCGCAGACATTGTTAGGAGAAAAACGAAATAGCAATACTCGATCCTCCAGTTTTTAATGTTGCAAAAAATATGAGATCATATACCTCTCGTTATTGTCAATTTTCCTCATCCTTCATTTTCTGTATGGTTTTGAAAGAAAATTTTTATTAACCATATTAAGGCATAGGCTTCAAATGGGGCGATGCAAATCACCCCACTTGAGCCACAACCGCTTGGTTCTGTTTTTGCTCCCCTTATTTTAATCCATGGTCACCCTGATTAGCCAGGTCATGTACCTGACGGACCATGTGAGGGCAAGATGGTCACTGCCCTTCGGCAGAAAGACCCAGCAGGGTCTTGATCGCTTCCATGTAGGGTTTCATTCCCCGGTAAAAGATGTCGTTGTGGTTGGCGTTGGGGATCTTCAACAGGGTTTTCTCCGTTGCTCCGCAGGCGTCGTACAGGGCCTGGCCGTCGCTGAAGGGGATGATGTGGTCGAACTCCGCATGGATGATCAGGGTGGGGCCACTCCATTGGCTGATCTTGTCCCCATTGCCAAACCCCTTTGCTTCAGCAAAGCCGATGCCCGCGGTATCTATGCCCAGGGTCGTGAGCAGGGGCTCTGCGTGGGCAAACCCGCTCTCGATGATCAGGGCATTGATGCTGCCGGGGTTTGATGCGGTAAGCTCCAGGGCCGGTGCGCTGCCAAGGGACCGGCCCATGACGGTGAGGGGGCCTGTGAATCCCAGCGCTTCAAGGTGCTTTTGAACGGCATCAAATATCCGGTGGCAGTCGGTCATCATGGTGGATACCGAGGGACTGCCCGTGGAGCGGCCGTATCCCCGGTAGTCCGCCACGATGAAGTTGATGCCCATGCCGTTGTAAAGTCCGCCAAGATCGTCGTAATCTGAAACGATTTCACCGTTGCCATGGAAAAAGAGGATGGAGGGGGCGCCCTTTGCTGACAGATGAAAACAGGCGCCAACGGTCACCCCGGTATCCACTGGAATCATGAGGTCCTTTTCCGTCAGTTTTCTGTGAGCCTCCTCCTTTCTTGGGTGGAACAGGCGTTCCACCACCTGGGGCTGGTCAAGGGCCTTGTAGTCGGGCATCTGCTGTTTCTCCATGGCGTCTCCTGGCGTTCTCTTATCGGTTAAAGTTTTATCTTCCACATACAAAGGTAGTTGATTCCAGGCTCCATCAATTCCATGCCCCGGGAGGTGGAGAGATGGTTGGTGATCTCCTGGTCAAAGAAGTTGTCTATGCCGACCGTCAGCTCCTGGCGTTTTCCCCAGAGGATGAACCTGTGGCCCATGCGGAAATTGAGCCGGTCCCAGCCATCGCTTTCCAGAGCGCCCTGGGGGGTTCTGTCCTGGTCTGCGGCCCACTCAAGTTCCAGGCTGGTCCAGAAGCCCGTGGTGGTGTCGTAACGGATGCCAAACAGGCCGTTCAGGGGGGAGATAAAGGGCAGGGGCTCGTCAATTTTGGTGTTGTCGCCGTGGGTGTAGGCAACATAGGCCAGGGCGGACAGCCGGGGGGTGATAAAATACTCAGCTTCGATCTCTCCTCCATAGATCCGGGCCTCGTCCACATTCATCATCCGGTGCTCGGTGCTGCTTACAATGGTTTCCGTGATGAGGTCGTCCAGGCAGTTGAGATAGGCGCTGGCGGAAAACTTCAGGGCAGCGTCGGTGTAGTGGAAGCCGTATTCAAAAAACAGGGAGCGCTCGGGATCAAGATCTGGATTGCCGAACAGCTCGATGCCGCCGCCAAGGTTGATGTATTTGAACCGGTCCATGAGGTCTGGGGCCCTGTAACTGGAGGCCGTGATAAAGGTCATGGTCCAGTCGGGCATGAAACCCCAGGTGACGCCGGCATGGGCATTCCAGCTGGTGTCGCTGTAGTCTTCTCCCGCCTGCTTGAGGGTAACGGGAATACTGGGAGAGGGCGGGGAGATCCAGTTGTAGAGATCGTCGCTTTCCGCCTGGATGGTGTCCAACCGCCCGCCCAGGTTGAGGCTGACGGCGTTGGAAAGGCGCCATTCATCTTCGGCAAACACGCCGCCTGAAAATTGCTCCACATTGCCAAGGGAGGCGTCCACCCCCACACGGCCGTTTGCGAACTCCTTGTAGCGGTGGGAGTTTGAGATCTCCCAGTTCCAGAGGTCCACGCCTGCAACGATCCTGTGGTCCTGGGGCTGGAAGATGGTCTGCCACTTCAGCCCCCAGGTTTCATGGTCGGCCTGGGGCCGGATCTCGGTGACAGGGCCGCCGGGAAAATTGTCCAGGCGCACCCGGCGCTCGATCTTCTGGTAAAAAAGGTTGATTTTGGATTCCGGGATCAGAGGGCTGTCCGGGGTCAGGGTATGGGTGAGGTTCACCAGGGTGCGGGAGGTTTCGGGATAGGTCACATCCGGTCCGGTGGGAAGGGACAGGCCTTTGCCGGGGATGCCGATCTCGTCCCCCTCAAAGTGCTGGACCTGTACCTGGGTGGTGTTGATGGGGTTTATCTTTGCCCCCAGGGCGGTGTTGAAACTGTAATCCCTGTACTGGCTGTTATGGATATCCTTGTCGCCTCCGGCCTCATAGCTGTTGTGATCCCGGTAACCGGCGGATGCGGATATCCAGAAATCCTGGCTGTTGTAGGTGGCCCGGCCATGGGTGTCGATACCCTTGGGGTTGGAGGCAAACCCGGTGGTGAGCTCTCCCTCCCAGATGGGGCTTGGGGTGAACCTGCCTTTTTGGGTGATCACGTTGACCACGCCGCCCATGGAGCCCGAACCATGGAGTGCGGAGATGGGTCCCTTGAGCACCTCGATCTGCCGGATGTCCAGGGGATTTACCGTGCCGAACTGGGCGTTGATGTCGGTGGCCGTGTTCACCCGGCATCCGTCAACCAGGAACACCACGCTGTTCCTGCCCAGGCCCCGGATGTTGATGGCCGATCCCCACAGGGAATCGGAGGATTTGTTCACACCGGGGATGCGGGTGGCCGCGTTGGTGATGCTGACGGGATTCATGGCGGAAATTTCCCCTTCGTCCACAATCCCTACGCCGCCGGGGGTCTGGGAGATAAGGCTCTCCCTGCCCCGGGCTGTCACCACCATGGGGTCGAGCTTGTTCAGGCCATTGTCGCCTGTCTGGTTCTCTGTTTCCGTTGAATTTGCTGTTACTGCTGTTAATAATGCCAACACAATGATCCCTGTCATGCAGGGCCAGGAATGTTTAAAATGATGCATCGCTCCTCGCTTCAGGGTGTCAATCTCCGGATTGTTCCAGGTTCGGCATCCTTGTGTCAATGGTTAATCGTTTTGGCTGAACTGGTTGATGTAGTTTCTGAACAGTTCAGGGTGAACCCTGGAAAACCGGTCAAAGTCTCCAAGGATATCCATGCCCGGGATAATGGCCTTGACAACTGGGAGGCCGATATCCTTGCGGGTCAGATCTACGTAATAGGGCTGCTGGCCGTTGGCCGTGAGCAGGCGTTCCAGCAGGGCCAGGTCTGCGCCGTGATCAGGGGTCGAATAATCCGGCAGGTTGCTGTAACCCACCGGGACCAGACCCTCCATGGCAGGTGCCGACGGTGGGCCCGAGGGAAAGGGGTAGGTGGTCTCGGTCATGGCTGAGACCAGGGCCCGCCTTGCATCGAGATGGGCGGCCGCTCCCTTGTGGATGGTGCCGTCCTGTCCCCTGACAAAGCATTTGCAGCAGGGAATGCCGGACCCAGGTGTGATGTCCTGGAACTGGACCTGGATCCCGAGTTCGGCATAGGTTTGGAGCAGGGGGGTGATCTTGCTGTTGTCCGGCACGAGTTGGAAGCAACTCCGGGTATCAAAGGGAACCGTTGCCTCCTGGTGGCGCTCGATCACCTCCAGCAGGGCCGACACCTTTGCCTGGGCCATGGTGTTGCCCGATGCAAGTCCGGTTGAGCCAAGACCTGAAAACAAGGCGGTCTCATCCAGGTTGCAGAAGAGAAACAGGGGCTGGACAGGCACCATGGCCGGTTCCGGGCCGTTGGTGCCGGGGGTGGTGCCTTCGATCCAGTGCAGGGGCTCGTTGCCATAGCTCACCTCAAGGGCGAGTTCGGCCGGGTTGAGGGCGTTTCTGCCCTGTTGGATCAGCTCCGTGTAGGTGGCGCGCACCAGGGGATAGTCATTTACATATCCTTCCACCCGGGTGGCTGAGATGGAAGCAAATGAGGAGCAGCGCTCCACGATCTCCATTAAAAGGGACGCCCGGGCGTTTTCCAGGGAAAGCCCCTTACCGTAGCTGGTCTGGGGCCCGGACAGGGTAAACCTGTTCCGGTGGTTGTCCGTGTGTGTGGTGAACCGCCACCGCCGTAGCAGGGCAAAGGGGCTGAGGCTTGATTCATGCCGCATCTCCTCCTCCACTTCGATTCCTGCCTGCATAAGCCGCTCCATGGCGGTCCGGGCTGTTTGTTCTGGGCTGAAATCGCCCTTGGTGTCCGGGATATTGTCATCCCGGGAGACGAGGTCGTCGATCTTGGTCAGGGTCTCCTGGCGAACCATGCATTCCCCGGCGCAGATGGGGGGAAGCCCTGTCTCGTCCACTGGTTTCAGGGGCTTGTTCTCCACAATGTTTGACCGGAAAAGGTCGATCCACTGGGTGTGGAGCCGGGTGTTCGGCAACAGGGCCGACCGGATGTCCACCAGGGGCGTATGGTTACAAAGTTCGGTGATGGTCTCTTTGGAAAAGAACTGTTCGGCCTTGGTCATGCTGTGGGACAACAGGATCTGCTCACAGGCCAGGGCCTGGAGCACCCGGTCCTCCGAAGCGTTCGCCTGTTGGATGAGCCGGCCGACCTCATCTTCATCAAGCCGGGCCATCATATCCAGAACATACCGGTGGAGGAACTGGTCCATGGGCCGTTTTTTCAACAGCGCCAGGCCCTGCTCCAGGGACAGGGGGGGAGAGGGGACCGTGGTGAAAAATCCCGTGGCAAGTTGTGTGTCGGATAATTCCAATTTATATTCCAGTGTCTCTGTCAAACCCAATCTCCTAATTGTTTGTTATGATCCCAAGACCCATGTGGACTTCAATGAAGGCGGCATACTACCATGTGGCAGGCCACAAGTGAATAGTATTCTCTTCTGTCATGGCATCTGAGGTTGCCGACGGTCCTATTCCCCCTTGCTGGTTCAGTATTGCGAATTGTGTGCCACCTGAAAACAAGCCCGGAACGTCAGGGCCGTATGTACTTCATGGTGAACAGGATCGTCTTTCCAAGGTTTAAGCTGTCAGCATCAATTACACTTTGTAAACGTTTTTGTTGAAGGGGGCTGGGGCTAATTTATGCGGGGACGGTCATCCCCCCGGAGAAAGGCGAGAACGGTTCCCAGGGCGGCCAGTACGCCGCCGGCTTTCATGGCGTTGTGAAACCCTGCCATGAAAAACGGCTCCACGGCCAGGGAGTAAGTCTTAAAGGGGGTGCCCTGGCTGAGGTCGGTAAAGGTGGTGCTGAAGATCAATCCGGCAATGGCCACCCCGATGACCATGCCCAGATTCCGGGCCGTTGCCACCGTTGCCGAGGCAATGCCCCGCCGGTTGGCCGGGATCGCCCCCATGGCTGCCGTGCTGTTGGGGGAGATGAAGATGGCCGTGCCCGTGCCGGCCAAGGCCAGGCGCCAGAGACTCGATACCAGGGAGCAGGAGGGGTCAATCCGGGTGAAGGAGAAGAGGGCGCAGGCAAGAAGCCCCATCCCCAGGGTGCAGGGGATCCTGGAGCCTGTTTTATTGTAAAGGGCGCCCGACACCGGGCTGATGAAGAAGAGCATGAGAAATGGGGTGATCATCACAAGCCCTGTGGCCGAGGCCGACAGACCGCAGGGGTGGACAAGGAAAAAGGGCATCATGAAGACGATGATGAAGAGGGCGGCAAACATGACGGCCGAGGTGATCACCGGCAGTACAAACAGCCGAATCCCCAGGAGGCCTGGATCAAACAAGGGGTAGAGGGCCTTGGCCTCGTTCCGGATGAATCCCAGGCATGCCAGGGCACAGGCCAGGGTGAATCCCATGGTCTTGGCGGAGAAGAGGTGCCACTGGTTCAAATGGGTCAGCACCACCAATAGGCATATCAGGGAAATGGCAAGCAGGATGCTGCCGGTCTTGTCCAGGGGTTCAAGGTTTCCCTGGTCTGCCCGGGTGCCCTTGAGGATGCGGGTGCCTGCCAGGGCCGAGGCAATGCCGATGGGGATGTTGATGTAGAAGATGAATCGCCAGGAAAAGAGATCCAGGAGTATGCCGCCGAGCACCGGGCCTGCGGTAAGGCCCGCCGCCACCACCGCCCCCACCATGCCCAGGGCCTTGCCCCGCTCTTTGGCAGGAAAGGTGTCCACGATGAGGGCCGGGGAGCAGGCCATGAGCATGGACGCGCCGCATCCCTGTATGGCCCGGGAGAGCACAAGGAACATGGGCGTCTCGGCCATGGCGCAGCAGAGGGAGCCCAGGGAAAATACGAGGAAACCGGTGGTGTAAATGGTCCGCTTTCCCCGGGTGTCGCTCAGCCTGCCAAAGGTGAGGAGCAGGGAGGAGATGGTGAGCAGATAGATGAGGACCACCCACTGGATGGTTACAAGCCGTGTCTCCATGTCCTGCATGATATAGGGCAGGGCGATGTTGACGATGCTCGAATCCAGGGTCGACATGAAGACCCCCAGGGCCACACAAACAAATATCAGCCACTTTTTCTTCTGCTCTTCTGCCATCTCTTGTCCGCTCCCGTCTCTTTCCGTTTCGGCATTCATCTGTTTTCTCAAACAAGAAAAAGTTTAGGATATCGGCATTAAGTTGGCAAGGGTTATTGTGACGTTCGCTGGTTGGCGAGCACCTCCTTGAGAAAATACCCGGTGTGGCTTTTTGTTGAGCGGGCGATCTTTTCCGGGGAGCCTGTGGCAACAACCTCTCCGCCCTTGTACCCCCCTTCCGGGCCAATGTCCATCACCCAGTCCGCCGTCTTGATCACATCCAGGTTGTGCTCGATGATGATCACCGTGTTACCGGCATTCGAGAGGCGCTTGAGTACCTTTAACAGGAGTCTTACGTCTTGGAAGTGGAGGCCTGTGGTGGGCTCGTCCAGGATATAGAGGGTCTTGCCCGTGTCCCTTTTTGCAAGCTCCCTTGCAAGCTTTATCCGCTGGGCCTCGCCCCCGGAAAGGGTGGTGGCTGCCTGGCCGAGCTTGATATAGGTGAGCCCCACATCCATGAGGGTGGTGAGGATGGTGCGGATCTTGGGGTGGCTTTCAAACAGTTCCATGGCCTGGAGAACCGAGAGGTCAAGGACGTCGGCGATGGAGTGGTCCTTGTATTTGATCTCCAGGGTGGCGTTGTTGAACCGTTTGCCGTGGCACACCTCGCAGGGGACAAACACATCTGCGAGAAAGTGCATCTCCACCTTTATATACCCGTCACCGTGGCAGGCTTCGCACCGGCCTCCCTTGACATTAAAGGAGAACCGTCCCTTCTGGTAGCCCCTGGCCCTTGCCTCGGGAAGGTTTGCAAACAGGTCCCGGATGGGGTCGAACACCTTTGTATAGGTGGCAGGGTTGCTCCGCGGGGTGCGGCCGATGGGTTTCTGGTCGATGTTGATGATCTTGTCCAGGTTTGAAAGGCCGGTGATGGTCTTGTGCCTGCCAACGTCCAGGGTGGCGTTGTTGAGCTTCACGGCCAGGGCCGGATAGAGGATCTGGTTGATGAGGGTGGATTTCCCGGCCCCGGAAACCCCGGTGACCGCTACCACCAGGCCCAGGGGAATCTTGGCCGTGAGATTCTTGAGATTGTTCTCTTTGGCGCCTTTGATGGTGATCCATTTGTTTCCCATCTCTTTGGGTGTCCGTCTTTCCGCCGGAATCTCAATGGTTTCCGTCATGTTGAGGAATTTTCCGGTGATGGAAGCCGGATCCGCCTTGATCTGTTCCGGGGTGCCCTGGGCCACGATCTGGCCGCCCAGATGGCCTGCCCCGGGACCGATGTCCACGATCCAGTCGCTTTTGGACATGGTCTCCTCATCATGCTCCACCACGATGAGGGTGTTGCCGATGTCCCTGAGGTGGTGGAGGGTGTTGATCAGCTTTCCATTGTCCCGCTGGTGGAGGCCGATGGAGGGCTCGTCCAGGATGTAGAGCACCCCGGTGAGCTCCGACCCGATCTGGGAGGCAAGGCGGATCCGCTGGGATTCGCCACCGGAAAGGGTGGGGCCGTTTCGGTCAAGGGAAAGGTAGTCCAGTCCCACGTTGACGAGGAAGCCCAACCGGTTCGAGATCTCCTTCAACAGCTCTTCGGCGATGAGGCGCTGGTTGCCCTCAAGGGTGAGGCTGTTGATGAAGTCATGGGCCTCCTGGATGGTCATCTCGGTGAGATCAATGATGGACCGTCCGTTGATCAGCACGTGGAGGACCTCGTCCTTGAGCCGTCTGCCCCGGCAGGCGGGGCAGGGCTTGGAGGTCATGAAGCCGGAGTAGTACTTTTTCGATCCCTCGGACTGGGTGGACCGGTAGCGGCGCATGAGGGTGTTGACCACTCCCTCGTGGGACATGGTCACCTCCCCCTGGATCTTGGCCGAGTTCCAGGTGACGGTGAGCTCCTTTCCGTTGGAGCCGTAGAGGATGAGATCCCTCTGTTTTTTTGGAAGATCCTTCCAGGGGGTGTCATAGTCAAGGCCCCACTGTTCCTCCATGGCCAGCAACTGGCCCTTGCCCCAGGAGCTGTTATTATTGTACCGGGGATTCTTCAGGAAGTAGTTCTTCCAGGGGATCACCGCACCCTCCCGGATGGTGAGGGTCTTGTCTGCAACGATCTTGTCAATATCCATGGACAGCAGGGTGCCGATGCCGTTGCATTCCGGGCACATGCCAATGGGGGAGTTGAACGAGAAGAGCTGGGGGACGAGCTCGGGATAGGCAATGCCGCAGCAGGAGCGCGCCTCGCTCATCTTCAGGTCCTCCCGGCCCAGGATGTGCACCAGAAGCTGGCCGTTGCCAAGGCGAAGGGCCGTCTCCACCGAGTCGGTGAGCCGCTTGGAGAATTTGGGATCGTCCTTGATCACAAGCCGGTCCACCACCACCTCGATGTTATGCTTTTTGTTCTTTGACAAGGCCTGGACATCGGCAAGATCCTGGACCACGCCGTTGATCCTTACCCGGGCAAACCCCTCTTTTTTCAGCTCCTCCAGCCGGTCCCGGTGCTCCCCCTTCCGGTTCTCCACAATGGGGGCCATCACAAGGATTTTGGAAGCGGCCGGCAGGGAGAGGATCTGGGAAACCATGCCCTGGGCGTTGCCCTGGCCCACCTTTTTGTTGCATTTAAAGCAGTGCTGGGTGCCGATCCTGGCAAAGAGTACCCTGAGATAATCGTAGATCTCGGTGATGGTGCCCACCGTGGACCTGGGGTTTTTGCTGGCCGCCTTCTGCTCGATGGCAATGGTGGGGGAGAGCCCACGGATGGTGTCGTACTTGGGTTTTTCCATCTGGCCGATGAACTGCCGGGCATAGGAGGAGAGGGACTCCACATAGCGCCGCTGGCCCTCGGCAAAGATGGTGTCAAAGGCAAGGCTGGATTTGCCCGATCCCGAAACCCCGGTAAAGACGATTAATTGTTTCTTGGGCAGCTCGACTTCGATGTTCTTGAGGTTGTGCTCCCTTGCTCCCTTGACGATGATGGTGTCAAGCTCCACTGTCTTGATAATGGATTCCATTGCTGAATCGCCGTCCTTCATGATGAAAAATCCCGCCGTTCTTATATGTTTGAGCCCCTTAGGTGTCAGGCTTAGCTTATTGCGACTAAACTTAAATAAATGAGCAATTGCACCAATACGCTAAGCCTGACCCCAATATATTACACTCCATGGTGTTGAGCTTTGGTCAAGAAAAAGATAATAAGCATGGCCCGGGCAATGTAAAGGGCAGGGGGCGGGGGCAGCTTTCCCTTTAAGGGGACATAATTGTGTGCTATAAATAGGTTTTTTTGAACATGGGGACAGATAAGCATGGGGACAGATTTGAAATCTGTCCCCTTTGGTATGTCCCCTTTAATAAGCATGGGGACACTAAATCTGTCCCCTTTGGTAAAGAGGAAACTATGGCCAGGGAAAACGATGTTGTTATAATATATTTAGAGGATAGCCCTGTTTCGTTTGCCAGGGTGGAGTCCATTGTACCGGATGCCAAAAAAGACTGGTATCAGATAAAGCTGCTCATGCTCCAGATTCCGGTCCAGGTGGTGACCTGGATACTCAAGGATCTCTATATCAATGGTGAGGAGTTCTTCATGGGGGGAAAGCAGATGCGGCTTGAGGTTGTCGAGTGCCCCGAGGAGGAAGCGCTTGCTGACCCGGATGCTCCGGAACCGGATGATGATCCCGTGGAGCCGGCCCCGGAAAAAGAAGCCCCCAAGGGCGGCGGAAAAATCATCTCCCTGGCAGAGGTGAAACGCTTGAAACAGGAAAATGGGCCAGAAACGGCTTAAGGTGATATCCGCCTCCAGGCGGACCGACATCCCGGCATTTTACATGGAGTGGTTCATGGCCGGCATTGATGCCGGATCGTTTGAGGTGACCAATCCCTATAATGGTGTCAAGCGACGGGTGGATGCCACCCCTGATAGGGTTCACACCATCGTGTTCTGGTCCAAGAACTACCGGCCCTTTCTCGAGGCCGGTGCGGGCCGGGTGCTGAAAAAGCTGGGATTTAACCTTTTTTTCAACTTTACCGTCAACTCCGGCTCAATCCTGCTGGAACCCGGGGTGCCATCCCTTGACGACCGGCTGGACCAGATGGAACGTCTCAGCCAGGAGTTCGGTTCTGAAACCATCTCCTGGCGGTTTGATCCCATCTGCTTTTTCCGGACCGGCCAGGGCAGGGTTGAAAACAATCTTGGGGATTTTACACGGATTGCCCAAGGGGCCGGACAATGGGGCATCAAACGATGCATCACAAGTTTTGTGGATGACTATTCAAAGATCCGGACACGGCTTGACAGGCTCAGGAAGGGCGGACAACCGTCCATGGCGCTGGTGGATCCCGGCATGGAAAAGAAAAGGGAGATTCTCCTTCGCATGGAAAAAGTGCTGGGCAAGTCCGGTATCCGGCTCTACACCTGCTGCGAACGGTTGCTCTTTGACACCCTGCCCGAAACATCGGGCATAGGGGAGAGCGCCTGCATTCCAGGAAAGCTTCTGGCTGAGCTGTTCGGCGGCAACCCGGTCCGGGCCCGGGATTTTGGCCAGCGGTCCAAACAGGGGTGCAACTGCACCCAAAGCGTTGATATCGGTTCCTATGGGATTCATCCCTGCTTCCACAACTGCCTATTCTGCTATGCAAATCCCGCAATGGATAGTGTATAGTAGAAAGCTATGCAAATCCCGCCATGGACAGATAGTTACAAAGGAAATAAATTTTTATGAAAATAGGCGATCTTGAGATCAAGGGGAGAACTGTTCTTGCTCCCCTTGCAGGCATTACCAACCTTCCGTTCCGGCTCATTGCCAAGGAGTGCGGCTGCTCTCTTGTCTGCTCGGAGATGGTGAGCGCCAAGGGACTTCAGTACAATTCACAAAAAACCAAAAAGCTTCTGGAGACCGCTCCCGGGGAACGCCCGGTCTCGGTTCAGATATTTGGTGCGGAAGCCGACTGCATGGCAAGGGCGGCGAGTTATATCGAGGCCGAACAAGGGGCCGACATCATTGACATCAACTTTGGCTGCAGCGTCAAGAAGGTGGCAAAGACCGGTGCCGGGGTGGCTTTGATGAAAGACTTCCATAACGCCCGGGAGATCATCCGGGCGGTGCGGGCCGCCATATCCATCCCCTTTACCATTAAGATCCGGTCGGGCTGGGACAGCTCCGCCACCCAGGCCTTTGAGATCGCCCGCATGGCGGAAGACAACGGGGTGGATGCCATTGCCATACATCCCAGGACCGCAGCCCAGGCCTTCAGGGGCCGGGCCGACTGGAGCGTTATCAAACAGCTGAAACAGATGCTCTCCATCCCTGTGATCGGCAACGGGGACATCACAACCCCGGAAGAGGGCATTGCCATGGTGGAAGAGACCGGGTGCGACGGTGTCATGGTGGGCCGGGCCGCCATGGGCGACCCCTTTATCTTTGCCGGCATCGAGGCCCTGCTCCGGGGGGAGCCATGGGCGGAACCCTCGCTCCAAGAGCGGTTTGCCGTCATGGAGCGGCTGGTGGACTCCCATGTGGATTATCTGGGCGAAAGGGTTGCCTGCAAGATGATGCGAAGCAGGCTTTCCTGGTTCGTCAAGGGTTTGGACGGGGCCTCTGTTTTCAGGAGGGAGCTGACCGGGATCGAATCCAGGGATCAGGCGATCTCCCTGATTCGCAGTTATGGGGATGGTCTTGTGGCGTGACACCCAAGGGGGCCATGTTTTAATGTTTGATTTCAAGGGGAGATCAGGGTATAGATGAAACATTCATCCTTTCATCATTCGTAAAAGGCATGACTCCATGAAAGAGAAAAAGCAACTGTTCAAGTGGTTGAGTGAAAACCAGTTTCGTACCCTTTACAGCAGTGCAGAGGTGGTCACCTTTGAGAAGGGGCGCACGGTGATCCGGGAGCGGTCAACGGAGCAGGTCATCTACATGGTGGCCAAGGGCCGCCTGCGGGTGGAGAAGAGCCTGCACAAAACCAATAAGGTCCTGGGCTTCATGGGGCCGGGGGATCTGTTCGGTGAACTCTCTTTCGTGAGCCGGAAACCCAGGACCGTGTCAGTCAAGGTGGATGAGACCGTCTCCCTCATCCGGGTTACCAGGGACACCCTGGATAAACTGGACCGGGATCTCCAGCTCTTCCTTTATAAGCGCATGGCAGAGGTTGCCAGCGACAGGATCAGTCAGATCGAAAAACGGGAACGGATGTTCGAAACCCGGGATAAGGCCTTGATGCGCCGGGCCTTTGCCCTTGCCACGGACAAGGCCAAGGGCGTCCAGGAGTCGGCCCTGATCCAGGAGGTGGTTTCCAAGGTGCCCCGGCTGCCGATGTTTGCCGTCTCCCTGACTGGAAAGCTCCTGGACGATACCATATCGCCCAGGGAGGTGTCACAGGAGGTGAAAAAGGATCCCTCCCTTGCCGCCATGATCCTCAAGACCATCAACTCTTCCTACCGGGGGCTTGGCGGCCAGGTTTCGGATCTTCACCACGCCGTCATGCTCCTGGGGTATAACGAGGTTTCCCAGATTATCATTGCAGAGGGGATGAGGCGGGTCCTTCCCGACACCGAGCTGTTCAGTGAGATTTACGACCACTCCCTGGCCATCTCAATCCTTAGCTTTGAAATTTCCCGGCAATTCAATGTGGCAAAACCCACGGAGATTTCAACCCTCAGCATTCTCCACGAGCTGGGCCAGATCGTGATACAGCTTCTGAAGATGAAGAACCCGAAACTCGACCCCCTGTTCGACCTGGTGGACACCTCCCAGATGGGAACCATGCTGCTCAGAAGCTGGGAGCTGCCCCGGGTGATCTGCGATACCGTGGAATTCCAGGGGTATCCTGAATTTGCCGTGCCGTCAAAGATACCGGAAGCGGTGAGACTCAATGTCGGGGTCCTCTATCTTGCCCACCTCTGTTACGACGCTTTCAAGGGCAGGCGCGAAATTGACCAGCCCATGATCTTTTATGACAGTTATCTCACCCTTTTAAACATTGAGCAGCGTACCCTGGCAGACCTGGTGGGAGACCAGATCCTTCCGGCCATGGTGCGAAAAATCGCCATCCTGCCGACCTCCCTCACCCAGGTTCTCCAGGAGTTTGTGGAGAGAAACGAGATGTTCTCCCTCTACCCGCATTTTAACGAGTTGTAGCCAGGGGCTGGGGTTCCAGGGCTATTTGTCGATGCCCATGCGCTGCTTGAGCTGTTCAAGCTGCACCGAAGCTTGGGGCGTCGTGTCCACAAGGGCAAGGTCGATCTCTTTGTCCACAGTGTTTTCCCGGGCGGCAAGCTCGCCATAGGCCGAGGCCAGGGATTCATCCTCCTCCACCCTCTCTTTCATCCGTTCCAGCATGGCAATGGTGCCTGAGGTATCGATGGCCGCAAGCTGGCCGTTGATCTTTTTGGTGGATGCCGCTGTTTTTGCCCGTGCCTTGAGGGTGGCAAGTTCGTTGTCATAGGTGGTGATGGTGGACCGCAGGCGTGCGACCTTTGTGTCAAGATCGTTTGCCATGGTTTCATGGCCCGTGGCTTCCTGGCTGTACCGTTGGTTCTCGGCCTGGAGTTTTGTTTGCTCGTCCAGGGCAATGGTGGCCAGTCGTTCGGCCTCGGCCGTGTCAAGGGAACCGGTCCCGGCTTTCAGGAGCAGCTGTCGAGCCTTGTCCTCGTACTCCTGGGCCAGCCGTTGTTTTGCCACTGCCTCCTTTCGGGTTCTTATGGCGATGGCCTTAACCTGGGCCAGGCTCTGCATGGCAGCGTTAAGATCTTTTTTCAGGTCCCGTATCCCCTGCTCGGTCATTTTGATAGGGTCTTCGAACCGGTCGATTGCGGCATTTACGTTTGATTTGCTTATGTTGAAAAATCGTTTAAACATCGATTCTCTCCTTTTTGTTAGATTCTCGCATATGAATAGAGCCTTTATCTCTTATAATTGGTAATGCAGGCATCAATTCGAGTGTAACTTTCCATGGTGGTTTGTGTGCATTTCCATCAGGCGGTCGCCAAACTCCATGAGGGCAAGGCTTACGCCGTTCAGGGAGGCCGCAAGTTCGTTTTTGTCAAGGTTGTCAATCTCCAGGGTGTCCCTGAAAAAGATCTCGGTTCCGGAGTGGTTCATGACAAAGGCGCCCTGTTCCAGTTGCCGGTTGATCTTCAACAACTCAGCGTAGCATCCGGGAGCGTTGTCCGGGGTCTCCATGATCTTCTGCTCAAGGACCACACGGTTGGGGAGGCACTGGATCTGCATCTCTTTGATCCCCTTAAGGCCGTCCCTCACAACCAGGCTCCCCGGGGTTGTTCCCTGACCGGTGATTTCAAGTTCCATCTCATTGATGACGCGGTTGATAACTCTGTAGGTGTTTTGATTCATATCATTATCATTTTGTAATAATTCGTTACTTCCATTTTGGTTCAATCATCGTTATACATTACCAATCAAACAGTGCTGGTAAAGACTCTATCAGTATGGAAGAATAAAGCGAGGACGTTATGAACAGAGAACCGACAGCCCCCCCGGCAGAGACCTGGGAATTTTTTTCCGCCTGCATCCATTATCTGGGAAAGGCAACCCTGACCTCCCTGTTTCAGAGGGGAGAGCGGCAGATTGAGCGATGGTCAGCAGATCCGACAACCTCGGCCAGCCAGCGGAACCCGGTGGATAGGTATGAGCTCCTGCTCCAGGAACTGATGGATAATAACCAGGCAGACACGGCCCGTTCTGCGGTCGGCAGGCAGGCCCACGTCGTTGGGTGTGAGCTTGTGGAAAAAGAGATGCCCTTGCCGGACAAGGGGAGTATTGAGCTTGAGATCATTGATGATCTTGGTGCAAAGGATCGTTACGACACGGTTCTCCTGGATCCGGAATCAACCCAGCAGGAGTGCCGCATGGCCATGGAGACCTTTATCCGGGAGGTGAAGGAGAATTACGTGAAAAAATGCCAGGACAACGACTGGACCCCTTAATCCATCGGGGTCAGGCCTAGCTTTCTTTTGGTGTGGGGTCAGACTTAGTCTTTTTTTTGATGGCGATTGGATTGGCAATACGCTAAGTCTGATTCCCATTGGGTTTACGCAATAAGCCTATAGGGGAGGGGAAAACATGTCACTTGAACAACTGGACAAGGCTCTTGAAAAGGAGATCATGGCGCTTCGGTCAGAAGGCCGGGCCAAGGCTGACGAACGGGTGATCACGGGGTATGTCCCGCCTTCTGGTAACAGGGGGCCCAGGTATCGTCTTGGGGGAATTGACAGGGAGTTTATCCGTATGAACTCCAACTCCTATCTCTCCCTTTCCAACCATCCCGGGCTGATCCGGGCCGCGGATGAGGCCACCAAAGAGTTTGGCGTGGGGCCGGGGGCGGTGCGCTTCATCAACGGCACCTTTGTTCACCACCGGGATCTTGAAACCGGGGTGGCATCCTTTGTTGGCAAGCCGGCCGCCAGGATCTTCAACTCGGCCTATACGGCCAACTGCGGGCTTGCCCTGACCGTCTCCACTTCCAACACCCACTGGATCGGCGACCAGCTCAACCATAACAGCATCATCCGGGCCATGCGCATCGCCAATGTGCCAAGCCCTAACAAGGGGATTTACAAGCACAACGACATGGCGGATCTCAAGCGTTGCCTGGACCGGGTGGACCCGTCCGTGGAGCGTGTGGTGGTGGTGTTTGACGGCATCTTCAGCATGCGGGGGGATAATGCGCCCATGGACCGGATTGAGGCCGTTGTCGCGCCCTACCGGTCAAAATTCAGGGACGGGGTGATCACCGTGGTGGACGATTCCCACGGCATCGGGGCCTATGGCAGGAGCGGCCGTGGCACTGCCGAGTTCTGCGGCCAGGCGCCTGACATCATCGTCGGCACCTTTGGCAAGGCCTTTGGGGTGAACGGCGGGTTCATCGCCGGCAGCCCCATGCTTACCGAGGCGGTGCGCCAGAAGGCCGACACCTATATCTATACCAATCCCCTGAGCGTTGCCGACTGTGCTGCCGCCTCGGCCGCTCTTTCGATCTGCGACAGCCCCGAGGGTACGCAACTGCTTTCCAACCTGGAAAAGCGGACCCAACAATTTCGCCAGGGCCTTTTGGCCCTTGGCAAGGAATCCATTCCAGGCCCCCACCCGGTGGTGCCTTTGATGGTGCGGGATACCCAAAAGACCCGGGCCATGGTGGATTTTTTGTTTGACAACGGGGTGCTGGTCGTGGGACTCACCTTTCCGGTGGTGCCGAAGGGAGATGAGACCATACGGTTCCAGATCAATGCCGCCCACACCGGGTCGGATATCGACCAGGTGCTCGGTCTGATAGAAAAATTTTAGCAACTTTTTAAATAACGAGCAGGAGCGTTCATGCTTAATAATACATTTCACCATATTCCGGGTATCGGAATGAAGAGCGAACAGGGCCTGTGGGCCGCGGGAGTGAATCACTGGGACCGGTTGACCGATCCCCAGGGACTCAAGATCTCCCCCAAGCGGCTCAGCACCCTGACCCGTTATGTGGATGAATCCAGGCAACAGATGGAAGAGAAGAATTACAACTACTTTGAAGAACTTCTGCCGCCCGCCCTTCACTGGCGCTTTTTCCCGGAGTTCCGCCACACCACAGCCTATCTTGACATTGAAACCACCGGGCTTGAGTGGGATTACGAGACCATCACCACCATTGCCCTGTATGACGGTGAAACCATCCGCCACTATGTGAACGGCCAAAACCTGGACGACTTTCAAAAGGATATCAAGCAGTACAAGGTCCTTGTCACCTACAATGGAAAATGTTTTGATGTGCCGTTCATCGAGCACCAGTTCGGCATCCGCCTTGACCAGGTTCATCTTGATCTTCGCTACATATTGAAGAGCCTCGGGTTCAAGGGAGGGCTCAAGGGGTGTGAAAAAAGCATGGGTATCGACCGTGGGGAGCTTGACGGGGTGGACGGTTATTTTGCCATCCTGCTCTGGAACGACTACATAAAAAACAGGGATGAAAAGGCCCTGGAAACGCTTCTGGCCTACAACATCGAGGATGTGGTCAATCTTGAGACCCTGATGGTCAAGGCGTACAATATGAAAATCCAGGAGACGCCCTTTGCCCTGACCCATCAGCTGGCCCTGCCCGAGGCCCCTAAACTTCCCTTTCACCCGGATCTTGCCACCGTGGATCGTATCCGGAGGCGGTACTATTGAGCATTCCTTCCGGGGAACGCTCCGGACCGGAGATTCTTCTTGTCCAGCCCCCCATGGAGGAGTTCTATCTCACGGCAAAAAGGACCGTTCCCTACGGCCTTGCCTGCATTGCCGCATCCCTTGAACAGGCGGGGTTTTCCGTGGCTCTGGTGGATGCCCTTGCCGTTTCAAAGTCGAAAATCATCCCCCAGCCCCGGGAACTGGGGGACCTGGGCAGGTTCTACGGCAGGAACGATCTTTCTCCCTTTGCCCTGTTTCACCACTATCGTCACTATGGTTACAGCTACGAGCACCTGGGGACCCTGGCAAGGGAGAAGCGGCCTTTTCTCGTGGGCATCTCCTCTTTGTTCACGGCCTATTGCAACGAAGCCCTCAAGACGGCCGAGGCGATCAAACGATTCTGGCCCGAATGCCGGGTGGTCATGGGCGGTCACCATCCAACCCTGTTTCCAAATGAGGTGATGTCTAACCCGGCCGTGGATTTTGTTCTCCGGGGGGAGGGGGAGGTTTCCATGGCAAAACTTGCCCTGGCGCTCAGGAACAACACAAGCCTTGGGGATGTGCCGGGCATTGTTTTCAAAAATCCGGACGCGTCCCTTCATATTGAGGAGCCCGCCTGGATGGAGGACCTTGATTTAGCTCCCCTGCCTGCCACGGATCTTGTGGACCATGGATTTTACCAACGGAAACAGCGGGCCAGCATTTCGGTTGTGGCTGCAAGGGGATGCCCCATGCACTGCACCTACTGCTGCCTTGGCGCTTCCTCCGCCCATGCTCCCTTTCGCCGGCGCAGCGTGGATTCGGTGGTGGCGGAGCTTGAGTGCCAAATGGCGCGCCAGGAGGTGGGGTTCATCGATTTTGAGGATGAAAACCTGAGCCTTGATAAACGCTGGTTCCTCGCCCTGCTCAAGGAGATCACCACCCGGTTCGGTGGACGGGATATGGAACTTCGGGCCATGAACGGTCTCTATGCCCCCTCCCTGGATGGGGAGATGGTTGCCGCCATGAAGACCGCAGGCTTCAAGACCTTGAATCTCTCCCTGGGATCCACTTCCGGGGAGCAGCTGGCCCGGTTCAAACGGCCCGATGTCAGTAAAGCCCTTGACCAATGCCTGGAACTTGCCCAGCTCCATTCCATGGAGGCGGTCTCCTATTTGATTGGCGCAGCTCCGGGCCAGTCGCCTGAAGATTCGGTGCAGGACCTGCTGTACCTTGGGGCCAGGCGCACCCTGGTGGGATTCTCCGTGTTTTACCCGGCCCCGGGAAGCCATGATTATCAGCTTTGCAGGATAAGGGGGCTTCTTCCTCCGACCTTTGCCCAAATGCGCTCCACCGCCTTTCCCGTGTCCGACACCACCACCCGGCTCCAGGCAGCCACCCTGCTGAGGCTGGCCAGGATACTCAACTTCATGAAGGCCCTTGTGGACGAGGGGGAGCTTCCGGATCCTTGCCCGGTCTGTGACCAGGGGGCAGTAATTGATCCCCATGACCGGCGGGCGGCCGGAAAAAAATTGCTGGCAGGCTTCCTCCATGACAACAAAATCCGGGGCTTCTCCAGGGACGGCACCGTGTTTGAGCATCCGGCGGACCACCTCCTGGTCCGGCGTTTTGTTCACGGCTTGGCAAAGATCAATGTCAGGGGGGTGAAACGTCTATAGATGTTTGCACTCGAATTGATACCAGGTTGCCCATTGTAATTTAAAAATTATGTTGGATGTTTGTCCGAATCTTGTATAATATTTTTTGTACCTCGTCTCTGGAACCTCATCATTGAAAAACTATCCAACTGTCTTTCCCTTTGCATCCGTGATCCCGGATCGGCGAAACAAGCCATCGAATTTTCCCTTGCCCATGCTGGTGAGCCCGTGGTTTTCACAACCCATGGCAGGAAAGAGACCCTGGTAACGATCAACGGCATTTCATTCCGGTGAACGGCATGGTAAGACGGGTTCTTAAAACCGCCGACTACAAGCATGACAAGATCATGGTGCCGGTAAAGGAGGGGGAACTTTTGGTGGTGTTGGGGCCCGTGCCCCGCCAATGTCTCCATTGCTGGGCCCAGCTTGGGGACAGCTCCTTCCGTTTCTGTCCCCAGTGCGGCAAAAACATCGAACCCAAACAGGAGTGAAGCGTGGTTGTTTTTTTCAAGGAGAGAAAAAAGCAGGGGTTTGGTTAAAAATATGCTGTTATCTCTTGTCTTATTGTCGTTTTTTACGTAGACTGAATACTTGATTGCCGTTCTTCATCACCGGCATCAATTCGAAATTACAACATGTTGTCAATCATGTGGCACTGAATTATCAATGATTTATCAATCGTTTATCCGGGAGTTAGATGTTGGAACCTGTAGAGGGATATCTAGAAATAATGGACAGGGGCTTTGGTTTTTTACGCTCCATTGAAAATAATTATCAGCCGGCTCCAGAAAATCCCTATGTGTCGATTCCGTTGATCAACCGGTTCGACCTCAGGGAGGGAAGTTATATCCAGGGCGAGGGGGAGAGTAAGGGAGGCAAGAACCAAAACCTTGCACTTTCGAGAATTCATACAGTCAACAATCTTTCCCTTGACGAGTACGTGAAGATTCCCCTGCTCCAGGATCAGGTCAGCATCAATCCGGAAGAGCGATATGATCTTAGCCAGGGGGCAGATGACATGACCGGCAGGGCCCTGGACATGGTCGTTCCCATTGGCAAAGGCCAGCGGGGATTGATCATTGCACCGCCCAAATCGGGAAAGACAACAATCCTGAGGCACATGGCAAACTCCATGATCCTGAATCATCCCGATTCAAAGGTGTTTGTCCTGCTGGTGGACGAGCGGCCTGAAGAGGTGACCGATTTCAGGCGGGGCCTGAAAGAGGCCCACGTGCTTTACTCCTCGGCTGATCAGCAGATTGCCCAGCACATGAGGATGACCCGGCTTGCCCTTCATACGGCCATCCGCTGTGCCGAGACAGGCCAGGACGCTGTCGTGTTCATCGATTCCCTCACCCGGATGACCCGTGCATTCAACATCGAGACCAACAGCCACGGCAAAACCATGAGCGGCGGTCTTGGCGCCAATGCCATGGCTTTCCCAAGGAAGATCTTTGGCGCGGCCCGTAACCTTGAAAACGGCGGTTCCCTTACCATCATGGCAACCATCCTTGTGGACACGGGAAGCCGGATGGACGAGGTCATCTTCCAGGAGTTCAAGGGTACCGGTAACATGGACCTGGTTCTTTCCCGTTCCTGCGCGGAACAGCGGGTGTGGCCCGCCATCAACATTAATGAGTCCGGCACCCGTAAAGAGGATCTGCTTTTCAGTAAAGAGGAGCATGAGGAGAGCATCAGGATCCGGCGGGATCTCTCCGGCATGGACGAAGTGTCTGCCATGAAACGGTTCATTGATTATATCTCCTGAACCTGAGTGTTAACCATTCTGAATCCGGAACCAGAGATAGAAGAGGCAAAACCATGACCGCGGACCCCAGTGTAAGGATGCACTCTGCCGAGCATCTGCTCAACCAGACCATGGTGAGGATGTTCGGTTGCCAGCGCTGCTTCAGCGCCCATATCAACAAGAAAAAATCCAAGTGTGACTATCGGTTCGACCGGATGCTAACCGATGACGAACTCCGCGAGATCGAGACCCGGGTCAACCAGGTGATCCAGGATGATCTTCCGGTCACCCTGGCGTTTGTCTCCCCCAAAGAGGCTGAGGAGAATTTTAACATTGAGCGGGTACCGGACGGAGATGAACTTGAAACGTTCAGGATCGTGTACATGGGTGACTATGACGCCTGTCCCTGCATCGGTACCCATGTGAGTTCCACGGCCGAGATCAACGGCTTCAGGATCATCTCCGCAGATTTCAACCATGACGTTCTCAGGATCCGGTTCAAGCTTTCCTGAGAAGAGGGTAACCATGGACGACCTTGTTCTTACCCTTGTCCAGGAGCGCCTGGCCTGGGAGGATATCGACCGAAACCTTGAAACCTTTGACGGCATCGTCAACGCCATCGGGGATGAAACCCGGCTGGTGGTCCTGCCCGAGATGTTTACCACCGGGTTCAGCCTTGACTCCCCCGAACTTGCCCAGACCATGGCGGGAAGCGGGGTTACCTGGATGCAACGCAAGGCCCGGGAAAAAGGCGCGGACATGGTGGGAAGCCTCATGATCCGGGAGAACGGCCGCCTCTTCAACCGGTTGATCTGGGCAAGCGCCACGGGCGGGCTTTCCTGGTACGACAAGCGCCACCTGTTCCGCCATGCCGGTGAACACCGGCGCTTAACCCCCGGAACCCAGCACCTGGTTGTGGACGTTGGCGGGTGGAAGGTCTCAACTTTTATCTGCTATGATCTCAGGTTCCCCGGCTGGACCCGGAACCTCAATAACGGCTACGACCTTGCCCTGTTTGTGGCCAACTGGCCCGCCCCAAGGGCCCTCCATTGGAACACCCTGCTCGCTGCAAGGGCCATCGAGAACCAGGCATATGTGGTGGGGGTCAACCGGGTGGGAACGGACGGTAATGGTCTTGCCTACAACGGCGACTCTTCGGTGATCGATCCAAAGGGGGAGGTGCTCTTCCAAAAGAGCCATGATCCTGTGGTGCAAACCGTGACCCTCTCCCATTCTTCCCTTGAAGCGTATCGAAACAGCTTTCCATTCTGGATGGACAGTGACCCTGTTTAGAAAAACCGGGTGATCCATCAGACGTGTCGCGACTCCCTTGAAAAAATGGATCTCTACGGTCTGCCTCGCTTTGCCATGTAGAGGGCCTGGACAGCAGTTCTGATCCTCTCTGCAACACCCAAGGGGGCACTGCCTGTTCGGCAGCACCCCCCATGGTTGAAGCAGGGATCAGGCCTTGAAGGTGCCCAGGATCTGCTTGAGGCTTCCGGCAAGCTCCGAGAGCCCCGTGGCTTTGTCATTGACCTGGGAGCTGTTGCTGGAGGCCTCTTCGGATGACAGGCTCACATGGGCGATCTCGCTTGCTATCTCGTCGGAGGCCGCGCTTACCTGGCTCATGTTCTCTCCCACCTCGCTGACGCCCGTGGAGGCGTTGCTGATGTTGTCGCTGATTTCGGTGGTGGCGATGGACTGTTCTTCAACGGCCGAGGCAATGGTGGAGACGATATCGTTCATATCTCCAATGACACTGGTGACCTCCTGGATCTCCGATACCGTTCCCTGGGCCGTGGTCTGTACCCCGTTGATCTTTGCCTGGATTTCCCGGGTGGCTTCGGCTGTCTGCCGGGCAAGATCCTTGATTTCGGAGGCGACAACGGCAAACCCCTTGCCCGCCTCTCCGGCCCTGGCCGCCTCGATGGTGGCGTTCAAGGCCAGAAGGTTGGTCTGCTCTGAGATGTCGTTGATGGTTTCGGTCACCTGGCCTATCTCCTGGGCCGCTTTCCCCAGTTCTGCCATGGAGGAACTGGCGTTGGCCGCCTTTGTCACGGCCTCTTCGCTGATGCTCCTGGCTTTTTCCGAGTTGCTGGCAATCTCGTTGATGGTGGAGGTCATCTCTTCCGTGGCTGAGGCCACCATGTTGATGTTGGCGGAGGCCTCTTCCATGGCGGCGGCCACAGAGTTGATGTTTGAATTCATCTCTTCCGTGGCAGCTGCAACCCCCGCTGATTTTTCCGAGGCTTCATCGGCTCCCGAAGACATGATCCCGGCAATCTCCACCAGGGAGGCGGCAGAACCGTCAATGGTGTGTGTGTCCCGTGTCACGGTTTTGATGAGGTCCTGGAGCCGCTCCATGAAGAGGTTGAATGCCTTGGAAAGCTCGCCTATCTCATCCCCGGCCTTTACCTGGAGCCGTTTGGTGGTGTCCCCTTCGCCCTGGGCAATGTCGTAGAGCCCTGCCACCACCTCTTTGATCGGGTTGACGATGATGGTTCCTGATATGAAGTATATGGCGGCAAACAGGATGCCCATAGTGATAAGCCCTATGAGGATGTTGATGTTTCTCAAGGTGGTGGCTTCGGCCATCACCTCATCAACAGGGACGGAAATCGCCAGGCTCCATGGGGCGCCGGTGAGACCTAGGTCGATGGGGGCAAAGACAAATATGTTGGTCTTTCCGGTGGTAACGGATATAAATTCCTCTGTGGCAGGCTTACCCTGAGCTACGCTGGCAAGACTCTGGGGGGTGACAAACTCTTTTATGTTTTTCCCGATCATCTCTTCGATAGGGTGGGCCGCAATTGTGCCGGTGTTGGTGATCAGTATCCCGTATCCGCTCTCGTAGGGATTGATTTTCTGAACCAGCTCCTTCATTTTCTTCATGGAAAAGTCGTGGCCCGTCACGCCGACAAACCGGTTCTGGAACATGATGGGAACACAGGCGCTGACCACGGTTACCTGCTGGCCGCCGATGGCATAGGTGACCGGTTCCGTGACCATCTCTTTTCCCGTGGACCTTGGTTTTGTGTAGTACCCTGTGGTTGTGCCGTCTTCATATTCGACACAGGGCTCCAGGTGGAGTCCGCCGACTCTGCTCCAGTAGTGGATGAACCGTCCGCTGTCATCGTGGCCGTCGGTGCCTGCAAACGCTTTGTCCATTCCGTCCAGGGCGTTGGGTTCCCATGCCGTCCATACGCCGTCAAACCCGGGGCTTTTTAACATGATCTCCTTCATCATGCGGCTGAGGCTGTTTCTGTCCGGTACGGTATCAAGATCCTTTAACCCGGCAAAGACGATGGCCAGGGTCCTTGCGCCGTTGAGGGCCTCTTCGATTTCGTTCTCAATATCAGAGGCGTACTGGCCGGCCATGGCAACGGTTTTTTCCATGGCTGTCCGTCTGGACGAATCATAGGTCTTGATGCTGATGACCGATATGGAGACCGTCAAAGACAAAAACAGTATCGTGCAGATTGATAGCAGAAGTTTTCCCTTTAAGCCCATACTCTTGAACATTCTAATTCTCCTTGGAATTCTTTCTTGGTGGTCAGGGGGGTGCCTGACAATAGTTGCTGTTAGGGGCCATCAGATTTAGGATCGATGTTTCTCCGGTGTCGTTTTTCCGGTGGACGCCTTTTATTTTCTTCATTATAACCATTCATCATTAGATGAAATGACTATCAAAATCAAGAAGTATATACCGCTTTTGTGTGTGATTCCCGTTAGGGTCGGTAGAAAGTCTTGCTTATGGCATAACTTCGGGTGGGATGATGTTCGTAAAAAAAAATGAGGGGCGGGAAGGTTGGCACCCCCATGGCGGGGGTGCCTGGATGAAACAGGGGATCAGGCCTTGAAGGTGCCCAGGACCTCCTTGAGCTTGCCGGCAAGCTCCGAGAGTCCCACGGCCTTGTCATTGACCTGGCCGCTGCTGTTGGAGATCTCCTCGGAAGCATTGTTTACATAGGCTATATCGCTGGCTATTTCGTCGGAGGCAGCGCTCACCTGGCTCAGGTTTTCCCCGACCTCACTGACGCCTGTGGAGGCGTTGCTGATGTTGTCACTGATCTCGGTGGTGGCGATGGACTGCTCCTCAACAGCCGAGGCAATGGTGGAGACGATGTCGTTCATATCTCCGATTACTTGGGTGACGTCCTTGATTTCAGATACCGTTCCCTGGGCCGTGGACTGGACCCCATTGATTTTTCCCTGGATCTCCCGGGTGGCCTCGGCCGTCTGCCGGGCCAGTTCCTTGATCTCGGAGGCGACAACGGCAAAGCCCTTGCCCGCTTCCCCGGCCCTGGCCGCTTCGATGGTGGCATTGAGGGCCAGAAGGTTGGTCTGCTCGGAGATGTCATTGATGGTCTCGGTGACCTTGCCGATCTCCTGGGCTGCCTTCCCCAGTTCTGCCATGGAGTTGCTGGCGTTGGCCGCTTTTATCACGGCATCTTCGCTGATGGTCCGGGCCTTTTCCGAGTTGCCGGCGATCTCGTTTATGGTGGAACTCATCTCTTCCGTGGCTGAGGCCACCATGTTGATGTTGGCCGAGGCCTCTTCCATGGCTGCGGCCACAGAACTTATGTTTGAGGTCATCTCTTCGGTGGCAGCGGCCACGGCACCGGATTTCTCGGAAGTGTCATCGGCGCCTGAAGACATGACGCCTGCTATCTCAACCAGGGAGGCGGCTGAATCGTCGATGGTAAAGGCATCTGTGGTAACGGTCTTGATGAGATCCTGGAGTTTGTCCATGAACAGGTTGAATGCCTTGGCAAGCTCCCCGATCTCATCCCCGGACATCACGTTGAGCCGTTTGGTGGTGTCCCCGTCCCCCTGGGCAATGTCGTAGAGTCCTGCCACCACCTGCTTTACCGGGTTGACGATGATGGTGCCCGCTATAAAATAGACGGCGCCAATCAAAATTAAAAGGGTGATGACGGCGATGAGGATGTTTATGTTGCGAAGGGCGCGGGCCCCTGCCATGATCTCATCCAATGGGACGGACACGGCGATGCTCCAGGCAACGCCGGTTCTGCCCGGGGTGATGGGGGCAAAGATAAAAATATTCTTTTTGCCGGTGGTGGAGGACTGGAACTCTTCAACCGCAGGTTTTCCCCGGGTGATGCTGTCGTAGGTGGCCGGGGAGATGAACTCCTTGACGTTCTTGCCCACAAGGGATTGTTCCGGATGGGCCACGATGGCCCCAGTGTCGGTGAGCAAAGAACCGTATCCGCTGGTATAGGGTTTGATCTTCAGAACCTGCTCCGCCATGGCATCCATGGAAAAATCGATTCCTGTGACGCCAATGACCCGGTTCTGGTGTTTGATCGGGACACAGACGCTGACCACGGTCATTTTCTGGCCGCCGATCTCGTACGTTGCGGGTTCCATCACGACTTCCCTGCCCATGGTCCTGGGTTTGGTGTAGTACCCCTCGGTGGTGCCGTCCTCGACCCCTGTGCAGGGCTCAAGGTGGATGCCTCCCACCCGGTTCCAGTAGGGGAGGAACCGACCGTTTGCATCGTGGCCGTCGGCATTGGCAAAATCTGCGTCCATGCCGTCCAGGGCATTGGGCTCCATCACTGTCCAGACCCCCATAAATTCGGGATTGTCCGTGAGCACATGTTTCATCATTCCGATCAAAATATCCCGGTCAGGCATGTTCTCTTGTGACTTTAACCCGGAAAAGACATGGGCCAGGGTCCTTCCGGCTCCCAGGGCTTGTTCGAGCTCAAGCTGGATCTGGGTAGCATATTGGCTGGCCATGGCCTCGGTCTTTTCCATGGCCGCCTTTTTTGATGCTGAATAGGTTTTGCTGGTTGTTACATAGTTTGAGATAGCCAGGGCGGCGAATAAAATAGTGCAGATTGATAGCAGCAGTTTTCCCTTTAGGCCCATACTCTTGAACATACACATTTCTCCTAGAATCTTCTTCTTGGTAATCAGGAATTTGTTTGACAATTGTTGCTGTTGTAATTCGTCGGTCTATCTGAAAAAAGTCCTTTTTAGTCTGGTAGCCTCCTCTCCTAAGGTTTGTCGTAATATTCCTAGCTTTTTGTTTGTGATGGGTAGTCATTAAATGAAAGGGCTGGTAAAATCAAGAAGTATATACAATGACTATATAGAAATGTAGTCAGGAAATGAAAAGCGTCTTGTTTCTGATGATGCCCCGGGGGTGACAGGGTTCTCTGAAAAAGGGGGGGCAGGGAAGGAAGGCACCCCCCCTGGCGGGGGTGCCTCAAGGAAATAAGGGGGGGGGTCAGGCCTTGAAGGTGCCCAGGATCTCCTTTAGCTTGCCTGCAAGCTCCGAGAGCCCCACGGCCTTGTCATTGACCTGGGCGCTGCTGTTGGACATCTCCTCGGAAGCATTGTTTACATAGGCTATTTCGCTGGCTATTTCGTCGGAGGCGGCGCTCACCTGGCTCATGTTTTCCCCGACCTCGCTGACGCCCGTGGAGGCGTTGCTGATGTTATCGCTGATTTCAGTGGTGGCGATGGACTGCTCCTCAACGGCCGAGGCAATGGTGGAGACGATGTCGTTCATATCTCCAATCACAGTGGTGACCTCCTGGATCTCGGAGACCGTTTCCCGGGCCGTGGACTGGACCCCATTGATCTTTCCCTGGATCTCCCGGGTCGCATCGGCTGTCTGCCGGGCAAGTTCCTTGATCTCGGAGGCGACAACGGCAAAGCCCTTGCCGGCTTCCCCGGCCCTGGCCGCTTCGATGGTGGCGTTTAAGGCCAGAAGGTTGGTCTGTTCGGAGATGTCGTTGATGGTTTCGGTCACCTTGCCGATCTCCTGGGCCGCTTTCCCCAGTTCTGCCATGGAGCCGCTGGCGTTGGCCGCCTTTTTCACGGCATCTTCGCTGATGGCCCTTGCCTTTTCCGAGTTGCCGGCGATCTCGTTGATGGTGGAGGTCATCTCTTCCGTGGCCGAGGCCACCATGTTGATGTTGGAGGAGGCCTCTTCCATGGCTGCGGCCACGGAGCTGATGTTTGAGGTCATCTCTTCGGTGGCGGCTGCCACGGCACCGGATTTCTCGGAGGTGTCATCGGCACCAGAAGACATGACACCGGCTATCTCAACCAGGGAGGCTGCTGAATCGTCGATGGTAAAGGCATCTGTGGTGATGGTCTTGATGAGATCCTGGAGTTTTTCCATGAACAGGTTGAATGCCTTGGCCAGGTCCCCGATCTCATCCTCAGCTTGCACCTCCAGCCGTTTGGTGGTGTCCCCTTCGCCCTCGGCAATGTCGTAGAGCCCTGCCACCACCTGCTTTACCGGGTTGACGATGATGACACCCGCTATAAAATAGATGGCAGCAACTAAAACAGCAAGGGTGATCACGGCGATGAGGATGCTGATGTTGCGAAGGGAGTGCGCTTCTGTCATGATCTCATCCAATGGGACGGATACGGCGATGCTCCAGGCAATGCCGGTCCTGCCCGGGATGATGGGGGCAAATACAAAAACACTTTTCTTGCCGGTCTTGGTGGAACGGCGCTCTTCAACCGCAGCCTCTCCCCGGGTGATGGTGTCGTAGGTGGCCTGGGAGATGAACTCCTTGACGTTCTTGCCCACCAGGTCTTTTTTAGGATGGGCAACGATGGTGCCGGTTTCCGATGTTAAGGCGCCGTAGCCGGTGGTATAGGGTTTGATCTTCAGAACCAGTTTCGCCATGGCCTCCATGGAAAAATCGATGCCTGTGACGCCGATGACCCGGTTCTGGTATTTGATCGGAACACAGGCGCTGACAACGGTTACCTGCCGGCCACCGATCTCATAGGCAGTCGGCTCCAGCACCACCTCTTTTCCCGAGGTCTTTGGTTTTGTATAGTACCCCTCGGTGGTGCCGTCATCGGGATTGCTGCAGGCTTCCAGGTGGATTCCCCCCACCCGGTTCCAGTAGGGGACGAACCGGCCCTCTGGACCGTGGCCGTCGACGTTGACAAAATCAGCGTCCATGCCGCCCAGCACGTTGGGCTCCGTCACGACCCAGACGCCGAGAAATTCGGGGTTATCAACCAGTATCTCCTTTAGCATATCGATCAGGATCTTCCGTTCCGGCAACCGGTCCTGGGCTTTTAACCCTGAAAAAATATGGGCCATGGTCCTTGCGGCGTCCAGGGCCACTTCAAGCTCAAGCTGGATCTGGGTGGCATACTGGCCGGCCATGGCCTCGGTTTTCTCCATGGCCACCTTTCTTGAGGCTGAATAGGTTTTGCTTGTGACCACATAGTTGGAGATAGCCAGGGCCACCAGCAGAATCGTGCAGATGGACAACAGCAGTTTTGCCTTTAAACCCATTTTTTTAATCATCGAACTCTCCTCTTGATTGTCCGGGATAAACCCTGTGCAGGCCTTGTCCCAATTTATGGTTGCTGGAGGCGGTGAAAAAGATGAAGATACAGAAACAGGAGGATCTGGCCTGTTGAATCACTGATGTGTCGGAAGTGTTGGGCACAAATTGTCAAAAAAGACGTGAAGAGCGGTGTTGCCCCGGGAATATTTTTATCAATCGATTATAAAGTCAGTGGTTGTTTAAAATCAAGGGTATTTTTTTGCGAAAGGACCTGCGATGCTCACGCACGGCCTTGATTACCGTCCGGATCTCCCATGAAAACGGATGAAATTTTACTATGGGCTGTCACCGTTGGTTAAAGAATTGAATGGTCTGTCCCAATCTGATATAATGACGGTATTTTACGGGAAAGCAATTGTTTCGTGGACGACTTGGGCTTGGGTTTCTTCTTAAACTTCAGAAAGTTTCTTCTTAAACTTCAGAAAAGTAGCTTCGATTCCCTGTGGCAATACCAGTTGTGACTACTTTTCGATCAACCGGAAAAGGATGGCGTTACGATGAAGGTTGGAATTATTGGGCTTCCCCAGACAGGCAAAAAGACCCTGTTTCAGATTCTCACGGGCAGTGAAGTAAAGGAAAAGTCGGGTGGGCCAAAGCCCGTGCCCGGTACGGCAGATATTCTTGATAAACGGTTCGACAAACTGGTTTCCATCTATTTGCCCCAAAAAGAGGCGAGGGCAAGGGTGGATCTGGTGCTGCTCCCCAAGATTGAGCAGGAGACCATCGCCCGTGGAGACGCTTTCAGGGACATTGTTGACATGGATGCCATCTGCCATGTGGTCAGGGCTTTTGAGGACGAGGCGGTCTACCATGCCCAAGGGTCGGTGGATGCCATTCGGGATGCTTCCATGGTCAACCAGGAGTTGATTCTCCACGATCAGATTTTTGTTGAAAAACGGATCTCCCGGATCAGGGAGATGGTGAAGAAGATCAAGGATGAGGAGCAGTTGAGGGAACTTGCCCTCATGGAGAAGATGCTTGCCCACCTGGAGCAGGAGAAGCCGTTGAGGCTCATGGAGATCTCTCCGGAGGATGAACTGTTGATCCGCAGTTATCCTTTTATTACCCGGAAAGAGATGATTATCGCTCTCAATGTCTCCGAGGAGGCGCTTAAGGAAACGACCCTGCTGTCGAGTCTTAAGGCGTTATGCGGCCCCCACAAGATGGAGGCCATGCAGGTCTCGGCCAAGGTGGAATCGGAGATCGCCCTCCTTGACCTTGAGGAGGAGAAGGAGGAGTTCCTCCAGGAGCTGGGTATTGAAGAGACAGCCCTCGGCCTCCTGACCCGTCTCTGCCTCAAAGCCCTGGGCCTGGTGTCGTTTTTCACCGTGGGTGAGGACGAGGTGAGGCAGTGGCTGGTGAGACATGCGTCGTCTGCTCCCCAGGCAGCCGGGGTGATCCACTCGGATCTTGAGCGGGGCTTTATCAGGGCCGAGGTGATCAAGTATGACGAGCTTATGGAGTTCGGGTCCGAGGCAGAGTTGAAAAAGGCGGGCAAGCTTTATCTCCAGGGAAAGGATTACGTGGTGGCTGACGGGGATATCCTTAACATACGGTTTAAGGTGTAGGGGGATCATGGCTAGGATACGATGGACAGGGGCGGCAGGTCTTGAATTATCCCTGGACGGGCGAACCTTTCTGGTGGATCCCTATGTGACGCGGCCCAGCAAGTACTCCATTCTTTTTAAGGCGCTTGTTTCCGACAAAAACGCGGTGCAATCCTTTGTTCAGGGCCGGGACGGCAACATTGCAGGAATGGTCGCCGGGCACACCCATTTTGACCATGCGCTTGATATTCCCGGGATCGCTCCCTTTTGCCGGGGGCCTGTGGTGGGAAGCAAGAGCCTGGAAACCCTGCTCGCCCTTCATGGTCTGAACCACCGGGTGAGGGTCTGCCGGGGGGAAGAGACCGTGGCTCTTGACCATGATATTTCGGTCACCATGATTTTGTCCGCCCATGGCAGGGTGATGATGGGACAGGTTCCCTATCCCGGCAAGATCAATGGGTGTACCCGGCTTCCCATGAAAGCCCGGGGGTATGGAATTGGCACCATGTTCATGCCCAAGATTGTGATCAACGGGACCACGATTCTCCATGCCGGAAGCGCAGGGGTTGACTTGCACGCCATGGACGGTCACACCTGTGACGTGCTGTTCATGTGCGTTCCCGGCTGGCAGCGCTCCCCGGACTATGTCACAAAGTTTCCCCGGCTGGTGGAACCAAAGATTATCGTTCCCTTTCACTATGACGATTTCACCCGTGCCCTGGGCCCGGGACCGAATTTTCCGGTTTTGCCCTTCCTGGATATGGACGGTTTTGTCCGCGCTCTGTCCAAAAGCTTCCCCAAAGCCGACATTTTGTTTTTGAACCCAAATGGGTCGCTGGAGGTTTGATCCATGGACCGTTATGACACAAGGCTGTTCTGCCACGATCTTCCCACCGAGCCCGTCACGTCCCTGGGTACGATCCTGGTCACCGGTGCCACCGGTTACATCGGGGGACGGCTGGTCACGGAGTTGATGGCCCGGGGGTATCGGGTGCGCATCATGGTGAGGGTCCGTTCCCCTGAGCATCAGGAGCGATGGCCGGATGCCGAGATCGTGGTCGGGGACGCCCTGAGCGTTCCCTGCCTCAATGATGCCCTCAAGGGTGTTGACACGGCCTTTTACCTGATCCACTCCCTGCTCCTTGGGCCGGAGGATCTGGAGGCCGTGGAGATCATGGCCGCCGTTAATTTCAGGAACGCCGCCCAGGATCAGGGGGTGAAGCGGATCATCTACCTTGGCGGGCTCGGCGATTCCCGGGATGCCCTCTCCCGGCACTTGAGGAGCCGGAACCAGGTGGCGGCGGAGCTGCGGCAGGGCAGGGTGCCGGTGACCGTCTTAAGGGCCGCCATCATCATTGGGTCGGGCTCTGCTTCCTATGAGATCATCAAGGCCCTTGTCCAGGATGCCCCCGTGGTGCTCATGCCCTCCTGGACCCGGACAAAGTGCCAGCCCCTGGGTATCCGGGATGTGATCAAATATCTGGTGGGGGTGCTGGAAACCCCGGGAATTGAGGGACGTTCCTTTGACATCGGTGGGCCGGATATCCTCAGCTATGGCAGGATGATTCGGATCATGGCAGAAATCCTGGGAAGAAAACAGTGGTTTATCCCCTCTCCCATTGGAAGTGTCGGCTTCAACGCCTACCTTGTGAGCCTCATCACCCCGGTACCGGCAAACATCACCTCCTGCCTTTTGGAGGGGATTGGCAACGAGGTGGTGTGCCAGGATCATCACATCCGTCAGGTGATCCATTTTGACCTGGTCCCCTACCGGGAAGCCTTGAAACGGGCCCTTGCCAGGGAGGATCTTCAAACGGTAACCACCCGGTGGTCCGATGCCTATCCCAGGGACCACTCCCTGGCCGCGAAGCTCCATCACCTTCCCCGGCCGCCCCTCTACATCTGTTCCTACTCCATTGAAAGCCATAAACATGCCCGGGATATTTTCCGTTCCGTGTGCCGGGTCGGGGGTGACAGGGGGTGGTTCAACAGTAATCTGCTCTGGAAGCTCCGGGGCATGGGGGACCGGATCATGTTCGGGGTGGGCACTTCCAGGGGCCGGAAGCGTTCCGGGGTGCTGAGGGTTAACGATGTGATCGATTTCTGGCGGGTGGAGCGCATTACGTATGACGAGCACCTGCTGTTGCGGGCCGAGATGCAGGTGCCGGGCTATGCCTGGCTGGAGTTCACGGTCAAGCCCAAGGGGATGGGAAATATTCTGACGGTGACCGCCTATTTCCATCCCAGGGGTGTCTGGGGTAAGCTTTACTGGTACGTTTTCCTTCCCTTTCACCATTTTATTTTCAACGATCTCATCGAGCAGATCGAGTCGGTCAGCTAATCCTTTTGAACCTCATTATATAATAGAAAGAGATGTAACAGAAAAAAAATAAAAGGGGTTGACTCGCTGTAGTGTGTAATATATTACATGTATAGTGTAAGATTAATAATGCGAGGAGCGATAATGACAAAGCTTACCAAAATAGATAAACCCGCCTCCCTTTCTACCATTGCCTATGATGCGCTTCGTGAATCCATACTGTCCTTCCATTTAAAACAGGATGTCATCTACAACGAGATGGCAGTGGCCCAGGAACTGGGACTTTCCAGAACCCCGGTCAGGGAAGCCTTGCTGAAACTGTCCTCCCATGGCCTGGTCACCTTCCTGCCCCGCAAGGGCTTTATTGTTTCGTCTTATACCCTCCAGGATGTGAAAGAGATATTTGAACTGCGCCAGATGGTGGAAACCGCCGTTGCCAAAAAAATAGCCGCCACGGTCACCCCGGAGAACCTGGAACATCTCAAGGTGTATATCGCCACGCAATATAAGGCCGCAGCGAACAAGGATTATCACCGGTTCATGTACAGCGACCGGGACTTTCATAACTATTTCTTTCAGCTGGCAGACAACAAGCGCCTGCTGACCATTGCCAATAATTTCCAGGACCTCTGCCATCTCATGGGGGCCAGTGCACTGAAGTCCGGAGATCGTTATGACTGCGTGATCCAGGAGCATGAGGCCATTATCAAGGCGTTGGAGAGCCGGGATGCATCACAAGTCGAAAGGGCCGTTTCCGAGCATCTGGCCCTGGTTCAAAAGGTTGTAGAGGTGAATTTGAATATATAACAATCTTACCCATCATGGTTATGGGTAGATCAACACAATGCACTATAAATAGAAGGAGATTTTTGAAGTGAAGCCACAAGTTCAGTTCCTGTCAACGGAAGAGATCCAGAGCATTCATGAAAGTTCTTTGAATATTTTAAGTCAAACCGGGATGCGTTTTCCAGCAAAGGAGGCGTTGGAAATATTTGAAAACGCAGGTGCCCGCATTGTTGATAAAGATGTTGTAAAAATAGATGCCACATTGGTGGCAGAAGCGTTGAAGACCGTTCCCAAGCGAAAAGATGTTGTCCTGTACGGCCGGGACCCCAAGCATGATAAAAATTTTGTGGATCATCTTCCTTCCCTTGCCTGCATGACCATGGCAACAAGCGTCATGGACCCCTTTACCCTTGAAAAACGATCCGCCACCGATGACGATCTGGCAAAGCTCACCCGATTGGCGGACCAGATGGAGTGCGTGGCTGTCAACGGTGGTCTGGTAACTCCCCAGGAGGTGCCCGGCGCCACAAATGACTGGTCCACCTGGGCTACCTGCATGAAAAACACCACCAAGCACATCACCGGCGGTGTCTATGGGTACCGTGGGGTACTGGATGCCATTGAAATGGGCGCCCTTGCCTGCGGAAGCAAAGAGAAGTTCCTGGAACGACCTTTTATATCCGGGTGGGTTTTAACCATTCCGCCCCTGGATATGGACACGGCTTCCCTGGAGGCCATGATCGAGATGAACCGGAACAAGATTCCCATCATGCTCAGCTCCGGTCCCATCCTCGGTACCACCTCTCCTGTGACCATCGCGGGCACCGTTGCCCAGGCCCATGCGGAAATCCTTGCCTGCATCACCCTTTCCCAACTGGTAAACCCCGGCGCACCGGTTGTTTATACAAGTTTTGCCCGGGGCATGAACATGAAGACCTCCAATATCTCCATGGCCGGTCCCGAGTTTGCCGTGCTCAAGGTCTGCATGGGCCAGATGGGACTCTCCCTTGATATGCCCATTCGGATGCCCTCCATGCTCAGGGATTCCAAGGTGCTGGATGCCCAGGCAGGATTTGAAACCGGCATGGTGGGAACCCTTTCCTCCTTTGTTTCCGATATTATGGATTCCATGCAGCTGGATACCGATATGGTGGTGGATTATGCCGACCTTGTTTTCTGTAACGAATCCATGGCCTCCATTCGCCACGCCCTCCGGGACCTTGATGTCAATGAAAGCACCCTTGCTTTGGATGTTATCGATGAGATCGGCCCTGCCGGCAATTTCCTCGGCCACAAACATACATTTAAGAATTTCAGAAAAGAGCTGCTCCACTCGGATGTGTTTGACCACAACAACTGGGAACGCTGGGAGCAAAACGGATCCAAAGATATCCATGAGATCGCCCTGGAAAAGGTGCGCCTGCTCATGGAAAAGGAGCATGAACCCCTTCTGAGTAAAGAGGTTGAGGCGGGAATAGACGCAATCGTCGATGCTGCCACCAGGGATATGGCCGAAAAAAAGTAATCCACATCACAAAATAAGGATATATCATGTCTGAAAAAAACACTGGTGAGTCGATCAGCCAGAGTTCCACTGATTGGCCGGTATTTGCCATAAGCGGCGGTTTCATTGTCCTGTTTGTTGTTGTTGCTCTTTTGAATGTTGATCTTGTAACCAGATGGGTCGATGTGGCCCAGCATTTTTCCACCACCTATTTTGGTGCCCTGTGGCAGGTGTTGCTCTTTGCCACATTTGTCATTGCCCTCTATCTTGGGATTTCAAGTTATGGCAACGTGCGGGTCGGTGGCCTGGACCGGCCTGAAATCAGTACGTTTCGCTGGATCTCCATGGTCATGTGCGCCCTTCTGGCCGGTGGCGGGGTGTTTTGGTCCTCGGCTGAGCCCATGTACCATTTTCTGACCCCGCCCCCCACCTTCCCCGGGGTTGCAGGGTCCACGGCCGCAGCTGTGGCCCCGGCCCTTGCCCAGAGTTACCTCCACTGGGGATTCCTTGCCTGGGCCATCCTGGGCACCTTGGGTACCATCGTACTGATGTACTCCTGTTACCATAAAAATATGCCCATGAAACCCCGGGCCCTTCTCTATCCCCTGATCGGGGAGGCCGGCGTCAACGGCTGGATGGGAACCTTGGTGGACACGGCTTCCATTATTGCTGTGGCAGCCGGTACCATTGGTCCCATCGGTTTTCTAGGGCTTCAGCTGAGCTATTCCCTGGAATTTTTGCTGGGTATTCCCAACGTCTATTCAAGCCAGCTGGGTGTGATCGTGGTGATCACCATCATCTTCACCATTACCGCTGCTACCCCTATATATAAGGGTATCAATCTGCTGAGCAAAATAAACGTTCTCATCGCCATCGCGCTCATGTCCATGATCATGGTGGTCGGCCCAGGCAGTTTCATTGTGGACAGCTTTCTTTCCGCCTTTGGTCTCTATCTCCAGGATTTTGTAAGGGTCAGCCTGGATCGAAGCAATACCGAGTGGCTTGGCTGGTGGACAGTTTTCTACTGGGGCTGGTTCCTTGGGTATGGTCCCATGATGGCCATCTTTGTGACCCGGATCTCCAGGGGGCGAACCATCCGGGAAATCGTTTTTTCCGTGGCCGTGATCGCACCGGTTGTGACCAATATCTGGTTTACCGTGCTGGGCGGGGCTGGGATTCACTATGAACTCACCAACCCGGGCTCCGTGTCAAAGGCGTTGAATGAGTCGGGGCTGCCTGCTGCGTTGATCGCCATCGTCGGCCAGCTTCCCCTCTCCGCCCTGCTGATCCCTGTGGCGTTGGTGCTCGTGGTACTGTTCCTGGTCACCACCGGTGCCGGCATGACCTATTCAATTGCCATCTCCGTCACAGGCGATGAAGACCCACCCATCTGGGTGCGCATTTTCTGGGGGGCTCTCATGGGCGCCATGGCCGCCGTTCTGATCAAGATCGGAGACGGAGGGATCAAGGCCCTGCAGACCTTTATCATTGTGTCCGCCGTGCCCGTGGGATTGTTTTACATTCCCCAGCTGTGGACCGGCATAAAGTGCGCCAAGCTGCTGGCCCAGGCCCAGGAAAAAGAGGCAGAGAAAGTCGCCGGGCTTGCTCCCGAATCCCGTAAAATTTCGGAGACCGGGAAAAATGGGGAATCCCCAGACACAGGTTGTCCTGAATTCAATTCTACTGCTCCATCCCAGGTCAACGTTTAATCATTACGATCAATGGATTGGGTACATGGGCCTTTAAAAGGCGTGTGCCCAATCTTTTTAAACCAACACATAAAATCGCAAGGTTAAGATTCATCATGTCTGTCTTAAGCAACAAAACAGGTTTAATCGAAGCGGCACCGGGAATCCGTAGAGGCCTTGCCGAACTGCCGGGCCACCTCAACGCTGAGACCATCAGTGCCGGTCTCATTGCTGCCATCTTCGGCTGTACAGGCCCGCCGTTGATTATTATGAACGCTGCCATGGCAGCAGGATACACATCGGTTCAGACCATTTCATGGCTCTGTTCGGTTTGTGTCTTTGGCGGGCTGCTGAGTCTTCTCCTGGCCCTTCGGTACCAGCAGCCCATAACGGGTGCATGGTCCATCCCCATTGCGGTGATGCTCGGCAACACCCTTACCTTTTTTAATATTAACCAGGCCGTGGGCGCGTATTTCCTTGCCGGCCTCCTGGTGCTGGCACTGGGTTTTTCAGGCCTTGTGGGAAAAGTGATGCGGCTGTTGCCCATCCCCATTGTCATGGGCATGATTGCCGGGGCCATGATAAAATTTGGAACAGGCATGATCCTCTCCGTTCACTCCCTTCCCGTGGTGTGCGGTTCCGCCCTGGCCGGGTATCTTGTCTGCACAAAATTTGCCAACCGGGTACCACCGGTGCTGGGGGCCCTGGTGATTGGCGTTGCCACAGCTTTTTTCACCGGCTCCATCGATTTTGCCAATTCCCAATACTCCTTTGTGATGCCGTCCTTGTTTGCCCCTGAATTTTCCCTGGATGCTTTTCTGTCCATCAGCATTCCCGTGGCCATACTTGTCATTGGTGCTGAAAATGCCCAGGCCACAGGCGTGCTTCTCACCGAAGGGTATAAGGCGCCCATTAATTTCATGACCATTGTCAGCGGGGTGGGTGGTATCCTCACCTCATTTTTCGGCGGTCACAATGCCAATATTGCAGGTCCCATGACAGCCATCTGTGCGTCTGACGCAGCAGGCAAGTCAACCGAGGGCCGTTATGCCGCCACCGTTGTCAATGGCGTCCTCTTTGCCGGATTCGGCCTCATCGCCTCGGTGGCGGTAACATTTATTGAGAGCGTTCCCCGACCCCTGATCGGAGTGGTGGCGGGCCTTGCCATGATCGGTGTGCTGACCCAGGCGTTTGAGCAGGCTTTCTCTAATGGGAAATTTAAAACAGGGGCCTTTTTTGCCCTGGTCATTGCCATGTCCGGTATCAGTATCGCAAAGGTCAGCGCCCCTTTCTGGGCCTTGATCGCAGGCGTGGTGGTCTCCCTTATCATTGAACCCCAGGATTTTAAGAAGGCTTAGAAAATTGCGGGGAATCACCCTTTTTGGAGAATGAGCATGTTTCGCAATAAGAGTCTGAAATTTAAAATGGTGCTGCTCATCTGTGGCACCGCCCTGGTGGCATTTGCCTCTACCATTGCCTACATCACGGTCAAAGCGTCCGGGAGTTCAAAAACGGAGTCGTTGAACCTTGCCGTTGAGACGGCCCACCGATATGGCAATCTGGTGAAATCGGAAATAGAGGGGCCTGTTTTTACGGCAAAAACCCTTTCCCAGACCATTGGCTCCCTGATGGAGGGGAGCGACGGTTTTTCCCGTGATCAGGTCAACGGTCTTTTAAAAAAAATGTTGATGGATAACCCGGATATCCCCGGCATTTTTGTGGCCTTTGAACCCAACGCCTTTGACGGCAACGACGTTGAATTCAGAAATGCCCCGGGCCATGACGGTTCCGGCCGGTTTGTGCCCTATTGGAGTCGTGGCGGGGGCCTCAATGTCCGTCCCCTTGTCTCCTATGACGATACGGGAAAGGTCGGGTCCTTTTACCATGTTCCCCTGTCAACGGGAAAACCCTTTCTCACCGAGCCGACAACCTATAGCAGTGGCGTGACGGTGGCGGACATCTGTGTCCCCATAAAGGTCCGGGGGCAATCCATTGGTATTGTCGGCATCGATTTTACCATGGATAAATTTGCCGATCTTGTGAAGCAGATAAAACCCTTTGGTACGGGGTATGGGTTTCTGCTGGCCAACTCCGGGGTGACGGTTGCCCATCGTTCCGAGAAAATCATCGGCAAATATCTTGAGGAGTTCAACAAGCCCCAGGCCATGATCGATGCGGTCCGGGAAGGGCGGCTCTATACCGAGTTTGGCATGTCCCTGCTCCTTGGGGGAGATGCATTCACCGTGTATGCTCCCATCAAGATCAATGGTGTGCCGGGGCCCTGGAGCCTTGGTATTGGGGTCCCCATGGAAAAGGTGCTTGAGGATGCCCATGACCTTCGAAATGTCAGCCTGGGGATTGGCATCCTATCCCTTCTCCTGCTGTTCGGTGTGGTCTACTATCTTGCCGCCACCATCATTATCCAACCCCTCAAGGGGATTATTGCGGGGCTCAGGGACATTGCCGACGGTGAAGGGGATCTCACCATGCGGCTTCCTGTGTCAGGCAGGGATGAGCTGGGGGAACTTTCCACCTGGTTTAATACCTTTATGGACAAGCTCCAGGCCGTCATCTCGGATGTTGTATCAACCTCAAGGGGGGTCGGAAATTCGTCGGTTTCATTGCTTGAGGTGTCCAAGGCGATGGCGTTGGGTGCGTCCGGGACATCGGAACGGTCCAACCGGGTGGCCGTTGCAGCAGAAGAGATGAATTCCACCACCGTCTCTGTTGCCGGTGCAATGGAACAGGCTTCAACAAATATTAATATGGTGGCGAGTGCCACAGAGGAGATGACCGCCACAATCGATGAGGTGGCTGTCAATTCTGAAAAAGCCAGGGGCATATCTGAAACGGCCGTTGTCCAGGCCGGAAAAGCCTCTGATAAGATGAATATCCTGGGAGCCGCAGCCGATGAGATCGGCAAGGTGACCGAAACCATTACCGACATATCCGAGCAGACCAATCTTTTGGCCCTCAATGCAACCATTGAGGCGGCACGGGCCGGAGAAGCGGGAAAGGGGTTTGCCGTTGTGGCAGGAGAGATCAAGGAGCTTGCAAGGCAGACCGCTGATGCCACCCAGGAGATCAGGGCGAAAATTGAAAGAATCCAGAGTGTCACAAAGGATTCTGTTGGCCAGATCAAAGAAATTACAACCGTCATCAATGATATCAGTGAGATCTCGTGCACCATCGCCTCCTCGGTTGAGGAGCAGTCCGTCGCCACCAAGGAGATTGCGGAGAATATCTCCCAGGCATCCCAGGGGGTGAATGAGGTGAACGGAAACATCGCTCAAACAGCAACGGTTTCCGGGGAAATCTCTTCGGATATTGCAGAGGTGGATGCCTCTGCCCGGATGATGACAAACAGCAGTGAGCAGGTAAATGAAAGTGCAAAAGAATTAACCGCCCTTGCAGATCAGCTTTCCACCCTTGTGGGTCAATTTAAAATCGAGTAGGGGCCGTTGGAAACAATCCATAAAAAAAAGCAGATATTCAATTAAAAAGGAGAAACAGATGACGGATTTCAATGCAATGACAGAGGCGCTGGTTGAGTGTGACGAAGATAAACTCTTTGAGATGGTCAATGCGGCCCTGGCAGATAATGTTCCTGCAGGGGATGTGCTCAATCAGGGGTTGATTTCAGGAATGGACATCGTTGGTGAGAAAATGGAGAATGGCGACATGTTCATTCCCGAGGTTCTCATGGCTGCCCAGGCAATGGGCCGGTGCGTGGAAATCTTGAAACCCCTCCTTGGAGAAGAGGACGCCGGTGGCGGCGCAAATGTCCTCATTGGTACGGTTAAGGGTGATCTCCACGATATTGGAAAGAACCTTGTGGCCATGATGCTGGAAAGTGCGGGAATGAATGTTCACAATATCGGGGTGGACATTGCTCCGGAAGAGTTCATCGCCCAGATCAAGGAAAAGAATGCCCAGATCGTTTGCCTGTCTGCGCTGCTGACCACAACAATGCCCATGATGAAGCAGACCGTTGAGGCCATTGTTGAAAGCGGGCTGAGGGATCAGGTGAAAATTCTGGTCGGGGGCGCGCCGGTGAACCAGGCTTTTGCCGATGAGATCGGTGCCGATGGATTTGCCCCGGATGCCGGGTCTGCTTCCAAGATTGCCAAGGCGCTTTTAAACTAATTAAGGAGGAATGTGTACCATGTTTGAAGTAATAGGCGAGAGAATCAATACCTCCAGGAAAAAGGTGCAGGCTGCGGTTGCAGAAAGGGATGCCGACTACATTGTTGATGATGTAAAACAGCAGCTTGCAGCCGGGGCCGACTATATTGACGTCAATGCCGGCGCCCGAATCGGGCATGAAACAGAAGATATGCAGTGGCTCATAGATACCATCCAGCCCATTGCAACGGTGCCGCTATGCCTTGACAGCCCTGATCCCGCTGTGCTTGAGATGGCCTTCCAGATGGTTGAAGCAGAGCCGATGATCAACTCCATCAGCCTTGAAACAGATCGTCTTGGGGCCATGTTGCCCTTTCTTGAGGGCAAGGCGTGCAAGGTGATCGCCCTTTGCATGGATGATGCCGGAATGCCCGCTTCCTCGGATGATATTATCGGACGGGCTGTTAAACTTGTTGAAGAGCTTAACCGGGTGGGCATCAAGACAGAATCTATTTATATTGACCCCCTTGTCCAACCCATCAGCACGGACAGCAATAAAGGGGTGATGGTGCTTGATGCTGTGCGGGGGATAAAGAAAAACTTTCCCGAAGTTCATATCACGGGCGGCCTTTCCAATATATCCTACGGTCTTCCCCAGAGACGGATCATAAACAGGACCTTTGTCGGCCTTATGATGGATGCCGGCATGGATTCAGCCATCATCGATCCCCTGGACCAGGCGATCATGGCGACCATCAAAACTGCGGATATGCTCCTTGGACATGATAATTTCTGCGGGGGATATCTCAAGGGCGTTCGCTCGGGTGCTATAAAGAGCTGATGGGGGGCTGGGAGGAGGGGTTGCCTTTCTTCCCAGGGGCCCATTGCAAAGAAAAGGACCGAATCCAGGCCATGGCCGGATTCGGTCCTTTTTCTTTTAGCTTCTTAGCTTTGATTCTCGTGTTATTTTGCCAGGAGAATCAGAACTTTTTTTGGTTCTGGCTTGTCCCGGTTAGGGACGGGGGTCGGTTCAGGAGGCTTTGGCTGCCTTGTAGGCGTCGTTGAGCCGCTCCTTGATATAGGCCACGCCCTTTTCTTCATACTCGTCAAGGTCGAAGCAGTAACCGTCTGATCCCAAAAGGCCTTCCGGGATGAGGTCCCCTTCTTCGTCCGGGTCGGTGACCATGTCGCCGTAAAAACAGACCGACAGCCAGCGGGCGGACGGATCGTCATCGATTACATCGGCCATGGCAAACAGGGTGCGCTCGGTCTGGTTCGCGTGTTGCGGCCGGAGGGAGTAGCTGACCCCGGGCCGTGCAATGAATTCAACGGTGACGCCTTCCATTGCAAGGATGTGATCCTTTAGTTCCATAAAGGCCTGTTTGGTTCGTGTGTCGGTCTCTTCCCAGGTTTCCAGGAATGCATCAATCTCTTTCATGGTTCTCCTCTCTTAATCCGTTTGTGTGGTTGGAAGTCAGATTCTGGTATTATAGCGTCTCGCATATGAATCGATGGGGCATTAATTCGAGTGCAAAGATCTATGGCAAGGGGTCAGGGTGCTTCCGACATGTGGTTGACCATATGGCCGAGCTCAGGAAAGATCAACTGGTTGCAGGCAAGCTTGCACGCCTTGAGACTGCCGGGCATGCAGAAGACCAGGACATTGTTGATGATGCCGGCCGTGGCCCTGGAGAGGAGGGCTGCGGAATCGATCTCCTCAAAGCTGAGCTGGGCAAACAGGACTGAGAAGGCGGTGAGTTCCTTTATAAAGAGGGGTGAGACGGCCTCCACGGTGACGTCCCTGGGGCTGATGCCCGTTCCCCCGGTCATGATAATGGCATGGGGGGCGATCTGGCCGACCACATGGTCGATAAGCTCCCTGATTGCCGTGATCTCGTCGGTGACCACATGGTGAACCACCACTTCATGGCCCTCCCGCTTGGCCTGTTTCTTTATCCAGGCGCCGCTCTTGTCGTCGGCAAGGCTCCTTGTGGTGGATACGGATATGACGGCCACCCGCAGGCGGCCCGGATTTTTTTTCTTGTGTGTCAAGGTGCCCATGTTTAATCTTCCTGTTCTATGTATACCCGGTCTTCGTTGTCGTGCTCTTTGAGGCAGACGTTGACCGTGTCCGAGTGAAGGGTGGCAAGGGTGGTTCCCCTGTAGTCTGCCTGGAGGGGCAGTTCCCGGTGGCCCCGGTCCACCAGCACGGCAAGTTCGATCCGTGCGGGACGGCCGAAATCCATGATGGCATCCATGGCAGCCCGTATGGTTCGCCCGGTAAAGAGAACATCATCCACAAGGATGATCTTTTTGTGGTCCACGGAAAAGGCGATCTTTGAAGGCCTGACAATGGGATGGTGGCTGATCTGGGTCCAGTCGTCCCTGTAGAGGTTGATGTCCATGGCCCCCACCGGCACCCGGACTCCCTCGATCTTAAGGATCTTCTCCTGAAGTCGTTGTGCAAGAAAGTCTCCCCGGGTCATTATTCCTGCCAGGGCAAGGTCCTTTGCCCCCCTGTGGGCTTCGATAATCTCATAGGACATCCGGGTGATTGCCCGCTCTATGTCTTCGGTATTTAGAATGGTTCTCTGTTTTTTCATATGTGATCCTTGATGTGTCAATAGCACCGGTCCTGCATCCTTTTTCGGAGGCTGGCCAACCGTTACCCATAGGCCCGGCAGAAACGGTTTTGCCGGATTTTGATTCCAAATTTATGGTTAAACTGTTATCATTTTTTTTTCTACTGGGCAACACCTTGATTTTAACTTTCACATACTATACTTATTGGCCCGACGGCTTATTGGAATGTAGTGGGTGTTGAGGGGCTAATAAACGAGATCTTGATGTAATGAAACATGACTGCACCGGAGTTATCCTGGCCGGCGGCCGGAACAAGAGGCTGCCGGGAATAAAAAAATCCTTCCATGAAATACGGGGCCGGAAGATCATGGAGATCATCCATGGCCTCTTCTCCTCCCTGTTTGACGAGGTGATCATTGTCGCCAATGATCCTGCGGCCTTTGCCGGATGGGACGGAACCATTGTTTCGGATATCTATCCCTGCGGATGTCCCCTGGCCGGCATCCATGCCGGGCTGTTTTATGCGTCCACCGGTAATGTTTTTGTCTCTGCCTGCGACACCCCCTTTCTTGAAAGGCGGCTGGCCGAGTACATCCTTTCCCGGACGGGACCGGGGATCGACATTGTGATCCCGGAAACCGATGCCGGATTAGAGCCCCTGTGCGCCGTTTATTCAAAGCAATGCCTGCCCCTGATAGAGAAAAATCTTGAGAACAATATCTTCATGATAAAAAAGTTCTTCAAGAAGCAGCGGATGCGAACAATTCCCATGGATAAGATCCAGGAACTCGATCCTGGGATAGACTCATTTTTTAATATTAACACCCCGGAAGATCTTGCCAGGGCAAGGGCGATGGCGGTGAAATAAGGAGAAACCGATGGATATAAATGCAATGATTCAACAGATAAAATCCCGGCCCGACTATGACAGGGTGGGGATGATCCTCTGCCATAACGGGGTGGTGAGAAAGACCACACGGGAGGGCAGGGAAGTGACAGGCTTGCGGGTTGAGGTGGACCATGGCGGTCTTGAACGCCTCATCGCGACCCAGAAGAGCAAAGAGGGCATCGTGGAGGTACTTGTTGCCATCGAAGAGGACCGGGACCTTGCCGTGGGCGAGGATATCATGGCCATCGTGGTCGCAGGGGACATCCGGGAGCGGGTGATCCAGACCCTGGGCGACACACTGGAAGCGGTCAAGACCCAGATCACCACCAAACAGCAGTTTTACAAGTAGGGGACGGAAAATAGATGACAGAGTTTACTCACCTGGACGACCAGGGCAGGGTCCGGATGGTGGATGTGGCGGACAAGGATGTAACAAAGCGCGTGGCCGTTGCCAGGGGCAGGATCGAGATGACGGCCGATACCCTGGAGAGAATCACGGGCAGCAATGTCAAAAAGGGCAACGTGTTTGAGGCGGCTCGGATCGCAGGCGTCATGGCAGCCAAGAAAACCTCCGACCTGATCCCCATGTGCCATCCGTTGAACATCACCCATGTGCGGGTGGATTTTTTCCCGGATCCTGCAAACAACACCATTGAGATCGAGGCCGAAGCCTCCCTTGCCGGGAGAACCGGGGTGGAGATGGAAGCCCTGACCGCAGTTTCGGTTGCGGCCCTTACCATCTACGACATGTGCAAATCCTATGATAAGGGTATGATCATCTCCGACATCCATCTTAAGACAAAGCAGGGGGGAAAGAGCGGTACCTTTGTGGCGGAGCGGTATGATCACACCTGATAACCTTAAGTTCCTGGGCGCAGGGTTCCTGGCAGGACTGCTCCTGTGCATGGTTCTCCAGCGGCTGGGACTCTCCATTGTCTCACGGCGTTTGAGAAGCATTTCAGCTGAGGCGCTCCAGGTCAACTCCAGCCAGTTCCTCGAGCTGGCTGACCACTATTTTGCAGGTTATGTCAAGGAGGCGAAAAAGGACCTCGGCATCAAGGGTGATGAGATCATCCGGAGCGTTGACCCGGTGCGCCAGGCCCTGGACCGGTACGAAAACCGCCTGGGCCAGATGGAGCTTGACCGGGAAAAGGCCTTTGGCTCCCTTTCGGCCCAGCTGGTGGAGATGGCAAGAACCCAGCAGAACCTGAGAAAAGAGACCGGCAACCTGGTGAAATCCCTGCGCCTTCCCCATGTTAGGGGCCGGTGGGGGGAGATCACCCTGAGACGGGTGGCTGAGCTGGCCGGCATGGCCGACCAGTGCGACTTCACTGAGCAGCTCCAGAAGGGTTCTGGAAAAGGGGCGCTCCGGCCGGACATGGTGATTCACCTGCCCGGGGACCGCAACATTGTGGTGGACTCCAAGGTGCCCCTTTCTGCATATCTCGATGCCCTTGAGGCGTCCACCCGGGAAGAGAGACGGGAAAAGCTCCGGAACCACGCCCGACAGGTCCAGGTCCACATCAAAGCCCTGTCTGCCAAGGAGTACTGGAAGCAGTTTGTTCCCACACCCGAGTTTGTGGTGCTCTTCATTCCCGGGGAGAACTTTTTCAGCGCGGCCCTGGCCCAGAAGCCCGATCTCATCGAAGCGGCCATTGAAAAAGGAGTGGTGCTGGCAACGCCTGCAACCCTGATCTCCCTTCTCAAGGCGGTCTCCTACGGGTGGCGCCAGGAGAAGAGCCATGAAAATGCAAAAGAGATCACAAAGCTCGGTACCGAACTTTTCCAGCGCATCTCTGCCATGGCAGGGAACATGAACCGTTTGGGAAAGGATATCGAAAAAGCGGCCGTGACCTACAATAAAACCGTGGGATCCATGGAGAGCCGGGTCATGGTCTCTGCCAGAAAGCTGTCAAGTCTTGGCATCTCCCAGGAGGAGGAAATTACCCCCATGGAGCCGGTCAACGGCGGCACACGGACAATGGAATTTCAGGAGGAAACATGCGTATAGGATTATCCAGGACCCTGGCCATCTGCGGGGTGGCACTGATCTCCCTTATTCTTTTTTCGGGCTGCGGCCATAAAACCCCGGTGCCGGTGACCCGGTATACCTCCCTTTCGCTGCTGGCCCCCACCGACTATCCGCGATTCCATGATTCCCTTGACCGGGACAGCCTTGAACATTCCCTTGCCCAGAGTCTTGTTTATTTTAACAGGGTGCCTGAATCCCGGATTTATCAATTTGGCGCCGACGGGTTTGATGCCCGTCACTTGCGGCGATCCATGGAGGTGTTCCTGGATTTTCTCAGGACGGATCCAAAACCGACCGCCCTTGACCGGTTTGTACGGGAGCACTATAACGTGTACGGGTCCGTGGGAAACAGGGAGGACGGAGTGCTTTTCACCGGGTATTACGAACCGAGCATGGCGGGCAGTCTCACCCCGGATGATGAATATCGGTATCCTCTTTTTTCAGTGCCGGATAATCTGCTGACCGTGGATCTGTCCGCTTTTTCCGATAAATACGATGACCTTCCCAGGCTGACGGCGCGGGTGAACCAAAAGAACCAGGTGGTTCCCTACTATTCGCGCCAGGAGATAAACGCCCTTGAGGCCTTTGAGGAAAGGGCCAAACCCCTTGCCTGGGTCCGGAACCGGACTGACCGGTTCTTCCTCGAGATCCAGGGATCGGGCAGGGTCAACCTCAAGCAGGGAGGGGTGATGCATGTCCACTACAGCACCAAGAACGGTCATCCCTACAAGGCGATCGGCCGCTATCTCATCGACCAGGGCGAGATTCCAAAAGAGGAGGTCTCCATGCAGAGCATCCGGACCTGGCTTGAGAACAACCCCGCCCGCCAGGACGAGGTGTTCGATTACAACCCGAGCTTTGTCTTTTTCCGGCAGGAGCAGGGAGGCCCCTTTGGCAGCATCAGTGTCCAGGTGACCCCCATGCGGTCCATTGCAACGGACCGGACCCTTTTTCCCAAGGGTGCCCTCTGCTTTATTGAGACGGCGGTCCCTTCCCCTGACTCCCATGAAAAACCTGACCTGTGGAAACCCTTTTCCGGCTTTGTCATGAACCAGGATACCGGTGGTGCCATCAAAGGGCCCTCACGGTGTGATCTCTTTTACGGCAACGGCCGGTATGCCGAATTTGGGGCGGGTCATATGAATCACAGGGGCAACCTCTATTTCCTGGTGCTAAGGCGGTAGCAGGCGTTCGTCCGGAAGGTTAGAAATGCTTGCAGTTTCGATGGCATGCCAGGAATTCGCATACATCGGATACCCCGTTGCAGTGGGTCAGGTTCCGGCCGTTTTGTCTCTGCAGGAAAACTTCGAGCTTTGGGTATACGGGATATTCGAAATCCAATCGCCGGTTGCTGGTGCCCCGCCTGTCGCTAAAGGAACGTCTGTCATCCATGGCTCGTTTTTCAACATAGTTGGCATTCATTGCGGCTGACCTCCTGTCTTTTATTATTGGTTGTAATAAAAACATGGTTGATTGGGTCTGGCTTTTCGCCGATGAGTTTGTTTTTTTCTTTAAAACACTGTTTCGGGCGGGGTGCGAACGAGGAGTGTGATTCGTATTTACATATTTCAGAGTGTCTATATGAATTCTGTTTAGTGAATGAATACAACTCATATCTCAAAGTTTCTGACCTGTCAATTAAAAAAAAAGGGGGCAGTTGAAAACCCCTTGTCGTGGATTTTATCTTGCAAATCGCCATCGGGTCGAATATTATTGATGGGTTGTTAACACATTGTTCCGGGCTTAACTGGCATGGAGATCATATCTCGCGGCCAGGATCCCTTTGACCGGGCCGGGACGACTACAGGGAGATTCATTTACGCATGATTCCGGGGTTTGAAGCCATTGTTGAAGAGAGAATACGCAAGGCACAGAAAAAAGGGCAGATGGACAACCTGCCCGGCGAGGGCCGTCCTCTGCCGGATGAAGAGATCGATCCCTCCAACGAATTCAGGCTTGCCCACAAGATCATGAAAAATGCCGGCTTTCTTCCCCCTGGGGTGGAGCTTCGGAAAAAGATCTTCTCCACCGAGCAGCTCCTTGCATCGGTGGAACCGGATACGCCGGAACAGGCGCGTCTCCAGAAAAAACTCACATTTCTCATGAACCGGCTCAGCATGACGCGAAACTCCGCGGCAGCGCCGGCTCTTCCTTCCAGGTACAGGAATTCTATCTTAAACAGGATGTCATGAAAGTAAAAAAGAAAGATAAAGAAGGGATCTTCAAGAGTCTCTTTGCTGCATATTTTGTTATTCTTCTCCATGTGTTTCTCCTTGCGGGAACGGGAATCTCCGTTGTTCTCTTCAGGGGGGTCTACCACTATCTTCCCTGGATCATGAGCGGCCTTGCCGCGCTGATCATTGTAGTGTTCTGGATCTTTTACAGAAAGATGAAACAGAGCAGCAGGGATATGAAGGATATCCTCTCCTTTCCTGAATTCAGGGGGCGGACCGTTGAGGTAAAATTACTCGGCGGGATGGCGACCTTTACTGTCCAGGGCGGGACCAGCGAAGCCATGCCCCTGATCGGTCAGGACGGTTTCCAGGGCAGTGCCGGGCCGTTGAGGCTTGCGGCCCCGGAAGAGGGGATTGAGCAGCGGCTGGCAGAGCTTGCGAAACTCTACGAAGAAGAACTCATCACCAAGGATGAGTTTGACATGGCCAAGAAACGCATCCTTTTTGATTGATACCGGTTACCGGTTATCACAGGATAGTGTTTAACCAATTTTCGGAGTGGGCTGTTTTTATATGGCCCTGTCCATTGAAACTGAAGCCCGAAAGTTGAGTATTTAATAAACAATTGGGGGAAAATATGGGAAAGATTAAGCTTGCGCTGTTGTCGGGCGGTATCTCATCGGAACGGGAGGTCTCCCTGAGCGGCGCCTACCAGGTGTATGATGTTCTGGACAAGGAAAAATACGATATCACCAGGTACGATCCGGCCACCGATCTTCTGCAGTTGGTCAAGGATGCAGAGAGCATTGATGCGGCCCTTTTGATTCTCCATGGGCCCTATGGTGAAGACGGCACGGTCCAGGGGCTTCTGGAACTCCTGGATATCCCCTACCAGGGGGCGGGGGTGCTTGGAAGCGCCCTGGCCATGAACAAGCTTGCATCAAAGCGGATGTATGAGCAGGCCGGAATTCCGGTGCCTGCCTACCTGGATTTTGTCAAGGGCGAAAAGGTAGATATCCATGGCTGTGTGCAAACCCTCGGCCTTCCCATTGTGGTGAAACCCGCATCTGCCGGATCCAGCGTGGGCATGACCATCGTCAAAAAGGAGAAAGACCTCGAGGCTGCCATTGCAAAGGCCTTTGACCAGGACGAGACCATCCTTCTCGAGGAGTATGTCAAGGGGCTTGAGCTCACCTGCGCCGTTCTCGGCAACCAGGATGTGGAGGCCCTGCCCGTCATTGAGATCATTCCTGGGGAGGGCCACGAGTTTTTTGATTACGAGGCCAAGTATGTGGTCGGCCGCACCCAGGAGATCTGTCCTGCAAGGATTGAAGACTCGGTGCGGGACAGGGTTCAGGAGTTGGCGGTTACGGCCCACAAATCCCTGTTCCTCAGGGGGTACAGCCGGTCTGACATGATCCTTTCAGACCAGGGCGTGGTTGTGCTTGAGACAAACACCATTCCCGGGATGACCGAAACAAGCCTCCTTCCCCGGGCTGCGAAGGTCGGGGGGTACGCATTCCCCGAGCTCCTTGATCGCCTCATCGAACTGTCCATGGAAAAGAGACGGGCGGTTTAATATATTACCTCAACTTCCGGAGCGGCTGCTTTTAAACGCTGTTTGTTCCTCAACGTTAACGTCCGAAAGTTGAGATGTGACCAATAGTTTGTGATCAATCGTTTGTAACCAATAGTGATAACGAAACAAGGGAGAGATAGATAACGATGAAGATTCTTGTTGTGGGAAGCGGGGGCAGGGAGCATGCCCTTGCCTGGAAGATTTCCCAGAGTACGATGGTTAATAAGATTTATTGTGCCCCCGGCAATGCAGGAACCCGGCAGTATGCAGAGTCTGTTCCCATCAAGGCCGACGACATCAAGGCGCTTGCCGAGTTTGCCCTGGAAAACAGCATTGACCTGACTGTTGTAGGGCCTGAGGTGCCCCTGTCCATGGGGATCGTGGATCTGTTTACCTCCATGGGGCTCAAGGCGTTCGGACCGGACCAGAGCGCCGCCCAGCTTGAGGCCAGCAAGATTTTCGCCAAGAATCTCATGCTCAAGTATAACATCCCCACGGCAGAGGGACGCTCCTTTACCGACCTTGAGAAGGCCAAGAGCTATGTCAAAGTGCTCGGTGCACCCCTGGTGGTCAAGGCCGACGGGCTTGCCGCAGGAAAGGGCGTGTTTGTCTGCAGTACCGAGGAGGAGGCCTTTGAGGCCCTGGATTCTCTGATCAATGAGGATATCTTTGGCGACGCCGGTTCCCTGGTGGTAGTGGAAGAGTGTCTTGAGGGGGAAGAGGCGTCCTTTATCGCCCTCACCGACGGCAGGACCGTGCTGCCCCTTCCCACCTCCCAGGATCATAAGCGGGTGTTTGACAACGATGAGGGACCCAACACCGGCGGCATGGGCGCCTATTCCCCGGCCCCGGTTCTTGACTTCATGCTCAGGCGCAGGGCCATGGAAGAGGTGATGATCCCGGCTGTCCAGGCCATGGAGGCTGAAGGGTGTCTGTTCAAGGGCGTGCTCTATGCCGGCCTCATGATCCATAAGGATAAGATCAAGGTGCTTGAGTTCAATGCCCGGCTCGGCGATCCTGAGACCCAGCCGATCCTCATGCGGCTCAAGAGCGATCTCGTTCCCCTGATGGAGGCGTGCGTGGACGGTTGTCTTCACAGGCACAAGGCTGATATCGATCCCAGGAGCACCCTCTGCGTGGTCATGGCGTCCCAGGGGTATCCCGGCGCCTATGCCAAGGGGGACGTGATCACCGGTATTGACGAGGCAGACACGGAGGATACCAAGGTGTTCCATGCGGGCACCTCCCTTGATGGGGAGAGCGTCACCGCAACCGGCGGCAGGGTGCTTGGGGTGACCTCCCTTGGCGCCACCGTGGATGAGGCCAGGGACAAGGCCTATGCCGCCTGCGCAAAGATAAAATGGGACAACGGGTTTTACCGGAAGGATATCGGTGCCAGGGCCATCGCCCGGCTGGGCATCACGCCCAGGGTCGGTGTGATCATGGGAAGCGACTCAGACCTTCCGGTCATGGAGGAGACCCTCAAGATTCTCAAGAAATTCGAGATCCCCTACGAGGTGACCGTGGCGTCCGCCCACAGAACCCCGGCAAGGGCCGAGGCTTTTGCCTCCCAGGCCAGGGCAAAGGGCATGGGTGTCATTGTCGCAGGTGCCGGGCATGCGGCCCATCTGGCTGGCGTCATGGCTGCCAACACCACCCTTCCCGTGCTCGGGGTTCCCATTGATTCTTCGGCCCTGCTGGGTATCGATTCCTTGCTGGCCACAGCCCAGATGCCTCCGGGAGTTCCCGTGGCAACCCTGGCCGTGGGAAAACCCGGTGCCGTGAATGCAGGGGTCCTGGCTGCCCAGATCCTCGGCGTCTCTGATTCCGAGATCGCCCGGAAACTTGAGCAGTACAAGAAGGAGATGGCTGACAAGGTGGATAAGAAGGCAGAGAACCTTGCCTGGTAATCACCAAACAGTAATAAACGTCGATCCCCTTGAGCCCCAAGGGGATCTGATGGAAAGGGCCTGCCAGATCATAGGGCGGGGCGGGGTCGTTATTTTTCCTGCAAAATGCCTCTACGGCATTGCTGCGGACGCCCTCAATCCTGCGGCCGTCGCCCGGGTGTTCGAGGTAAAGAGGCGTCCCCAGGATAATCCCATTCTTGTGTTGATCAACCAGCGGCAGGATCTTGAACGCCTGGTGAAAAGGGTTCCGGATATGGCTGTTGCCCTGATGGACTGTTTCTGGCCCGGTGATGTAACCATCGTGTTTGAGGCCGTGGACGATCTGCCGGGTGTGCTCACCGCCCACACGGGAAAGATCGGCATCCGAATGCCCCAGCACCCGGTTGCAAGGGCCCTGATCAAACAGCTGGGAACACCCATGACCGGCACCAGCGCAAACATCTCAGGCGCCCGGGGGATCAACCGGGTCCAGGACCTGGCCCCTGACCTTGTCGCCAGGGTGGATCTGGTCCTGGATGCAGGCGAACTCAAGGGGGGTAAGGGCTCCACTGTTGTCGATGTTACAGGAGATACCGTCAAGGTGTTGCGTGAAGGAGAGGTGGCCGAGGCCGATATCCTTGGTGCGGTTGCAAATATTCATTGACAAAACCGTCTCTATTTCATAAAAGAGACGGATAATTCATGCCGGAGTGGTGGAATTGGTAGACGCAGAGGACTCAAAATCCTCCGGGCTTCGGCCCTTGAGAGTTCAAGTCTCTCCTCCGGCACCACCGAATATAAAGGCTTTCAGCGATTCTCGTTGAAAGCCTTTTTTAGTTTCATGGATTCACCCACTGTACCTGGAGTTATGTCCGCCTGGGATTTCAGGTGATTCTCCTGTTACGGACTGCGGCTCATTCCTGGTCATGGAGATCCGATTGGGTATTCCATCCTTCGTCGTGGGTTGCTTAATTGGTATTAAATGGTTGCAATTTCATTCAAATTCCTATATTTCCAATTGTTTTTTAAGGAAGGTTCTCTCTTATGGCAAAGGGATGAATTGTGGAATGGTCGAAGGAGGAATTATGACCCATACCGACACATCTTGTAATGCTTATTCTTCATATGGAAGTTTCTGGCATGTAAATGAAACGAGCAGCAGTGAAGAATTTTCCGCAGCTTTCTCTTCCCTGGATAAGGTTATGAAGCTGGAAGGGAAACAGATAACAAAGGACTCCTTGAGCCGGGTGATTCTGGTAACGGTGGGGTCTTGCCGCTACTATGTGAAATTATACTATTCAGGCGGGAAAGGGCTGAGGCGCTATCTGGGGCGAAGCAGGGCGCGTTCTGAATGGGAGAACCTTAAATACTTTGATGCGCTGAAAATTCAGACCCCAAAACTTGTGGCCTACGGTAGTGAGGTTCGGTTCGGTGTTTTTCGCAGGGGGGCATTGATTACCGAGGAGGTTGCGAATGTGGATGATCTGGCCTGTCTGGCCCGGCAGGGCTCTCCCCGGTTTTTGGAAAAGGTCTGGATCAGGAAGGTAATGGTTCAAATAGCCTCCTATACCAAGCGTCTTCATGATGCTGGATTTGTCCACAAGGATCTTAAATGGCGCAATATTCTGGTAACCCACAGCGATAATCCCAGGGTCTTCTTTCTTGACTGCCCTTCGGGACGGCGCGAGTATGGTTTTATGCTGAAACGGGGAATTATAAAGGATTTGGCCTGTCTGGACACGTTGGCCAAGGATCGGCTGCCGGCCAGGGATCGTTTATGGTTCTACAAAGCCTATACCGGACAGGACCGGATTCGTGCTGCTGACAGGTGGATGATTGGAAAAATCCTCGCTTTTTTTGAGAAACGAAGGATGCGCCATCGGGAACCCTGGCGGTTTGAGTTCAAGTCTTTTCTCCGGCACCACCACTGAAAAGGCTGGCTCCCATGTCCACCGGATCTTTTGTAATGTAAAAGATCCTTTTTGATTTCGTATCAGAATAACATGTGGAAGCCATATGGCTTTTCTGATAGAAAAAATGTATCGTATCTGGAAAAGGAGCGTGTATGTTTTTTGTATCGCTAACTTATAAATGTCCGCTTGAAGAGGTGGACAAGCATCTTGATGCCCATGTCGCCTATTTGAAACAAGAATACGACAATGGGAATTTTATTGCCTCGGGTAGGAAAATTCCGAGAACAGGCGGTATTATTTTAGCCACTGTTGAAAAACGAAACCAACTGCAAACCATTATAGGAAAGGACCCTTTTTATCGAGCCGGTATTGCGGAATACGATATTACGGAGTTTGTTCCCAGTATGGTCGCGGAAGGGTTTGAAAAACTAAGGGAGCTGTAGGCTGATGACTTATACAATTCAAGAGATTTGTCCTGAATTTGACCATGCCATTTGCGGGATAATTAAAAAAATCGGCAGGGAGTATGGAGCCATAGGGGAGGGGTTCGGTCCTTCAGATGCTGAAGTCCTGAATATGAGTCGCCATTATAATAGGGAGGCCAAAAGTCTGTACCTGTTAGCAATGATCGACGATCGGGTTATTGGGGGCTGCGGAATAGCCTCTTTTAAAGGTAGCGATGACGTCTGTGAACTGCGCAAGTTGTTTTTGCTGCCGGAAAGCCGGGGGTTGGGTATTGGCAAGGAGTTGACCCAGAGGTGTTTGGAGTTTGCCTTATCCCAGGGGTATAAACAATGTTACCTGGACACATTGTCAAACATGAAGTCAGCGATAGCCCTATATGAGAAGTTGGGTTTCAGGCATTTAGATAAACCGTTTGATGGGACAATACATTGTGGTTGTGATGTCTGGATGATTAAAGAGCTGTAAGGCCCGCGGGTCAAGATTTGTGGGGCGATGATCCGGCAATTGAAAGCAGGGTGAGAATAAAAAAAATGCAGGTTCCTGAAAAAAACATTTGACAGAAGCTAGAAAGTCAGGTAGTTTCGCTGAGTCTTTGTGAGACGGGAGCTTCTCTCTCACGGAGATTTTTTTTGTTTTGATCTTTGAAAACTGGTTAGTGACATATAAAGATGAAGCGTGTCTTTTGGGTGCTTTTGAAAGCACGTA
>JAQYWC010000081.1 GCA_030145245.1 Desulfobacterium sp.
CAGACCAAAGATCTGAAGGCGATGGCCCCACTGGGAAAAATCCTTCTCACGGGAATAACGAATGGCCGCATCCCTGGGAAATCTGGTCGTTGCGATGACCTTGGCCCCTGCCCTCAGCATCATCACGGTCGCCTGGAACCCAATCTTCACCCTGGCCCCGGTGATCAGGGCCACCTGGTTTTCAAGGGACGCTGTCTGGAACCGTTTCTGGTAATTGAAGTCCCCGCACTCCTGGCACATGGTGTCGTAGAAAGAATGGAGCCTTGTGAACTCTTTCTTGCACACATAGCAGTTCCGGGGGGTACTGAGCTCCTCCGGCCCATGGGACGCATTGGCATTAAGCTCAATCAGCCGCTCCGGCGCCTCAAACACCGGTGCGGTCCTGGCCTGCCGGATGCCGGTGTGGGCCCTTGCCGCCCTCTCCTTCTCCTTCACAGACCGCCTCCGCGAACGGTTGAGCGCCTTTCGACGTTCCTTTATCTCCTTTCTGTCCGGCCGGGAGAGCCGGCCCGCCGCCGCCAGCAGCGCAATACGCTCCCCGTCATCAAGCCCGGCAAGCATTTCACTGTCGTTCACAAGATATTCAAGCAAAGGGATGCACGCCTTGATATCCTCTATGGAATAGGCTGCGCCCAGGGTGTCTTCGGTCTTCATCGTTTCGGTTCCTGTGGGTTGTACAAAAGGGCAAATATACCCGTAGCCGGAACAATTAACAACGTTTTTTTGTAACCCGGAATCCACCGGCTCACCTTGGCAGACGGCTTCAAAGATGATATTAGAAATAAAAAGTAGAAATGAGAGGTAGTAAATATATTCCTGCGGGGACCATGAGTAACCGTTTCTTAAATTTGTTGCCCACAGCGAATTCCACGATAAATCACAAGCTGAGGTTGTTTTGCAAAACTACAGTAAACACTATATTTTCTCCGAAAAAAACCGGCTTCATTACATCAAGTCACCCCGGAACGGAACCCAGATCCATTTTCTCCATGCCAATGGATTCAATGGGGAGATGTACGCCCCGCTCTATCGGGCCATGGGGGACAACTATCAGATCATCGCCAGCGATATCCAGGGCCATGGGGAATCCCAACGTAGGGAAACGGCCCCCATCCGGGACTGGACCCCGTTTGCACACAACCTGAAGGATGTGCTTTCCCATGCCGCGACCGGACCTGTGGTGGGGATCGGGCACTCCCTGGGAGGATATGTAACCTACATGACCGCCGCCTTGTATCCTGAGCTGTTCTCGAAACTGGTGCTCATCGACCCGGTGATCTTCTCCCCCTCATTTCTGGCATTGATCGGGGCCACCCGTGCCCTCGGCCTCCGGGGAAAGGTCCCCCTTGCGGAAGGGGCCCGGAGAAGAAAATGGAAATTTCACAGCCGGGAGGAAGCCTACAAGCGGTTTAGCAGCGGCCGGGGAATGTTTTCCAAATGGAGTGATGCGTTCGTCAGGTCCTATGTGGAACACGGACTCATGAACGTCAACGGCTCCGCGGTCCTCAAGTGCAGGCCTGAACTGGAAGCCCAGGTGTTCGAGTCCATTCAGATGGATACCTGGAAGCACGCGGGAAAAATTCAATGCCCTACCCTGGTTATCCGGGGCGGCATTTCCGACGTGTTCCGAAAAAATGCCGCCCGCCGTCTGGAAAAGAAAATTCCCCGGTGCCGGGTGATCACCCTGGATAACTGTGGACATTTCGCCCCCATGGAGGATATGGAGACCTGTGTCCGGTACATTCGCGCGTTTATTGACAGTGAGGATTTATGACCCGGTAAGGTTCTTTACATCCGCTCCCTTTTGGGTATATGGTTTACCTGTTAGACAATGGAATATTAAATCTCCAGCTAAAAGGATGCCGCCATGCTCTTTACAGCCGCAGGTTTTGTCACAGGTAATTGGTCCCGGGTGTTTGCCATTCTGATTGTCATTGCCTGCCTGGCCAGCCCCCCTATCCCATCGCGGCAGATATCGCCCAAACAGCCGCAATCCATTCACATTGACAGGGAGTCCCACAGATCAGAAACGTTTGAGGTCAGCTTTGACCGACCGGTTTTAAGCAATAAAATGGCTGAACAACGGTTAAACGCCTGGATTACAGAAATCGTGGATGATTTTTCCGCAGAAAGCAGCGCCAATGTCGCCCCCGGCAGTATGCCCAATATTTTGGAAGGGCGCATCACCCGTCAGATCAGCCGGTATCCGTTCCTGAGCTTAAAGTTCGGCATTGCTGCATTCATGGGGAGCGAACATCCCGATACCTGTATAGAAACATTTGTCTTTGATATGGAAACCGGACATTGTCTGGGCCTGACCGACCTTTTTGCCCGGCCCGGCAAAGCATTGGAAGTCATTTCCACAACCGCTGTCCGGCAAATGAAAGACGCATCAGACCATGAACTGTCCTCCATGGCACGGGACAGACTCCTGCCGGCGGAACAAAATTTCCAATACTTCAGCCTCGACCGGAACGGGATCACCTTTTTCTTTCCCGTCTATCACACCGGGGCCCGCGCCCTTGGCGAACAACGGGTAACCATCCCCTATGCCCGGCTGAACCAATGGATGGTGCCCGGCATCAAAGACAGACTTTAAACATAACATTGCGCCTTCAACCGGATGCGACTCCCCGGGGTCAGCTTTGCCCCGGGGACTTTCAATTCCTCAAGGACGTCAGCCCACCAGGGGCTGTCCGCTGTTGATCCATGCAGCCATGCCGCCGGCAAGGCTGTGCACATGCTCAAACCCCTGGCTCTGGAGAAAGCTTGCCGCAATGTTTCCCCGGTACCCCACGCCGCAGGTGACGATCACCTCTTTGTCCCTGGGAATATCCGGTGCCTTGTTAAGCAACCCGGTCAGGGGCAGATGGGTGGCCTGATCAATGTGACCGCCCTCCCACTCTCCAGGGGTTCTGACATCAAACAGATAGTCCAACCGGCCGGTTTCAAGCTTCTGTATCAGTTTTTCCGTGGAGATTTGCCATAATTGACGGATGGGCAGTCCCGCCTCCTGCCAGGCAGCCATGCCCCCGTAGAGATACCCGATGATATTGTCATACCCGATGCGGTGAAGGTGCAGCCGCATCTCATCATAGGCCCTTTCATCGGAAACAATGAGAATAAGCGGCGTATTGGGATCAATCACCATTCCGATCCAGTTGGCCGTCTGTTTGGCAAACCCGATATTGATGGAACCGGGGATATGAACGCCGCCAAATGCTGCCGTATCCCGGGAATCCAGCACCAGTGCCCCCCTGCGGATCTCTTCCTGGACCTGGAACGGCGCCATGTCCCGGACCATGGGGCAGCGGTCCAGCAACGGGGCCCCGGTTCGGTTGGTATTGATGATATGGGCAAAGCTTTTGGGTCGCTCGGGAAAGCTTTGTTTCATCCGGGCCTGGAACTGTTCCCGGGTAAGGTTCAAAAGATGGTTGTTCCTTTTTTCAAACCCGATGGTTGAGTTGGATTTCGCACTCATTCCCCTGCCGCAGAGGGAGCCCTCCCCATGGGCCGGAAACACCTCCAGGTCATTGGCCATGACACCCAGCTTATTATAAAGGGAGTGGTAGAGGTTATCGACCTGCTCGTCGATGCGTTCCTCTCCGGCGAGATCCGGACGGCCGATGTCTCCCACAAAAAGACAGTCCCCGGTCAGAACCAGCCAGGGGTCCTTGCTCCGGGCCAGGTCCGATACCAATATGGACATGGCATTGGGAGTGTGCCCGGGTGTCTTTAAAAATTCGAGGCGGGCATTGCCGAACTCCATGGCCTGTCCCTGGGTCAGGGCCAGGTGGTCAAAGGAGACCGGGGTATCTTCCATAAAGCAGATCCTGGCACCGGTGCGGGAGCGAAGTTCCTGGTTGCCGCTGACGTGGTCGGCATGGATATGGGTTTCAAAGATATGGGTGATCTTCATCCCGTTCTCCCGGGCAAGATCGATGTAGTTCTGTACGTCCCGTTTGGGATCCACAACACAGGCGACCCTGGCCTGGGGGCATCCGATAAGGTACGAAAGACACCCCATTCCCTCGACAGCTATCTGTTTGAAATACATGGTATGATCTCCTTAAGGCTAAAATCCGTTACCCGTTGCAGTCGTTCTCATCTCCATTCAACTCCCATGTACGAATAGCATAATTCGTACCAATCCCATGTTGGTGATAAAAGGGGTTTAACAAGAGAAACAAAGGCAACTCTCAATACACATTGTCTCAAATGAAACAATTGCGTCCACACAGATGATACACATATGCTTTCCAGCCCCGGGGTTCCTTTCCCGGCAAAAAAAGACAAAATTCATCTTCCCCCAAAAGCAAACCTGTAAAAACAACCACTTACCACAAACATACCCTGTGTTTTTGTTGATATTTTGCGTCCGCTCCCCAGCCATAAAAAAAACGGCACCCCTTTTGCTATAGTATAAGTTATCGTAAAAAGCGAATCCCATTTAACGGGGCAAATCCGATTGATGTGCCACTCTCTGCAACATAAAAAAACAAAAGGGGATAACATGAAAAAAGTATTAATCGCGTATGTGAGCAGAACCGGGGTTACCGAAAAAATGGCAAACTACCTGGCAGAAGGTGTTCGCATGGGCGGACAGGAAGCGGAATTGATGAAAATCTCATCCATTAAAAACGAAAAAGTGCTTTCCGGTTTTGATGCATTTATCTTTGGCTGCCCCACCTATCACAAGGATATAACCTCCGGTATGAAACAGTTTCTGTTCCTGGCGGAAAAAGCCAATCTTACGGGTAAGATCGCAGGTGCCTTTGGCTCCCATACCCACAGCGGAGAGTCAGCCCCCATGATCTTTGATACCATGCAGCATGTATTTAAAATGGATACCGTCGATCTGGGCCCCTTAAATCTCACCGAAGCCATGATGGAAAGCGATGAGGGCGCAAAGGCCTGCCAGCAGTACGGAAAGACCCTGTCCGAAAAACTTTAATCCTGGTTAAAGGAGCGTTAGCAATGACAGAAGGGAAGTGCCCGGTATGCGGGTGTAAGCAATTCTATGTAAAGAACCCTGATGATGAGTATGATATCTACGAATTTGAATGCAAAGGGGGAAACGTCTGTTTCGATACGGACACGGATCCATCTGAGGCACCCCCTGTGGATGAAACCACCGAAACCTTTTGCAATGACTGTGCATGGCATGACAAATTCGCCAAACTGAAATAACGCTTTATTCAAGTACAGGCATAGACCTGTGCCTCAACGGCAAGCGAGGCGGCCCGAAACAGCACCAAAGCCGTCTCCCTTGCCGTGGCACCGATGGTAATTTCATAAACCTCCATTGAGCTTCTGTTCTTTCAGGATTGGGCAAGGGGGAATTTACAGCCACAGAACATGACCAGCGGTCTGCCCACAATCATCCCGAGTTCCAGCCGCCTTCCGGAAAAGCAAGCGTCGGGGATGACACTGTTCACTTTGCCGGTACAGAAACCGCTGACGAGCTGGCGGCTACCTTGACGGTGCATTGTCCAGTGCTGAACGGGCTGTCCGTTAAATATGCCAAAAAGCAATTTTCAAGGAGTGCCCGGCTTGAAAAAGAGGCAAAACCCGTGTAGATTACCGTTTCTATGACAATCGACAATATTTTCAGGAGACAAATACAAATTGAATATTATAGAAACCATTAAAAACCGGGGCCTGATATTTGACGGAGGCATGGGGTCCATGCTCATTGCCAGAGGACTGCAGGGCGGAGACGCCCCTGAACGCTGGAATCTTACCCGTCCCAAAGCCATCCAGGAGGTGCACCAGGCCTATTATGGGGCCGGGGCCGATGTGGCCACCACCAACACCTTCGGGGCTTCGACCATCAAGCTGGCCAAAATGGCCGTCACCGAAGGCATGGAGGAGATCAACCGGGCCGGCGTAAAGGTTGCAAAGGACGCAAAAGAGGTCTGCGGTCCCGGAAAATTTATTGCCGGGGACATCGGAGAAGCCGGCGACATGCTGGCTCCCATGGGCCCCTTGTCCCGGGAGGACGCCCAGGCCTGCTTCAAAGAGCAGGCCGAGGTGCTGGCCCATGCGGGGGTGGACATCTTCATCATTGAAACCCAGTTCGACCTCAACATGGCCCTGGCCGCGATCCGGGGGATCCGGTCGGTAACGGATATCCCCATTGCCTGCACCATGACCTTCAAGCAGACCCCCAGGGGATTTTTCACCATCATGGGCAACCCGCCGGCCGAATCCATGAAAACCCTGGCCGGTGAAGGGGCTTCCGTTGTAGGTGCCAACTGCTCCATGGGCAGCGACACCATGGTGGAACTGGCAGGTGTTATCCGGGACGCCGTGGATACCCCCGTCATGATCCAGCCCAATGCCGGGATGCCCCAGGCCGGGCCGGACCAGACCGTGACCTACCCGGAAACGGCCGTTTTTTTTGCGGACAATCTCATGAAAATGAAATCCCTGGGCATCGAAGTGGTCGGCGGCTGCTGCGGCACCACCCCGGATTATATCCGCACCATCCATGACCGATTGAACCGGTAACCCCTCTTGGGTGCTTCAGGCACGGGCAAGGACCAGCAGGTCCACGGACAGGGCGCCTGCCTTGAACAGGGTTGAAGCCGCCTCCCGTGCCGTGGCACCGGTGGTGTAGACATCGTCCGTGAGGATGAGTCTTTTCCCCTGGACCTTTGAGGGATGCTTTACCCGGAACGCCCCTTTTATGTTCTCTGCCCGCCTGGCCTTGTCAAAGCCTGTCTGGGACAGGGTGTTCCTTGATCTGAAAAGAAGGCTGTTTGAAATTGTCCAGCCAGGGGCAACTCCTGCCCATTCCTTAAAGAGCCGTGGGAATTCATGCACCAGGAGATAGGCCTGGTTGAACCCCCTGTGTACGAGCCGTTTCCGGTGCAGGGGAACAGGAACGATCACATGGAGGGGACCTGTGACAAAATGGTGTTGAAAGGTTTGGAACATAAGCCGTCCCAGGGGCCGGGCAAGGGATGTCTTTTTCCGGTACTTCAAAAGATGGATGCACTCCTTTAACAGGGCGTCGTAGTGGCCAAAGGCCCTGACCATGCCGATCCGGTCATGGGTTGGGTCACTGGCGTGGAGGCAATCTGCACAGGGGTGATCTGTTCCTGTGCGGGAGGCAAAGGGTTTGCCGCATTGGGTGCACAGGGGGGATTCAATGGGGTTGACGCCTGTTTCAAGGCAGGCGGAGCAAAAGAGGTGGCACAGGAGAGGTTCAACGGTGGGGGTGGCAGGTTGCGGCCGAAACCGAATGTAGCGGCCGCAAACCAGGCACTTGTGCGGGAAAAGAGCGGCCAGCGCCCTTTTCCCTACACATGAGAGGAATTTTAAGATCAGCTCATTTTTTGGATGGTCTCGCAGATGATCTTTCCAAAGGCTGAACATGATACCTCCTGGCACCCGGGCATTCCCGGGGCAAGGTCGATGGTGGCCTTACCCGATCCCAGGGCGGTTGCAACGCCCTGGCGGACATAGTCTGCCGCCTTGTTCCATCCCAGGTGGTCCAGCATCATGGCACCGGACAGGATAATGGAACAGGGGTTTGCAGAGTCTGTTCCAGCAAGGTCCGGGGCGGTGCCGTGGGTGGCTTCGAACACAGCGCAGCGGTCACCGATATTGGCGCCCGGAGCGATGCCGAGCCCGCCCACCTGGGCGGCCAGGGCGTCTGAGATGTAGTCGCCGTTGAGGTTGGGAGCTGCGATCACGTCAAAATCCTCGGGCCTGAGCAATACTTCGGCAAAGACCATATCGGCAATCTTGTCCTTGATAAGCACCTTGCCCTCGGGATGGACGCCGTCATAGGTGTCCCAGAGCTCCTTTTCCGTGATCACCACGTCACCGAAATAGTCCTGGGCAGCCTGGTAGCCCCATTTCCGAAATCCGCCCTCGGTGAACTTCATGATGTTACCCTTGTGCATGAGGGTGACGCTCTTGAGGCCATGGTCCACGGCATAGGCGACCGCACGGCGGACCAGGCGACGGGTCTTTTCCGGGCAGATGGGCTTGATGCCGATGGAGGAGGTGGAGCAGAGATCTACATCCAGCTCTTTTTTCATGAACGCGGTGAGTTTTTCCACCTCTTCCGACTCGGAGGCCCACTCGATACCGGCATAGAGATCCTCGGTATTCTCCCGGAACACGGTGATGTCGACCTTTTCAGGCGCCTTCACCGGGCTCTGAACCGGAGAGAAGTAGCGGATGGGCCGGATGCAGGCATAAAGGTCCAGCTCCTGGCGGATTCGCACGTTAAGGCTTCTCATTCCCCGGCCCACGGGGGTGGCAAGGGGACCTTTGATGGCGACCCGGTGCTCCTCAATGATCTTGAGGGAAGCGTCCGACAGCCACTCTCCGGTCTGGTTGAACCCCTTCTCTCCTGCAGGGAGCTCAAGCCACTCGATCCGCTTTTTGCCGTTAAACGCTTTTTCAACGGCCGTGTCAAACACAGACTGTGCAGCCCTCCAGATATCGGGTCCGATGCCGTCCCCCTCGATAAAGGGGATCTCAACGCAATCGGGTACCTTGAGTCCTGCATCCTTGTCTATGGATATGATCTTACTCATGCAACGCTCTCCTCTTTTATGCTGTTATTAGGATCTCTGACGCAAGGCCTCGTACATGGCGATTCCGCCTGCAACCGATGCGTTCAAGGAAGTCACTCCTGCCTTTTGGGGCAGTGAGACGAGAAAATCGCACTCTTTTTGCACCAAGGGCCTGATGCCCTTGTGCTCGCCGCCCACCACAAGAACCAGGTTGCCGGTGAGATCCGCCTTGAACAATGGGGTCTTTCCTGCGGCATCCAGGCCCGCCACCCAGAAGCCAAGGTCCTTCAACTGGCGAAGCAGGGAAGCCGTGTTGGTGATGAACGAAATGTCGGCATGCTCCATGGCCCCTGCAGAAGCCCGGGAGACCGATGGCGTGGGAGAGACAGACCTCTCCTTGGGCAACATGATGTGATCCACACCGGCGCACAGGGCGGTCCGGATCAATGCCCCCAGATTCTGGGGATCTTCCAGGTTCTCCACCACCAGGATGAACTTCGGGGACTGGGGTTTGGTCATCTGTTTGACTATGCCTTCGGCCCGAACCTGACGAAACGGGCTGACCTTTGCCACAACGCCCTGGTGACGGGCTTCCCGGGTCATGGTGTCAAGGGTCGTCAAATCGGTCATCTCGACGGGAATGGCATGCTCATCTGCAAACTTAAGGATCTCGGAGACCCTTGCCCTTGAGCGCTCCTTAGCAATAACGATGGCATAAACCTTTCTCTTGCCTGCCCGCAGGGCCTCCCTCACCGGATGGATACCGCAAAGGATCTCGACCTGTTCTTTTTTTTCCTTCACCTGAGCTCCTTTTTAAAAATAGCTGCCATCTGTTTTTTGCTTGTTTCAAGATCGTCGTTATCGATCACATGGTTGTAGCAATCTTTCTGCTCGATCTCGTTTACTGCGTTTTTCATGCGTTTTTCTATGGCCTCCTCGGAATCGGTTCCCCGGCTCCTGAGACGCTTTTCAAGGATCTCAAGATCAGGGGCCATGATAAAGAGGGTCACGGCCGACGGAAACGCCTTGGTGATCTGCCTGGCGCCCTGGACATCGATGTCAAGAAGCAGGCTCCCGCCATTTTCCAGGGTCTCCCGGATAAAGGTGAGGGACGTACCGTAATAGTTGTCGTGGACCCGGGCCCACTCAGCCCACAGGTTGTTCTCGATCCTCTCCTCGAATGCCTCTTTTCCAATGAAAAAGTAATCTTTACCGTGGACCTCCCCTTCCCGGGGAGGCCGGGTGGTGTGGGAGACCGAGAAAGAGATTTCGGGAAATTCCTCCAGCATGAGCTTGCAGAGGGTTGACTTGCCGGCACCCGAAGGGGCGGATACCACAAATAGTTTTCCTGGTTTTTTGCTGTTTTCCAAACCTTGCTCCATCCTTGTCAGAAGGTCTATTTTTCCTGCTCTTCCTGCTGTTTCAATGCCGAAAAACGCTGTGAAATGGTTTCCGCCTGTATGGCCGAAAGTATCACATGGTTGCTCTCTGTCACGATGATGGCCCGGGTCTTTCTGCCGTGGGTAGCATCCACCAGACGCCTTTCATCCTTTGCCTCATCCTTCAACCGCTTCATGGGGGAGGAGTTGGGAGAAAGGATTGTCACCACCTTTTCAGCCACCACCGTGTTACCAAACCCTATGTTCAGTAGGACCTGTTCCATTATATCTCCTCATCAAAGGGGACAGATTTGAAATCTGTCCCCACGCTCTTTATTCAATGTTCTGGACCTGTTCCCTGATCTTCTCAAGCTCAGACTTCAGATTGACAATGGTGTGGGACAGCTCGGCCTGGCCGGACTTTGACCCCATGGTGTTGAACTCCCGGTTGAACTCCTGGATCAAAAAGTTGAGTTTCCTTCCGGCCGGTTTGCTTGACGACAGGATCTCCCTGAACTGCTTGATATGGCTGTGGACCCTGACAATCTCTTCGGAGATGTCGCTCTTGTCGGCAAGGATGGCTGCCTCCTGGGAGAGCCGCACCGGATCCAAGGCTTCCACCCCGGCCGTGAGACGGGAGATCCGCTCCATTAGACGTTCCCGGTAGATCTTCGGGATATCGGCGGCCCGGTCTTCAATGGTCTTGAGCTCAACCTCGATGAGGTTCATGCGCTCTTCAAGATCAATGGCCAGGTTCTCACCCTCGTTTGCCCGCATGGTGGTAAGGGCGGAAAGGGCCTGGGTAACGGCACTTGACACCGCCTGCCAAACCAGGTCGAAATCGGTCTCCTTTTCCTCGTCCTGGATCATCTCCCTTCCGGCCAGCACATGGTCCAGGGTGATGGCGGAATCAATGGCAAGGTTCTGCTTCAGACTTGCCAATGCCTTGTAATAGGCCCTGGCCCTTTTTTCATCCACGGCAAAACTTGCTGCGTCCTCGGATTCATCTTTGACGGAAATACGGATCTCCACCCGTCCCCTGGCAAGGGTTCCGGCAACGATCTTCTTGATTCCATCCTCAAACCTGCGGCAATAACCCGGAAGATATAAGGCCACATCAAGGTTCTTGCTATTGTAGGAACGAATCTCAACCTCGGCCCTGATATCGTTCTCCGTATATGACGCCTCTGAAAAGGCGGTCATGCTCTTTATCATTTAAACTCTTCTCTCTTTCTTTTTAGGTCAAGGCAATATTTTGCCCTGACAGTTTCAAGGAATCCCTTGATGGCGTCTCCGGCATAGTCGGGGTAAGTCCACTCAAGCTTTTGGAATCCCCCTTTTTTATAGATCAGGGTGAGATCCGCATAGATCCCCTTCCCGATATAAACCCGATGGGAATAATCCTTGCCGGTTGCAAGGATAAACCTGGACGGAACAAGGTAGCCCGGATCAATATTGAGGCTCCTTTGCCCATCGGCTTTCCACAATGTTTCCAATTGGTTGGTGGCCTCCTTGATCGATGCCAGGCTCTCCTGCTCGATCAGTTCCTTGAACACCACCACCCGCCGGAACAGGGGAGATCCCATCTCTTTATAATAATAGTCGGTATAATCAAAATCGAACCACGGACTGATAATATCGATACTGCCGAACTTCTCTTCCAGCAGGGGCAGCACCGCTTCCAGGATGGTTTGATCGTTCATGAACAGGCTCATGATGAGCTTAGCCGGATCCGGTCTCTTTGGTGTACTCATCGGGTCAGCGGCTTTGCCTCTTCTACGAGCATAATGGGAATATCGTCCCGGATTTCATACACAAGGCTGCAGGCCTCACACACAAGTCCGTCGTTACTCTGGTTCATGGTCACCTCGCCCTTACAATTGGGGCAGGCCAGTATCTCTAACAATTCCTTGGAAACAGCCATTGTCAAATCTCCTTTTTTTTCATCAATATTTTAGTCAGCCATACAAACAGGTGCAAGGTAAAATTCTCTCACGCCGCCGGGACTTCCGCTTTGGAGTCCCCTTCCCCGGCCTGGTCGATGACACCACGTGAAGTCTGCATGGTCTGAAGCTTGAAATACTCTCCGTGTTTTGCCATAAGCTGATCATGGGTGCCCTGCTCCACAATGGCTCCCTTTTTCAACAAAACGATCCTGTGGGCATGGTCAATGGTGGAAAGCCTGTGGGCGATGACCAGTGTGGTCCGGCCCTGCATCAGATTGGAAAGCGCTTTCTGGACCACCCTTTCCGCCTCGGCATCCAGGGCCGAGGTCGCCTCGTCAAGGATGAGAACCGGTGCATCCTTGATCAATGCCCTTGCAATGCAGAGCCGCTGCTTCTCTCCCCCGGACAGACGGCTTCCAAGCTCACCTATCATGGTATCGTACCCCTGGGGAAAGCCCATGATAAAATCGTGGGCATAGGCAGATTTTGCAGCTTTCTCCACCTCTTCATCAGTTGCGTCCATGCGGCCGTACCGGATGTTGTCCCGGACGGTCTCATTGAAGAGAATGGGCTCCTGGGTCACGATGGAGATGTTCCGTCTCAGGGAGTTAAGGGAAAGGTCCTTCACATCATGGCCGTTAACCAGTACCCTTCCCTGGGTTGCATCGTAGAACCTGGGCACCAGATTGACAAGGGAAGTCTTTCCTCCGCCGCTCATTCCCACCAGGGCCAGCACCTCGCCGGGATTGACATTGAGACTAACATCCCGCAGCACCGGCTTTTCGTCTGAATTATAAGCAAAGGTGAGGTTCTCGAACTGAACCCCCACCGAGGAACCGTTGAGTTCAGCGGCGTCTGAGGGCTCGGTTATTTCCGACTCCCGTTCAAGGATATCAAATATCCGGGTAAGGGCTGCCGTCCCCTCCTGCACGGTGTTGTTGAGTTTGCTGAGTTTTTTAATCGGATCGTAAAGCATCATCACCGCGGTCAGAAAGGAAAAAAAGGTGCCCGGCGTGGACGCGCCGCTGATCACCCGGGATCCGCCGAACCAGATGATAAAGGCGATACCGATACCGCCGACAAACTCCATCACCGGGGATGACAGGGACTTGGCAATGATGGATTTCATCTCAAGCCTGAAAAGCATATGGGCCTTTTTATAGAACCGCTCTTTTTCAAAGGCCTCCATGGTAAAGATCTTGACCACCTTTGTACCGGAAAAGGTCTCATGGAGAAAGACGTTGAGATCGGCCATGGCCTCCTGGCACCCGGTGCTGAACCGCCTCACCCTTCGCCCGAACACCACGATGGGATAAAAGGCAACGGGCAGGACCACAAAGGCGCCGATGGCAAGCTTCCAGTCCATATAGAGGACAACACCGATCAGCCCGATCACGGTAAAGGCGTCCTTTAAGACGCTTGTCACAGCGGAAGAGACCATGCCCTTGACAATGTTCACGTCATTGGTGATCCTGGACATGAGCACCCCGGTTTTTTCAGTATGATAAAATGCCAGGGGCAGATCAATGATTCTTTCATACAGGGAGATCCTGAAGTGCTTGATGATCTCCTGCCCCACATGGCTCATGAAATAACCCTGGCCGTAGGCGCCGGCGCCCTTTAAGAAAAAAACCAGGATGGCGGCCCCGGGCAGGAGAAGAAGCTTGGCCTCGTCCTTGTTTATGAAGATGTCGTCCAGCATGGGTTTTACCAGATAAGCGGAAGCCGAGGTTGCAGCGGCCACCACCACCATGCAGCCCATGGCAAGAACGAGTCTTCTCCACCGGGAGAGAACAAGTCCTAAAACGACCCGCCCCCTGTCTCTATTTTTTTTTTCAGATAAATTTTCCATAAGCTTTCTATTATGTGATATAATGCCGTCCATTGTCAATCTTAAAAGAGTACAGGACCCCCTATCCAAATGCAGACAGAGACAGTACCCATGAGCTTGCTCGGACTTTACAATCTTGCATGGCAAGCAGTGCTGCCGCTTCTCAAGAGAAACAAACGGCTCAAACAGGGTTTTAACCAGAGATGTTCGGCCACCCACCTTTCAAAGTGCGATATCTGGATACAGGCGGCATCGGCAGGCGAGGCCTACCTTGCTGCTGAGCTTGTGAAACGGCTTGGGTTCAACACAGAGACCACCATCCTGGTCTCCACCACAACGACCCAGGGAATGGAGATCCTGAAACAGGAGATCGACCCCCAAAAGCTTCATCCAAGCATCCAGTGCCGGCTTGCCTGGTTCCCCTTTGATATGCCGGAATTAATGAAAGCGGTTCTGGAGCGGCTGAACCCTGTCACCATGGTGCTCCTTGAGACGGAACTCTGGCCCGGTCTCTTGTCCGCCCTGAAGAAACGGGGCACAAAGATACTGATGGTCAATGCAAGGCTTTCTGAGAAGAGCTTTAAAGGGTACAACCGAACCGCTTTTATCTGGAAACACCTTGCCCCGGACAGCATCCTTGCCATATCCGAGGAAGACGCCGCTAGGTTCAGGGCCCTGTTCACCACGGCAACCATCCACGTCATGCCCAACATCAAGTTCGATGCCATGGACTGCCTTGATTCAACCCCGGCAAAAGCATCCTCCCTGGAAAGCCTGTTCGCCCCCGACACCCCCCTCTCCATCCTCGCCTCGGTGCGCATGGAGGAGGAGCAGTTGGTTGAACAGATACTGAAACGCCTGCTTGACAGGTTTCCCGACCAGGTGGTGGCCCTGTTTCCCCGCCACATGCACAGACTCGACTTCTGGAAACAGAGCCTGACCGCAAAAGGGTATTCCTGGCAGCTCAGAAGCGATACAAGCACCCCGACCAAGCCCGGCTCAATCGTTTTGTGGGACGTGTTCGGGGAACTCAAACAAGCCTATGCACTTGCCGTGACAGCCTTTGTCGGCGGCAGCCTCCTCCCCCTGGGCGGCCAGAATTTCATGGAACCCGCCATTGCAGGGGCAGCCACGGTCACCGGCCCCCATTTAAGCAATTTTTTATGGGTCGGAGAAGAAATTTTTAAAAAAGGGGTTGTGTATAAGGCCGAAAACTGGCAGAAGGTTGCAGATTTTATGATAAAAAACCTTAATCATGTTCCCAGCAGAGCAAGTTTAGTGGAACAGGGGCAACGCTTCATCCGAAAACGACAGGGCGGGACCGAGCTTGCCGTAAACCAAATAACCCGATCCTTAGAAAAGATTTAATGGAACCATGGAACACATCAAGACCGTAAAAACCAACGTGATTCGAAAAAGGGCAGGCCAGCACAAACGCTATGCCACAGGCTTTCAATACCAGCAGGACTCTATCTTTTTTGCCCAGATCGCCGAAGATCTGATCAAGGAAGGGGAAGAAGAGCTGAAAAAACTCGGGGCAACCGAGGTGACGCCGTCATTTCGAGGCATCTACTTCAAGGCCCAAAAGGGCGTTTTCTACAACATAAACTACCAGACCAGGCTCTGTTCAAGAATCCTCGCCCCCCTGGTATCCTTCAACTGCACCGATACCGACACCCTCTACAAACTGGCAAAGCGTATCAAATGGGAGAACCTGTTCAAAAAAAAGAGCACCTTTGCCATCACGGCCAATGTCTCGGACAGTGAGATCACCCATTCCCAGTATGCTGCTCTCAGGCTCAAGGACGCCATTGCCGACTATTTCAGGGAACGAACCGGAAAAAGGCCGGACGTGGACACCCTCAACCCGGATGTGATGATCAACCTGCACATCAGAAAAGAGAAGATAGCCATCAGCATCGACGCTTCCGGCGGCGCCCTTCACAAGCGGGGATACAGGGAGGAGTCGGTGTCTGCCCCCATGCAGGAGACCGTTGCCGCAGCCGTTATCCGCCTTTCCGAGTGGGACGGGTCGGTTCCCATCTACGACCCCATGTGCGGCTCAGGCACCCTATTGTGTGAAGCCCTGATGCACCATTGCAACATCCCTGCCGGCATATTCAGGAAACGATTCGGATTTGAGATCCTGCCCGATTTCAACCCGGACCTGTGGGCCCAGGTCAAAGCAAAGGCAGACGCCAGGATCGGCTCCCTTGAGAGCGGTCTCATCGCCGGCAGCGACATTGCCGATACATCGGTCAATGCGGCACGGACCAACCTCATGGGGCTCCACAATGGCGGCCAGGTATCCATTGGCCACCAGGATTTCAGGGACCTGCCCGATATTGAGAACGCCATCATCGTTGCCAACCCGCCCTACGGCATCCGCATGGGCAAGGAGAGCGACCTCAAGGCCTTTCACCGGGACCTGGGTGATTTTCTCAAACAGAAATGCAAGGGATCAACCGCATACATCTATTTCGGAGATCCCCAGTACGTTGCCCACATGGGACTGAAAGCGACCTGGAAAAAGCCCCTCAAGGCCGGCGGGCTTGACGGCCGCCTTGTCAAGTACGAGATGTATTAGACAACGAACAGGTTTTAAAAAATAGAATGGGCCGGCATCCTGCCGGCCCTTTTATTACTATTCAGCTGGTGCAGTCACCTTGCTGAAAATTCAGTTCATTCCTGATTGCGCATGACCGTTGTTTTTGCTATTATCTCCAGCAATTTTACTGGAATCCGGCTTTAAACCTCCGGGTTCTCTTTTACCCAACACGTATATAAAAGAGGAGAAATACGAGATGAATGTTCGCCCCAAACATGTTTTGTTCATTGTTGCCCTGATCGCTGGAATCTGTATCCACATATCAACGGCCTTTGCAAGTTCACCGGAAGATACAGTTGTTGATTTCAGTAAAGCCTACTACATGCTCGATCCGGAGATGGAAAATTACCTGACCGAAGAGGGTAAAGTGAACGATGAAGATCAGCGAATTGTTGCGCTTTATTTTGAGCAGATTGAAAAACAAGCCCTGAACCAGGGGTACAAGCCCAGTTACTTCCAGATGAGCCTGAGCAAGGTCAAAACCGAAGTCCTCAGTTCAGATGATGAAATGGCAAAGATCCGGATCACCGGGATCAAGAAACGGAGTATCAACCCCCTTTACAAGATAGTGGGAAGTCTGTACTCCATCGTGGACGAACATAAACTGGACCGGGTTGTCACCGTGGTTAATGAAGACGGAGACTGGAAAATCGCCCCCGGCACCTATGAGCTTCCCCGATAGGGTTTTTTGAACAGTTATGCTGCAAGCAATAGAATGGGCCGGCTATTTGCCACCTGCCGGCCCATTTAGTGCCACACATTTCATCCCTGCTTAACCCTCCCCTGTGAAACCTATGCTGAACAAAAGAATCGGACTCCTGTTTCTTCTATACCTCTCCCAGGGACTGCCCTTTGGATTCCAGATTACGGCCCTGCCCGTTTACCTGCGAAGCCAGAACACCTCCCTCACCCTCATCGGTTTTTCCAGCGCCCTGGCCCTGCCGTGGATGCTCAAGGCCCTGTGGTCACCCCTTGTGGACCGGTTCAGTATCCGGAAAATCGGGCGCAGAAAAACCTGGATCATTCCCCTTCAAATTCTGCTGCTGGGAACGATTCTGTTCACCGCCACCCTCTCCCCGGAAAAAAACCTCACGGCTATCCTGGCTGCGGTGTTTTTCATGAATCTGTTTGCCGCCACCCAGGACATTGCCGTGGACGGTCTGGCCGTGGACATTCTGGGAACCAATGAACTGGGACCCGGTAACGCCGCACAGGTGTGCGGTTATAAAACCGGCATGCTCATCAGCGGAGGGCTTTTGGTATGGCTCGGGGGAAGCCTGGGATGGACAGGAATGTTTCTTGTGATGGGAATATTTGTCACCCTGCCCCTTTTTGCCATCATGTTCTACCGGGAACAGGACAAAGAAAGATTCACTAAACCCATGGATATGGGAAAAACCATGGATCTTGTGGTTAAAACCTTCAAGCTTCCCGGTGCAGGCAGGCTGATCCTGTTTATCGCTTCCTACAAATTCGGAGAGATGATGGTGGATGTGATGTTCAAACCCTTCCTCATCGACAACGGCTTTACGCCTTCACAGATCGGGCTGTGGCTGGGGACATGGGGCATGATCGCGTCCCTTTCAGGGTCCCTGTTCGGCGGTTTTCTGGCCGGAAGTTATTCCATAAGGCGCATGCTCCTCATCAGTGCCGTCGCCCGGACACTCTCCATGGCCCTGGAGTGGGCCATCTCCCTGGGAGTACCCACTGAATTTCAGGTGATCTCCGTCACCGTTCTGGAACATTTTACCGGGGGTATGCTCACAACAGTGATGTTCGCATTCATGATGTCACGGGTTAACCGGAAAATCGGAGCCACCCATTACACCATCCTGGCCACCGTCGAGGTGCTGGGGAAATCACCGGGAGGATGGATATCCGGTCCCATTGCGGAAAGTTTCGGATATCCGTTGCTGTTCGCCGCAGGAACTCTTCTTTCCCTTTTGCCACTCCTGCTGCTGCCCACAAGTGAACCAAACCGGAACTGCTTAAAGGGAGTAAAACGGATTTAATCCCCAGAGTTTTTTTTAAATAACTCATAAAGGGTCTCATAATCACTGATATGAGTCCTGATCGAATCGCCATTTGTCACTATCCACTGTGCGATGTACGCACCAGCACCATCAGAAAAACGACCGGTGACCTTGTAGAATGCCCCCCAATAATGATCAACTTTTATTCTGATATTTTATATTATCACTACTAATATTCGGGTCATACATGGCATTTACATCCAGATTTATTATGCAACCTTGATGTAAAAACACTATCCTGGCAATTTTTTCTGATGGTATTTTCCCATCACTACCAAAAAATGGATTTCCATCGATAAGACACGTATAGTCTCCACAACTTTTAATCTTGTGTTTTTCCGGCACGAATTTTTCCACATACACTTTTACTGACCCTACCCCATTAATAACAACTTCTATCATCTCAGCATGGGACTGTTGACATGAAACTATAAAAAGTATGACAAACATAAAAACTGGAGAAGAATTACGCATACTTTGGACTCCCGGGTTTTATATGTCGTGCCGGCAATGTGGCTGCAATTATTAAAGAAGGATTGTTTTTTTTTCGGTGTTTATTTTTTCATATCTATTTTTAATTGTATTCATCAAGACAAGCGATTGTGTATGAATTGACGGATCGCCTTTTTTTAGCTTAGAAGCGCTAAAATTATTGAATATTACCGGCAAGATACAGCCTTTTGCAGACATTGAAGAGTTAGCTCTATGTATTTGTATATTCAACCGATGACCAGTATTTTTCAATTCTAATCTCCATCCTTTAGGACCATCAGATCTAATTTTCAGGCCATAGGTACCGATTTTTATTCTGCTTAAATCGTTTTTAGATTTTCCAGATAACGCTCCACTTTCATATTCGTCCCACGGGAGTTCAGATGTATAGCAAAGCCTTTCCCAGGAAAGTCCATTGACAGTCTGAATATACATTTCGCCCCAACGATCTTCATTTTGGTAGGTTCGCCGTAATATATAGATAAATTCCCAACTCATTTTTCCGTTTCCTGTTTGATAACGGTTAACGGGGGGGGGGGCAGTTACCAATCCGCCCCCCAGAGCCATCCTCTACTCTGAATTACTGTGGACAAACCCTTCCCGACCCTTGTAATCCTTTACACAATCTCCCATACCAAACTTTAAGGCTAATTTTGAAAGGATAAAATCAGGGAGTAATCCCCTTAGAATAATGGCAATATAAAGCCGTCTCGGTCTGCATACGATATGAATATTTTTCTTTAACCCGGATTCTACAATCCCTTCTGCAACATCATCGTGATCCTTTACAGACGGGAAACAAATCCTCCACAGCTTTTTCGAAAAGTTCCAGCACCCTCTCTCTGTCCGACACATCACAATGATAGGTAAAAACTTTTCCTCCCATTTCTTTAAGTACTTTTTCAGCATTTCCCATTTCGTCCAGACTGAGATCCCAGATAGTCACTTCGCATCCTTCCCGGACCAATCGTTTACATGTCGCAAAACCGATCCCCATGGCACCGCCGGTAACAATGGCTTTTTTGCCGGTTAACTGAGTCATGACATACTCCTTTCCCAAAAGATATTGTTAATTACTAATGGCAGCCCTGCTCTGCTTAGCAGAAAGTTCATATAAACGGGTTGAGAATCTTGAGATGAGAATGCTGATAATGACGGTCAACATTCTCAATGTGTGCACCATATGCCATTGTAAGTCCAAGACTATATACAAATATCCCATTTACCATTGCAATGGATACAGGTTTATTTAAGGAGACATTTCGCAGACAGGACAAAAGCAATCATATAACCCAGGTTTCCCTTCTCTTTTTTGCCTGGTTTAATGGTTTGGATGCTGTTATTATTTCAGATAAAAACAACAGGAATATCCATGAGTCATTTTAACAGATTAGAGATAAAAGTAATTGCAAGTTCTGATGCATGGGACAGGTATGTGCTGAATCATGAACAATCAGGATATTGCCATCTTTTTAATTGGAGCAGGGTTATTGAAGATGCCTATCTTCACAAACCTTTTTACCTTGCAGCAATAAAGAAAGGTCTGACAAACAAAGGTAGAATCTGCGGCATTTTACCCCTTTTTAAATTCAGTAGTATCCCAGGCAGATCAAAGCTTATATCCATCCCTTTTTTTGATACCGCAGGCATCCTTGCCAGGAACATGGAAGCCCGGTCCTTTCTATTTAAAAAAGCTTCATGCTTTCCAGGGCAGCCCATTTCCTCAGCCATGGAACTCAGGCAGGACAGCCCGCTGGATATCCCTGATATGGAAATTTCAGGTGTAATGCCTCAAATTTACACAGCGAAAAAAGGCATCTCTCTTGACCTTACAGATTCCCAGAATAAAATGATGGCAGGTTTCAAGTCAAAACTGAGAAACCAGATTCGCAAAGGACAGAAGAATGGCCTGACCTGGAAGATCGGAAAAACCGGACTTTTAGATCCTTTTTACCAGGTGTTCAGCCGTAATATGAGGGACCTTGGTTCACCTGTCCATTCAAAGAAATTTTTCAGCAGCATTTTTAAATATTTTCATGGGCACTCATTCATATGTGTTGTCTTTTTCAGATCTCAACCGGTGGCGGCTTCATTCATGTTCAGGTTTAAAAACAGGCTTGCCAACCCGTGGGCATCATCGATCAGGGAATATCGGCACCTGAATTCAAATATGTTCCTCTATTGGCAGATGATTAAATTTGCATGCAATATCGGCATGGATACATTTGACATGGGAAGATCTTCCAAAGGCGCTCCGACCTATAGATTCAAAAAACAATGGGGCCCTTCCGAAAACCAGATCTTTTGGTACAGCTGGTTTTTCCGGGGCAAGGCCATTAACATGCCTGGAGAAACCCTGGTCATTGAACCCTGGAAAAAACTCCCCCTGGGAATTGCAAATCTTATGGGCCCTTTTTTGAGAAGACATATATCTTTGTGAGGCTTTGCTTCATGATTCAGGAAACTATTTACCATAGTTTATTCGACCTCTTTTTTCTAATAGCCCCGGGTTGTATTGTCCTGGGATTTTTGTTAATGTAATGATTTTATTTTTAATGTACAGTAAGAGCCAATACAAACCCTTTAATATATAAGGACTCAAGATGAAAGTTGAATTAGATAAGGTAAGTTATGTTCTCGGCCAGACGATAGGTAGCGATTTTAAGAAACAGGGTCTTGAGATTGATCCTAAAATCTTTGCGGATTCATTTATCGCGGCTTTTAACGGTGAAGAGCCTAAAATGCCTGTTGGAGCAATGCAGCTGGTTATGCAGAATTTCCAAGCAGCAATGCAGGAAAAAATGCAGGCAAAGCAGCAGGAAGCAGGAAGTAAAAACATTGAAGCCGGAAAGAACTTCCTTGAAGAAAACAGTAAAAAAGAGGGTGTTAAAGTTACTGAAAGCGGACTTCAGTATAAAGTAATCACTGAAGGAAGCGGAAAGAAACCAGCCGTTACAGATACCGTTGAGACGCATTATGAAGGTAAGACACTTGAGGGTACAATCTTTGACAGCTCATATAAACGTGGACAGACAGCAACGTTCCCACTGAATGGTGTCATTAAAGGCTGGACAGAGGCGCTTCAGCTTATGGCAGAGGGTTCAAAATATGAGCTGTATATTCCATCTGAGCTTGCATATGGTGCAGCCGGCAGTGGTGGTACGATTGAGCCCTATTCTACATTGATTTTCACGGTTGAACTTGTCGCTGTAAAATAGACACCGCCTTTTCATCATCCAAGATATCGTTCAACCCGCAAAAGCTTCCCATGCCCTCCGACGGATTTTTAAGCACTCATTCCCGGGCATGGGAAGCTTTTTGCTCCCTTTGGTCTTCATCCAATTGTCCAACCAGATGGACCAGACCCTGCAGATCCTTTGAATTTGCTTCTTGTGCCACTGATAAAAATGCCCCAAGGGCCTGCGGACCACGGCGATTCGAATAATCTATAAACGCCTGAGAATGATTTCCAGACCATGACGCAGCAATCATAAGATTACTTTTATCTTCTTTGGAAACCCCGGCTGCAAACTTATGGTATGCTATTTGTTCTTTACTTTCATCTGATATATACCAACTTATCTCAAAAAAAGTCTTTGTTCTCGCCTGCTTTATAACTAGCACCTAATGCATCCCAGATATTGAGTATGGTTTGCGTTTGCGTTTGCGTTTGCGTTTGCGTTTGCGTTTGCACTGCTATATCGCAGCTTGATACCCCAGGGGGAGTAATTTCGATAGATAAGTAAACTTTGTCCGATGTTTTAAAAGCATGGGCCGGCTTGATGCCGGCCCATTCATTGTCATTCGGCGGGTGCAGCCCTGAGGGTGCACGTTCAGTATATTCCTACTTCACCCTCCCCTCTTTCCATGCCTGGAGAAGCTTATCATAGTCAAGGGTTTCCCCTTGAGGTTTTTCGTTGGCAAGCTTGGCTTTTGGTGAACCAGGTTTGTTGAGCCAGTAGGATTCAGGCTTTTCCGGGTTCAGGAGCGGCCCCTGGTCACCCTGGACACCGGATCGTGCAATGCGCATGAGGACCCGGTCCTGCTCCCTTGCCAGGTTATCCATGGCCGTTGACACGGTCACTTCGCCGGCAACGGCCTCACCGATATTCTGCCACCAGAGCTGGGCAAGCTTTGGATAGTCCGGGACATTGGTACCGGTGGGGGTCCAGGCCACCCTTGCCGGACTTCGGTAGAACTCCACGAGTCCCCCAAGCTTGGGTGCCCGTTCGGTAAAGGAGGCGTGCCGGATATCGCTGTCCCGGATGGGGGTCAGCCCCACATGGGTCTTTTTAAGGGATACGGTCTTGCAGACGCAGAACTGGGCAAAGAGCCAGGCCGCCTTTCTACGCTCCAACGGGGTGCTCTTGAGCAATGTCCAGGAACCGCAGTCCTGGTATCCAAGCTTCATCCCCTCTTCCCAGTAGGGTCCGTGGGGTGATGGGGCCATCCGCCACTTGGGCGTGCCGTCCGCGTTGACCACGGGCAGCCCCTCCTTGACAATGGAGGAGACAAAGGAGTTGTACCAGAAGATCTGCTGGGCCACATTGCCCGTTGCAAGGTAGGGCAGGGACTGGTAGAAGTCCATGCCAAGGGCGCCCGGGGGCGCATATTTCCTGAGCCAGGACATATATTTCTTGAGGGCGTATTTGGCGGCAGGACCGTTGGCCGCCCCGCCCCTGCTCACGCTGGAGCCCACGGGCCGGTTGTTTTCATCCACCCGGATACCCCATTCATCCACGGGCTTTCCATTGGGAATGCCCTTGTCTCCGGCACCGGCCATGGAGAGCCAGGCATCGGTGAACCGCCAGCCAAGATCCGGGGCCTTTTTGCCGTAATCCATGTGGCCGTAGATGGCCCGCCCGTTAATCTCGCCCACATGCTCACTGAAGAACTCGGCAATATCTTCGTAGGCAGACCAGTTAACCGGTACCCCCAGCTCATACCCATAAATATCCTTGAACTGACGCTTGAAATCCTCCCGGGTAAACCAGTCGTAACGGAACCAGTAGAGGTTGGCAAACTGCTGGTCGGGCAGCTGGTAAAGCTTGCCGTCGACTCCTGTGGTAAAGGATTTGCCCATGAAATCATCCACATCCAGGGTGGGCAGGGTCACCTCTTTTCCCTCTTCCGCCATCCAGTCGGTGAGGTTGACCACATGGCCGTACCTGGAATGGGTGCCGATGAGATCCGAATCATTTACATAGGCGTCAAACACGTTCTTGCCGGACTGCATCTGGATCTGGAGCTTCTCGATCACATCGCCTTCCTGGATCAGATCGTGGGTGACCTTGATGCCGGTGATCTCTTCAAAGGCTTTTGCAAGCACCTTTGACTCATACTCATGGGTGGGGATGGTCTCGGATACCACCTTGATCTCCATGCCCTTAAACGGACGGGCCGCATTGATGAACCACTCCATCTCCCCGGCCTGCTGCTGCCTTGACAGGGTGGATGGCTGGAACTCCTTGTCGATCCATTGTTGTGCGGCGGTCATGTCTGCCATTGCAGGGCCGGAACAGAAGGTGAACAATATCGCTGAAACAACTCCCGGAAGCCATTTCCCGGGCATCTTTCCCAACACTTTCTTCATCATATGCGCTCCTCCTTGTGGCCTTAAGAATGGGGGTTCCGGTTGTCCGGGCAAGCCCACCGGTGAAAAGGCCGTTAACACCGGCGACACCCCTTGGATTATAGACATCGCACTCGAATTGATGCCTGCTTTACCGCTTGAAAGAAGAAAGGGGCTCTGTTCATATGGGAATCAACACTCATCCCCAGCGCATGACCACCACCATCCAGGCAAGGGAGAGACCAAGCGCGATCCACAGGGTCAGGCTGGTCAGTCCCAGCCAGGCCAGGTGAATGTATGCGCTGCTCAAAAGCCCGATAAAGAGCCGGTCTCCCCGGGTGGTTGCAATGGGCAGAAAGCCCCGTCGTTTGATGCAGGGCGAAACCACCTGCCAGAGGGTCATGCCAAAGAGCATCAGGGCAATGGTGATAAAAAAAACCGCTGTGGGAACCGTCCATGCCATCCATTCCAGTGTCATCGTATCCTCCTAACCGGGACCAACCGGAACCCAAAAGATTATCTTGCCAAAATAACGCGAAAGTCTGAGCTAAGAAGCTAAACCCTTCCCATGGCAAATCCCTTTGCCATGTGGTTCCTGACAAACCAGATCACGAGGGCCCCCGGCACGATGGTGAGGATGCCGGCTGCGGACAGAAGTCCCCAGTCAAGGCCCGAGGCGCTCACGGTCCGGGTCATGATGGCGGCAATGGGTTTTGCCGACGTTGTGGTGAGGGTCCGTGCAAAGAGAAGCTCCACCCAGGAGAACATGAAACAGAAAAACGCGGTCACCCCGACCCCCGAACGAATCAGGGGAATGAAAATCGTGGTAAAAAACCGGGGAAAGGAATACCCGTCTATATAGGCGGTCTCATCAATCTCCTTGGGCACCCCGGACATGAATCCCTCCAGGATCCACACGGCAAGGGGCACATTGAACAGACAGTGGGCCAGGGCAACGGCGATGTGGGTGTCGATGAGACCCACCGTGGAATAGAGCTGAAAAAAGGGAAGCAGGAAAACAGCCGCCGGTGCCATGCGGTTGGTCAGAAGCCAGAAAAACATCTGGCCGTCTCCGATGAAGCGGTACCGGGAAAAGGCATAGGCTGCCGGCAGGGCCGTGGCAAGGGAGATGACCGTGTTCAGGGACACGTAGATGATGGAGTTGATGTACCCGGAATACCAGGAGGCATCGGTGAAGATCTTCATATAGTTCTCAAAGGTGAAATGCCGGGGATAAAGGGAGAACACGCTCAGGATGTCGGCATTGGTCCGAAGGGACATGTTGAGCATCCAGTAGATGGGAAGCATCAACAAGATAAAATAGACGATTAGACCTAGGGTTCTTTTTTTCATCACGCCTCTCCTTTTCCAACGTTCTGAAGCACCTGGTAAAACAGCCAGCTTAAGAGCAGTATGATCAGGAAATAGATGATGGAAAAGGCCGCGGCCGGCCCCAGATCAAACTGCCCCACGGCCACCTTCACAAGATATATGGACAAAAAAGTGGTGGTATTGCCGGGCCCCCCGCCGGTGAGCACAAAGGGCTCGGCATAGATGAGAAAACTGTCCATGAACCGGAGCAACAGGGCGATGGTCAGGACGCCCCTCATCTTTGGCAGTTGAATGTATTTAAAGATGGCCCAGGCCGAGGCGCCGTCGATGCGGGCGGCCTGGAAATAGGCCTCGGGAATGGCCCGAAGTCCGGCGTAGGCAAGCAGCGCCACAAGCGGCGTCCAGTGCCACACCTCCATGAGCATCAGGGTGACCCAGGCATCCGAGGGACTTGCCGTGTGGTCAAAGGCGATGCCAAGGGCGTTGATTCCGGCACCGAACAGGCCGATGTCCGGGCGGGTGAAAATCATCCAGATGGTGCCGATCACATTCCAGGGAATGAGAAGCGGCAGTGCCAGCATCACAAGGCTCAAGGAGGCGCCCCACCCTTTTTTCGGCATCATCAGGGCGATGATGATGCCCAGGGGCATCTCAATGAGCAGGACCAGCCCGGAAAAGATAAACTGACGAACCAGGGCCTCGTGGAGACGCTTGTCCGAGAGCACCTCTTTGAACCATTCCACCCCCACAAACACCCGCTGCCCCGGTCCGAAAATATCCTGGAGCGAATAGTTCACCACCGTCATCAACGGAATAATGGCACTGAAAGCAACGATGATAAACACCGGCAGCACCAGAAACCAGGCCCTGTTGTCTTCCCACTTATCCATAGTTATTTACGCTCCTTCAGGTTATAGTTCCCCGCATTTGAACAGAGCCCATTTTTACAGTTATAAGAGCCGGTCATCGCTGAACAGCCGGATCCAGTCGGTGGGAAACCTGAGCCAGGCCGTCTCTTGCGGCACTGGCTCATCTTCGGCAAGCCGTGCCCGAACCGGATGCCCCCCCATAATCGCCGTGAGAATCTTGAAACTGCCCTGGTCTTCCACGGATTTCACCCGGGCCTCGACTCCCTGATCCACTTTCTTGCCATGGACCTCAAGATAGAGGGGACGGATGCCAAGTTTCAGCTCGCCCGTGGCGGTTCCTGCCACCCCGGCAAGGCGCTCTCCCAGGAAGATTTCAGCATCCCCCACCCGGGCAATCCCGTTTTCAAGGGCAAAGGGAACAAAGTTCATTCCGGGACTCCCGATGAAATAGCCCACAAACGTATGAACAGGATTTTCAAACAGCTCCTGGGGGGTCCCGATCTGGACGATCTCCCCCTCATACATCACGATCACCTTGTCCGCAAAGGTCAGGGCCTCCACCTGGTCGTGGGTGACATATATAAAGGTTAACTTCAGCTGTTCGTGGATCTCCTTGAGCTTGCACCGGAGTTGCCACTTGAGATTGGGATCGATCACGGTCAGGGGCTCGTCAAAGAGAATGGCGGCAACATCCCTTCGGACAAGGCCCCGGCCCAGGGAGATCTTCTGCTTTGCATCGGCGGCAAGGCCTGCCGCCCTCTTTCCAAGAAAAGGGGCAAGGTCCAGGATATCCGCCACCTCATGAACCCTTTTTTTCACGTCCTTTTCATTAAAGCCCCTGTTTCGCAACGGGAATGCAAGGTTATCAAACACCGACATGGTGTCATATAGGACGGGAAACTGAAACACCTGGGCAATGTTGCGCTTTTCCGGCGGAAGACGGGTGACATCCCGGCCGTCAAACAGGATCCGGCCCCGGCTCGGGGTGAGAAGCCCTGAGATGACATTAAGCAGGGTTGTCTTGCCGCAGCCCGAAGGCCCGAGCAGGGCATAGGCCCCGCCATCCTGCCACACATTGTGAATCCGTTTCAGTGCATAATCGGACACTTCCCTGGGGTCGGCCATATAGGCGTGGGCAATTTCTTCCAGATCGATCTGAGCCATGGATCTTCCTTTTTTTTAGCGTAACTTTCGGATGTCAGCTTTGATGAAAAGGATCGGGGGACAGCACCAGGTCTCCGGACCCGGTAAAAACGAAAAAGCGGGCCGGATTCACAAAAACCGAGGTTTCCGATCCGATCCTGGCGGAGCGCACCCCCACCTCCTGGACCACCAGCCTTGAACCGAAACAATCCACATGGATAAAGGTTTCCGAACCGTTGATCTCGGCAAGCTTGATCCTTGCCGTCAATTCCATGTCAAGCTTGTTTCGCCGGCCAAGGGAGAGGTTGTTGGATCTTACCCCCAGGGTGTAACGGCCGGGCGTCAACCCCTTCAGATGCCCGGTCATGGGGATGCTAAGGCCGGATTTAAGGGTCAGGGTATTTGCGTCCACCCGGCAGTCAAGGTAGTTGATGGGGGGATCGCTGAACACCTCGGCCACCTTGAGGTTGGCCGGGTTCCGGTACACCTGGGTGGTGGGCCCGGTCTGGATAACCCGTCCCCCATCAAGGACAACGATGCTGCCGCCGAACTTCAGGGCCTCCCCGGGTTCGGTGGTGGTATAGACCACCATGGCATCCCGCTGCCGGAAAATCTCCTGGAGCTCGGTCTGGAGCTCCTCCCGCAATTTATAATCCAGGTTCACAAGGGGTTCGTCCAACAGCAGAAGCTGGGCATCCTTGACAAGGGCCCGTGCAATGGCCGTCCGCTGCTGCTGGCCGCCGGACAGCTCGGCCGGCATCCGGTGGAGCATCCCTGTCAGGTGGAGAACCTTTGCAACCTCCATCACCCGCTTCTTTATTTGATCCCTGGGCATGCCTGCCACCTTAAGGGGAGAGGCGATGTTGTCAAAGATGGTAAAGGAGGGATAGTTGATGAACTGCTGGTACACCATGGCAATACTTCGTTTTCTCACCGACACCCCGGTGACATCTTTGTCGTCCACGAGAATGGCCCCCCGGGTGGGCCGGTCAAGTCCAGCCATGATGCGCAACAGCGACGTTTTCCCGGACAGGGTTCGGCCGAGGACTACGGTTCTGGATCCTGATTCAATGGTGAGATCAATGCCGGAGAGATGAATCTCCCCGTCCACGGACTTATGGAGGTTCTGAAGGGATAATCCCATTGCCTGTCTCCATGGGTCAAATATTTATGGTTCATTCCTGGTCTTGAAACCTTGTGGGGGGTATAGCACAGGGTGTGCTCAAATAAACCGCTAACACTAAAGTGATCATTTTTCAATAGTTTTTTCCCAACGAACCACCTGTCTTGGATGGACAACATCTCCTCCATGCCGGGAAACCGGGGGGCAATTAACCTTGCACAAGTAATATATTCTGTGATATTTGTACTCGATTTAGACATCCAGGTTTTATAATTATAAAAGGAACGACTGCAAATATGAGCATTGCTGTAATACCATCTAGATTCGGTTCAAAACGATTCAATGGAAAGCCCCTGGCACCGATCGCAGGGAAGCCCATGATTCAGAGGGTTTATGAGCAAGCAAGCAAGGCCAAAAACATTGACAGAGTGATTGTTGCAACCGATGACGACCGCATACTCAAGGTTGTTGAAGGGTTTGGCGGAGAGGCTGTCATGACATCCTCCGACCTCAGATCCGGAACAGACAGGGTTGCTGAAACAGCCAATATTCTCAACCTCGGTCCCAACGAAATCGTTGTCAACATTCAAGGCGACCAGCCTCTTTTCGACTCTGAATGCCTTGATCAGTTAGTGGCACCGTTCCAGGCAGATCCTGAACTGACCATCTCCACCCTTGCGGTGAAGATCAAAGAGAAAACCGACGCTTCAGACCCGGGAAATGTGAAGGTGACCTTTGATAAGAATGGGTTTGCCCTCTATTTTTCACGGGCAGAGATTCCCTATGTAAGAGACAAAGGCACAGCGGTTGACATCTACAAGCATCTTGGATTTTATGCCTACAAGAAAAGTTTTGTAGATAAGATCTCAGCGCTTCCCGATTCCACCCTGGAATCCGTTGAAAAACTGGAGCAGCTCAGGGTTCTGGAATACGGTCATAGAATCAAAGTCGTCATTACAGAGCATGACTCTCCAAGTGTTGACCGGCCCGAAGATATCCCGCCCATAGAAAAAAGCATTCGAGCGTAATCACCGTGTCCAATATCCATACAAGGGTTCATCGTTCCTACTCGTTTGGCTCTGTCCATGCTCTGAGCACCGCAAGCCTGGACATTCTGATCGATATTTTCCATTCCCCCCCAAACCATGAAACAGAGATACTTGAGGGAAGGGTCCCCCCCCGGTTTGCAGTCATACCCGAAGCAGGTCCTGTTGTGATAAAAGCCTATAAACGGGGCGGCTTGATCTCCCGGATCAATAACGACCGGTATTTAAAGGTTGGCCGGATCAGATCCAGAAGAGAGTTTGAATTTATGCTTGCTGCGGAACAAGCCGGGGTAAGGGTGCCTGCACCCGTGGCATATGCTAGCACAGGCTTTCCATTCTACAGAACATGGCTGATAACAAAAGAGATCAAAGAACACCGCTCTTTTGTAAAATTGTGCCTTACGGATAAGGAACAGGCCCTGGCCCTTATTCCGGAAATTTCACGTAACATAAACAGCCTGATAAGAAACAAGATCCATCATGTCGATCTTCATCCGGGAAATGTTCTCATTGATGGCAACAATAAAATTTACATCATTGATTTCGACAAAGCCCGCCTTTATTCAAAAACAAAAACCAGGCTGGCGATAACCTATCAACAACGATGGTCACGGGCGGTTCACAAATACAAACTACCGGAAGCGTTAGCAGCCTTGAAAATTGGATAGGCATGGTTCAGGCAATTGTAAGAACTAAGGATACAACTTGAAAATTTTAATAATAAAACTTGGCGCGCTGGGTGATGTGATCAACACCTTTCCGCTTGTTGTAAATTTAAAAAAATATCTTAACGCCGAGATTGACTGGCTTGTTGCGCCGTTAAGCTACCCCCTTGTTGCCAACCACCCGTGTGTGGATACCGCCATTTTGTTTGACAAGAACCGGGTAAGGCTCTCCCTGCCCTGTGCACTGAAAGAGATCAGGACAAAAGAGTACGACATCACCCTGGATCTCCAGAGGATCCTTAAATCCGGCCTGTTTTCCATGGCATCCAAAAGCGCCAACCGCGTGGGTTTTAACAAGGAACGATGCAAAGAGATGACATGGCTGTTTCCCTTTGACAGGATACCGCCCTCTGATCCCCAGGCCCATATGCTCAACCAGTATCTGGAGTTTGGCACCCACCTGAATCTGCCGGACAATGACGTATCATGGATGATTCCGCGAATAGCAAAAAAGCTGCCCGGTCTTCCGGAGAAATACCTTGTACTGAATGTCGGCGCATCCAGGCCCGTAAAACAATGGGCCCCGGAGTATTTTGCAGCGCTCGCAGATAAAATCAATGAAAAGTTTCATCTGCAGCCGGTTCTCACAGGCGGTCCTGAAGATATAAACACCGGGAAGCAAATTAAAGAGAAAACCAACAGCAATATCATCGATCTTACAGGCAGGACATCAATTCTCCAACTGGTTGAGGTGATAGCGGAGGCCCAATGCGTCATCTCCTGTGATACCGGTGCAATGCACCTTGCGTCAGCCCTTGGAACCGATTTGATTGCCCTCTTCGGCCCAACCGACCCAAGACGCACAGGTCCCTTTCGAGGCAGGGTCATACAAAAGGAACTATCCTGCGCGTGCCTGCCGTGCAACAAACGAAAATGCAAAGATCCCCGGTGCATGGATGCAATAAAACCGGAAGATGTCTGCCAAGAGCTTGAATCACTCATATAGGAATATACAATGCCTGATCCCAAAGTAACCCTGCTCATTCCAAATTACAAAACACCGGATCTGACCAAGCTGTGTCTGCGTCTCATTCGAAAGCACACAGATCCCAAGCTGATCCATGTCATTGTTATTGACAACAATTCCCAGGATGAATCCCTGGAATATTTACGCTCCCTTACCTGGATCGAGCTTATTGAAAGAACGGTGATCCCGGGTGAGAGTCCGTCCCTGTCCCACTCACGGGCCCTTGATCTCGCCCTTGAAAGGGTAAAGACCCCCTATGTTCTTTCAATTCATACGGACACCCTGGTAAAGGATTCAGGCTGGCTCGAAGCCTTGCTCACCACCATAGAAAAGGATACTGATATTGCCGGTGTGGGATCCTGGAAACTAGAGGAAAGCCCGTCCCTTGGAAAACGAATCTGGAAATTGGTTGAGTTTTCCGTAAGGGCTGCCACATGCCGCATGACCGGGAACAAAAAAAAGCTGAAAGAGGTTCAACTCCAGAAGAACAGCCGTTACTACAGCTTGTTTCAAAGCAACAGTGATGACCTGAACACAAATGGCAGTGACTATTTTTATCTTCGGAGTCATTGTGCCCTCTACCGCATGGATCTCATAAAAAAATACAATCTCACCTTTACCGGAGGGAATGAAACCGCCGGCAACCTGATGCACAGCCTTCTTACGAAAAAAGGTCATCGGATGATCTTTCTTTCAGCCGGTTTTTTAAGCAGGTTCCTTGTTCATCTCAACCATGCCACCATGGTCCTGAATCCGGAACTCGGTTGCAGCAGCAAAACGATTCGAAAAGGATTAAAACGGTGTCAAACTGAGCTCAAGCGCCTCGATTCAGATAAGATATTAAACAACAACTCCCTGGACCTCTGATTCAAAAAAAGGCTGGCTCACCATTAATACATTATTTTTTCAAAAGGGTTTCTTGCCAAAAGATTTAGATGAAACATCATTGAACAGGCTCTGCCTTGGAATTCCAATAGCGGTTTCCCTGTTGGTGAAATTGATTCTTTTATCAATCCTGCACCAGGATGCCATCAACATGGACGGCATCCTGTATATTAACGCAGCCAGACAATATGCAGCGGGCAACATGGCAGCAGGCCTTGCCATCTATCCCATGCCGGCCTACCCCATGTTGATCGCATTGACCCACACCATCATCCCGAACTGGATCATCGCAGGCTATTTTATTTCCGTCATCAGCATGGTGCTTGCCACAATCCCCCTGTACCAGTTGACAAAAAACATGTTTGGAATGAAAGAGGCGTTCTGGGCCTCTCTTATTTTCGCCCTTCTGCCCAAGATGAATGCATGGGCGCTTTATGTGAGCCGGGACCCGCTTTTTCTACTGATATCCGCCTGGTTCGTCTATGTTGGACTGAAATCGAGCCGGAAAACCGACCTTTTTCTGTTTGGAACAACCTTTGTCCTGGCCTGGATCTCCATACTCATCAGGATAGAAGGATTAATTTTTATTTTTTTCTACGCAGGCGTTTTGCTATATCGTGCCGTTACAGCAACCGACCACAAAGGCCGGTACTATTTAAAGCTCCTGATCTGGGTGGGAATCCCCCTGGGGATCGGTCTTACCACACTGGGTTTCATGGGCTTTCACGATATTGGCGTAAATAGATTTGACCAGGTATATCTCTGGTCAGTCTCGCTGTTTAATGGCGATTTCCTCAACAGATATTTCCAGATTTACCATTTTTTTTCAGAGGCGGAAAAGCATCCGCCGTTTTCAGGGTGGCATTACAATTTTGCCGCCCTTTCAAGGCACTACCTGCTTGCCATCTATATGATGGGGTTAATGGAAATACTGTTAAAACTAATATTTCCACTCTCATGTATCCCCCTTTACATTGCACTGAAAGAGCGATTCACAGCACAGGGAAAGTTTATCCTCTGGTTGTGCTTTCTCTTTATCGGGGTTGTTTATTGTTCCATCCTGACACGGGATTTTGTTGCAACACGCTTTTTAATGATGCCGGCATTTCTGCTTCTTCCATGGGTCGGGGCCGGAACAAACAAACTATGGATTAAGGGAACCGGCGCTCCCCATAAAACCCTCACGCTAATAATAGTGTTTTCCCTGATACTGGCTCCGGCAGTGAAGACCCTTAGCTTGATAGGGCTCAATGACAACACAATTCCCTGTGCAGTCAAATGGCTTGCAGAAAACAACTCCACAGAAAACATGCACATTGTGACAAATGACAAGAAAGTCCCTTTTTATGCAGGCATGGAAACCGAAAATAAGCCCAACTGGAACATTCAAGTATACGAGAACAATGATCTTAAAGCCCTTCAAACCTTTGCCATGGATCAAAAAGCAACCATCATAATCCTGAAAAGACGATTCAAAAAGGACCATGATATGCCCGGCTTCGATTTTTATGAAAAAATCGCCACATTTGTCAACGGAGCAAAGGACACATCCATCTACGCTCGAAAACCTTAACGGACCACAAGAACCAGGCAACCTAAGATGAAAAAGCAACCCTATATTTTATTTCTGTCCAAAAGACAATCCAGCGCATCAACCCGGTACAGGGGCATGAACTATTTCACCTTTCTGAAGCAGGCAGGCTTCAACCCCGTCCAGATGGACCCCAAAGGCAACCTGTTCCATAAAGTTGCAGTCCTGGGGGAGGTCATGAAAGCGGATGTGGTGGTGGTGCTGCGCAAGACCTTCTCCTTCCCCTTTCGCCGTCTTGTTCAGCTTCTGTCAAAAAAACTTATCTTTGACTTTGATGATGCCATCTTTGCAAAGAGCAGCGGCGGGTCGTCAAAACTCAGAATGGGCAGGTTTGAATCCATGTTAGCCAGGGTTGACCATGTCTGGGCAGGTAACCGCTATCTTGCAGAAAATGCAGAAAAGTTCACTGATTCCGTTGAGATCCTGCCCACGGCTGTGGATCTCACCCGCTATGAAGCGTGTGAAACCAAGCCGGACAACACCATCGATATCGTATGGATCGGAAGCTCCTCCACCAAAAAATATCTCCAGGACCTGATCCCGGTACTGGAAAAACTGGCTGAAAAAGCACCCCATATCCGGCTGAAGATCATTGCAGATTTTGACCTGGACACAACGCGTCTCACCACCCTCCCCATTGCCTGGAGCAATGATACCGAGACCCAGGAACTGGCTTCCAGCCACATCGGAATCGCAGTCATGTCCGATGACCCATGGTCCCGGGGAAAATGCGGTTTAAAGGTGCTGCAGTATATGGCGGCATCCCTTCCCGTGGTCGTATCCGACGCCGGTGTTCACCGGGAAATTGTGGACCATGAAAAATCAGGATATCTTGTCAATGGTGAGGCCGGATGGCTCAGCGCATTGACCCGGTTGATCAACGATGAACAACTCAGGTGCGCCATGGGCAAGCACGGACGGGAAATTGTCAAGGATAGCTACTGTTACGACACGACTTCAAAAAAGATGATCAACCGGCTTAAAACGTTTCTGTAGAAGGCAGGGCAAGTTTCCCTATTTCAATGACCGAAACAGGGTTGCTATTTCAGGCAAGCGGGCCCAATTTTTCATGAACCGTTTGACATCCTTGCGACGGGCCCGGACAAAACCGGCTTTGCTTTTGTGGACAGCCATACTGTCAAGATCGATTAAAAAAGCCTGGCCGTCATGGATCATGATATTGGTGGCCTTCATGTCCCCGTGGCTTACCAGCAGGGATTCAAGCCGCTCAAACATGCGAAGAATCTGTTGGGGCAGGTCCTTTTCACCCTTGGATGGAGCCTCTTGGAAATACTCCCGGGCACTGGTTCCCTCGATGTAATCACAGATCAGATAGGCCTTGTTCCTGAACGGCCCCAGGCGTACCTCTTTCATGGCGATGGGCTTGGGGGTGTTGATCCCGTATTCCAAAAGCAGGTGGGCACCAAACCAGGAACGGTCTGCACGGCTTTTTTTAAAGGCGAGCCTCAACCCATGGACAGGGTTTTTCACATTATATCGTTTGACCACAAGGTCCTGCCCCCCCACCTTGAACCGGACCACGGTTGCCGTGTTACCCCTCTTTAACATGGGGGTTCCAGGGAGATTAAAGGCTACATCCGGGTCTTTTAGAAAAGACGCCATGGCCGGGGTGTAACTCGCGCGTTTGCAAAGAGCAAAGGATGTGAATGATTTTTTGCAGACCGTTTCAGTGGACTGCCTGTAAATTTTTTTCAAATACCGGTTGGTTCTGACTTTCCGCCGTTCTTTGATCCGTGTTTCCAGGGTCGATACCAGTTCATCCCTGTTTTTTAAATTCCGGGCTGCGCAATAGACGGAAAAAAGTTCCATGACAGGCAACCTGTCCCCGATATTCCGCTGGGCAAAAAGAATGGCCAGGTTTTTTAAGCTTGCCCCTGTATCAAGGGGAGCATCCCTGTGTATCTCCTCCAGGGCCGATCCGTCCAGGGCGTAAAGGTCATTTTCCTTGGTAAGAGAATTGTCCTGGACAAGGAAATTGTCGAGATGAAGGTCATTGTGCCGGAGACCGGCCTCGTGCATCCGGGCAAGCAGGACCATGAGCTTTTCCAGGTAATCCCGGCATTGACCTGAATCCCTGGAAGAGTGAAGCACCGCGCCAAGATTTTCGGCAGGATGGATATACTCAAAGATCAGGGCTTTGGCCCGGCTCTCCCTGACAGATCCCGAACAGAGGATTTCAGCGGTTGGAACACCGGCCTTTTTCAGCAGCCTGTTTCCCTCTGTCTCCATCTCTATATGCTTTCCAGCCCTGAACCGTTTGTAAAAAAGCTTTGCCACCACCGGTTTTCCACGCCATCTGCCGAGCAACACAGCCCGCTTGCCGGGAACAAGCCGCAGCAGGTCTGTGCACTCCAACAGTTCATCTTCTCCTGAAAGGGTCAGATTAAACGGCGGCACAAACCTTTTTCCGGCAATAACAACAGCTCGTTTTTTGTCTCGGTTCATGGACTCTACCAGATGACCGGCGGATTTTTCTTAAACTCTTTTTTATATAAATTAACCGCCCGCCGCTTCACAAGCCACCAGAAAAATTTATTCTCATCAAGGGATTTTTCCGGGGTTGTGTTGTGATATATGCCGGCAAACAACAACAGATCCTCTTTTGAAAGGCCAAGATCCATACTTGAAAAAAGAAGGGCTGAAACATCTTTTGCCCGCCATCTCAGGGGGGTTCTCGGCCGAATCTGCACCCGGTGAAGATCAATGAGATAAAGATGAATATCTTCCGGCTCAATGGCGTCCACGCCCTTTGCAATATCCAGCAGATAATGACAGATATAGAGATCACGGTGATTCAAACCGTTTTCATGGATGGTTCTGGCAATTTTTGCCACCTCGGTGATAAGGGCACGCTTCAACTCCGTGGAAGGAGGCGAAGACGCCCAGTCCTGGCAAAACTTCTCAAGACTCAGGGTCTCCTTTAATTCATGGGTCACCACAAAGGAATGGATTTTGGCAGGATTCCTGCCAACCTTGCCGTAACCCACAAGGCGCATGGTATCGACACCAAGGCTTTCCAGCTTTTTTATGGCGCGCCACTCGTTTTGGGCACTGAGCACCGGCGGACTCCGGAACTGGAGAAGGTTTTTAATTATTTTTTTCCATCCAACGCCTGTATGAAATTTTCCAAAATAGTGTTTTTCACCGAATTTAAACCGGAGGGTCTTCCGACCGATACTTTCACTGTAAACAGGCCCTTCAACACTGAAAAGTCGTTGTAGCCCCTCTTTTTCGATATTCCAATACTCTTTCCACTCTTTGGGTAAAACAATCATATAGCAACCTTTTCAATAATATCCGAAGCCTTTTGGGATCGACTAAAAATATCTGTCTGTTCAATATAGTTTTTGCAATTGGCCCGCCACGTGTTCCGAAGGTTTGAGGTGAGCATAGAATGAAGCGCACTGTTCAGTTCCTCCTGGTTAAAAGGAGAACCAACCACCTTTCCCCCGTCAGCCCGTGTAACGTGGAAACTGTATCCGCAGATATCCGTGGTAAGAACCGGGACATTGGCGGCCATTGCCTCAACAATCACCGTGCCTGTATTTTCAATGGAGGCGGGGTGTATCAGAAAATCAGCGGCCATGAGCAGCTGTGGCACATCACTTCTGGCACCGATAAAGCGGACCTGTTCCAGAACCTTCAGCTGCTTTGCCAGGCGGCTGTATTGCCGTGGGTTATCCTTGCCCACAACAAGCAGTTCGGTTTTTCTTAAAATTTCAGGCGGCAGGGCTGACATTGCGCGAATGGCCCGGGCAACCCCTTTTATCTTGAAATTGGTACAAACCATTAACAGAACCGTCTTGTCCTGTCCGATGGACAGCTCTTCGCGCTTTCCGGCACCAATTTTATCTGCATCCGCAGGCGGAAGGCAGGTCCGGGAAATGCCCGGCGGCATCAGGTGAAACCGGTGGCCGCCTGTTTCATAGTAGTCCATATAGAAATGCTTCTCCTTCTCTGTTAAAAGAAGAATCTCTGTCCTGGACCCTTTATCGAACACAGCCCGTTCCAGCGCCATCAGGGTACGGAAACGGCCGGTATACCGGTGAAACCTGCTTCGTTCCATCATCTTGGCGGCATAGGAGACGTCTGCACCATAGTAGACATCCAGCCCGGGCATTTTGTTGAACCCGACCAGGGCATCGTAGTTTTCCCGTTGGACATGGTCATGTACCAATTTTGAAAAGGATCTATACCGTGCATGGTTGGTCACACCGGACACCGGAAGGAGTACTATCTCCAGCCCCTCGGGTTTTTCCCCTTCCCATGAGATCGTATAGGCAACAACCTTGTGCCCGCGGGCCATGCATTCCTTTGCAATGTTGATGAAATTGACCTGCAATCCGCCAAAGGGGAAATATTTAAACAGGCAAAAGGCAAGTTTTAATTGTTTATTCATTTTCATAGGACCCTGTCGCAGGCATCAATCACCTCTTTGGCAGCTATCGTCATGCATGCCTCCGTACCATTGGGGCATTGGTTGCTTCCGTGCCTCCGGCAGGGTTTGCACCCAAGGGTATCATCCTGCACAATGGTTGATTTCGGGTTTTGCCAGGGCCCAAAACCAAATTCAGGCGAGGTGGCACAAAAGACGGCCACGTTTGGCACCTTGAATGCCGATGCCATGTGCAGGGCCATGCTGTCGTTACAGATGGCGAGGCTGCTCTGTTCCATGAGGTAGAGTGTATCGGAAAGGGAGATCCTGCCGGAATAATCCAGATAATCCCCCTGATCGTTTATTTTTGCACACACGGCTTTATCCGCCGGGCCACCGATCAGCACAATCTTTTTACCCAATTGTGCAAAATGACGGGCCACTTCGGAATATCCCTGCCAATGCCACTGCTTGGTTTTCCAGGCACTGCCAGGAGCCATGACAATGGTATCCCCAGCCAGGGGGAACGCTTGGCCTGCCGTTTCAGAAAGATTTTCATGCTTGGGTGCAAAAAGCCTGAGATCCTTATCAAACTCCGTTTCCGGCAACTCATCAAAAAGAAGGGACAGATTTCTTATGGCAGAATGCCCCTCGACTTTCTTTTGCCGCTGATCCGTGTACAAGAAACTTAATTTTGCATCCTGAAACCCGACCCTGACGGGAATCCCTGCAAGGGCCAGCAAAATGGACGTCCGGTAGGATCTATGGAGGGAATACACCCGGTCAAAACCCTCATACTTCAGTTTCCTGGCCTTTTCAACCATGCCCCCAATACTCTTTTCCCTGCCCCGCTTATCAAACGTGATAACCCGGTCAACCAGGGGATCATTTTCCACAAGGGCAGCTGCCAGGGGGGTTGTCATAACGGTCAGGCTTGCGTTGGGATGAATCTTTTTCAACCCTGAAATAACAGGTGTTGACAGGATCATATCCCCAAGAAAGCTCAATTGTACAAGAAGTATCTTCATAGGACCTCAACCTTCAAAAGCATCTATGCTTCCTCCAGGGGTCTTGTTCTCCACCGGTTATGGAGCCACAACCACTGGTCCGGGTGTTGCCGGATATAATCTTCGATAAGGGCATGGTAGGCCTGGGTGTTTACAAAGATATCGAGTTCTTCCTTACCCGTCCGTATCACCGGCATCTCAGGCAGAACTTCAAGGTGGGACCGGCCGTTTTTCCGGTAGGTCAGGATCGGTACAACAGGCGCTTTGGTGCGAAGGGCAATCCTGGCAAGCCCGGTGTTTGCAGAGGCCTTACGGCCGAAAAAATCCACAAAAACACTATGGTGCCGTTTTCTTGAATTCTGGTCCACGATAAGACCGACGGCCTCTCCCCTGGCCAGCGTCTCAAACACGCCGTCAAGGGCATTATGGAGGGGAAGCATTTTGCACCCCGCAGACGATCTCTTTGCCTTGACATAACTCTCCATGACCGGAGATTCGATTGTTTTATAGACAACCGAAAACGTTACACCGGTCAAACGGGTGAGGGCCGAGCCATATTCCCAGTTTCCCAGATGACCGGAAAAGACGATTACGCCCCGGCCTTTTGCATGGGCGGCTTTAAAATTTTCAAGGCCCTTGATTTCAAAAAGATCAAAATAGTTATCGGGATCAATGGTGTGAAATCTGGCATGCTCAAACAGCATTGTGGCCGTATTTTCAAAGACCCGCCTTGCCAGTAACCACCTGGCATGGGAATCCATCTGGGCTGCATAGGCATGGCCCAGGCTGTCAAGGGTTATTCTTTTATGCTTTTTATCTAAACCAAACCAGATTCTGCCCAGGATTTTCCCCAGGAGACGCCCCATGGAAGGGGAAAGCAATCCAAGAATCGACATAAAACCTGAAAGGATATGGCTCACTAATTTGTCAGCAGTACTCATAACGTCCCTATATTTGTGATTGAATTTTCTCTTTTATCAACGTTTCAAACGCCTCCCCATGATCTCCCATGAAATCTATTGCCACACCAACCACAACAAGGAGTTCCGGGATCACAAACCGTTCTGCAATCTTCACATAATCCTTTTCGGTGGTAACAATAAAACCGGCCCCAAGCTTTTTGTATTGTTCCAGAAGCATGGTAATATCATCCGGCTTATACCAATAATGATCGGGAAACTCAAGGTGACCTGCGATTCCCATGCCCATGGTTTCACAGGTTCTTCTGAAATCCCTATTATTGGCAATACCGGAAAAAAGCAGCCCTTGTTTATGGCGATTCTTGTCCAAAAATCTTTCAACCGACTTTTCATCAAGTTCCCGGCCCGAACCGGTAACAATCTTGGAAAGACTGGAATAATGGAAGGTCCGAAACCCGGGATATTCGCATTTTTTGTTTTCTTTTACATCACTCCGGGTAAACACAATGGCATCACTGCGTTCCAGGGAGGAGACAGGCTCTCTCAACCGCCCCCGGGGAATAAGCGCGCCATTGCCAAAGGGCTGTCCTGCATCAAGGAGAACAAGATCAAGATCCCGTTTCAATTTAATGTGCTGGAATGCGTCATCAAAAACAATGACCTGGGAATCAAACGCCTGGATCGCTTTCAGGCCGACGGCATATCTGTCTTTCCCTGCAAGCACGGGAACGCCAAGGCTCTGGGCTATCAGGTAGGGTTCATCCCCCGACTCTTCCGGGGTGCAGCAAAGGGTTTGGCCGTCACAGACGACACCTCCCGCCTGCTCGAATTTCCCCCTGTAGCCCCTGCTGACCACGGCCACCCTGTATCCCATCTGCCGCACAAGACCGGCCACATACACCGTCATGGGTGTCTTGCCGGTACCGCCGGCCGTGATATTTCCCACGGATATGACAAAACAGGGAAGCTTTCTTGATTTCAACACCCCGGCGCGAAAGAGGGCCACCCTTAGCTTTACGACAACGCCATAAACCTTTGAAATAAAAAACAACAACGTCTCCAGGGAGAATACGCTGTCCCGTTCCACAGGCCGGGACATGATCGCCTCGATTCTTGCCGCAAGTCTCTTAATCACCCACGGCCACCAGAAACAGGATGGTGGAACAGATGAAAATCAGGTTGGCCGCCCAGGCACTCAAAATCGGAGGCAGCATCCCCCCATATCCCAGGGAGACACAAAAGCCATGGATGACCCAGTAACAAAATGCGGCCCCGATTCCCACGGCAATACCCAGGGGCATGTTTTCCTTTACCGCAGGAAGCATCCCTGCTGCGGTACCTGCCAGGGCCATCACCAGGCAGATCACGGGAAAGGCCATCTTTGCCCAGAAATCCACGATATACCGGGTTGCGTCATACCCCTCGGATTTAACCTTTTCGATATAATCCCGAAGTTCCAGGATACTCATCTGGTCAGATTTTTTCACGACGTTTTTAAGATCGGCCGGCACAATATTCAAAACATAGCGCTTATCGTCATAGGAGTTAATATCAGACTCCCGGCCATCCTCTGAATAGTTCTGTTCCAGCACATTGAGAAGCTGCCATTGGCCGTTGTCAAACACTCCTTTTTCCGCATCCACCCTGCGCCCTATCCGGAAATTCTCCTGGAGAGAAGTGACGGTAATCCCGGTGATGGTATCATCCTTAGGGTTAAAAAAGTTGATGTGGATGATTTTATTATCACCCCGCATCCAGATATCTTCCCGCACAGCAAAGATCTTCTTGCTCTTCTTCAGGGTCGAATACTTGATATGGTTGGCCTTGAACATGGTAGAAGGCACGATGGTCTCACCCAGAAATAGCATCAGCACAGCAAGAAGAATCCCCACCAGGGCAACGGGTTTCACCAGGCAGTAGATGCTGACGCCGCTTCCCTTTAAGGCCAGGAGTTCGTTGTTCCTGTTCATGAGACCGAACACCACGATGGTTGCGAGGACAACCCCGGCCGGGGTAAATTGCACAAACATAAAGGGAACCTTCAGCAGCACATACCCAAACGCCTGGACAATGGAGAAATTGGCCTCAAGGAACTTATCCATATTGGAAAGATAGTCCACCGCGAGAAAGATACAAAGCAGAACCATCTGTATGATGCAGAAGAACCGTGCAAACTCTTTTAACCAGTACCTGTAAATCGTAGCCATATGCTTAATTGCCCTGCCTTTGAAACATCCGCTTTGCAAGGCGCCCCAGGATAAAGAAAACCCGGGGCATCTCCACAGGGCGTTCCCTGGCTATTCGAAACAGAAGATAGAAACCAATGCCCCCCATGACCAGATCCGGGAGCCACATGCCGATAACAGGCGGATACAGCCCGGTCTCTCCGGCAGACCAGCCCGCCGCAAGCAGCAGATAGTAGAGAAGAAAGAAGAAGATTCCCATGCCAAACCCGGCCGTTCGCCTGGACGATGCGGATTGCAACCCCAGGGCCATGGCAAGAATGCCTAAGGCCATACAGGCAAAAGGAATTGAAAACTTTTCATAAAGAATCATCAGGGCAGAGTCCATAACAGATCTCTCTCCTGAACCTTTTTTTATAAACGCCATGAGCTCTTTCAGGCTCATCTCGTCAAAATCCTTGTGCACCTTGACCGGCCCTTTCCGGGCCTGATCAAAATCAAGGTTGATATCATAGGTGTTAAAGTTCACGGAATTGATGGATTTGGTTTTCAGGTCCACCTGGTTCACGGTTCCGCCATAGAGACGAAGGGTGAATCCGCCGGTGCCGGCATCCTTTGCCAGAATGCCTTCAGGAGCAACCGAAACCGTCACCCGGCCCTTGGTCCTTGAATCCTCGATAAAGACATCCTTGAGCTTCTTGGTCTGCATGTCCATGGAGCTGACATAGATCATCACATCCTTGAAGCTTGAGTTGAACTGACGTTCGCTCAGGGCAACGTTCAGGTTTGACCGGGCGATCTGGACGCCGGTTGTCTTGAACTCAAGCTTCCCCCAGGGCACCCCGAAGACGGTCACCCCCAGGGTGAGCAGCGTCCCCAGAAAACAGAATATCAAAACCGGGGGCAGCAGCCGGTAGATGGTCATCCCGCCCCCCTTGAGGGCGATAATCTCATTGTCCCCGGACATGCGCATGAAGGTGAGCAGCACCGAAATCATCACTGACATGGGGATGGTGAACTCCATGAACCTGGGAAGGGTATAGGATATCAGCAGGAGGACAGACAGAATCCCGGTGTCGTAATTCACCACCATATTAGTAATCTGGGGGATTCTGGTCATCAGGAATATCGAGGTAAGAAAAATGGAGCTGATGGTAAAGGGCGGTATCAGCTCCCTGAAAATGTATCGGTTTATCGTAGTCATATGTGGGGGAAAAATATAGGGAATCGGCCAAAGAGTCAAACTTTTTCTGTAAACCCGCCCCTTTTCGACCCAAACCGTGCAAGTTTTTCCATGTCCATGGCACCAAGGGAGAGCTTCAACCCCTCCCCCCGCTTCCGGGCAAGGCCGAACCAGTTACGGATCTCCTCCTTGAGGGTCTCCTCTCCAACGGCCCTTTTCCCGTTGGCACCGGCCAGGTTGTTGTCCATATCACCCGAGTTGATAAAGGTCCAGACATCATCGATCTTTGAAACCACCCCGGTATGCCCCCGGGTCCGGGTGGAAAAACTCAGGATCTGCCCGTCCCTGAGAAAGGGCATCATCTCGGCCATGGTCTTGTCAGCCTCAAGATCAGCCTTGTCAATCTTAAAAATGCGCTTTTGATAGAGATTCCTTCCCGAGGCTGCCACCAACCCCTCCCCGTTGAGATAGTGATTGTAGGCAAACCCCTTGTTCACGGCCTTTTCCATGAGGTGTTCCCCCAGCCCGCCACTGCCCTGGTATTGGACCCCCATATTCTTGAGACCGCCCACCACAAGCTCGTAACAATCCATCTGGGAGTACGCCTTTCCAAGAAAGGAGCGAACAGCAGTGGTGAGCTGGCTGCCTTCCTGGCCGGGAAGGGGAGGCGGAGCAGCTGCCAGGTGTCCGGCCGGTTCCACAGACTGTTTTTCAACGCCATTGCCCTTCCATACAAGCTCCGAGGTGGTTGGATCAAGGAAGATCTCTGTGCCGGGCATTATCTGCTTATACGCTTTGCCGGCATTCTCCCGCTTGGCAAGTATCCGCCAGCAATCCTTTTTATACGGGGAGAGGTAGATGAGTTCGGAAACCGTCGGAACCTCTTGGGTCACCGTTCCAAGGGAAAGAAGGCCTTTTTTCAAACCCTGACTGCCTGCAGCCCCCAGAGAGTCCATGGATCCGACCTTGTCAGCCAGCATCGCACGGAACCGATCCGACTGAAATGAGCCCCTGGAGAAAGCATTGTTGGGGCTGTTTTTTGCTTGAAGGGATTGTATTTTCATTACGATCTCCTGGCCAAAGGTCATGATAAATAGATTGCCGATTCGGCATAAATTCAAAAGAGAACCGCCAACGACAACTGCTTCGAAACTTCTTGGTATAATTACAGCAATTTTAATGCCAAGTGTAAAAGCCCTGAAAACCCGGACCGGTTTCCCGGTCAACCCGTGTGGAACGCCAAGGATATGACACAGGGGTTCAAATCCATGACATTGATTTTTCATGGACAGGGCCAGGGATCTGGACTATATCTCTCTTCATGGACTGTATTATCATAGCGAGCGGAGCGCTCAAGCGGCATGACTATTTTACCCGGCTGATACACAAGGCTGATCTGGTTGTCTGCGCAGATGGCGGGGCAAGGCACCTGAGAAGGATGAACATGATTCCCCACGTAGCCATCGGGGATTTTGATTCCATTGATACCAAGAGCAGGCTGTTTCTTGAGACGCACCATGTCCCCATCATCACCCATCCCCGGGACAAGGATGCCACCGACACCGAGCTTGCTGTGCAATGGGCCATGGAAAAGGGCGCAACCGGGCTCACCCTCATGGGGGTAACGGGCACACGCCTGGATCACACCCTGGCCAACATTCTTCTATTAAAATCCATTGGTGAGACCGGAATAAAGTGCAGGATCGTTGACGACAATAATGAAATATACATTGTCACGGAAAGAATCGAACTTCACGGAAATCCTGGAGATCTTGTATCCCTGATTCCCCTTACCGAAACCGTGAAGGGAGTCACCATCACTGGGGTGGATTTCCCGCTTGACAACGCAGAAATCCCCATGGGATCATCCCTTGGAATCAGTAACCGGTTTTCAGGGACACAAGCTCAGATTTCCATCAAAAACGGAATGGCGGTTGTTACAAAGTCGGTGGACTGAAGCGGTCGATATCCGATTCATAGGTTTCATAAAGGGAGTCAAACAGAACCGGCACCCGCCTGTGGAACTCGGCAAGAAGGGGCAGCATGATCTCCCGCATCTGGGGATGAGAGGCTCCTGAACACCTTAATTTAAACATGTGCCGCCACTCCCGGATGTTTGCCGTGATAACGATGTCGGTCTTGAGGCTGTTGGGCAGCACACTCCTTGCCTCCTGGGCCTTTGCCCCCTGGTCAAGGAGCGTGAGATAAGCCTTTTCACACATCTCCATGGCCCGTTCCCACTCCTTGTACTGCTCTGAATCCTGCGCCCAGAAGAAGGGACGGATCACGGTGATCTCTCTTCCGAACTTCTCCTTTGAGTAGTTGGCGTACCGGGTGCTCTCCTGGCTGAACGAACAGAGCCTGTGCCGTACGATCTCGTGGGTAACCCCACGGTCGCACACAAGCCTTACCGTGACAGAGATATGCTCGATAACGCTCTCATGCCCTGTTTTCAAGATGCGTCTCAAAAAACCTTCCGCCGTCCCCTCACCGATCTTGTCTTCGGATTTGTAGCAGGTTCGTGCCGCAAGCTCAAGATGCCGCAGAATCTCGTCGCTGTCGGCCATGTGAAGTATTTCAAAATAAGGTTCAATAACCTTCATAGTGTATTCCTTTAATAATGTTTATCTGCATAGTCAACCCATCCCCCGGCCCGGACAATGGCAAGATCAAAATCGCTCACCTGGAACGGAAGCGTTTCCGTCCCCTTGTCGTCGGATACGGTAAAAAGCATGGAATCGAAATCCGTTGTGATGACGGTCTCCCCGCCCCCATACCGTTTAAAGAGATGGTCAATGGTACCCGGGTCAAGCTCCACGGCCATCATGCCGCAGTTGAACATGTTCTGCCTGAATATCCTGGCAAATCCCGATGCTATGACCATGTTAATATTGTTGACCTCAAAGGCCCAGGGAGCGTGTTCCCGTGAAGAGCCGCATCCGAAATTGGTCCTGGTAACGACAATCGCCCTATCCCGGATATCGGCCTTTGGATCAAAGCCGTCAAGATTAAGATCTTCGAGAAGATAGGGTTTCAACGCCTCCTTGGAACTCTCGGTCAGATACTTTGCCGGAATGATCTCGTCGGTGTTGATATCGGACCTGTCAAGGAACAGCACCCTGCCACTGAAATTTTTCATCGTCTTTCACCCTTGTCACAAAAGATTTCTGAATTCGTGATCGTCCCGGCAACGGCCGATGCGGCTGCTGTGGCAGGGCTCATCAAATGAACCATGCCCCCCTTGCCCATGCGCCCGTTAAAATTGCGGTTTGTGGTCGAGGCACACACCTCGCCGTTTGCAAGAACACCGGTGCTCATGCCTAGGCAGGCACCGCAGGTCGGATTGGTAACACAGAACCCCGCATCCATAAAAATCTTTATGAGCCCCTCGTCCAGGGCCCTTGAAAAAATATCCGGGGTTGCTGGAGAGACAATGGCCCGCACCTTTGGACTGATGCGCTTGTCCTCAAGCAGGGAAGCCGCAATCCTTAAATCGTCCAGCCGGCCGTTGGTGCAGGAACCGATATAGACCTGGTCTATCTTTGTACCCTCCATTTCCGAGACAGGCCGAACCTGGTCCGGCTTGAACCCGAATGTCACCTGGGGAACAAGGTCTGCCACATCCACCTCAACGGTATCGCTGTAAACGGCATCCCCGTCCGGGGTAAAGGCCTGGAACGCCTCCAATGCCGCCTGCCTTGATGGGTATTCCTCCTTGATAAACTCCCACAGATAATCCACCGTCACCATGTCAGGAGCGCAGATGCCGCTGGTGGCACCAGCCTCCACCGCCATGTTGCAGAGGGTCATCCGCTCTTCCATGGACATCCGGTCCACCACCGGTCCGGAAAACTCCATGACCCGGTCAGTTGCACCGTTGACCCCGATGATCTTGATGATGGAAAGAATCACATCCTTGGCATAGACCCCGGGTACAAGGGTCCCGGAAATGGCGACCTTCATGGATTTAGGACTCTTGAACCGGCACACGCCCTTAAGGATGCCCACCTCGAGGTCCGTGGTGCCGACACCGGCGGCAAAGGCGCCAAAGGCACCGTGGGTACAGGTATGGGAGTCACCCATGATGATGGTGTAGCCGGGTCTCACAAACCCCTTTTCCGGAAAGATGGCATGGCAGACCCCGTTTCGACCGATATCAAAGAAATCCTTAATATTATGGCGCTGGGCCCAATCCCTGAGAATCTTTCCCTGCATGGCTGTCTTGGAATCCTTGGCAGGGGTCACATGGTCAATCACCGCCTTAATCTTTGACGTGTCAAAGACCCTGTCCTTGCCCCTCGCCATAAGATCGTTAATGGCGATAGGGGTGGTAATTTCGTGGCAAAAAACGGCGTCCAGCCCGATAACGGTTATATCTCCGGCCAGGGAGTCAACCGTGTGGGCCTCAAAAATTTTTTCTGCGATGGTCTTTCCCATTATTGACCTCCTTTATTCTTAATTCTGCTCCTCAGGAATCTCGGCAGGGGGTTGCGGCGTATGTTCGATCAAAAACTCATCTACCTTGTCCATGGTTGATGAGATCACCACATGGTTGACCGTGATCTCATCAACCATATTGTCTAAGTATGGATTCAGCAGCACCTCAAGATTTTTGGTAACCTGCTTGACCGAGTCAAGGGTCTTGACATCCTTGTAGAGGAGGGAACTTAAGAACAGATTCATGGCGTCCCTGGCCCTGGGATGGAGGACCGGCGGCGCCTGGCCCGGTTTAAGCTTCTTCAGGTTCACCTCCAGATCAAGACAGAGGTACCTGTCCTTGTCATGGGACCGGTGCTTGTTCAGGTTCACCACCAGAGGAGGCATTTGGATCACCCTGGAAAAATTAACGATCTCCCCTGGCTTTGCCTTGCTCTTGAACCGGTTCCAGTCCTGGACATTGCCGTCGGGATATTTAAGGCTCAGCACATCCTCGTTCAGCTCAACGATTTCACAGAACAGGGTCTTGTTCTTCTCCCACAGATCCGCCAGATCTGACTCAATAACAGTCATAACAAGCTGTTCACCCTCCACCTGCCAGGTTCCCGTGGCTTTCCCCCGTTTCTCGATAATTCTGGAATGGGCCCCCTCCATCCTGATATCGGAATCCCATCCCCCCTGGGCCTTGAAGACCAGGACGGAGTATGCATTTTTGTGGGTTCGGTTCCAGCTGCCCAGAAGCAACTCATCAACGGAGGGACCTTTATCTTTTCCGCATCCTTCAACTAACAGCGACGAAAACAACATAAAGGCGATCCCAAGCAGCAGAAGTATCTTTTTCATATGAACTCCAAAGAGTAGTGGTTGCATTCCAAGTAATGAGGTATTCAGGCTATCATGAAGGGCTTGGGTTGGTCAAGATGGAGAAAACAAGGACAAAAAAAAAGTGCTCCCGGGGGAGCACTTTTTAAGCATTCTATACTAACAACGGAGAGATTAGGAGCAGCAGGAACCTTTTGTTCCGCAGCTTCCGCATGCAGAATCTCCCATGTCGATTTTTGAATCAAGCTTAAAGCCCATGCCTGTAAAATCGATACTGATCTCTTTTGCCTGCTCCATAAAGGCTTTGTCTACAACAAACTTAAAACCCTTAACTTCGTAGGTGTCATCATTCTCTTTAGGCTCATCCAGAGCCATAGCAAGGGAAGGACCACCTCAGCCACCGGAGTTTAGAAAGAGCCGGATGGGCATGGGCTCTTTGCCGTTAAAATATTCTTGGATCTGCGTTTTGGCAGCATCTGTCATTTCGATCATATGAACTCTCCTTGGTCTGTTGGTTATGTACCAGACTTTCATGCTGGTCTAACCATTTTAACCACAGAGCCCTGGGTTGTCAAGAACCAGCAGTTGACTTGCCATCAATCTTTATGATAACAAATCTGATCTATTGGCCAGAGCAACCACTACAACACCTAATAAAAAAGGATGACACAATGGAGCGAACATTATCGATAATCAAGCCGGACGGTGTGAAAAAAAATCTCATTGGCGAAGTGATCAAGCGGTTTCAGGACCAGGGAATCACCGTTGCAGCCATAAAGATGATGCAGCTGACCCAGAAGCAGGCAGAAGGATTTTATGCGGTCCATAAAGAGCGTCCTTTTTTCAACAGCCTTACAGACTTCATGACATCGGGTCCCATTGTGGTAATGGTTCTTGAGGGTGAGGATGTCATTGCCAGGAACCGCAAGCTCATGGGAGCCACCAATTTTAAAGAGGCTGACGAGGGAACCATTCGACGGGATTTTGCCACAGACATTGAGCAAAATGTTGTCCACGGTTCCGATGCCCCTGAAACAGCAGCCTTTGAGATCGGCTACTTTTTCAACAGCATGGAGATCGTAGGTTAGTCATCCCTGGAACAGCTTTTGACGGGCCCTCATATCTTCAACCTTGACAGCAACCTTTGTCAGCACCGTGAGGGCCTCATCAAAATCATAATCCCCGACCGTTCCCCCAAGGGTTGACAGAAGCTGCCCCATTCCGTTCATCCCCTCCCCTGCATCAAGCAGACCGTTCAATCGTTCCATGCAGGACTGAGCCTCCACAGGATCGGATTCCCGGAGACTGCTTTCCATGCCATTGATCACCTGGATCACCTCATCAACACCTATCTCCCGGCAAGGCGGTTTTTCCTGGCCACCCTGTTTATCTTCCATCTTTTCAAAGGAATTCACCACCATATCAAAGGCTGTTTCAATCATGGGAAGCACCTTGGCTACGGCATGGGAATCCTTCTCAGAACAGGCGTCCTCCAACTTTTTTGCACCAAGCCTGAGCTCTTCTGCAGCAACATTTCCTGCAGCGCCTTTTAACGAATGGGCCTGGATACGGGCATTGGCAAAATCATCTTCCCCGACCAATTGCTGTATCTGCCTGGAAAAATCTTTATAGACCTGACAAAACTTACCCAGGATGCCCACATAGACCTCCCAGGCCCCTCCCACCCGCTGGAGCCCCCCATCAATGTCAATACCCGGAAGGGAATAGGCCCTGCTTTTCTCGACTTCCCTCTTGCTGTAGGAAATTTTCCCATCACCCTTCCCTTCCAGGAACACGTTTTTTCTCAACACCGAAAAAAGTTCATTTCTATTGATGGGCTTGGGCACATAATCGTTCATGCCCGAGGCAAGGCACTTTTCCCGGTCTCCGTACATGGCATGGGCAGTCATGGCAATGATGGGAAGATGTTTCAGCTCCAGGCTGTTCCGGATGGCGGATGCGGCCTCGAGCCCATCCATTTCAGGCATCTGCACATCCATGAGCACGGCATCTACCTCGGTGGTCATCAGGGTCTCAAGGGCCTCCAGCCCGTTTTGAGCGGTAAATATTTCAATGCCGACATCCTTGAGAATCTCGGTGGCGACCATCTGATTGATGATGTTGTCCTCCACAAGCAGCACCCTCATTCCCTGGAACTCTTCGTTGTTGACACCACAGGATTTGCCGGCCTGGGATTTGCCGGCCTGGCGATACCCAAAGATCTCCATCACCGTATCAAAGAGGGTCGACTGTTTGACCGGCTTCATGAGATAGCTCTCTATCCCCAATTCCCTGACCGTCCTGATCTCGTCACTGGATCCGTTGGAGCCGATAACAACCATGGGGAACCTGTTGCTGACTTCCCTCCCAGCCTTGAGCCGGGTGACCAGATCCAGGCCGTCCATGTCATAGAGCTTCATATCGACAAAGGCGATGCCCACCTGATGGCCGTTCTCCCCGTCCAGGACCTCCATGGCCCGGGTGCCTGAGTCCACGGCAACGGTCCTGAAGCCAAATCCTTCGAGCTGCCGCTTCATCACCATGGATGTTGAGGCGTTGGATTCCACAACCAGGGCAGTTGTTCTCAAGAGATTGGGGGGAAGCACCTGCCTTGGCACAAGGCCGGCAGAGCTGTCTTTGAAGATTGCCGTAAACTTGAAGACACTCCCCTGCCCCTCCTGGCTTTCGACAAATATCTTTCCGTCCATCATGCCCACGATCCTGTTGCAGATGGCAAGACCAAGTCCTGTACCCCCGTACTTCCGCGTGGTTGAGCCGTCTGCCTGGGCAAAGGTTTCCAAAAGAGGTGCGCCGTTGTTATGCAAAAGTTCCCGGCTGATGCCGATGCCCGAGTCATGAACCGCAAACAGAAGCTCGCCCCCCTGCCCCCTTGGCCCCAGGTTGGACACCTTGATCCGTATCTCTCCCTTGTGGGTAAACTTCACGGCATTGCTGACCAGGTTGACAAGAACCTGCTTTAACCGAAACGGGTCGCCCTTGAGCTCCCCGGGCACACCCTGGGCAATATCCAGGACAAACTCAATGTTCTTCAACCGTGTCTTCTCAAGAAACATGTCCGACACTTCTTCAACCACATCGGAGAGAAGAAAAGGAATGGATTCAAAATCAAGCTTTCCCGCCTCTATCTTGGAAAAGTCGAGGATATCGTTGATCAACTCCAAAAGTGAGCGTGAGGAGGAGCGAATGATGTTCAAATGTTCACGCTGCTTGCGGGTCATCACGGTGTCAAGAAGCAGATCGCTCATCCCGATGATCGCGTTCATGGGAGTCCTGATCTCATGGCTCATGTTTGCCAGGAACTCATTTTTAACCTTGACCGACTCCTTGGAGAGTTCCATTGCCTTCTGAAGTTCCCGGGTCCGGTCTTCCACCCGTTTTTCCAGCTCGTCATGGGCCCGCTGGAGCGCGTCCTCGGCCCGTTTCCGTTCGGTAACATCCCTTGCAAACCCACGGAACCCAATGGGACCGCCCTCCTCATCCCTCATAAGATATGCCGAAAGCTCAAGGGTCCCCCGGCTTCCGTCGAGCCTGCACATCTCATAGTCGGCAATGTCAGCGGACTGACCCGTGGAAAAGATCTCGCTGAATGTGTTAAACAGCTGCTTGGCGCTCTTTTTCGTTGCAAATGACAGGTTGTTTTTCCCCATGAGATCCCCAGGGGAAAAACCTGACATGGCGCACAGGGCATCATTGAAAAAGGTGAGGTTACCGGTCAGGTCCACCTCAAAGTACCCCTCCTTGATCCCTTCGAGGATCTTTCTGTATTTCTCCTCACTCTTTCTAAGGGCAGAGGCCGAGATCTGCCTGGCATCGATCTCTTTTTTCAACTGGTGGTTGGCCACCGTCAGTTCCGCGGTTCTCCGCTGAACCAGGTTCTCAAGGGTGTCACGGTAACGCCGGACCTCTTTTTTGGCGCGTTTCTGGGCTGTGATGTTCCTTAAATAAAAGAGGGTTGCCGGCTTTTCGTTCCAGACGATCTCAACATCTTTAACCTCAAACCACAGGGAACGGCCATCCCTGTGAACGACCCTTAACCGGTGTGTGTCCATCTCCCCATTGCTGTTGAGACGCTTTTCATGGGTGGAGGCGACAACTTCGGCATCATCGGGAAATACGAGTTCCAGGAACCGCCTGTTTATGAGAAGGGCAGGATCATACCCAAGGGCATCACCCGCGGCCTTGTTGATAAAGACAATCTTCCACTCCTGGACGATGCAGGTCACCGTCCTGTCATTTTCAACAATGGTTTTATAGATAGAAGAACAACCGTCCTGGCAAGCTTCGGGACTACTTCCACACTCAGCAACACTCAAATCCATCTCAGAATCCTTTTCATCACTGGGGCCTATGTATGCTTCAACGAACTATGTTATCAGACAACTATTTATTACCAGCAACAAATTCAATTGTAAAGCAGATGATTTATTTACCCCCGGGCTCAATACAGGCGTCACAGGGAGCGGTTCATGCTGCCGGAGACATACCCTTCGAGATCCACGGCAACATATTTAAAGCCCGCCTGCTTCATTGCCTCAACCACGGTTTGGCGCAGCTCTTTGTCCAGGAGTCGATCCACGGATCCGGGGTCAAGCTCTATCCTGGCCATATCCCCATGGCAACGGACCCGCACCCTTGTAAATCCAAGGTCATACAGCGCTCTCTCCCCGTTTTCAACCATGGTCAACTTCTCCATGGTAATGCCCTCCCCATAGGGAACCCGGGTGGCAAGGCAGGACTGGGCATCCATGTTCCAGGTCTCCAGCCCCATTGCTCTGGAGCAGTCCCGGATCTCCGACTTGGTCAGTTCAGCCTCGATCAGGGGGGCCACCACGCCCATCTCACGGGCCGCTCTGAAACCCGGCCGGTAATCAGACAGATCATCCAGGTTTGCGCCGTGGGCAATGGTTTCAAAACCAAGCGCTTCAGCTTTATCCTTCAATAGGGAAAAGATCGCCTTTTTACAAAAATAACACCGTTCATTCGTGTTTTGAACAACCTCTGGGTCCGCAAGCACCCTGGCCGTCACAACCACATGGCGAATTCCGATCGTTTCGGCCATGCGAACGGCATTGTCCGCCTCTTTTTGGGATTGAAATTCCGATTTCACCGTGATGGCCACCACGGAATCGCAGCTATCCTTAGCCACGGCAGCCAGGAATGAACTGTCAACGCCCCCGGAAAAAGCGACGGCAAGGTTTTTATATCTCTTGATCTTATCAACAAGTATTTGAAGCTTATCAGGCACGGTATCCTCCATGGACGACGGTTCGTAATTTCGATCCGTCAACAAAGTATTTACAAAATAACCTGAATTATATATGTGTTAAGCAGTTTTTTCAATCGGGTTGGATTGTGCGCTCGACAACACTTAAAAAAAAAAAATAATTAAAGGGGAAATATGGCTGCAAAAAAGAAAACCACCACAAAAGCAAAAACCACTGCTGCCAAGAAAAAGACCGTGAAGAAAGCAACCACAGCAAGCACCGCCGCTGCAACAAAAAAGCAGATAAAGACAACACCGGTAACCACCAAGGAAAGCGCTCCGGGAAACCCGAAAGAAACAAAAAAAGCAGCGCCAAAAAAAGCAGCGCCCAAGACCACAGCA